>NZ_RBZQ01000009.1 GCF_003640395.1 Stutzerimonas urumqiensis | reverse complement strand
CCGCGCATTCTACAGCAGCCCTTCTTCGCGTCAAGCACTTTTTCGAAAATCTCTTTTCTACTCAACCGCTTGCCCCGCAGCCAGTACAACCTCCCTGACTGCGAGGCCGCGAATCATACAGCCATGGGTTTTGGTGTCAACTGCTCTTTGAAAAACTTACTGAGCGAGGAGCTGCCCAACGCTGGCGTCTTTGAATACACGCGAGAGGGCATCGCTCAAGACATCGCTTACAAGCTTGGTGTTGGTTTGCTCGTTCGGAGCCATGCCAAAACGCTGGTTGAGCGTCGCCCCGTAGCGCCCCGTATAACGTCGCCCTGCGTTTACAACCTCGGCACGAAAGGTAGCGCCGATATCGGCTTCGGTAACGTACAACCCCTCTTTCGGCGACTGATAGCTCAAATCGGCCAGCGTGACGGTCAACTGAGGCGCGTTGTAGGCGTTGGCAGTCGGCGTGAAGCCTAGCAGCCTAACGGCCGCCTCAGCCTGCGCCTGCAACTGAGGGAGGACATTCGCCGAAGGAACGGAAATCGCGCTGGTTTCGGGATAGAGCCCGCCCCGCGTCCCAAGAACCGGCGACGATCGCCCGTCGACGACCCGGACCATGACAGGCTGTCCTTGCCCGACCGGATTGATCACTCCAACCAGGCGCGGGGTCGGCTTGAGTTGCTGCGGGCTGTGGGCACACGCCATCAAGGACGCAGCACATACCGCCAACACAAAAGAACGCATATAGCGAAACATTGAAAGCTCCCTAAAAGATTACGCAGCACCCAGCGAGCGAGACATCCAGCCCGCCCTCGTCACCCCTTTGATGCCCAGATCAAGCACGGGGTTCAGCAGGGCATCAACCCTGCAGGCCCAGTTTCCGATCGGACGCACCACTAACTTCCCGATAAGCCTGCGGATCCGTCTCCAGCTGCTTTTCCCGAGCAGGAAATATCTCCGTCAGTTTTTGCGACCAGGCGGCGGAAGCCGTCTTGTCCGGGAAGCAGCGTTCCAGCAGGTTCAGCATGATCGACACGGTAACGGACGCACCTGGCGATGCACCCAACAGTGCTGCAATCGAGCCATCCGAAGCAGACACCAGCTCGGTCCCGAACTGGAGAATCCCGCCTTTCTTGGGATCCTTCTTGATGATCTGCACGCGCTGCCCTGCAACCTCAAGGCGCCAGTCCTCTGCTCTCGCTTCAGGATAGAACTTGCGAAGCGTGGCAAGCCGCTGATCCATGGACTGCATGACTTCCTTGATCAAGTAACGCGTGAGGTCCATGTTGTCGCGAGCGACCGCGAGCATCGGGCCGAGGTTCGACGGGCGAACCGAAAGGGGCAAGTCCAATAGCGACCCGTGGCGGAGGAACTTGGTCGAAAAGCCTGCATAGGGCCCGAAAAGCAACGACTTCTTGCCATCGACGACACGGGTATCCAGATGAGGTACCGACATCGGGGGCGCGCCCACTTCGGCCTGGCTATACACCTTCGCCTGATGCTGGCGCACTACTTCGGGATTGTCGCAACGCAACCATTGGCCGCTCACCGGGAAGCCACCAAACCCCTTGCCTTCCGGAATGCCGGACATCTGCAGGAGCGGTAACGCACCACCGCCCGCGCCGAGGAACACGAACCCGGCATCGATATGACGGGTTCCGCCACTGCGCGTGTTCTTGACCTCCACCCGCCAGCCACTGCCCATGCGCTGCAGGCCAGTGACTCGCTGGTTATAAGTCACCTTCACGCCTGGACGGCCCGAAAGGTATTGAAGCAACTGATTGGTCAATGCGCCGAAATTCACATCCGTGCCGTTTTCCGAGCGCGTGGCAGCAATCTGCTCGTCGGAGGAACGACCCGGCATCATCAGCGGCATCCACTCGGCGAGCGTGGACCGGTCTTCGGAGTAGGCCATGTCCGCGAAAGCATGGTGCTGGGAGAGCGCGGCATGACGCTTCTTCAGGTAGGCCACGCCCTTGGCGCCGCTAACGAAGCTGAGGTGAGGAACCGCGTTGATGAACGTTTGAGCGGAGCCGAAGCCGTCCCGTCCGATCAGATAGGCCCAGAACTGCTTGGACACTTCGAACTGGGTGTTGATGGTGATCGCCTTTTTCGTGTCGATCGAACCATCGGCCAGCTCGGGCGTGTAATTGAGTTCGCAAAGCCCGGCGTGTCCAGTACCGGCATTGTTCCAGGGATTGGAGCTCTCGATCGCTCCGGACTCCTGCAACTCGACGATTTCCAGATTGATCGCAGGATCGAGCTCCTTGATCAGTACCGCCAGGGTCGCACTCATGATGCCGGCTCCCACCAGCACCATATCGACCGCCTCGCTCTCGTGTTGCGTCATCAACGCATCTCCAAATTGCAGCAAGAAACTCTCACGACCGCAGTACGCGGCACGCGCGGAACCGTTATACCCACGCCGTCAGCCGGAGTCGGCGACGTCGCGGCGCAGGCAACGCCTGCTCAGCTGCACAGGAGGACTTTTGGCCCTCCCCTCGCCTGCGCCAAGTTCCCGGAGCAGGCATCCGCCTAATGGCTCCACGGGAAAATGCACTTGCGAGACACTCGTTTCGGCGCGCCTCAGCCAGGGCCAAGGCGCGACCGGTATATTCCTGCCTTACGCAAACAAATGAGAGACGCTGACTATCTATCCCCGCACCGCCTGGACCAGTTCGATGTAGGGAGCCGCCTGGCGCTGATCCGCGATCAGATCCACGAAGGACCGGCCCTTGGCATCCCGAGCGTTCAGGTCATATCCCGCTTCGATGAAAACGTGCAGGAAGCGCTCGAAGTCGTCGATCCGAAGACCGCGGTAGGCCTTGATCAGCTTGTGCAGGGCCGGCGGCGTGTCGTCGGCCGGCTCCGGAAGCAGAAACAGTTTGATCGACTCGTCACCGATCTCTTCGCCAATCACCTGTTTCTTGTCTTTGCGCATGCTCACTCCGGTCGCTCGGGCGTTACGGGGGCGGCAGTTTACCCCCGGCGGACAGGCGGCTCAACGCGATAGACGGCCTTGCGACCAAGGTATTACTGTTGCGCATCGGCACCAGGCGTCGTCCCGAGCGTTCGCGGACTCGCTGCAACGGGGTTTTCCGAGTCGAAGGATCGAAAGGAGTCAGCATGCCGCTTCCCTTGTTTTCTGGTTGGCGTCATGCCTTTGGTGCCGGTTATGGAGCGCGACGGATCAGAGAAGACCTGCTCGCCGGACTGACGGTCGGTGTCATTGCCATCCCGCTGGGCATGGCCCTGGCAATCGCCATCGGCGTGGCGCCCCAGCATGGGCTGTACACCATCCTGCTGGCCGCACCGCTGATCGCCCTTACCGGCGGCTCGCGCTTCAACGTCTCCGGACCCACCGCTGCCTTCGTGGTGATCCTTCTGCCGATCACCCAGCAACATGGGCTCGGCGGCTTGCTCCTGTGCACGGCGATGGCTGGCGTCATGCTCATGGTGCTGGGCTTGCTCGGAGCCGGACGACTGGTGAGTTTCGTCCCCTATCCGGTCACGCTGGGCTTCACCGCCGGCATCGCCGTGGTGATCGCCACGTTGCAGATCGAGGACGGGCTCGGCCTGACGCTGGCCGGCGAACCCCGGCACTACCTCGACAGACTGGTGCTCCTGGCGCGCGCCCTGCCTGATCTCAATGCCGGCGATGCCCTGGTGGCCGCATTGACGCTGACGATCCTGATCCTTTGGCCCCGATGGTCCAGGCGCGTGCCCGGTCATCTCGTCGCACTGGCGATCGGTGCGCTGCTCGGTGCCTTGCTGGAGAGCTACGGATGGGCGGTCGACACGCTCGGTGAGCGCTTCAGCTACCGGCTCGAGGATGGCACCGTGCTGCCCGGCATCCCACCGTTCTTGCCGAGCTTCGAGTGGCCCTGGAACCTGCCAGGCCCCGACGGCACACCGCTGTTGTTGTCGTTCGAAACGATCCATGACCTGCTGGGGCCCGCGTTCGCCATCGCCATGCTCGGCGCGATCGAATCGCTTCTATGCGCGGTGGTCGCCGACGGCATGGCCGGCACCCAGCACGACCCCAACGCCGAACTGATCGGCCAAGGGCTGGGCAACCTTGTCGCCCCGCTGTTCGGCGGCATCCCGGCGACGGCAGCGCTGGCACGAACGGCGACCAACGTGCGCGCCGGCGCCTATTCACCGCTCGCCGCGATCACCCACGCGGCGGTCGTCCTGATAGCCATACTTTGGCTGGCACCCTTGTTCAGCTACTTGCCGATGTCGGCGCTCGCCGCGCTGCTGGTGATGGTTGCCTGGAACATGAGCGAAGCGCGCCATGTCGTCCGTACCCTGCGCGTGGCCCCACGAAACGACGTCGCCGTGCTGCTGACCTGCTTCGCGCTGACCGTGCTGTTCGACATGGTGCTGGCAGTCGCCGTCGGGTTGCTGCTCGCCGCGGCGCTGTTCATCAAGCGCATGAGCGACGTCACCGGCACGGCGCCCCTCGACACCCAATCCCCACGCAGGCCGCCGCTCGACCTGCCGGCGTCAGTCGTCGCCTTCGCGATCAAGGGGCCGCTGTTCTTCGGCGCGGCGGAGAAAGCGCTGGGCGTACTGCGGCGCTTCGGGCCCGAGGTACGGGTGGTCATCCTCGACATCAGCAACGTGCCGGTGCTCGACATGAGCGGACTGGCGTCGTTGGAACGCCTGCATGACGACTACCGCAGGCAGGGCATCCGCCTGGTCCTGGTCGGCAGCAGCGCTCGCATCCGATTGAAGCTGCGCCGCGCCGGCCTGCATTTGCACGAGGGTTCGCTGGCGTATGTACGGACGCTACAACAGGCCCGGGAGAAGGCGCTTCGGCTGGTCACCGACACCATCGACCGGGCCGCATGACCGACCGGAGCCGGCTCAGCCTGCGTACTTCTGCAGGTTGGCCATCATCTCGCGCAGCGCTTCGATGTTGTCGGCCGGGTGCGCCGCATCGGTGAAATCGCCAATGCGGGACCACTGCGCCGCGACATCCTCCGCCTCGAAACCGGCACGCGGATCGAAGCCGACGCCGAGGCTGCGCTCCCAGCGAACCTTGCCGATCCACCCGCCGCCGACCTCGTACAGGCCGCCCGTGTCCTGGCACTGCGCGCTGGCCAGGTACACCACCAGCGGGCTCACCAGCTCGGGCTTGAGCTGCTCGAACACCTGCGGCGGAATCAGCCCCTCGGTCATGCGCGTCCCGCCGGTTGGTGCGATGGCGTTGACCAGGATGTTCTGCTTGCGCCCTTCGAGCGCCAGCGTGCGGGTCAGGCCGTACAGCCCGAGCTTCGCCATGCCGTAGTTCGACTGGCCGAAGTTGCCATAGATACCCGAGGTCGACGCGGTGAAGATCACGCGCCCGTACGCCTGCTCGCGCAGGTGGGTCCAGGCCGCCCGGGTGACCTTGTAGGCGCCCTCGACATGAACCCTGTAGACCAGATCCCAGTCGGCGTCGTCCATCTTGTGGAAGGTCTTGTCGCGCAGGATTCCGGCATTGTTCACCACCACGTCGACGCGGCCGAAGGTGTCCATCGCCTGCTGCACGATCTTCTCGCCATCGGTCACCGAGTCGGTGTTGGCGACCGCCGTGCCGCCGGCCTGGACGATCTCATCGACCACCTGCTGCGCCGCAGTGCCGCTGGCGCCTTCGCCGGCCTTGCTGCCGCCGAGGTCGTTGACCACGACCCGCGCGCCGTGACGGGCGAAGGCCAGCGCATGGGCCCGGCCGAGGCCGCCACCCGCGCCGGTCACGATTACCACCTTGTCTTCGAAGCGGATGGCTTCAGTCATGTGAGCTCCTGTCAGGATGCCGAAACGAGGCCCGAGTGTCGGCCCCGCGGGCGCGTCGCGACAACGAATCGCCCCGCAATGAATGCCCGACCATCACGGCTTCGCATCATCGAATGCGGAGCATCGGCGCGACATTGCGTGTCCACCCTTGACTCACACAGCGAGGACAACGCAGCAATGACAGCTTCGCCAGACGACACCTGCGACCCGCTGCGCAGGACCGACCGGCTCCCGACCCGCCTCTGGACGCTCGGGCACTCCAACCAGACGCTGGAGGATTTCCTCCTGCTGTTGGACGCCCATGGCATCGAGGCGATCGCCGATATCCGCCGCTTCCCCGGCTCGCGCCGCCTTCCGCAGTTCGCACGCCCGGCGCTTTGCGAGGCGCTGCTGGAGAATGGTACCGGCTACGCGTGGTTTCCCGAACTCGGCGGTCGGCGCCGGCCGCGCCCGGATACGCCGAACGATGCCTGGCGCAACGTTTCGTTTCGCGGTTACGCCGATCACCTCCACTCGGAGGAGTTTGCCGAGGGCATGGCCCGGATGAGCGACTTCGCCCGCCAGCAGCGCACCGCATTGATGTGCGCCGAGGTGCTCTGGTGGCGCTGCCACCGTTCGCTGGTGTCGGACGTCCTCAAGCTGGCTGGCGTCGAGGTGCTGCACATCTTCGACCAGACCCATGTCAGCGAGCATCCCTTCACCTCCCCGGCGCGACTGAACCACGGCCAGCTGAGCTACGGCCACGAGGGCGAAAAGCTCGGCCGGCCGAAGGCGCGCCGGCCGGCGGCAGGCGGCGCGTAAACGGCGAACCCGTCGCTTGTTGCCCCGTCGCGCCGGTGGGCATACTCGGCCCGTCCCGTCGTCGTGAGTGGCCCGATGTTCCGCTTCGTTCGCTACCTGCTTGCCCCGGCACTGCTGATCGTCGCGGTCGCCGGCCTGCTGCACGCAACCAACCGGCCGGCCACCGTGCCTGCCGTTCTCGCCGCGTTCGAAGACAGCGATCGCCCGGTCGTCGTCGCGCACCGGGGCGGCATGGGCTTGTGGCCGGAGAACAGCCTGTTCGCCTTTCGCCGCGCCAGCGAGATCGGGGCGGACATGATCGAAATGGATGTGCGCCTGTCCCGCGACGGCGAGCTCGTGGTCATCCACGACGAGACGCTCGACCGGACCACCAACGGCAGCGGCCCCGTCGCCGCCCATGACCTCGCCGCGCTCAGGCAGCTCGACGCCGGCTATCACTGGTCTCCCGATGGCGGATTGAGTCATCCCTATCGCGGCCAGGGCATCGGCATTCCGACGTTCGCCGAGGTGCTCGCCCACCTGCCGGCCGTGCCCAAGGCGGTGGAAATCAAGGTGGCGGACGCCGGTATCGAGGAGCGGCTGTGCGAGCTGATCATGCACAGTGGCCAGCGCGACCGGATCGTCGTCGGCAGCTTTCACGACCACAGCCTGCAGGCCTTCCGCCAGCGCTGCCCCGGCGTCGCGACCTCCGCGGGTGCCAGTGCGGTCCGCCTGCTGGTGATGCTGGAGCGGATCGGCCTGGCCGGTCTGCTGTCGCCGACCTACCAGCTGCTGCAGATCCCGGCGCGCCACGGTGGCACCCAGCTCGCCACGCCCGAATTCCTGCGCACCGCCGAATCGCTCGGCCTGCACACGCAGTTCTGGACCATCAACGAGCAGCCGCGCATGCGCCGCCTGATCGAGATGGGCGCCAAGGGCCTGATCACCGACTACCCCGACCGCGCGCTGCAATTGCTCGACGGCGCACGGCGGTACGCACAAATGCCAGAAGGCGACGGCCGTTCCACCGAGGTTGGCGATTTTTCGTACAGCCATCGCCAGCCTTAGTGACACCTGGGTTACACGAGGCTTTGCCCACCTTATCCACAGCGCTCTCCACACGCCTGGTGGATAACAAGGCGGCACGTCAGGTCAGCCGCGGTCCGTAAGGCCATCTCTCACTTGACAACGGCCCATTCGCCTTCGCTGGGCGCTCCTGATCGTTTTTTGAGCGAACGGCTGCAACGCCCGCCTCGTCTAGCTTGTAGCCGATCGCCCCAAGGTTATCCACAGCGCCGTGCACATCCACTGGGGATAACGCGATAGCCACACATCTATCGGGGCGATGGGAATAAGCAAGCGGCCGTAACGCCCGAGCCGCCCTACCATGCAGGCCTGTCCCCACGCTGACGAACGGAGCGCCCCATGACCCTCAATGAACTGTTCCGCAACCTGCTCGCAGCCTACGCCGAGGCCGCCTCCGGCGCGTGACGGCTGACAGCCGAAGGACCGCTCGCTACTCTGCCGCCCTTTGTTCTGGCGGAGACGACGATGCCAATCGGTTCCATCTGTGTGTTCTGCGGTGCCAGTTCCGGCGCCAACCCCCTCTATCGGCAGTCCGCCATCGCCATGGGCGAGACGCTCGCCCGCCGCGGCATCCGCCTGGTCTACGGCGGCGGCGCGGTCGGCCTGATGGGCGTCGTGGCCGATGCCGCGCTCGCCGCTGGCGGCGAGGTGATCGGCATCATCCCGCAGCGACTCCAGGACTCGGAGATCGGCCATCCGGGGCTTACGCGCCTCGAGGTCGTCGATGGCATGCACGCACGCAAGGCGCGCATGGCCGAACTGTCGGATGCCTTCATCGCCTTGCCCGGCGGGCTCGGCACGCTCGAGGAACTCTTCGAGGTGTGGACCTGGGGCCAGCTCGGCTACCACAGCAAGCCGCTCGGCCTGCTCGACGTAAACGACTTCTACGGCAAGCTCAGCCACTTCCTCGATCACCTCGTCGACGAGGGCTTCGTCCGGCCACCGCACCGCGCCATGCTGCAACGTAGCGACTCGCCCGAGGACCTGCTCCAGCGGCTCGAGGCCTGGCAGCCCTCGGTGCGTCCCAAGTGGAGCGAATCGGCGCCGCGCTGAAAACAGGGAACCGCCTGGCGCCAGCGGGTTCACACCAGCATGCAGACGACGCTCCTGTTCGCTGACGCCATGCTCGGCGGCCTGGCACGCTGGCTCAGGTTGCTCGACATCGACACGGCGCTGGCCGCCCCGACGCTCAGCGACCGCGAGTTGGTCAGGCTGGCCAATGCGCAGTCGCGGGTCGTGCTGACCCGCGACCGTCACCTGATCCGATTCCTTCGCCCCGACCGCGGGCTGCTGGTTGCCGCGCAGCGCACGGACGCTCAGCTGCGCGAGGTCGTCGACGCGATCCAGCTGCCACGGCCCGAGGCGCTGTTCCTGCGCTGTCTGGTCTGCAACGGGCGGCTCGAAGCGGCGAGCGCCGAGCAGATCCTCGAGCGCGTGCCCGCCTCGGCCCGCGCCTTCGACCAACCGATACGGCACTGTCCCGACTGCGACCGGGTGTACTGGTTCGGTTCGCACACGCGGCGCATGACCGAACACCTGCAGGAGGTGCTGCCTCAATGGTTTGCCTGACGACCCGATACATGCCGTCGCGCCCGTGTGCGCACCGCGCCAGACGGAGGACGCCGACATGGGCTTGAGCTGGCTGGTGCTGACGCTCATCGCATTCGCCTGCTTCGCGCTGGTGTTCGTCATCAAGCAGCGTCAGTTCACCCAGCCGGCCGTACGGTTGCCATTCGCGCTGAAGCCGGCGCTGTTCGAGGAGGCGGAGCGGCAACTGTTGGACACACTCACACGTGCCTGCGGCGACACCCAGCTGATCCTCCCCAAGGTGCGGGCCGCCGAGATCGTCGCCATCACCGCGATCGCCCGCCGCGCGGCCTGGTACCACGCCAACAACCGCCTTGCGGGCCTGCACTTCGACTTTCTACTCTGCGACCGGCAGACCCTGCGGCCGACCTGCGCCGTGCAGTTGCGCAATGACGAAACGGACGACACCTTCCTGAGCGAACTGTGCGCGCACATCGGCCTGCCGCTGCTGGTCTTTTCCGAGAGCGAGGCGCACGCCTTCGCGCATGTGCGCGGCTCGGTCGATCGCGTGCTGCGCGGTTAGACTGCAATGCCCCATCGCGACCGCCTTCCATGACCATCAAAGCACTCGTCGCCCGCCTGTTCGATACCGGCTCCCGTTTCATCCGCCGATACCCGGGCGTGGTCGCGCTGTTCGGCTTCGTCTCGGGCGTGGCGAGCTTCGTGCTCGTCGATCGCCAGGCGGGGCTGGCGAAGGTCGTGGCCTTGATCATGCTGGTGAGCTGGGTCTGGCTGATGCTGGAAAAGCCCCTGCGCCGGGCGATTCACCGCCTGTTCGGCTGGGATATGCCGCCGCCCCTGCTGCACTACGCAACGCAGCTGGTCCACCAGGAAAGCCTGTTCTTCATCGTCCCGTTCTTCTTCATCACCACCACCTGGCACAGCGGCCAGGCGGTCTTCACCCTGCTGCTGGGCGCCGCGGCGCTGGTCTCGCTGGTCGATCCGCTCTATTACCGCTGGCTCGCGCGCAAACGCTGGCTGTACCTGGCCTTCCACTCGCTGACGTTGTTCGCCGCGCTGTTGACGGCCTTGCCGATCATGTTTCACCTGTCGACCCCGCAGAGTTACCAGCTCGCCCTCGTGATCGCCGTGCTCCTGGCGATACCGAGCCTGGGGGCGCTCTTCCCGTACCGGGGCTGGCGCCGCGGGCTGGCGATCGTCGGCCTGGCCTTGGTGGTGGGCCTGTGCGGCTGGTTCGGTCGCACCTGGGTGCCGCCGGCCACGCTCTGGCTCACCGAAGCGAGCGTGACGCTAAGTATGGACGACGCCGAGCGGGAACCCGGACAAAGCCTGCGCGAACTCAGCGAAGCCCAGCTGCGCGCCGACGGGCTCTATGCCTACACGGCGATCAATGCGCCGCGCGGCCTGAAGGAACGCATCTACCATGAATGGTGGCACGACGGCCGACGCGTGGACCGCATCGCACTGGACATCAGCGGCGGCCGGGAGAAGGGCTATCGTGCCTGGACGCACAAACGCAACTTCCCGCCGCATGCGCAGGGCAAGTGGCGGGTGAGGGTCGTCACCGAGGCGGGCCAGATGATCGGCGTGCTGCGCTTTCGCGTCACCGAGTGATGCGAACGCCGGACGAGCGAAGCGCTCCAATCTTCCTGATGACGAGGAGCCGGCATGGATTGGTGGGACATCCTTACACGCACCCTGGCGAGCGAGTTCTCCGACATTCCCGATCTGGAGGAAGCCTTCCGGGTCGCGATCCGCTTGAGCCTCGCCACGTTCCTCGGCGGCCTGCTGGGTTACGAGCGCGAATCCAAGGGCAAGGCCGCCGGCCTGCGAACCCACATGCTGGTGTGCCTGGGCGCCGCGCTGTTCGCCCTCGCGCCGCTTCAGGCAGGCGTCGAGGTGAACGACCTGAGCCGGGTCATCCAGGGCATCGTGACCGGCATCGGTTTTCTTGGCGCCGGCACCATTCTCAAGGGCGAAACCGCACAAGACGTGCACGGACTGACGACCGCCGCCGGCATCTGGCTGACGGCCGCGATCGGCGTCACCTGCGGCCTGGGCCACGAGGCGACCGCCGTATTCACCACCGGCATGGCGCTCATCGTGCTGAAGGTCATGCCGGTCCTGGAACGTCACGCGGCGCGGACGCACCGGCTTGCACGCGGCCCCGACGACGATCGGGGCGACGACGCGGCCTGATTCCCAACCGAAGGAGCTTGCGATGCGCATTGCCGTCCTCTTGATCATCGGGAACCTAACCCTTGCCCTGTCCGGCTGCGGCGATACCGCCAAGCTTCCCACCCAGGCCGGCTATGGTCCCGATCCGGCATTGCCCGAACCGGTGACGAGCCGGATCCCCACGCTGAACATCGCACCGGCGGTCGGCTGGCCGGACGGCCAGCATCCGACGCCCGCCGAGGGCTTTGCCGTCGAGCCGTTCGCGGAGGGCCTGGATCATCCCCGCTGGCTCCATGTGCTGCCCAACGGAGACGTGCTGGTCGCCGAAACCAACGCCCCGCCCAAACCCGAGGGCAAACGCGGCGTCGTCGGCTGGATCATGAAAAAAATCATGTCCCGCGCCGGTGCGGGTGTGCCGAGCGCCAACCGCATCACCCTGCTGCGCGATACCGACGGTGACGGCCGCGCCGATCAGCGCAGTGTGTTCCTGGAGGGGCTGAATTCTCCCTTCGGCATGGCGCTGGTCGGCGATGACTTCTACGTCGCCAACACCGACGCACTGCTTCGCTTTCCTTACACGCCCGGCATGACAAACATCGACGCCCGCGGCGAAAAGATCGTCGACCTGCCGGCCGGCCCCATCAATCACCACTGGACCAAGAACGTCATCGCCAGCCGGGACGGCGCCCGGCTCTACGTCACCAGCGGCTCGAACAGCAACATTGCCGAGCACGGCATGGAGGCCGAAGAAAACCGAGCCGCCATTCTCGAAGTGGACCCACAGGCCAAAACCCTGCGCCTGTACGCTTCCGGCCTGCGCAACCCGAACGGGCTGGCCTGGCAGCCGACCAGCGGCGAACTGTGGACCACCGTCAACGAACGCGACCTGCTCGGCAGCGACCTGGTACCCGACTACATGACCTCGGTGCAGGACGGCGGCTTCTACGGCTGGCCCTACAGCTACTTCGGCCAGCACGTCGACGAGCGCGTGCAGCCGCAGCGTCCCGAATGGGTCGCCAAGGCGATCGTCCCGGACTATGCGCTCGGCCCGCATACCGCCTCGCTCGGCCTGGCCTTCTACGAAGGGGAGCTGTTCCCTGAACGCTATGCCGGAGGCGCTTTCGTCGGCCAGCACGGTTCCTGGAATCGCAAGCCGCTCAGCGGCTACAAGGTCGTCTTCGTGCCCTTCGAAAACGGCGAACCCAGCGGCCCGGCCGAGGACATCCTCACCGGCTTCGTCAACGATGACGGCGAGGCCAACGGCCGGCCGGTCGGCGTCGCCGTCGACAACACCGGGGCGCTGCTGGTGGCCGATGACGTCGGCAACCTGATCTGGCGCATCACGCCGACCCGGTGATGCGCCCCGCTAGATCGAGGCGGGCGACACCAGGACGGGCAGCGGGCGGTCGAGGCGAATCTCCTGAGGCGTGAGGGTGACGCCATAGGCAAGCACCTCGACGCCCGCCGCCAGCGCCTCGTGCAGCGCCTGCGCATAGGCCGGATCGATCTCGACCGCAGGCCGCACCGCCTCGATGCCGCCGAGGTTCACGCAGTAGAGCTGCACCGCCCGCACGCCGTTGCGGGCGAGCGTGGCCAGCTCGCGCAGGTGCTTGGCCCCGCGCGTCGTCACCGCATCGGGAAAGGCCGCCACCGCCCCTCCCGCATAGCCGAGGGTAACGCTCTTGACCTCCACGTAGGCCGGCCCTGCGGGGTATTCGAGGAGGAAGTCGATCCGGCTGTTTTCCTCGCCATAGCGCACCTCCCGCCGCAAGGCCGTGAAGCCGGCCAGTTCGGTGATCAGGCCCGCCTCGAGCGCTTCTTCGACCAGGGCGTTGGCACGCCCGGTGTTCACGCAGGCGAGCCGGCCGTGTGGCGTTTCGACCAGTTCCCAGGTCCCTGGCAGCTTGCGTTTTGGATCGCCCGAGCGGCTGAACCAGACCCTCGCCCCTTCGGCCATGCAGTGCAGCATCGAGCCGGTGTTCGGGCAGTGAATGCACAAGGGCTCGCCGGTTTGCGTCAGCACGTCGGCGAAGAAGCGCTTGTAGCGCCGCACCAGGCGGCCTTCTTCGAGCGGCGTAGGGAAGCGCATCAGGGCCGCCAGGTCCGCAGGCCGCGGGCGATCCGTTCGACCGCCTGCTTCAGCCGGTCGATGTCCTGGGTGTAAGCGAAACGTACATGGCGGCTGGCCAGATGGCGGCCGAAATCCAGCCCGGGGGTGAAGGCCACATGCTCGGTTTCCAGGAAGTGGCGGCAGAACTGGAAGGCGTCGCCACCGAAGGCGCTGATGTCCGCATATAGATAGAAGGCGCCCTCCGGTTCGACGGCGATGTCGAAGCCCAGCTCGCGCAGCGCGGGCAGCAGGAAGTCGCGTCGGGCGGCGAAGGCCATGCGACGCTGCTCGAGGATGGCCAGGGTCTCGGGCTCGAAGCACGCCAGCGCGGCATGCTGCGCCACGGTCGAGGCGCTGATGTAGAGATTCTGCGCGAGCTTCTCGAGCTCCGGGACAGCCGCTTCGGGCGCGATCAGCCAGCCCAGGCGCCAGCCCGTCATGCCGAAGTATTTGGAAAACGAGTTGAGCACGAAGGCCTCGTCGTCCACCTCCAGCACACTGGCGGCGTCCATTCCGTACGTGAGGCCGTGGTAGATCTCATCGACCACCAGGTGCCCGCCCTTGCGGCTCACCGCCGCCGACAGACCGGCCAGTTCGTCGCGCGATAGCACCGTGCCGGTGGGGTTGGCCGGCGAGGCGACCAGTGCGCCGACGCTGGCGTCGTTCCAGTACCGGTCCACCAGCTCCGGCGTGAGCTGGTAGCGATCGGTCGGCCCGACCGGCACCAGCTGCGCCTCGCCCTCGATCAGACGCAGGAAATGCCGATTGCAGGGATACCCCGGGTCGGCGAGCAGCCAGTGCCGTCCGGGATCGACGAGCAAACTGCTGGCCAGCAGCAACGCCCCCGAGCCTCCGGGTGTTACCAGGATGCGCCCGGGATCGACCGCAACTCCGTAGCGCTCCTCATAAAAGGACGCGATGGCCTCGCGCAATGCGGGCAACCCACGGGCGGCGGTGTAACGGGTGTGTCCCGCCGCCAGCGCCGCCTGGCCGGCCGCGACGATCGGGGCGGCGGTGGTGAAGTCCGGCTCGCCGATCTCCAGGTGGATGACGTCGTGCCCATCGGCCTGCAACTCATTGGCTCGTGCCAGCAGTGCCATCACGTGGAAGGGTTCGATCGCGCCGCTGCGGGCGCTGTATGCCTGGCTCATGACTCACCCGAGCGGGAAAAAAGCGCGAGTCTACCAGCCGGCCGACGCGCCATCCGATCCGCCGATGAGCGAGGGGCGTGCCGAACCGAATGATTTCGCCAGCCGCTGGTCCTAATGCAACGGTCTCACGAGCCCTTAGAAGTACGTCCCAAGAAGGCCGCCAGCCGGGGCCGATCGGGAGTAGCGCACCCCGAATCGTTCTGGTAAGTTCGCCCGCTTGCAGCCGCAGGGCCGGCACGGGTCGGCAAGGGACATTCAACCTGCGCAATGGACATAGCGAGAGGCGGACATCCATGCCCACCACCAAGACGACACAAACCAACAACCAACTGGTCCGTGGTTTCAAGCCCTATGAAGCGACCAAGGGCGAGGAATACATGAGCGAAGGGATGCGCGCTCACTTCTCCTCGATCCTCAATCAGTGGAAGCAGGAACTGATGGAGGAAGTCGATCGCACCGTGCACCACATGCAGGACGAAGCCGCCAACTTCCCGGACCCGGCCGACCGCGCCAGCCAGGAAGAGGAGTTCAGCCTCGAACTGCGCGCCCGCGATCGCGAGCGCAAGCTCATCAAGAAAATCGACGAAACGCTGCAGCTGATCGAAGACAACGAATACGGCTGGTGCGATTCGTGCGGCGTCGAGATCGGCATCCGCCGCCTGGAGGCCCGCCCTACCGCCAGCCTCTGCATCGATTGCAAGACGCTCGCCGAGATCAAGGAAAAACAGCTCGGTTCCTGACCGAACACGGGGCGCCACGGCGCCCCGCTTCATTTCTGCCATGTCTCCGGTTTCCACACTCCCCCCGCAAGACGGCCCCTACGTCGGCCGGTTCGCCCCCACGCCCAGTGGCTACCTGCACTTCGGCTCGCTCGTCGCAGCGCTGGCGTCGTATGCGGATGCACGCGCGGTCGGCGGTCGCTGGCTGGTGCGCATGGAAGATCTGGATCCGCCCAGGGAACTGCCGGGCGCGCAGACGGCCATCCTGCAGACCCTGGAGCGCTACGGCTTCGAGTGGGACGGCCCGGTGGTCCGGCAGAGCGAGCGTCTCGAGGTCTACCGGGAAGCGCTGGGCGATCTTCTCGACCGTGATCTGGCCTATGCCTGCCGCTGCTCGCGCAAGACGCTGGCTGACTACGCAGGCGTTTACCCCGGCTTCTGCCGCGAGCTCAAGCTGGGCCGCGAGGACGCTGCCATTCGCCTGCGCGTGCCGGATCGCACGTACCGCTTCATCGATCGGCTCCAGGGCGCGTTCGCGCAGAATCTGGCTCAAGAGGTGGGCGACTTCGTCATCCGCCGGCGCGACGGGCTGTTCGCCTACCAGCTCGCGGTGGTGCTGGACGACGCCTGGCAGGGCGTTACCGACATCGTGCGCGGTGCCGACCTGCTGGATTCCACGCCGCGCCAGCTCTACCTGCAGGAATTGTTCGATGCACCGCGGCCGCGTTACCTGCATGTGCCGCTGATCATCCAGCCGGACGGCCACAAGCTGGGCAAGCGTTACCGTTCGCCACCGCTCGAACCGCATCAGGCCAGCCCGTTGTTGGTGCGTGCGCTTCGCGCGCTCGGCCAACGCCCCGACCCGGCCCTCGCCGAGGCCGGTCCCGCCGAGGTTCTACGCTGGGCGTGCCAGCACTGGCAGGCGCAGGCCATCCCGTCGACGCTGACGCTCGCCGAGGCCCAGCTGCGCTGAGCGGCGCCTGCGCCTTCCGACCCCTTCCCGCTTCCTTTACCATCCGCCCACCGCAACTCGAGAGCCGGGCATGTACATCTATCGACTGGTATTGCTCCTGGTGGTCGGGATCTACCTGTTCTCGCCGGCCATCATGGATTGGTGGATCGACCCGAACGGCGCCTGGTACCGGCCCTACCTGCTGTGGCTGATCCTCATCGTGGTCACCTTCATCCTTCAGAGCCAGCGCGATGCCGACGAGCTTTAACCTCAGTCAGCTGGTCCTGATCAGCACCCTTTATCTGCTCGTCCTGTTCGGAGTCGCCTGGGTCAGCGAGCGCGGGATGCTGCCGCGCTGGATCACCCGCCATCCGCTGACCTACACCCTGTCGCTCGGCGTCTACGCCAGCGCCTGGACCTTCTATGGCGCGGTCGGCCTGGCGTACCAGTACGGCTACGGTTTTCTCGCCACCTACCTGGGGGTCTGCGGTGCCTTTCTGCTGGCGCCGGTGCTGCTCTATCCGATCCTGCGGATCACCCGGACCTATCAGCTATCGTCGCTGGCCGACCTCTTCGCGTTTCGCTTTCGCAGCACCTGGAGCGGCGCGCTGACGACCGTCGTGATGCTGATCGGCGTACTGCCGTTGCTGGCGCTGCAGATCCAGGCGGTGGCCGACGCCATCGGCATCCTGACCCTGGAGCCGATGCAGGGCCGCGTCGCCTTCGGCTATTGCGTGCTGATCACGCTCTTCACCGTGCTGTTCGGGTCGCGCCACATCGCGGCGCGCGAGAAGCATGAAGGCCTGGTGTTTGCCATCGCCTTCGAGTCCATCGTCAAGCTGGCGGCGCTCGGCATCATCGGCGTCTATGCGCTGTACGAGGTGTTCGGCGGCCCGATGGCCCTCGAAGCCTGGCTACTGCAAAACCAGACCGCGCTCGCCGCGCTGCACACACCCTTGCAGGAAGGCCCCTGGCGCACCCTGCTGCTGGTGTTCTTCGCCTCGGCGATCGTCATGCCGCACATGTATCACATGACCTTCACCGAGAATCTCAACCCTCGCGCCATGGTCAGCGCCAGCTGGGGCCTGCCGCTTTACCTGCTGCTGATGAGCCTGGCCGTGCCCCTGATTCTCTGGGCGGGGCTGAAGCTCGGCGTCGACACCAATCCCGAATATTTCACGCTCGGCCTGGGCATCACGGTGGGCAACCAGCCGCTCGCGCTGCTGGCCTACATCGGTGGCCTGTCGGCGTCGAGCGGCCTGATCATCGTCTCGACGCTGGCGCTGTCCGGCATGGCGCTCAACCATCTGGTGCTACCGCTGTACCAGCCTCCGGCCGAGGGCAACATCTACCGCTGGCTGAAATGGACCCGGCGCGGCCTGATCTTCACCATCATCATGGCCAGCTACGGCTTCTATCTATTGCTCGGCGCCGAGCAGGACCTGTCGAACCTCGGCATCGTCGCCTTCGTCGCCACCTTGCAGTTCCTGCCGGGCGTGCTGTCGGTGCTCTACTGGCCGACCGCCAACCGGCGCGGCTTCATCGGCGGGCTGGTCGCCGGCATCGGCGTGTGGGTGGTGACCATGCTGCTGCCGCTGGCGGGTAACCTCGACGGCTTCTACATCCCGCTGCTCAACGTCGTCTACGTGCTCGACGACACCAGCTGGCACCTGGCCGCGATCGCCTCGCTGGCGACCAACGTGCTGGTGTTTTCGCTGGTGTCGCTGTTCACCGAGGCCAGCCGCGAGGAAAAGAGCGCCGCCGAAGCCTGTGCGGTGGAGAACGTCCGCCGACCGCAGCGACGCGAGCTGGTCGCCGCCTCCCCGCAGGAATTCGCCACCCAGCTGGCCAAGCCGCTCGGCGCCAAGACCGCCCAGCGCGAGGTGGAGCAAGCCCTGCGCGACCTCGGCCTGCCCTTCGACGAACACCGCCCCTACGCCTTGCGCCGCCTGCGTGACCGACTCGAAGCCAACCTGTCCGGCCTGATGGGACCGAGCGTCGCTCAGGACATCGTCGAGAACTTCCTGCCTTACAAGAACGGCGCGGAAGGCTACGTCACCGAGGACATCCACTTCATCGAGAACCGGCTCGAGGAATACCACTCGCGCCTGACCGGTCTCGCGGCCGAGCTCGATGCGTTGCGGCGCTACCACCGGCAGACGCTTCAGGAACTGCCGATGGGTGTCTGCTCGCTGGCCAAGGACCGGGAAATCCTCATGTGGAACCGGGCGATGGAGGAGCTGACCGACATCTCCGCGCAACAGGTCGTCGGCTCGCGGCTCAACACGCTGGCCGAGCCGTGGGAAAGCCTGCTGGTGAGCTTCATCGAGCAGCCAGCCGAGCACCTGCACAAACAACGCCTGAGCGTGGACGGCGGCACCCGCTGGCTGAACCTGCACAAGGCGGCGATCGACGAGCCGCTGGCACCGGGCAACAGCGGCCTGGTCCTGCTGGTCGAAGACCTGACCGAAACCCAGGTGCTGGAAGACCGGCTGGTCCACTCCGAGCGCCTGGCGAGCATCGGCCGACTCGCCGCGGGCGTCGCCCACGAGATCGGCAACCCGGTGACAGGCATCGCCTGTCTCGCACAGAACCTGCGCGAGGAACGCGAAGGCGATGGCGAGATCATCGAAATCAGCGGACAGATCGTCGAGCAGACCAAGCGCATCTCGCGCATCGTCCAGTCGCTGATGAGCTTCGCGCATGCCGGCGGGCGCCAGCAGCAGCTCTACCCCGTCGACCTGGCCGCCGTGACGCAGGATGCGGTGGCGCTGCTGTCGCTGAACAAGCGCGGCACCGAGGTCCAGTTCCTCAACCTGTGCGACCCGGACCATCGCGTCGAGGGCGATCCGCAACGCCTGGCGCAGGTGCTGATCAATCTGCTTTCCAACGCCCGCGACGCATCCCCGCCGGGCGGTACCATCCGCATCTGGACCGAGCTGATCGAGCATGCTGTCGAGCTGAACGTCGAGGACGAAGGCAGCGGCATTCCCAAGGCCATCCAGGAGCAGTTGTTCGAACCCTTCTTCACCACCAAGGATCCGGGCGAAGGCACCGGCCTGGGCCTTTCACTGGTCTATTCGATCGTGGAAGAGCATTATGGCCAGATCATGATCGATAGCCCGGCGAATGCCGGGACGCAGCGAGGAACCCGGATACGGGTTGAGCTGCCGCGCTACGCCGAGGCGACTGACGCCGAGCGTTGAGAGCGCACGCGTCGCCGACGCCGCGCTCGACACCGTCGAGAGAGTTCCGATGTCCCATATTCTTATCGTCGAAGACGAAACCATCATCCGCTCCGCCCTGCGACGTCTGCTGGAACGCAACCAGTACGAGGTCAGCGAAGCCGGTTCCGTGCAGGAAGCCCAGGAGCGATACAGCATTCCCAGCTTCGACCTGGTGGTCAGCGACCTCCGGTTGCCCGGTGCGCCCGGCACCGAGTTGATCAAGCATGCCGAAGGCGCGCCCGTGCTGATCATGACCAGCTATGCCAGCCTGCGATCGGCGGTCGATTCCATGAAAATGGGCGCGGTGGACTACATCGCCAAACCCTTCGATCACGACGAAATGCTGCAGACGGTCGCGCGAATCCTGCGGGACCGCCAGGCCAGCCCGGCGGCTGCCGGCCGCCCTGCCGCCAGCGCCGCCGAGGCGCCCGAAGCGAAGGGTGAGATCGGCATCATCGGCGACTGCCTGCCCATGCGTGACCTGTTCGGCAAGATTCGCAAGGTCGCGCCTACCGATTCCAATGTCCTGATCCAGGGCGAGTCGGGTACCGGGAAGGAGCTGGTCGCCCGTGCGCTCCACAACCTGTCCCGTCGAGCCAAGGCGACGATGATCTCGGTGAACTGTGCGGCGATCCCTGAAACGCTCATCGAGTCCGAACTGTTCGGCCACGAAAAGGGCGCCTTTACCGGAGCGACGGCAGGGCGAACCGGCCTCGTCGAGGCGGCGGACGGCGGCACCCTGTTCCTCGACGAAATCGGCGAGCTGCCGCTCGAAGCCCAGGCGCGCCTGCTGCGCGTCCTGCAGGAAGGCGAGATACGGCGCGTCGGGTCGGTGCAGTCCCAGAAGGTGGACGTCCGCCTGATTGCGGCCACACACCGCGATCTCAAGACGCTGGCCAAGACGGGCCAGTTCCGCGAAGACCTTTATTACCGCCTCAACGTGATCGCCCTGCGCCTGCCGCCGCTCCGTGAGCGCGGCATGGACGTACTCGAGATCGCGCGCGCCTTCCTGCAACGCCAGAGCACCCGCCTGGCCAGTGGCGAGCTGCGTTTTTCACGTGATGCCGAGCAGGCGATTCGACACTATTCCTGGCCAGGCAACGTCCGGGAGCTGGAGAATGCCATCGAGCGGGCCGCCATCCTGTGCGAGGGCCCCGAAATCAGTGCCGAGTCGCTGGGGATCGACATCGAGCTCGAAGGAATCGATGACGACTTCATCGACGAGCCCTGCCAGCCGGCGGTCACTGGCGTCGGCAACAGCCATGAGCCCACCGAGGACCTGTCGCTGGAGGATTACTTCCAGCATTTCGTACTCGAGCACCAGGACCACATGACCGAAACGGAGCTGGCGCGCAAGCTCGGCATCAGCCGCAAATGCCTGTGGGAGCGCCGCCAGCGGCTGGGTATCCCGCGCCGCAAGAGCGCTACCGCCGGTTGATACCCGGCTGTTACCGCACCGAACGATTACGTAACAAAAACCGGGTTCATCGGTAACGGAAGCCCGGTTTTTTTTGCCCACCAGAAAAGCCATCTCATGCAACACACTGAAAAATAAGCATTTTAAAAAGTTGGCACGCCACCTGCTTTCTCTATGGCACAACAACAATAACAAGCAGATCCCATAACAAGAACAAGACGTACCGGCTCTAGCAGAACAAAAACAAGAAGGCAGAGACGCAGCTAACTGATTCTTTTGGAGAGGAGTTGCCACCGGGGTTTAACCCCACGACCAGGCCGAGAACAACAAAACTGCTCAACGCAGCGCCTGCACTGGTTGGATCGACGATCACTGGCAACATCAGCGACCAAAGCAATCCGTTTGCTACTGGCTCCCAACGTAGGAGCACCTCCCGACGGCCAAGGCCTAGGGACGGGCGAAAACAAAAACAACAGGCCCGAACCAACAATAAAAACAAAGCACGCACATACCTTGGGGGGAGCTTCGGCTCCCCCAGTGCTTTACGGCCCTCCTGTTTTGACACCCTTCCCCGCTTCATTCAACATCGGTTCGCCCCGATGCTAGACTCTGCGCTGTCCGCGCCGGCCCGAAGGCCCGTCTGCCGGCCTCCATTCGTCACCAAGTGCCCCCCATGCTGAAAAAGCTGTTCCAGTCCTTCCGCTCTCCCCTGCGTCGTTTTTCGCCGCAGCGCCGCACGCCCGAAATACTCACCAGCCGCCAACATGCCCTGCCGCGTGCCAAGCTCAGCCGCAACGCCGTCAACGTCGTCGAGCGCCTGCAGCAGGCGGGCTACGAGGCCTACGTCGTGGGCGGCTGCGTGCGTGACCTGCTGCTGGAAATGACTCCCAAGGATTTCGACGTCGCTACCAGCGCCACGCCGGAACAGGTCCGCGCGGAGTTTCGTAACGCACGCGTCATCGGCCGTCGATTCAAGCTGGTGCACGTTCACTTCGGCCGGGAAATCATCGAGGTCGCCACCTTCCGCGCGCAGCACCTGGAGGAAGAGGACGATGCCCAGCACGGCGCGCGCAACGAAAGCGGACGCATCCTGAGAGACAACGTCTACGGCAGTCTCGAGGACGATGCGCAGCGCCGCGACTTCACCATCAATGCGCTCTACTACGACCCCTCCAGCGAACGCATCCTCGATCACACGCACGGTGTCCATGACATCCGCAACCGGCTCATCCGGCTGATCGGCGACCCCGAGCTGCGTTACCAGGAAGATCCGGTACGCATGCTCCGCGCCGTGCGCTTCGCCGCCAAACTGGACTTCGAGATCGAGCGATACAGCGCCGAGCCTATTCGCCGACTTGCCCCGCTGTTGCGCGACATTCCCTCGGCACGGCTGTTCGACGAGGTGATCAAGCTGTTCCTTGGCGGACGTGCCGAGCGCACCTTCGAACTGCTGCTCGAGTACGACCTGTTTGCCCCCTTGTTCCCAGCCAGCGCAGCCGCTCTGGCCGAGGACCCGGATTACGCCGGCGACCTGATCCGCCAGGCGTTGATCAACACCGATGAACGCATCCACCAGGGCAAGCCGGTAACACCTGCGTTTCTTTTTGCCGCCCTGCTGTGGCCGGCCCTGCCGGCGCGCGTGAAGCTCCTGCAGGACCGTGGCATGCCGCCGATACCAGCCATGCATGAAGCGGCGCACGACATTGTTTGGGAGCAATGCCAGCGAACGGCGATCCCCAAGCGCTTCTCCATTCCGATGCGCGAGATCTGGGACATGCAGGAACGCCTGCCTCGTCGCCACGGTCGTCGTGCCGATCAACTGCTGGAGAGCCCTCGCTTTCGCGCCGGCTATGACTTCCTTCTTCTGCGCGAGAGCGCCGGGGAAGAAACCGATGGCCTCGGCGACTGGTGGACCGACTACCAGGAAGCCGATGAGCAGGGTCGCCGTGCCTTGATCCGCAGCCTGAGCGGAAAGGACGACGAGAGCAGCCGCAAGCGGCGGCGCGGCGGGCGGCGCAAGCGCCCGTCCGGCACCGGGGCGTCGGCCGAGTGACCGAACGCGCCTACATCGGGCTGGGCAGCAACCTCGCATCGCCCGCCGATCAGCTGGACCAGGCCCTGCGGTCGCTGGCGACCCTGCCGGACACGCGCTTGGCCGATGTTTCTTCCTTCTATGCGAGCGATCCGCTCGGCCCGGCCGACCAGCCCCGGTATGTCAACGCCGTGGCGGCGCTGGACACCGATCTGCCGCCGATCGACCTGCTCGACGCCCTCCAGGCGATCGAGCATGCCCAGGGTCGGGTCCGCGAACGACGCTGGGGCGCGCGCACGCTCGACCTCGACATCATTCTGTATGGCGATCGACTGATCGACGAGCCGCGCCTGCGGGTTCCGCACTATCACCTGCAGGCTCGCGCCTTCGTTCTGTACCCCTTGGCCGACGTGGCACCGGTCGGCCTGCGGCTGGCGGACGGACGATTCCTTTCCGATCTTCTCGCGCAATGTCCCTTCGAAGGACTGGAGCGCCTCGAGGCCCTGTCACCGCAGCGGTAACGCTCGTAACACAGCGGTAACAGTCGCGATTGACTAACCCGCGACGCATCGGGACTATAAGCGCCCGACGTCGGGACGCATCCACTGGGCGCATCACCTCGCGCAGACCGAGCGCGATCGACCGACCCCTATACAGGCTTCGCGCATGCGCATGCCTGACAGGCCTCGAGAGGACGGCACCATGCCAGATGTCACCCTGACGACCCTGCAAGCGCTCAAGCGCAAGGGCGAAAAAATCACCATGCTGACCTGCTATGACGCCACCTTCGCCAAGACCCTGTGCGAAGCGGGCGTCGAGCTGCTGCTGATCGGCGATTCGCTCGGCATGGTCCTGCAAGGCCATGACAGCACCCTGCCGGTTACGGTGGCGGACATGGCGTATCACACCGCGAACGTCAAGCGGGGCAACCGGGGCGCGATGATCGTCGCCGACCTGCCATTCATGGCCAACGCCACGGTCGAGCAGACGCTCAACAATTCCGCCACGCTCATGCAGGCGGGCGCGCACATGATCAAGCTCGAAGGTGCCGGCTGGCTCGCCGAATCGATCCGGCTGCTGGCCGAGCGAGGCATCCCGGTCTGCGCCCACATGGGCCTGACGCCGCAGGCGGTCAACCTGCTCGGCGGCTACAAGGTGCAGGGCCGGGAAGAGGCGCAGGCGGCCCGAATGCTCGAAGACGCTCAGGCGCTCGAGGCCGCCGGTGCCGCGATGCTGCTGCTGGAATGCGTACCGAGCGACCTGGCGACGCGCATCACGCAGGCGGTCAGCGTTCCGGTGATCGGAATCGGCGCCGGCCCGGGTACCGACGGACAGGTCCTGGTCATGCATGACATGCTCGGTCTGTCCCTGAGCGGTCGCGTCGCCAAGTTCGTGCGCAACTTCATGGTCGACAGCCCGAGCATTCCCGCGGCCTTCTCCGCCTACGTGAGCGCTGTCAAGGCGGTGCAGTTCCCCGCGCCCGAACACGAGTTCTCAGCATGATCACCGTCCATACCGTCGAGGCGCTGCGACGCGCCGTCAGCGAGGCACGCGCCGGTGGCGCCCGGGTCGGCTTCGTGCCGACGATGGGCAACCTGCACAGCGGTCACGTCGCACTGGTCACGCGCGCCAAAACCCGCGCCGACTTCATCGTCGCCAGCATCTTCGTCAACCCGCTGCAGTTCGGCCCCAACGAAGACCTTGCCAGCTACCCACGAACGCTCGCCGCCGACCAGGACAAACTGGCCGCAGCGGGCTGCGACCTGCTGTTCGCGCCCAATGTCGATGAGATGTACCCGAACGGCCAGGCCATGCAGACCCGCGTCAGCGTGCCCGGCGTCTCGGAAGGCCTATGCGGCGGCAGTCGGCCCGGTCATTTCGATGGCGTCGCCACCGTGGTCACCAAGCTCTTCAACATGGTGCAGCCCGATGTTGCCGTGTTCGGCCAGAAGGACTTCCAGCAGCTCGCCGTCATCCGCACCCTCGTGCGCGACCTGAACCTGCCGATCGAGATCATCGGCGAGCCGACCGTCCGTGCGGAGGACGGCCTGGCCCTGTCCTCGCGCAACGGTTACCTCGACGCGGACCAGCGCGCCCGTGCGCCGCACTTGCACCGCGCGCTCAAGGCGCTGGGCGAGGCCATCGAGGCGGGACGGACCGATCATGCCGAGCTGATCGAGCAGGCGCTCGCCGAGCTGCGCGAAGCCGGTTTGCGGCCCGACTACCTGGAAATCCGCGACGCCCTGACCCTGGGCCCGGCACGCGCCGACTCGACGGAGCTGGTGCTCGTGGCCGCCGCGTTTCTCGGCACGACCCGGCTGATCGACAACCTGATCGTCCGGCCACCGAGCCACGCCTGATCCACCGATCCCGTCGCCTTGATCGCCCTCAGGGCTTCGGGCACACTCTGCGCCGCCCTGTCGCACCCCGCTGAGGATTCGCCATGCACGCCATCATGCTCAAGGCCAAACTGCACCGCGCCCAGGTGACCCATTCGGTCCTGGACTACGAAGGCTCCTGCGCCATCGACGGCAACTGGCTCGACCTGTCCGGCATCCGGGAGTACGAGCAGATCCAGATCTACAACGTGGACAACGGCGAGCGGTTCACCACCTACGCCATCCGCGGCGAGGAAGGCTCCAAGATCATTTCGGTGAACGGCGCGGCCGCGCACAAGGCTGGCGTCGGCCACCGGCTGATCATCTGTGCCTATGCGCACTACAGCGAAGCGGAGCTGGCGAACTTCAAGCCGCGCATCCTCTACATGGGCGCCGATGGCGAGCTGAGCCACACCAGCAATGCCATTCCGGTGCAGGTGGCTTGACCGCCTTGTCCGTCGCACCACGGAACACCGCATGACCGAGGCCCGGCCGTCGCACGACGCCGGGCCTTTTCGTTTCCGTCCGCCGCGACCGTCGGACCGGAACACAGCAGGCTTTTCAAGGGTCTGAGCACTCTGCGATGGACCGGAGCGGCCATCGTCTACGCCAGAAGAAAAGCCGAACGGACCGCGTCACGCGCTATCAGCAATGGGCGCCGGGCGTGCCAGCATTACTACGCAAAGGAAGCCGCATCTCATGATGTACTACCAGCACCCACTCGACGTCACCGAACTGCCGTCCTGGAAGGCCCTGGAGGAACACCGCCTGGCCATGCAGAACTTCAGCATGCGCCAGGCCTTCGCCGCCGACCCCAAGCGCTTCGATGAACTGTCCGTCTCCTGCTGCGGGCTGTTTCTCGACTACTCGAAGAACCTGATCACCGGCGAGACGCTGCAACTGCTCGTCAACCTGGCCCGTGAAGCCGGCGTCGAGCAAGCGGCCCATGCCATGTTCAACGGCGAACCGATCAACGCCTCGGAAGGTCGCCCGGTCCTGCATACCGCGCTGCGCCGGCCGATGGGCGACACCGTGATGGTCGACGGCCAGAACGTCATGCGCGACGTTCACGCCGCGCTGGCGCAGATGACCGACATCGTCGGGCGCATCCACAACAATCTCTGGCGTGGCTACAACGACAAAGCCATCACCGACGTGGTGAACATCGGCATCGGCGGCTCCTTCCTGGGGCCGCAGCTGGTGTCCGAAGCGCTGCTGCCGTTCACCCAGCACGGCGTGCGCTGCCACTACCTGGCCAACATCGACGGCAGCGAATTCCGCGAAGTGACGGCCAAGCTCAACGTCGAGACCACCCTGTTCATCATTTCCAGCAAGACCTTCGGCACGCTGGAAACGCTCAAGAACGCGCAGGCCGCCCGCACCTGGTACCTGGCCCGCGGCGGCACCGAGGAAAAGCTCTACCGCCACTTCATCGCGGTCACCAGCAACAAGCAGGCGGCGATCGACTTCGGCATTCGCGAGAAGAACATCTTCCCGATGTGGGACTGGGTCGGCGGGCGCTATTCGCTGTGGTCGGCCATCGGCCTGCCGATCGCGCTGGCCATCGGCATGCACAACTTCAAGGACCTGCTTTCCGGCGCCTACAGCATGGACACGCATTTCCTGACCGAGCCGTTCGAGCGGAACATGCCGGTGCTGCTGGCGTTGTTGGGCGTGTGGTACCACAACTTCCTCGGCGCGCAGTCCTACGCCTTCCTGCCGTACGACCACTACCTGCGCAATTTCGTCAAACACCTGCAACAGATGGACATGGAGTCGAACGGCAAGAGCGTGCGCCAGGACGGCACGCCGGTCTCCTGCGGGACCGGCCCGGTGATCTGGGGCGGCGTTGGCGCCAACGGCCAACACGCCTACCACCAGCTGCTGCACCAAGGCACGCCGCTGATTCCGGCGGACTTCATCGTCCCGGTGGTCAGCCACAACCCGGTCGCCGACCACCACGAGTGGCTGTATGCCAACTGCCTGTCGCAGAGCCAGGCGCTGATGCAGGGCAAGACGCGCGAAGAGGCCGAGACCGAGCTGCGTGCCAAGGGCCTGCCGGAAGCCGAGGTTCAACGACTCGCGCCGCACAAGGTCATTCCCGGCAACCGGCCGAGCAACACCCTGGTGATGGAAAGCATCAGCCCCGGGCGCCTGGGCGCGCTGATCGCGCTGTACGAGCACAAGGTCTTCGTGCAGGGCGTCATCTGGGGCATCAACTCGTTCGACCAATGGGGCGTGGAACTGGGCAAGGAGCTGGGCAAGGCGGTCTACGGCCGTCTCACCGGCTACGACGCACCGCCTGCCGAAGACTCGTCCACCCAGGGCCTGATCGACTACTTCCGCGGCCGTCACCGCGGCTGATCGCAACGCTGACGAGGCCGGCCGACGCCCTGCGTCGCGCCGGCCTTTTTCGTTTTGACCCCAAGGCTTCGCCCCCGACCTTCGACCAAAGGCCCAATCCCTCTGGCTTGATCGACCGTCCTGCATGGCGCACCCTTCCCGTGCAAGCGGACAAACAAGAACAAGGGAACCGCCATGTATTCGATCAGCACCCACCCCGTGCCTGCCGAGGTCCGGCAGCGCGCGCACCTGAACAACGACGACTACCTGCGCCTGTACCGGCAATCGGTCGAGCAGCCGGAGCTTTTCTGGGCCGAGCAAGCCAGCGCCTTCCTCGATTGGCTCTCGCCCTGGACGCAGGTCTGCCAGAGCGACATGCGCCAGGGCGTCACGCGCTGGTTCGACGGCGGCACGCTCAATGTCAGCCTCAACTGCATCGACCGTCACCTCGCCAGCCGCGGCGACCAGGTTGCGCTCATCTGGGAAGGCGACGACGCCGCCGATACCGCTCGCTACACCTACCGAGAACTGCACGAGCAGGTCTGCCGGCTGGCCAATGCGCTGCGTGCGCGGGGCGTACGCAAGGGCGATCGCGTCTGCATCTACATGCCGATGATCCCGGAGACCGCCTTCGCCATGCTCGCCTGCACCCGGATCGGCGCGGTGCACACCGTGGTATTCGGCGGCTTCTCGCCGGACGCACTACGCGATCGCATCAACGATGCCGACTGCGCGACCGTGATCACCGCCGACGAAGGCCTGCGAGGCGGCAAGCGCATCCCGCTCAAGCGCAACGTCGACGAAGCCCTCGCCCGCTGCCCTCAGGTCAGCACCGTTCTGGTGGTCAGGCGAACCGGCGCCGAGGTCGGTTGGCAACCCGCGCGCGACTGCTGGTATCACGAGGCTCTGGCGGACGCGTCCGTCCAATGCCCGGCCGAGCCGATGGGGGCGGAAGATCCGCTCTTCATCCTCTACACCTCCGGCTCGACCGGCAAACCCAAGGGCGTGCTGCACACCACTGGCGGTTACCTGTTGCAGGCCGCCATGACCCACAAGTACGTCTTCGACTACCACGACGGCGACATCCACTGGTGCACCGCCGACGTCGGCTGGATCACCGGGCACAGCTACGTCGTCTACGGCCCCTTGGCCAACGGCGCGACCACGCTGATGTTCGAAGGCGTGCCCAACTACCCCGACGCGTCGCGCTTCTGGCAGATCGTCGACCGCTACCAGGTCAACACCTTCTACACCGCACCCACCGCCATTCGCGCCCTGATGCGCGAGGGCGACGAGCCCGTGCGGCGCACCTCCCGGCAAAGCCTGCGCCTGCTCGCCACCGCCGGCGAGCCGATCAACCCGGAGGCCTGGGAATGGTTCTACCAGGTGGTCGGCGAGGGCCGTTGCCCGATCGCCGATACCTGGTGGCAGACCGAAACCGGGGCCATCATGATCACCCCGCTACCCGGCGCCACCGACCTCAAACCCGGCTCGGCGACACGCCCGTTCTTCGGTGTCCAGCCCGTGCTGCTGGATGAAAAAGGAAGACTGATCGAAGGGCCCGGCAGCGGCATGCTGGCGATCAAGGCCAGTTGGCCGAGCCAGACGCGCACCATCCACGGCGACCACCCGCGCCATGTCGAGACCTACTTCAAGCCCTTCCCCGGCTACTACTTCACCGGAGACGGCGCCCGGCGCGACGAAGACGGCTACTACTGGATCACCGGCCGGGTCGACGACGTCATCAACGTGTCCGGCCACCGGATCGGTACCGCCGAAGTGGAAAGCGCGATGGTCCAGCACGACGCGGTCGCGGAGGCGGCGGTGGCCGGCTGCCCGCACGACGTCAAAGGCCAGTGCATCTATGCCTTCGTCACGCTGATGAAGGGCTGCGAACCCAGCGACGGGCTGCGGGACGAGCTGCTGGCGATGGTCGGCCGCGAGATCGGCAGCTTCGCCAAGCCCGATCGGCTGCAATGGGCGCCCGCGCTGCCCAAGACGCGTTCGGGCAAGATCATGCGGCGCATCCTGCGCAAGATCGCTTGCAATGAGCTGGATTCGCTGGGGGACACCACCACCCTGGCCGATCCGTCCGTGGTCGACGAACTGATCGCCAACCGGCTCGGCTGATCGACACCCGGCATGGCGAACCGCCGCCATGCCGGCGCCAGCCAGAGGCGGTATCCTCGGCCGGGTCCAGGCTCCGAGCGCTCGCATGGAAATCCTACGCCGCCACATCGAACGACAGGTCCTTAGCCTTACCGGCCTGGCGCTGGGCGGCGTGGACTTCGAGCAGCCACCCGGCGACCCGGGCCTGTTCGGCCCCGACTCGGCTGCCTGGCGCATCCACGGCGACTTCACCTGTATGCTGATCGGCGGCATCTCGGCGCTGCTGCTTCAGGCATTGCATCCGCTGGCGCTGGCCGGCATCTGGGATCACTCCAACTTTCGCCAGGACATGCTCGGGCGCTTGCGGCGCACGGGGCAGTTCATTTCGGCGACCACCTTCGGTAGCCACGCCGATGCCGAGCGGCTCATCGCCCGCGTGCGCGCCATTCACACGCAGGTCCGCGGCCATGCGCCCGGCGGCCGCCCCTATGCCGCGGACGATCCCGAGCTGCTGACCTGGGTCCACGTCGCCGAGGTGTACAGCTTCCTCCAGGCGCACCTGCGCTATCTCAACCCGCACCTGCCGACCGGCGAGCAGGACCGCTATTTCGACGAAATCGCCCTGGTGGCCGAGCGACTCGGCGCCCGCGACGTACCGCGCTCGCGCCAAGCGGTGGAGACCTATCTGCTCGCCATGCGCCCGCAACTCGTCTACGACGAGCGCTCGCGCGACGTCGTCGAGGCGCTTTTCGCGGCGCCTGCACCCAGCCGGCTCGCCGCCCCCTTCGGGCGCCTGATGATGCAGGCGGGCACCGATCTGCTACCGGAGTGGGCGGCTCATCAGTTGCACCTCGAACTCGGCCCGCTGCAACGCAACGGTATTCGCATCGGCGTCAGGCGTATCGCGCCCGTCCTGCGCTGGGCGGTTCGCGACGCCTCGATCCATCGCTCGCGTCGACGCCTGGGTCTGCCGCCCCTGCATCCCTGATCGGGCGACCGGAGTGCGAGCCGTACCGCCCTTCTGAACCCGCACTGCATGCCATACTCCAAGCCAGTCCCATCCCGTGACGAGCAACGGCCAGCCATGCCCAAAGGATTGAAACGCGCCCTCATCGCCACCCTCATCGCCGTGGCGCTGTACGCGCTGCTCGGCTTCCTCATGCTGCCCGCCATTGCGCTGCACCTGGCCAACGAGCAGCTCGAACGCTACGTCAGCGCACCGGCCACGCTCGAAGGCATCCGCTTCAACCCGTTCACCCTCGAGACGACCTTGTCGGGCCTGTCCATCGGCGAGCCCGAGCAACTGGGCTTCGACCGTCTCTATCTCGATTTCGAGTGGCGCAGCCTCTGGGAACGGCGCCTGTACCTGGCGGACATGGACGCCGAAGGGCTGCGCGGCGAGGCCCTGATCGGCCAGGACGGCGCCTTCAACCTGCAACAGCTGTTCGAGACGCCCGAACCCGAGCCCACCGAACAGGCGCCGAGCAGCGGGCTGTTTCCCCTGTATATCGAGCGCCTCGCGATACGCGATGCCTACCTGCACTTCCAGGACCTGAGCCACGACGAGCCCATCGAGCTGACCTACGAGGATCTGGATCTCGAACTCGCCCACCTCGGCACGCAGCCGGACAACCAGGCCGATGTCAGCCTGCTGGCCAAGGCGCCGGGGGGCGGCACGCTCGAATGGACCGGCCAGCTGGGCCTGGCGCCGTTCAGCTCGCACGGCACGCTGAGCATCGCCGGCCTGGCCCTCGGCCCACTGGCGCCCTATGTACGCCAGGCCGCGGCCATTCGCTTCCAGGAAGGCACGCTCGCGCTGAAGACCGATTACCGCCTGAGCGTGGATGACAGCACCTCGCTCGCGCTCTCGAATACCGAATTGAAGGTCGCACCGCTGGTGGTCGCCGATGCGCAGGGCGCGCCGCTGCTGCGGCTGGACCGGCTGCACCTCGCCGGCGCCACCGTCGACCTGGAGGGCCGTCGCATCACCCTTGGCACGCTCGGCATCGAAGGCCTCGTCGGCCACGTCGAGCGGGGCGAAGATGGAATGCTCAACTGGCAGCGACTGATGGCCACCGACCCGGCGCCTGGCACGGACGCCCCCACCGAAACTGGAGCAGCGCCCCAGGCGCCCTGGCGAATAGTCGTGAACGAAGGAACCCTGGCCGACGCGCGCCTGACGCTCGCCGACCGGGTGCCGGAGCAGGACGTCGAGCTGGCCGTCGGGCCGCTCGATCTCAGCGTTTCCAAGCTGGACACCGGCGGGCAGGCACCGTTCGAGCTGGCGCTCGCCACCACCGTCGGCAAACAGGGCAGCCTGAAGATCGAGGGCACGCTGGCGCCGGATGCACGCGAGGGGCGTTTCACCCTCGAAAGCCAGGACCTGGACCTGCGGATCGCCCAGTCCTACCTGTCACCCTTTCTTCATCTGGAACTGCGCAGCGGCCTGCTCGACAGTGCGCTGGCCCTGGAGCTGACCGGCATCGACCCGCTCGCCTTCACCGTCACCGGGCGCGCCGATGTCGAGCAACTGCATACGCTGGACACTTTCCGCCAGCGCGACCTGGTCCGCTGGCAACGGCTCGGGCTGCAGGGCATCGCCTATCGCTTTCCCAACGCGCTGAGCATCGACCACGTCGAACTGGAGAAGCCCTACGCACGCATCGTCATCAACCCCGACCAGTCCACCAACCTCAGCGAGTTGCGCATCGACGGCCAGGACGGCTCGACCGCCCGCGAGGCCTCGGCGCCCGCATCGGACAGGGAGCCAACCGGCGATGACACGCCGTTCGCCTTGCACATCGGCGGCATCACACTGAAGGATGGCTCGGCCGATTTCGCCGACCTCAGTCTGCGACCGGTGTTTGCCACCAGCATCGAACAACTGGCCGGGCAGATCGGCACTCTCGACACCCAGGCCCAGCAACCCGCGAAAGTCACCCTCGCCGGCCGCGTCGACCGTTATGCACCAGTGAGCATCGACGGCAGCCTCACGCCGTTCGATCCGCTTCAAAGCCTCGACCTGACCGCCCGCTTCAACCAGCTCGAACTCACCACGCTCAGCCCCTATACCAGCAAGTTCGCCGGCTATCGCATCCAACGCGGTCGCCTGAACCTCGACCTGCACTACCGCATCGAGAATGGCCTGCTGAACGCCGAGAACCATGTCGTGATCGAGCAGCTTCAGCTCGGCGAGAAGGTGGAGAGCCCCGATGCGGTCGATCTGCCGATCCAGCTCGCCGTCGCCCTGCTCAAGGACAGCAGCGGCACCATTTCGCTGCGCCTGCCGGTGCAGGGCGACCTGCGCAACCCGCAGTTCGACGTGATGCCCGTGGTCTGGCAAACGCTGCGCAACCTGGTGGTGCGCGCGGTGAAGTCGCCCTTCAAGTTTCTCGGCGGACTGGTGGCCGGCAATCAGCCGGACCTCAGCGAGGTACCGTTCGCACCCGGCAGCAGCGTCTTGCAACCGCCGGCCACGCAGCGCCTCGACGCGCTGGCCAAGGCACTGACCGAACGCCCGGTGCTCAAGCTCGAGGTCGAAGGCCGCAGCACGCCGGCCGAAGATGGCGTGCTCATCGCGCAGGCGCGCCTGGACCGCGAATACCGTTACCTCTGGTACCGGATGCAGCAGGAACGCGGCGAGAAGGTACCCGCCGACGCCCTGGACATCGTCGTGCCCGACGAGGAAAAGCCCGCGCTGCTGGAGGCCATGTACCGCACCCGCCTCAAGCAGCAACCGCCGACCGAGTGGGATGATCTCGACAACCCGGCACGCCAGGGCCTGCTGCGCGCCGCGTTGATCGAGCACTGGTCGGACAACGCTTCGCTGCTGCGTCGTCTCAGCCAGGCCCGTGCCGCGAGCATCAAGGGCTATCTGGTGGACAGCGGGGGCCTGGACGCACAGCGCATCTACCTGCTGGCGCCCAGCCTGGCGCCCGTGGATGATGAGCCGCAGGTCACCTCCCTGCTGCACCTTGGAAGCCTCTGACATGCACCTTCGCTATCTGCTGCTCGCCTTGAGCTGCTTTACCTGGCCGGCATCGGCCTGGGCCGACACCTTTCGCTGCGGTAGCCAGCTGGTGAGCACAGGCGACCGCGCCTTCGAAGTGGAGCGGGCATGCGGTGAGCCGCAGATAAGGGATCTGGTCGGTTATGCGCTCAGCCCCAACGAGCGGCGCGAGGCGGTCATCGAGGAGTGGGTCTACGGCCCGCGCAACGGGATGTTCAACATCCTCACGTTCGAGGCCAATCGATTGATCCGGATCGAAACACGCAGGGCGCAATGAACCACACGAAACGCTTCGGGCCAGCCTTGGGGCTGGTGATCGTCATTGGCGGGCTATCGGTGGGGGCCGCCCAGGCTTCTTCGACCCATCGCTGCGGCAGCAACCTGGTCAGCCTCGATGCCAGCACCGCCGAGGTGCGCGCCAAGTGCGGCGAACCGCGTGCCGAGAGCTTCATCGGCTATCGCGAGATCGTCGATGACTACGGCTATCTGCAGGAAGTGCCGGTGGAGGAATGGGTCTACGGCCCGAACAACGGCATGTATCACTACCTGCGCTTCATGGGCAATCGGCTGCGTGAGATCGACAGCGCCCGGCAGTGAGCGGGATGGAAATTCGCGAGAAGGATCAGGCGAAGGGCCCTCGCTGAGAGGGCCCTTGCAGTGTTACTCGACCGCCTTCAGGCCATCGGCGGCGACTTCGCGCACGCCCTTGATGGTCTTGGCCTTGTCGATGGCGGCCTCGCGCTGCGCCTCGGTGGCAACCGAGCCCGACAGCGAGACGACGCCGTCCTTGGTCTCCACTTCGATTTCCATGCCTGGGGTCGAATCGCCGACCAGCAGCGCGGACTTCACCTTGGTGGTGATCCAGGCGTCGGTCACCGCTTCGCCGGCACCATCGGCCGCCTGTTCCAGGTTCTGCTCGACCGATTCCTCGTTGGCCGCCAGCATCAGCGATGCCTCATCGGCATGGACGGCGCTGGCGAACGGCAGCGCGAACACGGTGCTGAACATGGCAACGGCGAGCGCTTTCTGACGATTGTTCATGGTGTAACTCCTGTGCTCAGGGACTGTGGCGTTTGTCGCTTCCACAGCTTCAGACAATCGATCGCAAGCGTCGTGCCAGCCGCTTCGTATTTTCATTCCCTTTGAAAAACAGCCGTTTAGCGATCCGCCTTGCACACGGCTGGCGGGCAGACTGCACAGTCAGCGCCGACACAGGCGTGCAAGCTGCAAGGGAAACGGCCTCAGCGGTCGCCGCGCGAGCCATGCGATTCGCGCAGCGCCGCGCAGTGATCCTCCGCCGGCCTCGGCGGGGTGTACCAGACATAGTCGGCCTGGGCTGCGGTGACCGACTCGCCTGCCTCGGCCAGCATCAGCACAGCCACCGGCCCCTGTGCGCCGAGATCGACGAGATGCAGCGGCACGCCCAGGTCCTTTCGCACATGGAAAGCCCCGGCGAACAACCAGGCAGGCGCCGGTGCGGCGAGCAATCGCTCGGCCATTCGCCGGTCGCGCTGCTGCTGCACCGCCAGCATGGCCGGCAGCTGGCTTTCCGGCAGCAGGCCGCAGTGGGATTCACGAATCTGTGCCAGCAGGGCGTCGTGCACCGCCGTCTCCGTCGCGGCGCCTTGCGGCAACGTTGGGCGAGTGCGATAGATCCGCTTGATCTCGTCCGGGTCGAGGTTGGCCGCCAGCACCGGTTGCTCGCGCCGCATGGCCAGCGTGACCAGCTCGCCGTAGAGCGGCCAGGGCCACCCCTGGTCCCACGCGAGCGCCGCCTCGAGGTCGGACGGCGGCGTGCCGGCGGCGATGGCCTGCTGGACGTCGCTCGCACGCGCCTGCTGGCTCGGCACCAGCATTTCCAACAGCAGGCTCGGGGCCGCTGCATGGCGATCGGCCGCGGCCAGCAGCCAGGCCTGAAGCGCATGGTGATCGGGATTGTCATGTCGCTCGCCGACCAGGACCCGCGGCGCTTCGGTCAGGGCATCCACCAATTCGTCGGCAGACAGCACCCGGCCGCTGCGCAACTCGACGATGCGCCCCGCGCCCTGCCCGGCATCGCCGGACAACGAAGGCACCGGCGGCAGCGGGCTGCACGCCACGAGCAACGGGATCGCCATCAACCAGACCAGACGCATGGCCGCTCCTTATCGTTATCGAGGAAATACCAGAAGGTGGTCGCGCTCCGGATGCCGCTCGACCGACAATGCCAAGCCGAAAACGTCGCTCAGCGTCGATGAGCGCAAGACTGCCTCGGGCTCGCCGACACAGGCCACCCGCCCCTTGTCCAGCAGCAGCAGGCGGTCGGCGAAACGCGCCGCCAGGCTCAGGTCGTGCAGCACCATCAGTACCGCCGCACCCGCCGTGGCCAGCTGCTTGACGGCCTCGAGCACGGCGATCTGGTGCAGCGGGTCGAGCGCAGCGGTAGGTTCGTCGAGCAACAGCACCCGGTCCGCCGAGGCAGGCCAGAGCTGGGCCAGTACCCGCGCCAGCTGGACGCGCTGGCGTTCGCCGCCGGACAGCGAGAGGTAGTTGCGCGCGCGCAGGTGCGTGACGTCGGCCTGCGCCAAGGCCAGCTCGATCGCCTGCGCATCGGCCGAGCGCCCACTCGCATGGGGCAGGCGTCCCATCGCGACGATCTCATCGACGCGGAAGGCGAACTCCAGCGTCGATCGCTGCGGCAACACCGCCAGGCGCTGCGCCCGCGCCTCGCCCGGCCAGCGCGGCAGCGGCTGGCCGTGCAGCGCGACTTCACCGGCGCTGGGTGCCAGTTCGCCGGTCAGCGCGTCGATCAACGTACTCTTGCCGGCACCGTTGGGCCCGAGCACGGCGAGCACCTGGCCCGGCGGCACCGCCAGCTCGACGCCATCGAGCGCCCGGCGGCCACCGCGCAGGATGGTCAACCCCCGCGCAGTCAGCATCGGTCAGCCCTGCGCGCCAGCAACCAGAGAAAGAACGGCGCACCGAGCAAGGCGGTCACCAGTCCGATCGGCAGCTCGGCAGGCGCCAGCGGCACACGGGCGAGCAGATCGGCCAGCAGCAGGAGCACCCCACCGGCCAGCGCCGAAGCCGGCAGCAGCGTGCGGTGGTCCGGGCCAGTCGCGAGCCGCACCAGATGCGGAACGATGAGGCCGACGAAGCCGATCATGCCCACCGCCGCCACGGCGACGCCGACGCCCAGCGCCGTGCACAGCACCAGCTCGCGCTTGATGGCTTCGACCGGAAAGCCGAGGTGGCGCGCTTCCGACTCACCGAGCAGCAGCACGTTGAGCGCATTCGCCCGGCGCGGCAGCCAAAGCACCAGCGCCAGGCCCACCGCCAGCACCGGCCACACCCGCGGCAGTGTCGCGCCGCCCAGGCTGCCGAGGTTCCAGAACATGAGCGAGCGCAGCGCTGTGTCATCGGCGAGGTAGGTCAGCAGCCCGATGCAGGCGCCTGCCAGGGCGGTCAGCGCGATCCCGGCCAGCAGCATGGTGGCGACATCGGTACGTCCGTCGCGACGACCGAGGCGATAGACCATCGAGGTGATCGCCAACCCGCCAAGAAAGGCGCAGATGGACAGCCAGTACGGCTCCAGCCCGGCCGGCAGCTGGCCCAACAGCGGCAGCAGGACGATCGCGGCCGCCGCACCCAGCGAGGCGCCGCTGGAGACGCCGATCAGCGCCGGGTCGGCGAGCGGATTGCGGAACAGGCCCTGCATGGCGACCCCGGTCATCGCCAGGATCGCCCCGACGCCTACCGCCAGCAACGCCCGCGGCAGCCTGATCTGACCGATGATCAAGGCCGCGCGGGCCTGTGCCTCGCCGAGGTCGACCGGCGCGCCCAGCAGGTGCATGATCGCCCGCCAGGCATCGGCGAGGGCCATCCCCGTCGGCCCGACGACCAGAGACAGCCAGAACGCCAGCACCAGCAGGCTGGCCAGAAAATAGAGCAAGGGTCGCGAAGGAGCGTAGGCGGGCATGAGCGGTACGGCTGGCGGCGGTGCGATGAAGGATAAGAGCCGACCGCCACCGTCGCCAGCCTTAATCGGCCGGGCCTGCGCCCGCACCCATGCGCCAAGGGAACCGACACGACCGGAGTGTTCATGAATCGTTTGTGCGACAGCGCCTCGCTGCCGGAAGGCACCAGCCGAGGCTTCACGCTTGGCAAGGTCCTGCTGTTTGCCGTGCGTCGGCATCGCCAGGTGCATGTCTACCTGAATCGTTGCCCTCACCAGCAGGTGGCGCTGGAGTGGCAACCGGATGCGTTTCTCGACGACAGCGGCAGCCTGATCCGCTGTGCCCGCCATGGCGCGCTGTTCCTGATCGAGAGCGGCGAATGCGTGGCCGGCCCGTGCAGCGGCGAGTCGCTGCAATCGGTGCCCTGCGAAGAGCGCGACGGCGCCGTATGGGTCACCCTCGACATCCGCCGCGACAGTTGAACCCGGGCACCGAGGGGCGAGCTTGGTTATCATGCCCGGCAACGAATTCGGTACCGCCCGCCATGCCTCACCCCTCATTGTTGCGCGCCGTATGGATCGCGCTTCTCCTGCTGATCGCCCTGCCCGTCCACGCCGGCCTGTTCGACAGCCGCCCCAGCCCGACGCTCGGCGGCACGCTGGACAACTCGCAGGACTTCCTTCCCGTCCGCGAAGCCTTCCGCTTGAGCGTCAGCGAAAGCAGTGCGGGCAGCGTGCACCTGCGCGTCGTCGCCGCGCCGGGCTACTACCTTTATCAGCACCGCTTCCAGTTCGTCAGCCCGACGCCCGGCGTCACCGTCGGCGAACCGCAGCTGCCGCCAGGCGAGCAGAAGACCGACGAATATTTCGGGGACGTGGTGGTGTACTACGGCGTGGTGGATATCAGGCTGCCGATCGATAACCCATCGAAGGCGCCGTTCACTCTGCGCGTGACCTACCAGGGCTGCGCCGACCAAGGGCTGTGCTATCCGCCGGAAACCGAGCAATTGTCGATCGGCGACGGCACACCCGCCACCGCCGATGCCCCGGCGCCTGCGAGCGACACGCCGCTGCCGCTGTCCTGGCGGGAAATCGCACTGTTCTTCCTCGCCGGGCTGGGCCTGACCTTCACCCCCTGCGTACTGCCCATGCTGCCGATCCTTTCGGGCGTCGTGCTGCGCGGCCAGCCGGGCGGCTTGCGCAGCCTGGCCTTGTCGCTGGCCTACGTCCTGCCGATGGCCGCCGGCTTCGCGGTGCTGGGCGCGCTGATGGGGCTGTTCGGTGCGGAACTGAATATCCAGGCGCGATTGCAGTCGCCGTGGGTACTGGTGCCTTTCGCGCTGTTTTTCGCCGCCTTCGCCCTGGCGATGTTCGGGGTGTTCGAACTGCGCCTGCCCAGCGCCCTGAGCGGCCGGCTCGATCGCCTGGCCAATCGCGCGCAAGGCGGTTCCTTTGCGGGCGCCGCGCTGATGGGGCTGGTATCCAGCCTGCTGGTCTCGCCCTGCGTGTCCGCCCCGCTGGCCGGCGCTCTTCTCTATATAAGCGCCAGTGGCGATGCGCTGGGCGGCGGCTTGAAACTGCTCGCGCTCGGCCTGGGCATGGGCACGCCGCTGGTGCTTTTCGCCACCGGTGGCGGCGCACTGCTGCCGCGTAGCGGCCCCTGGATGCTGACCGTGCGCAACCTGTTCGGCGTGATGCTGCTGGCCGTCGCCGTGTGGATGCTGGAACGCGTACTGCCCGGCCCGGTGGCGCTGGCGTTGTGGGGCACCCTGGCGGTGGGCGTCGCGGTGTTCATCGGCACTCTCGAACTCGTGCCCAAGGCGGCGCCCGGCCGGCTCGCGCAACTGGTCGGCCTGGCTCTGCTGACCTACGGCATCGTCGCCTGGATCGGCGCCTTGCAGGGCGCATCGGACCCACTCCGGCCGCTGCCACTGGCCGCGGCTGGCCAGACGACGAGCGCAGCGCCCGCGCAATGGCAGGACGTCGATACGCCGGCGGAGCTCGACGCCCAGCTGCTCGCTGCCAGTCAGGCCGGGAAACCGGCCCTGCTGGACTGGTATGCCGACTGGTGCATCAGCTGCAAGGTCATCGAACGCGAAGTCTTCGCCCAGCCGGAGGTTGCCCAGCGCCTGGGGGATTACCACCTCATCCGCTTCGACATCACCGAAAGCAACGCCGAACAGCGCGCGCTGCTGGACCGGTTCGCGCTGTTCGGTCCACCGGCGATCCTCTTCTTCGATACGCAGGGCAACGAGCGCGAAAACCTGCGTGTGGTTGGTGAAATCGAAGCGCCGGCGTTTCTCGACCGCCTGCAGCAGGCGCGCGCCACGCTCTAGTCCGGGCCGGGCCGACTTCTCGGATCGTCGCAAATCGTGCAGGGATTTACGTCGAACGGCACATGACTGGACAGTCAGGCCAGGGTTGCGGCATAGTCGCCTTCTTTTTCGGCTCCCGGCCGACCCTCGCTGGCATGGCTACAACGCTTGCGTGACTACAAGAAGGAACACCCATGGCGTCCGTCCTCGTCCTCCACGGCCCGAACCTGAACCTGCTCGGCACGCGTGAGCCCGGCGTCTACGGCGCGACCACGCTGGCCGACATCAACCAGCTGCTCGACCACCAGGCCCAGCAGGCAGGCCATCGCCTGTCGCACTTCCAGTCCAACGCCGAGCACGAGCTGATCGAACGCATCCACGCCGCACGCAGCGAAGGGGTGGACTTCATCCTGATCAATCCGGCCGCCTTCACCCACACCAGCGTCGCGATACGTGACGCGTTGCTGGCCGTGAGCATCCCATTCATCGAAGTGCACCTGTCCAACGTGCACAAGCGCGAGCCGTTCCGGCATCACTCCTACTTTTCCGACGTCGCGGTAGGGGTGATCTGTGGCCTGGGCGCCAGTGGCTACCGACTGGCACTGGATGCCGCCCTGGAGCACCTGGCCACCGCCTGACTCGCACTGGACGGCCCGAACGCGCCGGCCGGTCACAACAACGACGAAACACAGTCATCGCCCTCTATCGGAGTCAAAGCTTCATGGATATTCGCAAAGTCAAAAAACTGATCGAGCTGCTGGAAGAGTCGGGCATCGACGAACTGGAAATCCACGAAGGCGAAGAATCGGTACGCATCAGCCGGCATAGCAAGCAGACGGCCATGCACCAGCCGATCTACGCACAGGCCGCTCCCGCACCGGCACCGGCCGCGCCGGCCGCCGCCCCCGCCAGCAGCACTGAAGCCGCCGCCCCGGCCGAGGCGAAGCTGAACGGCACCGTGGTGCGCTCGCCCATGGTCGGCACCTTCTACCGCGCGTCCTCGCCGACGGCGAAGGTCTTCGTCGATGTCGGCCAGACCGTGAAGAAAGGCGACATCCTCTGCATCGTCGAAGCCATGAAGATGATGAACCACATCGAGGCCGAAACCAGCGGCACCGTCGAATCGATCCTCGTGGAGAATGGTCAGCCGGTCGAATTCGACCAGCCGCTGTTCACCATCGTTTGAACCGCGGAGAGCCTGCGATGTTGGAAAAAGTACTGATCGCCAACCGCGGCGAAATCGCCCTGCGCATCCTGCGCGCCTGCAAGGAGCTCGGGATCAAGACCGTCGCGGTGCACTCGACCGCCGACCGCGAGCTGATGCACCTGGCGCTGGCCGACGAGTCCGTCTGCATCGGCCCGGCACAGGCGACGAACTCCTACCTGCACATCCCGTCGATCATTGCGGCGGCCGAAGTCACGGGCGCCACGGCGATCCACCCGGGCTACGGCTTCCTCGCGGAAAACGCCGATTTCGCCGAACAGGTCGAGAAATCCGGCTTCGCCTTCGTCGGCCCCAGGGCCGATACCATTCGCCTGATGGGCGACAAGGTCTCGGCCAAGGACGCCATGATCAAGGCGGGCGTGCCCGTGGTGCCCGGTTCCGACGGCCCGCTGCCGGAAGACGAAGACGAAGCGCTGCGCATTGCCCGTGAAGTCGGCTATCCGGTGATCATCAAGGCCGCTGGCGGCGGCGGTGGTCGCGGCATGCGCGTGGTGCACAAGGAAGAAGACCTGATCAAGTCGGCCAAGCTGACCCGCACCGAAGCCGGTGCCGCGTTCGGCAATCCGATGGTTTACCTCGAGAAGTTCCTCGGCAATCCGCGCCACGTGGAAGTCCAGGTGCTGTCCGATGGCCAGGGCAATGCCATTCACCTGGGCGATCGCGACTGCTCGTTGCAGCGCCGTCACCAGAAGGTGCTGGAAGAAGCGCCCGCCCCCTACATCGACGAAAAGGCCCGCGCCGAAGTGCTCCAGCGCTGCGTCGATGCCTGCGTCGAGATCGGTTACCGGGGCGCCGGCACCTTCGAGTTCCTCTACGAAGACGGCCGCTTCTACTTCATCGAGATGAACACCCGTGTTCAGGTCGAGCACCCGGTCACCGAAATGGTCACCGGCATCGACATCGTCAAGGAAATGCTCAGCATCGCGGCGGGCAACAAGCTGTCATATACGCAGAAGGATGTCGTCATCCGCGGCCATGCGCTGGAATGCCGGATCAACGCCGAGGACCCGAAGACCTTCATGCCCAGCCCCGGCAAGGTGAAGCACTTCCACGCACCAGGCGGTAACGGCATTCGGGTGGATTCCCACCTGTACAGCGGCTACGCCGTCCCGCCGAACTACGATTCGCTGATCGGCAAGGTCATCGCCTACGGCAACAGCCGCGACGAGGCGCTCGCACGCATGCGCAACGCCCTCGAGGAAATCGTGGTCGACGGCATCAAGACCAACGTCCCGCTGCACCGGGACCTGGTGCGCGACGAAGGCTTCTGCAAGGGCGGCGTGAACATCCATTACCTGGAAAAGAAACTGGGTATGGACAAGCACTGACTCCGCGCGAACGACAGAGCGCCGAAGGCTGGAGGCCGGACGAAAAAGCGGGCAAGCTCGCCGCCTTTCGTCCGGCCTTCAGCCGTTTTTACATGAGGTTTTTTCATGCCCTGGCTGCAACTCCGCCTCGCCATCACGCCGGAACAGGCCGAGCGCTACGAAGACGCACTGCTTGGCGTCGGCGCGGTGTCCGTCACCTTCATGGACGCCGAAGACCAACCGATCTTCGAGCCCGACCTCGGCACCACCCCGCTGTGGACGCATACCCACCTGCTCGCGCTGTTCGAGGCGGATGTCGACGAAGACAACCTGCTTGCCCATCTCGTATTGCTGACCGGCGGCGAGCTGCCCGACCACCAGCTGGAACGCATCGAGGACCAGGACTGGGAACGCAGCTGGATGGACAACTTTCATCCGATGCGTTTCGGACGACGCCTATGGATCGTGCCGAGCTGGCATTCGGCGCCCGAGCCTGAAGCGGTCAACCTGTTGCTGGACCCGGGCCTCGCCTTCGGCACGGGCACCCATCCGACCACGGCCTTGTGCCTCGAATGGCTGGATGGCCAGGACCTCGATGGTCTGCACCTGATCGACTTCGGCTGCGGCTCCGGCATTCTGGCCATCGCCGGGCTGCTCCTGGGGGCCGCACGCGCCACCGGAACGGACATCGATCCGCAGGCCCTCGAGGCGTCGCGCGACAATGCCGAGCGCAACCATATCGCCGCCGATCGCCTGGCGCTCCACCTGCCCGAGGCGATGCCGCCAACTGCCGCACCGGTATTGGTGGCCAATATCCTTGCCGGACCGCTGGTCGAACTCGCCCCGCAGCTGACGAGCCTCGTCCAGCCCGGCGGCCGCATCGCGCTGTCAGGCATCCTCGCCGAGCAGGCCGAGGATGTGCGCCGCGCCTATGCGGATTCGTTCGACCTCGACCCCACCGCCGAAAAGGAAGGCTGGGTACGGATCAGCGGCGTGCGTCGAGGCTGACGCCTTCGCTGCCCTCGCCCGGAGCTTCGGTTAGACTAGCGGGCATTTTTCGCCGGACCTGCGCATGACCAGCTTCATCACCCAATGCCCCCAGTGCCGCACCACGTTCAGGGTCAACCCGACTCAGTTGGGCGCGGCCAATGGCATCGTGCGCTGCGGGTCATGCCGCAAGGTCTTCGACGCCGGCCTGCACCTCAAGACCGCCGCCGACCTCGCGCCGACGGCCGGTCCACTCGATGCGGATCGCTCATCCTCGTCGCCGGCCGTGGTCGCGCAACGACTGGCCGGGGAAGCCCCCTCGTTCGCGTCGGCGGACATGGAGCTCGATCTCGACCACCTCGATCTCGATGCCGAACTGGCGCGACTGGAGCACCAGGAGAAACGCAGCTCCGCGCTCAGGCGCCGTCACGGCCTCGTCGAGCCGGCCGACAGCATCGATGAAAGCTGGGCTGAACGGCTGCTGCAATCCGAACAGGATGAAGACCATCCAGCCGAACCGGTCAAATTCTCACCCGCGCCGGGCGATGCAGGTTTCGCACCCGCACCGCTGACCGAACCCTCGCTTCGCGAGCGGCCGCCGACGCCCTTCACGCACCGCGACGAGCCCAGCCTTGGCGCGTTGCGCGCCGAACCCGAGGAAACGACCGCTCGCCGGGAGCCGGATCTGCGCGCCGATCCGCTGTTCGAGCTGGAGGACGACCCTCTACGACTCGATTGGCAACCGCAACCCAGACGCTGGGGTCGCCGCCTGGGCTGGATGCTCGCCATCCTGCTGGCCACGCTCGCACTCGTCGTGCAATACGTTGCCTACAACTTCGAGGCGCTTGCCCGCCAGGCCGAATACCGCCCCTGGCTCGAACGCCTGTGCCCGAGCCTCGGCTGCGAACTGCCGCCCGAGATCGACATCGACGCGATCAAGAGCAGCAACCTGATGGTACGCAGCCACCCCGACTTCGAGGGTGCGCTGACGGTTGACGCCATCCTCTATAACCGCGCGCCTTTCGCCCAGCCCTTCCCGGCGCTGGAGCTGCGCTTCGCCGACCTGAACGGCAAGCTGCTGGCCAGTCGGCGGTTTCGCCCCAGCGAATACCTCGCCGGCGAAATGGCCGGCGAGGCCGAGATGCCGCCGCAGACACCGATCCACATCTCGATCGAGATCCTCGATCCGGGCGAGAACGCGGTGAACTACAGCCTGAGCTTCCATTCGCCCGAATGACCCAACCAAACCAAGTGTGCTAACGCCGCAGCTGTTCATAATTTGTTCAGAACGACCTTTAACCGGTCATGCGGAGCGGGTATCATGCCCACCCTTTTTCAGCAGTCCCGATCGACCTAACAAGCAGGCTCCAGCAAGGGAATCTACATGTCAGCGGTACGCATCGGCCCCTATACCCTGCCCAACCGGTTAGTCCTCGCGCCCATGGCCGGGGTGACCGACCTGCCCTTTCGCCAGCTCTGCCGCCGCCTCGGCGCCGGGCTGGTCGTCTCGGAAATGGTGACCAGCGACGTGCGCCTGTGGAACAGCCGCAAGTCACGCCTGCGCCTGCCGCACGAGGGCGATCCGGAGCCCCGCTCCGTGCAGATAGCCGGCGGCGATCCGCAGATGCTGGCCGAAGCGGCGCGGCGGAACGTCGAACTCGGCGCGCAGATCATCGACATCAACATGGGCTGCCCGGCCAAGAAGGTCTGCAACAAGGCCGCCGGATCGGCGCTGATGAAGGATGAGCAACTCGTCGGCGCGATCCTGGACGCCGTGGTGAAGGCGGTCGAGGTGCCGGTCACCCTGAAGATCCGTACCGGGTGGGATCGAGATAACCGCAACGGCGTCACCGTCGCACGCATTGCGGAAGACGCCGGCATTCAAGCGTTGGCCGTCCACGGTCGGACGCGGGCCGACCTGTACAAGGGCGAGGCCGAGTACGACACCATTGCCGAGATCAAGCAGGCGATCGGCATTCCGGTCTTCGCCAACGGCGACATCGACTCGCCCCGCAAGGCCGCCGACGTGCTCGCCTACACAGGTGCCGACGGCCTGCTCATCGGCCGCGCCGCGCAAGGCCGGCCCTGGATTTTCCGCGAAATCGATCATTACCTGGCCACCGGCGCCACGCTGCCCGGGCCGGCGCTGGACGAGTGCGAAGCCGTCCTGCTCGAGCACCTCGACGCGCTGCACGACTTCTACGGCGACGACATGGGCGTGCGCATCGCGCGCAAGCATGTCGGCTGGTACCTCGCCGCCACACCCGGCGGCACCGCGTTTCGTAGCACTTTCAACCGTCTGGATGACAAGGACGGACAACACGCGAGCGTTCGTGCGTTCTTCGCCGAATGCCGTTCGAACCTTCATGCAAGGGATGGGGAGGGGGTGGCCGCATGACGATCACCGAGACTTTTGCAAATGGAATCACGTCCGTGAGCGACAACATCAACCTCAAGCAGCACCTGAACACGCCCAGCGAAGAGGGACAGACCCTGCGCGGCAGCGTCGAGAAGGCACTCTGCAACTACTTCGCGCACCTCGAAGGCGCCGAGGTCACCGACGTCTACAACCTGGTGCTTTCCGAAGTGGAGGCGCCGCTGCTCGAAACGGTGATGCGCCACGTCAAGGGCAACCAGACCAAAGCCTCCGAGCTGCTGGGCCTCAATCGGGGCACCCTGCGCAAGAAGCTCAAGCAGTACGACCTCCTCTGACACCAAGCAGGCCCGTCGCTCGCCACCGAGCGCCCGCCCTGAGCCAGTCTCGCACCCTGTGGAATCGCCAATGACCGACCAGACCACCCGCCTACCCGTCCGCCGCGCCCTCATCAGTGTCTCCGACAAGACCGGCGTCGTCGATTTCGCCCGTGCCCTCAGCGCGCTCGGCGTGGAAATCCTCTCCACGGGCGGCACCTACAAGCTGCTCCGCGAACAAGGGATCGACGCCGTCGAAGTGGCAGACTACACGGGCTTCCCGGAAATGATGGATGGCCGCGTCAAAACGCTGCACCCGAAGATCCACGGCGGGATCCTCGGCCGTCGCGATCGCGATGGCGACGTCATGGCCGCGCACGACATCAAGCCCATCGACCTGGTCGCGGTGAACCTCTACCCCTTCGCCGCGACCGTCGCGAAGCCAGGCTGCACCCTGCCCGACGCGATCGAGAACATCGACATCGGTGGCCCGACCATGGTTCGAAGCGCCGCGAAGAACCATAAGGACGTGGCCATCGTCGTCAATTCGGACGATTACTCGGCGATCATCGACAACCTTCAGGCCGGCGGCCTGACCTACGCCCAGCGCTTCGACCTGGCGCTCAAGGCGTTCGAACACACTGCCGCCTATGACGGCATGATCGCCAACTACCTCGGCGGGATCGACCAGGGCGCCGAGTCGCTGTCGACCGAAAACCGCAGCCTGTTTCCGCACACCTACTCGCTGCAGTTCGTCAAGGCGCAGGACATGCGCTATGGCGAAAACCCGCACCAGCAAGCGGCGTTCTACATCGAGAACCCGACCGAGGCCTGCGTCGCCACGGCCCGCCAATTGCAAGGCAAGGAACTGTCGTTCAACAACGTGGCCGACACCGACGCCGCGCTGGAATGCGTGAAGACGTTCGTCAAACCGGCCTGCGTCATCGTCAAGCACGCCAACCCCTGCGGCGTCGCCGTGGTGCCGGAGAACGAAGGTGGCATCCGCAAGGCGTACGAGCTGGCCTACGCCACCGACAGCGAATCGGCGTTCGGCGGCATCATCGCGTTCAACCGCGAGCTGGACGGCGACACTGCCCGCGCGATCGTCGAGCGGCAGTTCGTCGAGGTCATCATCGCACCGACCATCAGCGCCGAGGCCCGCGAGGCCGTCGCCAGCAAGGCCAATGTGCGGCTGCTCGAGTGCGGCCAGTGGCCGGCCTCGCGGACGCCGGGCTGGGACTTCAAGCGTGTCAACGGCGGCTTGCTGATACAGAGTCGTGACATTGCGATGGTCACCGAGGCGGACCTGAAGGTCGTGACGCGACGTGCGCCGACCGAGCAGGAAATCCACGACCTCATCTTTGCCTGGAAGGTGGCCAAGTTCGTCAAGTCGAACGCCATCGTCTATGCGAAGAATCGCCAGACCGTCGGTGTCGGCGCCGGCCAGATGAGCCGCGTCAATTCGGCTCGTATCGCCGCGATCAAGGCCGAACATGCCGGCCTGCAGGTGCAAGGCGCGGTGATGGCGTCGGACGCCTTCTTCCCCTTCCGCGACGGTATCGACAACGCGGCGCAGGCAGGCATCACCGCGGTCATCCAGCCAGGCGGTTCGATGCGCGACAACGAGGTGATCGCCGCCGCCGACGAGGCCGGTATCGCGATGGTCTTCACCGGCATGCGCCACTTCCGACACTAAGGCTGCAAGCCTGAAGCCGGAAGCCAGGTCCTGCGCCTTCGGCTCCACTTCAGGCTTTCCGACAAGAGAATCGAGTCATGAACGTATTGATCATCGGCAGCGGCGGCCGCGAGCACGCGCTGGCCTGGAAGGTTGCCCAGGACCCCCGCGTCGCCAAGGTTTTCGTCGCGCCGGGCAACGCGGGCACCGCGACCGAGGCCAAGTGCGAGAACGTCCCCATCGACGTGGTGGCCCTGGAGCAGCTGGCCGACTTCGCCGAGCAGCACGCGCAGCTGACCATCGTTGGCCCCGAGGCCCCGCTGGTGAAGGGCGTGGTGGACCTGTTCCGCTCGCGCGGCCTGGCCATCTTCGGCCCCACCGCCGCCGCCGCCCAACTGGAGGGCTCCAAGGCGTTCACCAAGGATTTCCTCGCGCGTCATGCCATCCCCACCGCCGATTATCGGAACTTCACCGAGGTCGAACCGGCACTGGCCTACCTGCGCGAAAAAGGCGCACCGATCGTCATCAAGGCAGACGGGCTGGCGGCGGGCAAGGGCGTCATCGTCGCGATGACCCTTGCCGAAGCCGAAGCCGCCGTGCGTGACATGCTCTCCGGCAACGCGTTCGGCGACGCCGGGGCACGCGTGGTGATCGAGGAATTCCTCGACGGCGAGGAAGCAAGCTTCATTGTCATGGTCGACGGCGCCAACGTGCTACCGATGGCCACCAGCCAGGACCACAAGCGCGTCGGCGATGGTGACACCGGCCCGAACACAGGTGGCATGGGCGCCTACTCGCCCGCCCCGGTGGTAACGCCCGAGGTCCATGAGCGCATCATGGCCGAGGTCATCTACCCCACCGTTCGCGGCATGGCCGCAGAGGGCAACCGCTATACGGGCTTCCTTTATGCCGGCCTGATGATCGATGCGCAGGGCGCGCCCAAGGTGATCGAGTTCAACTGCCGGTTCGGCGATCCGGAAACCCAGCCGATCATGCTGCGCCTCGAGTCCAGCCTCGTGCTGCTGGTCGAAGCCGCGCTCGCCGAAGCCCTCGACAAGGTCGAGGCCCGCTGGGATGCACGCCCAAGCCTGGGCGTGGTGCTGGCAGCCGGCGGCTATCCGGGCGACTACGCCAAGGGCCAGCCGATCGGCGGGCTCGACGCGGCGGCGCGCCTGCCGGGCAAGGTCTTCCATGCCGGGACGGCGCTGGCCAATGCCGAGGTGGTGACCGCGGGCGGCCGGGTGCTCTGCGCGACCGCCCTCGGCCATAGCGTCGGCGAGGCGCAGCGCAACGCCTACGCGCTGGCCGAGCAGATCGGCTGGAGCGGCTGTTTCTACCGCCGCGACATCGGCTACCGGGCGATCGCACGCGAACAGGCTCACAGCTGATGACACGCCTTGGTACGTATTGTGGAAAGGCCGATGATCGACCGTCTTTTCGCAGCGATGCGTATCAGGGCCGTGGCTATAATCCGGCGTAACACACCCGAAAGGACTTCACGCGTGCGCCGGCTTCGGATCGCCCTGGCATTCATCTTCGGCCTGTTCCTGCCGACGCTCGACGCCGCCGCACAGGACGGTCTGCCGCGCCCGCTTGCCAGCGAGGGGCGCGCGTCGAGTGCGGCATCCACCTGGCGGATGCTGATCGACGAATCGGGTGAACTCTCGCTTGCCGAGGTGCTCGAGCAGCGCCATCTGTTCCAGCGCGTCGACAAGCACGCCTTCACCGCACCCGCCGACGACAAGGCCATCTGGCTGCACGTGAACATGCCCGGCTACCGGGCGCCGCATTGGCTGTGGATCTTCGCGCCTCGCGTGCAGCAACTGGATTACTACCTCCTCCAGGACGGCCGCGTCCGGGAGCACGTCCGTACCGGAGAGCAGCACTCGCTCAGCTCGAGACCGCTGCCGGCGCGTGCCTATCTGTTTTCCCTGCCCAACGACGCCGAACCCAGGGAAGCCTACATACGCATGCAGTCCAACCATCCGCTGATGGTGTGGTTCGACGTCATCGACGAGGCCGAACTGGTCGCCCAGGAAAAGCCCGCCTATCTCTTCGGGGCGCTACTGGGCGCCCTCGCCCTCCTGGCCATCCACTGCTTCCTGCGCTTCGCCTACACCTTCAGTGCGCCCTATGCCTGGCTCGGTCTTGCGCATGCCGCGCTGCTCGGGTGCGCGGCGGCCAATCTTGGCATGCTGGCGGTCTGGTTCCCCCGGTTGGGCTACAGCCAGTCGCTGATCGCCGACGTCTCAGCGCTGCTCGCCGCACTGACCCTGCTTGGATTCGCCGCCAGCTTCTTCCGCAGGTGGTCGCTCTGGATGCGCGTGCTGTTCGCCGCAGAGATCGGTGCGATCAGCGTGACCATGCTTTCGATCGTGCTCTTCCCATCGGTTTGGAAGAGCTGGCTGATCTATGCCCTGGTGCTGATGACGACCCTCACCGTCCCGCTCCTGGCGCTCCACCACTGGCGCCGGGGCTACACGCCGGCACGGCTGGTGATCGCGGGCATGCTGTTGTTCAACGGCGGCTTCGGCTTCTTCCTGCCGGTTCTGTTCGGTGCCGATCAACTCCATCCCGGCTGGCTGGTCAGTGGCGTATTCAGCGTAGCTACCGTCAGCGGGCTGATCCTCAGCTTCGCGCTGGTCGAGCGGCAGCGGCACATTCGCGCGGAAACCCAGTCGCGCTTCACCGCCGCGGCGGTCAATTCGGCCGAGAACCGGACGAAAGCGGACTTCCTCGCCCGCATCAGCCACGAGATCCGCACGCCCATGAACGGCGTGCTGGGCATGACCGAACTGCTGCTGGGCACGTCGCTGTCGGCCAAGCAGCGTGACTACGTCCAGACCATTCACAGCTCCGGCAATGAGCTTCTGAACCTCATCAACGAGATCCTCGACGTTTCCAAGCTCGAATCCGGGCAAATAGAAATCGAGGATGTGCAATTCGACCTGCACGCGCTGCTGAGCGAATGCCTCGACATGTTCCGTACCCGGGCCGAGCAGCAGCATGTGGAGCTCATCAGCCTGATCCAACCGCAGGTTCCGCAGGTCGTCAGCGGCGATCCGACGCGCTTGCGACAGGCCTTGGTCGGGCTGCTGGAAAGCGCCTTCCGGCAGACCGAGAACGGCGAAGTGCTGCTGTCGGCGACCTTCCAGTCAGGCCGTCTGACCCTGCGCGTGCAGGACAATGGCGAGCCGCTGGAGATCGAGGAGCGCGACACTGCGCTCGAAAGCCGCGACTTCCTGGCGGCGTCCCAGCTCGGCGGCCGGCTGGGGTTGATCATTGCCCGACAGTTGGTGCACCTGATGCACGGCGAACTCGGCGTCGAGCGGCCGGCATCCGAGGGGGTCGGTAACACCCTCTGGCTGACACTGCCGCTGGAAGGCCACTACGTGCTGCCGAGCGCCGCCGATCTCGACCGCCCGCTGCGCGGCGCGCGGTTGCTGGTGGTCGACGATAACGAAACCTGCCGCAAGGTCCTGCTCCAGCAGTGCGCCGGCTGGGGCATGCAGGTCAGCACCGCACCGTCCGGCCGCGAGGCGCTTGCGCTGATGCGTACACGGGCGCACCTGGGCGAGTATTTCGATGTCGTGCTGCTCGACCAGGACATGCCCGGCATGACCGGCTTGCAGCTGGCCATGAAGATCAAGGAAGACCTCAACCTGCCGCATGACGCGCTGCTCATCATGCTGACCGGGATGAGCTCGGCGCCGGGCAAGATCAATGCGCGCAATGCCGGCATCAAGCGCGTTCTGACAAAGCCTGTGGCCGGCTACACCCTCAAGACGACCCTCGCCGAGGAACTGGCCGGTCACACGGTCGGCGCCCCCATCGGCAGCACCGCGCCGGCCGATACGCTTCGGGTCCCCGACGGCTTCCGCATCCTGGTTGCAGAGGACAACAGCGTTTCGACCAAGGTCATCCGCGGCATGCTGAAAAAACTCAACCTGCAGGCCGATACCGCCAGCAACGGCGAGGAGGCCATCCAGGCCATCAAGCGGCACCCCTATGACTTGGTGCTGATGGACTGCGAAATGCCCGTCATGGACGGCTTTCTGGCGACCGAGCGCCTGCGTGCCTGGGAGGCGGCCGAGGGTCGTCCGCGCACGCCGGTCGTCGCGCTTACCGCGCACATCATGAGCGAGCACAAGGAGCGCGCGCGCAAGGCCGGCATGGACGGGCACATGTCCAAGCCCGTCGAACTCAACCAGCTGCGCGAGCTCATCGAGTACTGGGTCGCGGCGAAGGAAGCCCTGCACCCGGACGCCTAGCGCGCCGGTTCAGAACCGGCACAGCGCTCCACACGATCCAGAACCAAGCGACTCGGCGGCTCGGCCGGCATCCGTCCGGGATCCAGCCTCAGGTCCTGGGGCGGCACCCGGTAGCTCATCTCGCGCGTCAGGATCCGCAGCCCGTCCTTGAGCAACTCGATCGCCAGCCGTTCGCCAGGACACCGGTGCTGCTGCCGTGCGTCGGCGCCGCCCTGCGTGACGAGGCTGTAGGGGTCGCCGTTCCAGTCAAGGAAGCGCTCCGGATCGAACCGATCCGGCGACGTCCAGGTACGTGCGTCGCGGTTGGTCCCGAATAGGTCGAGCAGCACGCGAGTACCCTTGGGAAACGCGAAGCCATTCCACTCGAAGTCATCGCGAACGCGCGCCGCCACGAAGGGGAAGAAGGCGTACAGGCGCCTGACCTCCTGCGCGAACGGCTCGATCATGCCTTCGTCCTGGCGAAGACGTTCATGCCACTCGGGCCGCTCATGCAGCTCGAGCGCCGCGTAGAGAATGAAACGGGCGACCGCCACCGTCGGCCTCAGCAGGTTCAACAACTCGACCGCGGCGATGCCGTCCGGCAAGCGATCGCCGTCCAGCTCGGTATACGAGGCGACCCTTGCCAGCGCGCAGGTCGAATCCACCGCAAGCCGTCCGGACCTGACCGCCTCGATCAACGAGGCGGCCCAGGCCTCGGCCTCGCGGCGCGCCCGTCGTGCTTGCCAATGCCGGGCTGCGACACCCCCGGCACCGTCGATCATGGCCGCCAGCTGCTGACACCGCGCCTGTGCCTCGTCGGCCGCCAGCGGCACCGCGGCCCACTCACAGACGGCGCGGGTAAGGATCAATTGCACGGCCTCGAGCAGCACGATGCGACGGCCGTCAGACCACTGCTCGATCGCCCGCAACCAGTGCCGCCGCGCGATCGCCACCAACGCCGCCACCTGCGCCTCGTCGAGCACTGCGAGGAACAGCGCCTTGCGTCGACGATGCGCCTCCCCATCGAGCCCCTGTACGCCACCGACGCCGAAGAGCGTTTTCTTCAGCAGCCGCGGCGCCGCGTGGGCACGCACGAACCGGGATTCGTCGTAGAACAGCCGGGCGGCCTCCGTCCCGCTGAGACAGAGCGTGTCCTGCAGCAGCAGGCGCGTGCGGAAGACGGGGCTTTCGAGACGCTCGCATCGACTCCGTATGAAGCCATAGCCCTCGCGCATCAGCGCCAGTGAGCTGTCGAGGCGATCGTCCTCAGGGATAGGGCGCATGGTCGGCTCTCTTGGGTCAGGTCTCTGGCTGTGGGACCATACGGCGCCCGCCGGGTGCCGTGGCCGGAAACGACCGGTGACGGTTGAGAGTGAACAAATCGATCCTATGGCTGCCGATGTAACGTGGAGTGGCCGCATCGATCCGTCGATACCGCCACGTAGCCGAGGCCAAGGAGCCCCCATTGATGATGAAACGGAGCGATGTCGCATGGACCTTGGTCGGCCTTGCGGCAGTGCTGCTGTCCAGCTACTTGCTGTATCACGAGGTTCGCAACCTGTCGCTCGCCGAGCTGACCGAAAGCCTGGAAGCCATCGGCACCGGCGACTGGTTGCTGGCCGGCCTGGCGACACTCGGCGCCTATGTTGCCCTGGCCTGGTATGACCGGATCGCGATGAATCACCTGGGCAAGCACATCTCCTGGTGGTTCATCACCCTCTGCTCGTTCACCACCTACGCGTTGGCGCACAACATTGGCGCCTCGGTGTTTTCCGGCGCGGTGGTGCGCTACCGCGCCTACCGCAGCAAGGGCCTGACGCCTCACGAGATCGGCGTGCTGATCGTGTTCTGCTCGCTGACCTTCGTGCTCGGCACCGTGTTGCTGGCCGGCGTGGTGCTGCTGACCAAGCCGACCGTGCTCAGCCGTGTCGTCGAGATCGACCCCTGGCTGGGTCGCGGGCTCGGTGCCGCGTTGCTGATGCTAGTGGCCCTGTATGTCGGGATGGCCTGGCACCGTCGCGCGCCCTGGCGACTCGGCAAATGGTCGATCGAATGCCCGAAGCTCGCGACCATCGCCCGCCAGCTGGCGGCGGGTCCGCTCGAACTGGCCTGCGCCGCCGCAATCATCTATTTCGCGCTGCCGAACGAGAACAACCCCGGCTACCTGATCGTGCTGGGCGTGTTCCTCGCCTCGTTCTCGCTGGCGCTGCTGTCCCATGCGCCAGGCGGGCTGGGGGTGCTGGAGGTGACCTTCCTCGCGGCAATGCCGGAACTCAAGACCGCCGATGTCCTTGCGGCGCTGATCGTCTTTCGCGCGCTGTACCTGCTCCTGCCCTTCGCGCTCGCCATCCTGGTCGTCCTCGGCTTCGAGGCCGGCCAGTGGTCGCTGGGTCGCCGCCGCGCACGGAGCCGATGAGCGGACCGACGAAACGCCTCTGGCCATGGGCGCCCCATCAGGCGATCATGCTGCACCGCAATTCGAAGCCCGTTCCATGACCCAGCCCGACTCACCCGACCGCCAAGCCCATCCCCTGCTGGACCTGATCATCAGTATCGCCATTCCCTCCGTCATCCTGATGAAGCTGAGCGGCGAGGCACGGCTGGGTGCCGACGGCGCCCTCCTGCTGGCACTTGCCTTTCCGCTGGGCTGGGGCCTGCTGGAGCTGGTACGCAACCGCAAGCTCAACTGGATCGCGCTGCTCGGGCTGGTCAGCGTACTGCTGACGGGCGGCATCGGCCTGCTCAAGCTGGACACCCAGTGGCTGGCCATCAAGGAAGCCGCCGTTCCCGGCGTTCTCGGCCTCGCGGTGCTGATCTCGACGCGCACGCGGTACCCGCTCATTCGCACGCTGCTCTACAACCCCAAGGTCCTGAATGTCGCGCGAATCCAGGAACAACTGGAGCAGCGCGGCCTGTCCGAGCAGTTCGAAACCCGCCTGCAGCGCGCGACGCTCTGGCTGAGCGGCACCTTCTTCTTCTCATCGGCGATGAATTACGGCCTGGCGCGCTGGATCGTGGTCAGCCCGGCCGGCAGCGAAGCCTTCAATGCCGAACTCGGACGCATGACGCTGCTGAGCTACCCGATGATCGCCATACCCAGCACGCTGATGATGGTCGCGATCTTCTATTTCCTCTGGCGCACCATCCACGGCATGACCGGGCTGCGGCTGGAAGACATCCTCGCGCACCCGGGACACGGTCAGCGGCAGCACTGAAGCGCCGTCAGAAGAAGATCTGGTACACCGCCACGGCCATGATCACACCGATGATGGTGACCACGCCGGCGGTGCCATCGAGAAACCTGGTCATATCGAACTCCGAACATCCACCTTTATGGTGGACAGGCAGGGTCTGCCGGACGTTCGCCAGCTCCCGCCGAGCGGCGTCTCACGCTGTCACTGGGCGCCCGTGACGAACAGCCAGAGTGGCAAGGTGATGACCGCCAGGACAGTGGAGAGAAACACCGTCGAGCTGACCACACGGCTGTCGTCCGGGTGCTTCACGAAGGCCAGCACGTTCACCCCGCTTGGACAGGCCGCCAGCACCACCAATACGGCCTGTGCTTCCGGATCCAGACCGGGCAATCGCAGGGCCAGCCACCAGACCAGCAATGGGAAGAGCCCCAGCTTCACCAGGGTCAGCCCCATCACCGTCGTGCTCGGGCGCAGCCGATAGCGCGACAGGCTCAGGCCGAGCACGATCAGCGCACAGGGCAGCGCAGCCTGGGCGAGCCAGCCAGCCATGCGCCAAAGCGGCTCGGGTAGCGACCGCCCGGAAACGTTCAGCAGCGCGCCGGCCAACAGCCCGACGATCAGGGGATTGGCCAGGTTGCGCAGCAGCGCCCGCGGGTCGACGCGCTCATGCGAGCCAAACGCCGCGTAGAAGCTCTGCGTGGAAAACAGGATCAGGCTGTGAAAGACCAGGATGGCGAACACATACACCAGGCTGTGCGACCCCAGCAGCGTCGTCACGATCGGAATGCCGACCAGCACGTTGTTCGAATAGGACGCCGTGAGCCCCAGCGGGGTGGCACGCCGACAGCCACGGTGCGCAATCAGGTTGATGCCGATGAAAACCAGAAAGACCGGCCCGAAATACCCGATCAGCAACATCGGCGACAGGCCGTCACCCAGGTCGGCCTTGGCGATGCCGGTGAATAGAATGGCCGGCATGAACAGCTTGAAGGTCACCGCCGCCAGCCCGGCCGCCGCCTCCTCCGCCAGCCATTGGCGTCTGCCCATCAGGTAGCCGAGCACGATCAGCCCGAAGATGGGCAGAATCGCTTGAATCACCAGCATGCAGATCACTCCCTCGGCGGGCTTGGAGTGATTTCCGCGCCCTGGTCGAACGCGCGCAAGGATACTCCGTCATCGCCCCGCTTACAGCGAAGCCAAAAACGCGTTAGAGCCGCTTTCGGGCTGGGTACTCAGGCATGTGAACGCTTGGGAGCGCCCCGATCTTCCGCTGCCTGCCTGCCCAGCTCGGCGACCACGGACGCCAGGCTGCTGCGCCAGTCGTCCGGCTGAAGGCCGAAGGTATTCTCGAACAGGCTGCAATCCATGACCGACCAGGCCGGGCGCCGGGCCGGGGTCGGGTATTGGTCGGTGTTGATCGGAGACACCGAGGGCTTCACGGCGAGCAAGCCCTGCGCATGCCCCTGGTCGAATATCTCGTTGGCGAAGTCGTACCAGGAACAGGCTGGCGTCCCGCTGTAGTGGTAGAGCCCCCACGCAAGCCGGCCCTCTTCGCGATAACGGCGGGCGAGCGTCAGCAGCACGTCGGCGATGCTGCCGGCATGCGTCGGACAGCCAACCTGATCGGCAACGACCGACAGCGCGCGGCGCTGTGCGCCCAGGCGCAACATGGTCTTGACGAAGTTGTGCCCATGCACGCCGTAGACCCAGCTCGTGCGCAGGATCAGGTGATGCGGACAGGCGGCCTGGATCCTTTGCTCGCCCGCGAGCTTACTGGCGCCGTAGACGCCGGTGGGCCCGGTCGGGTCGGACTCCTTGTAGGGGACGTTCGCGTCCCCGGCGAACACGTAGTCGGTCGACAGGTGGAACAGCGGCACATCCGCCTGCGCACAAAGCCTGGCCAGGCAGGCGGGGCCGTCGCGGTTGATGGCGTAGGCTTCCTTGGAATGGGTTTCCGCGTTGTCGACGTGCGTGAAGGCCGCGGCGTTGATCACGAGCTCGGGCCGCTCGCGCTCGAAGAGGCTCTCGACCTGCCGGGGCTGGGTGATATCGAAGGTCTGACGGGTCGTTGCCAGCACATCGACGCCAGCGGCAGCCGCACGGTCGACGATTTCTCGACCGACCTGGCCGTTCGCGCCGCAGACAAGGATTCGCATTCTTTCAAGCCTCTTTGATGATTCGATGCACCCGCAAACGGCAGGGCTGCCTACGACGGCAGCATCGGTCGTACCCCTTTGGAAACCTTGCCACCGCGGCCTCCCCGTCATGCAGCGGGCCGTCACATTGCAAGGAAAAGGCCGCCACATGGTAACCCGCACATTGGCTGGTGGCATGCCAGCTCCGTTCAGGCCCGACAACGATCGTTTTGTTCCCCTTCCGCCACATTTGATTACAAGTTGCCGGTTCGCTGGCGCAGCGCCGTTCGACCCTACGATCGAACCCGCCGACCTGCTCACAGTCGACAGAGCATCAATCGCAGCCAGGAGAACAGTCCCATGCCCCGCGGCGACAAATCCAAGTACACCGACAAGCAGCAGCGCAAAGCCGCCCATATCGAGGAAAGCTACGAACACAAGGGTGTTCCGGAAGAAGAGGCCGAGGCTCGTGCCTGGGCGACGGTCAACAAGCAGTCGGGCGGCGGTGAGCGACCTGGCGGGTCCGGGCGCAAGAAAAGCCCCGCTGCCAAGAAAGCCGACCGCGAGGACTCCGCCCAGCGCGCCGCCGCAGCCCGCGAGGGTCATCCGCAGAATCGTTCATCTGCGCGCGCCGACGATGACGATCTGAACGACATGACCAAGGACGACCTGATGAAGCTTGCCCGGCAACGGGACATTTCGGGTCGCTCGAAAATGCGCAAGGACGAGCTGGTGAAGGCGTTGCGCTGAGCGATGAAACCTTTCTCCCGCGGCATCGATCACAGCTAGCGGCCGGCCCTGCCGCCGGGCCGCTGCCCCTATAAGAAATGAGGAAACCCTGATGAGTTACGTACAACTGAGCGACAAAAAAACCCTGCGCGATCGAGCGCGCCAACACGTCGAGAACGGTGCCGTGACCGAAAGTTACTCGGCTGACCGGGACATGGTGATCCAGCTGCTGAACGAGGCCTTGGCGACCGAACTGGTCTGCTATCTGCGCTACAAGCGCCACTACTACATGGCGACCGGTCTGAAATCGAGCGTGGCCGCCGATGAATTCCTCGAACACGCCAACGAGGAGCAGGAACACGCCGATCGCCTCGCCGAGCGGATCGTCCAACTCGGTGGCGAGCCGGATTTCAACCCAGACACGCTCACCGAACGCGCGCACGCGCAATACGCCGAAGGCAACGGCCTGCGCGACATGGTGTTCGAGAACCTGGTCTCCGAGCGGATCGCAATCGACAGTTACCGTGAGATCGTCCAGTACCTCGGCGACAAGGACCCGACCACCCGGCGGATCTTCGAAGACATCCTCGCCCAGGAAGAAGAGCACGCCGACGACATGGCAGGCCTGCTCGACGGCATGGCCTGAGTCGAAACCCGCATGAAAAAAAGGCCACCCGAAGGTGGCCTTGAAACAGGAAAGGAGAGTTACTGCTAGCCGGCCGCTACCGGGCGCATATAGGAGATCGGTGCGGTCTGTGGGTCGTCAAAGGTCACCACTTCCCAGGCATCGCGCTGCTCCATCAAGGTACGAAGCAGACGATTGTTCAGGGCGTGACCAGATTTGAAGCCGCGGAATTCGCCGATCAGGCTATTGCCCAGCAGATACAGATCGCCGATGGCGTCGAGAATCTTGTGCTTGACGAACTCGTCCTCATACCGGAGGCCGTCCTCGTTGAGCACGCGGTTCTCGTCCACGACGATCGCGTTGTCGACGCTGCCACCCAGGGCCAGGTTGTGCGAACGCAGGAACTCGATGTCACGCATGAAACCGAAGGTCCGCGCGCGGCTGACTTCCTTCACGAACGACGTGCTGGAAAAGTCGACGCTGGCATTCTGGGTTCGACCCTTGAAAACAGGGTGATCGAAATCGATCTCGAACGTCACCTTGAAGCCATCGAAAGGAAGGAACGTGGCGCGCTTGTCGCCTTCCTCGACGGTGACTTCCCGCTTGATGCGAATGAACTTCTTGTGGGCTTCCTGCTCCTGCAAGCCGGCCGATTGAATCAGGAACACGAAAGGGCCTGCGCTGCCATCCATGATCGGCACTTCCGAGGCGGAAAGCTCGACGTAGGCATTGTCGATGCCCAGCCCGGCCATCGCCGACAGCAGATGCTCGACGGTATCGACCTTGACGTCACCGTTGACCAGCGTCGTCGACATCGTGGTTTCCCCGACGTTTTCGGCGCGCGCGGGAATCTCGACCGGCGGCTGCAGGTCCGTGCGGCAGAACACGATCCCCGTATCGACCGGTGCGGGCTTGAGCGTGAGGTAAACCTTCTCGCCCGAATGCAGGCCCACGCCGGTCGCGCGGATGGTGTTTTTCAAGGTGCGTTGTCTGATCATGGCTTAACTTCGCTATAGCACTAGTTGCGAATTGTTTTCAACAATTGAGGGCGATCATAGCAGATGCCCCCTTTACTGAATACAAATCACAGCTATCCCTTTGATTACCTCGCTCAATCAGCCTGACGACGCAGGAAGGCCGGGATATCGAGGTAATCCAGGTCTTCCTGGGGGTTCATCTTGGTTGCCGCCGCCGTGCCGTGGCCCTGGTTGCGCATCACGGTCGGACGCTCCAGGTCGCGGTAGTTGACGGCCGCCTGCTCGGTCTTCGCGGCCGCCGCCGGAACGGCAACCGGGGCCGGCTGGACGGTGTTATCCACCACCTTGACGGGCTTGTCGGTACGCGAGTTGAGACCTGTGGCGACCACCGTCACATGCAGCTCGTCACGCATGTCCGCGTCGATGACTGCACCAACCTTGACCGTCGCATGCTCGGATGCGAACGCCTCGATGATCTCGCCGACTGCGGCGTATTCGCCCAGCGACAGGTCCAGGCCCGCGGTGATGTTGACCAGGATGCCGCGGGCGCCTTGCAGATTGACGTCCTCGAGCAGCGGGTTGCGAATGGCCGCCTCGGTGGCTTCGCGCGCACGGTTCGGACCGCTGGCGCAGCCGGTGCCCATCATGGCCATGCCCATTTCGCCCATGACGGTCTTCACGTCGGCGAAGTCGACGTTCATCAGGCCCGGACGCTGCATGATGTCGGAGATGCCGCGCACGGCGCCTGCCAGTACATCGTCAGCCTTGGCGAAGGCGGACAGCAGGCTCGCTTCCTTGCCGAGGATGGTCAGCAGCTTCTCGTTGGGGATGGTGATCAGCGAGTCGACGCACTCGGACAGCGCGCGGATACCCTCGTCGGCGACCTGCATGCGGCGGCGGCCTTCGAAGGGGAACGGACGGGTCACCACGGCGACGGTGAGAATGCCCATTTCCTTGGCGACCGAGGCGATGATCGGCGCCGCGCCGGTGCCGGTACCGCCACCCATGCCGGTGGTGATGAAGACCATGTCGGCGCCCTGCAGCACTTCGGCGATGCGCTCGCGGTCTTCCATGGCGGCCTGACGGCCGATTTCAGGATTGGTACCGGCACCCAGACCCTTGGTGATGCCGGAACCCAGCTGCAATACGGTGCGTACCTCGACCTTTTTCAAGGCCTGGGCATCGGTGTTGGCGCAGATGAATTCAACGCCTTCCACGCTGTTGCGCACCATGTGGTTGACGGCATTGCCGCCGCCTCCGCCAACGCCGATGACCTTGATCACTGCGCTTTGCGGGGTCTGATCTACGAGCTCGAACATTTCCCTCTCTCCTTTCAGTACTTTCTAGTTTTGGTTACTGCGTGGTGCTCAGAAATTGCCCTGGACCCAGCCTTTCAGCCGTTCCAGGACAGATGGTTTGGTTTCGTCGCCGTACTGGCTCGAACCGGACAGCGAGATGCCGTCGGATTGCTTGTGCAGCCCATACAGCAGCAGGCCGACACCGGTTGAATAGATCGGGTTGCGGACCACATCGGTCAGGCCCTTGATGTTTTGCGGTGCGCCCAGGCGAACCGGCATGTGGAAGATTTCCTCGGCGAGGTCAATCGCGCCTTCCATCTTGGCCGTGCCGCCGGTGAGCACGATGCCCGCCGGGATCAGATCTTCGTAACCGCTGCGACGCAGCTCGGCCTGGATCAGGGTGAACAGTTCGTCGTAGCGCGGCTCGACGACTTCGGCGAGCGCCTGACGGGACAGTTCACGCGGCGGACGGTCACCGACGCTCGGTACCTTGATCGTCTCGCCGGCGCCTGCCAGCTTCGCCAGCGCGCAGGCGTAGCGGATCTTGATTTCTTCGGCGTACTGGGTCGGCGTGCGCAAGGCCATGGCGATGTCGTTGGTCACCTGATCACCGGCGATCGGAATCACCGCCGTGTGGCGAATGGCACCCTCGGTGAAGATGCAGATATCGGTGGTACCCCCGCCGATGTCCACCAGGCAGACGCCCAGCTCCTTCTCGTCGTCGGTGAGCACCGCATGCGCCGAGGCGAGCTGCTCGAGGATGATGTCGTCGACCTCGAGCCCGCACCGGCGCACGCATTTCTCGATGTTCTGCGCGGCATTCACCGCACAGGTCACCACATGCACCTTCGCCTCGAGCCGTACGCCGGACATGCCGAGCGGCTCGCGCACGCCCTCCTGGTTATCGATCACGTAATCCTGGGGCAGGGTGTGCAGCACACGCTGGTCCGACGGGATGGCGACCGCCTGAGCGGCATCGAGTACGCGCTCGAGGTCGGCGGTGCTCACTTCGCGATCGCGAATGGCGACGATGCCGTGCGAGTTCAGGCTGCGGATGTGATTGCCAGCGAGGCCGACGAACGCCGAGTGGATACGGCAACCGGCCATCAGCTGCGCTTCCTCGATGGCGCGCTGGATCGACTGCACCGTCGATTCGATGTTGACCACGACGCCTTTCTTCAGGCCGCGGGACGGGTGGGTACCGATACCTACGATCTCCAACTCGCCATCGGCGGTCACCTCGCCCACCAGCGCCACCACCTTGGAGGTGCCGATGTCCAGACCGACGATCATCTTGCCGCTTTGCACGCTTGCCATGTCTTCTCTGTCCTCAATTCTTGGCGGCGACGGTGGTTTCCGGCGCCGCCGGGATCGGCTCGCGCCAGCCAACGGCCAGGCCGTTGGGGTAGCGCAGGTCGACCCGGGCGATGTTGTCCACCTGGTCCTTGAGCGCTTTTTCGTAGATGGCGCCGAAGCGACGGATCTTGTCGACGAGGCGATCGCGTCCCAGCAGCAGCTCGATGCCGCGATCGGTGGTCAGGAACCAGCTTCCTCGGTCGCGCAATTCCAGGCGGGCAATGGAGAACCCCAGCGGGCGCAGCATCTGACTCAGCATCTGGTACTGCTGCATGACCCGCTGCTGGGCCCGCTTCGGACCTTGCAGTTGCGGCAGGTGTTCATAATTGGTCAGTTCATTCGGCGCGAATGCCTGGCCTTTGTTATTCAAAAGCGACTCCTCACCCCAGCGGGCGATGGGTAATTGCTCGTCCAGCCGGATGACGATCTGGTCCGGCCACACACGCCGGACCTGCGCATGCGCGATCCAGGGCATCTGCTCCAGATCGTGGCGAAGGCCGTCAAGATCAACCGTAAAGAAGCTCGCCTCGACGAACGGTGCAATGTGCGCCTGCACCGAATCGCGCGTGACATAGGCCAGCTCGCCCTGAACGCTGATCTTGCTGATCGGCCGGTCGGCATAGGGCAACAGGTATTTGCCGAGCTCGTAACCGCCGATCACGAGCCCTGCCAGCAGCACCGGCCAGGCGAAGCGCTTGATGCCAGCGAGGCTCGGCCGCGGAAGGCGTGCCGACAGCGGCTCGCGGACCACCGGACGGCTGGCCCCGCGCGGCGCGGTCGGCTTGCGCAGCGGTGTGCGACCCAGCGGTTGCGAATGACGAAGCATGGCGCCCATGTCAGACCCTTGCCTCGAGGCTGTCTTCGAGAATCGCCAGGGCCAGCTGCGGGAAATCCAGACCGGCCGCACGGGCCGCCATCGGCACCAGGCTGTGGTCGGTCATGCCCGGCACCGTGTTCACCTCGAGCAGCCAGAACCGCCCTTCGGCGTCCTGCATGACATCGACCCGTGCCCACCCCTGAACGCCAACCGCCTCGCAGGCGCGCGCTGACAGCGACTCGAGTTCGAGCCGCTTGGCCTCGTCCAACCCGCAGGGAATGCGGTACTGCGTATCCGACGCCAGGTACTTCGCGTCGTAGTCGTAGAAGGTGTGCGGCGTGCCCAGGCCGATCGGCGGCAGTATCTGCCCGCGCAGCATGGCGACCGTGAACTCCGGGCCCTGGATCCATTGCTCGACCAGCACCTGCGCGTCATAGGCGCTCGCTGCCCGCCAGGCCGCGATCAGTTCGGCGAGCCCTTCCACCTTCGCCATGCCGATGCTGGAGCCCTCATGCGCCGGTTTGACGATCAGCGGGAAGCCGAGCGCCTCGGCCGCGGCCTTGCAATCGGCCTCGCTCGCCAGCACGGCATGGCGCGGAGTCGGCAGGCCGAGGCTCTGCCAGACCTGCTTGGTGCGCAGCTTGTCCATCGCCAGCGCCGAAGCCAGTACGCCGCTGCCGGTGTAGGGAATGCCCGCGCACTCGAGCAGGCCCTGCATGCTGCCGTCCTCGCCGCCGCGCCCGTGCAGCACGATGAAGGCACGGTCGATCCGTTCCTGGGTCAGCCGCACGAGAAAGTCATCGCCGACATCGATGCCAAAGGCGTCGACCTTGGCCGCATGCAGCGCTTCGAGCACCGCCGCGCCGGATTTGAGCGACACCTCGCGCTCGGCGCTGTGCCCGCCGAACAGCACGGCGACGCGGCCGAATGCCTGGGGATCGCGAGTGGATTTCAGCGCGTCCATCAGCCTTTCCTCGCAGCGCGTTCGCTGCCAAACAGGGGGTTCTTGAGCAGCTGCGGCGCCAGGCCGCCGATGTCACCGGCACCCTGGCACAACAGGATGTCGCCGGCGCGTAGCAGCGGACGCAGGACCGGCGCCAGATCGGCGCCGCGCTCGACGTAGATCGGGTCGAGCTGGCCGCGCTGGCGAATGCTATGGCAGAGGTTGCGGCTGTCCGCGCCCGGCACCGGATCTTCGCCGGCGGGGTAGACCTCCATCAGCAGCAGCACGTTGGCATCGGCCAGCACCTGGACGAAGTCTTCGTAGAGATCGCGCGTGCGGCTGAAGCGATGTGGTTGGTACACCATCACCAGGCGGCGCTCGGGCCAGCCGCCGCGAATCGCCTTGATCACCGCCGCGACTTCTCGCGGGTGGTGGCCGTAGTCGTCGACCAGCATGGCGCTGCCACCCTCGACCGGCAATTCGCCATACACCTGGAAGCGGCGACCCACGCCCTGGAAGCCCGACAGCCCCTGGACGATGGCCTCGTCGGCAATGCCTTCGTCGCCGGCGATGGCGATGGTGGCCAGGGCATTGAGGACGTTGTGGTCGCCAGGCATGTTCACCGAGACATCGAGCGGTGCCTGGCCGGGCCGCAGCACCGTGAAATAGGTGCGCATGCCTTCCTGGCGCACGTTGATGGCGCGGATATCGGCGTCTTCGCTGAAGCCGTACGTGGTCGTCGGCCGGCCGATCTGCGGCAGCAGCTCACGGACGACCGGATCGTCGACGCAGAGCACGGCCAGGCCATAGAACGGCAGGTTGTGCAGGAACTCGACGAAGGTCTTCTTCAGCTTGCCGAAGTCGCCGCCGTACGTGCTCATGTGATCGGCGTCGATGTTGGTGACGACCGCCACCATCGGCTGCAGATGCAGGAAGCTGGCGTCGCTCTCGTCCGCTTCGGCGATCAGGTAGCGACTGCTGCCAAGTTGCGCGTTGGTGCCGGCCGCGTTGAGTCGCCCGCCGATGACGAAGGTCGGGTCCAGCCCGCCGGCGGCGAACACCGATGCCAGCAGGCTGGTGGTGGTGGTCTTGCCGTGGGTGCCAGCCACCGCGATGCCATGGCGGTAGCGCATCAGCTCGGCCAGCATTTCAGCGCGCGGGACCACCGGAATACGTTGCTCGAGCGCCGCGGCGACCTCGGGATTGGAGGCATTGACCGCGCTCGAGACGACCAGCACGTCTGCGCCCTCGACATTGTCGGCGCTGTGCCCGAGGTGCACGGTTGCGCCGAAGCTCTCCAGCCGCTCGGTGGTGGCCGATGATTTGAGATCGGAGCCGGACACTTCATAGCCGAGGTTCAGCAGCACCTCGGCGATGCCGCACATGCCGACGCCGCCGATGCCGACGAAATGGATACGGCGGATGCGGCGCATGCGCCGTACTTCGGCCTTGACCGCGGCGGGCGACTTAGCCATGCGCCACCTCCTGGCAGATGTCGACCACTCGACGCGTCGCGTCCGGATGCGCGAGGCGGCGGGCGATGGCGCCCATGGTCTTGAGTTTCTCCGGGTGTTTCATCAGTTCGCTAAGCTCCGTGGCCAGGATCGTCTCGTCGGTCGTGGCCTGCGGCAGCACGATGGCCGCACCTTCCGAGGCGAGGTACCTGGCGTTCTGTGTCTGGTGATCGTCGATGGCATGCGGCAGCGGCACCAGGAAGGCCGGCAGGCCAGCGGCGGCGATCTCGCTCACGGTCAGGGCACCTGCCCGGCAGACCACGAGATCGGCCCAGGCGTAGGCGCGAGCCATGTCGGTGATGAACGGCGCGACCTGCGCGGCGACCTGCGCGTCGGCATAACGCTGCTCGGTCAGCTCGGCGTGCAACTTGCCGGCCTGATGGAAAACCTCCGGCCGCAGCGCCGCGTCCAGCCGGCCCAGCGCGGCAGGGAGCAGCTTGTTCAACGGCTCGGCGCCCAGGCTGCCCCCCAGCACCAGCAGGCGCGGCCGGCGACCGGCAAGCGGCTCGCGCGGCGTCTCGAGGAACAGCTCTTCCCGAACGGGATTGCCGGTAGTCAGCCGCTTGGCGCCGGGCTTGAAGGTGTCCGGGAAGGCTTCGCACACACGCGCCGCCAAGGGTGCGAGCAGGCGATTGGCCGTACCCGCCACCGCGTTCTGCTCATGGATCACCAGCGGAATACCCGCCAGCTTCGCCGCCAGACCGCCAGGCCCGGTGACATAGCCGCCAAGCCCAAGCACGCAGACCGGACGCACCTCACGGAGCACCTTCTGCGCCTCGCGCAGCGACATCAGCAGTGTCATCGGCGCCTTGATCAGCGCCGCGACGCCTTTGCCACGCACGCCCGTCATACCGATGGTGTGCAGAATGAGACCAGCCGCCGGTACCAGCTCCGCCTCGATCCCACGGGCCGTTCCGAGCCAATGCACGGTATAGCCGCGCGCCGTGAACTCCTTGGCACAGGCCAGCGCCGGGAACACATGCCCGCCGGTTCCACCGGCCATGATCAGAACGTTACCGCGCATGGGCTGGCTCCTCGTCGAGGAAATCGGCCTCGGCGAAGTCGGCATCTTCGCTGCCAAGCGTCGCGCGGCTTTCCCATTCGATACGCAGCAGCAACGCCATGCTGACGCAGGTAATGACCAGCGAGCTGCCGCCATAACTTAGGAACGGCAGGGTCAGCCCCTTGGTCGGCAGCAAGCCGATGTTCACGCCGATGTTGATCAGGAACTGGCCGATCCACAGGAACGCCAAGCCCCAGGCGACATAGGCGCCAAAGAACAGCCGGGCCTTCTCCGCCCAGAGGCCGATGTAGAGGGCCCGCACGCCAACGAAGGCGAAGAGCGCCACGGTCGCCAGCGCACCCACCATGCCGAGCTCTTCAGCGAGCACCGAAAAGACGAAATCGGTGTGTGCTTCGGGCAGGTAGAACTGCTTCTGCACACTGTTGCCCAGCCCGACGCCGAACCATTCGCCGCGCCCGAAGGCGATCAGCGCCTGGGTCAGCTGGTAACCCGCGCCATACTGGTCGGCCCAGGGATCGGTGAAGGTGATCAGGCGCTGCAGGCGGTACTCCTGGGTCTGCACCAGCACGAACACCGCACCCACCGCGAGGACGACCATCAGGCCGAAACGGAACAAGCCCACGCCACCCAGGAACAGCATCGCGGCAGCCGACCCCATCATCACCACGGTGGCGCCGAAGTCCGGCTCGAGCAGCAGCAACCCGGCCATGGGAATGAGCACCACGAAGGGCTTGAAGAAGCCGGCCCAGCTTTCGCGGACTTCAGCCTGTCGGCGCACCAGGTACCCCGAGAGGTAGACGACCACGAACAGCTTGGCCAGCTCCGACGGCTGGACGTTGAAGGCGCCGAAGCCGATCCAGCGGCTCGATCCGTTCACCTCGCGGCCAATGCCCGGAATCAGCACCAGGATCAGCAGCGCCACGGCGCCGAGCAGAAGCGCCCAGTCGAACTGCTGCCAGGTCTTGAGCGGCACCAGCAGCACGATGCCGGCGGCGGCCAGGCCCAGGGCGATATAGATGAGGTGACGAATCATGTGATACAGCGGCGTCCCGGCATTGACCGCCGCCACTTCCGACGACGCGGAGGTGATCATCACCAACCCGAGACCGAGCAGGCCGAGGCAACCGGCAAGCATCGGGAAATCCAGATCGATGCCGCGATGACCGAACAGGGGCGACGGGCGAGTCAGCAGCGCACGAAGCATCATGCGAGCTCTCCCACCGCCGCCGCGAACAACCGGCCGCGTTCTTCGAAGTTGGCGAACATGTCCAGGCTCGCGCAGGCCGGGGACAGCAGCACGGCATCGCCGGGTTGCGCCTGCTCGGCAGCTGCACGAACGGCCTCCTCGAGGGTGGCCACGCGAATCACCGGGGCCGCGCCGGCGAGCGCGCGCTCCAGCTTGTCCGCGTCGCGACCGAGCAGCACCAGCGCGCGGCAATGACGCGACACCGCCGGCTGCAGCGGAGCGAAATCGGCACCCTTGCCATCACCGCCGGCGATCAGCACCAGGCGGCCGGCGATATCGGCACCCAACCCCTCGATCGCCGCAAGCGCGGCACCGACGTTGGTGGCCTTGGAGTCATCGTAAAAGGCGACGCCCTGGTGCTCGCCCACCCACTGGCAGCGATGCGGCAGGCCAGCGAAGGTGCGCAGCGTTTCCAGCATGGGCTCGAACGGCAGGCCGACGGCATGGCCGAGTGCGAGCGCGGCCAGGGCATTGCTCTGGTTATGCGCGCCGCGCATGCGCAGGGCGCGCGCCGGCATCAAGGGCTCGAACTGGAACGCCAGGTGAGCTTCGCCACCCTCCTGGATCAGGCCGAAGCCGCGAAAATCCGGCTTGCCCAGACCGAACGACCAGACCGGCACCTCCTCGCTGAGCAACGGGCGGCTGAGCCGATCGTCGCGGTTGATCACCACCTGCCGCGCACCGCGGAAGATGCGGTGCTTGGCCTGATGGTAGGCCGGCAAGCCGCTGTAGCGATCCATGTGGTCTTCACTGATGTTCAGGCAGGTCGCGACTTCGGCATTCAGCAGCTCGGTGGTTTCCAGCTGGAAGCTCGATAGCTCGACGACATACAGCTCGACGTCGTCGGCCAGCAGATCCAGCGCCGGCGTGCCGAGGTTGCCGCCAACCGCGACCCGGCGTCCGGCGGCACGCGCCATCTCGCCGACCAGTGTCGTCACGGTGCTCTTGGCGTTGGAGCCGGTGATCGCCACGATCGGCGCCTTGGCCAAGCGCGCGAACAACTGAATGTCGCCTGAAATCGCCACGCCGCGCGCGGCCGCCTCGGCGATCGCGCGCGTGCTGAGCGCCAGCCCCGGGCTGACCAGAAGCTCCGATGCACGCGCCAGGAAGTCGGCATCCAGCTCGCCGCACCGAACCTCGACCTGCGGAAAATCACGCCGCAGGGTCGCCAGTTCCGGCGGATTCGCACGCGTGTCGGCCACGGCGAACGGCAAGCCGCGATCCGCCAGATGGCGAACCAGCGACATCCCGCTCTTGCCGAGCCCGACGACGATGCGGAACTGGTCGGATGCGATCAGCACGCTCTGTTACCTCAGCTTCAGGGTGGCAAGGCCGACCAGGACGAGAATCACGGTGATGATCCAGAAACGGACGATCACGCGCGGCTCAGGCCAGCCCTTGAGTTCGAAATGGTGGTGGATCGGCGCCATACGGAACACGCGCTTGCCGGTCAGCTTGAACGACGCGACCTGGATCATCACCGAGAGGGTCTCCATGACGAAGACGCCGCCCATGATGAACAGCACGATCTCCTGGCGGACGATCACGGCGATGGTGCCCAGTGCCGCGCCCAGCGCCAGCGCGCCGACATCGCCCATGAAGACCTGCGCCGGGTAGGTGTTGAACCAGAGGAAGCCCAGCCCGGCGCCGATCAGGGCGCCGCAGAAAACGATCAGCTCGCCCGCGCCGGCGACGTACGGGATCAGCAGGTAGTCCGAGAAATTGGCGTTGCCGGACAGGTAACAGAAGATGCCGAGCGCACCGCCGACCATCACCGTCGGCAGAATGGCCAGGCCGTCGAGGCCGTCGGTGAGGTTGACCGCATTGCTCGATCCGACGATCACGAAGTAGGTCAGCACGATGAACCCAAGGCCGAGCTGGACTTCCACGGTCTTGAGCAGCGGCACGATGAAGGTCGTCTCGACCGGTGCCTCGGCGGTCATATAAAGGAAGATGGCTGCCGCCAGGCCGAACACCGATTGCCAGAAGTATTTCCAGCGACTCGGAAGGCCCCGCGAGTTCTTCTCGATCACCTTGCGGTAGTCGTCGACCCAGCCGATGGCGCCGAACAGCAGCGTCACCGCCAGCACCACCCAGACGTAGCGGTTGGACAGGTCGGCCCAGAGCAAGGTGCTGATGGTGATCGCGGAGAGGATGAGCGCGCCGCCCATCGTCGGCGTGCCCTTTTTCGACAGATGCGATTGCGGGCCGTCATTGCGGACGGCCTGGCCGATCTGGCGAATCTGGAGCGTGCGGATCATCCAGGGGCCGAGGCAGAGCGCCAACGCGAGCGCCGTCAGCACGCCGAGAATGCCGCGCAGGGTCAGGTACTGGAACACCGAGAACCCGGTGTGAAATTGCTGTAGGTAACCGGCCAGCAACAAGAGCATCAGTCTTTCTCCGCGACTGGCGTGCGCAGGGCGGCAACGACCTTGTCCATGGCAGCGCTCCGAGAGCCTTTGACGAGAATGGTGGTAGCGCCCCGCTCGGCTTGGAGCGCGGCGATCAGCATCGATTGATCGGTGAAATGGCGACCGCCGGCTCCGAACGCCTCGACCGCATGGCGCATCAGCGGACCGACGGCATAGAGCGCATCGACCTTGCCCGTGGCGTAGGCGCCGACGTCACGGTGGCCCTGCTCGGCCCATTCACCCAGTTCGCCCATGTCGCCCAGCGCCAACACGCGGCGCCCGGTGAATCCGGCGAGCACATCGACCGCTGCGCACATCGAAGCGGGATTGGCGTTGTAGCTGTCATCGATCAGGCGCACGCCACCGGCTGTCATCTCGGCCACGGCACGCCCTTTGACAGGCTGGAGCGACTCGAGCCCGCTGACGATATGGTCGATCGACACGTTCAGCGCATGGGCGGCGGCGGCCGCGGCCAGCGCATTGGCGACGTTGTGCCGACCCAGCAGGTTGAGCTGGACGCGCGCGGAGCCGGCCGAGCCCATGAGCGTGAAGTTCGGGCAGCCGCGCAGGTCATAGGCGATGGACCCGGCGTAGAAGTCGGCCAGCGGGCTCTCCAGGCCGAAGCTCACGAGCTTTCGGCCGCCCGCGCGGGCTTTCCAGGTATCGAACGCCGGGTCATCCCGGTTCAACACCGCGACGCCATCGGCGGCCAGGCCGTCGAGAATCTCGCCCTTGGCTTCGACGATCTTCTCCGGCCCGCCGAATTCGCCGACGTGGGCGCTACCGGCGTTATTGATGAGCGCCACGTGCGGGCGGGTCAGCCCGACGGTGTAGGCGATCTCGCCAACGCGTGATGCGCCGAGTTCGATCACCGCCGCGCGGTGCGTTGGCGCAAGCTCGAGCAACGTCAGGGGCACGCCGAGCTCGTTGTTCAGATTGCCACGCGTCGCGAGTACCGTCCGCTCGCCAAATGCAGCGCGCAGGATGCTCGCCAGCAGTTCCTTCACGCTGGTCTTGCCACTCGAGCCGGTGATGGCGGCGATCGACCCGGCGAACGCATCGCGATTCAACGCACCCAACTGGCCGAGCGCCACGCGCGTATCCGGCACCACCAGCTGCGCGATGGCGACCTCCGGGCAGGCGCGCTCGACCAGCGCCGCTACCGCGCCCTTGCTCGCGACGTCGGCCAGATAGTCATGGCCATCGAAGCGCGGCCCCGTCAGGGCGACGAACAGGTCGCCCGGGCGAACGGTCCGGCTGTCCGTTCCGACCGCCGTGAACGTGGCATCGGTACCGGCCAAACGGCCACCGAGCGGGCCGGCGACATGGCTGAGCTGCCAGGCTTCAAGCATGGTCCTTCCCCCAGGACGCGAGCGCCCGACGGGCCTCTTCGATATCGGAAAACGGATGCCTCACGCCCTCGACCTCCTGATAGTCCTCGTGACCCTTTCCAGCGAGCAGCACCACATCACCGGCAGCCGCGGTGCCGATCGCTTCGGCGATGGCCTGGGCGCGCCCTTCGACGAGCCGGGCGTCCGCCGGGCTGGAGAGGCCTGCGCGGATGTCGTCCAGGATGCTGGCGGGCCGTTCGCCGCGCGGATTGTCGTCGGTGATGAACAGACGATCAGCCAGGCGCTCGGCTACGGCGCCCATGAGCGGTCGCTTGCCGCGATCACGATCGCCGCCACACCCGAACACGCAGCGCAGCTCGCGCTGGACATGCGGCCGCAGCGCCTGCAACACCTTGTCGAGGGCGTCGGGGGTATGCGCATAGTCGATGACGACGAGCGGCTTGCCCTCTCCGCCGAGCCGCTGCATGCGCCCCTCGGGGCCCTGCAGGGCGGGCAGAACCGCGAGGATTTCGTCCTGCGGATAGCCCATTCCGATCAAGGCGCATACAGCGGCCAGTACGTTGCTCAGGTTGAAGCGACCGATCAGGCGGCTGCGCAAGGCGCGCTCGCCCTGCGGCGTCACCAGGCGGGCCTGGATGCCATCGTCGCCGAGCGTGATGGCGGTGCAGTGGAAATGCGCGTCGGTCCGCTCGAGGCTGTAGGTGATCAGCCGTCCCTCGGCATCGCGACCGGCCAGCTCGCGGCCGAAGGCGTCGTCGAGGTTGATGACCCGGGCGCGCAAGCCGGGCATTTCGAACAACCGGCTCTTGGCCGCGGCGTAGGCTTGCATGGTGCCGTGATAATCGAGATGGTCGCGCGAGAGGTTGGTGAACACCGCGACCATGAAATTGAGCGCCGCGACGCGGCCCTGCTCGAGACCGTGCGAAGACACCTCCATGGCCACCGCGCGCGCGCCCTCGGCTTTCAGGCCGGCGAGCGTCGCCTGGACGCCTATGGCATCCGGCGTGGTGTGACGCCCTTGTGCGAGTTCGCCATAGAACCCGGTGCCAAGCGTGCCGATGATGCCGCAGCGCTCGCCGAGCTGGCCCAGCGCCTGGGCGACAAGCTGGCTTACGCTGGTCTTTCCGTTGGTTCCGGTCACGCCGACGAGCCGCAAGCTACGGCTCGGCTCACCATAGAAGCGGCCAGCGATCGCCGACAGCTGGCCTGCCAACCGGCGCACCGGTATCAGCGCGGCCACGTCGTCACGCGGGACGTCCGCCCCTTCGGCTTCGTAGGCGACGGCAGCGGCCCCGCGTGCCAGGGCGTCGGCAATATGCACGCGGCCGTCCTGCTGGGTGCCGGGCACCGCCAGGAACAGATCGCCCGGCCTGACCTTGCGGCTATCCAGCGTCAGTTCCCGGATCAACACGTCGCTTTCCGCTTGCGGCAGCAACTGATTCAGCGGCATCGGCATCAGCTGCGCCCTCCTTTGGCTTCCGGCAGTGCGACCGTTTGCGTCTCGGCCGGCGGGGGCAGGTTGTCGGGCGCGATGTTCATCAAGCGCAGCGCACCCGCCATCACCTTCGAGAACACCGGCGCCGAGACCAGACCACCGTAGTAGCCGCCCTTGCTCGGTTCATCGATGACCACGACCAGCGCGATGCGCGGATCGCTCATCGGGGCGAAGCCGGCGAACATCGAGCGATAGGCATGTTCGGTGTAACCCTTGGAGCCGACCGACGCCTTGCGTGCCGTGCCGCTCTTGCCGGCCACGTGATAGCCGGGTACCTGGGCCCGATAGACGCCGCCGGGCGCTTCGACCACTTGTTGCAGCATGCCTTGCAGCGTCTCGGCGACGTCCTTGGACATCACCTGGGTAGGCTCCGGCGCGTTCTCCAGGCGCAAGAGCGAAAGCGGCACGCTCTGCCCGTCGTTGGCGAGCACGGAGTAGGCATGGGCCAGTTGAACCGCGGTCACCGACAGGCCGTAGCCGTAAGACAGCGTGGCCGTCTCCGCCTTACGCCATTCGCGGTGGTTGGGCAGCTTTCCGACCCGTTCACCGGGAAAGCCGAGCCCCGTGCCTTGCCCCAGGCCGACACGCTGCATGACCGAATAGATGGCCTCGCCGCCGATATCGAAGGCGATCTTGCTCATGCCGACGTTGCTCGACTTGATGAGAATGCCGGTCAGGTCCAGCACGCCATCTTTCACGCGCGAAACGTCACGAATGGTGTAGCGACCGATGCGCAGCCAACCCGGATGCACGTCGACCTTGTCGTCCGGCTGCCAGCGACCGCTCGCCAAGGCGGCGCTCATGGAGAAGGGCTTCATCGTCGAGCCTGGCTCGAACACGTCGATCATGGCCCGGTTGCGCATTGCGGCCGGTTGCAGGTTGCTACGGTTGTTCGGGTTGTACGTCGGGTGGTTGACCATCGCCAACACTTCGCCGGTCTTCACGTCGACCATGACGAGGCTGCCGGCCTTGGCGCCGAATTCGGCGAGCGCGTTTCGCAGCTCGCGATGCGCCAGGTATTGCAGCCGCAGGTCGATCGACAGGGCCAACGGCTTGCCGGCCTTGGCATTCTTGACGACCTGGACATCCTTGATCAGCCGCCCCCGGCGATCCTTCAACACCTGCCGCTTGCCCGGCACGCCCGCCAGCCATTCATCGTAGGAGAGCTCCATGCCCTCCCGCCCGCGATCGTCGATATCCGTGAAGCCGACCACGTGAGCCGCGACTTCGCCCGCCGGGTAGAACCGACGAAACTCCTCGAGGCCGTAAACGCCGGGGATGCCAAGAGCCAGCACCTGCTCGCCCTGTTCCGGCGTCAGTCCACGCTCCAGGTACATGAACTCCCGTTCGGCTTGCTGTTCGAGGCGCTTCGACAGCGCCGCCAGATCGGTGTCCAGCGCGTTGGCCAGCTCCGGCAGGCGCGCCTTGGCGCCAAGCAGCTCCTTCGGATTGGCCCACAGCGTTTTCACCGGCGTACTGACGGCCAGCGGCTCGCCGTTACGGTCTGTCATCAGGCCGCGGTGTGCCGGGATCGGGATATGCCGCACGCTGCGCGCATCGCCCTGCTCCTTGAGGAAATCCTGATCGATGACCTGCAGGTCCACGATGCGCCAGCCGATCGCGCCGACCATTGCCGCCAGCAGCGCCAGCACGACCCGGAAACGCCACGGATAAAGCGCGCCTTCAAGACGGATCATGGCGCCACCAGCCTGACGTCCGCCGGTTGCGGAACGTGCATCCCAAGCTGTTCGCGGGCGAGCGTTTCGATTCGGCTATGCGCGGTCCAGGTGCTCTGCTCGAGAATCAGCCGGCCCCATTCGGCCTGCGCCTTGTCGCGCGTGCTGAGCTCCGAATACAGCTCGTTGAGCAACTGACGGTTCCAGTGCGCGACATAGGCGACGCCGATCGCCGACACCAGGACGATCAGGAACAGAACCAGCATGAGCAGCGCTCCGCGCGGCAGGCTTGCGGCGGCTTTCATGCCAACTTCTCCGCAACGCGCATCACGGCGCTGCGCGCCCGCGGATTGCCTTTCACCTCGTCGGCCGAGGCATACCGAGGCTTGCCAAGGAGCTTCAGGCGCGGCTGGAACGCAGGCGGGATGATCGGCAGATCGCGCGGCAGCTTGTCCGCTTCGCCTTTGGCGTGGCGCCGCATGAATTGCTTGACGATACGATCCTCCAGCGAATGGAAACTGATGACCGCCAGCCGCCCGCCCACGTCGAGCACGTCGAGCGCGGCCTCCAGGCCCCGCTCGAGATCGCCCAGTTCGTCGTTGATGAAGATGCGCAGCCCCTGAAAGGCGCGAGTCGCCGGGTTTTTGCCCTTTTCCCAGGCCGGATTCGCCTGGGCCAGCACGGCGGACAGGTCGGTCGTGCGCTCGAACGGCCGCTCGGCGCGACGCTGGATAACCGCCCGGGCCATGCGCCGCGCAAAACGCTCTTCGCCATAGGTCTGCAAGACGTGGGTGATTTCGTCCTCGCTCGCGCCGGCAAGCCACTCGGCCACGCTGACGCCGCGCGACGGGTCCATCCGCATGTCCAGCGGACCGTCATGGGTGAAGCTGAAACCCCGCAAGGGATCGTCCAGCTGCGGTGAAGACACGCCGAGATCCAGCAGCACGCCGCTTACCGTGCCCATCCAACCGCGCTGGCGCGCTTCGTCGGCCAGCTCGGCAAAGCTGCGTTGCACAATAACGAAGCGGCCGTCTTCGGCCGCCAGCGTTTCACCCGTCTCGATGGCTTGCGGGTCCTTGTCGAATCCCAGCAAGCGCCCTTCAGGTCCGAGCCTGCGCAACAATAGCCGGCTGTGCCCTCCTCGACCGAAGGTTCCATCCATATAGCGACCATCCGGACGCACCTCGAGCGCATCGACGGCTTCGTCGAGCAATACGGTGACATGGGCCAGCTCGCTGTTCGGATTCACAGAATAAGGTCGCGCAGTTCGTCCGGCAGACCGCCGGGTTGTTTGATGGCCGCTAGGTCCGCCTCGGCAAGCGCGTTCCAGTCGTCCTCGTTCCACAATTGAAATTTGTTCAGTTGGCCAACGAGCATTGCCCGCTTATCGAGGCCGGCGTATTCCCGCAACCGCGGCGGCACCAGCAACCGGCCGCTGCCATCCAGCTCCAGATCGACCGCGTTGCCGATCAGCACACGCTGCAGGCGACGGGCCTCTTCGCTGAACGACGGCAACTGACGCAACTTGGCTTCGATGACTTCCCATTCGGACAGCGGATAGATGCAGAGGCAGCGATCGACGGCATCGATCGTGATGATGAGCTGGCCATCGCAACGCGAAACGAGCTCATCGCGATACCGACTCGGCATCGCGAGGCGCCCTTTGGCGTCGAGACTGATGGCGTTTGCTCCGCGAAACACGGCTGCGCTTCCCCTGAAAACTAGCTATCCATGCCCATAACGACCCACTTTTCACCACTTCATGCCACTGGGGCACACTATAGAAATGCGCCCACGACACCGTCAAGGCGCCACGGGGGGTGGAAAAGCCTTATCCGACGGTGATTTAGCGATGTTTTTGACGAACGGAGGCAGCGGAAGGAGGGTTACGCCGAACAACTTGCAAGCTGGCGCCTGCACTAGCAGCACACACTTAAAGTGAAACCTTAAGAGAAAGATTGTTTTGTGCTAACGCGACGGGGTAAGCAGAAAAAAAGAAGGGGTCGGAGAGTCGATCTGTAAGCCGGGTTCTGTCGAGGACAGCCATTCCTCTACGACGACCATCACTGGCCGCCTCTAGCAACCTACCCGGATCCAGCGCGGGCCACGCCAATGGATCCCTATTTGGTCTTGCTCCGAGTGGGGTTTACCTAGCCACGGACTGTTGCCAGCCGTGCGGTGCGCTCTTACCGCACCTTTTCACCCTTACCGGCGCCGAAGCGCTTAGGCGGTTATTTTCTGTGGCACTTTCCGTAGGCTCGCGCCTCCCAGGCGTTACCTGGCACTCTGCCCTGCGGAGCCCGGACTTTCCTCCCTTCCCTTCGCGAACGAAGGAAACAGCGACTGTCCGATCGACTCTCCGGCGCACAGGATAGAGACCTCATCCACAGGCAGCAACCCTCGCGGTGACGCCGGTTACTGCGGTTTACGCGACAGCGCCAGCTCGTAGAGCCGGTTCTTGCGCGCCCCCGTGATCTGCGCCGCCAGTGCGGCGGCTCGCTTGATCGGCAGCTCGGCGAGCAAGAGATCGAGAACCTTGATCGCCTCGGCATCGAGCTCATCCTCGGATGAGGGCTGATGGCCGGCGACCAGCACGACGCACTCACCGCGCTGCTGGTTCTCGTCCTGCGAGACCCAGAGGGCCAATTCAGCCAGCGGCAGGCCTTTTATCGTCTCGAATGTCTTGGTGATTTCCCGAGCCAGCACGGCCTGGCGCTCCGCACCAAACAACTCCGCCATGTCCTGCAAGCATTCAAGGATGCGGTGGGGGGCTTCGTAGAACACCATCGTCCGCGCCTCTTCGCGCAATGTTTCCAGCCGCGTGCGACGGCCCGCACGCTTGGCGGGCAGGAAGCCCTCGAAGCTGAAGCGATCCGACGGCAGGCCGGCGGCCGACAGGGCCGCCACCGCTGCACAGGCACCTGGCACCGGAGTCACCCGCACACCCGCGGCCCTGGCCTGCCTGACCAGGTGAAAACCGGGATCTGAAATCAAGGGGGTCCCGGCATCGGAAATCAACGCGATGTCTTCTCCCGCAGCCAGGCGCGCGAGAAAACGGCCGCCGTCGGCGCGCTCGTTGTGCTCGTGACAGGCGGCCAGTGGCGTGCCGATTCCGAAGTGCTGGAGAAGGCGCGCCGAATGGCGGGTATCTTCGGCCGCGATGAGCGACACCTCGCCCAGAATGCGCAACGCCCGGGCCGTGATGTCGTCGAGATTCCCAATCGGCGTCGCCACGACGAAGAGCGTACCGAAGCTGGAATTCACGGTGTCGGATACAGTCACAGCGATACCTTCGCGCAAAACGCGCATTGTAGCCCGTTTCATCATCCCGACTGCGCGCCACTGCCTGGCGCCATGGGTACAATCAACCCGATCTGTCTCAGCCTCAGGAATCAGTCAATGCCGGCTTGCTTGCGCCCATTCCTTATCGTTTTCCTGGCGACTCTTCTCGCAGCGTGCGCCAGCTCGCCGTCCTCGACGCTGGGCGAGCTGCCTCGCACGCCGCAGGCAACGATTCAGCAGTTGCTCGAGCAGGCCGCCACGAGCGAACCCGAGGAGGCAGCGCTTTTGCGCCTGGCCGCCGCCGACCAGGCCTACCAGCGCGGCGATCTGGCCCACGCACGAGACATCCTCGGCCAGGTCGACGTCACCCAGCTGCCGCCGGCCCAGCAGATATTCTTCCAGACACTTGGCGCCGAGCTCGCACTGGCTGACGGCAAGCCGGAACAAGCGGTCGCTGCCTTCGACCATCCGGCGTTCGCGCGGCTATCCGAGCTGCCGGTAGAGCAACAAGTGCGCTCCCAACTAACCCGCGCAAAGGCCCTCGAAGCCGCCGGCCAGCCGATAGAGGCGCTGCGCGAGCGCATTTTCATCGCTCCGCTGCTCGGCGGCAGCCAGGCGACCGCCAATCATGAAGCCATCTGGGCGCTGGCCTCGGCACTGCCCGACCCGCAATCCCATCTGGCTGGTGCCGAGGCGGACCTTGCCGGCTGGCTCAACCTCGCGGCGACCGTGCAACAAGCCGGCACCCTGAGCGTGCAGCAGAGCGCCATCAATACCTGGCGGCAGCAACATCCCAATCACCCAGCAGCGAAAACCCTTCCCGAGCCGCTCGCCAAGCTGCTCGAACTCGCCGCGGAGCCACTCAACCACATCGCACTGCTGTTGCCGCTGAACGGACAGCTGGCAGGCGTCGCGCGGGCGCTCAGGGATGGGTTTTTGGCCGCGCATTACCAGGCACGCGACCAGGGCGTGCAGCCGCTCCCCAAGATCACGCTGTATGACAGCAGCCGGCTGACGTCGCTGGATGCCTTCTATCGTGACGCCGAAGCCGCCAAGGTGCAGCTCGTTGTCGGTCCGCTGGAAAAGGAGCTGGTCAAACAGCTCGCGGAGCGGCCGTCGCTGCCGATTCCGACGCTGGCGCTGAATTACGGCGATACCGGCCAAAACACCCCCGAGCAGCTCTATCAGTTCGGGCTGGCCGCCGAGGACGAGGCGCGTGATGCCGCCCGCCAGGCTTGGGCCGATGGCCACCGTAACGCGATCGCGCTGGCCCCGCGCGGCGATTGGGGGGCACGCGTCCTTGATGCATTTCAGCAAGAGTGGACCCGGCTGGGGGGAACCGTGATCGCAGCCGAACCGCTGGCGGAACCCGTCGAACTGGCCGGTCAGATCGCCGAATTGCTTGACCTGCGCGCCAGCGAGGCACGGACCGATCGACTCGAATCCACCACCGGCCAGGAACTCGATACCCAGCCGTCGCGTCGCCGCGACGCCGACTTCCTCTTCCTCGCCGCGACGCCACAACAGGCCCAGCAGGTCAAGCCGACCCTTGTGTTCCAGTACGCTGCAGACCTCCCCGTCTACGGGACCTCGCACCTCCACGCTGCGAACGACAACCGCAGTCAGTACCTGGACCTCGAGGGCGTTTACTTCGCCGAGACTCCTTGGCTGCTCGATGCGCAGAATTCGCTGCGACAGGCGGCAGTCGCTCAATGGCCTGCGGCCGTCGGCAGCCTGGGTCGACTCTATGCGATGGGTGCCGATGCCTACCTGCTCGCCTCACGCCTTCCTCAACTCGTCGCCATTCCGGAAAGTGAGCTGGATGGCCTGTCGGGCAGCCTTAGCCTGACACCGGGCCGCCGCGTCGAACGCGATCTGCCGTGGGCTCAGTTCCGCAACGGCCAAGCAGTACCGCTGCAAGCGGATACGGTCGATGTTGTTCGGTGACCGGCAAAGCAAGGGTCGTACAGCTGAAGACCATGCGCTATCGCACCTGAAAATCGCCGGGCTGCGGCTGATCGCCAGAAACTGGCTCGCCCGCACCGGCGAGCTCGATCTGGTCATGCTTGATGGCGATACAGTAGTATTCGTCGAAGTTCGCTACCGCAGCCACTCCGCCTGGGGCGGGGCGGCTGCCAGCATCGACCGCCGCAAACAGCACAAGCTGATCAACACGGCCGAATGTTTTCTACAGCAGGAGAAACGCTGGTCGAAAAGCCCTTGTCGCTTCGATGTCATCGCTATCGGCCCAATCGCCGAGCACCCCGCCATCGAGTGGATCAAGAACGCGTTCGATAGCTAACGCGGCGGCAATCCCCGAGGCGCACGGCAGACGCCAGCATCCGCATCCGTTCCAACAGTCGCCTACTGACAGGGTTATTCCGACGATGGATATGCAATCCCGAATTCGACAGCTCTTCCAAGCCAGTATCGAAACCAAGCAGCAATCGATGAACGTACTCGCCCCCTTCATCGAGCAGGCGGGCCAGGTGATGGTCAACGCGCTTCTGTCCGAAGGCAAGATTCTCACCTGTGGTAATGGTGGATCGGCGGGCGATGCACAGCATTTTTCCTCGGAGCTGCTGAATCGCTTCGAGCGCGAGCGCCCGAGCCTTCCCGCTATCGCGCTGACGACCGATAGCTCGACCGTGACCTCGATCGCCAACGATTACAGCTACAACGAGATTTTCTCCAAGCAAATACGCGCGCTCGGACGACCGGGTGACGTCCTGCTCGCCATCTCGACCAGTGGCAACTCGGCCAACGTCATACAGGCGATCCAGGCGGCCCACGATCGAGAGATGGCGGTCGTCGCCCTCACAGGCCGGAACGGCGGCGGGATGGCCTCGCTCCTGCTACCGGAAGACGTCGAGATCCGCGTTCCCGCCAAGAGCACCGCGCGCATCCAGGAGGTTCACCTCCTGACCATTCACTGCCTGTGCGACCTGATCGATAACCAGCTTTTCGGAGGGGAGGAATGAAACCGTTGAAACTTGCGCTCGTCCCGATCGTCGCGGCGCTACTGGCCCTGACCGGCTGCAGCTCCGTATTGACTGCGACGCGAGACGCCCCGCTCGACCAAAACCAGGGAACCCGGACGATCGGCAGCAAGATCGATGATTCGCTGATCGAGACCAAGGCCGCGGTCAACATCGCCAAGGCCCATCCCGATCTCGATCAGAACGCTCATATCGTGGTCGCCAGTTACAACGGCGTCGTGCTGCTGACCGGCCAGGTTCCCCGCCAGGAACTCAAGGACCTCGCCGCCAAGGTGGCCAGTACGATCCAACGGGTGAAGCGCGTCCATAACGAGCTTCAGGTGCTGCCGCCGTCATCGGCACTGGCTCGCAGCAACGACACCTGGCTAACGACCAAGATCAAGGCGCAGATGCTGGCCGACAGCACCGTACCGGGCAGCCGCATCAAGGTCATCACCGAAAACGGCATCGTCTACCTGATGGGTTTGGTGACGCAGGAAGAAGGCAACCGCGCCGCATCGATCGCCCAAAGCGTCGGCGGCGTTCAGCGCATCGTCAAACTCTTCGAGTACATCGACTGACGCCAGGCCGCTTCCGCTATTTGACGACCTTCAGGCTCGGCCGCCCGGCCGGCTTGGAGGCACCCTCGCCCTCCGCTCCACCCGGATGATCGCCCGACGGCGGCGAAGTCTCCGTCTCAAACACCATCCCCTGCCCGTTTTCCCGCGCATAAATCGCCATGACGGCGGATGACGGGATATGCAGCGAATGCGAAACGCCGCCAAATCGACCCTCGAAGCTTACCGCCTCGTTCTTCATTTCGAGCGCACGGACGGCACTGGGCGATACGTTCAGCACGATCTGCCCCTCCGTTGCGAAGCCGTCGGGGACCTGGACACCGGGATATTCCGCATCGACCAACAGATGCGGCGTGCAGTCGTTGTCCACGATCCACTCATAAAGGGCTCGCACGAGATAGGGACGACTGGAAATCATGCGGCGGACCTCTCTTAGCGCATCGCGCGCTCTGCAGATGAAAGACTGGCCTGAAACGGCTCACGGACGAAGTTGCGCTCCATGTAATCGAGGAGCGGCTTGGCGCCTTTGGGCAACTCGATTCCTAGACTCGGCAAACGCCACAGAATAGGCAAGAGGCAACAATCGATCAGACTGACCTCATCGCTCAGGAAAAACGGTTTCTCCGCGAACAGGGGCGCCACACCACTCAGGCTTTCGCGCAGCTCCTTTCGCGCCTGCGCGGCCGCAGACTCCCCCTTGCGCATCGACTGGATTCGGTCGACGAGGGAGCACCAATCGCGCTGAACCCTGTGCGCCAGCAACCTCGTATTGGCACGCGCTACGGGATAGGCCGGCAGTAACGCCGGATGCGGATAACGTTCTTCGAGATACTCCATCACGACGGTCGGCTCGTAGAGCACGAGGTCGCGATCCACCAGGGTTGGCAAGGTCGAATAGGGGTTGAGCTCCGCCAGGCGTGGAGAAACAACTGACGGGTCGACATCCACGATATCGACGGCCACACCCTTTTCGGCAAGGGCCAAACGAATCCGATGCGAATAATGGTCGGCTGGATCGGAGTAGCAACGCAGGCAATTCACGGCTGCCACGCAGGACCTCCTCGATGGTGGCAACGGGGGGACCCCAGCCAGGGATTGGACATTGATTTGGCGATAAAAAAACACGCGCCCAGTTGGGCGCGTGTTTATGACACCGAAGTACGTTAGTGCACGTCCTTCCAGTATTCGCGCTTGAGCAAATAGGCGAATACGAAGAAGAAGGCAAGGAACAGCAGCACATAGGTGCCGATGCGCTGGCTTTCGAGCTTGACCGGATTGGCCGAGTAGGCAAGGAAGGTAACCAGATTCTTGACCTTCTCGTCGTACTCCGCCTCGGACAGCTCTCCCGTATTCGGGAGCACCGTCAGCTGGTCGCATGCTTCATGCGTGATCGGCGTTCCCGTCAGAGGATCGAACTGCTTGCGTCCATCCTCGACGACTTGCACCTGCTTGCAACCCACCACCTGCCGTCCCTGCAGCGGGGCGAGCACGTGTGGCATGCCGACGTTCGGGAACACGCGATTGTTGACGCCGTATGGACGCGTCGGATCCTCGTAGAACGCACGCAGATACGAGTACAGCCAATCGGTACCGCGTACCCGGGCAACCAGGGTCAGGTCCGGTGGCGCCGCACCGAACCAGGTCTTGCCATCCTCCGGCTTCATGCCGATCTTCATGTGATCACCGATCTTCGCACCGGTGAACACGACATTCTCCATCATGATTTCGTGGGGGATGCCCAGATCGTCAGCAACGCGCTCGTACCGCTGGAACTGGGCGCTATGGCAGCCCATGCAGTAGTTGGCGAACGTTCTCAGGCCGTCCTGCATCGCGGCCTTGTCGGTCAGGTCGATCTCCACGTGATCCAGCTCGACACCATGACCGCCTGCGGCGAAGGTGAACGCCGGAAGCACTGCCAGTATTAATGCAGCCAATTGTTTTTTCATCAGCCAATCACCCTTTCCGGAACTGCTTTGGTCTTCTCGAGCCTTGTATAGAACGGCATCAGAATGAAGTAGGCGAAGTACAGTACGGTACACACCTGCGACAGCAAGGTACGACCAGGTGTGGGTGACAGAACGCCGAGAACGCCGAGAATCACGAAGGATACGCAGAAGACCAGCAAAGCCAGCTTGCTCATCCAGCCCTTGTAGCGCATCGATTTGACGGGGCTGCGATCCAGCCATGGGATCACGAACAGCACAGCGATTGCCGCACCCATCGCGATGACACCCAAAAGCTTGTCGGGAACGGCACGCAGAATTGCGTAGAACGGCGTGAAGTACCAGACCGGCGCGATATGTTCAGGGGTCTTGAACGGGTTAGCCATCTCGAAGTTGGGCTTCTCAAGGAAGTAACCGCCCATCTCCGGGAAGAAGAACACGATCGCACAGAACACGAACAGGAAGACGACGACACCGACGATGTCCTTGACCGTGTAGTAAGGGTGGAACGGAATGCCGTCCAGCGGCTTGCCCGTCTCATCCTTCGCCTTCTTGATGTCCACACCCAGCGGGTTGTTCGAACCTACTTCATGCAAGGCGAGAATGTGCAGCACGACCAGGCCAAGCAAGACGATGGGCAGCGCGATCACATGCAGCGCAAAGAAGCGGTTCAGGGTGATGCCCGAGATCAGGTAGTCGCCGCGAATCCACTGGGTGAGGTCTTCACCGATCACCGGGATCGCACCGAACAACGAGATGATCACCTGGGCGCCCCAGTAGGACATCTGGCCCCACGGCAACAGATAGCCCATGAAGGCCTCGGCCATCAGGGCCAGGTAGATCATCATGCCGAAGATCCAGACCAACTCGCGAGGCTTCTGGTAGGAGCCATAGAGCAAGCCACGGAACATATGCAGATACACGACGACGAAGAACGCAGAGGCGCCCGTCGAGTGCAGGTATCGGATGATCCAGCCAAACTCCACATCACGCATGATGTATTCGACGGAAGCGAACGCACCTTCGGCCGACGGCTCGAAACTCATGGTCAGCCAGATGCCGGTAATGATCTGGTTGACCAGTACGAGCAATGCGAGCGAACCAAAGAAATACAGAACGTTGAAATTCTTCGGCGCGTAATACTTGCTCAGGTGGTCTTCCCACATCTTCGTGGCGGGGAAGCGGGCGTCAACCCATTCCATGAACTTGCTCATCATGCGCTCTCCTGATCAACACCGATGATCACCACGTTGTCGGTCTCGTACATGTGAGGCGGCACCGGGAGATTCAATGGCGCAGGCTGCGCCTTGTAAACGCGGCCAGCCAGATCGTATTTCGAACCGTGGCATGGGCAGAAATAACCGCCGAGCCAATCGGGGCCGAGATCAGCAGGCGCCACTTCGGGACGGAAAGACGGCGAGCAGCCGAGGTGCGTACAGAGCCCTACCAGAATGAGGATTTCAGGCTTGATGGAACGAACACGAGGATCGACGTAGGACGGCTGCACCGAAGCCTCGGAGGTCGGATCGGCGACCACGTCGGCGAGCTTCTCCAGATTCGCCAGCGTCTCCTCGGTACGGCGCACGATGAACACCGGCTGACCACGCCATTCGGCGATCATCTGCTGGCCCGGCTCGATCTTGCTGATATTTACCTTCACCGGTGCACCGGCCGCCTTGGCCTTGGCACTAGGGAACCATGACCCCACGAACGGGACCGCGGCACCCACCGCTCCTGCAGCGCCCACTACCGAAGTAGCGGCTACCAGGAAGCGACGCCGGCCAGCATTCACGCCGTCATTGCTCATTAAGTCGTCTCCCATCAGCTTCTTATGGCCCGCATTGCAGGCATGTACCACTAGAAAAAAGGCCGCGAAAAAATTCGCCAAATGGTAAAGAAAACCCCCTTTTCTGACAAGGTAATACCCTGACACAAAGGGCCGGGAGACCCGCAGATACAGGGCTTGCGCACGCGACACGCTGTCGCATGAGCATTATGGATTGCAAAATTGCCGGCCGATTCAGGCAGCCGTCACCGACATTGGGCGACCGGAAAACAACGCAAAAAAAAGCCCGGCATTGGCCGGGCTTTTTTCGCAATCGCGATTAACGCTTGGAGTACTGCGGACGCTTACGCGCTTTACGCAGGCCCACTTTCTTACGCTCAACTTCACGCGCATCGCGCGTTACATAACCAGCGCGACGCAGCGAGCTGCGGAAGCTCTCGTCGTATTCGATCAGTGCGCGAGTGATGCCGTGACGGATCGCCCCAGCCTGTCCGCTCACGCCGCCGCCCAGAACGGTCACGTAAACATCGAACTTCTCGGTGGTTTCGGTCAGCTCGAGCGGCTGACGGACAACCATGCGAGCCGTTTCGCGACCGAAGAACTGATCGAGATTACGGTTGTTGATAGAGATCTTGCCTGTACCCGGACGCAGGAACACCCGAGCGGTTGCAGTCTTGCGACGGCCAGTGCCGTAATTTTGAGTCGCCGACATAATGAACTATTCCGTTAAATCTTGAGTTCTTGGGGCTGCTGAGCGGCATGCGGGTGAGCGGCACCCTTGTACACCTTCAGCTTGCGATACATGTCGCGACCCAGCGGATTCTTGGGCAGCATGCCCTTCACCGCGGTTTCGATGACACGCTCAGGAGCACGTGCGATCAGCTTTTCGAAGTTGATCGACTTGATCCCACCCGGGAACCCGGAGTGCGAGTAGTACATCTTGTCAGTGGTCTTGGCACCCGTGACACGAACCTGCTCGGCATTGATCACGACGATGTAGTCGCCAGTGTCCACGTGCGGAGTGTATTCAGGCTTGTGCTTGCCACGCAGGCGGCTGGCAATTTCGGTGGCCAGACGACCCAGAGTCTGACCGGCAGCGTCGACGACATACCAGTCGCGCTTTACGGTTTCCGGTTTAGCAGTAAAAGTCTTCATTCGTTATAGCCTCAGGGGCCGCCTGAAAATAAGACGGCGAATCTTACTGAATGGTGCTTGCCCTAGCAAGGCCAGGACGGCCGGAAACAGACACTGTCGGGGGCTCGGGTCAGCGCGTCCGCTACGGCGAGTTCGGTAGGCTAGGCATCCCCTACCTGAGCGACGGGCTAGGCGACCCGTCGAAGCCGCGGGATTATGCCCTGTTCCCCCAGAAAATCAACCGATCCCTGCAAATCAATGGCTTTGAACAGCGCGACGGGCCGACATCACCAGGGTTTCGCCAAATCCATTAGCCGGCTATCGTTAGCCATCGATCGTTCGTGGAGGTTCCTATGCAAAAGCGCCGTCTTGGCCAAACCGATCTTGCCGTCAGTGCGCTCTGCCTCGGCACCATGACGTGGGGCGAGCAGAACGACGAGGCGGAGGCATTCGCCCAGATGGATCGCGCCAGGGCGGCCGGCATCAACTTCGTCGATACCGCCGAGATGTATCCCGTTCCGCCGCGACAGGAAACCTACACGGCAACCGAACGCATCATCGGCGCCTATTTCCGCAATCGCGGCACACGCAACGAGTGGGTCCTCGCCACCAAGGCGGCCGGACCAGGCAACGGCATCGACTACATCCGCAACGGCCATCCCAAGTTTGACCGCAGGCAACTACAGGAGGCCGTCGAGGGCAGCCTGCGCCGCCTCGGCACTGACTATATCGATCTCTATCAGCTTCATTGGCCCGAACGCAGCACCAACTTTTTCGGACGACTGGGCTACCAGCACAACGAAGAGTCCTTCACGCCACTTGAAGACACCCTCGAGGCGCTCGATGGCCTCGTGCGGGTCGGCAAGATTCGGCATATCGGTCTATCGAACGAAACACCCTGGGGCCTGGCGACCTACCTTCGACTTGCCGAGACGCGTGGCTGGCCACGCGTCGCCAGCATTCAGAATCCCTACAACCTGCTCAACCGCACCTTCGAAATCGGACTGGCGGAAATGGCCATCCGTGAGCAATGCGGTCTGCTGGCCTACTCACCGCTTGCATTCGGCATGCTGACGGGCAAATACGACAAGGGCGCACGCCCCGAAGGGGCTCGCCTCAGCCTGTTCAGCCGCTTCAAGCGATACAGCCAACCGCAGGCGGAAGCCGCATGCGCGCGCTACGTAGCACTCGCTCATGAGCATGGGCTAAGCCCGGCGCAGATGGCCTTGGCCTTCGTAACACGCCAACCCTTCGTCACCAGCAACATCATCGGCGCCACCTCGCTGGAACAGCTCGACGAGAACCTGGCCAGCATTGATGTGGAGCTCTCCGAAACGCTGCTGGCAGCCATCGAAGCCATCCACACCGACCAACCTAATCCCGCTCCCTGACGCACGCGGCGAACCTGCCGCTTTGACAGACGTCTCAACCGAGACACCTGGGGATTACCGTGATCGCCGACCATCTGCTTTCACCGCTCAGCCTCGTGACAGGCTGGATCTGCTATGCCCTCGCCCTGGCGTGGGCGGCCTCGCGCACGCCCTGGCTTGAACTCTTCAGCGATACGCGGCGCCAGCACCTGCTATTCGGCGCGACCCTGGCGATATTTCTGCTGTGGCTGATCCGCCGCGATTTCGACTCCGGGCTGTCGTTCCACTTCATCGGTTTGACGGCCGTCACGTTGCTGCTGGACTGGCCGCTCGCGATCCTGGCGGCCTTCATTGCCCAATTGGGTCTCTTCGCGACGGGTCATCAGGACCTCTGGGCGATTGGCGTCAACGGCCTGGTCCTGGTGCTCATTCCGGTCATCGTGACGGAATGCTGCGCCCTGGCCGTCGAACGCGCCCAGCCGCGAAACCTGTTCGTCTATATCTTCTGCTCCGGATTCTTCCCGGCCGCATTGGCGGCGCTCGGTTGCGTGCTGGCCTCGCTCGGCCTGTTGCTGCTTGATGACCGTTACCCGATGCCCCCGTGGCTGTCGCAATTCTGGGGCTATCTCTGGCTCGTCATGTTCCCCGAGGCCTTCATCAACGGCACCGCCGTCACCGCGCTGGTGGTATTCAGGCCCGAGTGGCTGGAAACCTTCAATCGCACCCGGTACCTGCAAGCACCCTGGAAAGACTGAGTCGTTGTAGGTCAGTGGCTCTGCGGGCCGGACTCGTCGTCCGCCCAATCGGGCACCGCATCCTCGACCGGGATCCGATGCTCTTCGGCCGCCCAGGCCCCCAGGTCGATCAAGCGACACCGATGGGAGCAGAAGGGTCGAAACTTGCTTTGCGCTTCCCAGACGACCGGAGCGCCGCAAGTAGGGCATTCAACGTGCAACGGCATTAGCGAGCCTCTCCTTTCAGCGACAAATAAAATCGATGTAAGCGCTCGACCTTCGCGCGCAGCGAGCCAAGGTCACCGTCATTGACCAGGACGTCGTCGGCATGTCTCAACCGCTCGTCCCGACTGGCCTGGGTCCGCATGATGGCGGCGATCTGCGCCTCCCCTGCCTCGTCCCGCGACATGGCACGAGCCAGTTGCAGAGCCTCCGGCGCATCGACCACCAGCACGCGATCGACCGTTCGAAACTGACCCGATTCGATCAACAATGGCGATTCGAGAATGGCGTAGGGCGAAACTGCCCGGGCAAGTCGCGCCGAAACTTCGGCACCTATCAGAGGATGCAGTAGCTGCTCGAGCCACTTGCGTTCTTCGGCCGATTGGAAAATGCGCTGCCGAAGCGCCGCACGATCGAGACGACCATCGGCCAGCAGGATGTCCGGACCATACCGACCGGCGATCTCGGCCAGCGCCGGCTGGCCGGGCTCCACCACGAATCGGGCGACCTGGTCGGCATCGACGGCAAGCACGCCAAGCTCGGCAAAGCATGTGGCAACCGCGCTTTTGCCACTGCCGATCCCGCCGGTCAGCCCCAGAACCCAAGGTTTCATATGCAATGCAGCCAGCCTAAAAGGCGCCATCTAACGCGCCCAGGCGCCCCATTGCAACCCAGCTAGCGAAACCCGGCAAACTGCAGGTAGGACGCCGTGATCTGATCGCCCCAGAGAAGTGCGATCCAGCCGGCGATCGCCAGGTAGGGACCGAAAGGAATCGGCGTTCCACCGTCGGCGTTTCTCAGCCGCAGCATGATCGTGCCCAGAATGGCACCAACGAGCGATGACAGCAGGATCGTCAGCGGCAAAACCTGCCAGCCGCCCCACGCGCCGAGCATCGCCAGCAGCTTGAAATCCCCGTACCCCATGCCCTCCTTGCCCGTGACCATCCGGAACAGCCAATAGACGGACCACAGACTCAGATAGCCGGCTACAGCGCCCCAGAGCGCGTTTTCGAGCGAGGCGAAAAAGCCGAAGGCGTTGACGATCAACCCCAGCCACAAGAGCGGCAACACCAACACGTCGGGCAGCAGCTGATGATCCGCATCGATGAGGCTCATGGCGAGCAAGCCCCAGGTCAGCAGCAATACCGCTGCCGTCGGCCAACCCATGCCGAAGTGCCAAGCGACATACCCCGACAGCACCGCACATACCAGCTCGACGATGGGGTAACGCGTGCTGATGGGCGCCTTGCAGGAAGAACAGCGCCCGCGAAGCATCAGCCAGCTCACGAGCGGAATGTTCTCCCACGCCCGAATGGCATGACCGCAGGACGGGCAACGCGAATTGGGCAGGACCAGGTTGAACACCGCCTCATCCGGCTCGGCAGGCAACTCGAGGTATTCGCGCGCCTGCTTGCGCCAGTCACGCTTCATCATGATCGGCAGGCGATACACCACCACATTGAGAAAGCTGCCGACCAGCAACCCAAGCAGGGCCACACATAAAACAAAGGCCAGCGGTGCGCTGGCCAGGTAATGAGGAATCGACATCGTCAGACCACGGACCCCAACTGGAAGATCGGCAGGTACATCGCGATGATCAGGCCACCAACCAGCACACCCAGCACCGCCATGATCATGGGCTCCATCAGAGCGGTCAGGCCGTCGACCATGTTGTCCACTTCGTCCTCATAGAAGGTCGCCACCTTCGCCAACATTTCGTCCAGCGAGCCGGATTCCTCGCCAATGGCCGTCATCTGCACGGCCATCGTCGGGAAGGTGTTGGTCGTGCGCATCGAGAAATTGAGCTGCATGCCACTCGAGACATCGCCCTTGATCTTGTTGGTCGCCGTGCGGAAGACCACGTTGCCGGTGGCGCCGGCGACCGAATCGAGCGCATCGACCAGCGGGACGCCCGCGGCAAAGGTGGTCGACAAGGTCCGCGCGAAACGGGCGACCGCGGACTTGTAGAGAATGTCGCCCACGATCGGCAGCTTCAGGAGCGTACGGTCGAACGAATTGCGAAACTTCTCGGATCGCTGGTGGAGCTGCCTGAACGCGAAGCCCGCGCCGATAAGCCCCACGAGCACCATCAGCCACCATTCCTGAAGCAGCTCGGACAGATGGATAACCATCAGCGTAAAGGCCGGCAGCTCGGCACCGAAGTTGGCGAACACCGACTGGAACTGCGGCACCACCTTGATCAGCAGGATCGCCGACACGATGACCGCCACCACGACCACCGCGATCGGGTAGTTCATCGCCTTCTTGATCTTGGCCTTGAGCGCTTCGGTCTTTTCCTTGTAGGTCGCGACGCGATCGAGCAGCGTCTCCAGCGCACCGGACTGCTCGCCGGAATCGACCAGGTTGCAGTAAAGGTCGTCGAAATACTGGGGCTTCTTGCGCAGCGACGAAGCAAAGCTGTTACCGGCGGCCACCTCCTGCTTCAGGTCGTCGACCAGCTTGCGCATGTTCGGGTTGTCGAAGCCTTCGCCGATGATGTCGAAGGACTGCAACAGCGGCACGCCCGCCTTCATCATGGTCGCCATCTGACGCGTGAACAGGGCGATGTCCATCGGCTTGATCTTCTTGCCGGCGCCGAACAGCGAGACGCCTTTCTTGCGAACCTTTTGCGGGTTGATGCCCTGCTTGCGCAGCTGCGCCTTGACCAGCGCCGGGCTTACACCGCTGAGCTCGCCCTTGACCTTCGAGCCCCGACGATCGGTGCCTTCCCAGGTAAAGAGGCTGGTTTTGATCGCTTTCTGCGCCATGCTTAATCCTTGGTGACCCGATTGACTTCTTCAAGGCTCGTGACGCCTTGCATCGCCTTCAGCAAGGCTGAAGTGCGCAGGTCGTTGAAGCCGTCTTTACGCATCTGGCTGGCAATGTCTATCGAATTGCCGTCCTCCATGATAATGCGCTGCAAAGCTGGCGTGATTTTAACCACTTCATAAATACCGACACGGCCGCGATAGCCACCCTTGCAGTTGTCGCACCCCACCGGCCCGTAGATCTTGAAGGTACCGATCGCCGACTCCGGGAAGCCCTCGCGCAGCAGCGCTTCGCGCGGCACATCAAGCTCCTTCTTGCAAGTACCGCAGAGTTTGCGCGCCAGGCGCTGGGCAATGATCAGGTTGACGGACGTGGCGATGTTGAAGGCCGGCACACCCATGTTGCGCAAACGGGTCAGCGTCTCCGCGGCGCTGTTGGTGTGCAGCGTCGACATCACCATGTGGCCGGTCTGCGCGGCTTTGATGGCGATCTCGGCCGTCTCCAGGTCACGGATCTCCCCCACCATGATGATGTCCGGGTCCTGCCGCAGAAACGCGCGGAGCGCCTGGGCGAAGTCCATGCCCTGCCGTGGGTTGACGTTGACCTGGTTGATGCCCTCGAGGTTGATTTCCACCGGGTCCTCGGCCGTCGAGATGTTCACATCGACGGTATTGAGGATGTTCAAGCCGGTATACAGCGAGACCGTCTTGCCCGAGCCGGTCGGGCCCGTCACGAGGATCATGCCCTGCGGCTGGCGCAGCGCATTCATGTACAGCTCTTTCTGATTCTCCTCATACCCCAGCGCATCGATGCCCATCTGCGCACTCGTCGGGTCGAGGATCCGCATCACGATCTTCTCGCCCCACAGAGTGGGCAGCGTGTTGACCCGGAAATCGATGGCCTTGGTCTTGGAGACCTTCATCTTGATGCGGCCGTCCTGCGGCTTGCGGCGCTCGGAAATATCCAACCCCGCCATCACCTTGAGACGCGCGGAAATACGCGGCGCCAGCTGGATCGGCGGACGCGCGACCTCATGCAGGATGCCGTCGGTACGCAACCGCACCCGGTAGGCCCGCTCATAGGGTTCGAAGTGCAAGTCCGACGAGCCGCCGCGAATGGCATCGAGCAGCATCTTGTTCACGAAGCGGACCACAGGCGCATCGTCGGCATCGCCACCAGCCTGCTCCTCCTTGTCGTTATCGTTGGCGGCGCTGACTTCGAGCCCATCAAGATCGACGTCACCCAGGTCTTCGAGGCCTGTCGCGCCGTTGTCATAGAGCTTGTCGATCGCCTCGCCGAGCTTGTCATCCTCGACGAGGATCGCTTCGGTCGTGAGACCCGTGCTGAACTGGATGTCCGTCACCGCCTGATGATTGGCCGGATCGGAGACGCCTATATAGAGCTTGTTGCCACGCTTCCACAGCGGCACGACGCGGTGCTGGCGGACAAGCTTTTCGCTGACCGCGTCCTTCGGCTGGTTATCCTTATCCAGCACGGAGAGGTCCATGAAGGCGATGCCGAACTGCTCAGCCGCCAGCTCCGCGACCGCCCGGCCCTGCGCCAGCTTGTTCTGCACGACATAGGTCACCAGCGACAGCTTGTTGCGCGTCGCCTGTTGTTGAGCCTGCTGGGCCGTCTTGTCGTCCAGCAGCCCTGCAAGCACCATCTGCCGTGCCAAGCCGGAGAGCGGAATAGCGTCCGTCATGTTCACCTCGCCCGAAGAAGTGCCCGCCTTATAGCGCAGTTGACAAGGCGTGCCAAACGCGGCTTTCGCAGGTGACGGGAATTGTCACAAGGTGCTGAAGAGTGCCGCTGGCCGGTTTGCGAAAAGACGCCAGACGAGCGATTTCGCGGGCTCTGCGAAGTTGGCACGCTGGGTGCTACAGGGAGAGCAGGCTCAACGCCTGAACACTTTCAAGGAGAAACACATGAAAGCTCAGATGCAAAAAGGTTTTACCCTGATTGAATTGATGATCGTTGTGGCGATTATCGGTATTTTGGCTGCTGTGGCGCTGCCGGCTTATCAGGATTACACCGCTCGGGCGAAAGTATCGGAAGTCGTACTTGCAGCCTCGGCTTGCCGCACCGCAATTTCGGAGGCATCGCAGACCGGGTTTGCTGCCGCTCCCACAGCTGCAAATAGCTTTGGATGTGGTGAAGACGCTACCGGTCCAGTCTCGCAGTACGTTAATAAGATCACCACTAGCAAAGAGGGTGTAATCACCGTTGAGGCACGAAATATTTCTCAACTCGGCAGCACTAATACGAAGGTCGATTTTATTCCCTACAGCGACGCAGGATTGACAACCGCTTCGGCTGCTAATGACTTTGCTAGCGCAACCATCAAACCTATCCGTGGTTGGAAATGTAAAGCTGCAGCCACGGGCGGTATTGAAGCCAAGTATCTTCCGGCCAGCTGCCGTTAATGACTGTTTCGACGCCTTATAGACGATGAATCCACGCGATTCCATATCGCCTAATTGGCGCAAACAAACCCCGCCCTAATCGGCGGGGTTTTTGTTTTAGGCACTCATCGCTTGGCCTGGCGCCGCCCCGCTTTCGGCGGGTTGCGCTGGCCGGTGCCGCTTGCCGGCGATGCTCGCCGGATCGCCCGCAAGCGGGCTCCTACAGGGGTGCGCGCCAATCGCCGAGCGGGTTTTTGATGGTGGGCCAGGCCGTAGGGCGGATTCAGGAGCGAAGCGAACAATCCGTCAGTACCCGACTGCGTGCGTCCCAAGGTGCATGGCTTCGTGATGCGCCCTACGCCAAGGCACCGCCCACGCTGATTGGGCGGATTCAACTCCGGCCTCGCGTTGTAGGGTGGGCTTCAGCCCACCGGAAACATGAATGGGCTGGTGGGCTGAAGCCCACCTACACGCTGCAAGCTTGCCGGTGATGCTCACGGATCGCGCGCAAGCGGGCTCCGACAGGGGTGCGCGACCAATCGCCGAACGGGTTCTTGATGGCCGGTCAGGCCGTAGGGCGGATTCAGGAGCGAAGCGAACAATCCGCCAATACTCGGCTGCGTGCGTCCCAAGGTGCATGGCTTCGCGAATGCGCCCTACGCCAAGGCACCGCCCGCGCCGATTGGGCGGATTCAGCTCAGGCCTCGCGTTGTTGTGGGCTTCAGCGTTGTAGGGTGGGCTTCAGCCCATCGGAAACATGGATGGGCTGGTGGGCTGAAGCTCACCCTACATGCTGCAAGCCTGCCGGCGATGCTTGCCGGATCGCCCGCAAGCGGGCTCCTACAGGGATGTGCAGCCGTCCGCCGAACGAGTTTCAGCGACGGTTCAGGTCGATGCCAATCACCAATGGATCGTGATCCGAGGCCCGGTACGGCTGCTGGCTGTAGAAGCCGCTCTGCTGTCTTGGCGTCTTGAACTCGAGGTTATAGTCCAGCGCGCGGGGCTCGTCGGCGTTGATGTGCCACTCGGTGGCGCCGCGTATCTGCCCGGCGAGGGTCGGGCTGGCCAGCGCGTGGTCGAGGTAACCGGACTGCCCCTCGAACACGTAGGAGTAGGCCGAGTCGCCGACGAAGCGTGCCAGCAGGTCGACATAGCCGGCCGCACGGATGACGGTGATCGGGTCTTCCTTCGCATAGGCGTTGAGGTCGCCGATGATCAGGCGGTCCGGGTCCTTCGCGCGGGTGGGGTCGGTGGCCAGCCAGTCGACCAGCGCCTGAGCGGCAAGGGCACGGGTCAGGTTGCAGTTGCCTTGGCCGTCTCCGCGATCCGGGTCGCCCCGGTCTTCGCAGGACGAGCCCTTGGATTTGAGGTGGTTGACCGCCACGGTCAGGCGCTCGCCGCTGTGCCGCTCGCGGAAGGTCTGCGCCAGTGCCGGTCGGTTGCGAGTGTCGTCGAAGCGCGGATCGACCGAGGCGTCCAGCACGGCCGCAGCCTTGTGCGGCCGGACGACATCTTCCCGGTAGATCAGGCCGACGGCGATCTCGTCGGTGCCCAGCCGATCCTGCCGCGGGTCGACATAGGCATAACGCTGCCGGCCGACCGCCGAGCGGTTCAATGCGGTGACCAGGTCGGCGATGGCGCTGTCCGCGCCGTAGCCATCGTTCTCGATTTCCATCAGGCCGATGATGTGCGCGTCCGCCCCCAGGATCGCGGCGACGACTTTCTCGCGCTGGCGCTGGAATTCCTCGAGGCTGTCGGCGCCGCGCGAAGTCGGGAAGCCGCCGCCCTGCCCGTCGCCATTGAAATAGTTGAGCACGTTGAAACTGGCGACCCGCAGCCGCCCGTCGATGGTCTCTGGCGCAGCCGGGCGCGGGTTGGCCTGGGTGATGGTCGGCTGCACGGTGGGCTGGATGCGGTAACTGCCGGCCAGGTAATGCAGCACACCCTGCACACCCTCGACGCGGTCGCCCACCCGCACCGTCGCGTAGGCGCTGAGCTGCGGCGCCGGATAGCGCACGGGATCGGGGTTCTGCCCGCTCAGGCCGTCATCGAGGACAAGACGATCAAGGTCGTTCTGCGCCTGCAGCGCCTGCGCCGCAGCCCCCGGCGCGACACGATGGGACGGAATCCACAACCGCTCGCCGGAGGTCAGCACCAGCTCGCCGTAGCGGCCGAGGTTGTAGCCCTCGCTCACGATCAGCGGCGTCGGCGATGCGACGCGCATGCCTTCGAGCCGCTCCAGCGCATCGGACGACGCCAGTGGCAGACGAACCGGTACGGCAGCCGGCAACGCCTGGCCACGCGCCAGCACGCTGACCTGCGGGGCGGTCAGTTCGGTGAGTCCGTTGAACTCCTCGACCCGGCCCTGCACGCGGACGCGATCGCCGACCTGCACGTCGGTCTGGCCGCCGTAGATGAACAACCCCTCGGACGTCAGGGCGTCGCTGTCCGCATCGCCCGCCGAAGACTGAATGAAGAAGCCGCGCAACTGGTCTTCGCCCTGAAAGTCGCCGACCACGATGCCTTCGACGATCACCACCTGATTGGCCAGCGGGCTGGTTTCCTCACGTCCCTGGACCTCGGCGATGCTGCGCTCGCTCGCCGCGCCGCCACCGCCGGGCTCGCCACTGCCCGGCCCGTACCCGCCGAGCGAGGCGAAGGTGTCGCGCGCAAACCCCTGCCACTCGGCGGCCGGGTCGAAGCCGTCGGCCGGCTCGCGATCGCCTCGCGTCACCGTTGTCAGCCGCACCAGGGTGCGATCCGCCGTCTGGGTGTTGCCGCCGCCCCAGGTGCTGCCAGGATCGATGCCCAGCTGGCCGAGGCTATCGACCACCGTCCCGTCCGGCCCGCGCAGGAGGATCGCGTCGTCGCCGTTGTACCAGCTGCCACCGGCGACCTGCGCACCCAGCGCGCGCAGCGCCGGGTCGGCTTCGCCATGCACCAGCACATGCACCGCACCGGCCGCCAGGCTGCCGGTCAGCTCGATTCGCCGACCCGGCTCGCGGGCGCCGTTGAAGTAGAACTCGACCTGATGCCCGTCGAGCGCCAGCGGGGCGTCCCCCGTGTTGTAGAACTCCAGCGCCTTGTTGTTGCCGCTGCCCTCGACGTATTCGGAGATCAGCAGGTCGGCCATCGCCAGCGGCGCGGCGCTGGCGGCTACGGTTGCGGCCAGCGCCAGGCCCAGCGGGTGACGACGAAAAGATGACGCACGCATGTGTCGCTCCTTGGCAGCGGCTCAGGCCAGTTGGGGTTCGAGGGTCTGGGTGAAGACGGCGTTGCCGTCGATGTCGCGCAGCGAGACGGTGAGCGCGCCGCGCGATTCGATCTCGACCTCGCCAAAAAACTGGAAGCCGGCGAACGGCGAGCTATTAGGCGTGAGCGGTGCCTTCTGGAAAACCACTTCCGGACCGAAGGTCGCGTCCAGCGCGTTCGGCCCGAAACTGCCGGCGTTGAGCGGCCCGGCGACGAACTCCCAGAACGGATCGAATCGCTGGAAGGCGGCGCGGCTGGGATGGTAATGGTGCGCGGCGCAGTAGTGAACATCGGCCGTCAGCCAGACGGTATTGCGTACCTGCGCCCGCTGGATGAAGGCCAGCAGGTCGGCGATCTCCAGTTCGCGGCCCAGCGCCGGGCCATCGTTGCCATTGGCGATGGCCTCCCAGCGCGGGCCATCCGGCACGTGCAGGCCGATCGGCATGTCGGCGGCGATCACCTTCCAGGTCGCTTGCGAGCTGCGCAGTTCGCGCTTGAGCCAGTCCAGCTGCTGCTGGCCCAGGAAGGCCGTCTCGGCGCTTGGCTCGGCCTGAAGGTTGGCGGTGTTCGGGCCGCGGTAGCTGCGCATGTCCAGTACGAACACGTCGAGCTGCAGCCCGTAGGCGATCTTGCGGTACACGCGACCGAGCGCGTCACGGGGCGTCAGCCGCATGGGCGCGTATTCGAGGTAAGCCTGCCGCGCACGGCGGACCAGCACGTCGATGTCCTTTACCCGGTAACGGTCATCGAGGACCTTCGAAGGGGACCAGTTGTTGGTCACCTCGTGATCGTCCCACTGCCAGATCTGCGGGACTTCGGCGTTGAAGCGCCGCAGGTTCTCGTCCATCAGGTTGTAGCGGTAGTTACCGCGGTATTCGTCCAGTGTCTCGGCCACCTTGCTCTTGGCTTCGGTGACGAGGTTGCGCCAGATGCGGCCGTCCTCGGCGGTCACCTGCTCGGGGATCGGGCCGTCGGCATAGATGACGTCGCCGCTGTGCAAAAAGAAATCCGGTTGCCGGCGCCGCATGGCTTCGTAGATGCGCATGCCGCCGATGTCAGGGTTGATGCCGTAGCCCTGGCCGCAGGTGTCGCCGCCCCAGACGAAGCGGATATCGCGGTCGCGACGCGGAGCGCTGCGCAGGTGGCCGAACCACGGCTCGCTGAGGCTGCCGTCGCGGGCGTCTTCGAAGCGGGCGCGGTAGAAGACGGCCTGATCGGCGGGCAGGCCGCGCAGATCGACCTTGGCCGTGAAGTCCAGCGCATCGGTGGTCACCGGCGACTGGATGCGTCGCGGATTGGCGAAGCTACTGCGGGTGTCCCATTCGACGACGAGCCGGGCCGGCCGATCGCAGCGACTCCAGACGATCGCCCGGCTGCCGCTGACGTCGCCGGATTGCACGCCGTCCATTACCCGTGGCCGAGCGTTCGGCGAGGCGATGATCGCCGGCGCTACGCCAAGCGCCGGCAATGCGAGGCCGGCACCAATTCCCTGTACCAACAAACGACGATTGCGGTCCGGCTGGCTCATGCGGCTCTCCTGGTGATGGGTGCGTCGTGCGCGAACGTCACTGGTGTACGCCAGTCGATTGACAGAAATATGACTCTGCGACAGAAAGCCGACGAGCACCCGCCAGCCACCCGCTTGCCCGTCTCGGGCGTCCCGCTTATGGTGGCCACCCGCCCCTGGAGCCTCTGTATGTGGTCGTATCGCGCTTGGCGACGCCGGCGCCTTCTTGCCCGATTCCCGATCGACACCGCGCTCTGGCAGCAGGTGATCGACAGCCTGCCGCTGCTCGACGGGCTGGAGCCCGAAGCGCTCGATCGGCTGCGCGACCGTTGCGTGCTGTTCCTGCACGCCAAGCGACTCACCTGCCTGCCGACCGTATCGCTCGACACCGTCGCGCGCCTGCGGCTGGCCGCCCAGGCGCAACTGCCGCTGCTGGAACTGCCGGACCTGGACTGGTACGGCGGCTTTCACGAATTGGTGATCTACCCCGATGATTTCGCCAGCCCGCAGAAGCACCGCGACCCCGACTCCGGCGTCGTCCACGAATGGGACGCCGAGCACAGCGGCGAAGCCTGGCAGCAGGGGCCGGTAATCCTGGCGCGTCCGGGCATCGAACAGAGCGGCGGCTGGGAAGGCTACAACCTGATCATCCACGAACTCGCCCACAAGCTGGACATGCTCAACGGCGACGCCAATGGCCTGCCGCCCTTGCACCGCGACATGCGCATCGCCGACTGGGCCGAGGCGATGCAGCCGGCCTACGACGCGCTCAACGCGCAACTGGACGCCGACCCCGCTGCCGAGACGCCGATCGACCCCTACGCGGCCGAAGACCCGGCCGAATTCTTCGCCGTCACCAGCGAGTATTTCTTCACCGCGCCAGACCTGCTGCACGACGCCTTCCCGGCGGTGTACCGGCAGCTCGGCCTGTTCTACCGCCAGGATCCGTTCGCCCGGCTGCGGCATCTGCAGGCCAACCATCCCGAATACCGCGACGCGAAGGAACCGGGCTGACCCAACGCCGTCGAATGCCGGCCCGACCGCTACCAATGGGCTATATCGGTAGCGTGGTATCGGTCGGCACGTTCGGCCTATAATCGCGGCCGCTTTTTCGCCCCCTGGCCGCGCATCGGCCGATAACGGAGCCATCGACCATGAGCTACAGCAAGATCCCGGCTGGCAAAGACCTGCCCAACGACATCTACGTCGCGATCGAGATTCCGGCCAACCACGCGCCGATCAAGTACGAAATCGACAAGGACAGCGACTGCCTGTTCGTCGACCGCTTCATGGCCACCCCGATGTTCTACCCGGCCAACTACGGCTACATCCCCAACACCCTGGCCGACGACGGCGACCCGCTCGACGTGCTGGTCGTGACCCCCTACCCGGTTGCGCCGGGCTCGGTCATCCGCGCCCGCCCGGTCGGCGTCCTGCACATGACCGACGAAGCCGGCGGCGACGCCAAGCTCATCGCCGTTCCGCATGACAAGCTGAGCCAGCTGTACGTCGACGTGAAGGAATACACCGACCTGCCCGCCCTGCTGCTCGAGCAGATCAAGCACTTCTTCGAGAACTACAAGGACCTTGAAAAGGGCAAGTGGGTGAAGGTCGAAGGCTGGGGCAACGCCGACGCCGCCCGCGCCGAGATCACCAAGGCGGTTGCGGCTTACCAGAAGTAAGCCGACACCACCCCCTGAAAGCCGGCCACAAGCCGGCTTTTTTGTTTGCGATGCCCTGGCCTACGAAAGCATGGCCGGGGCTGAATCCCACGATCGGCGCGGATGGTCGTGCGTAGGGTGCATTCGCGAGGCAATGCATCTTGATGGGAACCCACGGAGTCGGGCATTGACGGATTGTTCGCTTCGCTCCGGAATCCGCCCTACAGGCTGAGATCCGTTCGTTCGGAGATTCGCAGGGCCCTGTAGGAGCCCGCTTGCGGGCGATCCGGCGAGCATCGCCGGCAAGCCAACTGCACGGCCAATGCCGGTCGGAGCGAAGATCGTGGCGTGCGGTCCGTAAGGTGCATTCGCGAAGCAATGCACCGGGGTTTCGCATCAGGCGCGGCCTTCTGGCGGATTGTTCGCTTCGCTCCTAAATCCGCCCTACGGCTGAAATCCGTTCGTTCGCAGATCAGCAGCGCCCCCTGTAGGAGCCCGCTTGCGGGCGATCCGGGCGGCACGCACGGTGCCGTGCCCGCCCATATGCGGATTCTTGCGTCTTCCAATCCCTCAATGAATCAACAGGACCGGCGTGTCGGTGACCGCGAGCATCTTGTTCGTGGTGCTCCCCAGCAGCAGCTCCCTTAGTCGGGAATGCCCATAGGCGCCCATTACCAGCAAGTCGATGCGCTTCTCGCACTGATAGTTGTGCAGGGTGCGCTCCACCTCGCCCTCACAGATGGCGGTCAGCACGTCGAAGCCGGCCTCCACGAGCGTCTGCCTGGCTCGCCGTATGTGCGCCCAGGCGGCACCCGTTTCCGCGCCGACCATCACCAGATGCACCGACATGCCCTTGAGCAGCGGGCTATTGGCGATCATCTCGATTCCCTTGTTCGCCGTCGGACGCCCGTCGAAGGCGAACATCAGACTGCGAGGCGGAAGGAACACCTGGGGCGTGATCAGGATCGGCCGGTGAATGTGCCGAATCACCCGCTCCAGCTGATGACCCAGCGACCGGTCGCTGTCGTGGCGTTCTTCGCCACGCTTTCCCATCACCAGCAGACGAGTCCGCTCCTCCAGCTCTCTCAAGGCCTGAGCCAAGTCGCCATGTCGTTGCTTCAGTTCCACATCCTCCTGACCCCGCGCGACGACTCTCGCAGTGGCGGCCTGCAGCATGTGCCTGCCTTGCTCGAGCGCGAGGCGGCCTCGCCGCACGTCAAGCGCCGTGAGTTCTTCCAGCAGGTGTTCACGGCTCCCGAGGCCGATGTTGCCGGAGTAGTCGCCAGGTACTGGATATCGCTGGTGATCAAGCACGTGCAGCAGCATGAGGGGCGCCTCGATGCGCAGGCTTGCCCAAGCGGCGCAATCGCAGACGGCGGGGGCGTGTATGGAGCCGTCGATGCAGGCGACAACCGTGGTCATGGCATTTTCCTTGTACGTCGGCGGCTCGACCGTCCAGGTCGCCCCGCCTGTTGAATTGGATGGCGCGGGTCTCGTAAATCGCTCAATGACCCATCAGGTCGTCGATCGCACCGGGTTTGTCGTGAATGCCGAATCGATCGACGATGGTTGCGCTTGCTTCGTTGAGGCCCAGGACCTCGACGTCCGTGCCTTCGCGGCGGAATCTGATGACAGCCCGATCCAGCGCGGCGACCGCGGTGATGTCCCAGAAATGCGCATGGGTCAGGTCGATGACCACACGATCGATCGCTTCGCGAAAATCGAAGGCGCGGGAGAATTTTTCGGAAGAGGCGAAGAACACCTGGCCGATGACACGGTAGTGCCGCGTAGCCGAGTCGTCGGCCAGACCGGACGTTATCGCCAGGTAATGGCCAACCTTGTTGGCGAAGAACATCGCGGCGAGCAGAACACCGGCCAGTACGCCGTAAGCGAGGTTATGCGTAGCCACCACGACGATGACGGTTGTCACCATGACGATATTGGTCGAGAGCGGGTGGCGCTTGAGGTTGCGCAGCGAATCCCAGCTGAAGGTGCCGATGGAGACCATGATCATCACGGCTACCAGCGCGGCCATCGGTATCTGCGACAGCCACTCCCCGAGGAAAACCACCATCAGCAGAAGGAACACGCCCGCCGACAGGGTCGATAGGCGCGTACGGCCACCGGATTTCACGTTGATCACCGACTGCCCGATCATGGCGCAGCCGGCCATGCCACCCAGAAACCCCGACGCGATGTTGGCCACGCCCTGACCCTTGCACTCTCGGTTCTTGTCGCTCGGCGTGTCGGTCAGGTCGTCGACGATGGTCGCGGTCATCATCGATTCCAGCAGGCCCACCACCGCCAGGGCAGCCGAGTACGGAAGGATGATCAGCAGTGTCTCGAGGGTCAGCGGAACGTCCGGCCACAGAAACACCGGAAGGGTGTCCGGCAGCTCGCCCATGTCGCCGACCGTCCGGATGTCCAGCCCCCAATGGATCGCAACGCCCGTCAGCACGACGATACAGATCAGCGGCGACGGCACCGACTTGCCCAGCAGCGGCACGTATGGGAACAGATAGATGATGGCGAGCCCGGCAGCGGTCATCGCATAGACCTGCCAGGTCACGCCGGTCAGCTCAGGCAATTGCGCCAGGAAGATCAGTATCGCCAGCGCATTGACGAAGCCCGTCACCACCGAGCGCGATACGAAGCGCATCAAGGAACCGAGCTTCAGGTAGCCCGCCCCGATCTGCAGAACGCCCGTCAGAAGGGTCGCGGCCAGCAAGTACTGCAGACCGTGATCCTTTACCAGCGTCACCATCAACAAGGCCATCGCACCCGTGGCGGCAGAGATCATGCCGGGGCGTCCACCGATAAATGCGATGACGACCGCGATACAGAAGGACGCGTAGAGACCGACACGCGGATCCACACCGGCAATGATTGAGAAGGCGATGGCCTCGGGTATCAACGCGAGCGCAACCACGATGCCGGCCAGGAGGTCGCCACGAATGTTGCAAAGCCAGTTTTGCTGAATCGTTTTAAACATCGGTGTTCCGCAACAAGCAGACCCGATGCCCATGCGAGCGGTAACAGCCCATCAACCACAGGCGACGCCGCGAGCCTTGCGTGCCAAGCCAAGGCACGTGAAGTACGACAGCGGCGAAGCGTGCACCGATCCAGAAAGCCATTCCACGGCATGGCTCGGTCAGCCATGCCCGCGTGAGCATCAAGTGAACAGACTGGTGACGAGTTCCGGTTTTAGGCGCGGCGGCAAATAGCCGAGCCGAGAACTCAGCGAAGGTCTCCTGTCGCGGAGACAGCGTGACTAGCCGGGCCTCGAACATCGAGTCGCTAGTCGAGTGAGCCTGGGGCTATGGCGGCGTGACAGCCGAGGAGAGAGGGAACGCACGCATGGGCAGTGAATACTTGGCTTCGTCGTGGAGCCGGGAGTCTAGGAAAGTCATCGGTAAATGTGAAGCTCGATGTCGGCGTCATCGACGAACTGACCCAGCGCGCCCTCACATCGACCGCCAGATGCAGCTGGCTCCGATACGAACGATGCCGACCGACAACCCGTACGGCTCGCGAGAGGCCGCATGGAACGCCGACTGCCCGGAGCGGAACTTACAAGCCATCGTCCACTCTGTAGGTGCAGTGCATTTTTTGCACCGCCTCCGAACCGACCAGGTACTTCCCCATGGCTGTCACTCCGCCATAGTTGACCGCTCCCCCCGTCCAGCAAGTCTGGCGCGCCTGCGTGTGCCCCTTGCTGCCTTCATGTCGCCGCGCTGACGTTTCGCGGCGATCGCTCGATCGCGCACCCTTCACATCGATAGCTTCACCTAGGCCCCACGCGGCTTTCATCGTGCGCGCTCCGTTTTTACCAAGGCCGGAAAGGCCAAGGTCGCTTTAAAGGTCGGATGCCATGTTCTACACAACCGGATGCCCCGTCGCGCCCTCTCGCACACCCTTGTCGCCACCGCCTGGCGCACGTCTCGCCATGCGGACGCGCCAATGCCGCCTGGCGACGGAGGGCCGGCCATGACCTTCCGGAACGATATCAACGGCCTGCGCGCCATCGCCGTGTTGTTGGTGGTGCTGTTCCACTTCGCGATACCTGGGGTGAGTGGCGGCTTCGTCGGCGTGGACGTCTTCTTCGTGATCTCCGGCTACCTGATGACGCAGATCATCGTGTCCAGGCATCAGGAGGGGCGCTTCCGGCTGATGGAGTTCTACCAGGCCCGTTGCCGCCGGATCCTCCCGGCGCTCGTCGTGCTGTGTGCCGTCCTGCTGGTGGTCGGGCTGATCCTGACCTTGCCCAAGGACTACGTGTCGCTTGGCACGCAGGTCATGACCAGCCTGGCCTTCGTCTCGAACCTGTTCTTCTGGCTCGACACCGGTTACTTCCAGCCAAGCGCGCACGACCTCTGGCTGCTTCACACCTGGTCGCTATCGGTCGAGTGGCAGTTCTACCTGCTCTATCCGCTGCTGATCATCGCCCTGTGCCGGTTCATGCCCATCAGCCGCGGACGGTGGGTGCTTCTCGCTGCCGCGATCGCGTCTTTCGCGATCTCGCTGGTCGCCTCGGTGCATTGGCCGACCGGGGCCTTCTTCCTCCTGCCCGCCCGTGCATGGGAAATGCTCGCCGGCGCGCTGGTCTTCCTGTTCCCGCTGAGGTTCAGCCCACTGGGGCGTCAGGTCGCCACCTGGACAGGTTGCGCGATGATCGCGGCGTCGGCGGCCTTCGCGACGCCCGGGATGCTCTGGCCGGGCTACTTCGCACTGCTACCCGTGGGCGGTGCGGCGCTGATCATCGCGGCGGCGCATCAGGGGTGCTGGCTGCTTAACAATCCGGTCGCTCAGTACCTCGGCACCACCTCGTATTCGATCTACCTGTGGCACTGGCCATTCGCCGTCTGGCTGTACTACTTCGGCCTGGACAAGCAACCGCTCTGGGTCGGCCTCGGCATGCTCGCGTCGATCCTGGTGGGGCACCTGTCTTACCGCTTCGTCGAGCTGTCGGCCTCTCGCCGGGAGGGACGGATCCATCGCAGCAGCCCCTTGACGAAATACAGCGCCGTGTTCGGCATTGCCGGCGTTGGCATGGTGGCCGTGGTGACCGAGGGCCTACCGGAACGCCTGCCTCGGGATTACCGCGCCGCCATCGCGGAGATCGCCCTGCCGATCGTGACCAACGGCTGGTGCTTCTACAGCGTGGAGAGCATCGAGACGCTACCCATCGGCTCGCGCGGCCATACCTGCCAGGTCGGCGATCGGAACGGGACGCTCGACGCCCTGTTGATCGGCGACTCGTTCGCCGGCCACTACGGGCCCTTCTGGGATGCGGTCGGCAAGCGCCACGCCATGCAGATCCACACCATCTCCACCAACTGGTGCTTTCCGTCCGCCGACGACGATTACACCGGCCCGACCACCAGCCGCGGGTTTCGCCAGTGCATGGTCAACCGGGACTACCTGGAGAAGCATGTGGGCAGCTATGACCTGGTCATCTTCGCCGGCTCCTGGGGCGTGATCGATCAACAGAACAAGCTCGACGGCGTCTATGCCGCCATCGAAGAAACCGCCGAGGCCACGCCGCTGCTGGTGATCATGCCGACACCGACCAACTTCGACGTGAATGTCGGCGACCATTACGCACGCAGCCTTCGCTTCGACCTGCCATTCGATATCGCCCGCTACAGCAAGCAGCGCGATGTTCCCAGCCGGGAGGCCAACGAGAAGCTCAAAACATTCGCCAGCGCCTGGGACAACGTGACCTTCCTCGACCGCGGCGCGCTGTTCCACATCAATGGCACCCCCTCGGACGTGACCGAAGAGAACATTCCCTTCGGCCTGGACACCTCCGGGCACCTGAGCATCTACGGCTCGAAGATGGCAGCCGAAGCCTTCTTCGCCTCAAGGGCGTATCGACGCTTCCAAGACAGGATCACGGACCTGTCCAGGCAGCCGCGCGCTGTCGCCCTCGAGGAAGGCGATCGCTCGGTCGCCCGACCGAGCGAGGGCTGAAACCGCACCGGACGATGCCCTCCAGCAGGTCACTGTTACACCGGGCGCAAGCGTAGCCATCAGTCGCTTCGCCCGGCCCGCCGCCTGTGACTGCACCTTCGCTTCCTGAAAGAACCGGGCGAACCGATCGTCGCCTTCACGCTGTTTGAAGGATTAATCCGTATCGGCCTGAAACGCCCATTCCAGAGCATCCGAGCCGCTAGAAGCCGCGCCGGATCGGGGGCCGCGAAAACTTTTGAAATATTCTTCTCGGAACCCGGAACCAACCCCGATCGCCCGCGTCGTACGCCGCGAGTGACGACCGTTGGCCAGACTGAGCTACGCGCCCTTTTGGGCGGTTCGACCAGCCGTTCGGTTCGTGACAAGGGAACGTCACCTTTCCGCCTGAATTACCGAGCGTGCTCGCCATGAACCAGATTTTTGCCGTGGTGCTTTCTTACAAGCGTAAGGAACTCCTCAAGCAATGCCTTGAAGCCATTGCCGCCCAAACACGCCCCTGCGACGCGGTCATCGTCGTCGACAACGCCAGCAACGACGGCACCGAGGAGATGCTCCTCGAACTGGGTCTGCCCAAGCTGAAGGTCTATGTGCTTTCCGAGAACACCGGTGCCTCGGGTGGCTTCAATGCGGGCTTCCGCATTGCGTACCAGAGCGGTGCCGACTTCGTCTGGATGATGGACGACGACGTCATTCCTCAACCCGATGCGCTGGAAAAGCTGCTCCAGGCCGACGACAAACTGGCCGAGCTGGGCGAGCCCCGCTCGTTCCTCGTCTCCAACGCCTACACCGAGGCCGGCACCCTGACGAACGTGCCCAGCGTGGACGACCGCACCAACGGCATCGACTACGAATACTGGCCGCGCCTGGTGGAGTTCGGGCTGGTGCCGGTCCGGCGCGCCACCTTCGTCTCCATCCTGGTGCCGCGCGCCACCCTGCAACGCTACGGGCTGCCGATCGCGCCGATGTTCATGTGGGGGGACGACACCGAGTTCACGCTGCGCATCACCGAGCGCGAACCCGGCTACCTGGTGGCCGCGAGCAAGGTGCTGCACCTGCGCCGCATCAGCGGGACGATCAACATCCGGCGCGAGACCAACCCGGCGCGCGTGCCGCTGCACCGGCACTTCGTGCGCAACGAGGTGTACGTCTTCCGGCGCTTCTACAAGAAACGTCGCCTGCTGGGTCTGATGTTTTCGCGCATGATTCTGCTGACACGGCTGCTGCGCGACCGCGAATTCAACAAGGCGAAGATCGTGCTGATCGGCCTGCTGGAAAGCCTTCGCTTCACCCCCAGCCCCGAATCGGCCGACGCGCCGCTGGAAACCCTCGGCGTCACGGCCCGGCTATTGGGCGAGCGGCAAATCGAAACGGTGCCGCCCGTGGCGCCGGTCGAAATTGCGCTGCCAACCCCGACCCAGCACCTGGCTGGCGTTCCCTAGGAGCGTGCGGCATGAGCGATATCAGAGAGCGGGTGATTGGTGTGTGGGCCGACGGCTATTCGTTCCGCGAGGTCGAGTATGTCGGCGAACGGTTGGCCGAGACCGAGACGGTCGGCGACGAGGACATGCTCGCCCGTCTCGTGCTGCCCGATGCGCCGGGCGCGCTGAATCAGGAAGGTAGCGGCCGATAAGCCGCCCGCCTGGCGACCGCCGCGCCCTTGTTGTGCGCGCGGCATCGCCAGGCGTCGCGTATCAGCGATCGCTGCCCTTGCGCCGATCCCAGGTCAGCAGCCGGTACAGATAGATAAGCACCACGCCGACCACCACGGCGGTGGATACGGGGTCGACGTACTCGGCCACACGCTTGTATTCGGCGTGCAGGAGGTAGCCGGCCAGCGCGAGGATGCTCGTCCAGATCAGCGACCCCACCACCGTGTAGGCCAGGAAGGCCCAGAACGGCATGCGCGCGATGCCGGCCGGCACCGAGATCAGCGTACGGATCGCCGGCACCAGCCGTCCGAAGAACACCGCCTTGGCGCCGTGCGAACGGAACCAGTGCGAGGCTTCCGTCACGTCGTCAGACGACAGCGTCAGCCAGCGCCCGTGACGTTCGGCGAGCCTGCGCAGACGCGCCTCACCGAGCTTGGCGCCCGCGTAGTACCAGGGCAGCGCGCCCAGCACCGAGCCCAGGGTGCCGCTGACAACCACCAGGTAAATGTTCAGGTCGCCACGCGCGGCGGTGAAGCCCGCCAGCGGCATGATCACCTCGGACGGAATCGGCGGAAAAATGTTTTCCAGCAGCATGAGGAACAGGATGCCGAGGTATCCGCTCTGCTCGATCATCCCGACTATCGAATCAAACATGCACACTCCTTGATGGTCCCGGCGCCATCGCCGGCTTGCTATAGGCCGCGCCATTGTGCGGGAGTTCTCGCCGCTGGTGATCTGCCTCGCAGCGCGCGCAGGCTTGGCCCGCCCGACGGCCGGCTATACAGTGCCCTCTTTTTGTGCGAGCGCCGGGTATGCCCCTCACCGATATGCTTCTGCTGGTTGCCGCCGGCTTTGCCGCTGGCGGCATGAATGCCCTGGCCGGCGGTGGCACCTTTTTCTCCTTTCCCGCCCTGCTGGCGACCGGCCTGCCGCCCGTGACCGCCAACGCGACCAACGCCGTTGCACTGTGGCCGGCGAGCCTGGCCGGTGCCTGGGCCGCGCGCTCGACGCTGCGTCCACTCGGCCGCTACCTGATTCCGCTGTTGCTGGCCGGGCTGGCCGGCGGACTGCTCGGCGGCCTGCTGCTGCTCGCCGGCGGTGACGACGTGTTCAGCCTGCTGATTCCCTGGCTGCTGCTGCTGGCCACCGCGCTGTTCGCCGCCAGCCCGTGGCTGAGCCGGTGGCTCGCGGCGCGGCGCCAGGAGGCGCTGGTCCCGCCGCACTCGCCGCTGTCACTGGTCGCCCACGGGCTGGTTTCGATCTATGGCGGGTATTTCGGCGCGGGCATGGGCATCCTGCAACTGGCGGCGTTTTCCATCGAAGGGCACGCCTATGCCCGCGCCAACGCGCTGAAGAATCTGATCTCCGCCGTCATCTACAGCATCGCCACGGTGACCTTCCTGTTCGCCGGCCGGGTCAGCCTGGTCGAGCTGGCGATCCTGCTGGTCGGCGCGACAGTCGGCGGCTACGTGGGTGGCGCGCTGAGCCAGAAACTGCCGGCCGCCTGGCTGCGGGCCTTCGTCATCCTGGTCGGGACGGCCATGACGGTCTACTACTTCGGCGACACCTACGGCGCCTGGTAAGCCTCCGCGCTGGCTGGGGCAACCGCACTTTGCTAATGTCGCCCCCGTTCCAGAACCCGCCAGACAGGTCCCTTCATGGCCCGCAAGAAAGCCGTCGATTTCGAACAATCCCTCGCCGACCTGCAGCAGCTGGTCGAGCGCCTGGAAAGCGGCGAGCTGTCGCTGGAAGATTCGCTGGCCTGCTTCGAGCAGGGCATCCGCCTCACCCGTGAATGCCAGGCCGCGCTGTCGCAGGCCGAGCAAAAGGTGCAGATTCTGCTCGAGCGCAACGGTGAACTCGAAGCCGCCCCCTTCCAGACGGATACCGACGCATGATCGACGCGTACCAGCGAGCCTGCCAGCAACGCGTCGACCAGCATCTGTCCGCGCTGCTGCAGACCGCGGAGCCGGCGCTCGCGCGGCTGGTGGAGGCGATGCGCTACAGCGTGATGAACGGCGGCAAGCGGGTGCGCCCCCTGTTGGTCTACGCTGCCTGCGAGGCCCTGGCCGGCGAGCGGGACCAGGCCGACGGCGCCGCCTGCGCCGTGGAGCTGATCCATGCCTACTCGCTGGTGCACGACGATCTGCCGGCAATGGACGACGACGACCTGCGCCGCGGGCAGCCGACCACGCACAAGGCCTTCGACGAAGCCTGCGCCATCCTCGCCGGCGATGGGCTGCAGGCGCTCGCCTTCGAGGCGCTGACGCACGCCGGGCGCAATCCCGCCGACCCGGCCGTGTGCCTGCGCATGGTCGCCACGCTCGCGCGGGCGGCGGGGCCGGTCGGCATGGTCGGCGGCCAGGCGATCGACCTCGGCTCGGTCGGCCACAAGCTCGATCAGCAGGCCCTCGAGCGCATGCACCGGCACAAGACCGGCGCGCTGATCGAGGCCAGCGTGCAGCTCGGTGCGCTGGCCAGCGGCCAGGCCGATCGCCAGGCGCTGGCCTCCTTGCAGCAGTACGCCGCCGCCATCGGCCTGGCGTTCCAGGTGCAGGACGACATCCTCGACGTGGAAAGCGACACCGCCACGCTCGGCAAGACGCAAGGCGCCGACATCGCTCGCGACAAGCCCACTTACCCCGCCCTGCTCGGCCTGGACGAGGCCAAGGCCTACGCGCTGGAGCTGCGCGATCTCGCCCTCCAGGCGCTGCGCGACTTCGGCCCGACGGCCGAGCCGCTGCGTGCGCTGGCGCGCTTCATCGTCGAACGGCGCCACTGAACCGAACGCCACCGGGCGCCCTTCGCCCGGCCGGTCGTTAATGGCGAGACGCGCCCTCCCCAGCATCGACAACGGCCCGCCAGCATCCTGCGGCCAGCGTCCGCAGCCGCCGCGCAACCTGTATCCAGTGCGCCTTTGCAGTTAAACTGCCGCACTTTTCCCCGACAGATAATCGCCTGATGCCGAAGACGTTCCATGAGATTCCTCGGACGCGCCCAGCGACGCCCGTTCTAGACCGTGCGGCCGACCCGGAGCAGCTGCGCCGGCTCGGTGAGTCGGAACTCGAAGCGCTGGCCGACGAGCTGCGCCAGGACCTGCTCTACAACGTCGGGCTGACGGGCGGCCACTTCGGCGCCGGCCTCGGCGTGATCGAGCTGACCATCGCGCTGCATTACGTGTTCGACACGCCCGCCGACCGCCTGGTGTGGGACGTCGGCCATCAGGCCTATCCGCACAAGATGCTCACCGGCCGCCGCACACGCATGCCCAGCCTGCGCCAGAAAGACGGCCTCGCCGCCTTTCCGCGCCGCGCGGAAAGCGAGTACGACACCTTTGGCGTCGGCCATTCCAGCACCAGCATCAGCGCCGCGCTGGGCATGGCGATCGCCGCGCGCATGCAAGGCATCGATCGCAAGACGGTCGCGGTGATCGGCGACGGCGCGCTGACCGCGGGCATGGCCTTCGAGGCGCTTAATCATGCCTCCGATGTCGGTGCCAACATGCTCGTCGTTCTGAATGACAACGACATGTCGATCTCGCGCAATGTCGGCGGCCTGTCCAATTACCTTGCCAAGCTGCTGTCCAGCCGCACCTATTCGAGCGTCCGCGAAGGCAGCAAGAAGGTGCTCTCGCGGTTGCCCGGCGCCTGGGAGATCGCCCGTCGCACCGAGGAATACGCCAAGGGCATGCTGGTGCCGGGCACCCTGTTCGAGGAGCTGGGCTGGAACTACATCGGCCCGATCGACGGCCACGACCTGCCCACGCTGATCCACACGCTGCGCAACATGCGCGACCTGGAGGGCCCGCAGTTCCTCCATGTGGTGACGAAGAAGGGCAAGGGCTTCGCGCCCGCCGAGGTCGACCCGATCACCTGGCACGCGATCAGCAAGCTCGAGCCGCTGGACGCCAAGCCGGCGCCCAAGAAGCCGGCCGGGCCGAAGTACTCCAACGTGTTCGGCCAGTGGCTGTGCGACATGGCCGAGGCTGACCCCCGCCTGATGGGCATCACGCCCGCCATGAAGGAAGGCTCGGACCTGGTGGCCTTCAGCGAGCGCTTCCCGCAGCGCTATTTCGATGTCGCGATCGCCGAGCAGCACGCCGTCACCCTCGCCGCCGGCATGGCCTGCGAAGGCGCCAAGCCGGTGGTGGCCATCTACTCGACCTTCCTGCAACGGGCCTACGACCAGCTCATTCACGACGTGGCGGTGCAGAACCTCGACGTACTGTTCGCCATCGATCGCGCCGGCCTGGTCGGCGAAGACGGCCCGACGCATGCCGGCAGCTTCGATCTGTCGTACCTGCGCTGCATCCCGGGCGTCGTGGTGATGACGCCCAGCGACGAGAACGAGCTGCGCCGCATGCTGACCACCGGCTTTCACTACCCCGGCCCGGCGGCGGTGCGCTATCCGCGCGGCAGCGGTCCGAATGCGCCGCTTGAGCCCGGCCTCGAGCCGCTGGAAATCGGCAAGGGCCTGGTCCGCCGCGACGGCCGGGACGTGGCGTTGCTGGTGTTCGGCGTCCAGGTGCCGGAGGCGCTGCAAGTCGCCGAAACGCTCGATGCGACGGTGGTCGACATGCGCTTCGTGAAGCCGCTCGACGAGGCGCTGGTGCGGGAGATGGCGCAGCGCCACCGCCTGCTCGTCACCCTCGAGGAGAACAGCATCATGGGCGGCGCCGGCAGTGCGGTCGGTGAATTCCTGGCCGCCGAGAACCTGCAGGTTCCGCTTTTGCAGCTCGGTTTGCCGGATCGCTACGTCGAGCACGCCAAGCCCAGCGAAATGCTTGCCGAATGCGGACTGGACGCCGCCGGCATCGAGGCCGCCATCCGTGCGCGACTCGCACGCTCGCCCGAATGAACCCGCCGCTGCACGCGGCTTGACCGGCGATCGCCCCCGCTTTAGGGTGCGACCCGCTTTGAACAGCACCGAAGGTTCCGCAGGCCTCGTCGCCGCGGATTAAACGGGAAGTCAGGTGCCGAGCCCCGCTCGAATGCCTGCGCTGCCCCCGCAACGGTAAGCGACCGCGATCATCGATCGCACGCCCCTCGACAACCACTGTGCCTCGGCATGGGAAGGTGAGACGGCGCCTGTCGCGAGCCCGGAGACCGGCCTCGGTGCGTAGTGCGACTGGTGTTGCGGAGGGCATCACCGTCAAGCGCTGGCTCGCCCTCCGGCTGTCCGCCCTTGCCCCTGCCCTCCTCGAAAGTCTCTTTCTTTTGAGGAATCTCCATGAAGCTGTCCCGTCTTGCCCTGGCCGTTGCGCTGGCCAGTCCCGTTTCCATGCAGGCGTTCGCCGACGACGCACAGGTCGATCTCCCGGCGCTGGTCGTCACGTCCGGTCGTGTCGGCGAGGCCCGTAGCGATGCGACGGCCGCCACCACGGTGTTCACCCGCGCCGACATCGAACGGCTTCGTCCGCGGTCCGTCGGCGAGCTGCTGGAGCGCGTGCCGGGGGCGACCGTCGTGCGCAATGGCGGCGCTGGCAACGTCACCGGTCTGTTCATCCGCGGCATGTCCAGCGCACAAACGCTGGTGCTGGTGGACGGACAGCGGATCGCGGCCGCCAGCAATGGCGCGGCGAGCCTGGAGTTTCTCGACCCGAGCCAGATCGAGCGAATCGAAGTGGTGCGCGGCACGCGCTCGGCGCTCTATGGCTCCGATGCCATCGGCGGCGTCGTACAGATTTTCACGCGTCGCGCCGACCGCGCAGGCGCCCACCCCTACCTGCGCCTGGCCGCCGGCAGCGACGGTACTTTCGAGCGCAGCCTTGGCGTTTCCGGCGGCACGGAGCAGACGCGCGTGCACCTCGGTGCGAGCCTGAGCGAAAGCGAGGGCTTCGATATCACCCAGAGCGAGCTTGGCGAAAGCGGCGACGACGACGCCCTGCGCAAGCGCTCGCTGAGCCTCAACGTGACGCACCGGTTCAGCGAGCGCGCCGAGGCGGGGCTGTCGCTGCTCGATCAACGCGGGCAGGTCGAGTTCGATGACATCTACGCGGGCACCGCCCCATATGACGACTATCAGCTCAGCGCGGCGTCGGCCTTCTTCAGCGCCCAGTTGCTCGACCGCTGGCACAGCCGGCTGGAAATCGGGCACAGCGAAGACAAGCGCGACACCGGCAACGATGCGTCGTTTGCCGCGGCCAGCGATTTCTACACGTACAACACCTACCGAGACTCGGCCAGCTGGGTGAATACGCTGCAACTGGCCCCGGCGCACCAGCTGCTGCTGGGCGCCGACTGGTACGAAGACCGCCTGCATGCCACCACGACCTTCGTCGAGGAGTCGCGCTGGAACCAGGCCGCCTTCATTCAGCACCGTTACCAGGGCGAAGCCTTCGCCACCGAGCTGGGGCTGCGCCATGACGACAACGAGCAGTTCGGCAGCGTGAACACCTGGAGCGGTGCGCTTACCCTGCCGCTTGGCGACGCGGACCAACTGATCCTGTCCTACAGCGAAGGCTTCCGCGCGCCGACCTTTAACGACCTCTACTACCCGGACTACTGCTACCCGGGCTTCGGCTGCTTCGCCAGCGCCAACCCGGACCTGCAACCCGAGACCTCGCGCAGCTATGAAGCCCAGTGGCGGCATGCCTTCAGCGAGACCGGGTCGCTGGAAGCCTCGCTCTACCGCATCGACCTCGAAGACGCGATTGTCTTCACCGACATCCCGCGCAACGTGCAGACCGCTCGGGTGAACGGCTTCGAGGCGACCTACCAGGAAACGCTGCTGGGTTGGCAGACGCGCCTGGCCGTCGGCATCCTGGACCCGCGCGACCGTGACAGCGGGCATGTCCTGCCTCGCCGCGCCAAGCGCACGGCGTCGCTCGATCTTGACCGTCGGTTCGGCGCCTTCGGCGTCGGCGGCACCTGGCGGCTGGTCAGCAGCCGCTATGACGACGCCGCCAACGACGTACGCATAGGCGGCTACGGTGTGGTCGACGTGCGCGGCAGCTGGAACGCCACCCCAACGCTGGAATTCGACATCAAGATCGCCAACCTGCTGGGCAACGACTATGTCGAAACCACCTACCGGGGCTTCGGCGCGCGCGAGGTGTACGAGACGGCCGGCACCACCGCCCTGTTGGGCATGACCTGGACGCCGACCTTCTAATCGGCGGTATCGAGGGCGATGCGGGCGGCGTCCAGCCGCTCGCACAACCGCTCGGTCGCCGCGAGCATCTGCAGGCTGGGCCGTTCGAGGCCACGGTCCGGCACGGCCCACACCTGGCCCTCGCGCACCGCACTCAGTTGCGGCCAGGCCTTCCAGGCCTCGGCCAGCCGCGGTTCGCTGACGACGATGACATCGGGGTCGCGCGCCAGTACGGCTTCGATGCCGACCTGCGGCGCAGGCAGCTCAAGGTCGGCGAAGACATTCCGTGCCCCGCAGGTTTCCAGCGCATCGCTGATGATCTGGTTGCCGCCGACCGTGTATAGCGGCTGGTCCCAGATCTGATAGAAGACCGACAGCGGCTCGGCGTCGCGATAGCGTTCTTCCAGCGCCTTCAGCCGCTCGCGTACCGCTTCCGCGCGCGCATGGCCCCGCGCCGGCAGGCCGATGCCATCGGCGATCCGTTGCACGCCCTCGGCGAGGTCTTCGAGGCGATGGGGCTCGACGATCAACAGCGGAATCCCGAACTGTTCGAGCTGGCGGCGCTCGCCGGCACCGATGCTGTCGGGCCAGAGCAGGACCAGGTCGGGTGACAGGCTGAGCAGGGTCTCCATCTCGACGCGCCCGTAGCGCCCCACGGAGGGAATGCCGGCCAGGGCGGCCGGACGCTCGCCGCCGTCGAGTACGCCGACGAGACGATCCTCGGCACCCAGCTCGAGCATGATTTCGGATAGCGACGGGGCAAGGCTGACCACCCGCTCTGCCGCCTGCAGCGGCAGCACCAGCAGGCCACCGAGCAAGCAACCGAGCAGACAGACGAGCCACCGCCTCATTGCAGCAACCGAGGCAAGCGGTACAGCAGCCAGAGCGTCAGGCTTGCGCCTGTCAGCAGCAGCGCGGCGACCGGTTCCAGGCCGAGCGGCAAGCCCGCTGCCGCGACGAGCGCAGGCGCCGCCGCCACCGCGAGACCGGCTCGCTGGGCCTGTACGAGATGTGCCCAGGCTTGCGCCTCGGCATCGCTACCCAGCGCCTGCCCGGTGGCGATCAGCGCATGCTTGTACGCCTTGAAATACGGCAGGCTGGGGAAGAAGGCGGCAAGCCCCGCGACAAAGAACACCGGGCCGATCCAGGCGGGAAGCCCCGCGGACGGCAGCGACGAAGCCAGCAACGGCGCGGCCAGCATGACCATGCCGGCCAGCCACTGCTGGCGCCGCAACCGGCGCCGGGCTGCCGCCGCGATCACGACTGCTCGGCTTCGCCCTGGTGAATCTCGCCCAGCAGATGTCCAAGCTTGCCGGCCTTGGTGGCCAGGTACTTCTGGTTGTGCGGGTTGTGCGCGACCTGCAGCGGACGGCGCTCGGAAATGCGAATGCCAAAGCCCTGCAAGGCGTTGACCTTGCGTGGGTTGTTGGTCATCAGCTTGATTTCACTGATGCCGAGGTGCGCCAGCATCGGCCGGCAGATCGCGTAATCGCGCTGGTCCGGCGCGAAGCCGAGTCGCTCGTTCGCCTCCACCGTGTCGGCGCCGGCATCCTGCAATTCATAGGCACGAACCTTGTTCAGCAGGCCGATGCCACGACCCTCCTGCCGGAGATACAGCAGCACGCCGCGGCCTTCATCGGCAATCGCCTTGAGCGCCGCCTCGAGCTGGAAGCCGCAATCGCAACGCAGGCTGAACAGGGCATCGCCGGTCAGGCACTCGGAATGCAGGCGACCAAGCACGGGCCGGCCGTCCGCCACGTCACCCAGGGTCAGCGCGACATGCTCCTTGCCGGTGTCCTGATCGAGGAACCCGTGCATGGTGAATACCCCGAAGGGGGTGGGGAGTTGGCAAGCAGCGACGAACACGACGGACACCGGAGGAACTCCAGAGAAAAAAGAGCGGATAGTGTAACAGCAAGCTGCACCGCGGCTGGCAGTCGGTCGGCCGTTACAGCCGCGACTCGAGCCTCAGCGTGCCTTGTTCTTCGCGCCAGCGGACGCGGTTGAGGAAGCTCATGCCCAGGAGCATTTCGCTCGGCGCGCCACCCTCGATGACCACCGCATCGACCCCCAGCACTTCGATCGCCCCGACCTTCACGCTGTCGAGCCGAAGGCTCCAGGCGCGCGCCGTTCCGGACGCCGTATTGACGGTGATGCGACGACCCTGGGTGCGGTAATCGAGCCCGAGGCGCCGCGCGTGGGCTTCGTTCATCGCCACCGAGGTGGCACCGGTGTCGACCAGAAACTGCGTGACGTGTCCGTCGATCGAGCCGGCGATCCAGTAGTGTCCGCCGGCGCCGCGGGCGATCGACACGCTGGTGGCGGTGGGCGCGGCGAACCCGGCGCTGTACTCGCGACCCAGCGGGTAATGCCGCTCGACGCCATCGACCCGCAGCCGAGCGCCCTGCCCGTCCACGCTCACTACCTGTACGCCGCCCGGACCGGTCTGTCCGACACGCACCAGCTTGCGCTGGCCATCGACGGTGAGCACCGCCGCGCCGGGAAACAAGCCGACCACCTGAACCTGCGGCTGCGCCAGACCGAGCGCAGGCAACAAACCCAGTGTCGCAGCGAGCAAAACCCGAATACGCATGCGCGGTGTCCTTGTGAAAAAGCGCCGGCCTGGCAGAGGCCGCTGGAGCGGCGTTGCGAAGCGGATCATGCCCAGGCCCAGACGAAAGCCTGCATCACGCCCCAGGCGGCGACCCCGGCCAGCACGTCGTCCAGCATGATGCCAAAGCCGCCATGCACATGGCGGTCGGCCCAACTGATCGGCCAGGGCTTGGCGATGTCCATCACGCGGAACACGACGAAGCCCAGCGCCAGCCAGAGCGGTTCGGCCGGCAGCAGGAAGCAGGTCAGCCAGATGCCGACCATCTCGTCCCAGACGATGCCTTCGTGGTCGTGGACGCCCAGCTCGCGCGCGACCTTGCCGCACAGCCAGACGCCGAAAACGATCGACGCGACCAGCACGAGCCCTTGGCCCCACAGCGGGAGCGAGGCCCAGAGCAATACGAACGGCAGACCGACGAGCGTGCCCCAGGTCCCCGGCGCCCTGGGCATGCCACCAGCACCGAAGCCGAATGCGAGGTTATGCCAGGGGTTGCTCCAGATGGAGAGCGGGACCGGCGTGGCCGGCGCCTGAAGTGGATCGGTCAAGGCACTGTCCTCGTGCAATCGCCTGGCGCACTCCGCGCCGGCGCGTCTCTCTCAGAAATGGGTGTAGCCACGCCGCGGCGGCTCCATCGCCCGGCCCTGCGCATCGAGCAGGTGAACACCCGCGCCGTCCCGCACCTCGCCAATGACCGTGATCGGCCAGTCCGAGGCCAGCGCGGCCAGGTGCTGGCGCGGCAGGGTGAAGGCCAGCCGGTAGTCGTCGCCACCGGCGAGCGCGCAGGCGAATGCGGCCTCCTCGCCCATGAAGTCGACCAGTTCGGCCGAGCGCGGCACCCGCGGCGCGTCGATGAACAATGCAACGCCGGAAGCGGTCGCCAGGTGCCCGCAATCGGCGAGCAAGCCATCGGATATGTCCAGTGCCGCGCTCGCCCTGCCGCGCAAGGCCTGGCCGAGCGCAAGCTGCGGCAGCGGCTGCCAGTACTGATCCAGCAGCGGCTTGGCGACAGCGGGTGCGGCGCTCCGCTGGCCCAGCACCAGCGGCAACGCACCGGCGGCGTCGCCCAGCGGCCCGCCACCGACGCAGACCAGATCGCCGGGACGTGCGCCATCGCGCCGGAGCGCGGCGCCCTCGGGTACGCGGCCGAACACGGTCAGGGTCAGCGTCAGCGGCCCGCGCGTTGTGTCGCCGCCCACCAACCGCAATGCGCAGCGACTCGCCATGCGCTCGAGTCCACGGGCGAACCTTTCGAGCCATACCGGCTCGACCGCCGGCAGCGTCAACGCCAAGGTGAAGCCGATCGGTGCCGCCCCCATCGCCGCCAGATCGCTGGCCGAGACCGCCAGTGCACGCTGGCCAAGCAGGAACGGATCGCAGCCCTCGGGGAAATGCACGCCGGCCACCAGGGTATCGGTCGAAATCGCCAGCACCTCGCCCGCCGGCACCGCCAGCAGCGCGCAGTCGTCGCCGATGCCCAATACGACTTCGCCACCGGCCCTGGCACAGGACGCGGTGGCGAAGTAGCGGCGGATCAGTTCGAACTCACCCATGCCGGCGTGTCGGTCAGCGCCGTTCGCGCGTTTCGGCGCTGCGCAGCTGCGGGGCCAGCTTATCCAGGACGCCGTTGACGAACTTGTGCCCGTCGGTGGCGCCGTAGACCTTGGCCAGCTCGATGCCTTCGTTGATCACGACCCGGTACGGTACGTCGAGGCGATGCTTCAGCTCGTAGGTCGACAGCCGCAGGATGGCCAGTTCGACCGGATCGAGCTCGTCCAGCGGACGATCGAGATGCGGGGCGATGGCGCCGTCGATGTCGGTCTTGTCATGCGCCACGCCGGTCAGCAGCTCATGGAAGTACGGCCCGTCGACGCCGGCGAAATCGTTGTCGACGCGAAACTGCGCTTCGATCTCGTTCAGCGACTGGCCCGCCATCTGCCACTGGTAGAGCGCCTGCATGGCCAGGCCGCGGGCGACGCGGCGCATGGCGATCTTGCCCTTGGCGGGCTTGGCCGGTTCGGCGTCCGGGCTGTCGTCGCGATTCAGGCTCACTTGGCCTCCAACTGCGCCAGCAGGCTGACCATTTCCAGGGCGGAAAGCGCGGCTTCGGCGCCCTTGTTGCCGGCCTTGGTGCCGGAGCGCTCGATCGCCTGCTCGATGGAATCGACGGTCAGCACGCCAAAGGCGACCGGCACGCCGAACTCCATGGAGACCTGCGCCAGGCCCTTGGTGCACTCGCCCGCGACGTATTCGAAGTGCGGGGTGCCGCCACGGATGACCGCGCCCAGCGCGATGATGGCGTCGTACTCGCCCTGCTGAGCGACCTTCTGCGAGACCAGCGGGATTTCGAATGCACCCGGCGCGCGGATGATGGTGATGTTGTCTTCGCCGATGCCGTGGCGAACCAGGGTGTCGACGGCGCCGCTGACCAGGCTTTCAACCACGAAGCTGTTGAAGCGGCCAACGACCAGGGCGAACTTGCCCTTGGGGGCGATGAAGGTACCTTCGATGGTCTTCAGGGACATGAGCGGGTCTCGTAATGCGTTTAAAGAGCCGGCGCGCGGTGCGCACCGAAAGAAATCGTCGTCCCCGTCCTTGCGGGACGGTCGGGTGGGCGATGACCGCGCGGCGATCCTCGTCCTGCCCGACCTTCAGGGCGTCTCGATAACGGTCGAGACACCCCTTGCACCGGCCGCCGTCATTCAGCGGGCAGGTATTCTACAACCTCGAGATCGAAGCCGGATATTGCGTTGAAGCGCACCGGCGAACTCATCAGCCGCATCCGACGAACGCCCAGGTCGCGCAGGATCTGCGAACCGGCGCCCACCGTGCTGTAGGTGCTCGGCGTCTTCGACGGCTGCCCGGCGTTGCCTTCGCGGACGTGGGCGAGCAGGTCCTCGCTGTCCAGCGGATGACCCAGCAGCAGCACCACGCCACTGCCGGCCTCGGCCACCTTGGCCATCGCCGCGCGCAGGCTCCAGCGTCCGGCCTGGCGCACCATCAGCAGGTCGCGCAGCGGGTCCATATTGTGGACGCGCACCAGCGTCGGCTCGTCCTTGCGGATCTGGCCGAGCACCAGCGCCATGTGCACGTCGCCCTCGACCGAATCCCGGTAGGTCACCAGGCTGAACTGGCCGAGCTCGGTATCCAGCGGCTGCTCGGCGACGCGCTCGATGGTGTGTTCGTGGATCAGCCGGTAGTGGATCAGGTCGGCGATGGTGCCGATCTTGATGCCGTGCTCCTGCGCAAAGACTTCCAGCTCCGGCCGGCGGGCCATGGTGCCGTCGTCGTTCATGATTTCGCAGATCACGCCGGTCGGCTCGAAGCCGGCCATGCGCGCCAGGTCGCACGCCGCTTCGGTATGGCCGGCGCGGGCCAGCACGCCACCGGCCTGCGCCATCAGCGGGAAGATGTGGCCGGGACTGACGATGTCGTCGGCCTTGGCGAACTTGGCGGCGGCGACCTGCACGGTCCGCGCGCGGTCGGCGGCGGAGATGCCGGTGGTGACGCCTTCGGCCGCTTCGATCGAGACCGTGAACTTGGTGCCGAAGCCCGAACCGTTGCGCGGCGCCATGAGCGGCAGCTTGAGCGTCTCGCAACGCTCGCGCGTCATCGGCATGCAGATCAGGCCGCGGGCGAAGCGCGCCATGAAGTTGATGTGCTCGGCCTGCACGCATTCGGAGGCCATGATCAGGTCGCCTTCGTTCTCGCGGTCCTCGTCATCCATGAGGATGACCATCTTGCCCTGGCGGATGTCTTCGACGAGTTCTTCGATGCTGTTGAGTGCCATCTGGGCAGTTCCTACTTCAGGTAGCCGTGTTCGGCCAGGAAATGTTCGGTCAGCGAGGACGCCTTCTTCACCGGCTCCGCCGCCTTGTCGCCGAGCAGCAGGCGCTCGAGGTAGCGCGCCAGCAGGTCGACTTCGAGGTTGACCTGCCGCCCCGGCCGGTAGTCGACCATGATGGTCTCGGCCAGCGTGTGCGGAACGATGGTCAGCTCGAACTCGGCGCCATCGACCGCATTGACCGTCAGGCTGGTGCCGTCGACCGTGATCGAGCCTTTCATGGCGATGTATCTGGCCAGCTCGGCCGGCGCACGCACGCGCAATTGCACGGCACGCGCGTTCTCGTCGCGCGCGACGATCTCGCCGACGCCATCGACGTGGCCGCTTACCAGGTGCCCGCCAAGCCGGCTGGTCGGCGTCAGGGCCTTTTCCAGGTTGACGCGGCTGCCGGCCTTGAGGTCGATGAACGCGGTGCGGGCCAGCGTCTCGCGGCTGACGTCGGCCCAGAAGCCGTCGCCCGGCAGCTCGACCGCGGTCAGGCAGACGCCGTTGACCGCGATGCTGTCGCCGAGCTTGACGTCGGACAGGTCCAGCTTGCCGGTCTCGACCCGCACGCGGACGTCGCCGCCCTTGGGGGTGAGCGCGCGGATGGTACCGATGGCTTCGATTATGCCGGTGAACATGGCAGCTCTCCGACGAGGTGGGAAACGAACATGAAAACGAACTCCTGTTTATGAAAAACAGGGCGTGCGATCGAAAAGGGATCGGACAGGCGCACGGACGACACCTGTCGAGGCATCCCGCTCTCTCTCATCCGGACTATGACCGTCGGCTCCGGAATCGCACCGGATCTGCTGACCTTGCCGTGGGCAAGCGCTCGCGGGCTGGACGCATCGCGTCATCACCGCCGGTGGGGAATTGCACCCCGCCCTGAGAACGTAACGGGCCGTTCGGCCCGGCGGCGTTTTTACCACAGTTCACCGACCGGGTCAGCTCACCAGTAGTTTTCCACCGCCACCTGACCGGGCTTGCGGGTCAGCGCGAGGTTCATGTCCATCGACTTGAGCAGCAGCCGGGTGTCTTCGATCATCTGCGGGTTGCCGCAGAGCATGATGCGCGAGTGTTCCGGCTCCAGCTTCAGCTCCGCCGCCCGCTCCAGCTCGCCGCTGGGAATGAGCGTGGTAATGCGGCCGTGCAGCGCGCCCGGCACCTGCTCGCGCGTCACCACCGGCAGGTAGGTCAGTCGTGCACGGACGCCTTCCAGGTAGTCGCGCTCGGGCAGCGTGCGGATCAGCTCCTGATAGGCCAGCTCGCGTGCCTCCCGCGCGCTGTAGACCAGCACGATGCGTTCGAAACGGTCCCACACCTCGAGGTCCTGAAGAATGGAAATGAAGGGCGCGACGCCCGTGCCCGTCGCCAGCAGCCACAAGTCGCGGCCGTCCGGGAAGCGGTCGAGCGTCAGGTAGCCGAAGGCCTGCTTGTCGACCAGCAGTTCATCGCCGGGACGCAGGCGGCTCAGCTCGCTGGTGAACTCGCCGTCCGGCACGACGATCGAGAAGAAGTCGAGAAACTCGTCATGCGGCGCCGAGACCATCGAATAGGCCCGCCACACGATGCTGCCGCTGGGCTTGCGCACGCCCAGCCGCGCGAACTGCCCGGCGCGAAAGCGAAAGCCCGGATCGCGGGTCGTGCGCAGGGTGAACAGATTGGGCGTGAGCGTCTCGACTTCGAGCAGGCGTTGGCGGGTGAACTTCTCTTCGCTGACGGTCATACTGCGCTCCCTTTCGGACTGGACGGCGGCGACCCTCACGGCCACCAGTCGTCTTGATACTGCATTCCGACGCCGACAAACACCGCCAGTTTCCATGCCTATTCTCGAATCGCCGTTCGCCCGCCTCGACCTGATCCGCCAGCCGGAGCAGGCCAACGAGCCCTTGCAGGCCTTCGATGCGGCCGACGAGTACCTGTTGTCGCACCTGCATGAGCAAGGGCTCGCGGCGGGCGATCGGGTGCTAGTGCTCAACGACGCGTTCGGTGCGCTGGCCAGCTCGCTCGCCGGTCGCGCGGTCGTGACGAGCAGCGGCGATTCCTACCTCGGGCAGTTGGCGCTGAGGAAGAACCTTGCGCGCAACGGGCTCGCCGAAGACGGCGTGACCTTCGTCCCGGCCAGCGAGATGGCCCAGGGGCCGTTCGACTGGGTGCTGGTCCGCGTGCCCAAGACGCTGGCCCTGCTGGAGGAACAGCTGATCCGCCTGCACGGCCAGCTGGCGCCGGGCGTTCGGGTGGTCGCCGCCGGGATGATCAAGCACCTGCCGCGCGCGGCCGGCGATCTGCTGGAACGCTACATCGGGCCGGTGCAGGCCTCCCTGGCGGTCAAGAAGGCGCGGCTGCTGTTCGCGACGCCCGAAGCCAAGCCTGCGCCGACCTCGCCCTATCCGTCCGCCTACCGGCTCGACCAACCGCCGCTGACGCTCATCAACCACGCCAACGTCTTCTGCCGCGACGGGCTGGACATCGGCACCCGCGCCTTTCTGCCGCATCTGCCGCGCGCGCTCGGCCACCTGCGGGTCGCCGATCTCGGTTGCGGCAATGGCGTGCTGGGGATCGTCTACGCACTCGGCAATCCGCAGGCGGAGCTGACGCTGGTCGACGAAAGCTACATGGCGGTGCAGTCGGCCCAGGCCAACTGGCACGCGGCGCTGGGCGAGCGACCGGCCGACGTCCGTGCCGGCGACGGCCTGGCCGAGCAGCCGCCGCAATCGCTGGACCTTGTGCTGTGCAACCCGCCGTTCCACCAGCAGCAGGTGGTCGGCGACTTCCTCGCCTGGCGCATGTTCCAGCAAGCGCGTGCGGCGCTGGTCAAGGGCGGCGAGCTGTGGATCGTCGGCAACCGCCACCTGGGCTACCACCAGAAGCTCAAGCGCCTGTTCGGCGGGGTTGAGCAGGTCGGCGCGACGCCGAAATTCGTCATCCTGCGGGCGACCAAGGGGTGAGGCTTCGCGGTGGAAAACGTGGCGCGGCTTTCCACCCGACGTCCGGCACTCGGTAACCCTGGCTTCCCACGCTTACAGACACCCTAGGGTGGATAACGGCGAAGCCTTATCCACGCGTCCACCGGCGCCGATGCCGATGCCGATGCCGATCAATAGCTGCCTTTCATTTCCCGATACCGCGCTTCCAGCTCCTGCCGTATCGCCCGTCGCTGCTGCGCCTGCACGCAGCGACGGCGCTGGTTGGGGGTCTGCGGGTCGAGCGACGGAACCGGGGTCGGCTTGCCGTCCTCGCCCATCGCCACCATGGTGAAGAAGCAGCTGTTGCAGTGCCGGACCGTCTTGTTGCGGATGTGCTCGGCGATCACCTTGATGCCGATTTCCATCGAGGTATTGCCGGTGAAGTTCACCGAGGCCAGGAAGGTGACCAGCTCGCCGACGTGCACCGGCTGACGAAAGGTCACCTGATCGACCGACAGGGTCACCACGTAGTGCCCGGCATAGCGGCTGGCGCAGGCATAGGCGACTTCATCCATGTACTTGAGCAGCGTGCCGCCATGCACGTTGCCGGAAAAATTGGCCATGTCGGGCGTCATCAGGACGGTCATGGTCAGCTCGGTATTGCCGGGTAGCATGGCGCGACTCCATCGCGGTGAGGGTCGCTGCACTGTAGCGCACGTGTGGGCGATCAGCGCCCGCTATGCTTGCGGGCTGCGCGCCGGGCGGCCGTGTCCGTGCTAGCCTCGGCGGCCCGCCGCCAGCACGTCCGAACCCGCCCGCCATGTCCGTCGAAACCTCCCTGCAACTGCGTCGCCACCGCCCCTTTCTCAAATTCTGGTTCGCCAGGGTGTTCACGGCCAGCGCGTTTCAGATGATCACCGTGGCAATCGGCTGGCACCTCTATGCGCTGACCGGCAGCGTGCTCGACCTGGGCCTCGTCGGCATGGTGGAGTTCCTGCCGCGGGTGCTCTTCATGCTGCACACCGGGCACGTCGCCGACCGCTTCGACCGCCGCAAGGTCGCCGCGCTGTGCCAGACCGTGCAGGGCCTGACGGCGCTGGCGCTGGTGATCGGCAGCCTCAACGACAGCGTGACGCGGGAGATGATCTTCGCGATCGCCTTCATCTTCGGCACCGCCCGCGCCTTCGAGATGCCGACCACCCAGGCGCTGCTGCCCAACATCGTGCCGCCGGGGTTGTTTCCCGCGGCGGTAGCGGCCTCGGCGTCAGCCATGCAGACCGCCACCATCGTCGCGCCGGCCCTCGGCGGCTTGCTGTTCGCGTTCGGCGAAGTCTGGGCCTACGGGCCGAGCGTCGCGCTCTACGCGCTGGCCGTGTGCCTGATGCTGAGCCTGCCGGCGCGGCAGAAACCGCTGAAGCAGGAGAAGGCCAGCCTGCACAGCCTGCTTGCCGGGATTCGCTTCATTCGCAGCCGGCCGGACGTTTTCGGCGCCATCTCGCTGGACATGTTCGCCGTGCTGCTCGGCGGTGCCACGGCACTGTTGCCGGTGTTCGCCAAGGACATTCTGCTCACGGGCCCCTGGGGGCTGGGCCTGTTGCGCTCGGCCCCGGCGGTGGGCGCGCTGGCGATGGCGTTCTGGCTGGCGCGCTTTCCGATTCAGCGTCAGGTCGGGCGGATCATGTTCATCTCGGTTGGCGTGTTCGGCGTGGCGACGATCGCCTTCGGCCTGTCGACGTCGTTCTGGTTCTCGCTGGCGGTACTGGCGGTGCTGGGCGCGGCAGACATGATCAGCATGGTCATTCGGGGCGCCTTCGTGCAGCTCGAGACGCCGGACGAGATGCGCGGCCGGGTGAGCGCCGTCAACGGGCTGTTCATCGGCGCCTCGAACCAGCTCGGCGAATTCGAGTCGGGCCTGACCGCGGCGTGGTTCGGCACCGTGCCGGCGGTGGTTCTCGGCGGCGCCGGCACGCTGGTGGTGACGGGGCTGTGGATGAAGCTCTTCCCGACGCTGGCCAAGCGCGATCGCTTGAGCGAGTTGAAGCCGGAGCAGGCTGGCTGATGCGCATCCGCAGGGTGCATTCGCGCAGCAATGCACCGGTATTCGGCGCGGGGCTTCGTTTGTGCACCGCCCCGGCGGATTGTTCGCTTCGCTCCTGAATCCGCCCTACGGTCCTGGCGACACGTGGACGAGGCTTCGCCGTCGTCCACCCTACGGTGCTCGCTTTAGGGCCGTAGGGTGGAAAACCGCGGAGCGTTTTCCACTGTGGCCCGCGGTGGCGCCCGGTGGCCATGGCGAGCTTGGTGCGGGTCCGACCGGACGCGTGGATGAGGCTGTGCCGTCATCCACCCTACGCTTGTCGTCCAGCCTTCCCGCGCTACCCGGCATTCAGAGCAGCTTGTCCGGCGTGATCGGCAGGTCCCGCACGCGCTTGCCGGTGGCGTGGTAGATGGCGTTAGCCACCGCCGCGGCCACGCCGACGATGCCGATCTCGCCGACGCCCTTGGAGCCAAGGTCGTTCACCACGCTGTCTTGCTCCTCGACGAAGAACACGTCGATGTCATGGATGTCGGCGTTCACCGGAACGTGATACTCGGCCAGGTTGTGGTTCATGTAGCGACCCAGCCGGTGGTCGGTCCAGGTTTCCTCGTGCAGGGCCATGCCGATGCCCCAGACCACGCCGCCCAGGATCTGGCTGGCAGCCGTCTTCGGATTGATTACCTTGCCGGCGGCGACGGCGCTGACCACGCGGGTCACGCGCACCGTGCCGAGGGCCTCGTCCACGCGGACTTCGACGAAGATCGCCGAGTGCGTGCCGGTGGCGTACTTCTCGCGCTCGTCGCCGGGCTTGACGCTCGCCTCGGCCTCGAGGGTGCCGCTGGTCTGGATGAGCTGCGTCAGCGGCACGCGCCGCGCCGGCTCGCGCTTGAGCACCAGTTCGCCGTCTTCGAACGCCACATCGTCGAGGCTGGCCCCGGTGAAGGGCGAGGCCGGCGACTGCTGGGCCGCGTCGAGGATCTTCTCCCGCAGGCCGACGCAGGCCTGGTGCACCGCGCTGCCGACCGACGAGACCGTTGCCGAGCCGCCTTCGAGCGGTGCCTGGGCGAAACGCGAGTCACCCAGGCGAAACTCCACGCGGTCCATCGGCAGGCCGAGGGCGCTGGCCGCAATCTGCGTCATCACCGTGTAGGTGCCGGTGCCGATGTCGGCCGTGGCGCTGCTGACGATCAGCCGACCGTCCGCCGCCAGGCATGCCTTGGCACTGGCGGGCATCTGCATCGCCTCCCAGACGCCGGTCGCCATGCCCCAGCCGATCAGCTCATGCCCGTCGCGCATGCTGCGCGCTTCGAGCGGCCTGCGCGACCAGCCGAAACGCTCGGCGCCCTGCTCGTAGCAGGCGCACAGCTCCTTGCTCGAATAGGGTTTGCCCTGGTTGCCATTGATCTCGGTGTAGTTGCGCAGCCGCAGTTGCAGCGGGTCGATCGCCGCCGCGTAGGCCACCTCGTCCATCGCCGCTTCCAGCGCATAGACGCCGATCGCCGCGCCGGGGGCGCGCATGTCGATCGGCGTGTAGACGTCGAGCGATCCGAGCCTGTACTCGAGCTGGACGTTGTCACAGGCATACAGCGCCCCGGACCACTCGACCTCATGCTCGGTGAAGTCCTCGAAGCGCGACGTCTGCCCGAGCGAACCGTGGTGCAGCGCCTCCAGCCGGCCGTTCGGCGAGAAGCCGATGGCCAGGCGCTGCAACGTGCGCGGCCGGTAGCCGAAGGTGAACATCTGCTGCCGCTTGAGGACCACCCGCACCGAGCGCTTGAGCTTGAGTGCGGCCATCACCGCCAGCGGCAACTGATACTGCGGCCGCAGCCCCGAACCGAAGGCGCCGCCGACGAAGGGCGAATGCACCTGCACCTTGCCCTCGAGGCCGAACACCCCTTCGACATAGCGCATGCAGTTCTGCACGCCCTGGGTCTTGTCATGGATGATCAGCTCGTCGCCCGGCTGGTAGTGCACCGTCGAGGCGTGCGGCTCCATCGGGTTGTGATGCTCGATGGGTGTGCCGTACTCATGGTCGATCTGCAACGGCGCGCCACGGTACGCCGCCTCGAAGTCGCCGCGCGAGGGGACCTCTTCCGGCGCGGGGTGGGCCTGCTCGCGCACCGCGGCGAGGTCGGTCTGGTGCGGCTCGACGTCATATTCGATGCGCACCAGCGAGCCGGCGTAGCGCGCCAGCTCCAGGCTTTCGGCGACGACCAGCGCCAGCGGCTGGCCGCTGTAGAGCACCCGATCGTTGTACAGCGGGCGGAACGGCGAGCCGTCGGCGGCATCGTCGTCCTGGTAGGGCTCGTCGTAACTGGCGACCGGCGGGCGATTTTCGTGGGTCAGCACCAGCACCACGCCGGCGACGGCCTCGGCCGCGGTGGTATCGATGCGCCTGACGCGACCGCGGGCGATGGTGCTGTTGACCACGCTGCCGTGCAGCAGCCCGGGAATCTCGAATTCGGCGGCGTACTTCGCCTGTCCGGTGACCTTGAGGCGGCCGTCGACCCGTGGGAGCGGCTGGCCGATGGGTGAGGTGCTGTTCATCGGGTCACTCCTCTGGCTGCCTCGTCGAGCGCACGGATGATGGCGCGGCGGGCGAGTTCGACCTTGAAGGCGTTGTAGGCGAGGGGCTGCGCGCCGGCGAGGAGCGCGTCGGCCGCCGCGGCGAAATGGGTGTCATCGGCGCGCTGGCCCACCAGCAGGGCCTCGGCCTCTTCGCGCCGCCAGGGCTTATGGGCGACCCCACCGAGGGCGACGTGCGCCTGGCGAACGGTGTCACCGTCCATCTCCAGCGCGACGGCGACGGACACCAGGGCGAAGGCGTAGGACGCACGCTCGCGCACCTTGAGGTAGCGGTAATGCGTGGCGAAGCCTTCGGCGGGCAGCTCGATGGCGGTGATCAACTCATCGTCGGCGAGCACGTTGTCGCGCTGCGGCTCGTCGCCCGGCAGGCGATGGAAGTCGGCGAAGGCGATCTCGCGGGCACCCTGCCGTCCCTGCACGTGCACGGTGGCTTTCAGCGCGGCCAGCGCCACGCACATGTCCGACGGGTGCACCGCGACGCAGGCGTCGCTGGCCCCGAGGATGGCGTTCATCCGGTTGACGCCATCGCGCGCGCCGCAGCCCGAGCCCGGCTCGCGTTTGTTGCAGGGCGTGCCGGTGTCGTAGAAGTACCAGCAACGGGTGCGTTGCAGCAGGTTGCCGCCGGTGGTCGCCATGTTGCGAAGCTGGCCCGAGGCGCCGGCCAGAATGGCCTGCGACAACAGCGGATAGCGCGCCTCGACCTCCGGGTGCCAGGCGAGGTCGGCGTTGCTGACCAGCGCCCCGACGCGCAGGCCGCCGTTGCCACTCGCCGCCACCTCGCGCAGCGGCAGGTGGGTGATGTCGATCAGTTGCCGGGGCCGCAGGACGTTTTCCTTCATCAGGTCCAGCAGGTTGGTGCCGCCGGCGATGAAGCGCGCGTCCGGCCCGGCGAGCTTCACCGCGTCGTCGACCGAGGCAGGCCGTGCGTAGCTGAACGGATTCATCGCTCGCCCTCCCCGGCCCAGGCCCTGGCCGCCGGCAGGGCGTCTTCGATCGCCTCGAGGATGTGCGGGTAGGCGCCGCAACGACAGATGTTGCCACTCATCTGCTCGCGGATGTCGTCGCGACTCCGCGCGCGCCCTTCATTCACCATGCCGACCGCCGAGCAGATCTGCCCCGGCGTGCAGTAGCCGCACTGGAAGGCGTCATGGTCGATGAAGGCCTGCTGGATCGGGTGCAATTCGTCACCGCGTGCCAGCCCCTCGATGGTGGTGACCTGCTTGCCGTCGCACATCACCGCGAGGGTCAGGCAGGCGTTCACCCGCTTGCCATCGACCAGCACGGTGCACGCGCCGCATTGGCCGTGGTCGCAGCCCTTCTTGGTGCCGGTCATGGCCAGGCGATCCCGCAGGAGGTCGAGCAGCGTGGTCCAGGGTTCGATGTCGAGGTGTCGACGCTGGCCGTTGAGTTCGAGGCTGACGGGGCAGGCGGCGATGCCGTCGGCCTCCGGGATGGGGGTAGTGGCGCTCATGCGGGCCTCACGGTTTGGCGGTGGCGCTTCCGTGCGTACATGGCAGACGTACCGATCGGCGCCGATCGTCTGCGTTGTCGGGGTTACGACTGCCCCGCGGCGGCAAACGTTCAGCCGTCGGCTTGGCCCGACGCCCGATCCGTCCGATCGCCCGGACGGTCGATATCGCGCAGCACGCCGGCGTCCTGCACGGGCAACCGCAGAACGGGCGACTCAGTGAACAACGCCTGCGCGCCTCGGTCGCCGTCGAGCGCCAGTAAGGCCGACCGATGGCGAGCGCCAATGCCGCGCGGGTGCCCCGGCTGCCCGTCGTGCACCGGCAGCAACAGACGATCGGGTTCGATGTGCGCGACGAGCGTGGCCAGGGTGTCGCGTCGCACATAGGGCATGTCGCCGAGCGCCACCAGCCAGCCTCGCGCAGCCGGACAGGCGGCAACCCCCTGCGCCAGGCTATGGCCCAGGCCACGCGTGTCTACCGACAACACATCGAATGCCCGCGAGCGCCGCCAGATCTCGAGCCGCTCGCACAGCGGCCGATTGTCGGCCCGCGCGACCACCACCAGCCGCTCGGTCAGGCCCCGCAACGTCTCGATCGCTGCCTCGAGCACCGGTCGCGAGCCCGCCCCGGCGCTGGGCACGAGCAGCTTGTCGCGGTCATCCTCCTGCCGATACCGGCTGCCGAGCCCACCGGCCAGCAGCAGCGTCACCACGCCATCGCGCGGCTCAGGCACAGCGGCGGGCAGCCTCGGTCGCACCCAGGCGCAGGCCGTTCTTGCAGGCCACGACCTCGGCCATGAGCGACAGGGCGATCTCCGCCGGCGTGCGGCTGCCGATCGGCAGCCCGATCGGCCCATGCAACCGCTCGACCGCCTCCGCGGGAAGCCCGAGCGAGCGCAGACGGCCCTTGCGCGCCTCATTGTTGCGCCGCGAACCCAGGGCGCCGACATAGAAGGCGCGCGATTGCAGGGCGGTGAGCAATGCCATGTCGTCCAGCCGCGGGTCGTGGGTCAGGGCGACGATCGCCGTGTGCGGGTCGGGCTCGATGGCCAGCACCGCGTCGTCCGGCATGCCGTCGACGAAGCGCGCCTGCCCGGCCGGCCAGTCATGGGCGTAGGCCTCGCGCGGGTCGCAGATCGACACCTCGAAGCCGAGCGGCCCGGCCAGGTCGGCGACGTAGCGCGACAGTTGCCCGGCGCCGATCAGCAGCAGCCGCCAGCTCGGCCCGAAGCCGGCCTCGAGCGTCTGGCCATCGAATCGCAGCGGAGCGGTCCGTTCGACCTGGGCGAGCGTCACGCGCCCGCTGTCGAGATCGAGCCGACGCACCACCCGCTGGTGGGCTTCGCAACGCTCGATCAGCTCGCCGAGCCAGGCGCCCTCGCCGAGCGGCTCCTCGACCAGGCGCAGCGTGCCACCGCAGGGCAGGCCGAAGCGGGCGGTTTCCTCGCGCGTGACGCCGTAGGTGATCAGCCGGCAGGCGCGGCCATGCTCGGTTGCGGCGGTGGGCAGGCGAGCGAGCAGGTCGTCCTCCACGCAGCCGCCGGAGACCGAGCCTTCCACGCGCCCGTCTTCGCGCAGGGCCAGCAGCGCGCCAACGGGTCGCGGCGCGCTGCCCCAGGTTTCCACCACGGTGTAGAGGACGACGCGGTGCCCGTCGGCCAACCAGTCCCGCGCGCGGCGCAATACCGCCAGATCCACAGTGTCCATTCGCGCCCCGTTCGATCGCTTCGGCTAGAGTCTTGGGGACAGACCCGGCGGCCCGCGGACAAGTTCGCCCGTTGCGCCGCGCACTGGCAGGATCGTCCGCCATCACGCCCTGAACGCCGCGCTCAAGGCGCCGGCAGCCGGTGTAAGATGCCGGCCTTTTTCCGGCCGCTCCGGTCGGAATGCCATAACAAGAACCGCCCTCACGCACCGCAGCGGCACAACCCAGGGGAATCGCCATGCTGGAAAAGCTGTTCCAACTCAACGCGCACGGCACCACCGTGCGTACCGAGATCCTCGCCGGTCTCACCACCTTCCTGACGATGGCCTACATCCTCTTCGTCAACCCGGCGATCCTCGGCGAAACCGGCATGGACAAGGGGGCGGTGTTCGTCGCGACCTGCCTGGCCGCCGCCATCGGCTCGGCGATCATGGGGCTGATCGCCAACTACCCGATCGCCCTGGCGCCGGGCATGGGCCTGAACGCCTTCTTCACCTACACCGTCGTGCTGCACATGGGCTACAGCTGGCAGGTGGCACTGGGCGCGGTGTTCATTTCGGCGACGCTGTTCTTCCTGCTGTCGATCTTCCGCATCCGCGAGTGGATCGTGAACAGCATCCCGCTGCCGCTGCGCTCGGCGATTGCCGCCGGCATCGGCCTGTTCCTGGCGCTGATCGCGCTGAAGGAAGCGGGTCTGGTGGTCGCCAACCCGGCGACCCTGGTCGGCCTCGGCGACCTCACCGCCCCCGGCCCGCTGCTGGCGATCCTGGGCTTCGTGCTGATCGTCGCGCTGGAAGCCCTGCGGGTGACCGGTGCGGTGATGATCGGCATCCTCGTCGTCACGGCCATCGCCGTGCTGCTGGGCATCACGCCCTTCGCCGGCGTGGTGTCGATGCCGCCGTCGCTGGCGCCGACCTTCCTGCAACTGGATATCGCCGGCGCGCTGGACGTCGGCATGATCAGCGTGATCTTCGCCTTCCTGTTCGTCGACCTGTTCGACAACACCGGCACCCTGATCGGCGTCGCCAAGCGCGCCGGCCTGATGACCCCGGACGGCCACCTGCCAAAGATGGGTCGCGCCCTGATCGCCGACAGTACCGCCGCGATGGGCGGCTCGCTGCTGGGCACCAGCACCACCACCAGCTACATCGAGTCGGCGGCCGGTGCCGCGGCGGGCGGGCGCACCGGCCTGACCGCCGTGGTCGTCGCAGCGCTGTTCCTGCTGGCGCTGTTCTTCGCCCCGCTGGCCGGCACCGTGCCGGCCTTCGCCACGGCGCCGGCGCTGCTGTTCGTCGCCGTGCTGATGACCTCGGGCCTCGCCGAAATCGACTGGGACGACATCACCGTCGCCGCGCCCGTGGTGATCACCGCGCTGGCGATGCCGCTGACCTTCTCGATCGCCAACGGCATTGCGTTCGGCTTCATCACCTGGGTCGTGATCAAGGCGCTGGCCGGACGCTTCAAGGACCTGAACGCGGCGCTGGTAATCCTCGCGGCGATCTTCATCGTCAAGTTCGCCTTCGGCACCAACGCATGACCGGCTCGGTCGACGCCGCGGGCTATGCCGCGCAACTGGACGACAAGCGCCAGCGCCTGATCGAGCTGCTGGCCCCCTTCGACGCACCGGCGCCGCAGGTCTTCGAGTCGCCGCGCGAGCATTATCGGCTGCGCACCGAGTTCCGCCTGTGGCGCGAGGGCGAAGAGCGTCACTACGCCATGTTCGCCCCGGGCGACAAGCACACGCCGATCCTGCTCGACACCTTCCCGGTCGCCAGCCGGCGCATCAATGAACTGATGCCGCCGCTGAAGGCGGCCTGGCAGGCGAGCGAGGCGCTGAGCTTCAAGCTGTTCCAGGTCGAATTCCTGACCACGCTGGCGGGCGATGCGCTGATCACCCTCGCCTACCATCGCCCTCTGGACGACAGCTGGCGGGCCGAAGCCGAGGCACTGTCCGCCTCGCTCGGCGCCAGCCTCGTGGGGCGCTCGCGCGGCCAGCGGCTGGTCATCGGACGGGACTACGTGGAAGAAACGCTCGAGGTCGCAGGCCGCTCCTACCGTTACCGCCAGCCCGAGGGTGCCTTCAGCCAGCCCAACGGCGAGGTCTGCCAGAAGATGCTCGGCTGGGCCTACGAGGCGCTCGGCGAGCGGGACGACGACCTGCTGGAACTGTACTGCGGCAACGGCAACTTCACCCTGCCGCTGGCCACCCGCGTGCGCCGCGTGCTGGCGACCGAGATCAGCAAGAGCTCGGTCAACGCCGCGCTGGCGAACCTGGCCGACAACGGCATCGACAACGTCGCGCTGGTGCGCCTGTCGGCCGAAGAGCTGACCCAGGCGCTGAACGAGGTGCGGCCGTTCCGCCGGCTCGCCGGGATCGATCTGAAGCGCTATGACTTCGGCACCGTGTTCGTCGACCCGCCGCGTGCCGGCATGGACCGCGACACCTGCGAACTCACCCGGCGCTTCGAGCGCATCCTCTACATCTCCTGCAACCCGCAGACGCTGGCGGCCAACATCGCGCAATTGCACGACACCCACCGGGTAACCCGCAGCGCGCTGTTCGACCAGTTCCCCTATACCCACCACATGGAAGCCGGCGTGCTGCTCGAGCGGCGCTAGCCGCCCATCGGCAGCGCCCCGTGCTGACACCATTCGGTCATCCGTCGCTTGTTAGGGTGCCTCCACCGGCACCCGGTCCGACAGGAGGCCCCATGAGCAAGCTCGAACGCCTGATCGCTCGCAGCAACACCCCCGTTTCCGCCGACACCGGCCTTGCGGCCTGGCGCCAGGCCCGGCTTGCCGGCGGCCGCCCTGCCCGCCTCGGTAAGGAGCCCCTACCCCAGACGCCCCGGCCCGCCCTGACGGCCAGCGCCTGATCGTCTGTCGTTAACGCAAGCGCGTCGGCAGGCCCTAGCCGGCGCGTGCCAGGCAGCGCTTGCGGCGCTCGTCGACCCGCTCGACGAACCAGGCGGTGGTGAGCTTGCGGGTGATCTTGGGGCTTTCCAGCGCGATGTTCGGCACCAGCGCACGCGGCAAACGCTTGCCGGCCGCCTTGTCGGCCAACGCGAAGACCTTCTCGTACAGCTCGGTTTCTTCGAAATCGAGGCTGTCGCCCTGTTCCAGCGCGCGGCGAATCTCGGCATCGTCCAGCCCGAGCTTCCGGCTGAGCGAACGCACCGCCTGCTCGGTCTGCCCCGGCTCGCGCGTGCCGTGGCGAATCAGGTCGCCGTCCAGCGCCAGCCGCCGGCCGCTCAGCCGGGCCACCGCATTCTGGAAGGCGGCATTGCGGCTGGCGTACCAACCGGCATTGAAGTCGGCGTAGCGATACAGCGAGCGCTCGTAATGCGCCGGGTAGTCGAGCAGGTGCGCGATGCCGAAGAACATCCCGCCGCGGCGGCTGAACACTTCGTCACGGATCGAGCGCTCGACCTCGTAGGGGTAACGGTGCGCGTACTCCTCGGCGAAGTCGATGCTGACCTGCATCGGCCCGCCGGTGTGCACCGGGTTGAAAGTACCGAACAGCTGCCGACCGAGCGGCACCATGCCGATGAAATCGCTGAACAGGTCGTTGAGCTGCTCTTCGGTGCGCACCGCGCTCAGCCGCTCGGCGTAGGTCTTGCCGGTCGGCGATTCGAGCTGCAGGGCGGCGCGCACGAGAAACGCGGGGATGTGCAGCCGCTCGGCACGGCGGTCGATCTCGGCGCGGGCGATCTTCGCCAGCCCCGGCACCGGCGGCGCGACCTGGAAGGTCGACTCCTGCTCGGTCACGGCGAGCACCGAGCAGAGGTTCTCGTAGCTGGGCTCGATCTCCAGCTCCGTAAAGGCCACCTGGATGTCCTTCGCCCAGCCGGCGCGGTCCGACACGGTCTTGGGCAGCACACGCATCAGCCGCGACTGGATTTCCTCGGGCTCGGGCATCGGCGCCGTACCGCGCACACCGCAGCCACCGAGCAGCAGGAGCAGGCTGGCGCCGGCCAGCAGGCCGAGGCCGCGCACGCGGGTCGGGTACTTCATCGAACCGGCCCGTCGGGTCGATCGATCGATCCGTCCAGGCCGGGGGCGTCAGGGTCCCAGGTGTGGACGCCAGTGCCACCGGGCGCCGGCGCATCGGCTGTCGAGGGACTCGTGCGTGGAGCCAGCTCGGCATCCGGCGGCACCTCACCAACCCGAAAGGGCTTGGGCGGCTCGTCGAACAGGCGCCGTGTCGGCGGCTCGACCCGCTGCGGCAGCGGTTCCGGGTCGGCGCCGACGTCCTCGTCCGATTCGACTTCAGGCGCGACGTCGCGGCGTACCAGCAGCCAGGCGATGCCGGCCAGCAGCGCAGCGACCAACCGGTAGATGAGCGACGCCAGGTCGAAGCCGATCAGCTCGCCGCCATCGAGCAGCAGCGATCCGAGCCGGCCGATGACCAGCGCCAGCATCGTGAAGACCAGCAGCACCAGCGCCGGGCGGATGCGCTGGACATCGCGCATCGACCACAGCAGGAACAGCGCCAGCCCCAGCTGGAGGCCGCCGTAATAGACGCGCATATGGCTGACCGATGCAGTCTCCATCAGGAGCATGCCGTTGAGATTGGCCATCTCGTAGGGCCAGATCCAGTAGGCCAGACTGAGCCCCAACATCACGACGGCCTCGATGGCCAAGACGATCCGGGCGAACCGCATGCTTTCCTCCGCCGATAGCGCAACCCCGACGCGGGGCATCCTTTACGGGTGAGCTAGAAGACCCGACAAACGGCGTTTCGTTCGCCCTGCGCCTCGTTCGGCCGGACCGAGACGATCGGTCGCAGCCCTGCGCAGGCCCTGGACACATCTTGCCGACAACTGCCCCTTGAGCCTCGCCCGGGTGCCGCTATGCTGGCCGCGTTCCACTCACCTTCGGAGCCGCCATGCGCCGTCTTCTGCTCGTTGCCACATTGTTCGCCGGTCTCGCCCAGGCTGCCGAGCCCCTCACCATCGACGTCCATCGCGACCCCAACTGCGGCTGCTGCAAGGCGTGGATCAAGCACCTGGAGAGCAACGGCTTCGTGGTGCGCGATCACGTCGAGTCGGACATGGCCGCCTTCAAAACCGCGCAGGGCGTGCCGCATCGCCTGGGCTCGTGCCACACCGGCGTGATCGACGGCAAGTTCGTCGAAGGGCACGTACCGGCCAGCGAGGTCCGCGAGCTGGTCAAGCGCGACGACCTCATCGGCGCCGCGGTGCCCGGCATGCCCGCCGGCTCGCCCGGCATGGATATGGGCGACCGCCAGGATGCCTATCAGGTCATCGGCCTGACCGAATCGAACGGGGAACAGGTGCTGGCCGAATACCCGGCCCGCTGATCCGCCTGCGCCGGCCATCGCGGGCCGGCGCTTCCTCGCGCCCATCGCCTCGCCCTTTCCCTGCCTTCCCTTTCCCTCGCTCGCGCCCTCGCCCGATCTCCGAGCCCTGGCCATAGCCGGCCGACGCGAACCTTTGCGCTGTCGCCAGGGTCGTTTGCTTCGATGGTAACGCCGCTCGGAATCCTGCCGGCGGCACCGCAAACGGCCGGGAGACCTCATGCGCTGGCAAAAGGCACGTCGCAGCGACAACGTAGTGGATGCCCGCGGGCGGTCAGGGCGCGGGCTGAAGATCGGTGGGGGGCTGGGCCTGGGCGGCGTGGTGATCGTCGTCGCGCTGAGCCTGTTGCTGGGGCAGGACCCGATCCAGGTGCTCGATCAGCTCGCTGGCGAAGGACCGGTCGCCACGGCCCCGGTATCTACCGAAGGCGCCGGACCGCCGCCGGTCGCCGAACCCGAGGTCGAGTTCGTCCGCGCCATCCTCGGCGATACCGAAGACACCTGGGGCGCGCTGTTCCAGCAGGCCGGCGCGCCGTATCGCGAGCCACGGCTGATCCTGTTTCGCCAGGGCGTGAACTCCGCCTGCGGCTTCGCGACCTCGGCGACCGGTCCGTTCTATTGCCCCGGCGATGAGCAGGTCTACCTCGACCTGTCGTTCTTCGATGAGATGGCCGAGCGATTCTCGGCCGCCGGCGACTTCGCCCAGGCCTATGTCATCACCCATGAGGTCGGCCATCACGTGCAGACGCTGCTCGGCGTCTCGCAGGATATCCAGGCGGCGCGGCAGCGCGGCGTGCAGCTGGAGGGCGACAACGGCCTGCTGGTGCGCCAGGAATTGCAGGCCGACTGCCTCGCCGGCGTCTGGGCCTATCACGCGCAGCGTCGCCACCAGTGGCTGGAGCCCGGCGATGTCGAGGAAGCGCTGAACGCCGCCAGCGCCATCGGCGACGATCGCCTGCAACGGCGTTCGCAGGGTCGGGTGGTGCCGGACGCCTTCACCCACGGCACCTCCGAGCAGCGCGTGCGCTGGTTCCGCAATGGCTTCGAGAGCGGCGCGCCGGAGCGCTGCAACACCTTCGAGGCCGCCACGCTGTAGCCCGGCGGGCGCTTGATGAACGAAGGCTCAGCCCGCCGACCAGCAGCGCTCCAGCTCGGCCAGCAGCGCGGCGCAGTCGACCGCATGCGCATCGGCCAGCGCCGGCCAGGGGTTGCCCGGCAGGTTGACCAGCACGCCGCGAGCACCGGCGGCGCGCGCGCACTCGAGATCGAAGCGGTAGTCGCCGACCATCACCAGCGTGTTCGCCGCTACCTGCCAGCGATCGGCGAGTTTCAGCAGCCCGCCCGGATCGGGCTTGGGCGGGGCTTCGTCGCGGCCCAGCACGTCGTCGGGCGCGAAGCAGTCGCCCATCCCGACCGCCTCCAGCGTGACCTGCGCCAGCTCGCGCGCATTGCGGGTCAGCACGCCGAGCCGACAGCCCCGCGCGCGTAGCGCATGCAGCAGCGCACGAGCCCCTTGCGCCGGGCGCGCGGCGTAGGCCAGTTCCCGCTCGTGTTCCAGCAGCCAGGCGCGCTTGGGCGCCGCCTCGTCCGGGGGCAGCGCGGCCAGGTGATGCAGGATGTCGTCGTCCGCGGGGATGTCGAGCGCCCGCCGGATCGCCGCGAAATCATGCACGGCGATCGTCAGGGTGCCGTCCATGTCGAACACCCAATGCGTCGCGGCGGCCAGGGCGTGGCTCATTGCGGGCTGCGCTTTCTGACCAGCCCTTCCTGCGCCACCGAGGCGACCAGCTGCCCCTGGCGGTTGAAGATGCTGCCGCGGGCGAAACCGCGTCCGGCGCCCGCCCACGGCGAGTCGGAGGTGTACAGCAGCCATTCGTCGGCGCGCACCTCACGGTGGAACCAGATGGCGTGATCGAGGCTGGCGAGCTGCATGTAGGGCTGCCAGAAGGTCACGGCATGCGGCTGCAACGCGGTGCCGATGAAGCCGAAGTCCGACGCGTAGGCCAGCAGGTACTTGTGCAGCGCCGCGTTGTCGGGAAGCGTGCCGTCGGCGCGGAACCAGGCGTGCTTGATCGGCTCCATCGGCTGCGGATCGAGCGGGTTCTGGTAGGTCACCGGGCGGATTTCGACCGGCTTCGGGCAGAGGAACTTCTCGCGCATCTTTTCCGGGAACAGGTGCGCGACCTGCGCCGCCAGCTCGGTTTCGTTCGGCAGGCCTTCCGGGCCGACGACTTCGGGCATCTGCAACTGATGCTCGAAGCCTTCCTCGACGATCTGAAACGAGGCGCTGCAGGTGAAGATGGTCTGGCCCTTCTGCACCGCGCTGACGCGGCGGGTGGTGAAGCTGCCGCCATCGCGCACGCGGTCGACCAGGTAGACGACCGGCAGCTGGGCATCGCCGGGGCGCAGGAAGTAGCCGTGCAACGAGTGCACGTGACGCGCCGGATCGACCGTCTGGCTGGCGGCCGACAGCGCCTGGCCGAGCACCTGGCCGCCGAACAGCTGGCGGAACCCTAGATCCTGCGAGTTGCCGCGAAAGAGGTTCTCCTCGATCGGCTCCAGCGACAGCAGGTCCACCAGGGCTTCGAGTATCTGGGACATTGGGGGCTTCCTTGTGAGGGCACGGGCAGGCCGGCAATGGTAAGGCTTCGCCCGGCAGCGCTCCATCGCCATGTGAGCCTATACGCGCCCGCCGATCCGGGCCGGACGCGCGCGGCTCAGGCATGTGCCGGGCGGCGACGCCGAGGAGCGCGGCGACGGACGTCGTCCCGCGGGCCTGCTTGAGGGGCGTTGCGCGCGACGGCCATACTGGCGCGCCGCCTTGTCGAGTCGTAACCCATGCCGTTGCCGCTGGTCTATCACGAGGATTACAGCCCTGCGCTGCCACCCGGGCATCGCTTCCCGATGGAGAAGTTCCGGCTCTTGCGCGACCACCTGGTCGATAGCGGCCTGACCACCGACGAGGCGCTGTTGCGCCCCGACCTCTGTCCGCGCGAGCTGCTCACCCTCGCCCATGACGCCGGCTACGTGGATCGCTACTGCACCGGCGACATGACCCGCGAGGAGCTTCGCCGGCTCGGCCTGCCGTGGTCGCCGGAACTGGCGCGGCGCACCGTGCGCGCGGTCGGCGGCTCGCTGCTGGCGGCGGACCAGGCGCTGAAACATGGGCTGGCCTGTCACCTGGCCGGCGGCACGCACCATGCGCATCGCGACCACGCCTCGGGTTTCTGCATCTTCAACGACCTGGCGATCATCGCGCTGTCCCTGCTCGAGCAGGGACGGGTCGGCCGGGTACTGATCTTCGACTGCGACGTGCACCAGGGCGACGGCACCGCACGCCTGCTGGAAGAGGTGCCCGACGCCGTCACCGTGTCGCTGCACTGCGAGAAGAACTTCCCCGTCCGCAAGGCGCGCAGCGACTGGGACATCGGGCTGCCGCCGGGGATGGGCGACCAGGCCTACCTGCAGGTGGTCGATGACACCCTCGGCTACCTGTTGCCGATCTACCAGCCCGACCTGGTGATCTACGATGCGGGCGTCGACGTGCACCGCGACGACGCGCTCGGCCTGCTGCAACTCACCGACGAGGGCCTGGCCGCACGCGATTGCCGGGTCATCGAGCATTGCCTCGGTCGCGACATTCCCGTGGTCGGCGTGATCGGCGGCGGTTACGACAAGGACCGCGCCGCGCTCGCCCGTCGCCACGGCATCCTGCACCACAGCTCGCAACGGATGTGGACGCAGTTCGGGCTCGGCCGTTGAGCCAGGCGCGCCGCCAGTGGCCGCGGCCCGGCAGGCCGCTACAATGGCGCCCCGCATTGCAGGCCCGACCATGAAACAAGCCCCCCACCGCGTCGCCGTCATCGGCGGCGGCCCCGCCGGCCTGATGGCCGCCGAAGTCCTCGCCAGCGCCGGCGTGGCGGTCGACCTCTATGACGCCATGCCCTCGGTGGGCCGCAAATTCCTGCTGGCCGGCGTCGGCGGCATGAACATCACCCACGCCGAGCCCTACGACGCGTTCGTCGGCCGCTATCGCGAGCGCGCGGATGAAGTCCGGCGGCTGCTCGACCCCTTTCCGCCAGCCGTTCTGCGCGAGTGGATCCACGGGCTGGGCATCGACACCTTCGTCGGCAGCTCGGGGCGGGTCTTCCCGACGGAGATGAAGGCCGCCCCGCTGCTGCGCGCCTGGCTCAAGCGGCTCCGCGACGCCGGCGTCACCTTCCATACGCGCCACCGCTGGCTGGGCTGGGCGCCCGACGGTGCGCTGCGCTTCACCACCCCGGACGGCGAACGACAGGCCGAGGCCGACGCCGTTCTGCTCGCCCTCGGCGGCGGCAGCTGGGCGCGCCTGGGCTCGGATGGCGCCTGGGTCGGGCTGCTCGAAGCGTTCGGCGTGTCGATCGCACCGCTCAAGCCCGCCAACTGCGGCTTCGAGGTCGACGCCTGGAGCGCGCTGCTGGTCGAGCGATTCGCCGGCGCCCCGCTCAAGGGCATCGGCCTGGCGCTGGCCGACGGCCCGTCGCGCAAAGGCGAGTGCGTGCTGACCGCGCGCGGGCTGGAGGGCAGCCTCGTCTATGCGCTGTCGGCCGAGATTCGCGAGCAGATTCGGGTACATGGACACGCCACGGTGCGGATGGACCTGCTGCCGGATCGCACCCTGGGCGCGGTCGAACAGGCCCTCGCCAGGCCGCGCGGCTCGCAATCGATGGCCAACCATCTGCGCCGCCAGCTGCGTCTGGACGGCGTCAAGGCCGCGCTGCTGCGGGAACTGACCGACCGCCCGGTGTGGGACGACGTGCCCGCCCTGGCGAATGCGATCAAGGCGCTGCCGATAACGCTGGTTCGAGCCCGCCCCCTAGACGAGGCGATCAGCAGCGCCGGTGGCGTGCCCTTCGAGGCGCTCGACGAGCGATCGATGCTGCGCCTGCGGCCGGGCGTGTTCTGTGCCGGCGAGATGCTCGACTGGGAAGCGCCGACCGGCGGCTACCTGCTCAGCGCCTGCTTCGCCAGCGGTCGGGCGGCCGGACGGGGCATGCTCGACTGGCTCGCCGGGCGCAACCCGTAGGGCGGATAACGGCGCAGCCTCGTCACCGCCCGGCTGGTTACCGCCCCCACGCCAAAGGCGTCAGGCAGGCACCGGCACCGCCAGGATTCGCCAGTCTTCACCGAACGCGCGGATGTCCTTGATCTGCAATGCCGGCGCCTCGGCCATGCGCGCCAGCGGCCAATCCAGCAAGGGCCGGGCCGCCGAGCCCATCAGCTTGCCCGCCATGAAGAGATGGAATTCGTCGACCCGTCCGAGCCGGGCGAAGGCGCCGGCCAGCCGCGGCCCGGCTTCGACCAGCACCTCGTTGACGCCGCGGCGGCCCAGCTCACGCAGCAAGGCATCGAGGTCGACCTGCCCCTCGGCGCCGGGCAGCGCGAGCCACTCGTGGCCGGCCGCGTGGTAGCCGTCGGCGCGCACCCCGGCGAGGCCAACCACCAGGCTCGGGCCGGCACGAAAGAAGGTGGCGTCCAGTGGCACCCGTCCGCGGCCGTCGATCAGCACGCGCAGCGGCGGCCGGCGCAGCGCCAGCGCGGTCAGTTCGTCATCCAGCCCCAGCTCGTCGGCGCGAACCGTGAGCCGGGCATCGTCCATCAGCACGGTGTCGGCGCCGCTGAGCACCACGCTGGATTGCGCGCGCAGGCGCTGCACCTCGCGGCGTGCGGCCGGTCCGGTGATCCACTGGCTTTCGCCGCTGGCCATCGCGGTGCGTCCGTCGAGGCTCATCGCCAGCTTGAGGCGCACGAACGGCAGGCCGGTTTCCATGCGCTTGATGAAGCCCGGGTTGAGCGCGCGCGCCTCGGCTTCCAGCATGCCGCTGGCGACCTCGATACCGGCGGCGCGCAGCCGGGCCAGGCCGCGACCGGCCACCTGGGGATTCGGGTCCTGCATGGCGGCAACCACGCGCGCCACGCCGGCCTCGACCAGGCCGTCGGCGCAGGGCGGCGTGCGGCCGAAGTGGCTGCAGGGCTCGAGCGTGACGTAGGCGGTGGCGCCCTTCGCCGCCGCACCGGCCTGGCGCAGCGCGTGCACCTCGGCGTGCGGCTCGCCGGCGAACGGGTGCCAGCCTTCGCCGACGGCGACGCCGTCCTTGACGATGACGCAGCCAACCCGCGGATTGGGATGGGTGGAATACAGCCCCTTGCGCGCCAGCTGAACCGCTCGCGCCATCCAGGCCTGGTCGGAATTGGCCATCAGGCTTTCGAGGGCTCGCGCGACAGGCGCTCGATTTCCTCGCGGAATTCGTTGAGGTCCTGGAAGCGCCGGTAGACGGACGCGAAGCGGATGTAGGCGACCTCGTCGAGCTTCTGCAGCTCGGCCATCACCAGTTCGCCGAGCACGCGCGACTTGATTTCGCGCTCGCCGGTGGCACGCAGCTTGTGCTTGATATGGACGATGGCCTCTTCGAGACGCTCGACGCTGACCGGGCGCTTTTCCAGCGCGCGCTGCATGCCGGCGCGCAGCTTGTCTTCGTCGAAGGGCTGGCGGCTGCCGTCCTGCTTGATCAGCCGCGGCATGACCAGCTCGGCCGTTTCGAAGGTGGTGAAGCGCTCGCCACAGGCCAGGCATTCACGCCGGCGGCGCACCTGATCGCCCTCGGCGACGAGCCGGGAATCGATCACCTTGGTGTCGTGCGCGGTACAGAAGGGACAGTGCATGAAGGCGGGCTGGTCAGACGTCGGGACGGGCATGGTAGCGCATCCGGTCGGCAAGACAAGCCGGCGGGATTGCTGCTATACAAGCCCGCAAACCGCCTTCGCGAGGACGCCGTCCGTGACCCTACGCCCGCTTCTGCCGACTGTCCTGCTGGCCGCGATCGCCGGCTGCGCCACGCCCGAACCAGCCCCTCCGCCGCCGGCCGAAACGATCACCATCGCACCCGACACCAAGCCGCTCAACAGCCTGAGCGGCAGCCTGCTCGACGTCCCGGCCGGTGCCGAGGTCGAGCTGGCGCTGATCATCGTCGATGCGAAGCAACGACCCGATCGGCTGCTGAGCAACCTGCGCCTGAAAGGCCGCGGCGGCGAGCTGCCGTTCGTCCTCAAGTTCAACCCCGAGGTGTTCGAGCAGGGCGATCACGTCGAGCTGCGTGGCCGGGTCACCCAGGCCGGCACGCTGACGCACCGATTGCCGGCGCGCAGCATTCCACGCTCGACCAGCCAGGCGCTGGGCTCGCTGCGTGTCGTGCCGGCACCATGAGTTCACTGCAGACCCTGCAAACGGCGCTCGCCGGCCTGCTGGGCGGCGCCCGGCTGGTCGACACGCCGTTGCCGGGCACGGACCTGCGCCTGTGGCTGATCGACGCCGCCAACATGGATCGCGCCTTCGACGTCGATGAGACCCGACGCATCCTCGACGAGCCGCCCTACTGGTGCTTCTGCTGGGCGAGCGGCCTGGTGCTGGCACGCTGGATCGCCGAGCAGCCGGCGCGCGTCCGAGGCAAGCGGGTGCTGGATTTCGGCGCGGGCTCGGGCGTGGCCGCCATTGCCGCCGCCAGGGCCGGCGCCGCCGAGGTCGTGGCCTGCGACCTCGATCCGCTGGCGCTCGCGGCCTGCCGGGCGAATGCCGAGCTCAACGGTGTGCAGCTTGGCTTCAGCGCGGATTTCTTCGCGGAAGCCGACCGTTACGACCTGATCATCGTGGCCGACGTCCTCTACGATCGCGCCAACCTGCCGCTGCTCGACCACTTCCTGACGCGCGGCCGCGAAGCGCTGGTGGCGGACTCGCGGGTGCGCGACTTCGCCCATCCGCTGTACAGCCGCCTGGCGCAGTTCGAAGCCTGCACCTGGCCGGATCTGGCCGAGCCAGCGGAGTTTCGGCACGTCACGCTCTACCACGCCTGTCGCGTCGCGCCGCCGGTCGCGATCGCCGCGACGGCTTGAGAGGCGCCGATGTCCGTTACGCTGCGGCTGTTCTTCGCCATTCCCTGCCCCGCCACGCTGGCGACCGAACTCGGACACTGGCGCGACGGGCTCGGTCTTGCGGGGCGGCCCGTGCCGGTGGAGAACTTCCACGTGACGCTGGCCTTCCTCGGCGGCCACCCACCCGACCACCTGCCGCTGCTGGCCGACATCGGCGCGCGGCTCGACGGGGCCGCGTTCAGCCTCGCATTCACGACCCTCGAGCGCTGGCGATCGGGCGCACTGGTGCTGACCAGCGACTCACCGCCCGCGGCGCTCATGTCGCTCGCCGAAACGCTGCGCCACCACCTGGCCGAGGCCGGACTGCCGGGCGAGGGACGCCCTTATCGCCCGCACCTCACGCTGATGCGCGACGCGGCACCCCTCTCCCAGCCGCTACCCGTCGACTACGCGCTGACGGCCGATCGCGTCGGGCTGTACCGCTCCGACAGCACGAGCCAGGGCGTGCGCTACCACGCCGTGCAGAGCTGGCCGCTCACGGCACCCTGATGCGGTTGGCCTGATCAGCGCGAAGACTTGCAACGGGCGCCGGGCGCCCTCACATGTCATGCTTCATGCCCTTTCGTTCATCCTGCCCGGTCGAGAACCCGATGAGCCAGACTCCCCATATTTTCGAAATCAACGGCGTCCAGAGCTTCCAGCAGCTGGTCATCGACAACTCCTTCCACACGCCGGTGCTGGTCGACTTCTGGGCCGAATGGTGCGCGCCCTGCAAGGCGCTCATGCCGCTGCTGGCGAAGATCACGGAGGAATACGGCGGCGCCCTGCTGCTGGCGAAGGTCAACTGCGATGTCGAGCAGGACATCGTCGCCAGCTTCGGCGTGCGCAGCCTGCCGACCGTGGTGCTGTTCAAGGACGGCCAGCCCGTCGACGGTTTCGCCGGGGCCCAGCCCGAGTCGGCGATCCGTGCGATGCTCGAGCCGCACGTCCAGCTACCGGCCACACCGGAAGGCGACCTGTTCGAAAGCGCGCAGGCGCTCTATGCCGAGGGCCGCTTCGCCGAGGCCGAAACCCAGCTCAAGGCCCTGCTCGGCGAGGACAACAGCCACGCCCAGGCGCTGATCCTCTACGCACGTTGCCTGGCCGAGCGCGGCGAAATCGCCGAGGCGGAAACGGTGCTGGGTGCCGTTCAGGGCGATGAGCACAAGCAGGCACTCGCCGGCGCACGCGCGCAGCTGACCTTCCTGCGCGAAGCCGGGCAGCTACCCGACACGGCCGACCTCAAGGCGCGCCTCGCGCAGAACCCGGACGACGACGAGGCGACCTACCAACTCGCCATCCAGCAGCTCGCACGCGGGCAGCACGAGGCCGCACTCGACGCGTTGCTCAAGCTGTTCATCCGCAACCGCAACTACGCCGACGGTCAGCCGCACAAGACGCTGCTGCAGGTGTTCGAGCTGCTGGGCACGGCGCACCCGCTGGTGACCACCTACCGCCGACGGCTGTACCAGGCCATCTACTGATCCGCCCAGTCCTGCTATTGCGCGATCCAGCGGTACAGCGGCGCCTCGCCGCGCTGGACGATCTCGACTTGGTCGCTGTGACGCAACCGCACGAGCAGGCGCTTGCCGGCCTGATCGCTTCCGGCCAGCGCGGCGAGCGCCGCCAGCAGCTCCGGGCCTTCGAGCTCACCGGCCTCGCGCAGCAGTGCCTGCGCGCGCGACCACAGCGGATCGTCGTCGGACGGTCGCGCCGCCGCCGCGGTTGTGGCGGGCTCAGCGCTGGCCTGGCGCGCCAGGGCGGCCCAGTCCTGGTCGTCGAGTTCGATCTGCAGATCCACCGGCCAGGCTCCCACGGTTCCGCGCACCCTGATCATTCGCTCACGCCTCCGTTTTGCAAAGTCGCATGCTCACACGCGAGCAAGACGCTGGCCAGACGTCGCGCACCCTTGTTATAACGTAACGCCAAGCACTTCAACGAGACTGCACCATGCCGATCCGCCCACCGGTCTTCGCACTCGCCTTCGTCACGCTATTCGCCCTGAGTCCCGCTCACGCCGACGAACAGGCGCACGGTCATGACCATGAGCATGAACCTGCGCACCACGACGACCACGGCGAGCAGCACGGCAGCCTCGGCACGCACGAGCACGGCGTGGCGCACCTGAACGTAGCGATCGAGGGCGGCTCGGTCGCGGTGGCGCTGGCGTCGCCGGCCATCAACCTGCTCGGCTTCGAGCATCAGGCGCACGACGAACAGGAACAGGCGCGCGTGGCGGCGGTCCGCGGCCTGCTCGAGCAGCCACTGAGCTGGCTCGGCTTCAGCGAGGACGCCACCTGCTCGGTGAGCGAGCAGACCCTGACCGGCGCGGTGCTGGGCTACAACCATCCGGGCTACGGCGATCGCAGTCAGACGACGGCACCGGCCCAGGACGACGGCCACAGCGATATCCGCGCCGAATACCAGCTTGATTGCACCGGCGCGGCCATCGACGGGCTCGACCTTGCGGCCTTCTTCGAAACCTTCCCGCAGACCGAAAAGCTGCAGGTTCAGGCCATCGGACCCAACGGGCAGCACGCGGCGGAACTGACCGCGGATAACCCGCGCCTGCCCTTGTGAGCAGGCAGCCCGTGACCGACGCACTGCTCGAACTGCACGACGTCGCCTTCGCCTGGCCAGGGCAGCCAACGCTGCTGGACATCCCGGCGCTGGCGCTGGCGCGCGGCGAGTCGGTGTTCCTGCACGGACCTTCGGGCAGCGGCAAGACCACCCTGCTCGGCCTGCTGGGCGGCGTGCACCTGCCGGCACGCGGCAGCGTCTCGCTGCTCGGCCAGTCGCTGAGCGCGCTGTCATCGAGCGCCAGGGATCGCTTCCGCGCCGATCACACGGGTTACCTCTTCCAGCAATTCAACCTGCTGCCCTTCCTGCCGGTGGCCGAGAACATCGCCCTGCCCTGCCGGTTCTCGGCGCTGCGGGCCCGGCGGGCGACGGAGCGACATGGCAGCGTGGCGCGCGCCGTGGCGATCCTCGCGACCCAGCTCGGGCTCGATGAAGGCCTGCTGGAGCGCCGTGCCGACAGCCTGTCGATCGGCCAGCAGCAGCGGGTGGCGGCCGCGCGTGCGCTGATCGGCCAGCCCGAGCTGGTGATCGCCGACGAGCCGACGTCCGCGCTGGATGCCGACGCGCGCGAAGCCTTTCTGACGCTGCTGTTCGCCGAGTGTCGGCAGGCGCACGCCAGCCTGCTGTTCGTCAGCCATGACCGGTCGCTCGCCGGGTTGTTCGATCGCAACCTGTCGCTGCTCACGCTCAACCGCGCCGCCGCGCTCGAGACGCCTTGATGTACCTGCTCAGACTCGCCTTCGCCAGCCTCGCCAACCGACGCTTCACGGCACTGCTCACCGTTTGCGCGATCGGATTGTCGATTTGCCTGCTTCTGGCCGTGGAGCGCGTGCGCACCGAAGCGCGCGCCAGCTTCGCCAATACCATCAGCGGAACGGACCTGGTCGTCGGCGCTCGCTCCGGGTCGATAAACCTGCTGCTGTACTCGGTCTTTCGCATCGGCAATGCGACCAACAACATCCGCTGGGAGAGCTTCGAGCACTTCCAGGCACACCCGCAGGTGAAGTGGGCGATTCCGCTTTCGCTCGGCGACTCGCACCGCGGCTACCGGGTACTCGGCACCAGCCCGGCGTATTTCACGCATTACCGCTACGGACGCCGCCAGGCGCTCGCGTTCAGCGCGGGCCGGCCGTTCGCCGATGACCCGTTCGACGTCGTGCTGGGCGCCGAGGTGGCGCAGGCGCTGAATTACTCGCCGGGCACCGAGATCGTGCTCGCGCACGGCGTCGCGGACATCAGCCTGGTGCGGCACGACGACAAGCCCTTCCGCGTGGTGGGCATCCTCGCGCCGACGGGCACCCCGGTGGATCGCACGCTGCACATCTCGCTCGCCGGCATGGAGGCGCTGCACATCGACTGGCGCAACGGCATGCCGGCTCGGGGCGCTGCGCGCGTCAGCGCCGACGAGGCGCGGGCCATGGCGCTTCAGCCCGAGGCCATCACGGCCTTCTTGCTCGGCCTCAAGTCGCGCATCGCCACCTTCGCCGTGCAGCGCGAGATCAACGACTACCGAGCCGAACCACTCCTGGCGATCCTGCCGGGGGTCGCCCTGCAGGAGCTCTGGGGGCTGATGAGCACCGCCGAGCGGGCGCTGTTGATCGTCTCGATGTTCGTGGTGCTGACCGGACTGGTCGGCATGCTCACCGCCATCCTCGCGAGCCTCAACGAACGCCGACGCGAAATGGCGATCCTGCGTTCGGTTGGCGCTCGTCCGGCGCACGTCTTCGGTCTGCTGATTCTGGAAGCCGGCGGGATCGCGGCGGTCGGCATCCTGCTCGGCGTGGCCCTGCTGTATCTGGGCATCGTCCTGGGACGGGGCTGGGTGCAAGCCCGCTATGGCCTGTTCCTGCCGCTGGGGCTACCCAGCGCCCATGAATTGACCATACTGGCCGGCATCTACGCCGCGGCGGTGACGATGGGAGCGGCCCCGGCCTGGCGGGCCTACCGCCAGTCACTGGCCGATGGCCTGTCGATCCGACTGTGAGGCTGCCATGACCCACCTCCCGCTGCGCCACGTGCTTCTCCTCGGCCTCGCCCTCTGGCTGATGCCTCTCGTCGCGCTCCAGGCGAGCCCGCGAGAGCTGCAATGGACGGAACTGGTCCCGGCGAACGCACCGCCGCCACCGGAGCCGCTGGCCCGGCACGACCTGTCCCAGCTGGCGGATGTGCTCGCGGCCGAGAGCGGTCCGGCGGCCGTGCAGGAGATGCCGGCCGCACCGGTGGTCCCGGCGCTCGACGGCGTCGAGATCAAGCTGCCCGGCTACGTCGTGCCGCTCGACATGCTCGACGATGGACAGGTGACGGAGTTTTTGCTGGTGCCCTACTTCGGTGCCTGCATCCATGTCCCACCGCCACCGTCCAACCAGATCGTGCATGTGCGCACGGACGAGCCCTTCTTGCAGGAAGCGCTCTGGCAACCGTTCTGGATCGAGGGAGTGCTGCGCGTGGAGGCGGTCAGCAGCGAGCTGGCCGAGGCGGGCTACCGCATGCAGGCCGAGCGCATCTATCCCTACGAAATGCAGTGAAGCGGGCATGGCTCGGGGCTGCGGCCGTTAGCGTTCGAGCCAAGCACATCGAGTGATACTCCATGCCGGGTCACTAGCGCCACACGTCGAACGACTGATCGGTTTCGGCGAGGGTTGGTGACTTCTGCCTTCGGACAATAAGGCGATGGGCTGACGTCGCCTGACCAGCCGAGCCATCGAGCCATCGAGCCTGGATCGCTGAGACAGTTCGACATTCCGAGCGAACAATTGGAGGTTCCAAGGGCGGCGGTGCGGTTCCAAGCCAATCCGCCGGAGCCTGAGGGAGGCGAGCTCTTGCCGTGCTCCGTCCCGCATGGCGCTCACCCCAGCGCCTCACGACCGCAAGCGAGCTCGCTCCGATCTACAGCGTGGTCGAGTCGGTCCACCGCCTGCGATGAGACGGTGGAGAGCCAGCATCAGCCGGCGTGCGCCAGCTGACGTTCACGCTCGAAGCTCAGCTCGCTCTCGGCCCACTCGCGCCAGGCCCGCACCTTGGATCGCTCGGCACCGGCGCGCTCGGCCTGCTTCAAGGCATCGAGCCCGGCTTGCCAGCGCGATTGCTCCAGCTCAAGTTGCGCCAAGTGCAGCCAGTACTTGGCCGACCCCGAGCTCTGTGCCAGGCGCCGGTAGGCATCGGCCGCCGCCTCGCGATCACGCGCCTGCCACCAGAGCGTGGCGAGCCGCTCGGTGCGCTTCGGGTTGCGCTCGAGCAGGCCGGCGTCGAGCATCCCGTCGAGCAGCCGGGCACCCTGCCAGGGCTGGCCGGCTGCGCTGGCCAGTAGCACCAGGTTGTCGAGCTGCTCCTCGGTGAAGGCGATGCCCTTGAGCTTCGCCGCGCGCAGGGTTGCCAGCGCGCGGTGGTCGCTGCCCGCCATCTGTTGCAGGCCCGCCAGTTGCCACCAGCCCTTGGCGTTATCCGGCCGGCGCATCAACAGTTTGCGCTGCCAGCGCTCCGCTTCCTTGAAGCGCTTGAGTTCCGCATTGCCGGCAACCAGCAGTTGCAGCCAGGCGTCGTCCGCCTGTGGATGGGCCGTGACGTAGCGCTCGGCCAGTGGCAGCGCCTTGGTGTGCTGACCGAGGCCCTGATAAGCCTGGACCAGCATCTTCAGCCGGTCTTCATCGGCATTGGCGGGCAGCGGTGCCATCAGCTGCACGACCTTGGCGAAGCGCCCTTCCGCCAGGTTCAAACGCGCCAGGTTCAGCTTTTCATTGGCGAGCAGCGTGTCGTCCAGCTTGCCGCTGGCGACGGCCTTCTCGAGCCATTCCAGCGCTTCGCGGTTGTCGCCCTCGGCCCAGGCGAGGTAACCGCGGCTGCGCCAGATCAGAGCCTGCTCGAGCGTCCCCGCCTTCGGTTCGACGCTCTGCAAGGCTTGCCTGGCCTGGGCATAGTTGCCTTTGTCCTGCGCCGTACGAGCCTGCTCGAGCGCCTTGAACACGGACGGATCGATGGTCTGCGCCGCATACGCCGGCGCCATCAGGAGAAGCAACGAGAGCATCAGGTAGCGCATGTCAGCGATCTCCTTCGAGACGGAAATGCAGGGTCTTGACGGCTTCACGAGCGACCGCGAGGCCGTTCTCGGTACGCGGTGCGAAGCGCCAGCGGGCCGCCGCGCGACGGGCCTCGCGGTCGAACACGTTGCGAGGCGAGGCCTCCAGCACGCGGATGTTCTCCACCCGCCCTTCCGGGGTGATGGTGAACGCGAGCTTGATATAGCCCTCGATGCCCTGCTGGCGCGCACGATAGGGATACTCGGGGCGGACATCATTGAGCGGCATCACCTCCTGCTCCGGCCCACCGGCCTGGCCACCGGACGGCGGACTGGCGCTGGGTGGCGGTGCGGCGGCCGGCGCTGCGGTCAGCCCGGCGAGGCTGGGCGTCGGGGCCGCGGCGACCGAGATGCCGGTTGCCACGGTCGGCAGTTGCAGATCGAGACTCGGCAGGTTGGCATCCGGCGTCGCGGCCTGAGGCCGAGGCGGGGTTGGCGGCTGCGGCGTCTGGGGCTGCGGCGGTTGCGGCGCCTGTTGGCGAGTGCGCGTGGCGGTCTCCTCGTTTCGGCCGTCCATGCGCACGAAATTGGCGATGGCGATCGGCTCGTCGATCGCGTCGCTGCGTGGCGGCGTGACCATGCTCAGCATCAGCATGAACAGAACCACCGCCACCGCGCAGGCGCCAGCAAAGGAGAACGCCAGGCGAATCATGGCGCACCCGTGGTGGCAGCGAGGGCGACGTCTTCGACCCCGGCCAGGCGCGCCTGATCCATAACCGCCACGACCAGCCCGGTGCGCGCGTCCTGGTCGGCCTGGACGACGACCGCACCGTCCGGCTGGTCGACACGCAGCCGTTCGACGTGCGCACGTACGCTGCGTACGTCGACGACCTTCTTGTCGATCCACACTTCGCCATCGGCGGTCACGGCGATGAGGATGTTGCCCTTGTCCTGCGCGCTGGCGGTGTCGGCTTGCGGCCGAGCGACCTCGACCCCCGACTCCTTGATGAACGAGCTGGTGACGATGAAAAAGATGAGCATGATGAAGACCACGTCGAGCATCGGCGTGAGATCGATGCCCGTGTCTTCGTCCTGCTGATAATGGTGGCGACGCATACGCATGCAATCAGATCCTCAATCGTGACGCAGCTGGTCGGCCAGCCGGTCCAGTGCCTGGCGGGCATTTCGCTCGAGGCGCGCCAGGCTGAACAATCCCGTGATGGCCAGCACCATGCCGGCCATCGTCGGCAGGGTGGCTTGCCAGACCCCCGCAGCCATGCCGCGCGGATTGCCGGTGCCATTGAGCGCGAGCACGTCGAATACCGCGATCATCCCGCTGACCGTGCCGAGCAGGCCGAGCAGCGGACATAGCGCGACGAGCATCCGGGTCAGGCGCAGTGGCGTGGTCAGCTGCAATTGCGCCTGCGACAGCCAGGCCAGGCGAATCGACCGTTGCCAGCCGTCGTCCGATCCGCCCGGCAGCCGCTGCCAGGCGAGCTGACGCGCGGCGACCCAGCCCGGAAAGACGCGCCGCATGAACCACAGCCGCTCGAACACCAGCGTCCAGTAGATGACGCACAGCCCGGCCAGCGCCCACATCACCACGCCGCCGGCGGCCATGAAATCGAGCAGCGCATGCGCACCGTCGATCAGGCTCATCCAGTACGTGTGGAGTTCACTCACGGCGCGGGGCTCCAGACAGGTGCAGCGCCACCAGGCCAGCGCTCTGCTGCTCGAGGATCTGGATCAAGGCCTTGCTCCGGCTGCTCAGCAAGGCATGCAGGAAGAGCAGCGGAATGGCGACGACCAACCCCTCGACGGTGGTGACGAGCGCTTGGGAAATACCATCGGCCATCAGCCTGGAATCGCCGCCACCGCTCTGGGTGATGGCCTGGAAGGTGACGATCATGCCGGTCACGGTCCCGAGCAGGCCGAGCAGCGGCGCGACGGCACTGAGCAGCTTGAGCAGCGGCAGGCCGCGCTCGAGCGGCGGCGCCTCCTGCAGGATCGCCTCGTCGAGCTTGAGTTCCAGTGTCTCGAGATCGCCGAGCTTGGGGTTCGGCCCCAGTACGCCGATGACACGGCCCAGCGGGTTGTCGTTGCGTGGCTGACCGATGTCATCCAGCTGCCGGTTGATCTTGCGCCCGACGCGAGCGAGATAGGCCATTCGCCACGCCGCCAGGAGCAGCCCGAGCACCCCGAGCGCGATGATCACCCAGCCGACCAGACCGCCCTGCTGCAGGCGATCCCACAGACCCGGCTGGCGCTGAAGCTGTGCCAGCAGCACACCCCGCGTCGGATCGATCGCCAGCGGTGCCAGCGCCCCGTCCGCGTCGAGGTACGCATCGACCAGTGCACCGCCATCGGGCTGGCGCGCCGGAGCCAGCAGCTCGTCGGCATCGGCGTCGTAACGCAGGAAGCGATCCCCCGCGTACGCCGAGAACGCACCGACCCGCAGCACCGGCTGACGAACCTGCTGGCCATCCGCCTCGACCACCGGCAGCTCGACCTGCTCGATCCGACCGCTCGCCGCCAGATCTTCGAGCAGCGTCATCCAAAACCCTTCGAGGTCCTCGGCCGAGGGCAGCGCGCGGCTTTCGGCCAGCGCCTGCAGGCGCTCGAGCCGATCAGGGAATTGCACGTTCAGCAGGCTGTCGTGCCACTGCCCGGCGATGTCGCCGGCGCTCTGCCTTACCACGCCGAACAACTCGCCAAGATGGCCCACGCGCTGGGTCAGGAGCGCCTGCTGTTCGGCCAACGCGGTTTCCTGGCTATCGAACTCGGCCTTCAAGCGCTCGGACTCGGCCTTTTGCGCCGCGAGCGCGGCATTGGCCTCGGCCAGCCGTGCGGCCTGCTTGCCACGGTCAGCGAGAAATGCCTGCTCCCGCGCCTGCATGGCATCGACTTCGGCGGCGCGCTCCTGACGCACGCGCTCGAGCAGCTGGTCGGGACTCAGGGTCGGTGCGGCGTGCACGCTGAACGTCAAGGCCGCCAGGACAAGCGAAACAAACACACGGCTCATCGAGCGGCCTCCTTGGCCAGGGTGCGGATTGGCAGTTCGAGGAAGGCAGGGGCCTGTTGCTGACGCGCGGTGGCGATCGCCTGGGCGATCGGACGGCGCGCGCTGGAGTCCAGCACTTCCCACTGGTCGGTCTGCGGATTCCACCAGCCACTCTCGTGGCCATCCAGCGTCTGGTAATACAGCATCGCCCGACCCAGCCGCAGGAACTCGACGCTGCGCGGCTCGCCATCGCCCGCGGCCAGTTCACCGCGCCAGGCTTCGAGCGTGCGGCCATAGTCACTCTCGATCTGGTACGCCTCGAGGATCCGGCGGTACTTCTCGGCCAGCGAGACATCGGCGCGCGGCAGCAGCTCCTGGAGCTCCGCGATGCGATCGGCTCGCTCGTCCGGCAGGAACGGCAGGTCGGCCTGAACGAACTCGGTCAGCACCTCGACCATCCGGCTCATCAGCGGCGTGACCGCCTGCTGGGTCTGCTCGATGCCTTGAAGCTGCCGATCGAGACTGGCCAGCTCGCCCCGCTGCGCCTCGACCAGCTCGCGCAGCTGCGCGTTGTAGCGCTCCAGCGCCTCGGCCTGCTGCACCGCGTTGCGGTACTCGTTGAGCATCTTGCGGGTTTCATCGTCGAGCGCCTCGATCCGAGCCTGGGAGGCCTTGGCGTCTTCCGCCAGGCGTTGGCTCTCATCCAGCGCCTGATCCAGCGGCGCGGCCTGCAGCGTCATGCAGCAAGGCAGCAGAGCGAGCGCCAGAAGGCGCGGCTTTAGGGCGGGCATGTGGGTTCCTTGCAGACGGTAAACCAGAAAAGAGAAACATTATCATCCGCGGACTGGCGGCATGCAACCCAGACAACTCGCCGCAGGGGGCCACGGGTGTTCATTGAGCTGGATCAAAAATGACAAAACGGGCGGCGCTCACCATTTCCCCATCGAAACGGTCATCCCCGATGGAGTTCATCATGCGCAACGCCCTGTTTTCGCTCTCCGTTCTCGCCCTGGCACTTTCTTCCCCGATCGCCCTGGCCCACCAGGCCGGCGACATCATCGTCCGCGCCGGCGCCATTACGGTCGATCCACGGGAAAACAGCGACGACATCTGGGTCGGTGCCCACAACACCGATGTCGCCGGGACGAAAGCGACGCTGGACAGCGACACCCAACTGGGCCTGAACTTCGCCTACATGCTGACCGACCATGTCGGCCTCGAGCTGCTGGCGGCCACCCCCTTCAGCCACGACGTCGGTGTCGCCGGCATGCCGGGTCCGTTCCAGGGTCTCAACGGGCAATTGGGCGAGCTCAAGCACCTGCCGCCGACCGTCAGCGTGGTGTATTACCCGTTGCAGGCCAGCTCCGCGCTGCAACCCTATGTCGGCCTGGGCCTCAACTACACCTGGTTCTTCGATACCGAACTGACCAGCGAGGCCGAAGGCAAGGGCTTCACCGGGCTGGACCTTGACGACTCGTGGGGCCTGGCCGGCCAAGTCGGGGTCGACTACATGCTGACCGACCGCATCCTGCTGAACGGCCAGGTGCGCTACATAGACATCGACACAACCGGCACCACCGAATATGCCGGTGCCAAGGTCGAAGTCGACGTGGATGTCGACCCCTGGGTGTACATGGTCGGCCTCGGCTACAAGTTCTGATCGGAAAAAAGGCGCCGTTCAGGCGCCTTTTCTTTCCCGCAGCAATCGCTCCAACCCTTCTCGCATGCCGACTGGCTCAGCCAGCGCATAGCAGGCCCGCAAACGCGAATTGTCGGCCAGCGAATGGCGGATATCTCCGCTTCGCGGCGCGCTGTAGTCGACCTGCAATGGCCGACCGAGCCATCCCTCGATGAGCGCGAGCAGCTCGTTCAGAGATGTCGAGCGACCATGCCCGACATTGACCGGCCCGAGCACCGGCTGTGCGGCATCGAGCCCCTGGAGCAACAGCGCGACCAGATCATCGATGTAAAAGAAGTCGCGCGTCTGTTCGCCATCACCGTAGATGGTGATCGGCGCGCCGCTACAGGCCCGCTCGGTCAGGATGCTGATAACACCCGAATAGGGCGATGCCGGATTCTGCCGCGGCCCATAGATGTTGAAAAAGCGCCAGATCACCGGCTCGAGACCGTGCTGCCGACGATAGAAATCCAGGTACTGCTCACTCGCCAGCTTGTCGACCGCATAAGGCGTCAGCGGCGCCGTGGTCGTCGTCTCGCCGATCGCCCGTCCTTCGCCCTGATTGCCATACACCGCCGCACTGGAAGCGAAGAGAATTCGCCGAACGCCTTCCTGACGCATGGCCTCGCAAAGATTCAGCGTGCCCACCAGATTCGTCCGGTGGGTGCCAAGCGGGTCTTCCACCGACGCCTGGACGGAGGCAACCGCCGCCAGATGCACGACCGCCCGGCAGCCGGCAACCGCGCCGGTTACGGTCGCAAGATCGCCGACGTCGCCTTCGATGACGGTCAGTCGGGGATGGGTTGCCAGGTTGTCCAGGGAGCCGGCGGACAGATTGTCCAGCACCCGAACCTGCTCACCGCGCGCCAGCAGGGCATCGACCAGATGCGAGCCGATGAAGCCGGCCCCTCCGGTGACGAGAATCGGTTGGTCAGGCATGGTCGTTGAATCGCTCCAGAAGGCCCGGCAGACCGGCGCGCCAGGCGCGCGGCTTGATGCCGAAGGTGTTGAAGATTTTCTTGCAGGCCAGCACCCCATGCTGCGGCTCGATGCGGGCATCCTCGCAATCCGCGTGGGCCGTCGGCCTCAGGCATTCGGGGGTCAGGTCGCGGCTCTTGCTCGCTTCCGACAGAATCGCCTGCCCCACCACCAAGGGCGTAGCCGCCTCGTGGCCGCCATAGTGATAGGTGCCCCACAGGGGAGCGCCGCAATCGAGCTGCTTGAGAATGGCGAGGATGACCCTGGCCGCGTCGTTCACCGGGGTCGGGTTACCGCGACGATCATCGGCCACGATCAGCGGTTCGCACGCTTCGGCACGCGCGAGAAAACGCCCAAGCACGCCGTCCGGGCTATCGTCGAGCAACCAGCCGAACCTGAGCAGCACGTGACGAGGACAGCGGCTGCGAATGCCCTGCTCCATGCCGACCAGGGCACGCCCGCGCTCGTCCAGCGGCGAGACGTCATCCTTTTCGCTATAGGCCGTCGCACGAATCCCGTCGAATACGCGGTAGCTGGACGGTTGCAGAAGGATCGACTCGTAATGCTGGCAGAGTTCGGCCAGCCGCTCGACCGCCTGCTCCTGGAGCGCCAGGCGCTCGGCCGGAACATGGCTGGCCTGGAACCAGTCGTGGTAGTACGCGAGATTGATGACGGCCGATGGCCGGTGTTCATCCAGCACAGCCGTGAGGGTGGCGGAGGTCCAGCCCTGCGTCGGCATTCGCGGCGCGATGAAGGCCAGGTCGTCATCGGCGCCGAGGCGGATCAGCGCCTGACCGAGGGCATTACCACCGCCCAACAGCATCAGGCGCATACGCATGGATCAGCGGTACCTCAGAACGGAATGTCGTCGTCGAAGCTGTCGTAGTCCGGCGCCGGCTGCTGAGCGGCCGGTTGCGCTTGCGACTGACGAGGCGCCTGCTGCGGCTCGCGCTGCGGTCGTGGCTGACGCGGTGCGTCATCGCCGCCACTGCCGCCGCGGCCGCCGAGCAACTGCATGGTGCCGTTCATGTCGACGACGATCTCGGTGGTGTAGCGATCCTGCCCGTCCTGGCCCTGCCACTTGCGGGTCTGCAACCGGCCCTCGATGTAGCACTGGCTGCCCTTGCGCAGGTATTCGCCAGCGATCTCGGCGACCTTGCCGAACAGCACGACGCGGTGCCATTCGGTGCGTTCCTGAAGCTGGCCGGACTGCTTGTCCTTCCAACTGTCGGTGGTGGCCAGCGTGATGTTGGTCACCGCATTGCCGTTGGGCATGTAGCGGGTTTCCGGATCACCGCCGACGTTGCCGACCAAGATGACTTTATTCACCCCTCTGGCCATGAGGTAACTCCTGTTGTAGGTGGAGGTTCGGCCGCCGATGGGCGACGCGATCGAAGGTCGGGCATCTTACCGCAGGCCCCGGCAGCCATCCAACCGGACCGCGGCCGGGGCGGGATGACCATCACGCCGCAGCGTCGACCATCAGTACACGATCCAGGGCCGCCCGATCGAGTTGCTGGCTGTCGACCTTGACGTAGGCAGCCTGCTCGTCGGGAACGACCACCGCGTCGGTGACGCCGGGCACGGCGCGAAGCCGCGCCGGCAGATCGGCCAGCCCCAGCGCGCCAGCAGCGAGCGGTAGGCGAAGGCTGGTGACATAGGGCGGCTCCGCCATGCGCAAGACCACGCCCAGCCAGAGCAGGCAAAGCAGCGCACAGCCGCCGAAGACCAGTCCAAGCCCGCCCAGTTGATAGAACCAGCCACCCAGCACGCCGCCCAAGGCGGCACCGAGAAACTGGCTGGTGGAATAGACCCCCATCGCAGTGCCCTTGCCGCCAGCTGGCGCGACCTTGCTGATCAGCGAAGGCAGCGACGCCTCGAGCAGGTTGAACGCCGTGAAGAACACCACGATACCCGCCACCAGCGCGGCCAGGCTGCTGCCGAACAGCAGGAAGAACAGCTCGCAGAGCAACAGCACGGCCACTGCACCCAGCAGCACTCGGCGCATCTGCCGCTTCTTCTCGCCATAGATGATGAACGGCACCATGCCGAAGAAGCCCACCAGCAGCGCCGTCAGGTAGACCCACCAGTGCTCGTCCTTCGCCAGCCCGCCTTGCTCGACCAGGGCGAGCGGCAGAGCGACGAAGCTCGCCATGAGGATGGCGTGCAGCGACAGAATGCTGAAATCCAGTCGAAGCAGATCGGGATGGCGCAGCGTCGGGCCGAGGGCCTGCCGCGCGACGCCCGACTCACGATGCCGCAGATGCGTCTGCGCGCGCGGCACCAGCGCGACCAGGCCCATGCCGATGAGCGCCATGCCAGCGGTGACCCAGAACAGGCCCGCCAGGCCGAAGGCACGGGTCAGCAGCGGCCCGGCCACCATCGCCACGGCGAACGACAGCCCGATGCTCATCCCGATCATGGCCATCGCCTTGGTGCGGTGCTGCTCGCGCGTGAGATCCGACAGCAGCGCCATGACCGCCGCGGAAATCGCTCCGGCGCCCTGCAGAATTCGCCCCGCGATGACGCCCCAGATGCTATCCGCCGATGCCGCCAGCGCGGCGCCCGCCGCAAAGACAAGCAGGCCGACATAGATGACCGGCAACCGGCCGATGCGATCGGAAAGTACACCGAAGGGAATTTGCAGCAGCGCCTGGGTCAAACCATAGGCACCGATGGCCAGCCCGATCAGCGCCGGCGTGGCGCCTTCGAGGTCCATGCCATAGGTCGCCAGCACGGGCAGCACCATGAACATGCCCAGCATGCGAAACGCGAACACCAGTGCCAAGGCACCGGCCGCGCGCGTTTCCCGGGCACTCATGCGGTCGCTGTGAGGGTCGTGCATCGGGAGTCTCGCTCGATTGAACCGGGCGGCGATTCTAGCAGCACACCCCTGCCCGGCACAGGCGCGGTGCTTTGCCGCCCTCTTCCGGGCAGCCGTATACTCACCGGTTTCCCGCCCGCCATGCGAGGCTGTCTTGGACAAGATCCTGATTCGTGGGGCCCGTACCCACAACCTGAAGAACATCGACCTCACACTGCCGCGAGACAAGCTGGTGGTCATTACCGGGCTGTCTGGCTCGGGCAAGTCATCGCTGGCATTCGACACTCTTTATGCCGAAGGCCAACGGCGCTATGTCGAGTCACTGTCGGCTTACGCACGCCAGTTTCTCTCGATGATGGAGAAGCCCGACGTCGACACCATCGAGGGGCTGTCGCCGGCGATCTCCATCGAGCAGAAATCCACCTCGCACAATCCCCGCTCGACCGTAGGCACCATCACCGAGATCTACGACTACCTGCGCCTGTTGTACGCCCGTGTCGGCACGCCGCGCTGCCCCGACCACGACGCGCCGCTTGAGGCGCAAACAGTGAGCCAGATGGTCGATCAGGTGCTCGCGCTGCCCGAAGGCAGCAAGCTGATGCTGCTGGCGCCGGTCATTCGTGAGCGAAAGGGCGAGCACCTTGCGGTGTTCGACGAGATGCGCGCGCAAGGCTATGTGCGTGCACGGGTCAACGGCCGGCTCTACGAGCTCGACGAGCTGCCGAAGCTGGACAAGCAGAAGAAGCACTCGATCGATGTCGTCGTCGACCGCTTCAAGGTCCGCGCGGATTTGCAGCAACGGCTGGCCGAATCATTCGAAACCGCCCTCAAGCTGGCCGACGGGATCGCACTGGTCGCGCCGATGGACGACGAAGAACGCGGCGAAGAACTGATCTTCTCGGCCCGCTTCGCCTGTCCGGTGTGCGGTCATTCGATCAGCGAGCTCGAACCCAAGCTCTTTTCGTTCAACAATCCGGCCGGTGCCTGTCCGACCTGCGATGGTCTTGGCGTCAAGCAATTCTTCGATGCGAAGCGGTTGGTCAATGGCGAGCTGACCCTGGCCGAGGGAGCGATTCGCGGCTGGGACCGGCGCAACGTCTATTACTTCCAGATGCTCAGCTCGCTGGCCTCGCATTACGGCTTCAGCCTGGACGTCCCGTTCGATGCCCTGTCGGCGGACCAGCAGAAAGTGGTCCTGCGCGGAAGCGGTCGCGAGAGCGTTGAGTTCCGCTACCTGAACGACCGCGGCGACATCGTCAAACGCGCCCATCCGTTCGAGGGCATCATTCCCAATCTCGAACGGCGTTACCGCGAGACCGAGTCGACCACCGTGCGCGAAGAGCTGGCCAAGTTCCTCAGCACGCAGCCCTGCCCTGAATGCCTGGGGACCCGCCTGCGCCGTGAGGCCCGGCATGTCTGGGTCGGCGACAAGACGCTGCCCGCGGTCACCGGCCTGCCGGTAGGCGACGCCTGTGGCTACTTCGGCGAGCTGAGCCTGAGCGGCAGGCGCGGCGAGATCGCCGACAAGATCCTCAAGGAAATTCGCGAGCGCTTGCAGTTTCTGGTCAATGTAGGGCTCGACTACCTCACCCTCGATCGCAGCGCCGACACACTCTCAGGCGGCGAGGCGCAGCGCATTCGCCTGGCCAGCCAGATTGGCGCCGGGCTGGTGGGTGTGATGTACATCCTCGACGAGCCGTCGATCGGCCTGCATCAGCGCGACAACGAGCGCTTGCTCGGCACGCTCACGCACCTGCGCGACCTCGGCAACACCGTGATCGTCGTCGAGCATGACGAGGACGCCATCCGGCTGGCCGACTACGTCGTGGACATCGGCCCTGGCGCGGGCGTACACGGTGGGCAGGTGGTTGCCGAGGGGACGCCCGGCGACATCATGTCGCATCCGGATTCCCTGACGGGGAAATACCTGTCCGGCCGGGAGACCATTCGCTACCCCGCCGAGCGCACGCCTCGGGACAAGGCCAAGGTACTGACCTTGAAGGGTGCTCGCGGCAACAACCTGCGCAACGTCGAACTCGAGATTCCCGTTGGCCTGCTGACTTGCATCACCGGTGTTTCCGGGTCCGGCAAGTCGACGCTGATCAACAACACGCTCTTCCCGATCACCGCCACTGCGCTCAACGGCGCCACGACGCTGGAGGTCGCGCCCTACGACAGCTTCGATGGCATGAACCATCTGGACAAGGTCGTCGATATCGATCAGAGCCCGATTGGTCGTACGCCACGCTCCAACCCGGCCACCTACACCGGGCTTTTCACGCCCATTCGCGAACTCTTCGCCGGTGTACCGGAAGCGCGTTCGCGCGGCTATGGGCCTGGGCGCTTCTCCTTCAACGTCAAGGGCGGCCGCTGCGAGGCTTGCCAAGGCGACGGGGTCATCAAGGTCGAGATGCACTTCCTGCCCGATATTTACGTCCCCTGCGATGTCTGCAAGGGCAAGCGCTACAACCGCGAGACGCTGGAGGTGAAGTACAAAGGTCGCAGCATTGACGAGGTGCTGGAGATGACTATCGAGGAGGCGCGGAGCTTCTTCGATCCGGTACCAGCGATTGCACGCAAGCTTCAAACGCTCATCGACGTGGGGCTGTCGTACATCAAGCTTGGCCAGAGCGCGACGACCTTGTCGGGCGGCGAAGCACAACGGGTGAAGCTGTCGCGCGAGCTGTCGAAACGCGACACGGGCAAGACGCTGTATATCCTCGACGAGCCGACCACCGGCCTGCATTTCTCGGACATTCAGCAACTGCTGGATGTGCTCCATCGCCTTCGTGATCATGGCAACACGGTGGTGGTGATCGAGCACAACCTGGATGTCATCAAAACCGCCGACTGGATCGTGGATCTTGGCCCCGAGGGCGGCTCGAAAGGGGGCCAGATCATCGCCAGCGGAACGCCGGAACAGATCGCCGTCTGTGCGCAGTCTCACACCGGTCACTTCCTCAAACCATTGCTGGCGCGAGACCGGCAGGCGAGAGGCTGATCGGCAGCCACGGAGCAGGCGACGGCCAGGTATCGCGTCGCCCCCAAAGAAAAGACCGGGCATCGCCCGGTCTTTTCTTCTCACGCCGCATTGCCAGGTCAGGCAATTTCGCTTGGATCGATGCCGAGCCCTGTGGCGATACCGGCGCCATACGCCGGATCGGCTTTGACGAAGTGCGCCAACTGACGAAGTTGAACATCCCGGCTGACCGACTGCATCGCGCCAACGATGTTCGCGATGAGCAGCGCCCGCTGATCTTCGTTCATCAGCCGGAACAGCGCTCCGGCGTGGCTGTAATAGTCGGTATCTTCGCGCTGATCGTACCGGTGCGCTGCACCCTCCAGCGCCAGCGGTGGCTCTGCATAGGCCGGCGCCTGCTTCGGTGCATCGGCATAGCTGTTCGGCTCGTAGTTGGGTGCCGCCCCGCCGTTGCCGTCAAACCGCATCGCACCATCACGCTGATAGTTGCGGTACGGGCACTGCGGCGCGTTCACCGGAAGCTGCTGGAAGTTCGTTCCGATCCGATAGCGATGGGCATCCGCATAAGCGAACACCCGGCCTTGCAGCATGCGGTCCGGAGACAAGCCGACACCCGGCACCACATTGCTGGGCGCAAACGCCGCCTGCTCGACTTCGGCGAAATAATTCAGCGGGTTGCGGTTGAGCTCGATCACGCCCACCTCGATCAGCGGGAACGCCTTCTGCGACCAGGTTTTGGTGACATCGAACGGATTTTCGTGATGACGGGCGGCCTGCTCCTCGCTCATGACCTGCATGCATACGCGCCACTTCGGGAACTCTCCACGCTCGATCGCCTGGAAGAGATCAAGCTGCGCATAGTCCGGATCGGTACCGGCGAGGCGCGTCGCCTCGGCCGGTGAAAGATTCTTGATGCCCTGCAGCGACTTGTAGTGCCACTTGACCCAATGCCGCTCGCCGCGCGCATTGATCACGCTGAAGGTATGGCTGCCAAAACCGTGCATGAAGCGGTAGCCATCCGGGATACCACGGTCCGAGAACAATACGGTGATCTGGTGCAGCGCCTCCGGTGAGTGCGACCAGAAATCCCACTGCATCTGAGCGTTCTTCAGGTTCGTCTGAGGATCCCGCTTCTGGGTATGAATGAAATCAGGAAACTTCAACGGATCGCGCAGGAAGAACACGGGGGTGTTGTTCCCCACGACATCCCAGTTGCCTTCCTCGGTATAAAACTTGACGGCGAACCCTCGGGGGTCTCGTTCGGTATCAGCCGACCCCCGCTCGCCCCCCACCGTCGAAAAGCGCAAGAACATCGGCGTTTGCTTGCCAACCGACTCGAACAACTTCGCGCTGCTGTAGCGGGTAATGTCCTGGCTGACGGTGAAGGTACCGTAGGCGCCGGAACCCTTGGCATGCACGCGGCGCTCCGGAATGACTTCCCGGTTGAAATGCGCAAGCTTCTCTACAAGATGGAAATCATCAAGCAACAACGGGCCGCGCGGCCCAGCGGTACGGGAGTTCTGGTTGTCCGCAACGGGAATTCCGCTCGCGGTCGTAAGTGTCGTGTGCTGGCTCATTCGTTGCTCCTTAAGCTTTACCAACCGCCGTTCTGGCTTGCTGGAAAATTAACGGAGCGTCGCCGATCGAGCTAATTTATTGAATCAAGCGAAGCGATAGATAAGACCGAGCTACAGCATGGCAGCCGGGTTTGCCAGACCGCCGCTAGCTGTGATCTCTCAGTAGGTTGTTCATCCGGCGGTCGAGCCCCTTGATTCGATGCCCTCAACAGGGCTTGCAGACTGAGGACGCAGCTCAGGCCCCGGTATCAGGGCGCGTACTGGCTAATATGGCTAAGGCGCTTCGGGTAGAGCGGTGAAACTGGCTTGCAAGAACGCTCGCCACGCTCCTAGCACTGCGCCCGTGCGGCATCCGCAGCGCTGATGGCCAGCTCATTTAAGTGCTTTGTAAACGCAAAACCTATCGATGGATTGCCGGCACGGGTCAAGAACCGACCCCTGTCCCGGCCCGTCGCTCACGTTCAATCGCGGGCTCTGTCCGCAACGAACCGTCAGGGATCGAATTGCAGCGACGCCTGGGTAGGACCAGCGACGGACCGTCTTATGGGCAGCTTGGTACACACGGAACATATGCCCTCGACCTTAAGTGACCCAGCCGGTGCGATCTACAGATGCACAGTGGCAAAAAAAACCGGGCCTTAGCCCGGTTTCTTACTTACCACTCGGTTACTCAGCGGCTTGAACGTCGCCAGCAACAGGACGATCGACCAGCTCAACATAAGCCATAGGCGCGTTATCGCCAGCACGGAAACCGCACTTCAGAATACGCAGATAACCGCCTTGACGGTTGGCGTAGCGCTTGCCCAGATCGTTGAACAGCTTACCGACCGCTTCCTTCGAACGAGTACGATCGAACGCGAGACGACGATTGGCAACACTGTCTTCCTTGGCCAGGGTAATGAGCGGCTCCGCAACACGGCGCAGCTCCTTGGCTTTCGGAAGCGTGGTCTTGATCAGTTCGTGCTCGAACAGCGACACCGCCATGTTCTGAAACATGGCCTTGCGGTGGGAGCTGGTACGGCTCAGGTGACGGCCACTTTTACGATGACGCATGATTCAAATTCCTTACCAAACCTACAGTTCGGTGACTAAGGGACGTCAGGCAGTCGCCTTGTCGTCCTTCTTGAGACTTGCCGGCGGCCAGTTATCGAGGCGCATACCGAGGGACAGACCACGAGAGGCGAGGACATCCTTGATCTCTGTCAGGGACTTCTTGCCCAGGTTCGGCGTCTTCAACAGCTCGACTTCGGTGCGCTGAATCAGATCACCGATGTAATAGATGTTCTCTGCCTTCAGGCAGTTTGCCGAACGAACGGTCAGCTCGAGGTCGTCGACCGGACGGAGCAGAATCGGATCGATCTCGTCTTCCTGCTCGATGACAACCGGCTCGCTCGCACCTTTCAGATCCACGAACGCTGCCAACTGCTGCTGCAGGATAGTCGCGGCACGGCGGATCGCTTCCTCAGGGTCCAGCGTGCCATTGGTTTCAAGATCGATGACCAGCTTGTCCAAGTTGGTACGCTGCTCAACACGCGCATTCTCGACCACATAGGCCACGCGACGAACCGGGCTGAAGGTGGCATCGAGCTGAAGACGGCCGATGCTGCGGCTCTCATCTTCATCACTCTGCCGCGCATCTGCTGGCTCGTAACCGCGACCACGCGCAATCTTGAGCTTCATGTTGAGCGCACCATTGGCTGCCAGATTGGCGATCACATGATCGCCATTGACGATTTCGACATCATGATCCAGTTGGATATCGGCGGCGGTAACCGGGCCCGCTCCCTTCTTCACCAGATTCAGGGTCACTTCATCGCGGCCGTGCAGCTTGATGGCGAGTCCCTTCAGGTTAAGCAGGATCTCGATGACATCTTCCTGTACGCCTTCGATCGCGCTGTACTCATGAAGTACACCGTCGATCTCGGCCTCTACCACGGCACAGCCGGGCATCGAGGACAACAAAATACGACGCAGCGCGTTGCCCAGGGTGTGGCCGAAACCCCGCTCGAGCGGCTCGAGCGTGATCTTGGCGCGGGTCGGACTGACCACCTGCACATCGATATGGCGGGGGGTCAGGAACTCATTTACCGAACTCTGCATGGATACACCTATTTTCTAGCCCTTACTTGGAGTAGAGCTCGACAATCAGGTTTTCGTTGATGTCGGCGGACAGATCACTGCGAGCCGGCACACTCTTGAACACGCCGGACTTCTTCTCGGCATCCACTTCGACCCATTCCACGCGACCACGCTGAGCGCAGATTTCCAGAGCCTGGGCGATACGAAGCTGATTCTTGGACTTCTCGCGAACGGCAACCACGTCACCAACCTTGACCTGATACGACGGGACGTTCACGGTCTGGCCATTGACGCTGATTGCCTTGTGGGAGACCAGCTGGCGCGACTCGGCACGAGTCGCGCCGAAGCCCATGCGATAAACGACGTTGTCCAGGCGGCACTCGAGCAACTGCAGCAGGTTCTCGCCAGTGGCGCCCTTGCGACGAGCCGCTTCCTTGTAGTAGCTGCTGAACTGGCGCTCGAGCACGCCGTAGATGCGGCGGACCTTCTGCTTTTCACGCAGCTGCGTACCGTAGTCGGACAGCCGGCCACGACGCTGACCATGGACACCTGGCGGTGTCTCGATGTTGCACTTAGATTCCAGCGCACGAACACCGCTCTTCAGGAACAGATCGGTGCCTTCGCGGCGAGACAGTTTGCATTTGGGACCAATATAACGAGCCATTTCTCACTGTCTCCTATTACACGCGACGCTTCTTCGGCGGACGGCACCCGTTGTGCGGGATAGGCGTCACGTCGGTGATGCTGGCAATCTTGTAGCCACAGGCATTGAGCGCACGAACGGCAGACTCACGGCCAGGACCAGGACCCTTGACGTTCACGTCGAGGTTCTTCAAACCGTACTCCAGCGCAGCCTGACCGGCGCGCTCGGCAGCGACCTGAGCTGCAAACGGAGTGCTCTTACGCGAGCCACGGAAGCCTGATCCGCCAGAGGTAGCCCAGGAAAGCGCGTTACCCTGACGATCGGTAATGGTCACGATGGTGTTATTGAACGACGCATGGATGTGGGCGATGCCATCAACCACTGTCTTTTTGACTTTCTTACGAGGACGAGCAGCAGGTTTTGCCATGATTCAGATTCCTGTCGATTCGCGAATGCGATTACTTGCGGATCGGCTTACGCGGGCCCTTGCGGGTACGCGCGTTCGTCTTGGTCCGCTGACCGCGAACGGGAAGACCGCGACGATGACGAAGGCCGCGATAGGCACCCAGGTCCATCAGACGCTTGATCTTCATGTTGACTTCGCGACGCAGGTCACCCTCGGTGGTGAGCTTTGCGACTTCGCCACGCAACTGTTCCAGCTGCTCGTCGGACAGATCCTTGATTTTCGCCGACGGATTTACGCCGGTAGCGGCACAGATACTCTGCGCAGTGGTGCGACCAACACCGTAGATATAGGTCAGCGAGATAACAGTGTGCTTGTTATCCGGAATGTTGACGCCTGCAATACGGGCCATTCAGTGAAACTCCAAGTGACAGCTACCTACGCCCCGGAAGCCAAGAAAAGGGCGCGAGATATTAGCGCTGTAGTAATAAAGATACAACCCGGCAGCGCACTAGCTGCCGGGCTATCACGCGTGAGTCACACTCAGCCTTGGCGCTGCTTGTGGCGTGGCTCCGCACTGCAGATCACTCGCACGACACCGTCGCGACGGATGATCTTGCAGTTGCGGCACAGCTTCTTGACCGATGCACGAACTTTCATCACCAACTCCTCGAACCTTACGGGACAATCAGCGCAGCATTCCGCTGCCGTAGCCCTTCAGGTTGGCTTTCTTCATCAGGGAGTCGTACTGGTGCGACATGAGGTGTGATTGCACTTGCGACATGAAATCCATCACCACCACGACAACGATCAGTAACGAGGTCCCGCCAAGGTAGAACGGCACGTTGGCTGCCACGACCAGAAACTGAGGCAGCAGGCACACGGCCGTCATATAAAGGGCACCGAACAAGGTCAAGCGCGTCAGAACGCCATCGATGTAGCGTGCCGACTGCTCACCCGGACGAATACCTGGAATAAAGGCACCCGACTTCTTAAGGTTCTCCGCTACATCCTTGGGGTTGAACATCAAGGCTGTATAGAAGAAACAGAAGAAAATAATGCCCGCACTGAACAGCAGAATATTCAGCGGCTGCCCAGGCGCAATGGCTTGAGCAACATCCTGCAGCCATCCCAGACCTTCGGACTGGCCAAACCAGGAACCAAGCGATGCAGGGAACAGCAACAGGCTGCTGGCAAAGATTGCCGGTATGACACCCGCCATGTTCACTTTCAAGGGCAAATGACTGGTTTGCGCCGCGAAGACTTTTCGCCCTTGCTGACGCTTGGCGTAATGAACCGCGATACGCCGTTGCCCACGCTCGATGAACACGACGAAACCGATGATCGCTATTGCCAGCAAACCAACTGCAAGCAGCGCAATGATGTTGATGTCGCCCTGGCGAGCCGACTCGAACGACTGACCAAGTGCACCTGGCAGCCCGGCCACGATCCCTGCAAAGATCAGCATGGAGATACCGTTGCCAATCCCACGCTCGGTGATCTGCTCACCCAACCACATCATGAACATTGCGCCAGCGACAAAGGTAGTCACGGCCAGGAAATAGAAGGCAAAGTCGTTGCTGAACGCAACGCCCTGCCCCGCAAGCCCGACGGACATCCCGACTGCCTGCACGATCGCCAAGACGAGCGTGCCATAACGGGTGTACTGACTGATCTTGCGGCGACCGGCCTCGCCTTCCTTCTTCAACTGCTCCAACTGAGGGCTGACCGCAGTCATGAGCTGCATGATGATCGAAGCCGAGATGTACGGCATGATCCCAAGCGCAAAGATGCTCATGCGCTCCAGCGCCCCGCCGGAAAACATGTTGAACAGGCTAAGAATGGTCCCCTCGTTCTGCCGAAAAAGCTCCGCCAGCCGATCGGGATTGATGCCGGGCACAGGTATGTGCGCACCAATCCGATAGACGATGATCGCCATGAGCAAGAAGCGCAGGCGCGCCCAAAGCTCGGACAGCCCGCCGTTACTCAGCGCAGAGAGAGCACCTTGCTTAGCCATTTATTCCTCGAACTTGCCGCCAGCTGCTTCGATAGCCGCACGCGCACCCTTGGTGGCGGCGATACCCTTCAGAGTCACTGCGCGACCAACCTCACCAGACAGCATCACTTTGACGCGCTGCACATTCTGGTTAATGACGTTGGCATCCTTGAGCGACTGCACGCTGACCACATCGCCCTCGACCTTAGCCAGCTCGGATGTACGGACTTCCGCGCGATCCATCGCCTTCAAGGAAACGAAACCGAATTTCGGTAGACGACGATGCAGCGGCTGCTGACCACCCTCGAACCCCGGCGCGATTTTCCCGCCAGAACGCGAAGTCTGCCCTTTGTGACCGCGGCCGCCGGTCTTTCCGAGGCCGCTACCGATACCACGACCCGGACGCAGCTTTTCACGGCGAGCGCCAGGCGCGGAGCGTAGATCATTCAGATGCATGGCTTAGCCCTCCACACGCAGCAGGTAGTAGGCCTTGTTGATCATCCCGCGGTTCTCCGGAGTGTCTTGCACTTCGACGCTGTGACCAATGCGACGCAGGCCAAGACCCTTGACGCAAGCCTTGTGATTCGCCAGGCGCCCGTTCAGGCTCTTCACCAGCGTGACTTTGACAGTTGCATTAGCCATGGTTAGAGAATCTCCTCGACGCTCTTGCCGCGCTTGGCTGCAACCGACTCGGGCGACTGCATGGCCTTCAAGCCCTTGAAGGTGGCATAGACCACGTTCACGGGGTTGGTCGATCCATAGCACTTAGCCAGAACGTTATGCACGCCAGCGACTTCCAGGATCGCACGCATGGCACCACCAGCGATGACACCGGTACCTTCCGATGCAGGCTGCATGTAAACCTTCGATGCACCGTGCGCCGACTTAACCGGGTACTGCAGCGTCGCGCCGTTCAGATCCACTTGGATCATATTGCGCCGAGCCGCTTCCATCGCTTTCTGGATCGCAGCAGGAACCTCACGCGATTTGCCGCGGCCGAAGCCGACACGACCTTTGCCATCACCCACGACGGTCAAGGCGGTAAAGGTAAAGATCCGACCGCCTTTGACGGTTTTGGCGACTCGGTTAACCTGAACCAGCTTCTCGATGTAGCCTTCGTCGCGCTTTTGCTCGTTATTTGCCATAACTTAGAACTCCAGCCCGCCTTCACGAGCAGCATCAGCCAGTGCCTTGACACGACCGTGATATTTGAAGCCAGATCGATCGAATGCAACCTGAGTGACACCGGCTGCCTTCGCGCGCTCAGCGACTAGCTGGCCCACTTTCTTGGCTGCATCGACATTGCTGGTTCCGCCGCCACGCAGTGCTTCGTCCAGAGTAGAAGCGCTGGCGAGCACCTTGCCGCCATCGGCCGCGATGACCTGGGCGTAGATGTGTTGGGAAGAGCGGTACACGCAGAGGCGTACGGCTTCCAGCTCGCGCATTTTCAGGCGTGCCTTGCGAGCGCGACGCAGACGAGTTTCTTTCTTTACGCTCATTTGCTATGCCCTACTTCTTCTTAGCTTCTTTACGATGGACGACTTCGTCAGCGTAACGAACGCCCTTGCCCTTATAAGGCTCAGGACGACGGAAGTCGCGTATCTCAGCAGCCACCTGACCGACCAACTGCTTGTCGATACCCTTGATGAGGATATCGGTTTGCGATGGAGTCTCAGCTGTGATGCCTTGCGGCAGCTGATAGTCGATGGGATGCGAGAAACCTAGCGCCAGTGACAATACTTGGCCCTTGGCCTGCGCCTTGTAGCCAACGCCAACCAGTTGGAGCTTACGCTCGAAGCCCTGGCTTACGCCGACGACCATATTGTTTACCAGCGCACGCGTGGTACCGGCCATGGCCTTGTTTTGCTGGTCGCCATTACGTGCCGCAAAACGAAGCTCACCAGATTCCTGGACCACTTCAACGGACGGATGGACGCTCAGTTCGAGAGCTCCCTTGGAGCCCTTCACCGACAGCTGCTGGCCTGCAAGGCTAACTTCGACACCAGCAGGCAGCTTGACGGGGTTTTTAGCAACGCGAGACATGCTTATCCCCCCTTAGAACACAGTGCAAAGCACTTCGCCGCCGACGCCTGCAGCGCGAGCGGCACGATCGGTCATCACACCTTTGTTGGTGGAGACAATCGAAACGCCCAAGCCACCGCGAACTTTCGGAAGCTGGTCGACGGACTTGTACTGGCGCAGGCCAGGACGACTAATGCGCTTGAGCTCTTCGATAACCGGACGGCCTTCGAAATACTTGAGCTCGATGGACAGCAACGGCTTGGCGTCGCTGCTGATCTGGTAACCCGAAATATAACCTTCGCTCTTAAGAACGTCGGCTACTGCCACCTTCAGCTTGGAAGACGGCATGCTAACCACGGTCTTCTCAGCCATCTGGGCATTACGGATACGAGTTAGCATGTCCGCTAACGGGTCCTGCATACTCATGGGCTTGATGCTCCTGACAACGAATATAGCCTTTCGGCCTGATTTTCCAAGCCGAATGCGGGCTCAGAAGAGCCGGTCATTCTAGAGACCGGCCAGAAATGAATCAAGCCCCGTTGGGGCTTGATTCATTAACAGCTCGGGCGGACATTCCGCCCGAATGATTTACCAGCTGGCTTTAACCAAGCCTGGTACATCTCCGCGCATGGCGGCCTGACGCAGCATGTTGCGCCCCAAGCCGAATTTGCGGTAATAGCCGTGCGGGCGACCAGTAATGCGGCAGCGGTTACGCAGGCGCGATGCGCTAGCGTCACGGGGCTGCTTCTGCAGTGCGACCTGAGCTTCCCAACGCTCCTCCGGAGAGGAGGCCGGGCTGACGATGATTGCCTTCAGCGCAGCCCGCTTCTGGGCATACTTCGCCACCGTCTGCTGACGCTTCAGCTCGCGATTCTTCATGCTCTGCTTAGCCATGGACTTACTCCAATCAGGTACGGAACGGGAAGTTGAAAGCACGCAGCAATGCGCGACCTTCATCATCCGTCCGAGCAGTAGTGGTCAGCGTAATATCCAGACCGCGCAGCGCATCGATCTTGTCGTAATCGATTTCCGGGAAAATGATCTGCTCTTTTACACCCATGCTGTAGTTACCGCGGCCATCAAAGGACTTGGCATTCAGCCCGCGGAAGTCACGAACCCGCGGCAGGGAGATTGACAGCAAACGATCCAGGAACTCATACATGCGATCGCGACGCAACGTGACCTTGACACCGATCGGCCAGCCTTCACGAATCTTAAAGCCAGCAATCGACTTGCGAGCGTAAGTCACGATCGGCTTCTGTCCGGTGATCTTCTCAAGGTCGGCCACTGCGTTTTCGATGACCTTCTTGTCACCCACCGCTTCGCCAAGACCCATGTTCAGGGTGATTTTGGTAACGCGCGGAACTTCCATCACGTTGGCCAGCTTCAGCTCTTCCTTCAGCTTGGGCGCGATGTCTTTCCGGTAAATCTCTTTAAGTCGTGCCATGGTATCTACCTAGCAGTGCTCAAGCATCGACCGCTTTCTGGGTCGACTTGAAGACGCGAATTTTCTTGCCGTCCTCAACCTTGAAACCCACGCGATCTGCTTTGTTGGTCTCACCATTGAAAATGGCGACGTTAGAGACGTGCAATGGCGCCTCTTTTTCGACGATGCCACCCTGAACACCGGCCATTGGGTTGGGCTTGGTGTGGCGCTTGATCAAGTTCACACCGCCGACGATCAGTCGATCGTCAGCCAAAACCTTGAGCACCTTACCGCGCTTGCCCTTGTCTTTGCCGGCAATCACGATGATCTCGTCATCACGACGAATCTTTTGCATGACGGCTACTCCTTACAGCACTTCAGGGGCGAGCGAGACGATCTTCATGAATCGCTCGGAGCGAAGTTCACGAGTCACCGGCCCGAAGATACGGGTTCCGATCGGCTCCTGCTTGTTGTTCAGGAGCACGGCGGCATTGCCATCGAAACGGATGATCGAGCCATCAGGGCGACGAACACCGTGACGGGTACGCACGACCACCGCAGTCATGACCTGGCCCTTCTTGACCTTGCCACGAGGAATCGCTTCCTTGACGGTCACTTTGATGATGTCGCCGATACCGGCGTAGCGGCGATGAGAACCGCCGAGCACCTTGATGCACATCACACGACGCGCGCCACTGTTATCGGCGACGTCGAGCATGGATTGAGTCTGAATCATATAAGTTCTCCGACCCCTAGCCCTTAGACTTCGACGGCACGTTCGATGACGTCAACCAGCATCCAGGACTTGGTCTTGGCCATCGGGCGTGTTTCCCGAATGGTGACTTTGTCTCCGATCTTGCACTGGTTGCTCTCGTCGTGAGCATGGAGCTTTGTCGAGCGCTTGACGTATTTGCCGTAGATCGGGTGCTTGACTCGACGCTCGATCAGAACGGTGATGGTCTTGTCCATTTTGTCACTGACGACGCGGCCGGTCAGCGTACGGACGGTTTTCTGAGCTTCAGCCATAATTACTTACCTGCCTGCTGGTTGAGCACAGTCTTGACACGAGCGATGTCGCGCTTGACTTGCGAGAGCAGGTGCGACTGCCCCAACTGGCCGGTCGCTTTCTGCATACGCAGATTGAACTGATCGCGCAGCAGCCCGAGCAGTTGCTCGTTCAGCTCCTGGGCGGATTTCTCACGAAGTTCATTCGCTTTCATCACATCACCGTCCGCTTAACAAAGGAGGTGGCGAGTGGCAGCTTCGCAGCCGCCAAGGCAAACGCCTCGCGCGCCAACTCTTCGGAAACACCCTCGATCTCGTAGAGCACCTTGCCCGGCTGAATCTGGGCTACCCAGTACTCGACGTTACCCTTGCCCTTACCCATACGAACTTCGAGGGGCTTCTTGGTGACGGGCTTGTCGGGGAAAACGCGGATCCAGATCTTACCGCCACGCTTCACGTGACGGGTCAGCGCTCGACGCGCCGCTTCGATCTGGCGTGCCGTCAAGCGGCCGCGAGAAACAGACTTCAGCGCGAATTCGCCGAAGCTAACCTTACTACCGCGCTGAGCCAGGCCACGGTTGTGCCCGGTCATCTGCTTGCGGAATTTTGTACGCTTTGGCTGCAACATTTGGCGTACCCCTTACTTGGCAGCAGCTTTTTTACGAGGCGCTGGGGCCTGAGGCTTCAGCTCTTCATGGCGGCCACCGATGACCTCGCCCTTGAAGATCCAAACCTTCACGCCGATCACACCGTAGGTGGTGTGCGCTTCGTAGGTGGCGTAATCGATATCTGCGCGCAGGGTGTGCAGCGGCACACGACCCTCGCGATACCACTCGGTACGGGCGATCTCGGCACCGCCGAGACGGCCGCTTACCTGGATCTTGATACCTTTGGCACCGATACGGATGGCATTCTGTACCGCGCGCTTCATCGCACGACGGAACATAACGCGACGCTCCAGCTGCTGAGCGACGCTCTGTGCGACCAGCATCGCATCGAGTTCCGGCTTGCGGATCTCTTCGATGTTGATGTGCACCGGCACGCCCATTTTCTTGGTCAGGTCCTGACGCAGCTTCTCAACATCCTCACCCTTCTTGCCGATCACGATGCCGGGACGAGCGGTATGGATGGTGATGCGCGCGGTTTGAGCTGGACGATGAATATCGATACGGCTCACGGACGCGTTTTTTAGTTTGTCGAGGAGGTACTCACGCACGTTCAGGTCTGCAAGCAGATAGTCTGCATACGTACGGCCGTCTGCGTACCAGACGGAGGTGTGCTCCTTGACGATTCCCAGGCGAATGCCAGTGGGATGTACTTTCTGACCCATCTGATCGACTCCGTTACTTGTCCGCAACCTTGACAGTGATATGGCAAGACCGCTTGACGATGCGATCAGCGCGGCCTTTGGCTCGCGGCATGATGCGCTTAAGCGAACGCCCTTCGTTGACGAAAACGGTGGAGACCTTCAGGTCATCAACGTCGGCGCCTTCGTTATGCTCAGCATTGGCCACAGCCGACTCGAGCACCTTTTTCATGATTTCCGCGGCTTTCTTGCTACTGAAAGCCAGGAGGTTGAGGGCCTCGCCCACCTTCTTCCCGCGGATCTGGTCGGCGACCAGGCGGGCTTTCTGGGCGGAGATGCGAGCGCCCGACAGCTTAGCGGCTACTTCCATCTTTCCTTACCCCTTATCGCTTGCCTTTCTTGTCTGCCACGTGACCGCGGTAGGTGCGGGTCGCGGCAAACTCGCCGAGCTTGTGACCGACCATGTCTTCGCTCACCAGAACGGGGACATGCTGACGGCCGTTGTGTACAGCAATGGTCAAACCGACCATTTGCGGCAGGATCATGGAGCGACGCGACCAGGTTTTCACCGGCTTGCGATCGTTCTTTTCCACCGCCGCCTCGACCTTCTTCAGTAGGTGAAGATCGATAAAAGGACCTTTTTTCAGAGAACGCGGCACAGTCGTATCCCTCTAGTTACTTGCGACGGCGGACAATCATGTTGTCGGTACGCTTGTTGGCACGGGTCTTCGCCCCCTTGGTCGGGAAGCCCCACGGCGAGACCGGATGACGGCCGCCGGAAGTACGACCCTCACCACCACCATGCGGGTGGTCGACCGGGTTCATGGCAACACCACGAACGGTCGGGCGGACACCGCGCCAGCGCTTCGCACCGGCCTTGCCCAGCGAACGCAGACTGTGCTCGGAGTTGGAGACTTCGCCCAGGGTCGCGCGGCACTCGGCCAGGACCTTGCGCATCTCGCCCGAACGCAGACGCAGGGTTACGTATGCACCTTCACGCGCTACCAGCTGAGCTGAAGCACCTGCGGAGCGAGCCAACTGAGCCCCTTTACCTGGCTTCAGCTCAATGCCATGGATGGTCGAACCAACCGGAATGTTGCGCAGCGGAAGGCTGTTACCGGCCTTGATCGGCGCATCCATGCCAGACACCAGCTGATCACCGGCACTGACACCCTTGGGCGCAATGATGTAGCGACGCTCACCATCGGCATACTTCAGCAGCGCGATATGGGCGGTACGATTGGGGTCGTACTCGACGCGCTCAACGATGGCAGGAATACCATCCTTGTTACGGCGAAAATCGACCAAGCGATAATGCTGCTTGTGACCACCACCCACGTGGCGAGTGGTAATGCGGCCGTTGTTGTTCCGGCCACCGGTCTTCGACTTCTTCTCGAGCAGCGGTGCGTAAGGAGCGCCCTTATGCAGCTCCTGATTGACCACCTTGACCACAAAACGGCGGCCTGCGGAAGTCGGTTTGCACTTAACGATTGCCATGATGCACCCCTTCCTTACTCAGCACTGCTGGTGAAATCGAGATCCTGGCCTGGCTGGAGGGCGATGTACGCCTTCTTCCAGTCATTACGCTTGCCCAGTCCGCGAGCGGTACGCTTGGTTTTGCCCTGAACATTCAGGGTATTGACCGTCGCGACCTTTACGTCGAACAGGCTTTCAACGGCCTTCTTGATTTCCAGCTTGGTTGCATCAGTCGCAACCTTGAATACGAACTGCTTTTTGCTATCAGCGAGCAGCGTGGCTTTCTCGGAGATGTGCGGACCAAGCAGCACTTTGAATACGCGTTCCTGGTTCATCCCAGCAGCTCCTCGAATTTCTTCACAGCCGACACGGTGATGAGCACCTTGTCATAGGCGATCAGACTGACCGGATCGGAGCCCTGGACATCACGCACATCTACGTTTGGCAGGTTACGTGCAGCCAGGTACAGATTTTGATCAACGGAATCCGAAACGATGAGCACATCGCTCAGCCCCAGACCGCCCAACTTGGAGGCAAGCGCCTTGGTTTTAGGCGCATCGACCGAGAAATCCTCGACCACAACAAGACGCTCTGAACGCACCAGCTCGCCCAGGATCGAGCGAATCGCAGCGCGATACATCTTCTTGTTCAGCTTCTGGTCGTGATTTTGCGGGCGCGCGGCGAAGGTTACGCCACCGCCACGCCAGATCGGACCACGCGTCGTACCGGCACGAGCACGACCAGTGCCCTTCTGGCGCCATGGGCGCTTGCCGCCACCTGACACGTCGGAGCGACTCTTCTGCTGCTTGCTGCCCTGACGACCGCCAGCCATGTAGGCGACGACAGCCTGGTGCACCAGGGTCTCGTTGAATTCACCACCAAAGGTGCGATCGGAGACTTCGATGGCCTGAGCGCCATTAACATTCAATTGCATGTGAAATCCCCCTTAACCGCGAGCCTTGACCGCCGGACGCACAACGACATCCGAACCGGTCGCACCCGGGACTGCGCCCTTAACCAGCAGCAGATTCCGCTCAGCGTCGACACGAACGACCTCAAGCGACTGCACGGTTACGCGCTCGGCACCCAGATGTCCGGACATTTTTTTGCCCTTGAACACTCGGCCAGGAGTCTGGCACTGACCGATGGAACCAGGTGCGCGGTGAGAGACAGAGTTACCGTGAGTATTATCCTGTCCGCGGAAGTTCCAGCGCTTGATGGTACCGGCGTAGCCCTTACCTTTGGACTGACCAGTGACATCCACCAACTGACCTGCCTCGAACAGCTCGGCACTGATGAGATCGCCGGGCTGGTATTCACCATCCTCCAGACGAAACTCCTGAACCGAACGACCTGCAGGCACGTTCGCCTTGGCGAAGTGACCCGCCTGAGCCTTCGTTACGCGGGAAGCACGGCGCTCGCCAACGGTCACCTGGACCGCGCGATAGCCATCGCTCTCTTCATTTTTGAATTGAGTGACGCGATTCGGCTCGATCTCAATGACCGTTACCGGAATGGAGACACCTTCTTCGGTGAAAATGCGGGTCATGCCGCACTTACGACCGACTAGACCAATAGTCATCTTGTGAAACCTCATGAGTGTACGGGGCTTTCACCCGCTATGGCCGCCCATTTCAGAGCGTTACACGGACTAAAACCGGACGGCTTTAGCCGAGGCTGATCTGCACTTCCACACCAGCTGCAAGATCAAGCTTCATCAGCGCATCAACGGTTTTATCCGTCGGCTGGACAATGTCCAGAACACGCTTGTGGGTACGAATTTCATACTGGTCGCGCGCGTCTTTATTGACGTGCGGAGAGACCAGCACCGTGTACCGCTCCTTGCGGGTTGGCAGAGGAATCGGACCACGCACCTGAGCACCAGTACGCTTCGCGGTTTCCACGATTTCCTGGGTTGATTGATCAATCAGGCGGTGGTCAAAAGCCTTCAACCGAATACGGATTTGTTGGTTCTGCATTTTGACCTCAGACTCAAAGTAGCACCCTACCAAGCCGGTTAGGCCCGATAAAAGGAGGCGCAATTGTACGGATGCGCCTAGCCCATGTCAAACCGGCTTGGCAATAGAAAAAGGGGCCTTTCGGCCCCTTTTCGTCATCGAAAAAGCGAGGCTTATTCGAAGATCTTGGCAACCACGCCAGCGCCAACGGTACGGCCACCTTCGCGAATGGCGAAGCGTAGACCGTCTTCCATGGCGATCGGAGCGATCAGGGTGACAACCATCTTGATGTTGTCGCCCGGCATGACCATCTCGACGCCTTCCGGCAGTTCGCAGTTACCGGTCACGTCAGTGGTACGGAAGTAGAACTGCGGGCGGTAACCCTTGAAGAACGGGGTGTGACGACCACCTTCTTCCTTGGACAGCACATACACTTCAGCTTCGAACTTGGTGTGCGGCTTGATGGTGCCCGGCTTGGCCAGAACCTGGCCACGCTCGACGTCTTCACGCTTGGTACCACGCAGCAGTGCGCCAATGTTCTCACCCGCACGACCTTCGTCGAGCAGCTTGCGGAACATTTCAACACCGGTGCAGGTGGTCTTGGTGGTCGCGCGAATGCCGACGATTTCGACTTCCTCGCCCACCTTGACGATACCGCGCTCGACACGGCCTGTTACCACGGTGCCACGACCGGAGATCGAGAATACGTCTTCGATCGGCATCAGGAACGGCTGATCGATGGCGCGAACCGGCTCAGGGATGTAGGAGTCCAGGGTCTCGACCAGCTTGCGAACGGCGGACACGCCGATCTCGTTGTCGTCCTTGCCTTCCAGCGCCATCAGCGCAGAGCCGATGACGATCGGAGTGTCGTCGCCCGGGAAGTCGTAGGTGGACAGCAGGTCACGCACTTCCATCTCGACCAGCTCGAGCAGCTCGGCGTCGTCGACCATGTCGGCCTTGTTCAGGAACACAACAATGTAAGGAACACCAACCTGACGGGAGAGCAGGATGTGCTCGCGAGTCTGCGGCATGGGGCCGTCAGCAGCGGAGCAAACCAGGATCGCGCCGTCCATCTGCGCAGCACCGGTGATCATGTTCTTGACGTAGTCAGCGTGACCAGGGCAGTCCACGTGAGCGTAGTGACGGATCGCCGAATCGTACTCAACGTGCGAGGTATTGATGGTGATACCGCGCGCCTTCTCTTCAGGAGCGTTGTCGATCTGCGAGAAGTCACGAGCAGAGCCACCCCAGGTATCAGCGCACACCTTGGTCAGAGCCGCCGTCAGCGTCGTCTTGCCATGGTCAACGTGACCGATGGTGCCAACGTTTACGTGCGGTTTGTTACGTTCGAATTTTTCCTTAGCCACGACAATAACCTCTTATGTAAGGGGCTGAATCAACCTTGTTTTTTGATGATAGCGTCAGCAATGTTGGCAGGCGCTTCCGAGTACTTCGAGAACTCCATGGAGTAACTGGCGCGCCCCTGAGACATGGAGCGAACATCGGTAGCGTAACCGAACATCTCACCCAGCGGGACTTCCGCCCGGATGACCTTGCCCGACACCGTATCTTCCATACCCTGGATCAGACCGCGGCGACGGTTGAGGTCGCCCATGACATCCCCCATGTAGTCTTCAGGCGTTACCACCTCGACCTTCATGATCGGCTCGAGCAGGACCGCCCCACCCTTCTGGGACAACTGCTTGGTGGCCATTGAGGCAGCGATCTTGAACGCCATCTCGTTGGAGTCAACGTCATGGTAAGAGCCGTCGAACACTGCCGCCTTAAGACCCAGCAACGGGTAGCCAGCCACGACACCGTTCTTCATCTGCTCTTCGATGCCCTTCTGGATAGCCGGAATGTATTCCTTCGGAATCACACCACCGACAACCTCATTGGTGAACATCAATCCTTCCTGGCCTTCGTCAGCCGGCTCGAAGCGGATCCAGCAATGACCGAACTGGCCGCGACCACCCGACTGGCGAACGAACTTGCCTTCGATCTCGCACTTGTTACGGATCGTCTCGCGGTACGCGACCTGCGGCTTGCCGATATTGGCCTCGACGTTGAACTCGCGCTTCATGCGATCGACAAGAATATCGAGGTGCAGCTCACCCATACCGGAAATGATGGTCTGACCGGTTTCTTCATCGGTCTTGACACGGAACGAGGGATCTTCCTGAGCCAGCTTGCCCAGTGCGATGCCCATCTTCTCCTGGTCCGCCTTGGTCTTCGGCTCTACAGCGACCGAAATAACCGGCTCCGGGAAATCCATCCGCTCAAGGATGATCGGTTTTTCGATCGAGCAGAGGGTATCGCCCGTGGTGACGTCCTTCATACCAATCAGAGCGGCGATATCGCCGGCACGGCATTCCTTGATCTCGTCACGCTGGTTGGCGTGCATTTGCACCATCCGGCCTACGCGCTCCTTCTTGCCCTTGACCGAGTTCATCACCGAGTCGCCAGAGGCAAGAACACCCGAATAGACCCGAGTGAAGGTCAGCGTACCTACGAACGGGTCAGTAGCGATCTTGAACGCCAACGCCGAGAACGGCTCATCGTCGCTCGCATGGCGCTCATCGACCTGCTCTTCGTTGTCCGGATTGACGCCCTGAATCGCAGGAATCTCGGTCGGAGCCGGGAGGAAGTCGATTACCGCATCGAGAACCAGGGGGACGCCCTTGTTCTTGAACGAGGATCCGCACACTGCCGGAACGATTTCACAGGCGATCGTGCGCTGACGCAGACCCGCCTTGATCTCTTCGATGGTCAGATCACCCTCTTCGAGATACTTGTTCATCAGCTCTTCATTGGCTTCGGCAGCGGCCTCGACCATGTTGGAGCGATATTCCTCGGCCTGAGCCAAAAGCTCGGCTGGAATTTCCTCTTCGCGATAGCTGGTACCCTTGTCTTCGTCGTTCCAGTAGATCGCCTTCATCTTGAGGAGATCGATCTGGCCTTCGAAGCTGTCCTCGGCGCCAATAGCCAACTGCACCGGCACCGGCGTGTGCCCAAGGCGCTGCTTGATTTGACCGACGACACGCAGGAAGTTGGCGCCCTGACGGTCCATCTTGTTCACGTAGACAATGCGCGGCACGCCGTACTTGTTGGCCTGACGCCACACGGTCTCGGACTGAGGCTCGACACCGGAGGTACCGCAGAACACCACCACGGCACCGTCGAGAACGCGCAAGGAGCGCTCCACCTCAATGGTGAAGTCCACATGCCCGGGCGTGTCGATGACGTTTACGCGGTACTTGTCATACTGTCCGCGCGAACCTTGCCAGAAGGTGGTAACCGCAGCCGAGGTAATGGTGATACCGCGCTCCTGCTCCTGAACCATCCAGTCAGTCGTTGCGGCGCCATCATGCACCTCACCCATCTTATGGCTGAGGCCGGTGTAGAACAGAATCCGCTCCGTCGTGGTGGTCTTGCCCGCATCTACGTGGGCACAGATACCGATGTTACGGTAACGGTTGATAGGGGTAGTACGGGCCACAATAAGGTCCTCGTATAAGTTGCGCTTGATTAGAAGCGATAGTGCGAGAAGGCCTTGTTGGCTTCAGCCATACGATGCACGTCTTCGCGCTTCTTGACAGCAGCGCCTTTACCTTCAAACGCATCCAGCAGCTCACCGGCAAGGCGCAGCGCCATGGATTTCTCGCCACGCTTACGCGCGGCATCTACCAGCCAGCGCATGGCCAGCGCATTACGGCGGGACGGACGAACTTCGACTGGAACCTGGTAAGTAGCGCCACCCACGCGGCGGGACTTCACTTCGACCAGCGGAGCGATGGCGTCGAGTGCTTTTTCGAAGATTTCCAGGGGGTCGCTGTTCTTGCGCTCCTTGACCTTGTCCAAAGCTCCATAAACGATACGTTCGGCAACGGCTTTCTTTCCGCTTTCCATTACGTGGTTCATGAACTTGGCCAGGATCAGGCTTCCGTATTTCGGATCGTCTAGGATCTCACGCTTGGCTGCTACACGACGTCTTGGCATTGATAAGCCCTCAAACGGTCTTCAGGTTAGTCCGGAACGGTAACGCTCACATTACGTCCGACCTTACTCTTATCGACTCAGATAAATGAAAATTGCTGCTTACTTCGGACGCTTGGCGCCGTACTTGGAGCGACCCTGCTTACGATCCTTGACGCCGGAAGTATCCAGCGAACCACGGACGGTATGGTAGCGCACACCCGGAAGGTCCTTTACACGACCGCCGCGAATCAGCACCACGCTGTGCTCCTGCAAGTTGTGACCCTCACCACCGATGTACGAAGCGACTTCGTAACCGTTGGTAAGACGAACACGGCACACCTTACGCAGTGCGGAGTTCGGCTTCTTCGGCGTGGTGGTATACACGCGGGTGCAAACCCCACGGCGCTGCGGGCAGTTCTGCAGCGCAGGCACGTCGCTTTTTTCAGCGACGCGCTTGCGCGGCTGGCGTACCAGCTGGTTAATCGTTGCCATCTACTAGCTCCACTGTTGTCTTTCGACACAAACGAAAAATGGCAGGGCGCAAAAGCCCCGCCAAATTAAGGGTACGAGAGTCTAAAGAGCTTCCCGTACACCGTCAAGGCAGGCCCGAGATAACGGGCCCGCCATCATCAGCTGCCGCTCGAGTTAAGCGCCTCTGTCAGTGCGGCTTCGACCTCGTCCGCACTTACCCGAACCGGCTTGTCGGCATCACGCTTGCGCTTGCGCTCGCTGTGATAGGCCAGACCGGTGCCTGCCGGGATCAAGCGACCTACGACCACGTTTTCCTTCAGGCCGCGCAGGTAATCGCGCTTCCCGGTGACAGCGGCCTCCGTGAGTACACGGGTGGTTTCCTGGAACGACGCAGCAGAGATAAACGACTCGGTCGAAAGCGATGCCTTGGTGATACCAAGCAACACCCGCTCGAACTTGGCCGGGAAGCGGTCTTGCGCCACAAGCGCCTCGTTCTCCTCCAGAACCTGGGTGAGTTCGAGCTGATCGCCCTTGATCAGTGACGAATCGCCAACCTCGCTGATCTCGATCTTGCGCAGCATCTGACGCAGGATCGTCTCGATGTGCTTGTCGTTGATCTTCACACCCTGCAGCCGGTACACGTCCTGAATCTCGTTGACGATGTACTTGGCCAGTGCACTGACACCCAGCAAGCGCAGAATGTCGTGCGGGTTGCTCGGACCATCGGAAATGACTTCACCCTTGTTCACCTGTTCGCCTTCGAAGACGTTCAGGTGGCGCCACTTGGGAATCAGCTCCTCGTAAGGATCGCTGCCATCGGTCGGCGTGATGACCAGGCGACGCTTGCCCTTGGTTTCCTTGCCGAACGAAATGGTGCCGCTGATTTCCGCGAGGATGGACGGCTCCTTCGGACGACGCGCTTCGAAGAGGTCGGCGACGCGAGGAAGACCACCGGTGATATCGCGGGTCTTGGACGTTTCCTGAGGAATCCGCGCCAGCACATCGCCCACACCGACCTGAACACCATCGGCGACGCCGACCAGCGCATTCGCAGGGAGGAAGTACTGAGCGGGCACGTCGGTGCCGGGCAGCAGGAGCTCCTTGCCGGACGCATCGACCAGCTTGACGGCGGGACGAATGTCCTTGCCGGCGGCCGGGCGGTCCTTCGGATCCATCACCTCGATGATCGTCAGGCCCGTCAATTCGTCGGTCTGACGCTTGATGGTGATGCCTTCCTCCATTCCCACGAAGGCGACAGTACCCTTCATTTCCGTCACGATCGGGTGGGTATGCGGATCCCACTTGGCCACGACAGCGCCGGCGTCGACCTTATCGCCTTCCTTGATCGAGATGACGGCGCCGTAAGGCAGCTTGTAGCGCTCGCGCTCACGCCCGAAATCATCCGCAACAGCCAGCTCACCCGAGCGGGATACCGCAACCAGCGCACCGTCTGCACGCTCGACATGCTTCAGGTTGTGCAGACGAATGGTGCCGCCGTTCTTGACGAGGATGTTATCAGCCGCCGATGTACGGCTAGCCGCGCCACCGATGTGGAACGTACGCATGGTCAGCTGCGTACCTGGCTCGCCAATCGACTGGGCTGCGATCACGCCTACCGCCTCGCCGATATTCACCAGGTGGCCACGGGCCAGATCGCGGCCGTAGCACTTAGCGCAAATGCCGTAGCGGGTTTCGCACGCGATCGGCGAACGAACCACTACTTCGTCGATGCTGTTCAGCTCGATGAAGTCGACCCATGTCTCATCGATGAGCGTACCGGCCGGAACGATGACCTCGTCCGTACCTGGCTTGAATACATCACGCGCAATGACGCGACCAAGCACGCGCTCACCCAGGGGCTCGACCACGTCGCCACCCTCGATGTGCGGCGTCATGTACAGGCCCTGCTCGGTACCGCAATCGACCTCGGTCACCACCAAATCCTGCGCCACATCGACCAGTCGACGGGTCAGATAACCGGAGTTCGCAGTCTTCAATGCAGTATCGGCCAGACCTTTCCGCGCACCGTGCGTAGAGATGAAGTACTGGAGTACGTTCAACCCTTCACGGAAGTTCGCAGTGATCGGCGTCTCGATGATGGAGCCGTCCGGCTTGGCCATCAAGCCACGCATACCGGCCAGCTGGCGGATCTGAGCGGCGGAACCCCGCGCGCCCGAGTCAGCCATCATGTACATCGAGTTGAACGACTCTTGGTCGACTTCCTTGCCTTCGCGATCGATGACCTTCTCTTTCGAGAGGTTGGCCATCATCGCCTTGGACACTTCGTCGTTGGCCTTCGACCAGAGGTCGATCACCTTGTTGTACTTCTCGCCCTGGGTTACCAGGCCGGAGGCGTACTGCGATTCGATTTCCTTCACTTCCTCGGTGGCGGCATCGATGATGCGGGCCTTCTCGTCCGGAATGACGAAATCGTTCACGCCAATCGACACACCGGAAATGGTCGAGTAGGCAAAACCGGTGTACATCAGCTGGTCGGCAAAGATGACGGTGTCCTTCAGACCGACCGTGCGGTAGCACTGGTTGATCAGCTTGGAGATCGCCTTCTTCTTCATTGGCTGGTTGACCACATCGAACGGCAAGCCGTCCGGCACGACTTGGAACAACAGCGCGCGGCCAACGGTGGTATCGACGATACGGGTGTTGCGCGTGATGCTGCCATCACGGTCCTTGACCACTTCGTTGATCCGCACCTTGACCCGGGCATGGAGCGCCGCTTCGCCCGCACGGAAGACGCGATCGACTTCCTGCAGGTCGGCGAACACACGGCCCTCGCCTTTGGCATTCACGGCCTCGCGGGTCATGTAGTACAGGCCGAGCACGACGTCCTGCGACGGCACGATGATCGGATCACCGTTGGCCGGAGACAGGATGTTGTTGGTCGACATCATCAGGGCACGCGCTTCCAGCTGCGCCTCGAGGGTCAGCGGCACGTGCACGGCCATCTGGTCACCGTCGAAGTCGGCGTTGTACGCGGCGCAGACCAACGGATGGAGCTGGATCGCCTTGCCTTCGATGAGCACCGGCTCGAACGCCTGGATGCCCAGACGGTGCAGGGTCGGGGCGCGGTTCAGCAGCACGGGATGCTCGCGGATGACTTCGGCGAGAACGTCCCAGACCTCGGGCAGTTCGCGCTCGACCATCTTCTTGGCCGCCTTGATGGTGGTGGCCATGCCGCGAGCTTCGAGCTTGCCGAAGATGAAGGGCTTGAACAGCTCGAGCGCCATCTTCTTGGGCAGACCACACTGATGCAGCCGCAGGGTCGGGCCGACGGTGATCACCGAACGGCCGGAGTAGTCCACGCGCTTACCGAGCAGGTTCTGACGGAAGCGGCCCTGCTTGCCCTTGATCATGTCGGCCAAGGACTTCAACGGACGCTTGTTGGAACCGGTGATGGCGCGACCGCGACGGCCATTGTCCAGCAGAGCATCGACCGCTTCCTGCAGCATGCGCTTTTCGTTGCGCACGATGATGTCCGGCGCAGCGAGGTCGAGCAGACGCTTGAGGCGGTTGTTACGGTTGATGACCCGGCGATACAGATCGTTCAGGTCGGACGTCGCGAAGCGACCGCCATCCAGCGGGACCAACGGACGCAGGTCCGGCGGCAACACGGGCAGCACGGTCAGGACCATCCACTCAGGCAGGTTGCCCGAGCCATGGAAGGCCTCCATGAGCTTCAGTCGCTTGGACAGCTTCTTGATCTTGGTTTCCGAGTTGGTCTGCGGAATCTCTTCACGCAGGCGGCCGATCTCGTGCTCCAGGTCGATCTGTCCGAGCAGCTCACGCACGGCCTCGGCGCCCATACGCGCATCGAAATCGTCGCCGAACTCCTCCAGCGCCTCGAAGTACTGCTCGTCGTTCAGCAGCTGGCCCTTCTCCAGGGTCGTCATGCCCGGATCGATGACTACGTAGCTTTCGAAATACAGCACGCGCTCGATGTCACGCAGGGTCATGTCCAGCAGCAGGCCGATACGGCTCGGCAGCGACTTCAGGAACCAGATATGCGCAACAGGCGAGGCGAGCTCGATGTGCGCCATACGCTCACGACGAACCTTCGCCAGCGCCACTTCAACGCCGCACTTCTCGCAAATCACGCCGCGATGCTTGAGGCGCTTGTACTTTCCGCACAGGCACTCGTAATCCTTGACCGGGCCAAAGATCTTGGCGCAGAACAGGCCGTCACGCTCGGGCTTGAAGGTACGGTAGTTGATGGTCTCCGGCTTCTTCACTTCACCGAACGACCAGGAACGGATCATCTCCGGCGAGGCCAGACCGATACGAATGGCATCGAACTCTTCGATTTGACCCTGGTTTTTCAACAGATTAAGCAAGTCTTTCAAGGCCTTTCCTCCTCACGACCCGAGGCGGCGGCTGTCATGCCGACCGCCTCCTTGGGGGTGCGTGGTTATTCGGTTTCCAGTTCGATGTCGATACCGAGCGAGCGGATCTCTTTGATCAGCACGTTGAAGGACTCGGGCATGCCCGCTTCCATCCGGTGATCGCCGTCCACGATGTTCTTGTACATCTTGGTCCGCCCGTTCACGTCGTCCGACTTGACCGTGAGCATTTCCTGCAGGGTATAGGCGGCGCCATAGGCTTCCAGCGCCCAGACCTCCATCTCCCCGAAACGCTGGCCACCGAACTGGGCCTTGCCGCCCAGCGGCTGCTGGGTAACCAGGCTATAGGAACCGGTGGAGCGCGCATGCATCTTGTCGTCGACCAGGTGATTCAGCTTGAGCATGTACATGTAGCCAACCGTCGTCGGCCGCTCGAACGGATTGCCAGTGCGACCATCGAACAAGTGCATCTGTCCGCTTTCGGGCAAATCGGCCAGCTTCAACATGGCCTTGATCTCACGCTCCTTGGCGCCATCGAAGACCGGCGTCGCCATCGGAACGCCGCCACGCAGGTTGTTAGCCAGCGCGATGATCTCGGAATCGGAGAGGCTTTCGAGGTTCTCCTGACGACCGCCGATCTCGTTGTAGATCTCCGTCAGGAACTGCCGCAGCTCCTGAATCTTGCGCTGCTCATCGAGCATGCGGTTGATCTTCTCGCCCAACCCCTTGGCAGCAAGGCCAAGGTGGGTTTCGAGAATCTGGCCCACGTTCATGCGCGACGGAACGCCCAGGGGGTTCAGCACGATATCCACCGGCGTGCCATTGGCATCGTGCGGCATGTCCTCGACGGGCATGATCACCGAGACGACACCCTTGTTACCGTGACGTCCGGCCATCTTGTCGCCCGGCTGGATACGACGCTTGATTGCCAGGTAGACCTTGACGATCTTCAGCACGCCCGGAGCCAGGTCATCACCCTGCTGCAGCTTGCGCTTCTTGTCCTCAAACTTGTCATCGAGCAACTGACGGCGGTCGGACAGGTAGGCCTGGGCCCGCTCCAGCTGCTCATTCAGCGCATCGTCTGCCATGCGCAGCTTGAACCACTGACCACGCTCAAGGCTGTCGAGCAGTTCGTCGGTAATCGGCGTGCCCTTCTTCAGGCTTGCACCGCCCTCGGCAGTGGCACCGACCAGTGCCGAACGCAAACGTTCGAAGGTTGCGCCCTCGACAATGCGGAACTCCTCGTTGAGGTCCTTGCGGATCTCGTCGAGCTGCATCTTCTCGATCGCCAGCGCACGCGAGTCGCGCTCGACGCCGTCGCGGGTGAAGACCTGAACGTCGATGACCGTGCCCTTGGTGCCGGTCGGCACGCGCAGGGAGGTGTCCTTCACGTCGGAAGCCTTCTCGCCGAAGATCGCGCGCAGCAGCTTCTCTTCCGGCGTCAGCTGAGTCTCGCCTTTGGGCGTGACCTTGCCGACCAGGATGTCACCGGCCTGCACTTCGGCACCGACATATACGATGCCCGCCTCGTCCAGCTTGTTCAGCGCGGCCTCACCCACGTTCGGAATGTCCGCCGTGATTTCCTCCGGGCCGAGCTTGGTGTCGCGCGACACGCAGGTCAGTTCCTGGATATGGATGGTGGTGAAGCGATCTTCCTGGACCACGCGCTCGGAGAGCAGGATCGAGTCTTCGAAGTTGTAACCGTTCCAGGGCATGAAGGCGACGCGCATGTTCTGGCCCAGCGCCAACTCGCCCATGTCGGTCGAGGGGCCGTCAGCCATGATGTCGCCCCGCGCAACCTGCTCACCCTTGCTGACCAGCGGACGCTGATTGATGCAGGTGTTCTGGTTGGAGCGGGTGTACTTGGTCAGGTTGTAGATGTCGACGCCCGCTTCGCCCGGCTCGACCTCGTCGTCATTCACCCGTACCACGATGCGGCTGGCATCGACCGAATCGATCACGCCGCCGCGGCGAGCAACCACGCAAACACCGGAGTCACGCGCTACGTTGCGCTCCATCCCGGTGCCGACCAGCGGCTTGTCCGAACGCAGGGTCGGCACCGCCTGGCGCTGCATGTTCGAACCCATGAGCGCGCGGTTGGCGTCATCGTGCTCGAGGAACGGAATCAGCGATGCCGCGACGGACACAACCTGCTTGGGCGACACGTCCATCAGCGTGACGTCTTCCGGCGCCTTGACGGTGAACTCGTTCTGGTGACGCACGGCGACCAGTTCGTCGACCAGCTTGCGACCTTCGAGCTTGGCGCTCGCCTGCGCGATCACATGATCGGCTTCCTCGATCGCCGACAGGAACACGATCTCGTCGGTGACCTCGCCATCCTTGACCACGCGGTACGGGCTCTCGAGGAAGCCGTACTGGTTGGTGCGGGCGTAGGCAGCCAGCGAGTTGATCAAACCGATGTTCGGACCTTCAGGCGTTTCGATCGGGCAGACGCGACCGTAGTGGGTCGGGTGCACGTCGCGCACCTCGAAGCCCGCCCGCTCACGGGTCAGACCGCCCGGGCCGAGGGCCGAGACACGGCGCTTGTGAGTGATTTCGGACAGCGGATTGTTCTGGTCCATGAACTGCGACAGCTGGCTGGAGCCGAAGAACTCCTTGACCGCCGCGGCCACCGGCTTGGCGTTGATCAGGTCTTGCGGCATCAAGCCTTCGCTCTCTGCCATCGACAGGCGTTCCTTGACCGCACGCTCGACACGTACGAGCCCCACACGGAACTGGTTCTCGGCCATCTCGCCGACACAGCGGACGCGACGGTTGCCCAGGTGGTCGATATCGTCCACCACGCCTTTGCCGTTACGAATGTCGACCAGTGTCTTGAGCACCTCGACGATGTCTTCGCGGCTCAGCACACCCGACCCTTCGATCTCGGTACGCCCGATACGACGGTTGAACTTCATGCGGCCGACAGCGGAGAGGTCGTAGCGCTCTGCACTGAAGAACAGGTTATTGAACAGCGTTTCGGCGGCATCCTTGGTCGGCGGCTCGCCGGGCCGCATCATCCGGTAAATCTCGACCAGCGCCTCGAGCTGATTGGCAGTCGAGTCGATCTTCAAGGTGTCGGAGATGAACGGACCGCAGTCGATGTCGTTGGTGTAGAGCGTCTCGAAACGGACGACCTCGGCCTTCACGATCTTGGCCAGGACATCTGTCGTCAGCTCGGTATTGCACTCGGCGATGATCTCGCCTGTGGACGGATGCACGATGGCTTTCGCCGTGGTGCGTCCAAGCACGTAGTCGATCGGCATTTCCAGCTCTTTGATGCCGGATTTGTCGAGCTGATTGATGTGACGCGCAGTGATACGGCGCCCTTGCTCGACGATGACCTTGCCGCTCTGATCCTTGATGTCGAAGGTGGCGATTTCGCCGCGCAGACGCTGCGGAACCAACTCGAGCGCCAAGGTCTCGCCACGTACGTGGAAGATGTTGGTGTCGTAGAACGCATCGAGGACTTCCTCGGTGCTATAGCCGAGCGCACGCAGCAGCACCGACGCAGGCAACTTGCGGCGACGGTCGATACGCACGAACACCGCATCCTTTGGATCGAATTCGAAATCCAGCCAGGAGCCACGGTAGGGAATGATGCGCGCGGAGTACAGCAGCTTGCCCGAGCTGTGTGTCTTGCCGCGATCGTGATCGAAGAACACGCCCGGCGAACGGTGCAGCTGGGACACGATGACACGCTCGGTACCGTTGATGATGAAGGTACCGTTCTCGGTCATCAGGGGAATTTCCCCCATGTAGACTTCCTGCTCCTTGATGTCCTTGATGGCCTTGTTCGACGACTCCTTGTCGAAAATGATCAGGCGCACCTTAACGCGCAACGGGACAGCAAAAGTTACGCCGCGAAGCACACATTCTTTGACATCAAAGGCTGGCTCGCCCAGGCGGTAGCCAACATATTCAAGCGCGGCATTTCCTGAATAGCTGATGATCGGGAAAACAGACTTGAAGGCCGCATGCAGACCGATATCGCGAAGCTGCTCTTTAGCAGCGCCCGCCTGCAGAAATTCGCGGTACGAATCCAGCTGGATAGCCAGCAGATAGGGCACATCCATCACGTGCGGTAACTTGCTAAAGTCCTTGCGGATACGTTTTTTCTCAGTGTATGAGTAAGCCATCAGCGTTCCCCAGCTTGGTCACCTGCTTGTTTGGTCACTCCCCACTAGGAGCAACCAGAAAATCTGCGAATCCAAATTCGCGCCATCTTTCGATGGTGTTCCTCTCGGCCCGCTCAAGAGCACGACCGCTTACAACGGAAAAAGGCCGGTGGCATTTGCCACCAGCCATCAGCCTTTTGCGAAACGCTCGGGCTGTAAACGCAACGTCGGCGATTACTTGAGCTCGACCTTGGCGCCCGCTTCTTCCAGCGACTTCTTGGCCGCTTCGGCCTCTTCCTTCGATACGCCTTCCTTGACAACGCCAGGAGCGCCATCGACCACAGCCTTGGCTTCTTTCAAACCCAGACCGGTCAGCTCACGAACAGCCTTGATGACGTTCACCTTCTTCTCGCCGGCTTCAGCCAGAACGACGGTGAATTCGGTCTGCTCTTCAGCTGCAGGAGCAGCGGCAGCCGGACCAGCAGCAACGGCCGCAGCAGCGGTAACGCCGAACTTCTCTTCCATCGCCTTGATCAGTTCGACGACTTGCATGACGGACATTTCGGATACAGCGTTGATGATATCTTCGTTGGTCAGAGCCATGACTCTATTCCTATATTTTGGGGATGGCCTAGGCCATCAAAATCGATTGAATATGAACTCGCCTCAGCTCAAGCTGCGGCCGCTTCTTTCTGATCGCGAATAGCTGCCAATGTACGAGCCAGCTTGCTGGTCGCGCCCTGAATAACGCTCATCAGCTGCGCTACGGCCTCGTCGTAGGTCGGCAGAGTTGCCAGCACATCGATCTGGTTGGCTGCGAGGAACTGCCCCTCGAATGCAGCGGCCTTGATCTCGAACTTGTCCTGCCCCTTTGCGAAGTCCTTAAAGATCCTGGCTGCAGCACCAGGATGCTCTTTGGAGAACGCAATGAGGGTTGGGCCTTTGAACGCATCGTTCAGCACATCGAATTGAGTGCCTTCGACCGCTCTTCGCAGCAAGGTGTTACGCACTACACGCACATAAACACCAGCTTCGCGGGCCTCTTTACGGAGTCCGGTCATAGCCGCTACGCTCACGCCGCGGGCATCAGCCACAACAGCGGAAAGGGCGGTTTGGGCAGCCTCGTTGACTTCAGCGACGATGGCTTTCTTGTCTTCGAGTTTGATTGCCACGGGTTTTACTCCTGGAATTACCGATTCATCCAGTAAACACTGGACGCATTTGGTGTCTGATTCGGTATGAATCGAATCGGGAGCACCTCTGCGTAGGCTTTAAGGTTTAAGGCAAAGCCGCCTACGGTCTTGGATAGCCCCCGCCAGGCAGGGACCCCAATTAGGAACGAGCCCGCAAAAGCAGGCTCATTGACGTGCTTACGCCTCCAGGGACGCCTGATCAATGACCAAGCCGGGCCCCATGGTGGTGCTCAGAGTCACGCGTTTGACATAGATACCTTTGGAGGTAGAAGGCTTCAAACGTTTGAGGTCAGCCAGGAGCGCCTCGACGTTCTGCTTGAGCTGTGAAGCCTCGAAGCCGACCTTGCCTACGCTGGTATGAATGATGCCGTTCTTGTCAGTGCGGAAGCGCACCTGACCCGCTTTAGCATTTTTTACGGCAGTAGCGACGTCAGGCGTAACGGTACCGACTTTCGGGTTGGGCATCAGGCCACGCGGACCAAGGATCTGACCCAACTGACCAACAACGCGCATCGCATCTGGCGAGGCAATTACAACGTCGTAGCTCAAATCGCCGCCCTTCATCTCAGCCGCAAGGTCGTCCATACCGACACGGTCTGCTCCGGCAGCCATAGCAGCCTCCGCGGCCGGCCCCTGCGTGAACACCGCGACACGAACGCTCTTGCCAGTACCGTTCGGCAGAACGGTAGCACCACGAACGACCTGATCGGACTTGCGCGGATCAACACCCAGGTTGATAGCAATGTCGTAGGACTCAGTGAACTTGACTGCGGAAAGCTCGGCCAGCAGTTTCGCCGCATCCTCGAACGGGTACTGTTTCCCAGCTTCCACGCGCTCTGCAATGGCCTTCTGGCGCTTAGTCAACTTAGCCATTACATGCCCTCCACGTTCAGACCCATGCTGCGAGCCGAGCCAGCAATGGTTCGCACTGCCGCCTCGAGATCAGCAGCTGTCAGATCTGCGTTCTTGGTTTTTGCGATTTCTTCAAGCTGAGCACGCGTTACCGTCCCAACCTTCTGGCTGTTCGGCCGAGCTGAGCCGCTCGAGATACCAGCCGCCTTCTTTAGCAGAACCGACGCCGGTGTACTCTTTGTTTCGAATGTAAAGCTGCGATCACTATAAACCGTGATAATGACCGGCGTTGGCAGTCCAGGCTCCATGCCCTGAGTACGAGCATTGAAGGCCTTGCAGAACTCCATGATATTGACACCGTGCTGACCCAATGCCGGACCAACTGGCGGCGATGGATTGGCTTGCGCCGCCTTAACCTGCAGCTTGATATATGCTTGAATCTTCTTAGCCATGCTTAGCTACTCCACGTGGGTTTTAACGCCTTTCGGCTCCCCGGGCCTTAAAGCCCAAAGAAAGCGCTCCATGCAAACCAAGCACGGAGCGAAACTTGAAGTCAGACCTTCTCGACCTGGCTGAACTCGAGCTCGACTGGAGTCGAGCGGCCAAATATCAACACAGCCACCTGAATCCTGCTCTTCTCGTAATTAACTTCTTCGACAACCCCATTGAAGTCAGCAAAGGGACCATCATTGACCCGAACGACTTCGCCCGGCTCAAAGAGCGTCTTGGGCTTGGGCTTATCTCCGCTATCAGCCACCCGCCTCAGGATCGCCTCGGCCTCACGATCCGTGATCGGCGCCGGCTTGTCAGCAGTTCCGCCAATGAAGCCCATCACGCGCGGGGTATCCTTGACCAGGTGCCAAGTACCCTCATTCATGTCCATCTGGACAAGAACATAGCCAGGAAAGAATTTCCGCTCGCTCTTTCGTTTCTGGCCGTTTCGCATCTCCACGACTTCTTCGGTCGGGACCAAAATCTCACCGAACTCGTCTTCCATCCCAGCGAGCTTCACGCGCTCGATCAAGGAGCGCATTACATGCTTTTCATAACCTGAATAAGCATGCACGACGTACCAACGCTTAGCCACGAGAGATCCTTAACCTACGACCAGAGAGACCAGCCAGCCCAGAAGCGAATCGAGCCCCCATAGCAGCAGGGCCATAAGCAGAACGACAGCAACCACGATCAGCGTGGTTTGAGTCGTTTCCTGCCGAGTCGGCCACACCACCTTGCGAATCTCTACTCGAGACTCCTTCAGGAGCGATAGAAAAGCGCGTCCGCGAGCCGTCTGAAAAGCAACCAGAGCCGCAACCACACCAATAACCAGCAACCCCAGAACGCGATAAAGAATTGGCTCAGCGGAATAATATTGATTGCCAACGACGGCGAGCGCGACCAAAAGCGCAACAATCACCCACCGAACGGAATCAAAGCGAGAGCCAGCGGTATCAGCCTGAACATTCATTGAGAACAACCTTGTTGAGACCGCCATTTTCACCCTCGGGAAAATGGCAGGCCAGGAGGGAATCGAACCCCCAACCTGCGGTTTTGGAGACCGCCGCTCTGCCAATTGAGCTACTGGCCTGTAACGAATCAGGCCGAGCATTATGCCGGCCTGACGGGGACAGCTCAAGATTTATTCGAAAATTTTCGCAACCACGCCAGCACCAACGGTACGGCCACCTTCGCGAATGGCGAAGCGCAGACCGTCTTCCATGGCGATCGGAGCGATCAGGGTGACAACCATCTTGATGTTGTCGCCCGGCATGACCATCTCGACGCCTTCCGGCAGTTCGCAGTTACCGGTCACGTCAGTGGTACGGAAGTAGAACTGCGGGCGGTAACCCTTGAAGAACGGGGTGTGACGACCACCTTCTTCCTTGGACAGCACATACACTTCAGCTTCGAACTTGGTGTGCGGCTTGATGGTGCCCGGCTTGGCCAGAACCTGGCCACGCTCGACGTCTTCACGCTTGGTACCACGCAGCAGTGCGCCAATGTTCTCACCCGCACGACCTTCGTCGAGCAGCTTGCGGAACATTTCAACACCGGTGCAGGTGGTCTTGGTGGTCGCGCGAATGCCGACGATTTCGACTTCCTCGCCCACCTTGACGATACCGCGCTCGACACGGCCTGTTACCACGGTGCCACGACCGGAGATCGAGAATACGTCTTCGATCGGCATCAGGAACGGCTGATCGATGGCGCGAACCGGCTCAGGGATGTAGGAGTCCAGGGTCTCGACCAGCTTGCGAACGGCGGATACGCCGATCTCGTTGTCGTCCTTGCCTTCCAGCGCCATCAGCGCAGAGCCGATGACGATCGGAGTGTCGTCGCCCGGGAAGTCGTAGGTGGACAGCAGGTCACGCACTTCCATCTCGACCAGCTCAAGCAGCTCGGCGTCGTCGACCATGTCGGCCTTGTTCAGGAACACGACAATGTAAGGAACGCCGACCTGACGGGAGAGCAGGATGTGCTCGCGGGTCTGCGGCATGGGGCCGTCAGCAGCGGAGCAAACCAGGATCGCGCCGTCCATCTGCGCAGCACCGGTGATCATGTTCTTGACGTAGTCAGCGTGACCAGGGCAGTCGACGTGAGCGTAGTGACGGATCGCCGAATCGTACTCAACGTGCGAGGTATTGATGGTGATACCGCGCGCCTTCTCTTCAGGAGCGTTGTCGATCTGCGAGAAATCGCGAGCAGAGCCACCCCAGGTATCAGCGCACACCTTGGTCAGAGCCGCCGTCAGCGTCGTCTTGCCATGGTCAACGTGACCGATGGTGCCAACGTTTACGTGCGGCTTGTTACGTTCGAATTTTTCCTTAGCCATCGAGACCGTCCCCGTAATGTATGAGCTAATCAGCCACCATTAAAAGAAAGGCAGATATTTTCATATCTGCCTTAATTTGGAGCTCATGAGCGGATTTGAACCGCTGACCTCACCCTTACCAAGGGTGTGCTCTACCAACTGAGCTACATGAGCGAATCTCTATTGCGGCAACTGGAGCGGGTAGCGGGAATCGAACCCGCATCATCAGCTTGGAAGGCTGAGGTTCTACCACTGAACTATACCCGCGACATACGCCGCGCAAAAACTGGTGGAGGGGGAAGGATTCGAACCTTCGAAGTCTATGACGTCAGATTTACAGTCTGATCCCTTTGGCCGCTCGGGAACCCCTCCAAAGGAGGCGGCATTTTCATTTCATGCCACCATTCTGTCAAGCAATTTATCAGGAAAAACCTAAACTTAGCTTCAACAGGCCGTCCGGACACCGGAAAGCGGGGCCATTCTATGAGAACTACCTACTAGTATCAATCCCCTCGCACAGCGCCTGCGCCGACTCCTGCGCTCCAACCAGCCGCGAGAGATCGCCGAGGATTTCAGAGTCCACCCTCTTGCGCTCACCAGAGGATATCTGAACGCGATAGATCTGCCTGGATCGCTCCAATCGCTTGATAAGAGGCGAATAGCCGAGCCGAGCGACGCGATCCAAGATGCCCTGTGCCGAGGTGCGCTCCGAAAAGATTCCGAGCGACACCCCGTTCTCCAAATCACCTACCGTAATGACATAGCTGTCTATGCCGCGCGCCTGGAGCTCACGCACCTGGCGAAAGGCCCCATCTCTAGATGCTGAGGGCTCAAGGTAAACCCAATGATCAACCCCTATTGGGTCCGAAAACTCTTTAATCCTTGCATTAACACCAAGACTAAGCAGGCGCTGCTGCAGGGTCTGCGCATCGCTTTTCCTCTCGAAAGGACCAAAATTCAAACAGAGCGAATCAGCTTCCACTGAGCGCCGCTCCGAAACCAAACTCTCGGCTGATTCCTTCACGAGCTTTATATTTGCCGCTTCTTTTTGTTTAGAAACCAACGGCTCAATTTCGGTAACACTGATTGGAATTTGCTGTCGATGCCAAACTGCATAAAGAATATTAAGAGAAACTAAAAACACGAAAACCCAAGGCATATCGAACCCCTACGGAAGCGCTAGAGCCAACCCTTCAAGCACTAGATCCTCAGCAATGATTACGTCAGGATGACCATTCATAATCGTCGCGTCGCCTCCGGTGACAAATACCTGGTAGCTTGCAGCTAGTTCGGAATCAGCCTGGGACAGCCGCTCATTCAAAAAAGCCCGCAGCATCAGATAACAACCACTCTCGACTGCCGGACTGGTACTGCGCGCCGGCGCGAAATTAGACTGCAGCACCTCCCTCTCGCGCTGAGGCAGGGAGACAGATGCGGCATATTGAACTATCAACTGACGCAGCATTGGCAGCCCCGGAGCAATGTAGCCCCCAAGATGTTGACCAGAGGCGTCAACATAGTCAACTGTCACCGCCGTTCCGATATCTATCACCAAACAAGCAGCGCGACACCGATTAAAGGCTGCAACCAAAGCAAGCCAGCGATCCAATCCCAAGCGGCTATAGTCATCGTAACCATTAACAACGCCTCTCAAAGTAGCAGCAGGAGTAACGACCTCCGGACTGATAGCCAAAGCCCGAATCCCATCCACTATTAATCTCGTCTGCTCTAACCCTCTAACACTTACAAGACGACAACGAGATACAGCTTCACTTAAATCCGCTATTTGGGCAATCAAGCTTTCTAGGTCAACTGCACGCCCACGATGAACAACCAACGATGCGCCATCGATCATTCGCCACTTAATAGCGCTATTCCCGCAATCCAGTTCCAAAATCATTTAGCCAATCTCAAGCTTAACTCCCCACCGCTATAACGCCGCTCACCGCCATCCACAAGCAGCCGCAAGGCTCCAGCGTCATCAACTCCCAGAATCCGGCCAATCACATGCCGCCCAGAGGAGGATATGGTCGCGTCCTTTCCCTGCCAGAGGTTTTTGCTTTCCCACTCATGGCGCAACGCACCGAAGCCATAATGACAATGCACTGCAAGATAGCTGTTTAAGCTGCTCGCAAGACTTATAGCAACTTGATTCCTATCAACTAGGCGACCCAGTTCCAAGCGAACCGACGTCCAAGGCTGCGCTAGCTCATCGGAGCCTCGCATCATGTTGACATTGACTCCAATACCTATAATTACGGTGCACTTATCTGCGAGATCACCGAAGGCTTCAGTCAATATCCCAGCAATTTTCTTTTCTCCCACCAAGACATCATTCGGCCATTTAAGACCAACGTTGGAAATACCTAGCTCTCTAAGCGCCTCCAATACCGCAAGACCTACGGACAAAGTCAGTCCAGGCAACTGCCTTGCCCCCTCATCAAGCGACCACACCAATGAGAAATAGAGATTTTCTCCGTACGGACTCACCCATGACCGCCCTCTTCGACCCCTGCCGGAGATTTGCTGCTCACTAGTTACAATGAAAGGGGGCTGGCACCCGGCCTGGATCAAGTCTCTTGCCTTATCGTTAGTCGACGCTAAGGACTCAAAGAGGTAGCTTCCCCAGCCGACCCCAGCAAAGTGCTCAGACAGCAAGGGGAGCGCTAACAAACTTATCGGATCTGACAACCGGTAGCCGCGGCCCCTTATACGCTCGAGCTGAAGCCCCGTCTCGGCTTCCAGTTTGATCAGCTGCTTCCAGATGGAAGCACGAGTGACCCCGAGGGACTCCCCCAGATTTTTTCCGGAACGAAACTTACCATCCTGCAGAAGCGAAAGGAGCGGATTCACGAAGCGACTCCATGCGCATGAATGTTAAGGAAATAGGGAAATTGGCTTTGTGCTTCCTGTCCGCTAGCTCGCAGTGAGGACCTCTTTCGCATGATCAGATCGCATTCTGGGCAGGCGATGAGGTTGCTTGTTGGCTCAAAGGCATCCGAGGGCAGCTGAGTTAGCTTCATAGTCCGTTCCTAAGTACCGGAGGGACAGGTTACCTGTTCCCTCGGCGTCTTGGACATGCTCGCTGGCAGTGCAGTTGAAGCCAGCGCCACAGGCGCCCAGGTTACCATCGCGCAAAGACAAACGCCCCGACCGATAGGCCGAGGCGTTTGGGATAGGAGCTTGACGATGACCTACTCTCACATGGGGAGACCCCACACTACCATCGGCGATGCGTCGT
>NZ_RBZQ01000008.1 GCF_003640395.1 Stutzerimonas urumqiensis | reverse complement strand
CCGCGCATTCTACAGCAGCCCTTCTTCGCGTCAAGCACTTTTTCGAAAATCTCTTTTCTACTCAACCGCTTGCCCCGCAGCCAGTACAACCTCCCTGACTGCGAGGCCGCGAATCATACAGCCATGGATTCTAGTGTCAACTGCTCTTCAGGAAATACTTAGCCACGTCGGCGGCCACACTTGAACCGGAAGGATGACGCGCTGTCATTTCTTGCAGGAGGGGCCCCGCCCCGCCATGAAGCACTTCGGTGACGTAATTTTCAGCGCCGAGTCGAATAGGCCGGCTTGAGATGAGGGGACGCACATGAAAATCCAATCGAAACTAGGCTTGGCCAGTGTTCTCCTGGCCGCCACTCTGGGACTGAGCGCCTGCGATATCGACAAAGAGCAAGACGGCGATCTGCCTGATGTAGATGTCAACGTAGAGGGCGGAGAACTCCCCGAATACGATGTCGATGCCCCAGACGTCGATGTGGGTACCGAGCAGAAAACGATCACGGTGCCCGATATCGATGTCGATATGCCGGAAGAGGCAGACCCGATGGAGGCGCCACCCGCAACGACCGGCCAACAATAAGGGTTGGCCCTAGTTTGGATTGGTAGCGCCGCCAGGTGCTACCAATCCATTTTCCGCTCCGATTTTAAATACGCACCGCATAGCGCCAAGTCCTCCCTTCAACCGGCTTCGCCTGTTTCGGGACCATGCCCAAGGAACACAGCCTCGTGTCGCCTGGATCCGACCGATCGCCGCAGCCTGCCGCAAGGATCAGAACGGGACGTATCATTCGCGACTGCGCAATCCCGCCCCGGGAATTTTAATCACCTACCAAGGTCTATCCAGCCGACTGCTACGAGCTGCACGCTCAACAACGCGCCAAGGAAGCACACGACATGCGCATCTTCGTAACCGGCGGAGCCGGGTTCATCGGTTCCGCCCTAGTTCGCCACCTTATTCTCGATACCAACCACCACGTCCTGAACCTCGACAAGCTCACCTACGCCGGCAATCTGGAATCGCTGGCGCTAGTAGAGGGGAATTCCCGCTATCAGTTCGTGCTGGGAGATATCGCTGACCGTGCGCGAGTAAGCGAAGCGCTGCTGGAATTCCAGCCGGACGCCATCATGCACCTGGCCGCCGAATCTCACGTCGATCGCTCCATCGACGGTCCGGCCGAGTTCATCCACACCAACATCGTCGGTACCTACCAGCTGCTGGAAGCCGCCCGCGCCTACTGGCAGACGCTGCCCGAAGGGCGTCGTCAGGCGTTCCGCTTCCATCACATCTCCACCGATGAGGTGTATGGCGATCTGCACGGCGTCGACGATCTGTTCACCGAAACCACGCCCTACGCGCCGAGCTCGCCGTATTCGGCCAGCAAGGCCTCGTCGGACCATCTGGTCCGCGCCTGGCAGCGCACCTATGGGCTGCCGGTACTGATCACCAACTGCTCGAACAACTACGGCCCCTATCACTTCCCCGAGAAGCTGATCCCGCTGGTCATCCTCAATGCACTGGACGGCAAGCCGCTGCCGATCTACGGGGACGGCTCGCAGATCCGCGACTGGCTGTTCGTCGAAGACCATGCCCGCGCCTTGTTCAAGGTGGTCAGCGAAGGCAAGGTCGGCGAAACCTACAATATCGGTGGCCATAACGAGCAGAAGAACATCGACGTGGTGCGCGGCATCTGCGCCCTGCTCGAAGAGCTGGCACCGAACAAGCCGGCCGGGCTCGCCCGCTATGAAGACCTGATCACCTTCGTCAAGGATCGCCCTGGCCACGACCTGCGCTATGCCATCGATGCCAGCAAGATCGAGCGCGAACTTGGCTGGGTTCCGCAGGAGACCTTCCAGACCGGCCTGCGCAAGACCGTGCAGTGGTACCTGAACAACCTCGAATGGTGCCGTCGCGTTCAGGACGGCAGCTACCAGCGTGAGCGCCTCGGCGCCTTGGAGAACGCATGAAAGGAATCATCCTTGCCGGAGGCTCCGGCACTCGCCTGCATCCCATCACCCTTGGCGTATCCAAGCAGCTGCTGCCGATCTACGACAAGCCAATGGCCTACTACCCGATCTCGGTGCTGATGCTCGCTGGAATCCGCGACATCCTGGTCATCTCTACCCCGCACGATTTGCCGCAGTATCGCAACCTGCTGGGTGACGGCAGCCAGTTCGGCGTCAACTTCAGCTACGCCGAGCAGCCTTCGCCGGACGGCCTGGCCCAGGCTTTCCTCATTGGCGAGGAGTTCATTGGCGATGACTCGGTGTGCCTGATCCTTGGTGACAACATCTTCCACGGTCAGCATTTCACCGAAAAGCTGCAGCGCGCGGCGGCACAGCCGACGGGCGCCACGGTGTTCGGCTACTGGGTCAAGGACCCGGAGCGGTTCGGCGTGATCGACTTCGACGAGACCGGCAAGGCGCTGTCCATCGAGGAGAAGCCGAAGCAGCCAAAGTCCAGCTATGCGGTGACCGGCCTGTATTTCTACGACAACGACGTCATCGAGATCGCTAAGTCGATCAAGCCGTCGCCGCGCGGCGAGCTGGAGATCACCGATGTCAACATGGCCTACCTCAAGCGCGGCGACCTCAACGTCGAGCGCTTCGGCCGCGGCTTCGCCTGGCTCGACACCGGCACCCATGACAGCCTGCTCGAGGCCTCGCAATACGTGCAGACCATCGAGCACCGCCAGGGCCTGAAGGTCGCCTGCCTGGAAGAGATCGCCTACCAGAACAAGTGGATCGACCGCGAGCAGCTGCTGCGCCGCGCCGATGCCCTGGGCAAGACCGGCTATGGCCAGTACCTGTTCAAGCTGGCGGGTGAAGACGCATGAAGATCATCGAAACCAGCATTCCCGACGTCCTGATCATCGAGCCCAAGGTCTTCGGCGACGAACGCGGTTTCTTCTACGAGAGCTTCAACGCGGCCGCTTTCGAAGCGGCCACGGGGCTCAAGCGCCAGTTCGTCCAGGACAACCACTCCAAGTCCCAGCGCGGCGTGCTGCGTGGCCTTCACTACCAGATCCAGCAACCCCAGGGGAAGCTGGTGCGCGTCGTGGCCGGCGAGGTGTTCGACGTCGCCGTCGATCTGCGCCGCAGCTCACCGAGCTTTGGCCGCTGGGTCGGCACTCGCCTGAGCGCCGAGAACCAACGCCAGCTCTGGATTCCCGAAGGCTTCGCGCATGGCTTCGTGGTTCTCAGTGAGACGGCTGAATTCCTCTACAAGACCACCGATTACTACGCGCCGCAGCACGAGCGCAGCCTGCTATGGAACGACCCGGAGCTGGGCATCGAATGGCCGATCGACGAGTCCCCGCAGCTGTCTGCCAAAGACCAGGCCGGCAAGCCCCTGCGTGACGCGGAATGCTTCCCGTGAAAATCCTGCTCACCGGCGAATCCGGCCAGCTTGCCCGCGAACTTCTCCTCGAACTCGCGGGCGATGCGGAGCTGATTGCGCTCGGGCGCAGCGGAATGGACCTGGCGCAACCCTCGCGCATCCGGCAGACCGTCCGGCGGCTGCGGCCGGATCTCATCATCAACAGTGCCGCCTACACGGCGGTCGACCAGGCCGAGCACGAACAGGCCAAGGCCTTCGCCATCAACGGTACGGCACCTGGCGTGCTAGCCGAAGAAGCCGATCGGCTGGGTGCGCCGCTGCTGCACTTCTCGACCGACTATGTCTTCGACGGGAAGAAAGCCGAACCCTACACTGAACTCGATGCGCCGCAGCCGCTGAGTGTCTACGGAGCCAGCAAGCTGGCCGGCGAACAGGCGATCCAGGCCATCGGTGGCCAGCACCTGATCCTGCGCACGAGCTGGGTGTATTCCCGTCACGGCCGTAATTTTTTGCTGACCATGCAACGCCTGCTGCAGGAACGCCGCACGCTCGAGGTGGTGAACGACGAGCGCGGCGCGCCAACCTGGGCCGGGCACCTCGCCCAAGCTACCGCCGCATTGGTACGTCGCTGGCTGAACGATGGCCGCTTTCCCACCGGTCTGTATCACCTGACCGCGAGCGGCGAGACCAGCTGGCACGGATTCGCCCAGGCGATCGCCACGCACCTGCACGCCGAAGGCAGGTTGCGGGCGACGCTGAGTCCCATCGCTTCGCACGATTACCCGACACCAGCCAATCGCCCCGCCAACTCCCGGCTCAGCTGCGTGCGACTGGAGCGCGACTGGGGTGTGCGCCTGCCCAACTGGGAGGCCGGCCTGAGCGAATGCCTGGCCAATGCCTCGGCCATCGACGCAGGCGCCCTGGCGATCAGCCGGAGCGCTTGACCGTCCCTCGACCCGGAGGCTCGGGCCTGAACCAGCGAACGTGCATAATGCGGGCGCGAAACACAGGCGTACCCGCATGACTGCTGCCCAACCGATTCCTCGCCGCCCACGCTGGCGCACGCTCACCCTGCTCGCCGCGGTATTGATCCCCTTGCTGTGGCCGCTCCAGCAGCTGGCCGAGCGCTACTACACCAACGAGCTGCTCGAGCAGAATCGCCAGACGCTTGACCTCTATGTCGCCAACCTGCTCGGCACCCTGACCCGCTACGAAGTGATGCCCCGCATCCTGGGCGATCTGCCGCCCTTGCGCGAGGTGCTTGATGGCGAGCCGGAGCCCGCCGAGATCGATCGGGCCAATCGACTGCTCAAGCGCTTGCAGCGCGATACCGGCGCGGATGCCATCTACCTGATGCAGCCGGACGGCGACACCATCGCCGCCTCCAACTGGGACGAGCCGGACAGCTTCGTTCGGCGCAACTTCGCGTTCCGCCCGTATTTTCGCGAGGCGATGGCCGGCAAGCTCGGTCGCTTCTTCGGCCTCGGCACGACATCCGGCAAGCGCGGCTACTATTTCGCGGCGGCCGTGCGTGACGCAGACGAGGAACTCGGCGCAGTCGTGGTGAAGGTCGACCTGGACAACACCGAAGTGCTCTGGGGCAACACGCCGGAGCAACTGCTGGTTACCGACAACTATGGCGTGGTGATCCTCACCTCCAAGCCCGAGTGGCGATTTCACGCCACGCGCGCACTCGATCAGGCCGAGCGCGAGCAGATCGCGTTCGACCAGCCCTACCCGACCCTCGAACCCGAGAACCTCACGCTCGACCTCGATGCCTGGCTGATCCAGAGCCGCGAACTCAAGGACATCGGCTGGACCGTGCGCATCCTCGCCCCGACCAGCCTTGTCGAGCGCCCGGTGCAGACCGTCGTGGCGATCGGCGGCGCGACCCTGCTGGCGCTGCTGCTCTGGATCGGACTCCTGATGCAACGCCGGCGGCACTTCATCGAGCGACTCGCGATGGAAGCCAGCACCCGGCGCGAGCTGGAACACCGCGTCCAGGCGCGTACGCGGGACCTGGAGGCGCTCAACGCCCGGCTGAAGACCGAAGTGCTCGAACGCGAGCATGCGCAGCAGGAGCTCGTTCGCGCCCAGGACGAACTGCTGCAGGCCGGCAAGCTGTCCGCGCTCGGCACCATGTCGGCGAGCATCAGCCACGAGTTGAACCAACCCCTTGCAGCCATTCGCAGCTACGCCGACAACGCCGGCGTGCTGCTCGATCACCAACGGCTCGACGAGGCTCGCGGCAATCTCGGCCTGATCAGCGAGCTGACCGGGCGCATGGCTTCGATCATTGCCCACCTGCGGGCCTTCGCCCGGCGCGACCGGCACGCGCCGGAACGGGTGGCGCTGCAACCGGCGCTGGAGGATGCGCTGTCGCTGGTGGCCAAGCGCCGTCAGGCGATGAACGTCGAACTGGTACGCGATCTGCCCGAAGCGACGCTCTGGGTCCAAGCCGGCGAGACGCGCCTGCGCCAGGTGCTCGCCAATCTGCTGGCCAATGCGCTCGATGCGCTCGGCGAACGGCCGCTGCCCCGGCGCATCTGGCTCAGCACACACACCCAGCCCGATGGCGTGACGCTGCTGTTGCGCGACAACGGTCCGGGCTTTTCCACCGAAGCGCTGCAACGCGCCCGTGAACCCTTTTTCACCACCAAGACCAGCGCCCAGGGCCTGGGACTTGGCCTGGCGATCTGCGACACGCTGGTGCGCGGCCTGGGTGGCGAGCTGCGGCTCGGCAACCACCCCGACGGCGGCGCCGAAATCGGCCTGTTCCTGCGCTCGGCCGAACAGAGCCTGGCATTCCCGACCGAGGACTATCTGCCATGACCACCGGCGCCGCCTTCGATCACCGCACCCAGATCGTCCTCATCGATGACGACGCCCACCTGCGCAAGGCGCTCGCGCAGACCCTCGACCTCGCCGGCCTGAGCGTCGTTACCCTGGGCGAGGCGAAAACGCTACTGGCAAGCCTGCCCGCCGATTGGCCCGGCGTGGTGGTCAGCGACATCCGCATGTCCGGCATAGACGGTCTGCAACTGCTCGCCGAGCTCCAGGCACGCGACGCCGAGCTGCCCGTCTTGCTGATAACCGGCCACGGCGACGTCCCGCTCGCCGTCCAGGCGATGCGGGCCGGTGCTTACGACTTCCTGGAAAAGCCTTTCTCCAGCGAGGCCCTGCTCGATAGCGTGCGGCGTGCATTGGCCCTGCGCGCCCTGGTGCTGGAGAACCGCAGCCTGCGCCTGGCATTGGCCGACCGGCAGGAGCTGTCGACACGGCTGCTCGGGCAATCGCAGGCCACCCAGCGCCTGCGCGAGCAGATCGGCGCGCTCGCAACCACTCAGGCCGACGTGCTGATCCTCGGCGAGACCGGCGCCGGCAAGGAGGTGGTCGCCCGCGCCCTGCATGACCTGTCGAGCCGCCGTGGCGGGCCATTCGTCGCGATCAATGCGGGGGCGCTGGCCGAGTCGGTCGTCGAGAGCGAGCTGTTCGGCCATGAAGCCGGCGCCTTCACCGGCGCGCAGAAGCGTCGGATCGGCAAATTCGAATTCGCCAACGGCGGCACCCTGTTTCTCGACGAGATCGAAAGCATGAGCCTGGAGGTGCAGGTCAAATTGCTGCGCCTGCTGCAGGAGCGCGTGGTCGAGCGCCTCGGCGGCAACCAGTCGATCCCGCTCGATATCCGGGTCATCGCGGCGACCAAGGAGGACCTGCGCCAGGCCGCCGATCAGGGCCGCTTCCGCGCCGACCTCTATTACCGGCTCAACGTCGCCCCGCTACGCATCCCGCCGTTGCGCGAGCGGAGCGACGACGTACTGTTCCTGTTCCAGCATTTCAGCGAAATCGCGGCACGGCGACATGGGCTGCCCGGCCGCTCCTTGCTGCCCGAGCAGCGCAGCAGCCTGCTCCGCCACGATTGGCCCGGCAACGTGCGCGAACTGCAGAATGCCGCCGAGCGATTCGCGCTCGGGCTGGATATTGGGCTTGGCAGCCCGCTGGAAGCCCCGACGGATGCTCCGGGCGTGGCGACCAACCTGTCCGAACAGGTCGAGGCGTTCGAGCGCGCGCTGATCAACGCCGAACTCGCCCGCCCCCACGGCTCGTTGCGCAGCGTCGCAGAAGCCCTGGGCCTGCCCCGCAAGACGCTGCACGACAAACTGCGCAAGCATGGCCTGGTATTTGCCGATGGCGGAAGTTCGCCAGACGAAGGCGAATGACTGGCGGATTTCCGCCATCAGCTGTACTGACACCGAAACATCATCGCCGCATCACCAGTGCGTCACGTCCCAGAGCATGCTGCGACCTGCTCCGCTTCCCTGCTGAAAACCTCGTCCTAGGGCCTCGCCTAAGCGGTTAAGGGGTGGTACAAGGCGATGCGCACAAGCCTATGGCCAGACAATGGCACGTTGCTTGCTGCCACCTACCGGGCGCCGCCTGCGCGACGTTTTGCCGCGCGACGGCCCTTTACTGCCGAGCCCGCCCTGTGAAGCGGACTCTCACAACAAGAGGAACCACCATGTTCAAGTTGACTGCCAAGGCGCTCGCCTGCGCCCTGTCTCTGAGCCTTGCGGGCATCGCCCAGGCCGCCGACCCGATCGTCATCAAGTTCTCCCATGTCGTCGCCGAAAACACGCCGAAAGGCCAAGGCGCGCTGATGTTCAAGAAGCTGGTGGAAGAGCGTCTGCCCGGCAAGGTCGAAGTTCAGGTCTATCCGAACTCCTCGCTGTTCGGTGACGGCAAGGAAATGGAAGCCCTGCTGCTCGGCGACGTTCAGCTGATCGCCCCGTCCCTGGCCAAGTTCGAGCATTACTCCAAGGGCGTCCAGGTATTCGACCTGCCGTTCCTGTTCGACGACATCGCTGCGGTCGACCGCTTCCAGAAGAGCCCGGAAGGCCTGGCCCTGCTGAGCTCGATGAAGGACAAGAACATCACCGGCCTGGGTTACTGGCACAACGGCATGAAGCAGCTGTCGGCCAACAAGCCGCTGCGCGTGCCGACCGATGCCCGCGGCCTGAAGTTCCGCGTGCAGGCTTCGCAGGTACTGGAAGAGCAGTTCAAGGCCGTTCGCGCCAACCCGCGCAAGATGAGCTTCGCCGAGGTCTACCAGGGCCTGCAGACCGGTGTGGTCAACGGTGCCGAAAACCCCTACTCGAACATCTACTCGCAGAAGATGCACGAGGTTCAGGACTACATCACCGAGTCCAACCACGGCCTGCTCGACTACATGCTGATCACCAACACCCAGTTCTGGGATGGCCTGCCGGCTGACGTCCGCACCGAGCTGGAAAGCATCCTGCAGGAAGTGACCGTTGCCGTGAACCAGAAGGCCGACGAGCTGAACCAGGCCGACAAGCAGCGCATCCTCGATGCCGGCACCACCGAGATCCTCACCCTGACGCCGGAAGAGCGTGCCAAGTGGCGTGAAGCCATGAAGCCGGTCTGGAAGAAGTTCGAAGGCGAGATCGGTGCCGACCTGATCAAGGCCGCCCAGGCGTCCAACGCTCAGTAAGACAGTCGTTCCAAGGGGGCTGGTCTAGACTGGCCCCTGCTGTCCGCTCGACGGACAGGCCAGTGAAAACCGCAGCTGGCCGACGGCCTGCCAGAGGCCAGCGGCGGTTTCCATTGTCCTGTCGCGGCCAGAGGCCGACATCCCGGGCGCCCACCCAGCGCTCACAACAATTCCAGTTCTCCGGGAGATGACAACCATGAACGCCATTCGGCGCGTCTGGGACCATTTCGAGGAAATCGCCGTCGCGTTCCTGCTCGCGGCCATGACGCTAGTGACCTTCGTCTACGTCATCCTCAACAACCTCTACACCGTCTTCTATGACCTGGCTGACCGCTTCGAAGGGTCCAGCGAGCTCTTCTTCGCCATCGGTGATTTCATCATCGGACTGGCCCAGGCGATGACCTGGAGCAACGCGCTGACCAAGGCGCTGTTCGCCTGGCTGATCTTCCTCGGCATCGCCTACGGCGTGCGCACCGCTGGCCATATCGGCGTCGACGCGCTGGTCAAGCTGGCACCGCGCCCGATGCAGCGCGTGATCGGCATCGTCGCCTGCCTGGCCTGCCTCGGTTACGCCGGGCTGATGACCATCGCCAGCTACGACTGGGCGTACACCCTGCTGGAAGCCAACATCGGCGCCGAAGACCTCGGCCACATCGGCATCAAGCAATGGCACATCGCGATGGTGGTGCCGTTCGGCTTCGCCATGATGTTCATCCGATTCGCCGAAATCTTCGTACGCATCCTGCGTAACGAGCAGACCGGCCTGGGGCTGGCCGACGAAGCGGCCGATGCCGCCAAGCTGGGCATGGAGGAGCCGAAGTAATGACTATCCTGTTCCTGTTCGTCGCGCTGTTCATCCTGATGTTCCTCGGGGTGCCCATCGCTGTCTCGCTGGGCCTGGCGGGCTCGCTGACCATCATGCTGTTCAGCGAGGACTCGGTCCGCTCGCTGGCCATCAAGCTGTTCGAGACCTCTGAGCACTACACGCTGCTGGCGATTCCGTTCTTCCTGCTCGCCGGCGCCTTCATGACCACCGGCGGCGTGGCGCGTCGTCTGATCGACTTCGCCAACGCCTGCGTCGGCCACATTCGTGGCGGCCTGGCGATCGGCGCGGTCCTGGCGTGCATGCTGTTCGCCGCGCTGTCCGGCTCGTCGCCGGCGACGGTCGCTGCGGTCGGCTCCATCGCCATCGCCGGCATGGTCCGCTCGGGCTACCCGCAGGCATTCGGCGCGGGCATCGTCTGTAACGCCGGTACGCTGGGCATCCTCATCCCGCCGTCGGTGGTGATGGTGGTCTACGCCGCGGCGACCGAAACCTCGGTCGGCAAGCTGTTCATGGCCGGCGTGGTACCGGGCATCCTGCTCGGCGCCGTGCTGATGGCGGCGATCTACCTGATCGCGGTGAAGAAGAACCTGCCGGCACTGCCGCGCGCCTCCTTCCGCCAGTGGCTGTCGGCCGGTCGCAAGGCGCTCTGGGGCCTGCTGCTGATGGTGATCATCCTGGGCGGCATCTACTCGGGCATGTTCACGCCCACCGAGGCCGCCGCCGTCGCCGCCGTCTACTCCGCCTTCATCGCCATGTTCGTCTACAAGGACATGAAGATCAGCGAAGCGCCGAAGGTGCTGCTGGAGTCGGGCAAGCTGTCGATCATGCTGATGTTCATCATCGCCAACGCGATGCTGTTCGCCCACGTGCTGACCACCGAGCAGATCCCGCAGACCATCACCGCCTGGGTGCTGGAAGCGGGCCTGGAGCCCTGGATGTTCCTGCTGGTGGTGAACATCGTGCTGCTCGTGGCCGGTGCCTTCATGGAGCCGTCGGCGATCATCCTGATCCTGGCGCCGATCCTCTTCCCGATCGCCGTCGAGCTCGGCATCGACCCGATCCACCTCGGTGTGATCATGGTGGTGAACATGGAGATCGGCCTGATCACCCCGCCGGTCGGCCTGAACCTGTTCGTCACCTCGGCGGTGACCGGCATGACCGTTCCGCAGGTCATCCGCGCGGCGATGCCGTGGCTGATGATGCTGATCGGCTTCCTGATGGTCATCACTTACATTCCGGCCGTCTCGCTCGCACTGCCGAACTGGTTGGGCATGTAAGCCTCACCGATCCGGTCCATGACGACGCCCTGCGAGGCCAGCCCTCGCGGGGCGTCGTCGTTTCAGGGCCGCTGCACGGCCGTCGAAACAGAGGTCAGAGAACGCTCGTGGCGCGACGCTTGAACCAGCCGGTGAGCGACAACCGCTCGGTTGCGGTCGGCAGCACCTCGTGCGGCACCTCGCCCGACAGGAACACGGCGAGGGTTCCGGCAACGGGCGCCACGTCGACCGGCTCAAGGCCGGGCAGATGGAGCCTCAGCTCACCGCCGTCGCCCGGCTGCCAGTCGGGATTGAGGTACAGCACCACACTGACGGTGCGGCGGTCGTCGTCGCGGAAGCGATCCAAGTGGGTCTTGTAGAAGGCGCCCGGCGGGTAGGCGGCGAAATGGCACTCGAATTCGTCGAGCCCGAGGAAGAACGCCTGGTTCAACGCCTGGCGCAGCGACGCCATGAGCGTCAGATAGCGGTCGCAGACCGGACTGAACCCCTCATCCAGCCAGAGGATGTGGTCGCCACGAATGGCTTCATGCACGGCTTGCGCGTTGCCACGACCGACGCCGGCCGGCGACAAGGCATCCCCCGCGGCGAGTCTGCGGCACTCCGCGGCCAGCTCGGCGGTCAGATCATTCGCAAGGAAGCACGGCTGCACCGACCAGCCACGAGCGGCCAGCCCTTCGATCAAGGGGTCGAACTGCAAGATGAAACTCCACTGGAGAACCGGCCCGGGACAGGCGCAGAGGACGCCAACGGCCGTGCCGCAGAGTCTAGCAGCGCCCGGTCCCGGCGCCTCGACAGTTCCTGACGAGGCGCAGAAAATAGTCCGCCCCAACCAGGAGCTCCCATGCGCGCCTTCCTAGCCTTGATCCTGCTGACCCTCAGCCTCCCCGCCCTCGCCGATTCCTACGACGAGCTCTACCGCAGCGCCGGCTGGGCCGAGCAGCGCGCCCACTTCGGCGATGCGCTCGATGCCGCCCAGACCCGGTACCGCAACACGCTGCCGCCCGCGATCTACGAAGCCCTGGTGCGCAACAGCGACAGCCGTTTCGCGCCGGCCGCCATGGATCAACGGGCGATTTCGACGCTCCGCCAGGCCTTGGCCGACCCACAGCCGGCGCTCGCGTTCTACCAGTCGCCACTCGGCCGCAAGATCGTCGCCGCCGAAACCAAGGCAACCACCCAGGCCGAACTGCTCCGCCACGCCAATGGCTTGCCGACCATCCAGGCCGGTAGCAACCGTGAACTGCTGATTCGTCATCTGGCGCAGGCGCTGCCGATCACCGAGGCGGGCGCCGAGGTCAGCCTGGCGCTGGCCGGCATGGCTGCCGACAGCCTGAGCCAGATGCTTCCCGGCGTGCTTGGCGGCGCCCAGGCCGACGGGCTGCTGCAAGAGCAGCGTCAGCGGCTGATGCAGCAAATGGCCGGCGAGGTCGACAACACCCTGCTGTATGTCTATCGCGACCTCTCCGACCCGGAGCTCGAAGAGTACGTGCAGTTCGCCCAGTCCGAGGCCGGCCAGGCGTACTACCGTGCCGCCTTGGCGGCCCTGCGCGCGGCGCTCAACCCGCCGCAGGGCTGATCAGCCGAGGCGATCGTCGAGGTGGTCGAACAGGCGTCGCCGCAGGTCGGCGCGTTCGTTGACCAGGTGATGCCGGGCATCGCCCAGCCGCAGCACCTCGGGCCTGTCGAACTTTTCATCCAGCACCCTCAGGTTGTGCCGCCAGTCCACGGTCATGTCCGCCTCGCCCTGGATGATGACCGGGCGGACCGCCGAGCGCGGCGCGGCTTCGATGCGCGGAATCCATTGCGCCAGCGCCCCGACCCAGGCGGTCGGCAGGATGGTCGACTGGAGACGGTCCTGCGAACGCACGAAGGCCAGAAAGTCGGGGTCGCCAGAGTTGTCGCTGTAGCGCCGCGGAATCTGCCGGACGAACCGGCGCAACAGCGCGTAACTGACCCGCGACCAACCCCAGGCCCGCGGCCGGACCAGCGGCGCGAACAACAGCGTTTCGCCACAGCCCTCGATCGGCTCGCCCAGCAGCAGGCGATCGATGAGAATCGCCCCGCCGGTGCTTTGCCCGAGCAGGTGCCAGGGGCTCGGCAGATCGAGCGCCCTGGCCTCGGCCAACAAGGCGTCCAGCACCCGCTGGTACTCCTCGAAACTGTCGATGCTCGCCATCGCGCCGTCCGACAGGCCATGCCCCGGCAAATCGCAGCCGAGCACCGCGAAGCCACGAGCCAGCGCCCAGTCGATGGCATGGCGATACAGGCCCATGTGGTCGTAATAGCCATGCAGCACCAGCACCGTGGCCTTGGGCTCATCGGGTAGCCAGGCCTGCAGGACGACCTCGTAGCGGCCCGCTCGCACCTTGCCCAGGCGGCGTTGCACGCGTGCGCGATGGGGCAGGTCGAGCCCGTAGAAGCGCTGGTACGCCGCGACCGCTGCCGGCGCATCGCAGGCCACCGTGATCGGCCCGAACAAGGCGCGCAGCTCGGCCGCGTTCATGCCTTCGAACATAGAGGCTGTCTCTTCCATTGAACCGGGCCGCGATATTCAGCCGCGTCGCCGCGCGTGGCAAGCTAGCGGGCTTCGCCAACGCCCCGGATCGCCATGACCCCTCGCCGTAAATTCGTGCTCGCGCTGCTCGTGCTCGGCCTGTGGGCTGCCGGCTTCTGGCTTGCCCGCGGCTGGTACCAGGACAGCTACCTGCGCACCTTCGACACCCGGACCGTGCTGTTCAACGGCGACGGCCTGGCCCTGCCGCAGAAAATCGCCGGGGCGGGGCCAATCCGCCTCGTGCACTTCTGGGACCCGGCCTGCCCCTGCAACGTCGGCAACCAGCAGCACCTCGCCGAACTGATCGAGCGCTATGCCGGCCGGGGCGTGGCCTTCTATTCGCTGCGCAAGGCCGCCGAAGACGCACCGGACATCGCGCCCCTGCCGGGCTTGCAGCCGCTCGCCCGGCTCGAGGGCGCCGACGGCCTGCCGGCGAGCCCCGCGGTCGCCATCTGGGACACGACCGGTCGTCTGATTTACGTCGGTCCCTACAGCGAAGGCGCCGTCTGCACCTCAAGCAACAGCTTCATCGAGCCGATATTGGAGAGTCTGCTGCAAGGTCGGCCGGTGTCCGCCACCCATTCGCTGGCAAGCGGCTGCTTCTGCGACTGGACCGACCGATAACCGGTGCCATCCGCATCAGACCGACAAGAACGCGCGAAGGATGCCCGGCCACCCGGCCGTACCGTTCGGGACGAACGCCCACGCTTCGGTGACCGGCCATGCGCCATTCCCTCGATCGTCTTGACCTGCACTACCGCAAGGCCGACCGCATCATGCTGTCGGTGGTCTGGCTGATGGCAATCAGCTCGCTCGCGCTCGCCGCCTGGCACGACACCTGGGGACAGGCGCTGCTCGTCGGCGGCGGCACTGCGCTGATCCTCACCGTGCTCAACAGCCTACTGCCAGGCCAACGCAGCCTGCGCTGCGCGATGGCGGCCGGTTTCATGATTCTCTCGGCGCTGCACATCAACCAGACGCACGGCCTGATCGAAGCCCACTTCGGGATCTTCGCCCTGCTGGCGTTCCTGATGTTCTATCGCGACTGGCTGCCGATCGTCGTCGCCGCCGCGACCATCGCCGCCCATCACCTGCTGTTCTTCGCCCTGCAACAGGCCGGTGCCGGCGTGCACATGGTCGATCACGGCAGCTGGGGCGTGGTGACGATGCACGCGCTGTACGTGGTGCTCGAGTCGTCGATCCTGATCTACATGGCTCGCCAGGCCCGCAGCGAAGCCGAGGAAGGCGCCGCCCTGCTCGATATCGCCAAGCGGCTCGGCGACAGCGCCGGTCCGATCGACCTGGCCTACCGCAGCCCGGTGCAGGGCGCGCTGGTGCAGCACTTCAACCACTTCCTGGCCAAGCTCGAGCATCTCGTTCGCCAGGTGATCGAAGAGAGCGGCGCGCTGCGCCACATGGGCGACGGCCTTGGCGCGACCACCGGTCGGCTCGGCGAAGGCGCGCGCCAGCAACTCGACGAAGGCCTGTTCATGAGCAGCGCCATCGAACAGATGTCGCGTGCGATCGACGAGGTCGCCTCGCATGCCGATCAGGCCGCCCGCACCGCCCGTGAGGCCAACGTCAAATCGGCCGAAGGAAGCGCCGCCGTCGACCACGTGCGCAGCGAGATCCAGCGCCTGGCCGACAACATCGACGGCACCGACGCCGAGGTGCAGTCGCTTGCCGGCCAGTCCGAGGAGATCGGCAAGGTGCTGGAAGTGATCCGCGCCATCGCCGAGCAGACCAACCTGCTGGCCCTCAACGCGGCCATCGAAGCGGCGCGCGCCGGCGATCAGGGCCGGGGCTTCGCGGTCGTCGCCGACGAAGTGCGCAATCTCGCGCAGAAGACCGCCACCTCGACGACCGAGATCCAGGCGATCATCGGCCGGCTTCAGCAGAGCAGCCGCCAGGCCGCGCACGCCATGCGCGACAGCCGCAGCGGTGTCGCCCGTTGTGTCGAGGACAGCCAGCGTACGGCCGACCTGCTCGCCAGCGTCGCCCGCGAGATCGAAGCCATCAGCCAGATGAACGAACGCATCGCAGCGGCTACCCACCAGCAGGCCGCGGCCAGCGCCGAGGTCAACGGGCATCTTGCCGGGGTGCAACGCATCGCCGAGCAGAACGACGAGGAAGCCTCACGCCTGCGCCGCGATAGCCAGCACCTGGTCGAGCTCACCGAGCGCCTGGCCGGCCTGAGCACGCAGTTCCAGGTCAGCCGGGGTCGCTGAGTCGGCGCGGCCCGGCGCCTGCTGCCCGCCAGGATCAGCTATGGGCGGGCGGCGGCAGCATCGTCGGGCGGCCGGATGGGCCGGCGACGTCCAGCGTGGCGTCCTCCATCGCCTCCTGCATGGCCTTCTGCCGGCGCCGGTCGGCACGGCGGGTCATGTACCAGGCGATGAAGGTGGCGATCGACACGACCAGCAGGATCAGGCTGGCAACCGCGTTGATCTCGGGCTTCACGCCGAGGCGCACGGCCGAGAAGATTTCCATCGGCAGGGTCGTGGCGCCTGGTCCCGAGACGAAGCTGGCCAAGACCAGGTCATCCAGCGAGAGCGCGAACGACAGCATGCCGCCGGCCGCCAGCGACGGCGCGATCATCGGCACGGTGATCAGGAAGAATACCTTCCAGGGCCGCGCCCCGAGGTCCATCGCCGCCTCCTCGATCGACAGATCGAGCTCGCGCAGCCGCGCCATCACCACCACCGCCACGTACGCCGAGCAGAAGGTGGTGTGAGCGATCCAGATGGTCACCAGCCCCCGCTGCGCCGGCCAGCCGACCAGTTGCGCCATGGCCACGAAGAGCAACAGCAGCGACAGGCCGGTGATCACTTCGGGCATGACCAGCGGCGCTGTCACCAGGCCGCCGAACATCGTCCGACCGCGAAAGCGCGGGATGCGCGTCAGCACGAAGGCCGCCATCGTGCCCAGCGCGACCGCGGCGATCGCCGTGTAGAAGGCCACCTCCAGCGAGCGCATCACCGCGCCCATCAGCTGGGTGTTGTCGAGCAGGCCGACGTACCACTTCACCGACCAGCCGCCCCACACGGTCACCAGCCGCGATTCGTTGAACGAATAGATGACCAGGATGACCATCGGCAGGTAGATGAAGAACAGGCCCAGTACCAGGATCAGGTTGGACAGGCTGTAGCGCTTCATGGCCGGGCCTCCGGTTGCAGCGTTCCCGCAGTGCTCGTGCCGGCGCGGGCATGCTCGCGATCGTTCGTGCCGGCCGGAATCGCCAGCAAGCCGGCTCCTACAGGAGCAAGGCGCCCGCACGCCGCTTGGCGCTTCACGGTGCCGGTCATAGCTTGCCCTCCAGCTCTTTCGCCTGGTTGCGGTTGAACAGGATGATCGGCACCAGCAGGATCGCCAGCATCAGCACCGCCAGCGACGCGGCGACCGGCCAGTCGCGGTTGTTGAAGAATTCCTGCCACAGCACCTTGCCGATCATCAGCGTCTCGGGGCCACCGAGCAGCTCGGGGATGACGAACTCGCCCACCACGGGGATGAACACCAGCATGCAGCCGGCGATGATGCCGTTCTTCGACAGCGGCACGGTGATCTTCCAGAAGCTGGTCAGATCCCGCGCGCCGAGGTCGGAGGCCGCCTCGAGCAGGCTCGCGTCGTGCTTGACCAGGTTGGCGTACAGCGGCAGCACCATGAACGGCAGGTACGAGTACACCACGCCGATGTAGACGGCGAGCTCGGTATTGAGGATGCGCAGCGGCTCGTCGATCAGGCCCAGGCCGAGCAGCAGCTCGTTGAGAATGCCGTTGCTGCTGAGGATGCCCATCCAGGCGTAGACGCGGATCAGGATCGCCGTCCAGGTCGGCATCATGATCAGCAGCAGCAGGACCGTCTGCAGGTCCTTGCGCGCGCGGGCGATGGCGTAGGCCATCGGGTAGCCGATCAGCAGGCACGCCAGCGTGCTGACGAAGGCCACCTTGAGCGAGCCCAGGTAGGCGGCCAGATACAGCTCGTCTTCGGAGAGAAAAATGTAGTTGCCGAGGTTGATGACGATCTGCAGCTTCTGCTCGACGTAGCCGAAAACCTCGGTATACGGCGGGATCGCCACGGCCGCCTCGGAAAAGCTGATCTTCAGCACGATGATGAACGGCAGCAGGAAGAACAGCACCAGCCAGACGAAGGGCACGCCGATGACCAGGCGGCGGCCGAAGTTCAGCGTCGGGCGGCTCATGCCTGCAGCACCACGCCGCTGTCGTTCAGCCAGTGCAGGTAGACCTTCTCGTCCCAGGTCGGGCGCCACTTCATGTGCCGCTCGGAGTTGGCGGCGAAGGCCTGCACCAGCATTCCGGATTCGAGCTGTACGTAGTACACCGAATGCCCGCCGAGGTAGGCGATGTCATGGACGATGCCGGTGGTCCAGTTGTAGTCGGCCATTTCCACGTTCGGCGCGGTGGTGCTCATGAGCAGCTTTTCCGGGCGCAAGGCGAAGGTGACGCGCTTGTCTTCGGCACGGCTGCTGATGCCGTGGCCGATGTAGATCGGCCGCTCGAGCTGCGGACAGTCGATCACTGCGTGGTCTTCCACGTCCTCGACCAGCTCGCCGTCGAACAGGTTGACGTTGCCGATGAACTCGCAGACCAGCCGGCTCGCCGGGGTTTCGTAGATGTCCATCGGGCTGCCGACCTGGGCGATCCAGCCCTGGTGCATGATCGCCAGGCGCTCGGACATGGTCATGGCCTCTTCCTGGTCATGGGTCACCATCACGCAGGTCACCCCGACGCGTTCGATGATCTGCACCAGTTCGAGCTGCATCTGCGAGCGCAGCTTCTTGTCCAGCGCGCCCATCGGCTCGTCGAGCAGCAGGAGCTTGGGCCGCTTGGCCAGCGAGCGGGCCAGTGCGACACGCTGGCGCTGGCCGCCGGAAAGCTGATGCGGCTTGCGCTTGGCGTACTGCGCCATCTGCACCAGCTTGAGCATCTCGTCGACACGCGCCTTCACTTCGTCCTTGGGCAGGCCGTCCTGCTTGAGACCGAAGGCGATGTTCTGCTCGACCGTCATATGCGGGAACAGCGCATAGGACTGGAACATCATGTTGATCGGCCGCTCGTAGGGCGGCAGATCGGTGATGTCCTGGCCGTCGAGGTAGATGCGGCCGTCGGTGGGCCGTTCGAAGCCGGCCAGCATCCGCAGCAGTGTGGACTTGCCCGAACCCGAACCACCGAGCAGCGCGAAGATTTCGCCCTGGTGAATGCTCAGCGAGACGTCATCGACCGCCACCGTCTCGTCGAACTTCTTGGTGATGCGGTCGATCTTGAGCAGGACCTGCTTGGTTTGACTCTCGCCGGTCAGGGCCTTCTTGAAGGCGCTGGAGGCAACGGCCATGCGCGAACTCCCGAATGTAGAAACGTTGGACCCGGCCGCGGCAGGGTGTGGGTCGGGTCCACCCGGCCGGACGCACGCGCCGGCCGGGAGGAGCCGTGTTCAGGTACCGGACTTGACCTTGGTCCAGGTCCGAGTCATCAACCGTTGCAGATCCGGCGGCAGCTCCTCGGACACGTACAGGCGGTCGATCACATCATCCGGCGGATAGATGGCCGGATCGTTGCGGACCGCCGGATCCATCAGCTCGCCGGCATGCAGATTGGGGTTGGCGTAGCCGACGTAGTCGCTGACCTTCGCGATGACGGCCGGCTCCAGCAGGAAATCGATGAAGGCATGCGCTTGCTCGACGTTGGCGGCGTCCTTGGGGATCGCCAGCATGTCGAACCAGAGGTTGGCGCCTTCCTTGGGAATGGCATAGGCGATCTCGACGCCGTTACCCGCCTCTTCGGCGCGTGCGGCCGCCTGGAACACGTCGCCCGAATAGCCGACGGCCACGCAGATGTTGCCGTTGGCGAGGTCGGAAATGTATTTGGAAGAGTGGAAGTAGCGCACGTAGGGCCGGACTTCCAGCAGCTTGGCCTCGGCCTTCTCGTAGTCCGCCTTGTTGGTGCTGTAGGCCGGTAGCCCCATGTAGTTCATCACCGCCGGGATCATCTCGTCGCCCGAGTCGAGGAACGCCACGCCGCATTCGGCGAGCTTCTTCATGTTCTCCGGCTCGAACACCACGGCCCAGGAGTCGATGGTGTCGACGCCGAGCGCCTGCTTCACCTTCTCGACGTTGTAGCCGATGCCGTTGGTGCCCCAGAGGTAAGGCACGGCGTACTGGTTGCCCGGGTCGTTCTTGTCGAGCTGCTTGAGCAGCTTGGGATCGATGTTGTTCCAGTTGTCGAGCTGGTCGCGGTCGAGCTTCTGGAAGGCGCCGGCCTTGATCTGCTTGGCGAGGAAGTGGTTGGACGGCACCACCACGTCGTAGCCGCTGCGGCCGGCGAGCAGTTTGCCTTCGAGCGTTTCGTTGGAATCGAAGACGTCGTAGACGGGCTTGATGCCGGTCTTTTTCTCGAAGTCCTCGAGCGTCGTCTCGCCGATGTAATCGGACCAGTTGTAGATGTGCACGGTCGGAGCGGCCTGGGCCGAGACGGCGGCACCGAAGCCGGCGGCGACGGCCAGCAACCTGAAAGTCGAGCGCATGGGTAGTCCTCTGTTCCGGGCCGCAACTGGCCCCGCCGGGCGGAGGCGGCTATTTAGTGGAAAATCCTCGAAAGATCAACGCTGGAGTGGGGTTTGTCGCGATCGGCCGGAACCTGCCGACCGATCGCCAGGGGCAACGGGGCGCCAGGCGCCGTTCGAGCCCGTTGCGCAGCAGGGTCGGGACCCTCGCCTGCCGGCGCTCGAACGCGCTGTGCGCCACGTCGATCAACGCCCGGACTTGATCCGCGTCCAGCTGCGGGTCATCGCGCGCTGGGTCTTCGCATCGAGGTCAGGGAAGGTGTAGAGCTTCTGCAGCACTTCCTTGGTCGGGTAGACGCCCGGGTCGAGACGGATCGAGTCGTCGACCAGCGGTGTCGCCGCGGCGTTGCCGTTGGGGAACTGCACGTAGTTGGTGATCGAAGCGATCACCTCCGGCTTGAGCAGGTAGTTGATGAAGGCGTGCGCCTCGTCGACGTTCTTCGCGTCAGCCGGGATGGCCAGCATGTCGAAGAAGGTACCGGCGCCTTCCTTCGGAATCTGGTACTTGATGGTCACGCCGTTGGCCGCTTCCTCGGCGCGGGACTTGGCCTGATAGATGTCACCCGAGTAGCCGATGGCGACGCAGATGTTGCCGTTGGCCAGGTCCGAGATGTACTTCGAGGAATGGAAGTAGGCGACGTTCGGGCGGATCTGCATGAACAGCTCCTCGGCCTTCTTCAGCTCGTCGGTCTTGGTGCTGTCCGGCGCGTAGCCCAGGTAATTCATGGCCGCCGGCAGGATTTCGGTCGGCGAGTCGAGGAAGGACACGCCGCACTCCTTCAGCTTCTCGATGTTCTCCGGCTTGAACACCAGGTCCCAGGAATCGACCGGCGCGTTTTCGCCGAGGACCGCCTTGACCTTGTCGACGTTGTAGCCAATGCCAATGGTGCCCCACATGTAGGGGACGCCGTACAGGTTGCCCGGATCGCTCGGCTGCAGGGCCTTGAGCAGGTCGGGATCGAGGTTGTCCCAGTTGGTCAGTTTGGACTTGTCCAGCTTCTGGAACACGCCAGCCTTGATCTGCTTGGCGAGGAAGGGGTTGGACGGCACCACCACGTCATAGCCCGAGCTGCCGGCCAGCAGTTTGGCTTCCAGCACTTCGTTGCTGTCGAAGACGTCGTAGACGACCTTGATGCCGGTTTCCTTGGTGAAGTTCTCCAAGGTGTCTTCAGCGATGTAATCCGACCAGTTGTAGACGTGCAGCACCTTGTCTTCGGCCTGCGCGGCCCCGGCGACTGCGCCGCCGAGCGCCAGGGCGATGAGGGTCTTGGCAAAGGGTTTCATCCGTGCAGCTCCTGTTGTCGTAGTTCGTTGAGAGGCGGTGAACAGGCCGGGATCGCCTTGACAGCGCGGATGTCCGGGCCCCGCCCGGCATGTGCCGGAACGGCTGGACGGCTGGTGGGTGCGTCAGGCCGGCGCACGCGCGCAGTCTGGCAATTTCGCACGCGTTTTAACAGCCTTCGGCGCGGACAGAACTGGCGGTTGGCCAGTGCCGCGCCGAGGCGAATCACTTCACGTCCCTCGCCGTGGCATCCAGGCAACGGGTCACCTTGTCGATCAACTCGTCGATCTCCGCCTCGCTGATCACCAGCGGCGGCGAAACGATCATGCTCTCGCCCACGGCCCGCATGACCAGCCCGTTGCGGAAGCAATGCTCGCGGCAGGTCATCGCCGCGCCCGGATCGGCGAACCGCTCGCGGGTCTTCTTGTTCTTCACCAGTTCCAGCGCGCCGAGCATGCCGACGCCGCGCGCCTCGCCCACCAGCGGGTGATCGGCCAGTTCACGCCAACGCGCTTGCAAATAAGGCGCCGTCTTGTCGCGCACCCGCTCGATGATGCGTTCCTCCTTGAGGATGCGCAGGTTCTCGAGCGCCACCGCCGCGGCCACCGGGTGCCCCGAGTAGGTGAAGCCGTGGTAGAACTCGCCGCCCTCGTTGAGCGTCGCGACCACCTCGTCGCGGACGATCACCCCACCCATCGGCAGGTAGCCGGAGGTCAGGCCCTTGGCGATCGGCATCAGGTCCGGCGCGTTGCCGTAATAATCGCTGCCGAACCAGTGGCCGGTACGGCCGAATCCGCAGATCACCTCGTCGGCGATCAGCAGGATGCCGTAGCGGTCGATGATCTGGCGGATGCGCGGCCAGTAGCTGTCCGGCGGGATGATCACGCCACCGGCGCCCTGGATGGGCTCGGCAATGAAGGCCGCGACCTTGTCGGCGCCCACTTCCAGAATCTTGCGCTCGAGCTGGTCGGCGACCTTGACGCCGAATTCGTCCGGATCGAGCTCGCCACCTTCGCCGTACCAGTACGGCTGGTCGATGTGCTCGATGCCCGGAATCGGGCAATCGCCCTGCCCGTGCATGGCCTTCATGCCGCCGAGGCTGGCGCCGGCGACCGTCGAGCCGTGGTAGCCGTTCCAGCGCCCGATGATCACTTTTCGCTCAGGCTGGCCCTTGATCGCCCAGTAATGGCGCACCATGCGCAGCACGGTGTCGTTGGCCTCGGAGCCGGAGCCGGTGAAGAAGACATGGTTCATTCCTTCCGGCGCGATCTCGGCGATCGCCTGCGCGAGTGCCAGCGCCGGCGGGTGGGCGGTCTGGAAGAAGAGGTTGTAGTACGGCAGCTCGCGCATCTGCCTGGCGGCGGCCTCGACCAGCTCCTCGCGGCCATAGCCGACGTTGACGCACCACAGGCCGGCCATCGCATCGAGGATCTGGTTGCCGTCGCTGTCCCACAGGTACACACCCGAGGCACGCTCGATGATCCGCGTGCCCTTGGCGTTCAGCGCCTTGTAGTCGGTGAACGGGGGCAGCAGGTGGTCGCGGCCCAGGGCCTGCCAGTGCTGGGTTTGCGAATCGCTCATCAGTCACCTCTATTGCCTGTATGTGAGTGATCGGTGGATGAGCGGCGCGTCATCCACCCTACGACTGCGTTACACCGACAGCATCAGGAACTCACGCTCCCACGAGCTGATCACTCGCTTGAAGTTCTCGTGCTCGGCGCGCTTGACCGCCACGTAGCCGCGGATGAATTTCGGGCTCAGGTAGCGCTCCAGCGCCGTACAGCTTTCCATGCGTTCCAGCGCCGCCTCGAGGTTCAACGGCAGGCGCAGGTTGCGGCGTTCATAGCCGCGCCCCTTGACCGGCTGGCTCGGCGGAATCTGCTCGACCATGCCGATGTAGCCGCACAGCAGGCTCGCGGCGATGGCGAGATAGGGATTGGCGTCGGCGCCGGCCAGGCGGTTCTCGACGCGGCGGTTGTGCGGATCGGAATCCGGCACGCGCAGCCCGACGGTGCGGTTCTCCTCGCCCCACTCGACGTTCACCGGCGCCGAGGTATCGGGCAGGAAGCGGCGGAACGAATTCACGTTGGGCGCGAACATCGGCAGCAGCTCGGGGATGAACTTCTGCAGGCCGCCGACGTGGTGCAGGAACAGCTCGCTCATCGAACCTTCGGCGTTGGAGAACACGTTGCGGCCGGTCTCCAGGTCCACCACGCTCTGGTGCAGGTGCATCGCGCTGCCCGGCTCGCCGGTCATCGGCTTGGCCATGAAGGTGGCCGCCACGTTGTGCTTGAGCGCGGCCTCGCGCATGGTCCGCTTGAACACCAGGATCTGGTCGGCCAGGTGCAGCGCCTCGCCGTGACGGAAGTTGATTTCCATCTGCGCGGTGCCTTCCTCGTGGATCAGGGTATCCAGATCCAGCCCCTGCGCCTCGCACCAGTCGTACATGTCCTCGAACAGCGGGTCGAACTCGTTGGCCGCGTCGATCGAGAAGGATTGCCGGCCCGTTTCCTGGCGGCCCGAGCGACCCACCGGCGGCTGGAACGGCAGGTCCGGGTCCTCGCAGCGCTTGGTGAGGTAGAACTCCATCTCCGGCGCGACGATCGGCTGCCAGCCCCGGTCGGCGTAGAGCTTCAGGACGGTCTTGAGGATGTTGCGCGGCGACAGCGCGATGGGAATGCCCATCTTGTCGTAAGTGTCGTGGATGACCAGCGCGGTCGGCTCGATGGCCCAGGGCACCAGGAACACCGCCGCCGGATCGGGCCGGCAGAACATGTCGATGTCCGCCGGATCGAGCAGTTCGTAATAGATGTCGTCCTCGACGTAGTCGCCGGTGACGGTCTGCAACAGCACGCTTTCGGGCAGGCGCATGCCCTTTTCGTCGAGGAACTTGTTGGTCGGGGAAATCTTGCCCCGCGCGATGCCGGTCAGGTCGCTGATCAGGCATTCGACTTCGGTGATCTTGCGTTCTTTCAGCCAGCCGGTGAGCTGGTCGAGCTTGCTAGTCATGGAGACCTCGGGTTGCTGGAACGACCGCCGATCCCTCGCACGGTCAACGTTGCCCGGCCCGCTCCCGGCAGGCCTGGGCGAAAGCTTCGAACAGCGCCAGATAATGCGGATGGCGATGAACCTGCCATTCCGGATGCCATTGCACGCCAAGGGCGAAGGTGCGGGCGTCCTCGACGGAGAACGCCTCGATCAGGCCATCCGGCGCCAGCGCCTCGATGCGCAGCCCGGCGCCCAGACGCTCGACACCCTGACCGTGCACGGAGTTCACCTCGATCCGCGCGGGCAGGCCGCAGCGCTCGAGCAATCCGCCAGGCTGCACGTGCAGCGGATGGCGTACGCCGTACTGCACCTCGACCGGATCCTCAGGCGATTCGCGGTGATCCTCGTAGCGGCCGACCTCATGCACCTTCTGGTACAGGCTGCCGCCGTAGGCGACGTTCATTTCCTGGTAGCCGCGGCAGATGCCGAACAGCGGCACGCCCGCCGCGACGGCCGCGCGAATCAGCGGCAGCGTGGTGCGATCGCGCATCGGATCGTGCGGCGTACCCGCTTCGCTGGCCGGCCCCTGGTAGTGGTGCGGCTCGACGTTCGAGGGCGAGCCGGTCAGCAGCAGACCATCTAGACTGTCGAGCAGCGTGGTCTGGTCGAACAGCTCGCCGAGCGCGGGAATGATCAGAGGGGTGCCGGCGATGGCCGCGGCGCGCAGGTACTTGTCGCCTGCGATGTGGAAGGCGTGATGGCCGATCTGCTTGGTACAGGCGGTGACGCCTATGAGCGGCAAGCGAGGCATTTGGAGCACCATCTTTCTGTCGAGAGGGTTGGCTGGAGAGTAGCCTTGTTCATTTTTTTACACAATAGCTGCCCCTTTTGTTGAACGCCGGCCCCGTCAGGCTCGCCCGAAACGCACCCGCCACGCCCCGAAAAAGGCCTTGCCGCGCCACAATTGGGCGCTCCCGAGGCCTATTGACAGGCTCCTGGCTTTTCGCTTGACTCCGGGAGGCCTACCCGACTGATTGAAATTTTTAACAATTAAGGTGTCACCATGTCGTCCCCGCCGCGTGCCGTTCAGCTCAACGAAGCGAACGCGTTTCTCAAGGAACACCCGGAGGTCCTCTACGTCGACCTGCTGATCGCCGACATGAACGGCGTGGTGCGCGGCAAGCGCATCGAGCGTGCCAGCCTGCACCGCGTCTACGAAAAGGGCATCAACCTGCCCGCCTCGCTGTTCGCCCTGGACATCAAGGGCATCACCGTCGAAAGCACCGGCCTGGGCATGGACATCGGCGACTCCGACCGCACCTGCTTCCCGATCCCCAACACGCTGTCGAAGGAACCCTGGCAGAAGCGCCCGACCGCGCAGCTGCTGATGACCATGCACGAGCGCGATGGCTCGCCGTTCTTCGCCGACCCGCGCGAAGTGCTGCGCCGCGTGGTGGCCAAGTTCGACGAGCTGGAGCTGACCGTGTGCGCGGCCTTCGAACTGGAGTTTTACCTGATCGACCAGGAGAACGTGAACGGCCGCCCGCAGCCGCCGCGCTCGCCGATCTCCGGCAAGCGGCCGCAGTCGACCCAGGTCTACCTGATCGACGACCTCGACGAGTACGTCGACTGCCTGCAGGACATCCTCGAAGGCGCCAAGGAGCAGGGCATTCCGGCCGACGCCATCGTCAAGGAAAGCGCGCCGGCGCAGTTCGAGGTCAACCTCCACCACGTCGCCGACCCGATCAAGGCGTGCGACTACGCCGTGCTGCTCAAGCGCCTGATCAAGAACATCGCCTACGACCACGAGATGGACACCACCTTCATGGCCAAGCCCTATCCGGGCCAGGCCGGCAACGGGCTGCACGTGCACATCTCCATTCTCGACAAGAACGGCAACAACATCTTCGCCACGGACAACCCCGTCGAGCACCCGCCGCTGCGCCATGCCATCGGTGGCATCCAGGAGACGATGGCCGCCTCGATGGCCTTCCTCTGCCCGAACGTGAATTCCTATCGCCGCTTCGGCGCGCAGTTCTACGTGCCGAACGCGCCGTGCTGGGGCCTGGACAACCGCACCGTAGCGCTGCGCGTGCCGACCGAAAGCCCCGATGCGGTGCGCATCGAGCACCGCGTCGCCGGCGCCGACGCCAATCCCTACCTGCTGCTCGCCGCGGTGCTGTCCGGTGTCCATCACGGCCTGACCAATGCCATCGAGCCGGACGACCCGGTCGAGGGCAACTCCTACGAGAAGGTCGAACCGAGCCTGCCCACCAACCTGCGCGACGCGCTGCGCCTGCTCGACGACAGCGAAGTCATGGCCCGCTACATCGACGCCACCTACACCGACATCTTCGTCGCCTGCAAGGAGAGCGAACTGGAGGAATTCGAGCACTCGATCTCGGACCTCGAATACAACTGGTACCTGCATACGGTCTGACGGCAGCGGATGTGCGGACCGCTGTGTTTTCAGATGGTTGGCGCGTGCCGGACGCGCCAGGCTCGGCGTGTTCGAGGGCTGCTCGTGTAGGAGCCAGCTTGCTGGCGATCAGGCCATGCCGATGGCTCGGGTGCGCAGCCAACGCCATGCGCAACCACACCCGCTACAGCCGTCGCACCCCTTCCGCACCGGTAGCCGCGGCCCTACCATTTCGGCCTACGTCCTGTGCGCCGGCTACGCTCACACCGCCGCGCCACGCCCTGCGGCCAACGATCCGTTTCGGTAGCCGCGGCCACGATCCTCAAGCCCCAGCGATGGGCACGCTCATCGCCAGACCCGGAAATCGACCATGACCACGCTCACTTCCACTCCACGCGCCGACGGTTTCTTCATGCCCGCCGAATGGGCGCCGCACAGCCAGACCTGGATGGTCTGGCCGCAACGCCCGGACAACTGGCGCGGCAACGGCGCCCCGGCGCAAGCGGCGTTCGCGGCCGTGGCCAAGGCGATCGCGCGCTTCGAGCCGGTCACCGTCTGCGCGACGGCCGACCAGTTCCACGCGGCCCGCGCCGCGCTCGACGATCCGCGCATCCGCGTGGTCGAGATGAGCACCGACGACGCCTGGGTGCGCGACACCGGCCCGACCTTCGTCATCGACGGCCAGGGCGGCCTGCGAGGCGTGGACTGGACGTTCAATGCCTGGGGCGGCCTGGAAGGCGGGCTCTATGCCGACTGGCGCCGCGACGACGAGGTCGCCCAGAAGATCCTCGAAATCGAACGCTGCGAGCGCTACCGCACCGATGGCTTCGTACTCGAAGGCGGCTCGATCCATGTCGATGGCGAAGGCACGCTGATCACCACCGAGGAATGCCTGCTCAACCGCAACCGCAACCCGCACCTGTCGCGCGAGGCGATCGAAGACAGGCTGCGCGAGCATTTGGCGATCGATACCGTCATCTGGCTGCCACAGGGGCTGTTCAACGACGAAACCGATGGCCACGTCGACAACTTCTGCTGCTACGTGCGCCCCGGCGAGGTGCTGCTGGCCTGGACGGACGACCCGGCCGATCCCAACCACGCACGCTGCCAGGCGGCGATGGCGGTGCTGGAGCAGGCGCGCGACGCGCGGGGCCGCGCGCTCAAGGTGCACAAGATGCCGATTCCCGGTCCGCTGCACGCGACGGCCGAAGAGTGCGCCGGCGTGGCGCCGCTGGTCGGCAGCCAGCCTCGCGATCCCTCGATCCGCCTGGCCGGCAGCTACGTCAACTTCCTGATCGTCAATGGCGGCATCATCGCCCCCTCGTTCGGCGACCCGCTGGACGCCGAGGCCGAGCGCATCCTCGGCGAGGTGTTCCCGGATCACCAGGTGGTGATGGTGCCCGGACGGGAAATCCTGCTGGGCGGCGGCAACATCCATTGCATCACCCAGCAACAGCCGGCGGCCTGAACCGTCCGTCCCGGTCGCTTGCCGCACGGGGGTACGCGGCTACAGTGAGCGGGACGCCCTCGACACCGCCGGAGACCCATCGATGCGCCCGATCCTCGCCCCGTCCCTTGCCCTCGCGCTCGCCGCGCTGACCAGCCTGCCGGGCTTCGCCCAGAGCAGCGACACACCGCCGAACGTTCGCGACATGGTTGCCGGGTTCGCCAGGCTGGGCGGTTCGATGGAAGCGGCGGCCAAGGTCTGCGGCGGCTATTCGCTCGAGCAACTGGCCCAGAGCCGGCAGCAGCAAAAGGCCCAGTTGATGAAGAACGGCATGTCCGAGGCGGCGTTCGAACAGGGCTTCGCCGCCGGGCTGGAGGAAGGCCAGGCGCACTGGGACGCCATGTCGGCCAGCGAGCGGGAAGCGGCCTGCGACGAACTCCGGCAGGCCGCCGCGTCGGTCAAATGATCGCGCGGTGAACGCGCTTTCGCAGGCGTGGTGACCGGCCTGCGCTAGCCCACCACCACCTGGTTCTTGCCCAGCCGCTTGGCCCGGTACATCGCCGCATCGGCGCGGGCGAACATCTCGTGCAAGGTCGCATCGCTGGCGCGCAGCGAGGTCAGGCCGAAACTCGCGGTCACGCCGAAATGGCTGACGGCGGTCTGGAACGAGAGCCGCTGGATTTCCCGTTGCAGGCGCTTGGCGATCTGGTCCGCCAGCTCCGGCACGCAGCCGGGCAGCAGCACGGCGAACTCCTCGCCGCCGATCCGCCCGAACAGGTCGCCCCGGCGCAGCACCGACGCCCCGCAACGGGCGATCTGTTGCAGCACCAGGTCGCCGACATGGTGGCCGTGCGTGTCGTTGATGCGCTTGAAGTCATCGATGTCCAGCAGCAGGAAGGCCATCGGCGCGGCATACAGCTTCGCGCGGTCGAACTCGCGCTGCGCGCATTCGAAGAAGTGCCGGCGGTTGCTGCTCTCGGTGAGCACGTCGGTGGTGGCCAGGCGGTGCAGCTCGCCTTCCATGCGCTTCTTGTCGGTGATGTCCTCGGCGATGCCGACCAGCAACGGCCCCTGCCCGTTCTCCGGCTGGCGACCGACGAAGCACTTGTCGCTCAGCCAGCGCAGCTGGCCGTCGCCGCGGATGATGCGGTACTCGCGCGTCTCGACTGCGCCCTGGTCGAGCGCATCGAGCATCGTCTGCTGAGCGTACTCGAGGTCGTCGGGGTAGATCGCGTTGCGCCATTCGGCGAAGTCGGCCAGCAGCAGCGCCGCCGAACGGCCGAAGATGCGCTCGTACGCGGGGCTCACGTAAATCACCCGCTGGGCACGCCAATCGAAGGCCCAGAGCACCGCGTTGACGCCGCCAAGCAGGAGGTTGAACAGCTCTTCCCGCTCGCGCAGGCGGGCGACTTCGGCCTGCGCGTGAATCAGTGCCAGCCGCGCCTGCGCCTCGGCGGCGGCCGGTATTTCAGCCCGGTGATCTTTACCTTTTGCCCAGCCCATCCTCGTCCCCTTGCCGGCGCCATCGCCCGGTCTAGAGCCGGGTGCAGGCTGCGAATCGCTGCAAAGAGAACAGGCGCAAGGGGCAAAGTTCCGAGCGGCAGGCCGCCATGGCGAGCCTGCCGATCAGCGGTCAGGCAAGCGCTGGCGCCGGGCGCAGCGAATAGGTCTTGAGCTGCTCGGCGAAGTCGCGCAGCGACTGGATGCCGCTGGCTTCGGCCTCGTGCACCCACTGCCGGATCGCGCCGAGCATGTCGTGCCCGTTGGCGCTGGTCCTGGCCCAGATCTGCTGCAAGGCCAGCCGCTTCTCGTAGATCACCCGCAGCGCCTGGCTCTGCTCGAGCATCGCCTCGATATGCGCCTGCTGCGAGGCCTCCAGCAGGCTCGGCTCGCGCGACAGCAGCCGCTTGGCGCGGCGGAACTGATGGCGCACCGAGGCATCGGCGCGCGACAGCTCCAGTCGCACCAGCGGGCCGATCACCTGCTTGCGGTATTGCGCCATGATCTGGAAGCGGTTGTTGAGGATCGCCATCGCCGTGTCCATGTCGAGCTGGGCCTTGCCCTCGATGCGATGGGCGATCGGCGCGACGCGGTTCACTTTCGCCAGCCCGAGCAGGCTGAACAGCTTGATCCAGGCCCAGCCCATGTCGAATTCCCAGGCCTTGACCGACAGCTTGGCCGAGTTGGGGTAGGTGTGATGGTTGTTGTGCAGCTCTTCGCCGCCGACGAGGATGCCCCAGGGCACCAGGTTGGTCGCCGCGTCCTTGCACTCGAAGTTGCGATAGCCGATGGCATGGCCCAGCCCGTTGATCACGCCGGCCGCCCAGAAGGGAATCCAGATCATCTGGATCGCCCAGACGGTCAGGCCCAGCACGCCGAACAAGGCCAGATCGATCAGCGCCATCAGCGTCACGCCGGCATTGGGGTAGCGGCTGTAGAGGTTGCGCTCGAGCCAGTCGTCGGGGCAGTTCTTGCCGTATATCCGCAAGGTCTCCTCGTTCTTCGCTTCCGCCATGTATAGTTCGGCGCCCTTGCGCAGGACCGTTCCCAAGCCTTTGTGGACCGGGCTGTGCGGGTCGTCCGGGGTTTCGCACTTGGCGTGGTGCTTGCGGTGGATCGCCGTCCACTCGCGGGTATTCATGGCGGTGGTCAGCCACAGCCAGAAGCGGAAAAAGTGCTTGAGTGCCGGATGCAGCTCCAGCGAGCGGTGGGCCGAATACCGATGCAGGTAGACCGTGACGCTGACGATCGTGACATGCGTCAGCGCGAGCGTGACCGCGACGAGCTGCCAGATCGAGAGGTCGAGAAAGCCGTAGTACCACATAAGCGCCTGAAGCCTCGATTGAATGAATGCGCAGACCCTTGAGAGGTCTGACGGCATTATGTCCCCCAACCTGGATAAAACCGCCTACCTTTCGGCTGGGAATAGGCCCGCTGGGTGCCTTTGGTTTTCCGCATGTTTCAGGGGTGAGAGCGCATGACCGATTATCGCCAGGCCCTCCGGGTCGCGGTGCCGTACGGCCTGTTCGCCAGCGCGTGGATCCTGCTCAGCGACGGCTGGCTGCAGATGCTCGCCGACCGGGTCGATACCGCCACCTGGCAATCCTACAAGGGCCTGATCTTCGTGCTGGTCACCACCGCGCTACTGTTCGTGCTGTCGTGCCTGCACCTGAACCGCATCAACCAGCAGCTCAGGAGCCAGCGCCAGAAGGATTCGAGCCTGCGGCAGGCCTCGGCGGTGTTCGAGGCGAGCCTGGAAGGCGTACTGGTGACCGATGCCCGCGAGCGCATCGTGCACGTCAATCCGGCGTTCACCCGGATCACCGGCTACACGGCCGACGAGGTGATCGGCCGCTCGCCGGACCTGCTCAAGTCCGGCCGTCATGACGATCGCTTCTACCAGCAGATGTGGGACTGCCTGAATCGCCACGGCGAATGGCGCGGCGAAATCTGGAACCGTCACCGCAACGAATCGGTGTTCCCGGCGTGGCAATGCATCCGCGCCATCCACGACGAACAGGGCACCCTCAGCCACTACGTCGCGGTGTTCTCCGACATCAGCGCGATCAAGCGCTCCCAGCGCGAGCTGGACTTCCTCGCCCATTACGATCCGCTGACGGCCCTGCCCAACCGCCGGCTGTTCAGCCAGCGCGTCGAGCATGCGCTCGAGCACGCCCGCCAGGAACGCGGCGGCGGCGCGGTGTTGCAGATCGATATCGCGCAGTTCAAGCGCATCAATGAAAGCCTCGGTCACAAGCGCGGCGACGAGCTGTTGCAGGCGGTCGGCGAGCGTCTGCGCGGCCCGACCGAAGGCATGACATTGGCCCGCCTGGGCGGCGACGAATTCGGCCTGCTGTGCGAACAATGCCACTCGATCGAGCATGCCGCCGCCCTCGCGCAGTCGGTCCTGCAAGCCTTCGTCCAGCCTTTCTCGCTCGACGGCCGCGAACTGTTCATCGCCGCCAGCGTCGGCATCAGCCTCTACCCCGCCGATGCACAGAGCGCCGAGCAGGCCATGCGCAACGCCGACTCGGCCCTTTCACGCGCCAAGGCGCGGGCGCGCGGCACCTACGCCTTCTACAGCCAGGAGCTGACCGCCCTGGCACGCCAGCGGATCGAACTGGTGTCGGCGCTGCGCCGTGCGCTGGAGCGCGACGAGCTGCGGGTGCACTTCCAGCCCATACACGACCTGGCCAGCCAGCGGATCGTCGGCGTCGAATCGCTGGTGCGCTGGGAGCGTCCCGGCGTCGGCCTGGTGCCGCCGGGCGACTTCATTCCGGTCGCCGAGGAGGCCGGCCTGATCGCGTCGCTCGACGCCTGGGTGCTGGCGCAAGCCTGCCGGCAGATGCGCCAGTGGCTGGATGCCGGCATCGCGCTGGATTTCGTCGCAGTGAACCTGTCCAGCCGCTCGTTCGGCGCCGACCTGGACCGCCGCGTGGCCGAGGCCCTGCGCACCAGCCGGCTGGACCCGAGCCATCTGGAGCTGGAGATCACCGAAAGCACGATCATGGACGACCCCGATGCCGCCCAGGCGCTGCTCGAACGCCTCAGCGCGCTCGGCGTGCAGCTCTCGATCGACGACTTCGGCACCGGCTATTCCTCGCTGCTGCGCCTCAAGCGGCTGCCCGTGCACAAGCTGAAGATCGACCGCGGCTTCATCGCCGGCATACCTGCCAACGCCGAAGACGTCGCCCTCACCGAGACCATCATCAACCTGGCCCACAGCCTCGGCTTGCAAATCGTCGCCGAGGGCATTGAACAGGCGGCACAGGCCGGGTTCCTAAGTGAATACGAGGGCCTGCTCGGCCAGGGCTACTGGTTCGGCCGACCGCAACCGGCCGCCGCGCTCGACCTGCCGACGCGACGCTGAACCCTCATCGGTCACCACGCGGAGGGCGACGGCGTGCCAGCGATACGGCCATGTCCCGCGATACTGCGGCGTAGAGAGGCTTGGTTTCGATGCCATTAAAACGTTCGAAAGGACGTGTTCTCTGGCTGCTCGCGCTCGGCAGTCTCCTGCTGGCCACGCTGTTCGGCGCGCTGGCCTACAACGACACCCGCAACCATGACGCGCTGTGGCGGCTGCAACTGGACCAGCAGAGCGAGGTGCAGGCCCGCGCCGTGCTGGCCGCCCAGCGCCACCTGCAAGGGCAGGCCGAACTGATCGCCGGGACGCTCGCTGCCGACGTCGGCGTGCAGACGCTGATGCGCCAGAGCGCCGCCCTGCTGGAAGCGGGCACGCCCTGGAACGATGCCGGCGTCTATCGGCTGCGTAACTGGCTGATCAGCGAGTTGCAGCCCTTCTGGCAAGGCATGCAAGCCCATGAGGCACGCCAGCTGGCACTCTACGTCGGGCCGCGCGGCACCACGCTGCTGCGCATGCACGCGCGGCAGGCGCATGGCGATGACGAAGCCGATCGACGACCGTTGCTCGCGCGCGCCCTGGACAGCGCCAGCGTGGTGTCGGGCATCGATATCGGGCCATTCGGCGCCGGCAACCGGGCGATAGCGCCGATCCACGCGACCCAGGACCCGGCCAGCCCGGTGATCGGCGCGCTGGAGGTCGGCTTCGGCCTGCTGCCGCCGCTGCCCAGGCTCTCGGCGCAACTGGATGCCGGCGTCGCGCTGCTGCTCAACCAGCAGCGGATGGCGCCGGTGATGCGCGTGCCGCTGGAGGGCATTGCCGTCGCCGGCCAGCCGGGCTGGCTGCTCGATGCCCGCTCGCCGGAGCAGGCCGTGGCCTGGGCCGAGGCCGGCTTGCTGGCCGATCCCGATGACGTCCGAACGACTCGCCTGCTGCGGGTGAACGACCGCGCCTACCTGCTGCGGCAGGTCCCGCTGGACGGCTCGCGACAGGCCCACAGCGAAGCGCCGCCGCTGGCTGTCGCGCTGGTCTGGCGCGACGTCACCGAGCAGCTCGCCGATCAACAGGCTGCCCTGACCGCCCTCCAGGCCAAGTGGACCTTCGCCTGGCTGATCGCCGAGGGCCTGCTACTGGTCGTGTTGCTGCTCTACCATCGGCGCACGCGCGTCCAGCAGCGCCATCGCGACGCGCTGCGTACGCTCAACGAGATCGCCTCGCTGCCGCCAACCGAGCGAGGCGGCCCGCCGCTCGGCGAGGCGCTCGCGCGGGCCGCGGCCTACCTGCGAATGGCGCAGGCCCAGCTGATCCGCTACGACGCCGGTGAGCCGCAGGTCGTGCAGGCCCTGGGCGGGCTGGATGGCGCGCCCTCCGATGCCCTGCTGCGACGCATCGAGGACTGCGCCGGGCAGGGCCGACCGCTGACCATCGAAGACGCGACCGGCCATGCGCTCGAGCCGGGCAGCAGCCTGATCGCCACGGCGCTGCCCGGCGAAGCGGGTTCGGGGGCCGTGCTGTTCGCCTCGGCCGGCCCGCGGCGCTGGCGCTTCGATGACGCGGACATGGAGTTCATGCGCCTGTTCGCCGGCTGGCTGGCCGCCACCCTCGAGCGCGAGCGGCAGGAGCACGATCGTCTCAACGTCCTCGGTCGCGCGCAGAAGATCGCCAGCCACCTGCCCGGCGCGATGTACCAGCTCGAGCGCTCGCCCGACGGCCGCTACCGCTTCCTCTACGCCAGCGAAGGGACCGAAGCCATCTTCGGTTTCACGCCCGAGGCCCTGATGGCCGACGCCTCGCTGGCCTTCGCCTGCGTACACCCCGATGACCTGCCGCAGGTCGAGGCGGGGCTCGTCAGCTCGGCGCAGAGCCTGCTGTTCCGCTCTCCCGAGTACCGCCTGATCCACCCGACCAAGGGCGTGATCTGGGTAGAGGTGCGCGCCACGCCCGAGCCGCACCCCGACGGCAGCGTGCACTGGCATGGCTTCATCGCCGACATCAGCGAGCGCAAGGCCATCGAGCAGCGGCTGGTCGAGGAGCACCAGCGCGGCGATGCCACGCGCGAAGCCACCCGCGCCGGCACCTGGGAATGGAACGTGCCGGAGGGCCGCATGATCGTCGACGCGGGCTGGGGCAGGATCTTCGGTGAAGACATCGCCGAGCCCACCGATACGGCCTTCGAGACCTGGCGAGCACGGGTGCACCCCGAAGACGGCCCGGAGTTCGGCCGGCGCCTGCGCGAGAATCTCGAGACGCCCGGCAGCCTGTTCGAGCATGACTTTCGCGCCCGTCACCGCGACGGCCGCTGGATCTGGATCCGCGTGCGCGGACGGGTGCTGGAACGCACCGTCGACAGCGCGCCGCTGCGCATGTATGGCGTGATAACCGACATCACCGAAGCCCGGATGCAGCAGCAGCTGATGCGCGAGACCCGCGCCTACCTCGAGGCGGTGGTGCAGGCCTCGACCGAGGTGGCGATCGTCGCCACCGATGCGTTCGGCCGGATCACCCTGTTCAATGCCGGCGCCGAACGCCTGCTGGCGCTGTCAGCCGAGCATGTGGTCGGCCAGGTCAACGCCGCCGACCTGTTGCCGGCCGAAGAACTGGAAGAACGCGCCCGCGCACTGAGCGCCGCGCTTCAGCGTCCGATCACCGGCTTCGACGCGCTGGTGGAAATCCCGCGCTCCGGCACGCCGGAGACCCGCCACTGGACCTACCGCCGCCCCGATGGCAACCAGCGGCTGATCAACCTCACGGTCACCGCCATCCGTGACAACCAGGGCGTGCTCAGCGGCTACCTCGGCATCGCCAACGACATCACCGAACTGCTGGAAACCACCCGCGCCCTGCAAAAGAGCGAAAGCCGCTTCCGCGCGATGGTCAGCAACCTTCCGGGCGTGCTCTACCGCTGCGCCAACGACAGCCAGCGCACGCTGAACTACCTCAGCGAAGGCATGGAGCGACTGAGCGGCTATCCGGCCGCGGATTTCATCCGCCATCGCGTGCGCCACTACCTCGACATCATTCACCCCGAGGACCGCCGCGAGGCGCTGGAGGCCTTCAACAACCAGCAGGCCCGCCAGCAAGGCTGGGAGCACAGCTACCGGCTGGTGCGCGCCGACGGCGAGGTGGTCTGGGTACGCGAGAAGAGCCGGCCGCAGCACGATCGCAACGGCAACGTACTGGGCTACGACGGCTTCATCTGGGACGTCACCGAGCGCGTGCAGGCCGAGCTGAATACGCTCGAGCGCGAGGACTACCTGCGCAAGCTGATCGCCAACGTGATCGACGGGATCATCATCATCGACCAGCGCGGCCAGATCGAAACCTTCAACCACGCCGCCGAACGCATCTTCGGCTACCGCAGCGAGGAGCTGCTGGGCCGCAACCTCAACGTCCTCATGCCGCAGCCGACCCGCGACGCCCACGACGGCTACCTGCGCGCCTACCATGAGCGCGGCGAGTCGCAGGCGCTGGAGATGAACCGCGAGATGGTCGCCCAGCGGCGCAACGGCGAGACCTTCCCGATCGAGCTGCGCGTCTCGCAGATCAGCCACCGCGGCGAGCGCAAGTTCATCGGCCTGGTGCGCGACATCACCGAACGCAAGCGCATCGAGCAGATGAAGAACGAGTTCGTCTCGATCGTCAGCCACGAGCTGCGCACCCCGCTGACCTCCATCACCGGCGCGCTGGGGCTGGCGACCGGCGGCGCGCTGGGCGAACTGAGCGCGACCCAGCAGCAGATGCTCGGCATCGCCTACCAGAACAGCCAGCGCCTGGCGCGGCTGATCGACGATTTGCTGGACATGGACAAGCTGGTCGCCGGCAAGATGACCTTCCAGCTCGAACGCCAGCCGCTGGCGCCAATCCTCCAGGAAGCGGTGCGCATGAGCGACGACTATGCCCGCCAGCACCAGGTCGGCTTCGTCCTCCATCCGGTCGATCCGGCGTGGCAAGTGCGGGTCGACGAGGTGCGGCTGCACCAGGTGATGGCCAACTTCCTGTCCAATGCCGCCAAGTTCTCGCCGGCCGGCGACCAGGTCGAGATACTGGCCGAGCCGCGCGACGGCTGGGTGCGCGTCACCGTGGCCGATCGCGGACCGGGGATTCCGCCGGCGTTCCACGCGCGTATATTCCAGAAATTCTCCCAGGCCGATTCGTCCGACACGCGACAGAAGGGCGGCACCGGCCTGGGGCTCGCCATCAGCAAGGAGCTGGTCGAGCGCATGCAGGGCCGTATCGGCTTCGATTCGGAGCCGGGCCAGGGCGCGCGCTTCTGGTTCGAGCTGCCGCTGGTCGAGGCAACGGACGAACGACACCCATGACACCCACCGGCCAGCCCATGCCGCGGCAGCGGCCCGTCCCGGCGGACTACACTCCAAGGAGCGCTCGATGGCCGAGCTGAAACGGATCCTGCATGTCGAGGACGACCCGTCGATCCAGGCGGTGACCAAGCTGGCGCTCGAGGCGGTGGGCGGCTACCAGGTGCTGAGCTGCGACTCCGGCCCGCAGGCGCTCGAGCAGGTCGAGGCGTTCGCGCCGGACTTCATCCTGCTGGACGTGATGATGCCCGGCATGGACGGCCCCGAGACGCTGGCCAGGCTGCGCGAGCGCCCGGCGCTGGCCGACACTCCGGTGGCCTTCATGACGGCCAAGGTGCAATCGGGCGAGATCGAGCACCTGCGCGGCCTCGGTGCGCTCGAGGTGATCATCAAGCCCTTCGATCCCATGCGCCTGGCGCACCAGATCCAGACGATCTGGGACCGCCACCCGCGGTGACTTACAACGCAGGGATGCCCTGCGTAAGGTGCAGGTGCCAATGGACGCAAGAGACGCCGACGCGCAGGACATGAACCCTCACGACAACGAGCCCTCGCGCCTCGCCGCGCTGCTGCGCTATGAAATCCTCGACACGCCCGACGAGCACGACTTCGACGATTTCACCCAGCTCGCCGCCTACATCTGCGAGACCCCGATCGCGCTGATCTCGCTGGTCGACGACCGCCGCCAGTGGTTCAAGAGCCGGGTGGGGCTGGACGTCAGCGAGACCCCGCGGGAGATCGCCTTCTGCGCCCACACCATCCAGGGCGACGGCATCTTCGAGGTCGACGACGCCAGGCAGGATGCGCGCTTCGCCGACAACCCGCTGGTCACCGCCGGCCCGGCGATTCGCTTCTATGCCGGTGCACCGTTGACCTCGCCCGACGGCCATAACCTCGGCACCCTGTGCGTCATCGACCGGGTGCCGCGCACGCTGCGCCCCGAACAGCGCGAGGCGTTGTCGCGGCTGGCGCGGCAGGTCATCCGCCTGTTCGAGGAGCGCCTGCTGACCAAGCGCTTCGCCGAGCAGGCCGCCTTGCAGCACGCCATTCTCGACAGCGCCACCAGCGCCGTGCTGGTGACCCAGACCGACGGCACCGTGGCGCGCCTGAATCCGGCCGCCGAGCGCCTGCTCGGCTATCCCGCCGAGACGCTGCGGGGCAGGCCGTTCACCACGCTGTTCGCCGCGGCCGATCTTCAGCGTCGCGCCGGGGCGCTGACGCGCGAATCGCAGCGACCGATCGCGGCGGACTTCAGCGCGCTGACCGCCCCGCTCGCCCGCAACGGCTCCGATGTGCGCGAGTGGCAGCTGCGCCACCGCGACGGCCACCTGGTCCCGGTGCTGCTCACGCTGTCGCCCATCCTCGACGGCGAGCAGCGGCTGCGCGGCTACCTGGCGATCGCCTACGACCTGACCCTGCAGGCGCAACTGCAACTGCGCCTGCAGCAGATCGCCGCCCAGGTGCCGGGCATGCTGTTCCAGTTCCACTGGCGCAAGGGAACGGCCGGCGCCTTCCCCTATGCCAGCGAAGGCATCGAGCAGATCTTCGGCCTGCGACCGGAGCAGATCGCCGACGACTTGCGGCCGATCTTCGCCGTCGTCCACCCCGACGACCGTCAGCGCGTGCTGGCGACCATTCGCGAGGCGGCCGGCTCGGTCACGCCCTGGCATTTCGAGCACCGCGTGCTGCACCCGACGCGCGGCCAGCGCTGGATCGAGGCCCGCGCCACGCCCTTGCCGCAAAGCGACGGCTCGGTGCTCTGGCATGGCCTGGTCACCGACATCACCGAGCGCAAGGCGCAGCAGGCCGAGCTGGACAAGCAGCAGGAGATGAACCGCCGCCTGCTCGAGGCGCTGTCCGAGGGCGTCATCGCCTGCGACGCGCAGGGCAACCTGACGCTGTTCAACGACCTGGCGCGCCAGTGGCACGGCCGGGATGCCGCGCCCGTGCCGCCCGAGCAGTGGGCCAGCGTCTACCGCCTCTACCAGCCGGACGAGCAGACACCGCTGGCCCCCGACCAGGTGCCGCTGTTCCGGGCGCTCCACGGCGAGCGGGTGCGCAACATGGAGCTGGCCGTGCTGGCCGATAGCACGCCCCGGCACGTGCTGGTCAGCGCCGACCCGCTGTTCGCGCCCGACGGCAGTCAGATCGGCGCGGTGGCGGTGCTGCACGACATCACCGAGCGCAAGCGCATCGAGCGCATGCGGCGCGAATTCGTCGCCACCGTCAGCCACGAGCTGCGCACGCCGGTGACCTCGATCGCAGGTTCCCTGGGGCTGATCAGCAGCGGCGTGATGGGCGAGATTCCCGCGCACCTCCAGGAGCTGCTCGACATCGCCTACCAGAACAGCCAGCGCCTGAGCGAGCTGGTCAACGACCTGCTCGACATGGACAAGCTCAACGCCGGGCAGATGCGCTTCGAGTTCCGCGTGCAGGCCTTGCAGCCGCTGCTCGAACAGGCGCTGCGCAGCAACGCCGGCTACGCCCAGCGCTACAAGGTCAGCTATCGCCTGAGCAACCCCGCCGACGCGCTGGTGCGGGTCGATGCGCTGCGCCTGCAACAGGTGCTGAGCAACCTGCTGTCCAACGCGGCCAAGTATTCGCCGCCGGGGCAGGAGGTCGAACTGTCCAGCGTTCGCAGTGACGAAACCGTACGGGTCAGCGTCCGAGACCGCGGACCGGGGGTGGCCGAGGCCTTTCGCGACCGGATCTTCCAGAAGTTCGCCCAGGCCGACTCGTCCGATAGTCGGCAGCGCGGCGGCACGGGGCTGGGGCTGGCGATCAGCAAGGAGCTGGTCGAGCGCATGGGCGGCCGCATCGGCTTCGATTCGACGCCCGGCCAGGGCGCCTGCTTCTGGTTCGAACTGCCGCTGGCCGACCGCGTCAAGGAGATCACATGAAACCGCTCGAACGCATCCTGCACGTGGAAGACGTGCCGTCGATCCAGGTCGTGACCCGCATCGCCCTGGAACGGATCGGCGGCTTCCAGGTGCTCAGCTGCGCCTCGGGCGAAGACGCGCTGGCGCGTGGCCCGGCGTTCGCCCCGGACCTCATCCTGCTCGATGTGATGCTGCCGGACATGGACGGCCCCGAGACCATGCACCGGCTGCGCGAACTGCCGGCGCTGGCCGCGGTGCCGGTGGTCTTCCTGACCGGCAACATCGACGACCAGCGGCTCGCCACCCTGCTGAACCTGGGCGCCTGCGACGTGCTCAGCAAACCCTTCGACCCGCTTCAGCTCTCCGAGCGTTTGCGCACCATCTGGACCCGCGTGCATGAGTGATTCCCCGACCGACGCGCTGCAACGTCAGCTTCAGGCCCTGACCGACCAGTTCGCCGAGCGCCTGCGCAACGAACTCCCCTCGCTGGCCCGCCACGCCGACGAGCTCGCCGAGGCGCGCGACATGACGCGCCTGACGCCGCTGATGCAGGCCCTGCGCGAGCAATTGCACAAGCTCGCCGGTTCCGCCGGCACCTTCGGTTTCCCGCAGCTCGGCGAGCAGGCCCGCCAGCTCGAACGACAGGCCGACCTCTGGCTGGAGGCGCTGGAGCCGGGCCAGCACAGCCTCTCCAGCTTCATCGGCGCGGTGCACCGCTTCGCCCGCGAGGGGCTGGTGCATACCGGCGACGACCAGCCGCTCGCCCCGTTCAATGCCCAGACGGCCGGGCGGCGGGTGCTGCTGCTCGACCCCGACGCCGACGCCGCCGCGCGAACCCGCCAGACACTGGAGAATTTCGGTTATCAGGTTTCGCTCTGCGAGGCCATCGACCAACTGCCGACCTGCGTCGAGCGAAACCGCCCGGACGCGCTGATCGCCAGCCTGCTCGATGGCGTCGACGAACTGGCCCGCATCGCCCGGCTGCAGGACGCGCGACCCGAGCCGCTGCCGCTGATGGTCGTCGCCGCGGACGCGGACTTCGCCACCCAGCTCGCCGCGGTGCGTGCCGGCGCCCAGGGTTTCTTCACCCGTCCGCTGGACATTACCCAGCTGGAAAGCCGCCTGGAACGCTCGCTCAACCGCCAGCAGGGCGAGCAATATCGGGTGATGATCATCGACGACGACACCGATCTGGTTGCGCGTTACAGCCTGGTGTTGCGCAGCGCGCAAATGCAGGTCGAGCAGCTCGACGACGTGACGCGCCTGTTCGAGACGATGCAGGCGTTCAACCCGGAAGTGGTGCTGCTGGACATCAACATGCCCGGCTGCTCCGGCCCCGAGCTGGCGCAGATGATCCGCCTGCATGACGACTGGCTGCGCGTGCCGATCATCTACCTCTCCGCCGAGACCGACGTCGGCCGGCAGATGGACGCGCTGCTCAAGGCCGGCGACGACTTCATCACCAAGCCGATCAGCGACCGCGCGCTGGTGTCGGCCGTCTATTCCCACGCGCAACGGGCGCGCACCCTGAGCCTGGCGCTGGCGCGCGACAGCCTGACCGGGCTGCTCAAGCACGCCGGCATCAAGGAGCAGCTGGCTCTGGAGGTGCAGCGCGCCCATCGCAGCGGGCGGCCGGCCAGCGTGGTGATGCTCGACATCGACCACTTCAAGAAGGTCAACGACAGCCACGGCCACGCCGCCGGCGACAACGTGATCCGCTCGCTCGCCAACCTGCTGCGCCAGCGCCTGCGCCGGATCGACAGCCTGGGTCGCTACGGTGGCGAGGAATTCATGGCGGTGCTGCCGGATTGCCCGGCCAGCGAGGCGAAGAAGGTGTTCGACCAGATCCGCCGGCATTTCGCCGACCTGGTGTTCAGCGCCGGCGAGCAGTCGTTCCATGTCACGCTCAGCGCCGGCATCTGCGAAACCGACGGCACGCGGCCGGCCGGCGAGCTTCTTGAGCGGGCCGACAAGGCTCTCTATGCTGCCAAGCACGGCGGCCGCGACCAGGTGCGCGTCGCCTCTTGAGCAGGGAACACCGACGACAGCGGTCGGTCGCTTTATGAAAGCCCACTCGCCGGCGCCCGACCGCGAGCGGTTCCGGCGTTTCGCGCGCCCCACCCAGGAGTTCCGGTTTTGCAGGCAAGCCCCCGACTCAGCTGGCACTCGCTCGCCTTCGCCATCGCCTGCGTCCTGCTGGTCGCCCTGGCCTGGCACGGCGCGCGGACCCAGCGCTCGCTGCTCGAAGCCAACCAATCGGTGCGGGGCAGCCTGGAGCTGATCACCTCGATCCAGGCGATCCTCTCGTCATTGCAGGATATCGAGACCGGCCAGCGCGGCTTCATCCTCACCGGCGAGCCCAGCTACCTGGAGCCCTATACCAAGGGCCGGCTGCGCCTGGCACGCGAGCGCCAGGCGCTCGAACAGCGGCTCGGCGGCAACGGCGACAGCGCGGCCTGGCTGGCCGAACTGGACCAGGCCATCGCCGATCGGCTCGAAACCGCCGCGAGCAACATCGCCATCCGGCGCGAGGTGGGCCTGGAAGCCGCCGCCGAGCGGGCGCGCAACGCGGGCGGCAAGGCGGCGATGGACCGCATACGGCGCCTGCTCGGTGCCGCCGAAGCGCATGAGCGAGGCCATCTCGAGCAGGACCGCCAGGCGCTGGCCGAACGGGTCGCCTATGCCCAGCGGGTCGCCGTGCTCGGCGGGCTGGTGGTGGCCCTGCTGATGATCGGCGCGTTCTGGGCGATCCGCCGCAACCTGATCGCCCGCCATCGCCTGGCTCTCGTCGCCCAGGCCGGGCAGGCCCGCGTCGATGCGCTGTTGCAGGCCGTGCCGGACAGCCTGTACGAGATCGATCGCAACGGGACAATACGACCCCTGTCGCCGGCCAGCGGCGAGCGCACGGCCGCTCCGCTGGCGATCGAGCCGGTCCTGCGGGACATGCTGAGCCGCGACGGCTCGCCCCGCACGCTGACACGCGATTGGTGCGACGAGGCCGGCAACACCTTCGAGATCCGCCTGGTGCCGACCGGCCTGGGCGATCACCTGGCCATCGCCCGCGACGTTACCGAGCAACAGCGCAACCGCCAGCGCCTGCAGGACCACCGCGCATTCCTGCGCAGCGTGGTCGACGCCGATGAAAATCTCATCTACGTGCGCGACGCGCTCGGTCGCTTCCAGCTCTGCAACCTGGCCCTGGCCCAGGTGCTGGACCTGTCGCCGGAAGCCGTCGAAGGCCGGCAGCCGCGCGACCTGGCGGCCGGGCACCTGCTGATGCCGCTGCTCGACGGCGATCAGGACCTGCTGGAGCACGGCGGCGCGCAACGTCACGCGGAGATTCCGGTCACCGATTCGGCCGGGCAGGAGCGCTGGTTCCAGCTGACCAAGCGCCCGCTGCGCCTGTCCGACGGCAGCGTGCAGGTGGTCGCCGTGGCGATCGACATCACCGACTGGCGGCAGATCCAGCGCCTGAAATCCGAGTTCGTCTCGACCGTCAGCCATGAGCTGCGCACCCCGCTGACCGCCATCCGCGGCGGGCTCGGCATGCTCATCGGCGGCATCGCCGGCGAGGTACCGCCGACGATGCGGCCGCTGCTGGACATCGCCCACAAGAATAGCGAACGGCTGGTGCGGCTGATCAACGACATCCTCGACATCGAAAAGCTCGAAGCCGGACGCCTGGTGCTGGAGATGGCACCGGTCGAGGTGCTGCCGCTGGTCGAGCAGGCGCTGACCAACAACGAGCCCTACGCGCGCGAATTCCAGGTCAGCCTGGCGTTGCAGCAGCCGGCCGAGGGCGGCGTGCTGGTGCTGGATGCCGACCGCTTCGCCCAGGTCATGGCCAACCTGCTGTCCAACGCGATCAAGCACTCGCCCGCCGGCGGAGTGGTTACGGTGAGCTGCGAGCGGCATGGCGATCACCTGGAGATCGCCGTCACCGATCGCGGGCAGGGCATCCCGGAGGCCTTTCGCGGACGCATCTTCGAGCGCTTCGCCCAGGCCGACGCCTCCGACGTGCGCAGCCGCGGCGGTACCGGGCTGGGGCTGGCCATCACCCGTTCGCTGGTGGAGCAGATGCACGGCACCATCGGCTTCGATACCGAGACCGGCCGGGGCACGCGCTTTCACCTGCGCTTTCCGCTCAACCAGCCAGCGGCCGTCCCGGCCGTGTCGCCGAACACGATCGCGCGACCGGCCGCCATCGAAGGCCAGCGCATCCTGATCGTCGAGCCCGACGTCCGCGCCGCCGAGCAACTGGCGGTCATCCTGCGCCAGCACGGCTACGCCACCCGCTCGTGCCGCACCCCGCAGGAGGCGCGCGAGTGGCTCCTGGGCGCGACCTTCCAGGCGCTGACGCTGAGCCCCAACCTGAGCGACGAGCAGGGCGTGGCCTTCCTGCGCGACCTGCGCGAGGAGCCGGGCCTGCGCCAGCTCCCGGTGCTGGTGGTCAGCCTGCAACAGGACGGCGAAGCGGACAGCGACACCACGGCGGTGCGCGGCGGCGCGGTCGGCGTGATGGACTGGCTGCGCGAACCGGTCGACGCCGCGCGGGTGGTGGCGGTCATGCGGGCCTGCCTGGTGCCGGGCCAGCGGCCGAACATCCTGCACGTCGAGGACGACCCCGACCTGCGCACGCTGGTCGCCAGTCAGCTCGCCGGGCTGGATGCCGACCTGTGGAGCGCCGGCAGCGTGGCCGAAGCGCGTGAGCAGCTGGCGCAGCGGCCACACGAGCTGGTGCTGCTGGACCTGATGCTGCCGGACGGCGACGGCTCCGAGCTGCTCGACGACCTGTCACGAAACGATCCGCCGATCCCGGTCATCATCTTCTCCGCGCTCGACGAACCGGCCGCGGAAAATCACCTGGTGCTGCGCCGCCTGGTCAAGTCGCGCCACGACGGCAGCGAGCTGGCCGCACTGATCCAGCACTACCTGTCTCACTGGCCGGGACCGCCGGCCACGTCGCAAGGGGAATCGCCGTGAGCGATGCAAACGATCTGCGCATCCTGATGGTGGAAGACGAAGAGGACATCGCCTTCCTGATCCGCTTCATGCTCGAACGCCAGGGCTTCGGTGTCGAACATGCCGCCGACGGCCGCCAGGCGCTGGACTACATCACCACCGGCGCGGTGCCGAACCTGGTGCTGATGGACATCATGCTGCCCTACCACGACGGCCTCGAACTGGTCGAACGGCTGCGCGCGCAGCCCGGCTGGGATTCGGTGCCGGTGCTGATGCTGACCGCCAAGGCGCGCGAAGTGGACATCGTCCGCGCGCTGGAGCTGGGCGCGGACGATTACGTCACCAAGCCCTTCCAGCCCGAGGAGCTGCTGGCCCGCATCCGCCGCCTGATCCGGAGGCCGCGTTGACGCTCGCTCGCCCGTTCGCCCTCCTCCTCGCGCTGCTCCCGGCGCTTGCCTTCGCCAACCTCGAGACCGCTCGCCAGCAGGTCGAGAACCAGCAGCTCGATGCCGCGCGCGCCACGCTGGAACGGCACCTCGCCGAGCGACCGGAGGATGCCGAAGCGCGCTTCCTGCTGGCCCGCGTGCTCGCCTGGCAGGGCCGGCCGCTGGACGCCCTGCCGCTCTACGAGCGGTTGCTGGCCGGCGACCCTGACAATGCCGACTACCTGCTTGGCAAAGGCCAGGCATTGCTCTGGGCCGACCGCCCGCAGGCGGCGATGGTGCCGCTGGAGCGCGCCGCGACGCTGGCGCCGGAGTACGCCCTGGTCCAGCAAGTCATGCAGCAGGCGCGCGCCGCGCTCAGCACGCCGGTGACCATCGCCGGGCAGCCCGTCCAGCCGCAGGCCGAGCGACGCCATGAGCTGGAGCTGTCGTACCGCACCGACGATCTGGACAGCGGCTTCGACGACTGGCAGACCCAGCGGCTCGACTACGTCTCGACCCGTGCCGAAGGGCTTGGCTGGTACGGCGCGCTGCTGCGCGAACAGCGCTTCGGTGACTGGGACCCGGGCCTCGAGCTCGGCGCGGTGATCGCGTTGGACGAGAACTGGACGCTGCAACCGGAAGTCGGCTACCAGCACGACCCCTTCTTCCTGCCGAAATGGCATGCCGACCTGCGCCTGCAACGGCGTCTGCCGGCCGGCTTCCTCGGCGCCGCCAGCGTGCGGCGTACCGAATACGCGACCAGCCGCGTCGACCGCCTGGCGCTGTCGGTCGAGCGCTACTGGAACGACTGGCGCGCCGGCTACACCCTCAACATCACCGATGTCTCCAACGCCGGCACGCCGATCGGCCACGACCTGTCGCTCGACTATTACTACGACGGCCTGAGCTACCTCGGCCTGCGCGGAACCTTCGGCGAGGAAGAAGCGGTGGAGGGGCAGCGGCTGCTGACCAGCGACGTGCGCGCCGTCAGCCTGCAAGGGCGCCACTGGTTCGACACGCGCTGGGCGCTGACCTGGGAATTCGGCCGCCACGAGCAGGGCGACCTCTACACGCGCGACTGGGTGCAGCTGGGGCTGCGCCATGCCTTTTGACGCGCTCGCCTGTCCCGATTGGCTGTGCCGCAGCCCGTTGCCGTCGCTGTGGCAGGCCTGGCTGCCGGACGACTTCATCCTGCGCGCGGCCGTCTACACCGCGCTCGCGCTGGCACTGATCACGCTGCTGGTGATGGTCCACGTGCTGCTGCTGGCGGAAGTCTCCGCCCGTCGGCAGCGCCGCCGCCAACGCTTCAACGAGGCCTGGCGCCCGTACTTCGCGCTGTGCAGCCTGAGCGACGACGCCCCCGAGCACCCGCCGCTCGCGCGCGGGCAGCGCTTCTGGTTCGTCATGCAGTGGAACCGCACGCAGCTGCAACTGCGCGGCGCCGCGCGTGAGCGCATGAATCGCGCGTTGCAGGCGCTGGGGCTGGAGGCCTATGTGCTGGGCCTGTTGCAGGGCCGGGTGCGCAGCCGTCTGGTCGGCCTGACCTGCCTGCGCTACCTGGCCGAGCCGCGCCACTGGGACGCCGTGCAGCCGCTGGTGACCAACCGCAGCGCCATCGTCTCGCTGGCGGCGGCGCAAACCCTGGTCGCGATGGATGCCTCGCGCGCCATGCAACTGCTGCTGCCCCTGGCGACGACCCGCCGCGACTGGGCCATGCCGCGACTGTCCAGCCTGTGCCAGCAGGCCGGCACCCAGGCGGTGACGGCGCCGATCCTCACCGTGCTGGTCGGCGCCGAGCCCTCGGTACGCCAGCGCCTGGTGGGCTTGCTGAGCTGGGCCGAGCCGCGCCATGCCGCGCCCTGGTCACGCGCCCGGCTGGACGACGGCGGCACGGGCGAGGAATTGCAGGCCGCCCTCGAATGCCTGTGCGAACTGGGCGACCCGCGCGACCGCGAGCGAATCGTCCGCGCGCTGCGCCACGAGGACCCGGGCGTGCGCCTCAAGGCCATCGGCGCCTTCCGCCAGCAGGCGCGCGCCACCGACGCGGAGGTGCTGCTGCCCTTGCTGGCCGACCGCAGCTGGTGGGTCCGGCAGGCCACCGCCGATGCCCTGGCCGCCCTACCCGGCGCGACGCCCGAGCGGTTGGAAAGGTTGCTCGACCAGGTCACCGATCGCTACGGGCAGGACGCCCTGCGCCGCGCCATCGCGGAGATGCCGGCATGACCGTCGACTGGACCTGGTGGGCGCAACTGGGCTTCATCCTCTACTTCCTGCTGCTCAACGGCATGTACCTGCTGCTCAACGCGCTGTCGATGATCAGCCTGACGAGCTACCTGCGCGAGCGTGCCGAGACCGGCGAGGTCGCGCCGTACCTGGGCGTGGAGCCGCCGGTTTCGATCCTGATGCCGGCCTACAACGAGGAGGCGACCATCCGCACCTCGGTGCGCTCGATGCTCCAACTGCAATACCCGGACTTCGAGGTCGTGGTGATCAATGACGGCTCGAAGGACCAGACGCTGGCCGTCCTGATGGCCGAGTTCGAGCTCGAGCCGCACCCCGAGCCGCTGCGCCAGGCGGTCGAGCACAAGCCGGTGCTGGGCATCTACCGCTCGCGGCGCTATGCCAACCTGCGGGTCATCGACAAGGCGAACGGCGGCAAGGCCGACGCGCTCAATGCCGGCATCAATGCCGCGCGGCACGGGCTGTTCTGCGGCGTCGACGCCGACTCCATCCTCCAGCGCGACAGCCTGCTGCGGGTGGTGCAGCCCTTTCTCGAGGACGAGCGCACCGTCGCCGCCGGCGGCACCGTGCGCATCGCCAACGGCTCGCAGGTGCGCGGCGGCTTTCTCATCAAGGCCGGCCTGCCGGGCAACTGGCTGGCGCGCTTCCAGATCGTCGAATACCTGCGCGCCTTCCTGTTCGGGCGGCTGGGCTGGTCGCCGATGAACGCGGTGCTGATCATCTCCGGCGCCTTCGGGCTGTTCGACCGCGAGCGGGTGATGGCGGTCGGCGGCTACCGCACCGATACGGTCGGCGAGGACATGGAGCTGGTGGTGCGCCTGCACCGCTATCACCGCGCGGCGAAGATTCCCTACCGCATCCGCTACCTGCCCGACCCGATCTGCTGGACCGAATGCCCCGAAGACCTCGGCACCCTTGGCCGCCAGCGCAGCCGCTGGCAGCGCGGGCTGGCCGAGAGCCTGGTGCGTCACGTGCGGCTGCCGCTGTCCCGGCGCGGCGGCGCGGCCGGCTGGCTGGCCTGGCCGTTCATGGCCCTGTTCGAGTGGCTGGGGCCGCTGATCGAACTCGTCGGCTACGTGTTCATGATCGCCGGCTTCGCGCTGGGCGCGGTGTCCTACACGGCGCTGGCGGCCTTCCTGCTGGTGGCGATCGGCATGGGCATCCTGCTGTCGGTCAACGGCCTGCTGCTGGAGACGCTGTCGTTCCGGGTCTACAGCCGACGGCGCGACATGCTCCAGCTGTTCCTGATGGCGATCCTGGAAAACTTCGGCTACCGCCAGCTCAACACCCTCTGGCGGGTGCGCGGGCTGTGGCAGTGGTTTTCGCGCAGCAAGCACAACTGGGGCGTGATGAAGCGCAGCGGCAAGTGGGGGCAGTAGCGGACCGGTGGCGCGGTGGCCCGGTGGCCGGCACTCCGGCGATCACGCTTTCACGGACCCCGGAGCGCCTGTGGCTAGCGCAGGCCGGCGGCGATTTCGAACGAGCGGTGGCGGTCTTCGGGATCGTAGAAGTCGCAGGTGAAGATCAGCTCGTCGGCGCCGGTCTGCTCCAGCAGCACCTCGAGCCGCGCGCGGACCTTCTCCGGGCTGCCGATCACCGCCATGCCGAGGAAGCTGCCGACCGCCTCCTGCTCGTGCGGCAGCCATAGCGCCTTCATGCTCTCGACTGGCGGGCGCATCACCAGGCTCTGGCCGCGGATCAGCGCGAGGATGCGCTGGTAGACGCTGGTGGCCAGGTATTCGGCGCGTTCGTCGGTGTCGGCCGCCAGCAGCGGCACGCCGAGCATCACGTAGGGCTTGTCGAGCACGGCCGAGGGTTTGAAATTCTCACGGTAGAGGCGAATGGCCTCGTGCACGTAACGCGGCGCGAAATGCGAGGCGAAGGCATACGGCAGGCCCTTGGCCGCCGCCAGCTGCGCGCTGAACAGGCTGGAGCCGAGCAGCCAGATCGGCACCTGGCTGCCGACGCCCGGCATGGCGATCACGCGTTGGCCGTCCTGGCGCGGGCCGAGCAGGAATTCCAGCTCTTCCACGTCTTGTGGAAAGTCGTCGGCGCTGCCCAGCCGGTCGCGCCGCAATGCGCGCGCGGTGAACTGGTCGGCACCCGGCGCGCGACCCAGCCCCAGGTCGATCCGGCCCGGATAGAGCGCCGCGAGCGTGCCGAACTGCTCGGCGATGACCAGCGGTGCGTGGTTGGGCAGCATCACGCCGCCTGAACCGACGCGGATGCGCGAGGTGCCGCCGGCCAGGTAGCCGATCAGCACGGCGGTGGCGGAACTGGCGATGCCATCCATGTTGTGGTGCTCGGCCACCCAGAAGCGCTCGAAGCCCAGGCGCTCGACGTGCTGCGCCAGCGCCAGCGAGTTGCGCAGGGCCTGGGCGGCGTCGCCGTCATCGCGGATCGGCGCGAGGTCCAGCGTGGAGAAGCGGGTGTCGGAAAGTCGGGTCATGTCGTTACCTCCGTAGGACCCTTGGATATGCGGGCGCCGCGCGCTAACGCAACCCCGTCACAGGCACAGCGACCGTTCGGCCTCGGCGATCACCTCGCCGTCCGGCCCTCGCAGCCGCACCACCGGGGTGAATCCCATCGCATGGGCTTCGAACAGGTAGCGCTCGCCGGCCCGGAAGTCGTCGTAGGTGACGTCCATCCGGCAGCGGATGAACTGCGGCTCGTTGTGGATCGAGCCGCCGCCGCTGACCTCGTATTCGTAGCTGGCTTCGAGCCGGTGCTTGCCGGGCGGCACCTGGAAGTAACGGCCATCGTCGAGCCGCCTGCCGTCCAGGCGCTGCGCCATGAAGGAGTCGCGTCCCGGCGCGCGCAGCTCGACCCAGGCCATGTCCGGGTCGGGCTTGGGCAGCGGGCCGGCGCAACCGGCCAGGAGCGTCAGCATCAGGAGCGGCAACGGCAAGCGCATGGCGGAATCCTCGAGGGCAAAGGGGCAACGGTCAGTTCGGCTCGTCGCGAGTCGAGCCGCGACGGCGTTCGTACAGCGATAGCAGCGGCTGGGTGCTCAAGCCGTGCACCAGAATGCTCAGCGCCACGACGGACAGCACCAGCGGCACGATTTGCTCCGATTCCTCCGGCAGCAGCCCATGCGTGATGGCATAGGCCAGGTAATAAAGGCTGCCGATGCCGCGGATGCCGAACCAGCCGGCGAGCAGCCGCTGGGGCCGATCGAGCATACTCCCCGGCACCAGCAGGAACACGCACAGCGGCCGGATCACGACGAACAGCGCCAGCGCCAGCGGAATCGCGCGCCAGTCCCAATGCGCCGAAATGACCACGCCCAGCAAGGTCACCAGTACCACTTCCAGGCTGCGCTCGAGTTGTCCGCCGAAGGTCAGCATGTCGCCCACCAACACGCCGGCGGCGATGCTCGGCTCGTCCGGCCGATGGCCCTGAAGCGGCAGCTCACGCGGCGCGGAGCCGGCCTCGGCGAGGTGCGGCACGGCCTTGCGGACCAGCTCCTCGGACGGCAGCGTCGAGGCATTGGCGGCGGCGAATTCGGCATGGCGCAGGCCGAGCCCGGCGGCGAAGACGGCGAGAAACCCCCAGCCCTCGATCAGCTCCGCACCGACATAGGCCAGCGCGATCAGCGCAAGCGCCAGCGAATCGTTGGGCGACATCGAGGTGTCCGCATGCCGCGCCCGCAGGTAGATCGCCAGGTGGCCGATCAGGCGTCCGAGCAGGTAGCCGACCAGCAGGCCCGCCGGGATCGCCCAGAGCAGCCGTGACAAGGCCCACTCGCCGAGCCAGCCGCCGCCCAGGCTTTCGTGCTCGAGCAGCAGCAGGCCGAAGATGACGAACGGAAAGGCAGTGCCGTCGTTGAAGCCCGCCTCGCCGGACAGCCCGTAGCGCAGCCGGTCGCTGTCGCGCGCATCGTTGACCTGCACCAGGCTGGCGAGCACCGGGTCGGTCGGTGCCAGGATGGCGCCGATCAGCACCGCGACGCCCCAGCCGAGGCCGAACAGGTAATGGCACAGCGCCGCGACGCCGGCGATGCAGGCCACCATCACCGGCCCCGCCAGCATGAAGGCGCTGCGCCAGGCCGGGTCGCCGAGCGGCAGGCGCAGTTTCAGCCCGCTGATGAACAGCGACACCAGCACGGCGACCTCCGCCAGGTGCACCAGCCAGTCGGCGATGTGGATGAAGTCGATCTGCCAGAAGCCTATCCCCAGCCCGCCGATCAGCGCCCCGAAGCCCAGGTAGATCACCGAGGTGGTGACCGGCAGCCAGCGCAGGTAGGCCGATGCCAGCGCGAGAATCAGCAACAGGAGGCCAAGAACGGCCATCCACTGGAGAAAGGTCATGACGAAATCCGGTGGCGAAACGAAAAAACGGCTGTTGCAGCCTTGAGGTTTCGAACCGGGTACGGGAGGGAGGTTCAAGCCGGCCGGCGCATCATCCGCGCCGGCCGGTCGAGCGGTAACCGGCGATCAGCGCCAGTTGTACAGCTGCTGCTCGGTGATCGCCTGCATCGGCTCGGCCTGCGCCTGGAAGGCCTTGAGCGAGGCCCAGATGCGGCCGTTCAGCTCGCTCTGCGCGGCCAACTCGCCCAGCACCGACTCGGACTCGGTCTTCATCGCCGCCAGCACTTCGTCGGGGAAGCGCTTGAGCTGCACGCCCTGCTTCTTCAGCTCTTCGAGCGCCAGCGCGTTGTTGTAGACGTAGTCGTTGAGCATCGCCTGGTTGGCTGCCAGGGCGGCCTCGGTGACGATCGCCTGGAGGTCGGCCGGCAGGCTGTCGAAGGCCTGCTTGTTGACCAGCATCTCGATGATCGCCTGCGGTTCCTGCCAGGACGGGTAGTAGTAGTACTTCGCGGCCTTGTGCAGACCGAAGGCCAGGTCGTTGTACGGACTCACCCAGTCGGTCGCGTCGATCGCGCCGGTCTGCATGGCGGTGAACACCTCGCCACCGGGCAGGTTGACGACGGTCGCGCCGAGGCGCGACATCACCTCGCCGCCGAGGCCCGGCATGCGCAGTTTCAGGCCCTGGAGGTCTTCGAGCGAGTTGATTTCCTTGTTGAACCAGCCGCCCATCTGCATGCCGGAGTTGCCGGCCGCCATCGGCTTCACGCCGTAGGGCGCGTAGGCCTCTTCCCACAGCGCCTGACCGCCGCCGTGGGTGAGCCAGGCGTTCATTTCCATCGTCGACAGGCCGAACGGAATCGAGGTGAAGTACTGGGCCGTCGGCACCTTGCCGCGCCAGTAGTAGGCCGCGCCGTGGCCCATCTCGGCGGTGCCGCGCGAAACCGAATCGAAGACTTCGAGCGCCGGAACCAGCTCGCCGGCGGCATAGACCTTGACGGTCAGCCGGCCGCCGCTCATGGCGGTGATGCGCTCGGCGATGCGCTCGGCACCGGTGCCCAGGCCCGGGTAGTTCTTCGGCCAGGCGGTGACCATCTTCCAGTGGTAGGTCTTCTGCTCCGCAGGCGCTTCGGCCTGGGCGGCGGCCTGTGTTTCAGGAGCGGGGGTGTCGTCTTTGCAACCGGCGAGCCCAAGGGTGGCGAGCAACGCAGCGGCAGCGCCGAACAGGTGGCGGCGATTCATGATGTCTCCGAATGTGGTCGTTTTTTTGTCATGCACGGGCGGCGCGAACCGCCTTCCGAGACGGGCGAAGGTCTGGCCCGTCCTGAACGTGCTTCTTGTGAAAGCGACGTATCGCCGGTCGGATCCGGCTCTCCCTGGCGAAGGTCGTTCGCCATAGATGCCACGTCAGAGGCGACGGGGCAATCCCGTCGGCCGCAGCCGACGGGAGGATCTGCGCGCTAGAGCGCTTCGAGCTTGGCGTAGCTGAGCATCAGCCACTTGCTGCCTTCGTTTTCGAAGTTCACCTGCACGCGCGCCTGCGCGCCAGCGCCTTCGAAATTCAGGATGGTGCCTTCGCCGAACAGCGAATGCCGCACGCGCTGCCCGAGGTTGAAGGGTGTTTCCGGCACGCCGGCGCCGTCGAACAGCGAGCCGACGCTGACCCGGCTGCCGAAGCTGCGGCTGACCGTGTTGTTCAGCCGCACTTCCTGGATCAGCGACGGCGGCAATTCCCGGACGAAGCGCGAGACCTTGTTGTACGTCTCGCTGCCGTACAGGCGGCGGGTCTCGGCGTAGGTCAGTACCAGCTGCTGCATGGCGCGGGTGATGCCGACGTAGGCCAGGCGGCGTTCCTCTTCCAGCCGGCCGGGCTCTTCCAGGCTCATCTTGTGCGGGAACAGGCCCTCTTCCATGCCGACCAGGAACACCAGCGGGAACTCCAGACCCTTAGCGCTGTGCAGCGTCATCAGCTGGATGCTGTCCTCGAAATCGCCGGCCTGCTGCTCGCCGGCCTCCAGCGAGGCATGGTCGAGGAAGGCCGCCAGCGGCGAGGCGTATTCGTCCTCGTCGTAGACCTCGAAGGCCCGTGCGGCGGAAACCAGTTCTTCCAGGTTCTCGACCCGCGCCTGGCCCTTGTCGCCCTTTTCGTCGCGGTGGAAGGCCAGCAGGCCGGACTGCTCGACGACCAGCTGGGTCATGCTGTGCAGCGCCATGCCCTCGGTCTTCAGCGCCAGGGTGTCGACCAGCTCGACGAAGCCGTTCAGCGCACTGGCGGCGCGACCGGACACCGTCTTGGTGCCGACCGCCTGGTGCAGCGCGGCCCACATCGACAGATTCTGGCTACGGGCGAATTCGCGCAGCGTCTCGACGGTCTTCTCGCCGATGCCGCGCGCCGGCACGTTGATCACCCGCTCCAGCGCCGCGTCGTTGTCGCGCGTCTGGATCAGCCGCAGGTAGGCCATCGCATTCTTGATCTCGGCGCGCTCGAAGAAGCGCTGGCCGCCATAGATGCGGTACGGGATCTTCTCGCGCAGCAGCGCCTCTTCCAGCACCCGCGACTGGGCATTGGAGCGGTAGAGGATGGCGATCTCGCTGCGCGCGAGGCCGTCCTTCTTGATCGCGCTCTCGATGCTTTCGACGACGTAGCGCGCCTCGTCGTGTTCGTTGAAGGCGGCATACAGGCTGATCGGCTCGCCTTCGCAGCCCTCGGTCCACAGCTCCTTGCCGAGCCGTCCCTGGTTGTTGGCGATCAGCGTATTGGCGGCCTTGAGGATGCAGGCGGTGGAGCGGTAGTTCTGCTCCAGGCGGATCAGCTCGGCGTCGGCGAAATCCTGGCTGAACTGCTGCAGGTTCTCGATGCGGGCGCCGCGCCAGCCGTAGATCGACTGGTCGTCGTCGCCGACCACCATTAGGCTCTCGCCGCCCTTGGCCAGCAGGCGCAGCCAGGCGTACTGGACGGCGTTGGTGTCCTGGAATTCGTCAACCAGCACGTGGCGGAAGCGCCGCTGGTAGTGGTCGAGCAGGCCCGGATGGTCGCGCCAGAGGTCCAGCGCGCGCAGCAGCAGTTCGGAGAAGTCGATCACCCCGGCACGGGCGCAGGCCGCTTCGTAGGCCTCGTAGATCTTCACCTGGGTGGCGAGGAACAGGTCGCCGGCGGCCTGGATGTGCTGCGGGCGCAGGCCTTCGTCCTTCTGCCCGTTGATCCACCACTGGGCCTGGCGCGCCGGCCAGCGCTGTTCATCCAGCCCCAGTTCGCGTATCACGCGCTTGACCAGCCGCTGCTGGTCGTCGGAATCGAGGATCTGGAAGTTCTCGGCCAGCTTCGCCTCGCGCCAGTGCGCGCGCAGCAGCCGGTGGGCGAGGCCGTGGAAGGTGCCGACCCACATCCCCTGCGGGTTGACGCCGAGCAGCTGCTCGATGCGCTGGCGCATCTCGGCGGCGGCCTTGTTGGTGAAAGTGACCGCCAGGATCGAGTGCAGCGAGGCGCGCTCGACCTGGTGCAGCCAGGCGATGCGATGAACCAGCACGCGGGTCTTGCCGGAACCTGCGCCGGCCAGCACCAGTTGCCGGCCCAGCGACGCGGCCACGGCCTGGCGCTGGGCATCGTTCAGGGAATTCAGGAGGAGGGAAAGGTCGTCGTGCATCGCGGCATTCTAGCCGCAACGGATGCGAATGGCTCGCGGCGCTGTCCAACGGCTGTCGCCCCGGTCTTGCCCTCGCCGTGGCTATGGGCTTTTATTCGCGGGACGAGAAGCGCTGTCATCGTGCCATGATGCTGCACTCTTCCACCGCATCTGGAGAGACGTGCTCCCTTGACCAGCCGATCCCCTTCCATCGCCGCCGCGCAAGCGTCTTCCCTGGCGGACGTCGACACCGGCTTCGACCTGCGCGCCGAATGCACCCGCCTGCTGTTTCAGGGCGCGCAGGTGCCGGCTTGCCTGATGCTGGTGATCGGCGTGCTCTGCGTGTTGCTGCTTCGTCATCATGCGTCGCCGCTGGAGCTGGGTGTCTGGTGGCTGTCGGTGACCGCGCTGGCGCTGATGCGGCTGCACCAGGCGCGGGTGGTGCGTCGCACGCCCGACGCCGAACTGGCCGCGCCTCGCTGGAAGACCTTCTTCACCTTCGGCAGCATCGCCGCGGCGCTCTCCCTGGCCTACGCGATCCTGCGCCTGGTCCCGCCCGATGACTTCTCGGTGCAGGTCATGAGCTACGGGCTGATCGGCTCGGTGGTGCTGATCGCCAGCATCGCCTACGCCGTCAACCTGCGGGCGTTCTTCTTCTTTGCCGTCCCCTGCCTGCTGCCGGCGGGCCTCGGGCTGGTGACCAGCCCCTACCCGCTGCAACACGGCTGGGGCGAGCTGACGCTGGTGCTGCTCGGCACCCTGAGCATCGTCGCCTGGCAGATCAACCGGCTGATCGGCAGCAACCTCGTCCAGCGCCAGCAGAACGCCGGCCTGATCCAGGTGTTGCAGCGCGCCCGGGCGGACGCCGAAGGCCTCAACACCGAGCTGGCCCATGAAGTGCAGCAACGGCGGCGGGCCGAGCAGGAGCTGCGCGATGCCTACGAAGGGCTCGAACAGCGGGTGGTCGAACGCACCGCCGAGCTGGCGCGTGCCGCCTGCGACCTGAGCCAGAGCGAGACCCGCCTGAACCTGGCGCTCGAAGCCAGCGGCCTGGGCCTGTGGGACTGGAACCTCGCCGAAGGCAGCGTCCACCACTCGCGGATGGCGATCCGCTTCGGCGTCGGCGAGCCGGAAAACAGCCATCCACTGCGACCCGAAGTCCACCCGGACGATCTCCTGCCCGTGCGCCAGGCGCTGATCGATCACCTCAAGGGCCGCACCGACGTCTATGTCGCCGAGTACCGCGCGCGCACGCCGGACGGTCCCTGGCTGTGGATCGAAGACCGCGGCCGGGCCATCGAGCGTGACGAGCAGGGCCGGGTCAGGCGCATGATCGGCACCCGCCGCGACATCACCGCCACCCGTCAGCAGATCGAGCAGCAGCGCCTGGCCGCGACCGTGTTCGAAGCGGCCAGCGAGGGCATCGTGATCCTCGACGATCAGTACCGCGTGCTGGCGATCAACGAGGCCTGCTGCACGCTGTCGGGCTTCACCCGAGACGAGCTGCTGGGGCGCCGCGTGACCCGCCTGTTCGCCTCCGAAGCGACCCGCGCGCGCTACGGCGAGATGCGCGAGATGCTCGAGCGCGACGGCAGCTGGCAAGGCGAGCAGCTGGAGCTGCGCAAGAACGGCGAAACCTACCCGCAATGGCTGCAAATGCGCGTCGTGCATGACGAGGCCGGGCGTATCGCCAACATCGTCGGCTTCCTGACCGACCTGACCATCCGCCGCCAGGTCGAGGAGCGGCTGCGCTACCTGACCCACTACGACGAGCTGACCGGGCTGGCCAACCGCAGCCTGCTCAAGGAACGGCTCGATGAAGCCTGCCAGCGCGTGCGCCGCAGCGGCCGCAACCTGGCGGTGCTGCACCTGGACCTGGACCGCTTCAAGACGCTCAACGAAAGCCTCGGCCATGAAATCGCCGACGAGCTGCTCAAGGAGATCGCGCGGCGCATCAGCCAGGTGCTGCCGGACGCCGACACCCTGGCGCGCCTGTCCGGCGACGAGTTCGTCGTCCTGCTCGAAGCCTATGGCAGCCTTTCGGGCCTGGTGCACCTGGGCACGCGCCTGCTCAAGCGCATTCGCCAGCCGGTGATCATCGACGGGCACGAACTGGTGGTCAGCGCCTCGATCGGCGCCACGCTGATGCCGGACAACGCCCGCGAGGCGATCGTCCTGCTGCGTCAGGCGGACACCGCCATGCAGCACGCCAAACACCTGGGAGGCAACACGCTGCAGTTCTTCACCGACCGCCTGCAATTGGCGAGCATCGAGACGCTGCAACTGGAGAATCAGCTGCGCAAGGCGCTCGACGAGGATCAGCTCGAAGTCTTCTACCAACCACGCATGCGCCTGGCGGACGACTACATCGACGCCGCCGAGGCGCTGGTGCGCTGGCGCCATCCGCACCAGGGCCTGATCGCGCCGGGGCACTTCATTCCGCTGGCCGAAGAAACCGGCCTGATCATTCCGCTCGGCGAAACCGTGCTGCGCAAGGCCTGCGCCCAGGCGCGTCGCTGGCAGCAGGACGGCACTGGCGAGATCCGTGTTTCGGTCAATCTGTCGGCCAAGCAGCTGCGCCAGGGCAACCTCGTCACCCTGGTACGCCAGGTCCTGGACGACACCGGCCTGCCGGCGCGACTGCTGGAACTGGAGCTGACCGAGAGCCAGCTGCTCGACGACGTCGAGAACGCCATCACCACCTGCCGCCAGCTGCGCGAGCTGGGCGTGAGCCTGGCCATCGACGACTTCGGCACCGGCTATTCATCGCTCAGCTACCTCAAGCGCTTCCCGGTGGACTACGTGAAGATCGACCGGGCGTTCGTGGCCGAGCTCGACCAGTGCGGCGAGGACGCGGCGATCGTTCGCGCCATCATCGCCATGGCCCACAGCCTGGAGCTGAAGGTGGTCGCCGAGGGCGTGGAGACCGAACCGCAACGCGACTTCCTGCGCGCGCAGGGCTGCGACGAGATCCAGGGTTACCTGCTCAGCCCGCCGGTCGAGGCCGTGCGCTTCGTGCAGTTGCTTCGCTAGCGCCGAAGCATTGCCGCCGGCCGCTCAGCCGCGAGGCCGTCGGGTGGTAACCGCAGCGGATTTCGACGCATGGCTGCATCGCACCGCATGGATGGCATCAGCCGCGGGTGGTTCCGCCGTCCAGCTCGCGCATCAGCAGGGCGTGGTCCAGCGAGACGGGCTCGGGCACCGGCAGCCAGAGGACATGGCCATCGCCCGGCGCGCACGCGGTGGCTTCGCCATTGCCCTTCTCCAGATGCTCAAGTCGGAAGTTGAGGTTGCCGTGCGGCGTCATCAGCTCCAGCCTGTCGCCGACGGCGAAGCGGTTCTTCACCTTCACTTCGGCCAGTGCGCCCCGCCGCGCGCCGGTCAGCTCGCCGACGAACTGCTGGCGCTCGGAGAGCGAGAAGCCGCGCTCGTAGTTCTGATACTCGTCATGCACGTGCCGGCGCAGGAAGCCCTCGGTGTAGCCGCGGTGGGCGAGCGATTCGAGGGTGTCCATCAGCGACCGGTCGAACGGGCGCCCCGCGACCGCATCGTCGATGGCCTTGCGGTAGACCTGGGCGGTGCGCGCCACGTAGTAGTGGCTCTTGGTCCGCCCCTCGATCTTCAGCGAATGCACGCCCATCGCGGCCAGCCGCTCGACGTGCTGCACCGCGCGCAGGTCCTTGGAATTCATGATGTAGGTGCCGTGCTCGTCCTCGGTCGCCTCCATGAATTCGCCGGGGCGGCTGACGTCTTCGAGCAGAAAGACCTGATCGGTCGGTGCGCCGGCGCCGAGGGTCGGCTCGGCCGGCTGCACGGCGATGGGCTGGTAGCGCTGCACCGCGTTGCCGAGTTCGTCTTCCCTGGCCTCGTGCGTCTTGTATTCCCAGCGGCAGGCGTTGGTGCAGGTGCCCTGGTTCGGGTCGCGGCGGTTGATGTAGCCCGACAGCAGGCAGCGGCCGGAGTAGGCCATGCACAGCGCGCCGTGGACGAACACTTCCAGCTCCATCTCCGGCACGCGCTGGCGGATCTCGGCGATCTCCTCGAGCGACAGTTCGCGCGACAGGATCACGCGGCTGATGCCCTGCGTCTGCCAGAACCTGACCGTCGCCCAGTTCACCGCGTTGGCCTGCACCGAGAGGTGGATGGCCTGCTCCGGGAAATGCTCGCGAACCAGCATGATCAGCCCCGGATCGGACATGATCAGCGCATCCGGCCCCATCGCCACCACCGGCTCGAGATCCTGGAGGAAGGTCCTCAGCTTGGCGTTGTGCGGGGCGATGTTGACCACCACGTAGAAGCGCTTGCCCTGCGCGTGGGCCTCGCCGATACCCAGGGCCAGGTTGGCGTGGTCGAACTCGTTGTTGCGCACCCGCAGGCTGTAGCGCGGCTGCCCGGCGTAGACGGCATCGGCGCCGTAGGCGAAGGCGTAGCGCATGGCTTTCAGCGTGCCGGCCGGGCACAGCAGTTCGGGTGGGGCGAGTCGGGTCATGGCGTCGGCACCGGCAAAAGCCGGCGAGGCTACGGCAGTCCGGGCGCAGCGCCGTTGATTTGAATCAAGCACGCCGCCCGCCCGGCGCATGGGGCGGGCGACGAGGCGATGGCTCAGGCCGCGGCGATCACGTCGCCGTGGTTCTCCGGCTCGATCAGCCCGCGGTGCAGCGCCGCGACGGCGGCGGCGTAGTCTTCCTCGTTGACCACGCACTGCATCTCGACCTGGCGGATCGACTGATGAATCGCCTGGATGCTGATGCCGGCGCTCGCCAGCGCGGCGACCGTCTTGTGCAGGATGCCCTTGACCTTCAGGTCCGAGCCGATGGCCGAGACGATGGCGACGTTGTGCACCGTGACCTCGGCCGCCGGGTAGCGCTCCTCGATCAGCTTGGCCGCGCGGTTGATCAGCTTGCGCGAGCCGGAGGCGTAGTAGGTGATGCTGTTGGCGTCCGAATCCTTGTTCACCACGTACAGCTTGAGCTGCTTGAGCAGCTTGGTGATCTCGATGTCGTAGCCGACGTCGCCGAGCATTTCCTGGTCGAACACCTCGATGCCGAAGACGTCCTTGCGCCCGGCGATGATCTCCACGCAGGGCTTCTCGCTCTTGTAGTCCTGGCTGATGAGCGTGCCGGCGTGGTCCGGCTCGAAGGCATTTTTGATGCGCAGCTCGATGCCGGCGCGGCGCAGGTTCTTGGCCGCCTTCGGGTGGATGGCCTCCATGCCGAGGTTCGACAGCTGGTCGGCGACGTCGTAGTTGGTGCGGCCGATGGTGACCACCTTGTCGGCGCCGACCAGGTTCGGGTCGGCCGAGGACAGGTGGAATTCCTTGTGGATGATCGCCTCGCGCGCGCCGGTGGCCGCGGCGATCTGGGCGAAGGTGATCTCGCTGTAGCCGCGGTCGAAGGTGTTCATCAGCCCTTCGGTGCAGTGCGTGTAGCCGGTGGCGACGGCCAGCTCGCGGGACAGGTCCACGTCTTCGAAGCTGTGGCTGATCATCTGCTCGAACGGCAGCGGTGCGTCCATGTGCCAGCCGGTGAGGTCGACCAGGCGGGCGTTGACGCCGCGGTGCTTGAGCGCCAGCACGGTGTTGAAGGCGCTGTGCGCTTCGCCGAGCGAGGCCAGCATCTCGCGCACCTTCATCAGGTGCTCGCCGAGCTGGAAATGCCCGTATGCGCAGACCCGTTGCAGGCTGCGCATGCAGTCGCTGGCATCGTCGAGCCGCTGGTTGACGAAGTGGTTGGCCTGCTGGCGCTCGAAGGCGCTGTCGAACAGCTCGGTGTTCTTGGCCAGCATCTGCGCGCGGACCTGCTCGAGCGCATCGAGCCAGGCCTCTTCGTTGCTGGCGTCGGCGAAGCGCTGGTAGACGCCGGGCTCGCCGGTCTTCTTGTGCTCCAGCAGCAGGTTGGTCATGCCGCTGTAGGCGGAGACGACGAACACGCGCTGATAGAGCTCAGGCCCCTGGCGTTCGCCGATGAGAAGGTTGTCCAGAACTTCCTGGAAGCGGCTCATGGACGTGCCGCCGATCTTTTCTACGGTATGCATGGTTCGCAGCGTTCCGTCTTGGTGAATTGAGTCGTCCGTGCTCGGGCGTGGCCCGGTTGACGGCAGGCCCGGTCCGCCGGGCCTGCGTGCGCATCAGCGGTACTGTTCCGGCTGGATGGCGAGCGGGCTGAAGTCCTTGCGCTCGGCCACGAAGGCCGGCCGTGGCGGCCGGTCGCAGAAAGGCGCCTGCAGGGCGTTGTCCACGTGGTTGTAGACGTAGAACAGGTTGCTGCGGGCGCTGGGCGTGATGTTGCCGTTGGAGCCATGCATGGTGTTGCAGTCGAAGAACACCACGCTGCCGGCCGGCGCGATGGCCGTGTCGATGCCGAAGCGCTCGGCCAGCTCGGTGAGGCTGTTATCGTCCGGCACGCCGTATTCCTGCTTGCGCAGCGACTGCTGGTAGTGGTTCTCGGGCGTCTCGCCGACGCAGCGCACATAGTGGCGGTGCGAGCCGGGCATCAGCATCAGCGGGCCGTTATGGGCGAAGTTGTCGGTCAGCAGGATCGAGGCGCTCAGCGCACGCATGCGCGGCATGCCGTCCTCGATGTGCCAGGTCTCGAAATCCGAGTGCCAGTAGAACTCCTTGCCGGTGAAGCCGGGTTTGAAGTTCATCCGCGACTGGTGGATGTAGACATCGCCACCGAGGATGAATCGGGCGATGCCGGCGACCCGCTCATCACGCGCGACGCGGGCGAACAGCGGGTTGTCGTGATGGATCTCGAAGACCGAGCGCACCGCGTTGCTTTGCGGCTCGCGGATGGTCTTCTCGGAATGGATGACCGCCTCGTCCTGGCGCATGCGGTCGAGTTCGGCGCGAAACACCGCGACGTCCTCGGCGCTGAACAGGTTCTCGACGATCATGTAGCCATTCTGCTCGAAGTGCCGGATCTGCTCGGCCGGCACCGGAGCCTGGTCGAGGTCGCTGCGGTAGACGACCGGGTCGAGGCGTTCCTGCCAGGCCGGCTGCGGCTCATGGCGCGACGGGTAAAGGTCGATGTGTTGCGTACTCACTCCTGTGTCCTCCAGAGGCCCGGTCGTCTGGCGCCGGGCTTCGATTCATGGCACCCGACAGCGGGTGCGGAACGAGCGAGCGGCGATCGGGTGGGGCTGGGGGGATCGCCAGCACGCTGGCTCCTGCGGGCGGCCCGGAGGCCGCCGGGGTCGCGGCTCAGGCGACGGTTTCGGCTTCGAGCGGGTAGACGCCGCTTTCGTCGTGCACTTCCTTGCCATTGAGCGGCGGGTTGAAGACGCAGGCCATCTTCATGTCCTCGCTGCCGCCGCGCAGCAGGTGCTCGTCGTGCTTGTCGAGGATGTACAGGGTGCCGGGCTCGATCTTATAGATCTTGCCGTCGGCCACGGTCTCGACTTCGCCATTGCCGCTGATGCAGTACACCGACTCCAGGTGGTTCTGGTAGTGGATGTGCGTCTCGGTGCCGGCGTAGATGGTGGTGATGTGGAAGGAGAAGCCCATCTTGTCGTCCTTGAGCAGCATTCGGGTGCTGTCCCAGGTTTCGGTGACGATCTTGCGGTCGGACTGCTCACAGTCGGCGAGGGTACGTACGATCATGATCTCTCTCCTTAGGAAGCCTGGTTGGCGGCCTGGTCTTCACCCATCACGGCGGCAAAGGCGCCGTCGAGGATGTCCATGGCCCTGGCGATCTGCTCTTCGCTGATGATCAGCGGGCACAGGCACTTGACCACTTCGCTGTGCGGGCCGCTGGTCTCGATGACCAGTCCCTTCTCGAAGGCATGGCGGCACACGGCTTCGGCAACCTCGCCGTTCGGGCAGCCGATGCCGAGCATCATTCCGCGACCCTTGAGGTGCAGCGAATCGGGGCCGTGGCGGCGGACGATCTTCTGCATGCGGTAGGCGATTAGCTTGCCCTTGGCGCGCACGCTGGCAGCGAATTCGTCGTCCTGCCAGAAGTGCTCGAGCGCGGCGGCGGCGGTGACGAACGCGTGGTTGTTGCCGCGGAAGGTGCCGTTGTGCTCGCCCGGCTTCCACTGGTCCAGCTCGCTGCGCAGCAGCACCATGGCGAACGGCAGGCCGAAGCCCGACAGTGACTTGGACAGGGTGACGATGTCCGGCTTGATGCCCATTTCCTCGAAGCTGAAGAAGGTGCCGGTGCGGCCGCAACCGGCCTGGATGTCGTCGATGATCAGCAGCATGTCGTGCTTGCGGCAGAGCTTCTCGAGCTTCTTCACCCACTCGGCCGAGGCGACGTTCAGGCCGCCCTCGCCCTGCACGGTCTCGACGATCACGGCGGCGGGCTTGTCGATGCCGCTGGAGGGGTCCGTCAGCAGCTTGTCCATCATCGCGATGGTGTTGGCCTTGTCGCCGAAGTAGTTGGCGTAGGGCATGCGGCTGACATCGGACAGGCCGATGCCCGCGCCACCGCGGTGATGGCCGTTGCCGGTCGCGGCCAGCGCACCGATGCTGCAACCGTGGAAGCCGTTGGTGAAGCTGATGATGTTGTTGCGCCCGGTGACCTTGCGCGCCAGCTTCATCGCCGCCTCGACCGCGTTGGTGCCGGTCGGCCCGGTGAACTGCATCCGGTAGTCGCCCATGCCGCGCGGCGCGAGGATCACCCGATTGAAGGTCTCGAGGAAGCGCTCCTTGGCCTCGGTGTACATGTCCAGGCCGTGGGTAATGCCGTCGGCGGTGATGTAGTCGATCAGCGCCTGCTTCAGTACCGGGTGGTTATGGCCGTAGTTCAGCGTGCCGGCGCCAGCGAGGAAATCGATGTAGTGCTTGCCCTCGCGGGTGATCAGCTCGGCGCCGCGCGCCTGCTGGAACACCACGGGAAATGAACGGCAGTAGCTGCGCACGGCGGATTCGTTCTGTTCGAACTGTTCAAAGACGGTCATGCGGACTCCTGGAGTTTTTCTTCTCGGGGAAAGGTGGAAGCGAACGGACCGGCGCGGTAGAGCACCTCGTCCTCGTGCCGGCCGTTGAAATGCACGGCGCGCGAGAACAGCACGCGGGTCTCGTGATCGATGCCGAGCCGGGCGAAAGCCTTCTTGAACAGCGCCTGTGAGGCGGCGTTGTCCGGCGAGATGGTGGTTTCGAGATAGCGCACGCCGTGGGTGGCGGCACGCTCGGCCAGCTCGAGCAGCATGCGCAGGCCAAGGCCCTGGCCGCGCATCGAGGCATCGACCGCGACCTGCCAGACGAACAGCGTGTCCGGGCGGGCGGGCGGGCAGTAGCCGGAGATGAAACCAACCAGTTCGCCCTGTGCGTTTTCCGCGGCGATCGCGGTATCGGCGAAGTCGGAACACTGCAGCAGGTTGCAGTAGACCGAGTTGGTGTCGAGGGGCTGGCAGCGGGCTACCAGCTGGTGGAGGTTGTAGCCGTCGCCGTCGTTCGGGCGACGGAGTCTGACGGTTTCAGAACTCAAAACAAGTACCTGTGGGTGACGGGTCCTTTTTCAGGGTAAACACATCGAGAACATTTGCACAACCCGCCAGAAGTTACCGTTGCTAATTACGCGATGCTTATATGCAAGTTATCCGCAAGTTACAGTCGCGTTAAATAGTCGAGAATATTTACCGCACCGACAAGTTGTTACCGACGTGTTCATCCCCACGTGTGACGAACAGCAGATTGGGGCCAGGCGCGGCGCGAGAAGTTCCGAAGGAATGCGCTTTCCAGACCGTTCTCACGGTAGACGATCGGCGTGTATCGCCTCTACCAAGGGGGCTACCGAGGAATCGAACAGAATGTTTCGGTGATGAAATCCTGGCCCGGGAAAAGGCCTTCGCCCCGAACCGCAATGGGTGTTTACCGATAAATCCCAGAGCGAAAACCATCCAGGAAAGTTAGCTGGACCCGCTCCCCGTAAAAAGCTGCTTAGTTGCAATCAAGTTACGCGGTTTGTTGTTTCGCAAAATTAACCGAAGATTCCCGCAAGGCGACCCCGGAAGGGCCGCCAACCGACGCGACAGCGGACAATGGCGACCAGTGCGCGCCCGTCACTCGCGCCAGCGGTGACCGTCGCGCTCCATCAATCGATGCGCCTGCTCGGGGCCGTCCGTTCCCGCCGCGTAGGGGCGTGGCTTGCGGTAGAACTCCTGCCAGCCCTTGAGGATCGGATCGACCCAGCGCCAGGCCGCCTCGACTTCGTCGCGGCGCATGAACAGCGTCGAATCGCCTTCGATCACGTCCAGCAGCAGGCGCTCGTACGCATCCCAGCGACGGCTGTGGTGAAAGGCATTGGCGAGGTTGAGATCCAGCTCGACCGGCTCCAGCCGCGTGCCCTTACCCGGCGCCTTGGCCATGACCTGCAGGGTGATGCGTTCTTCGGGTTGCAGGCGGATCACCAGCCGGTTGGGCTGGCCGTTGAGGAACAGGCTGTGCGGCACCGGCTTGAAATGCACCGCGATCTCCGAGCGCTTGCGGGCCATGCGCTTGCCGGTGCGCAGGTAGAAGGGCACGCCGGCCCAGCGCCAGTTGTCCACCTCGGCCTTCACCGCGACGAAGGTTTCGGTATCGCTGTCGTTGTCGACGTCGGTCTCGAAGTAATAGGCCTGCACGTCGTGGCCGCCGACCTGCCCGGCGGCGTATTGGCCGCGCACGGTCTTGTCCTGCACATCCATGCCGGTGAGCGGCTTGAGCGCCTCGAGCACCTTGACCTTCTCGCCGCGCACCGACTTGGCGTCGAAACGCACCGGCGCTTCCATCGCCACCAGGCACAGCAGCTGGAGCAGGTGGTTCTGCAGCATGTCGCGCATGGCGCCGGCGTGGTCGTAGTAGCCGCCGCGGTTCTCGACGCCGAGCGTCTCGGCCACCGTGATCTCGACATGATCGATGTGCGCGCTGCGCCAGATCGGTTCGAACATGGCGTTGGCAAAGCGCAGCGCCATGAGGTTCTGCACCGTTTCCTTGCCCAGGTAGTGATCGATCCGGTAGATGCGCTGCTCGGGAAACACCTGGCCGATGGCATCGTTGATCTCCAGCGCCGACTCGAGCGAGTGGCCGATCGGCTTCTCGATGACGATGCGGGCATCCTGCCCGGCCAGGCCGGCCGACTCGAGGTTGGTGGCGATGTCGATGAACAGGCTCGGCGCCGTCGCCAGGTAATACACCCGCACCCGCCCCTCGCCGGGCCCGAGGTAATGGGCGAGCCGGACGAACTCGCCGCGCTGGGTGGCGTCGACCGCGAGGTAGTCCAGGCGCTCGGCGAAGCGCTGCCAGGTCTCGGCCTCGAAGTCCGCCCGCGCCACCTGCGCCCGGCAATGCCGCTCGGCCAGCGCCAGGTAGTCGGCCCGCGCCATCTCGCCCCGGGCCAGTGCGTAGATGCGCACGTCGTCATGCAGACGGCCTTCGCGATGCAGGTGGTAGAGCGCCGGCAGCAGCTTGTGCAGGGTCAGGTCCCCGGTGCCGCCGAACACCAGCATGTCGCAGGAAATGGACATGAGCGATTCTCCAGGCTGGTCGATGAGCGAGTCCGGAGCGTAGCGTGCGAGCCGCCCCGGAGCGAGCGATCCAGACGGCAGGCGCTCTTGCAAGGGCGGCGACCCGGCGACCGATCCCAGCACGGCGGCCGCTGTGCTGGGCGATGCGAGGCGCTTGTAGTATAACTACACGCCCACTACAACCGACGCGGATACTGGCATCTCGTCAGCCCATTGGAAAACCAGCTGGCCCCACAGGCGGTCGTGCGCGCGATCTTTCCAATGGCCTGCCCGCCACCGCCCAGCAAAGCGAGCCCGCCTGTGAACCTGCTGCAACACATCGCTCAATCCCGAACCAGCCTGCGCAAATCGGAGCTCAAGGTCGCCGACCATGTGCTGCTGGACCCGGCCGCGGTGATGCACAGCTCGATGGCCGACCTGGCGCATGCCGTCGGGGTCAGCGAACCGACCATCGTGCGCTTCTGCCGCGCCATCGGCTGCATGGGCTTCCAGGACCTCAAGCTCAAGCTGGCGCAGAGCCTGGCCGCCGGCGCGAGCTTCGGCCAGTTCGCCATCAGCGAGAACGACTCGGTCACCGACTACAGCCTGAAGATCTTCGACACCACGCTGCATACGCTGATCGAGATCCGCGAGCGGCTCGACCATGACGCCCTGCAACGCGCGATCGCCGCGATGGCGGGCGCCGAGCGCGTCGAGTTCTACGGGTTCGGTGCCTCGGGCGCCGTCGCCGTGGATGCGCAGCACAAGTTCTTCCGCCTGCTGCTCTCGGCCGCCGCCTACTCCGACCCGCACATGCAGGCGATGTCGGCGGTGACGCTCAAGCCCAGCGACGTGGCGATCTGCATCTCGCAGTCCGGCCGCTCGAAGGATCTGCTGATCACCGCCAACGTGGTGCGCGAATCGGGCGCCACGCTGATCACGCTCTGCCCGAGCCAGACGCCGCTGGCCGACCTGGCCACCATCAACCTGGCGATCGACGTTCACGAAGACACCGAGATCTACACCCCGCTGACCTCGCGCATCGCCCACCTGGTGGTGATCGACGTGCTGGCGATGGGCGTGGCGATGGCGCGCGGGCCGAGCCTGGTCAACCACCTCAAGAGCGTCAAGCGCAGCCTGCGCAGCCTGCGGCTGTCGCCCAAGTCGGTGAAGCCGCACGACGAGCCCTGACCACAGGGCAGGCTTCACGACGCTGTCACAGGGCTGTCCTCAGCCGGTCATGTCCCTTTTCGAAGCTGGTCTCCCATCCAGCCGAACTGGGAGACTCGCATGTCCTGGCAACCTGACGACTATCTCGACACCAAGACCCGTCGCAAGCTGAGGGATGAGCGCCGCATGCGCTTTCGCCGCGCCATCGAAAGCTACGCCGACCAGCGCCGGCTCCAGGCCGAACTGGACGACTACCCCGATACCGTCGCGGTCAGCTACCTGATGGCTGCGGGCGCGGCGAACCGGAGAAGCGCTCAGCCAATGCGCTGATCTGCGCCCGCTCGTCGCGAATGAACGCGAAAAACGCCTGGGCCACCGGGCTCAGGCGCTTGCCGCGTGCGTGCACCACGCACCAGCTGCGGTAGAGCGGCAATTCCTCGACCGGCAGCTCGCGCAGCACGCCGGTCGCCAGCTCCAGACTGACCGCGTGGCGCGGCAGGAGCGCAAGGCCCAGGCCCGCCGCGACGCCTTCCTTCTGCGCATCGAGCGAGGCCACTTCCACCGTCTGGGCGAAGTGGACGCGCTTGTGCTGGAAGAACTCCTCGCACGCCTTGCGCGTGCCCGAACCGGCCTCGCGCACCAGCAGGGCGTATCGCTCGAGGTCCTGCATCGACAACGTCGCGGCGCGACACAGCGGGTGCTCGGGCGGCGCCACGGCCACGATCGGGTTGTTCAGGAAGGGAAAGAACTCCAGCGCCATGTCGTCGGGCACCAGCGACATGATCACCAGGTCGTCGCGGTTGTCGCTCAGTCGCTTGATGACCTGCGCCCGGTTGACCACCGTGAGCTGGAAGCCAACGTCCGGATATTGGCGGCGAAAAGCGGCGAACAGGTGCGGCGTGAAGTACTTGGCGCTGGATTCGACCGCCAGGCTCAGCTGGCCCTGGAGCGACCCTTGCAGGTCGGACAGCTGCATGTCAAGGCTTTCGAGCCGATCGAAGATGTCGCCGCTGGCGCGTCTCAGGGCGTCCGCCGCATCGGTCAGGTAGAGCTTCTTGCCGACATAGTCGAACAGCGGCTGCCCGACCAGTTCCTCGAGCTGGCGAATCTGCAAGCTGACCGCCGGCTGGGTCAGCGACATGACCTCCGCCGCGCGGCTGTAGGAGCGGCTCACGCAGACGGCGTTGAACACCTGCAACTGCCGCAGCGTCATGCGCATCAGGGATTTACGCACCAGCCACCTCCGCCATAGGCCGTTGACGGGCCGATTTGCCTGCCATTCGCTCGGCTGTATAAGTCATTCCTTATGGTGCGGCAAACAAATATTGATTTTCGGTAATCCCTTTTTCGGGCGTAGGGTAATCAAACGACCGGTTTTGGAGTTTCGGTCACACACGGACCCCGTTCCGGTTCCCTGCTAACTGATCCGAGGAAGCCAGCGTGATCAAGAAGCTATTGATCGCCAACCGAGGCGAGATCGCCGTCCGCATCGTGCGCGCCTGCGCCGAGATGGGCATCCGCTCGGTGGCCGTCTTTTCCGAGGCCGACCGCATGGCGCTGCACGTCAAGCGTGCAGACGAGGCCCACTTCATCGGCGACGACCCGCTCGCCGGCTACCTGAGCCCCCGCAAGCTGGTGAACCTGGCGGTCGAGACCGGCTGCGACGCGCTGCATCCCGGTTATGGCTTCCTGTCGGAGAACGCCGAGCTGGCGGAAATCTGCGCCCAGCGCGGCATTCGCTTCGTCGGGCCGAAGGCCGAGGTCATTCGCCGCATGGGCGACAAGACCGAGGCGCGGCGCAGCATGATCGCCGCCGGCGTGCCCTGCACGCCCGGGACCGAAGGCAACGTCGCGGATCTCGACGAGGCGCTGCGGGAAGCCGAACGCATCGGTTATCCCGTCATGCTCAAGGCCACCTCGGGCGGTGGCGGCCGCGGCATTCGCCGTTGCAACTCGAAGGACGAGCTGACCCAGGCCTACCCACGGGTGATTTCCGAGGCGACCAAGGCGTTCGGCAGCGCCGAGGTGTTCCTCGAAAAATGCATCGTCGAGCCCAAGCACATCGAGGCGCAGATCCTTGCCGACAGCTTCGGCAACACCGTGCACCTGTTCGAGCGCGACTGCTCGATCCAGCGCCGTAACCAGAAGCTCATCGAGATCGCCCCCAGCCCGCAGCTCACCCCCGAGCAGCGCGCCTACATCGGCGACCTCGCGGTCCGCGCCGCCAAGGCGGTGGGCTACGAGAACGCCGGCACCGTGGAGTTCCTGCTCGCCGAGGGCGAGGTGTACTTCATGGAGATGAACACCCGCGTGCAGGTCGAGCACACCATCACCGAGGAAATCACCGGGATCGACATCGTCCGGGAGCAGATCCGCATCGCCTCGGGGCTGCCGTTGTCGATCAAGCAGGAGGACATCCAGCACCGTGGCTTCGCGTTGCAGTTCCGCATCAACGCCGAGGACCCGCGCAACGGCTTCCTGCCGAGCTTCGGCAAGATCACCCGCTACTACGCGCCCGGCGGCCCCGGCGTGCGCACCGACACGGCGATCTACACTGGCTACACCATCCCGCCCTACTACGATTCCATGTGCCTGAAGCTGATCGTCTGGGCATTGACCTGGGAAGAAGCGCTGGCCCGCGGCTCGCGTGCGCTGGACGACATGCGCGTGCAGGGCGTGAAAACCACCGCCACCTATTACCAGCAGATCCTCGCCAACCCGGATTTTCGCAGCGGCCGGTTCAACACCAGCTTCGTCGACAACCACCCGGAACTGCTGAACTACTCGATCAAGCGCAAGCCGGGCGAACTCGCCCTCGCCATTGCCGCCGCCATCGCTGCCCATGCGGGCCTGTGAGGAATGACCATGAACAAGAAGATCACGGTAACCGACACCATCCTGCGCGACGCCCACCAGTCGCTGCTGGCGACCCGCATGCGCACCGAAGACATGCTGCCGATCTGCGACAAGCTCGACCGCGTCGGCTACTGGTCGCTGGAGGTCTGGGGTGGCGCCACCTTCGACGCCTGCGTGCGCTTCCTCAAGGAAGACCCCTGGGAGCGCCTGCGCCAACTCAAGGCGGCGTTGCCCAACACCCGGCTGCAGATGCTGCTGCGCGGGCAGAACCTGCTCGGCTACCGGCATTACAGCGATGACGTGGTCGAGGCCTTCTGCGCCCGCGCGGCAGAGAATGGCATCGACGTGTTCCGCATCTTCGATGCCATGAACGACGTGCGTAACCTGGAGACCGCGATCAAGGCGGTGAAGAAGACCGGCAAGCACGCCCAGGGCACCATCGCCTACACCACCAGCCCCGTGCACACGGTGCAGGCGTTCGTCGACCAGGCCAAGGCGATGGCCGACATGGGCGTCGACTCCATCGCCATCAAGGACATGGCCGGCCTGCTGACGCCCTATGCCACCGGCGAGCTGGTCGCCGCGCTCAAGGCCGCGCTGCCGCTGGATGTGGTCATCCACTCGCATGACACCGCCGGCGTCGCCTCCATGTGCCAGCTCAAGGCGGTGGAAAACGGCGCCGACCGCATCGACACGGCGATCTCCAGCATGGCCTGGGGCACCAGCCACCCGGGCACCGAATCGATGGTCGCGGCGCTGCGCAACACCCCCTACGATACCGGCCTGGACCTGGAACTGATCCAGGAGATCGGCCTGTACTTCCACGCGGTGCGCAAGAAGTACCACCAGTTCGAGAGCGAATTCACCGGCGTCGACACCCGCGTGCAGGTCAACCAGGTACCCGGCGGGATGATTTCCAACCTCGCCAACCAGCTCAAGGAGCAAGGCGCGCTCAATCGCATGGGCGAGGTGCTCGAAGAAATCCCGCGCGTGCGCAAGGACCTCGGCTACCCGCCGCTGGTGACCCCGACGTCGCAGATCGTCGGCACCCAGGCATTCTTCAATGTGCTCGCCGGCGAGCGCTACAAGACCATCACCAACGAGGTGAAGCTGTACCTGCAAGGCGGCTACGGCAAGGCGCCGGGCGAGGTGAACGAGAAGCTGCGCAAGCAGGCGATCGGCAGCGAAGAGCTCATCGAATGCCGCCCCGCCGACCTGCTCAAGCCCGAGCTGGCACGGCTGCGCAAGGACGTCGGCGACCTGGCCAAGAGCGAGGAAGACGTCCTGACCTACGCCATGTTCCCGGACATCGGGCGCAAGTTCCTCGAGGAACGCGAGGCCGGCACCCTGACGCCCGAAGCCCTGCTGCCCATCCCGGACGGCACCACCGCGACGGCGACCGGCGAAGGCGTGCCGACCGAGTTCGTCATCGACGTGCACGGCGAGAGCTACCGCGTCGACATCACCGGCGTCGGCGTCAAGGGCGAGGGCAAGCGGCACTTCTACCTGTCCATCGACGGCATGCCGGAAGAGGTGGTGTTCGAGGCGCTGAACAGCTATGTCGGCGGCGGCGACGGCAAGCGCAAGCAGGCCAGCGCGCCGGGCGACGTCAGCACCAGCATGCCGGGCAACATCGTCGATGTGCTGGTCAAGGAAGGCGACACGGTCAAGGCCGGCCAGGCGGTGCTGATCACCGAGGCGATGAAGATGGAAACCGAGGTCCAGGCACCCGTCGCCGGCACCGTGAAAGCCGTGCACGTGGCCAAGGGCGACCGGGTAACCCCCGGCGAGGTGCTGATCGAGATCGCCTGACCGGGCACTCGCGCGGCACCGGGAAAGGGAGGTCATCGACCTCCCTTTTTTTGTGCGCCGAGCAACCCGCCCCTTCTCCGCTGCCGGCCGACCGCGCGATGGCACCGCCCCGCCAACGAAACAGGCGACGAAAAACCGCAGCCCATGGGGCGATCTACCGGCGAACGCGATGGCAAAAGGGCTTTACCGCCTCCGCCGCAGGCGGCGATCCTACCGTCACGCCCGGCTCGGTACCCGGAGAAGGAGAAGGTCATGAAAACGGTTGGACAGATCGTCAACGCCAAATCGAGCACCAACGTACACACCATCGCGCCGACCGACAGCGTGCTCACCGCGCTTCAGGTCATGGCGGAAAAGAACATCGGCGCCCTGCCGGTGGCCGAGGCCGACGGGCACCTGATCGGCATCGTCAGCGAGCGGGACTACGCGCGCAAAGGCGTGCTGCTGGGGCGTTCCTCGTTTGCCACGCCGGTGAGCGCGATCATGAGCGCCAACCTCGTCACCGTGACGCCCGAGCACAAGCTCGAGGAATGCATGCAGCTGATGACCGACCGCCACCTGCGCCACCTGCCGGTGCTCGAGGACGGCAAGCTGGTCGGCATGCTCTCCATCGGCGACGTGGTGAAGGAAACCATCGCCGAGAAGGAAAGCCTGATCCAGCACCTGGAGCAGTACATCCGCGGCGAGTGAGCGCCGCGCTCAGAGCAGCTTGCGGTACTGCACGAAGCCGGAGCGCTCGGCGAGCCTGTCGTATAGCTGCATCGCGTCGCGGTTGGTCTCGTGCGTCAGCCAATGCACCCGCGCGGCGCCTGCTGCGGCGGCCTGCGCATACACATGCTCGATGAGCCGCCGGCCGATCCCGGCGTCGCGCAGCGCCTCGGCGACGAACAGGTCTTGCAGGTAGCAGTAGTCGCCCACCGTCCAGCACGAGCGATGAAAGAGGTAATGCACCAGCCCCACCGCCCGCTCACCCTGCCAGGCGAGCGCCCCGTGCATCGGCTCGCGTGGGTCGAGGAAGCGCTGCCAGGTCTCCTCGCTGGTGCCCTCCGGAATCTCGGCGCGGTAAAAGCGCTGGTAGCCCTGCCATAGCGGTAGCCAGGCGGCATGATCGCCGGCTTGAACCGGGCGGATGTCGAAGGGTTGTGCGGTCATGGCGGGCGTCTCGGCAAAAAATCTCAGCCTGCCGGATCGGCCATGCGACGCGCAATCGCCAAGGCATCGGGAGGAAAGACGCAGCTTCGATGCTTACCTGTGGAGAGGTCACGCAGCCGCGCAGCGAAGGATCAATCGATGCGCGGCTCTCGTTGCAGTTCGTCGACCAGCAGCTGCGCGGGCGCGGACAACGCGCTGCCGCGCCGCGAGAGCACGCCGTAGGGCTCGCTGCGCGAGCGCAGCGTCAGCGGCAGGCGGCGGATCATGCCGAACCCCTCGCTGAAGGCGGCGACGTCGTGCGGCATCAGCGCCACCAGCTGCGGGTCTTCCTGCAACAGGCTCAGCAGGGTGAAGGTCGAGGCGGTTTCCAGCGGATAGCGGGGGAATTCCAGGCCGGCCTGGCTGAATTCGCGCTCCAGCAGCAGGCGCATCGGCATGTTCGCCGGATAGATCGCCCATCGATACGGTGCGACCTCATGCAGTTCGAGTCGCTCGGCGCCCGCCAGGGGGTGCTGGGGATGCGCCACCAGAGCCAGCTTCTCCTCGTGCAGGCTGAGGCAGTCGTAGGCATCCGGCCGGCGGCTGACGCTGGTGCGGCAGATGGCGAGGTCCAGCCGGCCCTGGTCGATCAGGCTGAGCAGCCGGGCGCTGGTGTCCTCGATGATTTCCACCGACAGCTCGGGCTGCTTCTCGCGCAGCCGCGTCAGCGCCCGCATCAGCAGCGGCACCGCGCCCATGATGATGCCCACCGACAGGCGTCCGCCGTGCCCGCGCAGGATGCCGATCATCTCTTCGCGCAGGTGCGCCAGGTCGCTGTGGATCAGGCGTGCATAGCGAATCACGCAACGGCCCAGATCGTTCGCCTCCAGCCCCTGGCTGGTGCGGGTGAACAGGCTGGCGCCAAAGGTGGTTTCGATCTCGTGCAGGGCCTTGGTCGCCCCCGGCTGGCTGATCGCGACGTGCTCGGCGGCGCGGTGCAGCGAGCCCTGTTCCTCCAGCGCGATGAGCAGGCGCAGCTGTTTCAGGCGCAGGCGGGAAACGATGGAGGGCAGCGATGAAATCATTAGGGATGACTAAAAGTTATCGCTCGATCAGCAGCCGTCATTAGGCAGCATCGCCTGGTCTTTTTAAAGTCTGCGCCACAACAAGACCAACACCTCGGTGCGACGGAGACTGTGCATGCGGTTGATCCAATTCGAAAACGAGCAGGGCCGGCGGCACGTCGGCGTCGTCATCGGCGAGCGTGTCGGCGTCGTCGCCGGGGTTACGAGCACGCGGGCGCTGGCCTTGATGGCGATACGTGCCGGGCGCACCCTCGAGGCGCAGGTGACGTCGCAGGGATACGAGCCCGGCCCGCATTACCGCGACCTGCTCGGCGATCGCCGCGTGTTGCCGCCGCTGGACCACGAAGACCCCGCGCATTGCCTGGTCAGCGGCACCGGGCTCACGCACCTGGGCAGCGCCGCGGCGCGCGACAAGATGCACCAGCAGGCGCAACAGCCCGACGGCGAGCTGACCGATTCGATGCAGATGTTCCGCTGGGGGCTGGACGGCGGCCGCCCGCCGGCCGGGCAGGTCGGCGCCCAGCCGGAATGGTTCTACAAGGGCGACGGCGGCATCCTGGTGCGGCCCGGCGAGGATTTCCCCGTGCCGCCGTTCGCCGAAGACTTCGGCGAGGAGCCCGAGCTGACCGGCCTCTACGTCATCGCCGATGACGGCACGCCCCATCGCCTGGGCTACGCGCTGGGCAACGAGTTCTCCGATCACGTCACCGAGCGCAAGAATTACCTCTACCTGGCGCACTCCAAGCTGCGCTGTTGCGCCTTCGGCCCCGAGCTGCGCGTAGGCGAGCTGCCGCCCCATCTGGCCGGCACGAGCCGCATCCGCCGGGGCGCCGAAGTGCTCTGGGAAAAGGAATTCCTCTCGGGCGAGGCCAACATGTGCCACAGCCTGGAGAACCTCGAATACCACCACTTCAAATACCGCCAGTTCCTCCGGCCGGGCGACGTGCACGTGCATTTCTTCGGCACCGGCACGCTGTCGTTCGCGGACGGGATCAAGGCGCAGCCGGGTGACACCTTCGAGATTGCGCTGGACGCGTTCGGTGAGCCGTTGCGTAACGGTATCCGCGTGGAGCGCAGGGTGTTTCCCGCCGGCGGCGTGAAGGCGCTGTGAAGCACGTCGCCATCGTCATGTCCGTCCCGCGAACCGGAGTCGCCCATGCTTGAGATCCTCGGCCACAACCGTATCGGTGGTGCGCACAGCGCGGCCGGCAACGACATCCTGTACAGCCTCGATGCCGTCACCGGAGAGACGCTGCCTTACCGTTTTCATCAGGCCACCGAAGCGGAAGTCGATGCTGCCGCCGAAGCCGCCGCCGCGGCGTACCCGGTCTTTCGCAGCCTGCCGGCCAGCCGGCGCGCCGTCTTTCTCGAAGCGATCTCCGATGAAATCGATGCACTCGACGACGCCTTCGTCGCCCTGGTCGGACGCGAAACGGCGCTGCCCGCCGGACGCATTCAGGGCGAGCGCAGCCGCACCAGCCACCAGATGCGGCTGTTCGCCGACGTGCTGCGGCGAGGCGATTTCTACGGTGCGCGCATCGACCCGGCGCTACCCGAACGCAAGCCCCTGCCCCGCCCCGATATCCGCCAGTACCGGATCGGCGTCGGCCCGGTCGCGGTGTTCGGCGCAAGCAACTTTCCGCTGGCCTTTTCCACGGGCGGCGGCGATACGGCAGCGGCCCTGGCGGCCGGTTGCCCGGTGGTGTTCAAGGCGCACAGCGGGCACATGGCGTCCGCCGCGTGCGTCGCCGACGCCATTCTGCGCGCGGCACGGCGCTGCGAAATGCCCGCCGGCGTGTTCAACATGATCTACGGCGGTGGCGTCGGCGCCTGGCTGGTCAAGCATCCGGCGATCCAGGCGGTGGGCTTCACCGGGTCGCTGCGCGGCGGGCGTGCGCTCTGCGACCTGGCCGCGGCGCGACCGCAACCGATTCCGGTGTTCGCCGAGATGTCGAGCATCAACCCGGTGCTGCTGTTGCCCGAGGCGCTGAAGCTGAGAGGCGAGCAGATCGCCACGGAGCTGGCTGCGTCCGCTCTGCTCGGCTGCGGACAGTTCTGCACCAGCCCCGGCGTGATCATCGGGCAGCGCGCTCCCGCCTTCAGCGCCTTCGTCGAGGCACTGGCGGGGCAGATCGCCGCCGCGCCGGCGCAGAGCCTGCTCAACCGCGGCACGCTGGAAAGTTACCGTGCCGGCGTGGCGCGCATGCAGGCGCACCCGGGCATCCGCCAGCTCGCCGGCCCACCGGAGGACGCGGGCAACCAGGCCCGTGCCAAGCTGTTCCAGGCCGATGCCGACCTGCTCCTGTCCGGCGATCCGCTGTTGCAGGAGGAGGTGTTCGGCCCGGCGACGGTCGTGGTCGAAGTCGCCGACGGCGCCGAGCTGAAGCGCGCGTTGCGCAGCTTGCAGGGTCAGCTCACCGCGACGCTGATCGCCGAACCGGACGACCTGCCGGCCTGCGCCGATCTGCTGGCGCTGCTCGAACAGAAGGCCGGACGCCTGCTGCTCAATGGCTACCCGACCGGTGTGGACGTTTGCGACGCGATGGTTCATGGCGGCCCCTACCCCGCGACCTCCGATGCGCGCGGCACCTCGGTCGGCAGCCTGGCCATCGAGCGTTTCCTGCGCCCGCTGTGCTACCAGAACTGCCCGGACGCCCTGTTGCCCGCACCGCTGCAGAACGCCAATCCACTGGGCATCAACCGCCTGCTCGACGGCGTCGTCAGCCGCGCCGCGGTGACCCAAGCATGAACGTCCCTGCCCGCCTGGCCGTGAATCAGCCCGCTCGTTTGACAGGTAATCATATGATGATTAGCCTCATGAGTACTGCCGCTCCGGCCGTCGCGAGTGAGGTGCCGATGTCCAGCAAGTTTCATGCGTCCACGGTCGACTGGCTGGGTTCCTGGATCGCGTCCGGCAAGGTGCTGCCCGGGCAGACGCTGAAGGTCGAAGCGCAGCTGTGCGACGAGCTGGGCGTCAGTCGCACGGTGATCCGCGAGGCGATCAAGACGCTGGTGGCCAAGGGCATGCTAGACGTCGGCCCGAAGGTCGGCACGCGCGTCACCCCGGTGCGCTCCTGGAACCTCTTCGACGTACAGGTCGTGGGCTGGCTGGCCGAGCATGGGCTGCCGGAAAGTTTCGTGATCGACCTGCTCGACCTGCGCCGGACCATCGAACCGACCGCCGTGCGCTGGGCCTGCGAGCGCGCCACGCCCGTGCAGATCGCGCAGATCCAGGCGGCTTACCAGATGCTGGCCGCCTCGCTGGCGGACAAGGACGCCTACAACCATGCCGACAAGCTCTTCCACGAGGCGGTACTCGCGGCCAGCCACAACCAGTTCATCGAGCGCATGGTGCCGGCGCTGGGCGCGTTGCTGGCGGTGTCGTTCGAGGTCTCGTCGACGGTGCCGGACGAGCTCGGGCTGACCCTGCCGCTGCACAAGGAAATTGCCGATGCGATCGCCACCCGCGATGCCGCTCGCGGCGTCTGGGCCTGCATGACGTTGATCGAGCGGGCCGCCCTGACCATTTCCCGTCATTATCCCGAGCTGGTCGTATTACGCGGCGAGCAGACTGCGCCATAACAACAAGACCGCGGAGTGCGCCCATGCAATGGCTGCCCATCTCGCAACGACGCTACACGCTGGCCGAGGGCCCCTTCTGGGATGCCCGGGACCAGACGCTCTACTGGGCCGACATCGTCGGGCGGCTGGCCTGCCGGCTCGGCCCGAACGGCTACCGGCAGTGGCAACTGGCCGAGCCGGTCTCGGCCTTCATTCCGTGCGCACGCGGCGATGCGCTGGTGACCCTGGCCAGCGGCGTGTACCGCCTCGATCGCGACGCCACTGAGGCCGCGCCCACGCTCGAACGGCTCTGCGTGGCCGATGCCACGCCCGGCAACCGCGCCAACGAGGCCCGCTGCGATGCCCAGGGGCGGCTCTGGCTCGGCAGCATGCAGAACAACATCGCCGACGATGGCAGCGATCTGCCGATCACACGGCGCTCCGGCGGGCTGTTCCGCGTCGACCCGGACGGCTCGGTCACGCAGCTGCTCAGCGATCTGGGTATCGTCAACACGCTGGTATGGAGCGAGACGGGCGATCGCGTGATCTGCGGCGACACGCTCGATGAATCGCTGTACGTGCACCGTGTCGCCGAGGACGGACGCCTGGTCGACCGCGAACTCTTCGCCGGCCCACATCCGCGCGGCGTGCCCGACGGCTCGGCGATGGATGCCGACGGCTACGTCTGGAACGCGCGCTGGGGCGGGCATTGCCTGCTGCGTTTCGCGCCCGACGGCTGCCTGGATCGCCTCATCGAACTGCCCGTCAGCCATCCGACCAGCTGCGTGTTCGGCGGACCCAGTCTGACCCACCTGTACGTGACCTCGGCGACGCCGGGCGAGGCGGCGAACGACCTCGACGGCGCCGTGCTGATGGCTGACGTCGGCGTCGTCGGGCTTCCCTGTACGCGCTTCGCCGGCTGACCACTTTCCGGCCGTGGAGCGGCCGATCACCTGCTCAGGAGTCGTTCACATGGTCTCACCGCTTTCGCTACCCCCAACACCCGAGCCCCAGCGCGGCGAACGCCTGAAAGGCAAGGTCGTTGTCGTCACCGGCGGCGCCCAAGGCATCGGCGAGGCCATCGTCGCCTGCTTCCAGGCGCAGCAGGCCAAGGTCGTCATCGGCGACATCCAGGGCGAGAAGGCCGAGCAGGTCGCCGCCGGCTGGCGGGAGCGCGGCGGTGAGGTGCACGCATTGAAAACCGACGTCACCCAGCCCGCCGAACTGGAGGCGCTGGTCGACCTCGCACTGGCGCACTACGGCCAGGTCGACGTGCTGGTCAACTGCGCCGGCGTCAACGTCTTCCGCGACCCGCTGGAGATGACCGAAGAAGACTGGCGGCGCTGCTTCGCCATCGACCTGGACGGTGTCTGGTTCGGTTGCAAGGCCGCGCTGCCGCACATGGTCAAGCGCGGCGTCGGCAACATCATCAACATCGCCTCGGTGCATTCGACCAACATCATTCCCGGCTGCTTTCCCTACCCGGTCGCCAAACACGGGCTGCTCGGCCTGACGCGCGCGCTGGGCATCGAATATGCGCCCAAGGGCATTCGCGTGAATGCCATCGCCCCTGGCTACATCGAGACGCAGCTCAACGTCGACTACTGGAACGGCTTCCCCGACCCGCATGCCGAGCGCCAGCGCGCCTTGGACATGCATCCGCCGCGGCGCATCGGGCAGCCGATCGAGGTGGCGATGACGGCGTTGTTCCTCGCCACCGACGAGGCGCCCTTCATCAATGCCGCCTGCATCACCATCGATGGCGGACGGTCGGTGCTGTACCACGATTGACAGGCCGGCTCACTGGTCTATTCATACTATGATTGCGCGCAGGTGGCACTCATAGGATTCGTCCCTCGCCAGAGGGGCGCGCTTCAACCACTGCTGGACGCGTTAGCTAGTCAATAAAAATAAGGAGGTAGCTATGTTTCGTCGCCAAGGGATCCGCTCCCTGTGCTGTGCCGCACTGACCGCCGCTGCGGTCGGTTTCTCTGCGCTGGTCTCGGCCGAAGAGGTCAAGATCGGTTTCCTGGTCAAGCAACCCGAGGAGCCCTGGTTCCAGACCGAATGGGCCTTCGCCGAGAAGGCCGCCAAGGAGCATGGCTTCACCCTGCTGAAGATCGCGGTGCCCGACGGCGAGAAGACCCTCGCCGCCATCGACAGCCTCGCCGCCAACGGTGCCAAGGGCTTCGTCATCTGCCCCCCGGACGTGGCGCTCGGGCCGGCCATCGTCGCAAAGTCCAGGTTCAACAACCTCAAGGTGATGGCCGTCGATGATCGCTTCGTCGATGCCAACGGCGAGTTCATGGAAGAGGTGCCCTACCTCGGCATGGCGGCCTTCGAAGTCGGCCAGAAACAGGGCGCCGCCATGGCCGAAGAGGCCAAGCGCCGGGGCTGGAACTGGGACGAGACCTACGCGGTGATCAACACCTACAACGAGCTCGATACCGGCAAGAAGCGCACCGATGGCTCGGTGGATGCACTGATAAAGGCCGGTTTCCCTGAAGACCACATCCTCTATACCCCCCAGAAGACGCTCGATGTACCGGGCAGCATGAATGCCACCACCTCGGCGCTCGTCAAGCTGCCGCGCAACGCGAAGAACCTCATCATCGGCGGCATGAACGACAACACCGTGCTGGGCGGCGTGCGAGCCACCGAAAGCGCCGGCTTCAGTGCCGAGAACGTGATCGGCATCGGCATCAACGGCACCGATGCGATTGGCGAGCTGAAGAAGGACAACAGCGGTTTCTACGGCTCGATGCTGCCCAGCCCGCACATCGAAGGCTACGAGACCGCCCGGATGATGTACGAGTGGGTCACCACCGGGAAGGAGCCGCCCAAGTACACGGCGATGGATGAAGTCACCCTGATCACCCGCGACAACTTCCAGCAGGAGCTGGAAAAGATCGGCCTCTGGAAGTAACGGCCGGTCGTTGCGCGCACGCCTGCCTGCAGGCTGATTTCAGGTATCGAACTCGCCCGGCCACGGGCGAGGTGGAGACGCTCCATGCTTCAACGAGTCGAGTCGGGCGATAGCCTGCGTTTCAATGCCATCGGCAAGAACTTTCCGGGCGTGCGTGCGCTGTCGGACATCAGCTTCATCGCCCGTCCGGGTACGGTGCACGCGCTGATGGGCGAGAACGGCGCCGGCAAGTCCACGCTGCTGAAAATCCTTGGCGGGGCCTATCAGCCGAGCAGCGGCGACCTGCAGATCGGCGAGCGCACCCTGGCGTTCCGGTCTGCCGGCGAAAGCATCGCCAACGGCGTTGCGGTGATTCACCAAGAGCTGCACCTGGTACCGGAAATGAGCGTGGCCGAGAACCTGATGCTCGGGCACATGCCGTCGCGCTTCGGACTGGTCAATCGGCGCGCCATGTATCGCCAGGCGCGCGAACTGCTCAAGGGTCTGGCCGACGAGATCGACCCGGCCGCGCGCCTGGGCAGCCTGTCGCTGGGCCAGCGCCAGTTGGTCGAGATCGCCAAGGCGATGTCGCGCAATGCCCATGTGATCGCCTTCGACGAGCCCACCAGCAGCCTGTCGGCGCGCGAGATCGAGCGGCTGATGACAATCATCGCCAAGCTGCGCGACGAGGGCCGGGTGGTGCTCTACGTGTCGCACCGGATGGAGGAAATCTTCCGCATCTGCGACGCGGTGACGGTGTTCAAGGACGGTCGTTTCGTCTGCACCTTCGACGACATGAGTACCCTGACCCATGACGCGCTGGTGACCTGCATGGTCGGCCGGGATATCGAGAATATCTACAACTACCGGCCCCGCGAGCACCAGGGCGAGGCCCTGCGCGTTGAAGGGCTGCTTGGTCACGGTCTGCAGGCGCCGGTGAGTTTCTCGGTCAGCCGTGGCGAGGTGCTCGGCTTCTTCGGTCTGGTCGGTGCCGGGCGTACCGAGCTGCTGCGTCTGCTCGCCGGACTGGCGCCGCACAAGGCCGGTACGGTCCAGCTCGAGGGTCAGGCGCTCAAGCTTCGATCGCCGCGCGACGCCATTGCGGCGGGCATCCTGCTCTGCCCCGAGGACCGCAAGAAGGAAGGCATCGTGCCGCTGGGCAGCGTGGCGGAGAACATCAACATCGGCGCGCGCAGTCGCAACGCCCGCCTCGGCTGCCTGGTGCAGGGCCGCTGGGAACGCGAGAACGCCGAGCGGCAGATCCGCGCGCTGAACATCAAGACGCCCTCGCCGGACCAGCAGATCGTCTACCTCTCCGGCGGCAACCAGCAGAAGGTGATCTTCGGCCGCTGGCTGTCGATGCCGATGAAGGTGCTGCTGCTCGACGAGCCCACCCGCGGTATCGACATCGGCGCCAAGGCCGAGATCTACCAGATCATCCATGACCTGGCGGCAAGCGGTATCGCGGTGATCGTCGTCTCCAGCGACCTGATGGAGGTCATCGGCATCTCCGATCGCATCCTGGTGATGAGCGAAGGCGCCGTCACAGGCGAAGTCCCGCGCGACCAGGCCGAGGAATCCCGCCTGCTGCAACTGGCACTCCCGCGCTCGCGCGGCTGAACAACCATGACGAGGTGCTCTATGTCCGCTCAACAAAACGCCCTGGCCGCACCCCGGCAGGGCCTCAACATGCGCCGCTTCCTGGATGACTGGGTCATGGTGCTGGCCGCGCTCGGCATCTTCGTGCTATCGGCGATCTTCATCGAGAACTTCCTCTCGCCGCTGAACATGCGCGGGCTGGGCCTGGCGATATCCACCGTCGGCATTGCCGCCTGCACCATGCTGTTCTGCCTGGCATCCGGGCACTTCGACCTGTCGGTCGGCTCGGTGATCGCCTGCGCCGGCGTGGTCGCGGCGGTGGTGATGCGCGACACCGAGAGCGTGCTGCTCGGTGTCTCGGCGGCGCTGGCGATGGGCCTGGTGGTGGGGCTGATCAACGGCATCGTGATCGCCAAGCTGCGCATCAATGCGCTGATCACGACGCTGGCGACCATGCAGATCGTGCGCGGGCTGGGCTATATCTTTTCCGACGGCAAGGCGGTCGGCGTGATGCAGGAGCAATTCTTCCTGTTCGGCAATGGCAGCCTGTTCGGCGTGCCGGTGCCGATCATCATCACCCTGGCCTGCTTCGTCTTCTTCGGCTGGCTGCTGAACTACACCACCTACGGCCGCAACACCATGGCCATCGGCGGCAACGAGGAAGCGGCGCGGCTGGCGGGGGTCAATGTCGACCGTACCAAGATCATCATCTTCGCCGTGCACGGGCTGATCGGTGCGCTCGCCGGCGTGATGCTGGCCTCGCGGATGACCTCGGGCCAGCCGATGATCGGCCAGGGCTTCGAGCTGACGGTGATCTCGGCCTGTGTGCTTGGCGGCGTCTCGCTCAGCGGCGGCATCGGCATGATTCGCCATGTGATCGCGGGGGTGCTGATCCTGGCGATCATCGAGAACGCCATGAACCTGAAGAACATCGACACCTTCTACCAGTACGTCATCCGCGGCACGATCCTGCTGCTGGCGGTAATCATCGATCGGCTGAAGCAGCGCTGATCCCGACCGCCCGCGCGCCCTGATCCGGCGCCGGGCAAAGGTTCGAAGCCCGAGTCCGGCACGCCGGCGCCCGGACCGGCGCCGACCGTCGCGCGCCCCGCATCCATCCAAGGCCGCAGATGCCCATCGGCGTCAGGCCAATCCCAGAGAACGACCGATGAAAATCACCCGGCTCACGACCTATGTGGTTCCCCCGCGCTGGCTGTTCCTGAAGATCGACACCGACGAGGGCATCAGCGGCTGGGGCGAGCCGGTGGTGGAAGGGCGCGCGCGGACGGTCGCCGCGGCGGTGGACGAGCTGGCCGACTACCTGATCGGCAAGGACCCGCGGCACATCGAGGACCACTGGACGGTCCTGTACCGCGGCGGCTTCTACCGCGGCGGGGCGATCCATATGAGCGCGCTGGCGGGCATCGACCAGGCGCTCTGGGACATCAAGGGCAAGGCGCTCGGCGTTCCGGTGGCCGAGCTGCTGGGCGGCCGCGTGCGCGATCGCATCCGCGTGTATTCGTGGATCGGCGGCGACCGCCCGGCCGATACCGCCAACGCCGCGCGCGCCGCCGTTGCGCGCGGCTTCAGCGCGATCAAGCTGAACGCCAGCGAGGAGCTGCAGTTCGTCGACAGCCACGCCAAGGTCGACGCCGTGCTGGCGAGCGTCGGCGCGGTGCGCGATGCGGTGGGCGGCGAGATCGGCATCGGCGTGGACTTCCACGGGCGCGTGCACAAGCCGATGGCGAAGATCCTGATCAAGGAGCTCGAACCGTTCAGGCCGATGTTCATCGAGGAGCCGGTACTCAGCGAACACTACGAGGCGCTCAAGGAGCTGGCGCCGCTGTCCTGCGCACCGATCGCGCTGGGCGAGCGGCTGTACTCGCGCTGGGACTTCAAGCGCATCCTCGCCGAGGGCTATGTCGACATCATCCAGCCGGACGCCTCGCACGCGGGCGGCATCACCGAGACCCGCAAGATCGCCAGCATGGCCGAAGCCTATGACGTCGCGCTGGCGCTGCATTGCCCGCTGGGGCCGATCGCCCTGGCCACCTGCCTGCAACTCGATGGCGTCTGCTACAACGCGTTCATCCAGGAGCAGAGCCTGGGCATCCACTACAACGAGGGCAACGACCTGCTCGACTACCTGAGCAGTCCGGAGGTGTTCCACTACCAGGACGGCTTCGTCGCCATTCCCGACGGCCCGGGCCTCGGCATCCAGGTCAACGAGGACTACGTGATCGAGCGCGCCCGCAGCGGGCACCGTTGGCGCAACCCGATCTGGCGGCATGCCGACGGCAGCGTCGCGGAGTGGTGACGCCCGGCAGCTCAGCCCACAAGCGGTGAAGAAAACCCGGCGCCAGGCCGGGTTTTGGTTGCGGTCCGCCCCGTCTCAAGGCGTGGGGAACTTGTAGATCGTCGTCTGGGTGTAGGTCTGCCCCGGATCGAGCCGGGTGCTGGGGAAGTTCGGCTGGTTGGGCGAATCCGGGTAGTGCTGGGCTTCGAGCGTGAAGGCGCTCCAGTGCGGATACACCTTGCCGCCCTTGCCCGTGATGCTGCCGTCGAGGAAGTTGCTGGTGTACAGCTGCACGCCCGGCTCGGTGGTGTACATCTGCAGCACCCGGCCGGATTCCGGGTCGCTGACCTCGACCGCCAGCTTGCCGAGGTCGCCCGCGGTGTCGAGGACCCAGTTGAAGTCGAAGCCGCCCTGCTTGGGCTCAGCGAACGTCAGCTGCGGGTGGTCGTCCCCGATGTGCTTGCCGAAGGCGGTCGGCGTGAGGAAATCCATCGGCGTGCCGGCGACCTTCGCGAGCTCGCCGGTCGGGATCAGCGTCGCCGTCACCGGCGTGTAGTGCGAGGCGTGCAGGGTCGCGAGCTGATCGAGGATGTCGCCGTTGCCGGCGCCGGCGAGGTTGAAGTAGCTGTGGTTCGTCAGGTTCAGCACCGTGGGCTTGTCGGTCGTCGCGCGGTACTCGATCCGCAGCTCGTTGTCGTCGTTGAGGCTGTAGACGACCTGGTTGGTCAGGGTGCCGGGGAAGCCCATCTCGCCGTCGGGCGACACATAGGTCAGCTCGACGCCGACCGAGTCGTCCGTGTTGCTCGGCCTGGCGCGCCAGACCTTGGTATCGAAGCCCTCGGGTCCGCCGTGCAGCGCATTGCTGCCGTTGTTCTGCGGGATCTGGTAGGTCGTGCCATCGAGCTCGAAGCGGCCATCGGCGATGCGGTTGCCGAAGCGGCCGATGGTGGCGCCGAAGTACACGTTGCCGTTCTCGATGTAGCCGTCGACATCGTCGAAACCGAGCACGATGTCGTCACCCTGGCCGTGCTTGTCCGGCACCACCAGCGATTGCAGGATCCCGCCGTAGGTGATGATCGTCGCCTGCACGCCATTGCTGTTCTGCAGGGTGTATTTCTCGATCGGCGTACCGTCGGGCATCGTGCCGAAGCTGCCGCGTTCGTTGGTCAGGCCCTGCGCCTGCGCCGTGAGCGTTCCGAGCATGAGGGAAAGTCCGAGTCCAGTGAGGCATGAGCGGTGTTTCATCGTGGCCACCTTCGGGTCGTTGTTATTTTTGGGTAACGCGTGGGTCTTCTGCCCGCCGGGTCAATGCGAATGGCGCGGTACCTCGGCGCCACGGCAGCCGACCAGGAAGTCGAAGTCGCAGCCCTCGTCGGCCTGCATGACATGCTCGACGAACAGCCGTCGGTAGCCGCCATCCCAGAGCAGCCCGGCCGGGGCCTGCCAGGACGCCAGGCGTGCCTGCAGCTCGGCGTCCGGGATATCCAGATGCAGGCGACCGGCGTTGCAGTCGAGTTCGATCATGTCGCCGTTGCGCACCACCGCCAGCGGCCCGCCGGCAGCGGCTTCGGGGGAGACATGCAGCACCACGGTGCCGTAGGCGGTGCCGCTCATGCGGGCGTCGGAGATGCGCACCATGTCGGTGATGCCCTTGGCCAGCACCTTGGGTGGCAGGCCCATGTTGCCGACCTCGGCCATGCCGGGATAACCCTTGGGCCCGCAGTTCTTCATCACCAGCACGCAGGTTTCGTCGACGTCCAGCTCCGGGTCGGCGATGCGCGCCTTGTAGTCGTCGAAATCTTCGAAGACCACCGCACGCCCGCGATGCTTCATCAGCTCGGGCGTCGCCGCCGAGGGTTTGAGCACGGCGCCGTTGGGCGCCAGGTTGCCGCGCAGCACGCAGATGCCGCCGTCTTCGCGCAGCGGATTGTCCAGCGTGCGGATGACCTCGTCCTTGCCGTAGATCGGCGCCTCGGCGCAGTTGTCCCACAGCGACTTGCCGTTCACCGTCAGCGCATCGGGGTTCGGCAGCAGCCGGTTCTCACCCAGCCGGCGGATCACCGCGGGCAGCCCGCCGGCGTAGTAGAACTCCTCCATCAGGAAGCGCCCGGAGGGTTGCAGGTCGACGATTGTCGGCATGCCCCGGCCGATGCGCGTCCAGTCGTCCAGATCGAGCGCCACCCCGATCCGCCCGGCGATCGCCTTGAGGTGGATCACCGCGTTGGTCGAACCGCCGATGGCGGCATTGACGCGAATGGCGTTCTCGAAGGCCTGCCGGGTGAGGATCTTCGACAGCCGCAGGTCTTCCTCGACCATCTCGACGATGCGCATGCCGGACAGGTGCGCAAGCACGTAGCGGCGCGAATCCACCGCCGGAATCGCGGCGTTGTGCGGCAACGACGTGCCCAGCGCTTCGGCCATGCAGGCCATCGTCGAGGCGGTGCCCATGGTGTTGCAGGTGCCGGCCGAACGCGACATGCCAGCCTCGGCGGAGAGGAATTCATCGAGGCTGATCAAGCCGCCCTTATAGGCCTCGTGCATTTGCCAGACGATGGTGCCGGCACCGATGTCGCGGCCGTTGTGCTTGCCGTTGAGCATCGGCCCGCCGGTGACGACGATGGCCGGCACGTCGCAACTCGCCGCGCCCATGAGCAGCGCCGGGGTGGTCTTGTCGCAGCCGACGAGCAACACCACCGCATCGACCGGGTTGCCGCGGATCGACTCTTCGACATCCATGCTGGCCAGGTTGCGCGTCAGCATGGCGGTCGGCCGCAAGTTCGATTCGCCGTTGGAGAAGACCGGGAATTCCACCGGAAACCCACCCGCCTCCAGCACGCCCTTCTTCACGTGCTCGGCGAGCTTGCGAAAGTGCGCGTTGCAGGGCGTCAGCTCCGACCAGGTGTTGCAGATGCCGATGATCGGCTTGCCCCGGAACTCATGGTCCGGGATGCCCTGGTTCTTCATCCAGCTGCGGTACATGAAGCCGTTCTTGTCGGTAGTGCCGAACCATTGAGCGGAGCGCAGGGGGCGTTTGTCGGTCATTGCGATACACCTGTCGTGTCGGCGGCCGCGGGCCGCCCAAAGGAAGGTTCGGGTTGGGTTAGAGCAGCCAGGTCGAGAGCGCCGGGACGTACAGCAGCAGGCCGAGCACCACCAGCTGGATGACGATGAAGGGCACCATCGAACGGAAGATATCGGTCAGGGTGATATCGGGCGGCGCCACGCTCTTGAGGTAGAACGCAGCCGGCCCGAAGGGCGGCGAGATGTAGGAGACCTGCATGTTCACCGCGAAGAGAATGCCGAACCACACCGGGTCGTAGCCGAGCTCGATGATGATGGGCACGAAGATCGGCAGGCACAGCATGGCGATGCCGATCCAGTCGAGGAACATGCCCAGCAGCAGGAAGATCAGCATCATCACCAGCACGATGACGAAGGGCGCGACGTCCAGGCCGGTTATCGCCGACGAAACGAAGCGGTTGCCACCCATCAGGTTGTAGACGCCAACCAGGCAGGCCGCGCCGATGCCGATCCAGACGATCATCCCGCAGGTTTCCAGCGTCTGGGTCAGGCTTTCCTGGAGCAGCCTGAGGCTGAACTCGCCACGCACCAGGACCGCCAGCAGCACGCCCAGGGCGCCCATCGCGGCCGCCTCGGTGACCGAGGCGATGCCGCCATAGATGCTGCCGAGCACCAGCCCGGCGATGGCGGTCGGAAAGAACAGGCCCTTGAAGGCTTCGCCCAGCGTGAGCCGCGGCAGGTTGCTGCGCTGCTCGAGGTGCGCGCCACCCATGTGCGGATAGCGCATGCACATCACCACGACGTAAAGCATGTAGCCGATCATCAGCATGGCTGCGGGAATGACCGCCGCCTTGAACAGGTCGGCGATGGAGACGCTGGCGATCAGCCCGTAGATGATCAGCACGATCGACGGCGGCACCATGGTGCCCAGCGAACCGCCCGCGCAGACTACGCCGATGGCGATGCGCTTGTCGTAGCCCAGACGCAGCATCTGCGGCAACGCCAGGACGCCGAGCAGGACGATCTCGCCGCCGATGATCCCGGAGATCGCAGCGAGAAAGAACGCCACCACGAGGGTCTGTACCGCCACCCCGCCCGGCAGGCGGCCCGCGAAGAAGCGCATCGCGTTGAACAGATCCCGCGCCAGCCCCGATCGGTCCAGCAAGCCCGCCATGAAGACGAACATCGGCACGGCCACGAGCGAATATTCGGTGATGAAGCCGTACATGCGGCTGGCCACCAGCGGCACGGCGACCGGACCGAACCAGCCGAGCGTGAAGCCGGCGGCGACCAGCCCGGTGACGAAGGCCAGCGGCAGGCCCAGTACCAGCAACACGAAGATCGCGAAGACCATCAGGTAAGTTGCGATCTCGATGCTCATTTCGTCGCCTCCCTGCCGGGACGCGCCCGCCGGTGAGTCGCGATCCGTACGACCTGCTGTATCGCCATCAGTGCGATGGAAATCAGGATGACGATCTTGGTGAAGGCCGGCAGCGGCGGGTTCCAGGACGAGCCCGAGGTTTCCAGACGCCAGTTCCCGGTGGGTGCGTGGGTCGCGTTGTACGCCAGCACCCAGGCCGCATAGCCGATTGCGACGCAGAACAGGATGCCCAGCATCAGGTTGAGCAATTCCAGCACGCTGCGCTTACGCGGCGAAAGGCGGTCGAGCAGGAGGCGGATCTGGATGTGCCGGTTGGTCGCCAGGGCATAGGGTCCGCCCAGCGCGAAGATGGCAGCGACCAGGAAGGTCGTGGTTTCGTGCGCCCATTCGGTGGGGGCGTTGAAGCCGTAACGCATGATGACTTCGTACACGCTGACCAGCATGGCGATGAACGTCAGCCAGGCAATGACCTGGCCGCCGCGCCGAATGCCGCGATCGAGCAGGCCGTGTCCCGGCTCGGGCGCGCAGGCATCGAGATGATCGTCGGACGTGGATCGAAGTTTTTTCACGGCGAAACTCCCCGGGCTGTCCGGCCGCAGCCGGAAAGCCGTTGGTCAGCGAAGATCGATCGGCCGCGCAACGCGGCTCAGAGCATGCCCTTGTCCCGCAGGTAGGCCTGGATCGAATCCACCGCCTCCTTGGCCTGGGGGCTGCGATCACGCCAGCGCGACCACTCGTTCCGCGCGGCCTGGCGAAACTTCTTCAGCTCATCCTCGGAGAGCGCGGTCAGGGTGACGTCGCCCTTCTGCCTGGCCAGCGCCACCTGCTCCTCGTCCTTTTTCTGCAGCTCGGTGATCAGCTGCTCGGTGAAGGCGTCGACCGAGTCCTCGAGAATCTTCTGCTGCTCGGGGGTCAGGGCATCCCACAGCGCCTTGTTGACCGAGATGTCTTTCATGGGCATCGAGTGGAAACCCGGATAGACGGCGAACGGCGCGTACTTGTGATAGCCCTGCTGGTAGTTGGTGGAAAACACCGTGTAATCGGCCGCGTCGATCACGCCCTTTTCCAGCGCGGTGTACACCTCCGAGGTCGGCAGGTTCACCGGCGCGGCGCCCACCAGCTGGAAGATGTTCGAGACCATGCCTTCCGGCGCACGCACCTTGAGACCCTTCAAGTCATCGAGCGATTCGATCTTGCGCTTGCTGATCAGGGATTCGGCGCCCACGGCGCCTGCACGAATGAGATGAACACCGTACGGCTCGACCAGACGGTTATAGCCCTCCTCTCCGCCCGCATTGCGCATGTAGTCGAGAAAAGGCTCCGGGCCGCTCCAGGCGCCGACCATGTTGCCGTACACCGCGAAGGCCGGGTTCTTGCCGGAGAAGTAACCGGGATCGGTGATATGGCCTTGAATGATGCCCGCACCAACGGCATCCAGCGTCTCGTTGTTGCCAACGATGGTGCCAGTCGGCAGGACTTCGATGGTGATTTCACCGTTGGTCTTTTTGCCGACGCTTTTGGCCCACTGCTGGGCGATGCGGTACTCGTCATCACCTGCGTTGACGTTGATCTGGACTTTCCATTCCTGTTTGGCGAAAGCACTGCCGGATGCCAGGACCAGGACCGCCGCAAGGCCGAATCCGAAACGCTGGATATTCGATGGCATAGCTGCCTCTCCCATTGTTCTTATTAGGTATTCGTCTCGATCAGGAGGCGCAGACTGCGCTGTCGGCACCTCAACTGAACCAGAGCCTAGACAGGCAAGACATCATCAACAAATATGCAATCGCGTCGCAGCCATATACGAATGGATATATCCGTATGAAGACTCTGAGCAGCAGCTGGTTCGTCCGGGCCCGCCTGAAAAGCCGGCACATCCCGATGCTGGTGGCCCTTGGCGAGACCGCCAATCTCAACCGCGCCGCCCAGGGCCTGGGCATTTCCCAGCCGGCCCTGTCGAAGCTGCTCAAGGAGCTGGAAGACGGTCTCGATGTGCCGCTGTTCGAGCGTCATGCACGGGGTGTGGTACCGACCCGTTATGGCGAGGCGATGATCCGCCACGCCCGGCGCATGCTGACAGGGCTGGAGAACGCCTTCGATGAAGTCGGCGCGCTGCGCCGCGGCGAGCAGGGTAGCGTGCGCATCGGCACCATCCTGACGCCCTGCGCCGAGCTGCTGCCTGAGCTGATCCGGCGGGTGAAACAATATCATCCGGCGCTGGAACTGAGCATCCACACCGGGTCGAGCCGCGACCTGCTGACACTGCTGAACGACGATCAGCTGGATTTCGTGGTGGCGCGCTATTTCGCGGAGCCGGGGCGCACCGAGCTATGCTTCGAGCCCCTTCACCGCGAGCCGCTGTGCGTTTGCGCGCGGCCCGGACTGATCGGGCGCGAGATGCCGCTGGCAGAGCTGCACGAGGCCGACTGGGTGCTGCCGCCGCCGGGCAGCGTGCTGCGCGAGGCGTTCGATGCGTTGTTCCAGCACGCCGGGATGACGCCGCCGCGCAAGGTGGTGAACGTGGAGAATCTGCTGCTGGTAACCACCCTGCTGGAGAAGAACGCCATGCTCACGGTGCTGCCGCGCGATGTGGTCGAGCACTATGCGCGCTACGGCATGCTCGCGCGGGTCGAAGTGGGAGCCGGTATCGAGAGCGGCCTTAATCGCGACCTGATGGTCTACGGCCTCATCACCCGCCGCGAGGATCTGCTATCGCCTGCGGCGAAGCGAGTACTGGCGCTGTTGCGCGAAGGTGCCCAGGCGCACGGCGCACTCTGAAAATTGCGCCGGGCGGACGGCAAGCGCCGCAGGGCACCAGTGCGCCGTGTCTCCTGCGTCGAAGCGCCGGATAGAAACGAAGTGTCAGCGCCCCGCTCCATCGTCCCGCTGGCGCACTCACGGGCCTGCCATTTCCCCGCACAGATCGCGGACAAACCAGTGCTCGACCTCGGCCTGCGACAGCCCCGCGCCAAGCAGCGCGAACAGCTTGCCCAGCGCGGCTTCGCGGGTCATGCCGCCGCCGGAGACCAGGCCGGCGTCGCGCAAGGCGCTGCCGGTGGCGTAGACCTCGAAATCGATATGCCCGGCCGGGCACTGGCTGATCGCCGCCAGCACCACACCCCGCGCATGTGCGCGGCGCAGCGCGTCGAGCAGGCGGACGTCGCCCGAGGGACCGGTCCCGCTGCCATAGCACTCCAGCAGCAAGCCGCGGATACCGCTGTCGACCAGCGCATCGAGGGTTTCGGCGCGCACGCCGGGATGCAGCGGCAAGACGGCCAGCGGAACGGGGCGGCGCACGGCGCGGTGATCGAGCGCGACCGGCAGCGGGACGGCCGGCGCCGCGTTCCGCCGGCGCGGCAGGCAATCGAAGGCATCGAAGGCGTCGCTGCGCAGCTTGGTCACCCTGGCGCCATGCAGCAGCGCGCCGTTGAAATACAGGTGCACGCCGGTCGGCACGCCGCGTTGCACCGCGCGCATGGCGCCGAACAGGTTCGGCCAGGCATCGCTGCCCTCCGCGCCCGCCGGCAGCATCGCCCCGGTCAGCACGACCGGTACGCCAAGGCCGAGCAGCAGGAAGGACAGGGCCGCGGCGCTGTAGGCCAGGGTATCGGTGCCGTGGAGCACCAAGACCGCGTCGCAGCCGCCGTCTTCGACGCCCCGGCGGACCGCTGCCGCCATCTCCAGCCAGTTGGCCTGGGTCATGTCGGCGCTGTCGAGCGGCGGGGACAGCTCGCGAAAGTGCCAGTCCGGCAGCGCTTCGGTTTCCAGCGCCTGTCGGGTGCGCAGCCGCTCTTCGAAGCCGGAGGCGGGCAAGAGCCCGCTCGGGCCTTGCTGCATGCCGATGGTGCCGCCGGTGTAGAGCACCAGCAGCCGGGTGTTGGATGAACTCACGACGACATCCTCATGCGAGTCCGATAGCGGCCGCCGCGGCGGGCCGAGTGGCACGGCGACCCTGACGGTCGCCGTGCGCGGTGGGATCAGCGCGTCGGTGCGGCGGTGCCGGCCGGCGGCTGCACGATGGAGGGCACGTCCGGCCAGGCGCTGCGATCGATGTCCAGGTCGGCGTAGACCTTCGGATCCAGCACCGGCTGGGTGGCACCGGCGCGCACCTGGCCGTCGTAGTCGCGCATCAGGCGCAGGCCGGTCTTGAACAGGAGCGCGAGGGCGATCAGGTTGACGATCGCCAGCAGGCCCATGGTGACATCGGCGAAGGCGAACACCGTGCCCAGGTCCTGCAGCGATCCCCACAGCACGAGCGCGATGACCAGCGCGCGATAGCCCTGGATCACGGGGCGCTTGCTGGTGAAGAAGCCCAGTGCGTTCTCGCCCAGGTAGTAGTTGTAGATCAGCGTGGTGAAGACGAACAGCAACAGCGCGATGCTGATGAACACCCGTCCCCACTCGCCGACCACCGCCGCCAGCGCACTCTGGGTCAGCACGACGCCGGCGACTTCCTCGATGCCGGGGGTGTAGGCGCCGGAGAGCAGGATGATCAGCGCCGTGCTGGTGCACACCAGCAGGGTGTCGATGAACACGCTGAGCGATTGCACGATGCCCTGCGCCGACGGGTGCGCCACCTCGGCGACCGCTGCCACGTTCGGCGCGCTGCCCAGGCCCGCCTCGTTGGAGAACAGGCCACGCTTGACGCCCATGATGATCGCCGCGCCGATGCCACCGGCGAACGCGGGCTCGAGGCCGAAGGCGCTACGCACGATCAGGCCGAGCGTTTCCGGCACCTCGCCGATGTTCATGCCGATCACGGTGAGCGCCATGCCGATGTAGATGAACGCCATGATCGGGACCAGGATGTCGGCGATGCTGGCGATCCGGCGGATGCCGCCGAAGATGATGATCGCCATGACGATCGCCAGCACGATGCCGCTGACGTAGGTCGGCAGGCCGAAGGTGTCGTACAGCGAGCTGGCCACGGTGAAGGACTGCAGCGCGTTGAAGCCGAAGCCGAAGGTCACCAGCAGCAGTATCGAGAACAACACCGCCATCCAGCGCTGGCCCAGGCCGTGCTGGATGTAGAACGCCGGGCCGCCGCGGAAGGTGCCGTCCGCTTCGCGGCGCTTGTACAGCTGTGCCAGCGAGCATTCGAAGTAGCTGGTGGCCATGCCGACCAGCGCCACCACCCACATCCAGAACACCGCGCCCGGCCCGCCGAGCATGATGGCGACCGCGACGCCGGCGATGTTGCCGGCACCGACGCGGCCGGCGACGCTGAGCATCAGCGCCTGGAAGGAGCTCAGTTGCCCCGGTTTGCGTTCGAAGGCTTCGCCGAAGATGCGAAACATGCTGCCGAAGTAGCGAAACTGAACGAAGCCGGACCGGATCGTGAAATACAGACCCAGGCCGACCAGCATCACGATCAGCAGCTTGCTCCAGATGAGGTCGTTGAGAAGGTCGAGCATGATGGATTCACCTTTTTGTCAGTGACTTTTTGTTGTCTGGCGGAGCGCAGGGTTCCGCCATCCCGGCGGGAAGTCGGCGATGGTTGTCGATCGGTTGCAGCGAGGCAATTTCGCGGCTGTCGGCGAACTGGCGCGACCTGATGCTATAGTCGCGCCGGTCGCATCAGCCGGAACCCGCCATGTCCGTCCACCTCGCCGATAACCTCAAGCTGCTGTGCAGCCACTACCGCTCGATCGCCGAGGTGTGCCGCAAGCTGTCGATCAACCGGGCGCAATTCAACAAGTACCTCAACGGCCAGAGCCGGCCGACGCCCTACAACCTCAAGCGCATCGGCGATTTCTTCGGGGTGGAAAGCTACGAACTGGGGCTGCCGTCCGAGCAGTTCGCGCGCCTGATCGGCGCCCGCCCGAGCGAGGACGCCCGGCACGCCCCGGCCGATCCGCTCGCCGCGCTGCTCCAGCCGCTGCGCGAGCACGCCAGCAGCCTGTCGCGCTACTGCGGCTACTACTTCGAATACGCCAACTGCATGTCGGTGCCCGGCAGCGTCCTGGTGTCGCTCGTCCACCTGCGCGAGGAGCCGGGCGGCGACTACCTGTTCGAGCGCCAGGAGCGCCAGGAGCGCTCCAGCCCCGGCGTGGGCGAAGCCGAGGACTGGGTACGCTGTCGCTACCTGGGCGCGGCCTTCTGCCTGCAGGACAGGCTATTCCTGGTCGATTACGAATCGCTGACGCTCAACGAGATGAGCCAGACCATCCTCATCCCCAGCTTCAAGAGCCGCATTACCCGCCTCAACGGCCTCAAGACGGGCGTCTCCAGCGGCGACCGCCGCACGCCGGCATGCACCCGCGTGGTCTGGGAATACCTGGGCCGGGAAATCAACCGGATCGCTGCCTACCGCCAGGTGATGCTCTACAGCCCCGACGACCCACGCATCGACCCGGACATCCGCGAGCGGCTGTGCCAGCCGACGGTGCGGGACGGGCTGTTCGCGGTCGATTGACGGGCGCATGAAGCGCCCGCGTGAGACCAACCACACAGACCTCAAGCCTTGTCAGCCCGACACTCCAATCCCGTATGGAAAGGACGTGACATGCGAGCGGTAATTCTGGGTCTGGCTGTCTTTATCGGTGCAATGAGTTTCATCGACCTTGTGGCTCGCCTGGACGAGGTAACAGATCACGTACCCTTGCCTCGTGAACTCCGCTATCACGACATTGCACTCCAAGCGCTTGAACCCTTTGAGGAATGCCCAAGCGCAGGGAGATACAAGCGCTGCCGATGGCAGATTAAGCTGACCGCATCAAATGGTCGGAGCTGGCCGGTCTATGTGCCCGCGACGGTCGAGATAGGCGGGGCCAATGTAGGGAGTATCAGGCCAGGCGATCGGGTACGTATCGGCGTGTACGACGGCCAGGTCTTTACTATCGCCCGCTTGGATGCATCACAGGCGGAGTCGGCCGCCGACAATCAGAAGGTTGTGGTTGATGAGATCGCACTGGAGCGCTGGAGCGACGGTCGGTTGGCTGAACATGGCGGTTGGCTGGTATTCGATCTCCTGTGCCTGCTGGCGGCCGTCTATCTCTATCGCTCAGAGAAGCGAAGGCACCCATTACTGCTGCCAGCGACGCTTGCGATCGGCTTGACCTCAGTGATTTGGTGTCTATTGCTAGACGACGACGCTGCGTCGATTCCGACCCAAGCAGGACTGTGGAAGGAGCAGGTGCAGTACGCCGCATCGGTCAGCGCCCTGCGCTGCGAACGGAGATGGCCAGCCGTCCGACAGTGCGACCTGAGCAACTACCTGCTCGATACCACCGGCGGGGCCTGGTTGTTGGCGGCGCCCTTGGCACCGAAAACGATAGAGCCACTCGCCTGGATCGAGGTTGGCCATGTGCGCCGGCAGGTGTTCCAGATTCGGTCGATTCGCGAAGCACCTGCCAACTGCGGCTATCGCCAAGATCCTCGCTACCGGATGACGATGGTTAGATGGCTCTGCGACAGGGAAATCCAGGCTTTATCACGAGAACCAAAACGCCGTCCGCCGGTGGATGAACTCTCTGCCAAGCTCGAGATGGCGCGAGCGCGAGCGGAGCAGCGCACGGTGGTGCCTGACCGCCCGGATGAACTGCTCGGATACTGGCGGAGCATCCACTACGTCGGTACGTCGAAATCTCATCACGCCGGATCCGCATTCGGTGCGGCAATCGTGTTTTTCACACTCCTTGCTACAGCCCTTTTCGTCGCCTGGCTCAACCGCCGCGCAGGCCCTCTGCCCGATTAGTGCAGCAGGCCTGTGAGCGTGTCACTCAGTTCAGCGGCTGACTGGCAGCCAAGGCCTTGCGGTCGCGGATCAGGTAGCACAGGTCCGGCGTCTTGGCGCAGCCGGCGTAGCCCTCGTCGATGATCTGGTCCATCGCCGCCTGGAGCCGCTCGACCACTTCGTCCGGCGTCGCCTTGTTGAGCGCCAGGTACAGCGGCGCGGTGTGAAAGCGCAGCACCGGCTTGAGCCCTTCGACGCCGTCCTGCTCGGCGTAATGGCGCCAGGTCGCGTCGGCCGTGGCCCAGAGATCGATATCCCCGTTCAGCAGCTTGCGCAGGTTGGCTTCGTCGTGCAGCGCATCGAGGTGGGCGATGCCCTGGGCTTCCAGGTATTCGCTGGTACCGCCGTCCTTGTAGCCGCCGATGCGGTACTGGCGCGCCTGATCGAGACTGTCCAGCGCGATGCCGGAACCGGGGGCGGCCAGCAGCACGCTGTCGTAATGGGCGATCGGCCCGACCCACTTGAACTTGTCGCGCCGCGCGTCGGTGATGGTGGTCGAGAACAGGCCGTGATCGGGTTGCAGCAGGGCCTGCTGGTACAGGCGTTCCCACGGGAAGCGCAGGGTCATGCTGTAGGCGATGCCGGCGCGCTTGAAGGCTTCGCGCACGGTATCGACGCCGATGCCCTGGATGGCCTCGTCGCGGGCGAAGTTCTTGCCGTCGGTGGACAGGTTGAACGGTGGGAAATTGCTGGTGAGCAGGACGACCTTGTAGTCCGGTGGCAACTCGGCATGGGCCGGTGCGGTGAAGACGAGTGATGCGAGAAACAGCGTTTTTATTGTTGGCAGCTGCATGGCTCCCTCCTTGGGTGCGAACGGTGCGATCTCGACGGCATGGGCCGGAAAGCGACGAACCGTCCCGCGCGCCGGTCGGCGGGCGGAAGGCAGTCGGGATTATAGTGACGCCTCCCCGCACCGCCACCCCGCGCGGCCCTTGGGCCGGCGGGGTGTGCGCTGCCGCTCAGTCCGGTCAGTCCTTCAGCGGTACCAGCCTCGGCGCGATCATGTTCTCCGGTCGCAGGATGTCGGCCAGCATGGCGTCGTCCAGCAGTCCTTCTTCACGCACCAGCTCCAGCACACCGCGGCCGCTGAGCAGCGCCTCCCGCGCGATGCGGGTGCTGTTCTCGTAGCCGATGTAGGGGTTGAGCGCGGTGATCAGCCCGATCGAGCTTTCCACCAGCTCGCGACAGCGCGCTTCGTTGGCGGTGATGCCATCGACGCAGTGCTCGCGCAGCATCTCCATCGCGCGGTGCAGCAGGCGGATGGAGTCGAACAGCTTGTAGGCGATCAGCGGCTCCATCACGTTGAGCTGCAACTGGCCGCCCTCGGCCGCCAGGGTCAGCGCCAGGTCGTTGCCGATCACTTCGAAGGCGACCTGGTTGACCGCCTCGGGAATCACCGGGTTGACCTTGCCCGGCATGATCGAGCTGCCGGGTTGACGCGCCGGCAGGTTGATCTCGTTGATGCCGGTGCGCGGGCCGCTGGAGAGCAGGCGCAGGTCGTTGCAGATCTTCGACAGCTTCACGGCCAGCCGCTTGAGCATGCCGGAGAAGAGCACGAAGGAGCCCATATCCGAGGTGGCTTCGATCAGGTCCGGCGCCGGTCGCAACGGGTGGCCGCTGATCTCGGCCAGGCGCTGCACGGCGATGGCCTGGTAGCGCGGGTGCGCGTTGATGCCGGTGCCGATCGCCGTGCCGCCGAGGTTCACCTCGAGCAGCAGCTCCGGGGCGAAGCGGCGCAGGTGCTGGAGATCCTCGCCGAGCGTGTTGGCGAAGGCCTGGAACTCCTGGCCGAGCGTCATCGGTACCGCGTCCTGCAACTGCGTGCGGCCCATCTTGAGCACCTGGGCGAAGGCCTCGCCCTTGGCCGCGAAGGACTGGCAGAGCCGCTCGAGGCTGCCGAGCAGCGTCTCGTGGCCGAGCAGCAGGCCCAGGCGAATCGCCGTCGGGTAGGCGTCGTTGGTGGACTGCGCCATGTTCACGTCGTTGTTGGGGTGCAGCTGGTGGTAGTCGCCCTTCGCATGGCCCATCGCCTCGAGCCCGAGGTTGGCGATCACCTCGTTGGCGTTCATGTTGGTCGAGGTACCGGCGCCGCCCTGGATCATGTCGACGACGAACTGCTCGTGGAACTCACCGGCGGTGATGCGCCGGCAGGCCTCGCTGATCGCGGCGTGCTTGGCCGGCGACAGGTAACCGAGTTCGCGGTTGGCGTCCGCCGCGGCCTGCTTGACCATCGCCAGGGCGACCACCAGCTTGGGGTAGTGCGAGAGCGGCACGCCGGTCAGGCGGAAGTTGTGCACGGCACGCAGGGTCTGGATGCCGTAGTAGGCGTCGGAGGGGACTTCGAGGGTGCCGAGCAGGTCTTTCTCGAGCCGGCATGTTGCGTTTTCGGACATAACGGAGACTTCTGTACCAGAGGCTGCAGAATCTACTGCAATGCCTGTAGCGTAAGGCTCACAGCTCACCGACGGCCAATGCCGTTCGGCATTGAGTCATGCACATTCGGCATAATGCGCCCGTGACTTGCCAAGCCCGATGGACGTATGGAGGCGCCTCTCATGAACCTGGAAACCAAATGGCTGGACGACTTCATCGCCCTGGCCGCCACCCGCAGCTTTTCCCAGGCGGCGGCGCGGCGCTTCGTCACCCAGCCGGCGTTCAGCCGCCGCATTCGCGCGCTCGAAGACAGCCTCGGCCTGACGCTGGTCAACCGCACCCGTACGCCGGTCGAGCTGACCGAATCGGGGCAGCTGTTCCTGGTCACGGCGCGCAGCCTGGTCGAGCAGCTCGGCGAGGTGGTGCGCCATCTGCATCACCTCGAAGGCCAGCAGGGCGAGGTGTTGCAGATCGCCGCGGCGCATTCGCTGGCGCTGGGCTTCTTCCCGGCATGGATCTCGCGGCTGCGCAACGAAGGGCTCAACATCGCCGCGCGACTGGTGGCGACCAATGTCGGCGAGGCCGTCCATGCCCTGCGGGACGGCTCCTGCGACCTGATCCTGGCCTATTACGACCCGGACGCCGCGCTGCAGCTGGACCCGGAGCTGTTTCCGTCCCTGCACCTGGCCGGCACGCAGATGCTGCCGGTGTGCGCGGCGGATGCCGATGGCGCGCCGCGCTACGACATCGACAGCGGCGAGACCGTGCCGCTGCTGGCCTACACCGCCGGTGCCTTCCTCGGTCGCTCGGTCAACCTGCTGCTGCGCCAGCGCGCGCTGCGCTCGACCACCGTCTACGAGACGGCGATGGCCGACAGCCTCAAGACGATGGCGCTCCAGGGCCTGGGCATCGCCTGGGTGCCGCGGCTGTCGGTCGAGCCGGAACTGCAACGCGGCGAGCTGGCGATCTGCGGCGGCGAGCAGTGGCAGGTGCCGCTCGACATCCGCCTGTACCGCTGCACCCTGACCCGCAAGGCCACAGTGCGGCTGCTCTGGCGTCGGCTGGAGAAAGGGGCCGGTCAAGGCGACGGATGGCCGCCTCGATCGGCCGAACTGTGAATCGGCTATCGAGCCGCTTCGGCACCGCTGCTATCATCGCGCGCTCCCACGTAGAGGTGTGCTTGTGCCTGCAGGTCTCGTCGGTGTACGCCAGTGGATCTGGCGAGCCTTCGTAAGAAGTGCGCTGATCCCGCTGATCCTGGTCGAGACCGGGCTCATCGCCGTGTACCTGCTGAGTAACAACGCCATTCGCGACGCGCAGATCGAACACCTGCGCGAGTCGGCGCTCTCCAGCCTACGCTCGGCCGTCGAGCTGGAAAGCCGGGTGGTCGATGGCCAGCTGACGTACGTCACGCAGCTGACCGCCCTCTTCGGCAACATGACCCGCCAGGCCCTGCTCGCGCCGGAAGCGCCCGACCCGCCCGCGCTCGCGCTCAGCCTCGACGGCGTGCGCTTCTCGCCGGCCGACGATGGCGGCGCCGCCTCCTTCTACGCCAGCAGCACGCCCGTTGCGGAACAGGACCTCGACAAGGTTGCGCGCCTGTCGACGCTCGATCCGCTGATGGAGCAGATCAAGAAGCAGAACCCACTGGTCGCCAGCCTCTACTTCAACAGCTGGGACAGCTACAACCACATCTACCCCTGGTTCCTGACGCCCAGCCAGTACCCGCACGACATGGTCATCCCCGGGTACAACTTCTATTACCTCGCCGACGGCAAGCACAACCCGGACCGCGAGGTGGTGTGGACGGACGTCTACCTCGACCCGGCCGGCCACGGCTGGATGATGTCGGCGATCACCCCCGTCTACCGCGGCGATTTCCTCGAAGGCGTGTCAGGCATCGATATCACCGTCGGCGGCATCCTCACCCAGATCGATCAGCTGCGGGTGCCGTGGAACGGCTACGCCGTACTGGTCAGCGACGACCTGAACATCATGGCCCTGCCCGCCGAGGGCGAAGAAGACTTCGGCCTCAACGAACTGACGGCTCATTCCTACAACGAAGCCATCCGCCGGGAAATCTTCAAGCCCGAGGATTTCAACCTGGCCAAGCGCGAACCGACCCGCGCGCTGGCCCAGGCGATCGCCAACCAGCCGGAGGGCGTGCGGTCGCTGGCGCTCGACGGCCGCACCTACCTGGTTGCCTGGAGCACCATCGCGCAGACCGGCTGGCACCTGCTGGCGGTCGTCGATGAGGCCGACATCTTCCACGACACCCACCTGCTGGCATCGCGCTACCGCACCATCGGCTACCTGCTGATCGCCGGTCTGGCGGTGTTCTACCTGCTGTACTTCTGCTTCCTCTGGTTGCGGGCGCGGGGCCTGAGCCAGCGGCTGCTGGAGCCGATCGCCGGCATTTCGAACATGATCGCGCAGATCGGCCAGGGCAACTGGCGACCGGCACGACCGGTGGCGCAGATCCGCGAGCTCGACCAGATGGCTGCCCATGCCGGCGCGGTCGGCCTGCAGCTCGAGCAGAGCGAGGCGCGGCGCCGCACCGTCCAGCGCAACCTCGAACTCGTGCTCGAATGCGCCACCGAAAGCCTGTGGGAACTGAACCTGGTCTCGTCCCGCGTGACGCTGAGCGGGCGGATCGGCAGCCGCTTCGGCCTGCCGTCGGCCTCGCTCAGCCAGGAATTCTTCATGCAGCGCATCCATCCGCAGGATCTGCCGCGCGTGCGCCAGGCGATGCAGCGCGTCGAGCAGGGGCTGGACGACCGCTACGAGGCCGAGTACCGCTTCGCCGACCAGCAGGGCCGCTACGTCTGGCTGCTCAGCCGCGGCCGCGTGGTCGAGCGCGACGCCGATGGCCAGCCGACGCTGCTGGCCGGCACCCACATCGACATCGACGCGCTCAAGCTCGTCGAGGCCGAACTGCGCCAGGCGAGCGAAACCGCGCAGGCCGCGAGCCAGGCCAAGAGCCGCTTCATCTCCAGCATGAGCCACGAGCTGCGCACCCCGCTCAACGCCATCCAGGGCTTCGCCCAGCTGATGCAACTCGAAGGCAGGCGCGACGACACGAGCACCGATTACGCCCGTGAAATCCTCGCCGCCAGCCGCCACCTCAGCCAGCTGGTGACGGACATCCTCGACTGGTCGAGCATCCAGGCCGAACGGCCGCGGCTCGACCTGCAACCGGTGTCGCTGGCCGAACTGATGGGCGAGTGCGCCGGGCTGGTCCGCCTGGAAATCGAGCGCCAGGGGCTGGTGTTCGACCTCGACCTGCCGCCCGCCAAGCTGCGCGTGCGTGCCGACGCGCGCCGGCTGCGCCAGGTGCTGCTGAATCTGCTGTCGAACGCCATCAAGTACAACCGGCCGCATGGCCGCGTGAAGCTCGCCTACGCGCGCATCGGCGAGCGCATCCGATTGCAAGTCGAGGACACCGGGTTCGGCATCAGCCCGGCCCTGCAGGACAAACTGTTCGAGCCGTTCCAGCGGCTCGGCCAGGAGAACACCAGCATCCAGGGCACCGGCATCGGCCTGTCGCTGTGTCGCGAATACGCGAACCTGATGGATGCCGAGATCGGCCTGACCAGCACCCTCGGCGCCGGCAGCTGCTTCTGGATCGAGATGCGCCTGTTGCCGGCCGCCGCGCCGTCGCTGCCGGGCCAGCCCGGTGGCGAAGCTCGCGCGTTGCCGCACATCCGCTACGTCGAAGACAACCCGACCAGCCAGTTCCTGATCCGCAAGGCGCTGGCCGATCTTGCGACCGTAAGCCTGAGCGGCGATGGCCGCGAGGCGCTGACCAGCATCCTCGCCGAGCCGCCGGACCTGGTGCTGCTCGACCTCAACCTGCCCGGCATGAACGGCGACGAGCTGCTGCGCTGCCTGCGCGCCGACCCGCGCACCCGCGATGTGCCGGTGATCATGCTCAGCGCCGCCACCGGCGCCGAGCTCGAAGCCCTGCACGCGCTCGGCTGCGACGCGGCGATCGGCAAGCCGGTCGATCTCAAGGCGCTGCGCAGCCAGGTGCAGGCGCTGCTCGAGCGCAAGGGACTGCGCCCCGAGGGCTGATGCGCGGCGGCCGTGCATGGCGCCGGATGCCAGGTCGGACGCGGCACGGCGCGTGCGCGGAGCCGAGCGTGACGGGCGGTCGGTGGCGCTGCTTGAGGCGCGGACCTTTCGGGTATACTGCGCCGCCTCGAACCGCGCCGGATGGCGGTTCCAGCCGTTTTCGCCGAGCCAGGCCGCTGCGTGGCTCCCTGTTCCCAAGCGCCTGCGGGCGCCGCAAAGAGGCACGACGATGAGCGCACTGGTAGGCGTGATCATGGGCTCCAAGTCCGACTGGTCCACCTTGAGCCACACCGCCGAGATGCTGGAAAAGCTGGGCATTCCCCACGAGGTGACGGTCGTTTCCGCGCACCGGACGCCCGACCTGCTCTTTCGCTACGCCGAGCAGGCCGAAACACGCGGACTGCGGGTCATCATCGCCGGCGCCGGCGGCGCGGCCCACCTGCCAGGCATGTGCGCGGCCAAGACCCACCTGCCGGTCCTCGGCGTGCCGGTGCAATCCTCGATGCTGTCGGGCGTCGACTCGCTGCTCTCCATCGTGCAGATGCCCGCCGGCGTGCCGGTCGCGACGCTGGCCATCGGCAAGGCCGGTGCGATCAACGCGGCCCTGCTGGCGGCGAGCATGCTGGGTCACGAATTCCCCGAGTATCACCAGGCGCTCAAGCGCTTCCGCGACGAGCAGACGCAAACCGTGCTCGACAACCCGGACCCGCGCCAGGCCTGACCCGGCGCCTACTGGAGACAGGCCAGACATGAAAATCGGTGTGATCGGTGGCGGCCAGCTGGGCCGCATGCTGGCCCTGGCGGGCACTCCGCTGGGCATGAGCTTCGCCTTCCTCGACCCCGCGCCGGACGCCTGTGCCGGCGCGCTTGGCGAGCACATCCGCGCCGACTATGGCGATCAGGACCACCTGCGCCAGCTGGCCGACGAGGTCGACCTCGTGACCTTCGAGTTCGAAAGCGTACCGGCCGAGACCGTGGCCTTTCTCTCCCAGTTCGTACCGGTCTACCCGAGCGCGCAGGCCCTGCGCATCGCGCGGGATCGCTGGTTCGAGAAGTCCCTGTTCAAGGACCTCGGCATCCCGACCCCGGCGTTCGCCGACATCCAGTCGCAAGCCGACCTCGACGCGGCCGCCGGCACCATCGGCCTGCCCGCCGTGCTCAAGACCCGGACCCTGGGCTACGACGGCAAGGGCCAGAAGGTCCTGCGCACGGCCGCCGACGTCGCCGGCGCTTTCGCCGAACTGGGCAGCGTGCCCTGCATCCTTGAAGGATTCGTGCCCTTCACCGGCGAGGTATCGCTGATCGCCGTGCGCGCCCGCGATGGCGAGACCCGTTTCTACCCGCTGGTTCACAACAGCCATGACAGCGGCATCCTTCGGCTGTCGATCGCCAGCAGCGATCATCCGTTGCAGGCGCTGGCCGAAGACTACGTCGGCCGCGTCCTCGAGCACCTGGATTACGTCGGCGTCATGGCCTTCGAGTTCTTCGAAGTCGACGGCGGGCTGAAGGCCAACGAGATCGCGCCGCGCGTGCACAACTCCGGCCACTGGACGATCGAAGGCGCCGAGTGCAGCCAGTTCGAGAACCACCTGCGGGCCGTCGCCGGGCTGCCGCTGGGCTCGACCGCCAAGCTCGGCGAGAGCGCCATGCTGAACTTCATCGGCACGGTGCCGCCGGTGGATCGGGTGGTGGCCATCGAGGATTGCCATCTGCATCACTACGGCAAGGCGTTCAAGGCCGGCCGCAAGGTGGGCCACGCTACGCTGCGCTGCGCCGACCGCGCCACGCTCGAGGAGCGAATCGCAGCGGTCGAAGCCCTCATCGCGCACGACTGACCCGTCCTGCCAGGGTGCGCCGGCCGTCTGGCCCGGCGCACTCACGGCGAACCGTCAGAGCCCGGCCCGGTCCACTTCGTTAAGCGCACTGTTGCGCATCGACGCTGAGGAGACCGCCTATGGGCATCATCGGAACCATCATCATCGGCCTGATCGTGGGCCTCATCGCACGCTTCCTGAAGCCGGGCAACGACAGCATGGGCTGGATCATGACCATCCTGCTCGGGATCGGCGGCGCACTGCTCGCCACCTACGGCGGCCAGGCGCTGGGCATCTATGCCGCTGGCGAGGCGGCCGGGTTCATCGGCGCCGTGATCGGCGCGATCATCCTGCTGGTGATCTACGGTATGGTGACCAAACGCAAGCACTGAGTCGCCGAGGGGCCGCAGCCCGCGGCCCTTTCCCCTTCGCACAAGAATTCCATGTCCCGACTGCCTTTCATTTCGCTGCTCTGTCTGCTGTTCACCACCCCGCTCCTGGCCGCCCCGGCCGAACTCGACTGGCTGGCGCTCATGCCGCCCGAGGATCGCCAGGCCCTCGAAGACATGCCCGAGATCGGCCATGACAGCCCCGAAGGTCGCGGTTTCAGCGACGCCGGCGGCCTCAAGCAGGAGGCCGGACTGCCGGCAGTCATGTATTCGGCCAAGACCGTCCCGGCGCTCGACGGCAAGACCGTGCGCCTCGGCGGCTATCCGGTACCGCTGGAAACGGACGCCGCCGGCCGCAGCACCGAGTTCTTCCTCGTGCCCTATCCCGGCGCCTGCATCCACGTGCCGCCACCGCCGCCGAACCAGATCGTGCTGGTGCGCTATCCCGAGGGGCTGATGCTCGATGACATCTACGCGCCGCTGTGGGTCGACGGCACGTTGCAGATCGAGCCAGTGGACAACGCCCTCGCGCAGGCGGCCTATGCGCTGGATGCCGACACGGTCGAGCGGGTCGAGGAAGACGATCTTTTATGAACGCCGGCCCGCTCGACGAGACGCAGCGGGCGGCATTTCGCGACCTCGCGGCAGCGACCGACGGGATCGACCGCGCCGCCTATGCCGCCGCCGATCGCGACCCCTTGGAACCCTTGATCGGCGAAGGGAATCCGCGCTCACCGCTCTGTTTCCTCGGGCGCGATCCCGGGCGGGAGGAGGTCAAGTGGGGCGAACCCTTCGTCGGCGCCGGCGGACGCCTGCTGCGTGGCGTGCTGTTCCGGCACCTGCATGGCCACGACGCCGCCGATCAGGCCGCATTGCGTGGCCTGACGCCGCATTATTTCTGGCTCAACACCGTGCCGTACAAGCCCATCGGCAACAAGGCGTGGTCGATGTCGGTGAAGGCCCGCTTCCAGCCGCTGATACGCGAGCTGATGCTCGAGCGCTGGCAGGGTCGCGACGTCATCACGCTAGGGCGCGAGGCCTTTCTCTGGTTCGGTATCGACCAGCCGCGCCCGCAACGGCAGGCGCTGGAGGCGTTCTGGCGACGCGACGACCGCTTCGAAGCCAGCCTGGACGTCTCGCTGCGCTCGTCCACCGGCGCGCGAGCGCTGAGGCTGCATCCGCTGCCCCACCCATCGCCCCTCAACCAGCGCTGGTTCCGGCAATTCGCCACGCTGCTGGAGGCGCGCCTGTCGACGCTGGCCATCGAGCCGGCGCGTTAACCAGCCGATGCCCCGCGCAGCGGGTTGGGCGCACCACCACCTGCGGCCCGGCTTCACGCTGTCGGCGCGACGGTGGTGTGCTTACCCGGCCAGCACCGAGTCCACCAGCGCCTTGGCTTCCTCCTGGATGCGCTTCAGATGGGCCTCGCCCTCGAAGCTCTCCGCATAGATCTTGTAGACGTCCTCGGTGCCCGACGGCCGCGCGGCGAACCAGCCGTTGTCGGTCACGACCTTGAGCCCGCCGATGGCGGCGCCGTTGCCGGGCGCTTCGGTGAGGATCTGGGTGATCGACTGGCCGGCCAGCGCCTTGGCAGTGACCTGCGAGGCGGAGAGCTTGCCGAGCTTGGCCTTTTGCTCGCGGTCGGCGGCAGCGTCGATGCGCTGGTACACCGGCGCGCCGAAGCGTTCGGTCAGCGCCTGGTAGCGCTCGCCCGGGTCCTTGCCGGTGACGGCGGTGATTTCCGCCGCCAGCAGGCCGAGGATGATGCCGTCCTTGTCGGTCGACCAGGCACCGCCCGCCTTGCGCAGAAAGGAGGCGCCGGCCGATTCCTCGCCGCCGAAGCCCAGGCTGCCGTCCATCAGGCCGTCGACGAACCACTTGAAGCCCACCGGCACTTCCACCACGCGGCGGTCGATACCGGCGGCGACGCGGTCGATCATCGACGAGGACACCAGCGTCTTGCCGATCGCGGCCTGCGCGCTCCACTCGGGGCGGTGGGTGAACAGGTATTCGATGGCCACGGCGAGGTAATGGTTGGGGTTCAGCAAGCCGACCGAACGGGCGACGATGCCGTGGCGGTCATGATCGGTGTCGCAGGCGAAGGCGACATCGAAGCGGTCCTTGGCCTCGATCAGCCCGGCCATCGCGTGCGGCGAGCTGCAATCCATGCGGATCTTGCCGTCCCAGTCGACGCGCATGAAGCGGAAGGTCGGGTCGATGGTGGTCGACAGCACCTCCAGCGGCAGCTGGTAGCGCTCGGCGATGCGCGTCCAGTAGTGCACCCCGGCGCCGCCCAGCGGATGCACGCCGAAGGTGCGGCCCGAATGGCGGATCGCCTCGAGGTCGATCACCTGATCGAGCCCGCCGACATACGCCTCGATGAAGTCGAACCGCTGCGTCGTCGCGGCCTTGAGCGCCCGGCTGTAGTCCATGCGCCTGACGCCGTCCAGCCCGGCGGCCAGCAACGCATTGGCGCGCTCCTGGATCCACCTGGTCACGCCGGTATCGGCCGGGCCGCCATTGGTGGGGTTGTACTTGAAGCCGCCGTCGGCCGGCGGGTTGTGCGAGGGCGTGATGACGATGCCATCGGCCAGCCCGCCGCTGCGGCCCTGGTTGTAGTCGAGGATGGCGTTGGAGATGGCCGGGGTCGGGGTGTAGCCGGGCTCGCCATTCGTCTCGGGGCAGCCGGCGTCGATCCGGGTTTCGATGCCATTGGCCGCCAGCACTTCCAGCGCCGAAACGAATGCCGGCTCGGACAGCGCGTGCGTATCCATGCCCATGAACAGCGGCCCGTCGATGCCTTCCTTCCGACGGTAGTCGCAGATCGCCTGGGTGGTGGCCAGGATGTGCCACTCATTGAAGCTGTTCTTCAGCGAGGAACCGCGATGACCCGAGGTGCCGAAGGCGACCTGCTGCGCCGGGTCGGCCACATCGGGCCGTTCGCTGTAATAGCGCGACACCAGGCGGGGCAGATTGACCAGGCTGTGCTCATCGGGCAGGCGTCCTGCGTTGGGGGCTGTGCTCATCGGGAGGTCCCTTCGGTTAAGGCGCCCGCAGGCAAAGCGGGCAGACGAAAGACGATGAGACAGCGGCGGATGCGATTCGTCCACGGTCGGTTCGACGTTGGTGCGCCGAACAGCCACTGACGCGGCCCGATGACCGCTATCTGCGCCCGCCCCCGGCGCGAGCATCCGCCCTCGAGGCACGCCTCACGCGAGGGCATGCCTTCGGCCGACGTCTGCCGATCCGGCGCTCAGTCCAGATCCGCTGCGCTATGCCGCTCCGGCGCCTGTTCGGATTCCTCGCCCCAGGTGCGGTTGACCTTGCGTCCGCAGATGACGGCCGGGCGTTGGGCGATGTCGGCGGCCCAGCGCTGTACGTGGCTGTATTCATGCACCGAGAGGAACTCCCCCGCGCCATACAGCTCGCCGCGCACCAGCGCGCCGTACCAGGGCCAGATGGCCATGTCGGCGATGCTGTAGTCGTCACCGGCGATATAGCGACGGTCGGCCAATTGCCGATCGAGGACGTCGAGCTGGCGCTTGACCTCCATGGCGTAGCGGTTGATGGGGTATTCGTACTTCTCGGGTGCGTAGGCGTAGAAGTGGCCGAAGCCGCCGCCGAGAAAGGGCGCCGAGCCCATCTGCCAGAACAGCCAATTCAGCGTCTCGGTGCGAGCGCGGGTTTCCGTCGGCAGGAAGGCACCGAACTTTTCGGCGAGGTAGACCAGGATGGAGCCGGACTCGAACACCCGTAGCGGCTCGCCCTCGACGCTGTGGTCGGCCAGTGCGGGAATCTTCGAGTTCGGGTTGATCTCGACAAAGCCGCTGCCGAACTGGTCGCCGTCGCCGATCTTGATCAGCCAGGCGTCATATTCGGCGCCGCTGTGGCCGAGGGCGAGCAGCTCTTCGAGCATGATGCTGACCTTCACCCCGTTGGGCGTGGCCAACGAGTACAGCTGCAACGGGTGCTTGCCCACCGGCAGCGCCTTTTGCTCACGCGCGCCGGCAGTCGGAGCATTGATGCTGGCGAAGGTGCCGCCGGAGGGGGCGTCGTGGGTCCAGACCTTTGGCGGTACGTAGGTGGTATCGGGCATGTCGGTCTCCTCGCGTGGGAACAGGGGCGTGCGCAGCAGGCTACGCGCTCGGCGGATGCGGTCGAAATCAAGGTCATCGATATTGGTCATCGACGGCCGGCGATTCGTTCGCGGCTCATGGCGTGAGGGCGGCTACAGCCCACTTGCTCCGGGCTTGCAGGACACACACATCCCTTGGCGGGTTGTTCGCTGCGCTCCTGAACCCGCCCTACAGCGCCACGACGAACAGATTGCGACAGCGGGCTCGCAGGGTGCATCCGCGCAGCAATGCTGCACCACCTGAAATCGGGCCAGCCTCTCGACGCAAGACTGGCCCTCCCCGGTAAGGGGCAAGAAGGTATCTACGGTTGCCGGAGTCAGCCGCGCGCGCTACGCAAGCCTTCGCTCAGCTCGCGACACAATCCCAACACCCCCTCGACGGCCTGCTCGGACGATTCGGCACTGGCGATCTTGTCGATCAGCGCCGAGCCGACCACCACGCCATCGGCGCGTTTGGCGATGGCGGCGGCCTGTTCGGGCGTGCGGATGCCGAAGCCGATGGCGACCGGCAGGTCGGTGTGGCGCCTCAGCCGCGCCACGGCTTCCTCGACATGCTCGAGCGTCGCCGAGCCGGCACCGGTCACGCCGGCTACCGAGACGTAGTAGACGAAGCCGGAGCTGCCGTTGAGTACGGTGGGCAGGCGCTTGTCGTCGGTGGTCGGGGTGGTCAGGCGGATGAAGTCGATGCCCGCGGCCTGGGCCGGGTCGCAGAGGTCTTCGTTATGCTCCGGCGGCAAGTCGACGACGATCAGGCCGTCGACGCCGGCGTCGACCGCCTCGGCCAGGAAGCGCTCGACGCCCATCTTGTGGATGGGGTTGAAGTAGCCCATCAGCACGATTGGCGTGGTCCCGTTGTCCTGACGGAATTCGCGAACCATCCGCAGCGTCTTCGCCAGGTCCTGCTTGGCGGCCAGCGCGCGGATGTTGGCGAGCTGGATCGCCGGGCCGTCCGCCATCGGATCGGTGAAGGGCATGCCCAGTTCGATCACATCGGCACCCGCGGCCGGCAGGCCCTTGAGGATGGCGAGCGAGGTGGCGTAGTCCGGGTCGCCAGCGGTGATGAAGGTCACCAGCGCGGCGCGGTTCTGTTGTTTCAGCTCGTCGAAGCGCGTCTGCAAGCGACTCATATATGTTCTTCCTGTTCGTCGAAGTGGTGCATGACGGTCTGCATGTCCTTGTCGCCGCGGCCGGAGAGGTTGACCACCATCAGGTGATCCTTCGGCAGGCCAGGGGCGCGTTTGAAGACTTCGGCCAGCGCGTGGGAGGACTCCAGCGCCGGAATGATGCCTTCCAGCCGGCAGCACTGGTGGAAGGCGGCGAGCGCTTCCTTGTCGGTGATCGAGGTGTACTCGACGCGGCCGATGTCGTGCAGCCAGGCGTGTTCCGGGCCGATGCCGGGGTAATCGAGGCCGGCCGAAATGGAGTGGGCGTCGATGATCTGGCCGTCTTCGTTCTGCAAGAGGAAGGTGCGGTTGCCGTGCAGCACGCCGGGTACGCCGCCGTTGAGGCTCGCCGCGTGCTGGCCGGTCTCGATGCCGTGGCCGGCCGCCTCGACGCCGATGATCTTCACGCTCTGCTCATCGAGGAAGGGGTGGAACAGGCCCATGGCGTTGGAGCCGCCGCCGATGCAGGCGACCAGCGAGTCGGGCAGGCGGCCTTCCTGGGCGTGCAATTGATCGCGGGTTTCCTTGCCGATCACGGCCTGGAAGTCGCGGACCATCGCCGGGTAGGGATGCGGGCCGGCGACGGTGCCGATCAGGTAGAAGGTGTTGTGGACATTGGTCACCCAGTCGCGCAGGGCTTCGTTCATCGCGTCCTTCAAGGTGCCGGTGCCGGCGGTGACCGGGATCACCTCGGCGCCCAAGAGCTTCATGCGAAAGACGTTGGCCTGCTGGCGGTCGATGTCGGTGGTGCCCATGTAGATCACGCACTGCATGCCGAAGCGCGCCGCCACGGTGGCGGTGGCCACGCCGTGCATGCCGGCGCCGGTCTCGGCGATGATGCGCTGCTTACCCATGCGCTTGGCCAGCAGGATCTGGCCGATGCAGTTGTTGATCTTGTGCGCGCCGGTGTGATTGAGCTCTTCGCGCTTCAAGTAGATCTTCGCGCCGCCGCAGTGCTCGGTCAGGCGCTCGGCGAAATAGAGCGGGGACGGCCGGCCGACGTAGTCGCGCTGGAAATAGGCGAGTTCCTTGGCGAACTCGGGGTCCTGCTTGGCCTTCTCGTATTCGGCCGCCAGCTCGTGGATCAGCGGCATCAGGGTTTCGGCGACGTACTGGCCGCCGAAGTGGCCGAACAGGCCCTTGGCATCGGGGCCGTTGCGCAATGAAGTCATGGATTCACCCGAAGGTCAGTGGTCAGGCGGCCAGTGTAGGTCCGATGGCTGTGCCGCAAAAACCGATAATTCGGCTTCTATCTGTGAGCAAACCTGACATATAAAGGCCGCCCGAACAGACAAAGGAATTGTCGTCGTGAGTGATCGCTGGCTCTGGAGCCTGCCTGCCATCGGCCTGCTGCTGCTGATGCTGGCCGTGGGCAACCAGTTGCATCGCATTGGTGAGCTGGACCGCATGCGGCCGGTCGCGGGCGTCGTCACCGATCTGGAGCGTGACGGCTGCCCGATCATCCGTTTCCGCACGTCCCGCGGGGAGCAGCGACGCGTTCCGGCGACGGTATGCAGCCTGGGCAGCTACATGGTGGGCCAGCAGGTGGCGCTGTATTACGACCCGGCCGACACCAACGCCGTGCGGGTCGACAGCTTCGTCGACAACTGGTTCGCGAGCCTGGCGCTCAGCGGTATCGGCCTGCCGCTGCTGGTCGTCGGCGGGCTGCTGCTGGGCAACGGCACCGAGACCTCGCCACGCGGCAAGCGCCTGCTGCGGCATGGCCGGCCGGTGTCGGCGCGGCTGATCGCGGTGCGGCGCAACCCGTCGTCTACGCTGAACAACGTGCAGGCCTGGCAGCTGGTGTTGCAATGGCACGACGTGCAGACCGGCTATGTCCGCCTGTTCCACAGCGAGGACCTGTGGCTGGACCCGAACCCGTTTCTCAAGGGCGACGAGATGACCGTACTGATCGACCCCGCCGACCCTCGCCAATACTGGGTGGACACCCGTCACCTGCCCTCGCTGACCGGCGTGCACGGATGACCGGCGACCTCCCTCCGCTCAACGCCCTGCGCGCCTTCGAGGCCGCCGCGCGGCTCGGCAGCCTGAGCCAGGCGGCGGGCGAGCTGCATGTGACCCACGGTGCGGTGAGCCGGCAGATCAAGGTGCTGGAAGAGGCGCTGGGCGTAGCGCTGTTCGACAAGGATGGCCGCGGCCTGAAGCTCACCGATGCCGGCCTGCGCCTGCGCGAAGCGGCAAGCGAGGCGTTCGGCCGACTGCGCGAGGCCTGCACCGAGCTGCAACGCCAGACGGCCGAAGCGCCCTTCGTGCTCGGCTGTCCCGGCAGCCTGCTGGCGCGCTGGTTCATCCCGCGCCTGGATCGCCTTAACCGGGCGCTGCCGGAACTGCGCCTGCAACTGTCGGCCAGCGAAGGCGACCTCGATCCGCGTCGCCCGGGGCTGGATGCCACGCTCTGGTTCGTCGAGCCGCCCTGGCCGGCGGACATGCAGGTCTTCGAGCTGGCGCCCGAGCGCATCGGCCCGGTGCTGAGCCCGCACCATCCGCAACGCGAAGCCGCGCTGGGCGGCACGCCGCGAACACTGCTCGAGGTGCCCTTGCTGCACACGGCCTCGCGCCCGCAGGCCTGGCCGAACTGGGCGCGGAGCAACGGGCTCGATCCCGCCGCGCTGCGCTACGGCCAGGGCTTCGAACACCTGTATTACCTGCTCGAAGCCGCACTGGCGGGGCTTGGCGTGGCGATCGCGCCACAGTTGCTGGTCGCCGATGACGTCGCCGCCGGACGGCTGCTGGCACCCTGGGGTTTCACCGAAACGCCGGCGCGCCTGGCGCTCTGGGTGCCGGCGCGCTCGGCAGACAGACGGGCCGAGCGCTTGGCCGCGTGGCTGCGCGCCGAGCTGGCAGCGACGGCTTAGCTGGCCAGCGCGGCCGGGGCGGTCTTCTTGTCGCCCGTCTTTTCGCCGGCATAACCACGCGGATTCTGCCGCTGCCAGCGCCAGGCATCGGCGAGCATGGTGGTGAGGTCGCGTTCGGCGCGCCAGCCGAGCTCCTGCCAGGCCTTGCGCGGGTCCGACCAACACTGGGCGATATCGCCCGGCCGGCGCGGCTTGATGACGTAGGGCAGCGGCCGTCCGGTGACCTCCTCAAAGGCGCGCACCATCTGCATCACCGAATAACCGGCGCCGGTGCCGAGGTTCCACACCGAGACCCCATTGCTCTGCTCCAGCCGGTCGAGCGCCTTGAGGTGGCCTTTGACCAGGTCGACTACGTGGATGTAGTCGCGCACCCCAGTGCCGTCGGGGGTCGGGTAGTCGTCGCCGAAGATGTTCAGCTCGCTGCGGCGGCCGACCGCGACCTGCAGCATGAACGGCAACAGGTTGTTCGGCGTGCCGTCCGGGTCTTCGCCGATCTGCCCGGATTCGTGCGCCCCGATCGGATTGAAGTAGCGCAGCAGGCCGATCGACCAGCGCGGGTCGGAGTTGGCCAGCCCGCGCAGCACGTTCTCGGCCATCAGCTTGGACTGGCCGTACGGGTTGGTCGGCACGCCCGTCGGGCACTGTTCGCTGATGGGCATCACGCTGGTCTCGCCATAGACGGTCGCCGACGAGCTGAACACCAGGCGGAACACGCCGGCCTCGGCCATCGCCTGGCACAGGGCGATGCTGCCGCTGACGTTGGTCTCGTAGTAGCGCAGCGGTTCACGCACGCTTTCGCCGACGGCCTTGAGCCCGGCGAAGTGCATCACCGCATCGATCGGGTAGGCCGCGAACAGGGCGTTGAGCAGCGGACGGTTGCGCACGTCGCCCTTGATGAAATTCACCGGACGACCGGCCAGGCGCTCGACCCGGCTGATGGCCACCCGCGAGCTGTTGCAGAGGTTGTCCAGCACCAGCACCTCATGGCCGGCCTGTAGCAGCTCGAGCACCGCGTGGGAGCCGATATAGCCGGCGCCCCCCGTGACTAGAATCATGTCTCTACCTCCGGTGTACCGCTAGTTACCCGCAGACACGCCGGCCTGCCGCCCGAGGGGCAGCAAAGCGAGGCAAGTCTCCAGAGTTGGGATCGGCGAAGCGCAACGAGTGATTATTCGCGGGCAAGGACTGCCCTCGGTTACGCCTCGGCTAAACGATGTCCTGTCGTACAGACGGACAAGAAAGTGCCAAGTTCCTTGCCAGCCGTCAGCAATCCGACGGACTGTCAGGTTGACGTCATGCCGGGAACCGAACGCTTTTTCCGTCGTCCATAGCCGGCGGGAAGCCCAAGGCCCTTGTGTTGTCAAGGGCAAATTCCCGCCCGAATGACACACCCTGCGCAAGGCGGCGCCAGGTTGGACGTGCGGTGCGGTGGATCGGATGCCAGGCGGCACTGCGTCTCGTGAATCGAGGTGCTTGATGAGTTGGGCCGGTCCCTTCCAGTACGACATCGGTAAGTCGCGCAATCCGCAGCAACCACCGGTCGAGGTCGTCTTCGACGAGCAGGTTCCGACGCTGCTCTGCCTGTCCCACCTGCGCTGGAGCTTCGTCTACCAGCGGCCGCAGCACCTGATGTCGCGCTTTGCGCGGGATTTCAACGTGCTGTTCTTCGAAGAGCCCATCCCCACCGAGGACGCCGAGCCCTGGCTCGAGGTGCGCCCCGACGAGAGCGGCGTGCAGGTGCTGGTGCCGAGGTTGCCGCAGGGCTGCGACGGCGAGGCGGCGGACCGCGTGCTGCGCGGCCTGCTCGACGGCTACCTGGACAAGCTCGGCGTGCGGGACCTGGTGCTCTGGTACTACACGCCGATGAGCCTGTCCTTTTCCGACCACCTCGAGCCGCGGCAGACGATCTACGACTGCATGGACGAGCTGTCGGCCTTCCGCGGTGCGCCGCCGCAGCTGATCGAGCGCGAAGTGGAGCTGATGCGTCGCGCCAACCTGGTGTTCACCGGCGGCTACAGCCTGTTCGAAGCCAAGCGCCAGCGGCACGAGAGCGCCCATCCCTTCCCCAGCAGCGTCGACGTCGAGCATTTCGCCGCGGCGCGGCGGCCCCAGCACGATCCCGATGACCAGGCGCAGATCCCGCACCCGCGCCTGGGCTTCTACGGCGTCATCGACGAGCGCCTGGACATCGAGCTGATCGCCCGCGTCGCCGAGGCGCGGCCGAGCTGGCAGATCGTGCTGGTCGGGCCGGTGGTCAAGATCGACCCGGCCGACCTGCCGCAGCGCGACAACATCCACTACCTCGGCGGCAAGACCTACGACGAGCTGCCGCAGTACCTGGCCGGCTGGGACGTGGCGATCATGCCGTTCGCGCTGAACGAGTCGACCCGCTTCATCAGCCCGACCAAGACCCCGGAATACCTGGCCGGTGGCTGCCCAGTCGTGTCCACCCCCATCACCGATGTGGTCCGCACCTACGGCGACACCGGGATCGTGCGCATCGCCGACACGGCCGAAGCGTTCGTCACCGCCTGCGAAGCCGCGCTGGCGGATGCCGAGGATCGCGATCGCCTCCTCGAGACCGCCGATCGCATCCTGGGCGACATGTCCTGGGACCACACCTGGAGCCTGATGAAGGAGAAGATGAAATGCGCGATGTAAACCTCCAGGACGGTCGTCCGGAACAGGCCGGCGGCGGTGCCGACACCACCCCGCTCCACGCGCCCGCCACCGCGCCGGTGCGTACCCGTGGATTCGATTACCTGATCGTCGGCGCCGGGTTCGCCGGCAGCGTGCTGGCCGAGCGGCTGGCCGCCGGGCTGAACAAGCGTGTGCTGGTAGTGGACCGCCGCCCGCACATCGGCGGTAACGCCTACGACCACTACGACGAGGCCGGCGTGCTGATCCACCGCTACGGCCCGCACATCTTCCACACCAACTCGCAGCGGATCGTCGATTACCTGTCGCGCTTCACCGAGTGGCGCCCGTACGAACACCGCGTGCTGGCGCAGGTCGACGGCCAGCAGGTGCCGATCCCGATCAACCGCACCACGCTCAACGCGCTCTATGGCCTGAACCTGACCACCGACGACGAGGCGGCCGAGTACCTCGCCAGCCGCGCCGAACCGGTGGCGGACATCCGCACCAGCGAAGACGTGGTCATCAACGGCATCGGCCGGGAGCTGTACCAGAAATTCTTCCGCGGCTACACCCGCAAGCAGTGGGGGCTGGACCCGTCCGAGCTCGACAAGTCGGTCACCGCGCGCATCCCGACGCGCACCAACACCGACGACCGCTACTTCACCGACACCTTCCAGCAGATGCCCAAGCATGGCTACACCAAGATGTTCGAGCGGATGCTGGCGCACCCGAACATCAAGGTGATGCTCAACACCGACTACCGCGAAATCCGCGACGAGGTGCAGTACGACCATCTCGTGTTCTGCGGGCCGATCGACGAGTACTTCGACTACCGCTTCGGCAAGCTGCCGTACCGCTCGCTCAGGTTCGAACACAAGCAGCTCGAGCAGGAACGCTTCCAGGCTGTCGGCACGGTCAACTACCCGGCCGAGGAGGTGCCCTATACGCGCATCAGCGAATACAAGCACCTCACCGGGCAAGAGCATCCGAAGACCAGCATCACCTACGAATACCCCTCGGCCGAAGGCGACCCCTACTACCCGATCCCGCGGCCGGAGAACGTCGAGCTGTACAAGCGTTACCAGCAGCTCGCGGACGAGACGCCGGGCGTCACCTTCATCGGCCGGCTCGGCACCTACAAGTACTACAACATGGACCAGGTGGTCGGGCAGGCGCTGGCCGCCTACAAACGCATCGAAGAAGCGGAACGCGGCCCGGCCCCCGGCGAAAGCGCCGAACATGCCGCCAGCCTCGCCGCCCAGGCGACATAACGGCGCGGCGGCGGAGGCGGCCGGTGGGGCGAACGAACGTAGGGTGCAGTCGCGAAGCAATGCACCGGCAGGCAACGCCGAGTAGACGCGGCAAGGCAGAACACGAGGTAGGCATGCATCAACCATCGCTTTTCCAGAGCTTTTTCCTTGGCGGCTTCGAGTGCTCGACCCACCGCCGCGGCGACGGCCGCCGACTGGATCTGCTCGCCGCCACCGGCCATGACCGCTGGGCCGCGCACGACTACGCGACGCTCCAGCAGCACGGCATGCGCAGCGCGCGCGACGGTCTGCGCTGGCACCTGATCGAACGCACGCCCGGCCGATACGACTGGTCGAGCTTCCTGCCGATGCTGCGCACCGCCCAGGAGCAGGGCACGCAGGTCATCTGGGACCTCTGCCACTACGGCTGGCCCGACGACATCGACGTCTGGCGGCCCGAGTTCGTCGAGCGCTTCGCCCGTTTCGCCGCCGCGGCAGCGCGCCTGGTGCGCGAGGAGACCGGCGCTACCGCCTACTACTCGCCGATCAACGAAATCTCCTACTGGGCCTGGGCCGGCGGCGATCAGGGGCACTTCAACCCGATGGGCCTGGGCCGCGGCGCCGAGCTGAAGGTGCAGCTGGTGCGCGCCAGCATCGCCGCGATCGAGGCGATCCGCGCGGTCGACCCGGCGGCGCGCTTCGTCCAGGTCGACCCGGCCATCCACGTCTGCGCGAGCAGCGACCGACCCGGCCCGCAGCGCGAGGCGGAGAACTACCGCCAGGTCCAGTTCGAAGCCTGGGACATGCTCTGCGGCAAGGCCTGGCCGGGCCTGGGCGGCAAGCCCGAGTACCTCGACATCGTCGGCGTGAACTACTACTCCGACAACCAGTGGTACCACGGCGGCTGCACCATCCCGGTCGGCCACGCCGACTACCGGCCCTTCCAGGGCATCCTCGCCGAGCTGCACCAGCGCTATGGGCGGCCGCTGCTGATCGCCGAAACCGGCGCCGAGGGCGACGCGCGCGGCCAGTGGTTGCGCTATGTCGCCGAGCAGGTCGGCCTGGCCATGCAGCGCAACGTACCGATCGAGGGCATCTGCCTGTATCCGATCCTCGACTACCCCGGCTGGGACGACGAGCGCCACTGCCCCACCGGTCTGCTCGGCTTTGCCGATGCCGAGGGCCGGCGCGAGGTGCACGCGGGGCTCGCGGATGAGCTGCGCCTGCAACAGACACGCTTCGGCCTGCTCGAGCCGCACGCTCATGCGGCCGCGGTGATCTGATGAACGCGCCGCCGAAGATCGTCGCGCCCGCCCTGCCGAGCGGCTCGATGGCCTTCCTGTGGCATTACGTGCGCCGGCGGCCGTGGCACTTCGGCGGGCTGATGGCGCTGATCGTCGGCGCCGCGCTGTGCGCCGTGGCCGTGCAATACGGCATGAAGCTGCTGGTCGATGCCATGGCCGGCGCTGGCGAAAACCGCGGCGCCGCCAATGTCTGGTGGCCGCTGTGGCTGTTCCTCGGCCTGATCGTGGTGGAGAACCTGTTCTGGCGGCTCGGCGGCTGGCTCGGCTGCCGTACCGTGGTCGCCAGTTGCGTGGACATCCGCGTCGACCTGTTCAGGCACCTCACCGGGCACCCGATGCGCTACTTCACCGAGCACTTCGCCGGCTCGCTGGGCAATCGCATCTCGGCGGTCGGCCAGGCGGCCGGCGCCATCTACGGCGGGCTGGCCTGGAAGATCGTGCCGCCGATCGTGGATTTCCTCGGCGCGGTGGTGGTGCTGCTCACAGTCGACTGGCGCATGGCGGTCGCGCTGATCGGCTTCGTGCTGGTGGTGGCGCTGCTGATTACCGGCTTCGGCATTCGCGGCCGCAGCAAGCACCAGCGCTTCGCGGCGCAGGCGGCGCGGGTCGGCGGCGAGCTGGTGGATGCGGTGTCGAACGTCTGGACGATCAAGGCCTTTGCCGCGCGCGACCGCGAGGCCGAGCGGCTGGCGCATGAGATCGGCTACGAGGCGCATGCCCAGCGTCGCAGCTGGATGTACCTCGAAAAGGCCCGCGTGCTGCACGACATCTGCCTCTCGCTGATGGCAGGCGGCATGCTCGTCTGGGCCATCCGCCTGTGGCTGGGTGGCAGCGTCAGCGCCGGCGACGTGGTGCTGGTCAGCGCCCTGACCTTCCGCATCCTGCATGGCTCGCGGGATCTGGCGCTGGCGCTGGTCGACGCCACCCAGCAGCTCGGCGCCATCGCCGACACGCTGCGCATCATCGTCCAGCCGCACGGGCTGGACGACCCGGACACGCGGCTGCTGCTGGCCGAGGGCGACATTCGCTTCGAGGGCGTGCGCTTCGCCTACCCGGGGCGCGGCCAGGTGTTCGAGCAGCTGGACCTGACCATCCCGGCCGGGCAGAAGGTCGGCATCGTCGGCTCGTCCGGCGCCGGCAAGTCGACCCTCATCAACCTGCTGCAACGGCTGGACGACGTACACGGCGGGCGCATCCTGATCGACGGGCAGGACATCCGCAGCGTCAGCCAGGACAGCCTGCGCGAGAAGATCGCGGTGGTGCCGCAGGAAACCGCGCTGTTCAACCGCAGCATCCTGGAAAACATCCGCTACGGCAGCCCGACGGCGAGCGACGAGGAGGTCTACGAGGCGGCGCGCCATGCCTTCTGCCACGCCTTCATCCAGGAGTTGCCGCAGGGCTACCAGACGATGGTCGGCGAGCGCGGCGTGATGCTGTCGGGCGGTCAGCGCCAGCGCCTGGGCATCGCCCGCGCCTTCCTCAAGAACGCGCCGATCCTCATCCTCGACGAGGCCACCTCGGCGCTGGATACCCAGTCGGAAGCCGAGATCCAGGCGGCGCTCAACCAGCTGGTGCAAGGCCGCACGGTGCTTGCCGTGGCGCATCGGCTGTCGACCCTGGCGAGCTTCGATCGCATCATCGTGCTGCGCCAGGGCGCGGTGGTCGAGGACGGCAGCCCGCAGGCTCTGCGCGAGCTGGGCGGCGAATTCGACCGGCTCTGGCGGTTGCAGTCCGAAGGCTTCCAGCGGGCGCCGGGCGCGGTGGCATGAAGCGCGTCGCGGTCGACTCCGAGGCCATGCGCGCGCTCGGCTACGACGCCGGGCAGCAGGCGCTGGAGGTGGAATTCCACAGCGATGCCGTCTACTGCTACCAGCCGGTGCCACCCGAGGCGGTGCTCGCCTTGCTCGAGGCCGAGTCGCTGGGCCAGCACTTCAACCAGGTGTTCAAGCAGGCCGGCTATCCCTATGAGGTGATCGTGCCGCCGAGTTCGACACACTGAACTTACGCGCCGTTTGTTCGGCCTGAAATAGGCAGGACGCACCCCACGAGCGGAGGCTCACGCAGACCAGAAGGAGACGCCCATGTCCGATCACCACACTTACAAGAAAATCGAAATCGTCGGCTCGTCACGCACCAGCGTCGACGACGCCATCCAGAACGCCATTGCCGAAGCCAGCCGCACGCTGCAGAACGTCGAATGGTTCGAGGTCGGCGAAATTCGCGGCCATGTCGAGAATGGCAAGGTCGGCCATTACCAGGTCACGCTCAAGATCGGCTTCCGTCTCAAGGACAGCTGATCGCCCCGGGCGCCCGGTCAGTCGTTCAACGGTTCGGGCCGCCCGCTATTGCCGCGAGAGCGCCAGCTTGGTCGCGAAAACGAGGAAGATCGACCCCGTCGCCCGGTCCAGCCACTGGATGACCATGCGATGCTTCAGGAAGCGCCCCAACTGCCGGGTGACGCCGATGAGCGTCGCCGCCCAGACCAGTCCGATGGCCACGTGCACGCCCACCAGGCCGAACGTCCACAGCGCCAACGGCTGCCCCTGCGGGATGAACTGCGGCAGGAATGACACGTAGAAGATGCCGATCTTGGGATTGAGCAGGTTGCCCAGCAGCCCCTTGATGAACCAGTTGGGTCGCCCTTTGCTGCCGGCCGTATCCTCGATCGCCAGCGAGGTGCGCGGCTTCAACAGCATCCCGAGACCCAGCCAGCACAGGTAGGCCGCGCCGCAGTATTTCAGGATGGTGAACGCCAGCTCCGAGACGGCGAGCAAGGCGCCCAACCCCAGCGCAACCGCCGCACCCCAGAGCAGGCAGCCGGTGCTGATTCCCAAGGCGGCTTTCATCGCCTGCGCCCGGCTCTCCACCGAAGCCGTTCGCAGGATGAGCGCGGTGTCCATGCCTGGCGTCAGGGTCAGCACGGTGACCGCGACGAGGTAGGCCAGGAGGCTTTCGGTGATCGACATTGCATGCTCCGGGTGTGTGTTCTGAAAGCGCAGCCGTGGTTAAGGCGCAGCCGTGGTTATAGCGGTACGCGGACGGCATCGCCACCGCCGTCGAACGCGCGGCTTTGCTTGAGCTGGCTCAATCCTTTTTCCGGCGCGCCTGACCTACACTGCGCAGGCCCTGATCGCCGTCTCGATGCCATGACCGCCAACCCGCGCCGTCGCCACCTCACCCTCTGGATCGCCTGTCTGGCCATGCTGCTGCACAGCCTGGCGATGCCGGTGTCGGCCACGCTGTCGCCGGAGGTCAAGCGGGTGCTCGGGTGGGGTGGCCACTGCGTGGTGGCCGAGCGCGCGGTCGCGCAATCGCATGCGCACCATGACGCCCAGGCGTTCGCAGTCGACGCCGGCGAGCACGCCGGACACACCGATGCCGGGTCCTCGTCCGGCCATCACGCCAACATGCAGCAATGCTGCTGCGGCGCGGGCTCCGCACTGTTGGCGGGGATTTCCGCCGATGCCCCCACCTTTCTCGAGCGCACCGCGACCAGCGGCCGCCTGCCGCCGGCGCCTGCCGTGCGCTCGCAGTCGCCGCGCGGCCTCTGGCCCAGCCTCAATCCTCGCGCCTCCCCGGCGGCCTGATCGGCGGCTTCGGCCGCTCGTATCGCCACTCCACTACCGAACGACCCCGCCCGGCGACGCGTGCCCGATACCGTCGCGGTGGGCGTCTGCGCAAGGATCAGAGACATGCCATCGCACCCCAACCGGCGGCTTGCTGCCGCCACCTGCCTGATCACCGGCCACCTGCTTGGCCTCGCCCACGCCGTGCAAGCCGCGCCGAGCGCCGATTCGGCGCTGAGCCTCGGTTCGAGCACCGTCACCGCCCGCCAGGACGGCGCCCTGCGCACGGCGAGCATCATGACCTCGGTCGACTTCATCGGCCCCGAGCTGCTGCGCCAGCAGCCGGCCCAATACAGCTGGGAGCTGTTCCGCCGCGTGCCGGGGGTGATGCTCACCGAGTTCGGCCAGGGCACCACGTCCGGCAAGCTGTCGTTCCGCGGCTTCAACGGCGAGGGCGAGATCAACGCGGTCAAGCTGCTGATCGACGGCATCCCCAGCAACAGCAACGACGGCAACATGCCGTACCTGGACATGCTGTTCCCGCTGCAGCTGGAAGGCATCGAAGTGGTGCGCGGCACCAACGACCCGCGCTACGGGCTCTACAACATCGCCGGCAACGTCGACATGCACACCCGCACCGGCGGCGACTACCGCACCGCCCGGCTGCGCTACGGCAGCTACGACACCCGCGAGGCGCAGCTTGCCAGCGGCATCGAGGACGACGCGCTGTCGCAGAACTATTTCATCGGCTACCAGACCAGCGACGGCTACCGCGACCACGCCAGCGCCGACCGCCTGAGCCTGTCGGGCAAATGGTTCTACACGCCGCAGACCGCCGACTGGCGGCTCGGGCTGACGCTGCGTCATTACCAGGCCGAGGCCGAGGAGCCGGGTTACCTGTCGCGCGAGGACGCCCGTCGCTCGCCCCGCCGCAGCTACCCGCTTTCGGCGACTGACCAGGGCGAGCGGCGCATGAACCAGCTCGCCGTGCATTTCGAGCAGGCGCTGGCGCCGGACCTCTCGCTGACCGCCAAGACCTGGCTCAACACCCTCGATGACGACCGCTGGGTGCGCTTCTCCGCCTCGCAGGCGCAGCAGCAGCGCACCACCGAGGAAGTCCACTACGGTGCGCGCGGCGCGCTGACCTACCGGCCCGAGGTCAGTTGGCTCGATGACCTGGCGCTCGAAGCCGGCCTGGACACCGAGCAGCAGCGCAACGAAAGCGAGCGCTACCTGACCGCGTCGCGCAGGCCGCTGCGCCAGACGCGCGACCAGCGCTTCGACCTGAACACCTACGGCGCCTACGTGCAGGCGGTCATCCAGCCGGTGCCGAGCGTGAAGGTCATCCCGGCGTACCGGGTCGACCGTATCGCCGGCGACTTCACCGATGAACTGGCCGGCGCCGACTACGACCTCAACGATTACGGCACCCTCGAGCAGCCGAAGATCAGCCTGGTCTACACGCCCGACCCGCGCCTGAGCCTGTACGGCAACTGGGGCCGGACCTTCCAGATCGGCACCGGCGCGGCGGCCTACAAGGTTCCGCCGCGCACCACTGACCTGGCGCCGTCGATCAATGACGGCTGGGAGGTCGGCCTCACGTTCAGACCCGCCGGGTGGATCGACGGGCGCATCGCCTATTGGGAGCAGGTGGCGTCCGACGAGGTGCGGCGCAAGCTGAACGACCCGAGCGGCGAGTCGGAAAACCTCGGCCAGACCCGGCGCTGGGGCTACGACGCGCAGCTCAACCTCTATCCGGGCGACCGGGTGAGCGTCTGGCTGGCGCATTCCTGGCAGTTCTCCGAGATCGAAAAACCCGACCCCAGCCTGCCGACCAGCGCCGGCAAATCCATCGACCATGTGCCCGAACGGCTCTACAGCGCCGGCGCGAGCTACCAGGCCACCGGCGCGCTGGAGTTGAGCGCCTGGCTCAATGGACAGACCGACTACTACCTCGAGCGGGAGAACCGCCAGCCGCAATACGGCGGCTACGTGCTGCTCAACCTGGGCGCGGCGTACCAGGTGAGCGAGACGGTGGCGGTCGACTTGCAGCTGAAGAACCTCACCGACCGCGACTACGAGTACGTCTGGTGGGACGGCGCCCAGAGCCTGCACGCGCCCGGCGATGGCCGCGCGCTGTACGCCGGCCTGACGCTGGATTTCTGAGCCAACCCGATCCGGGGCTCGCCCGGCGAGCCTCGCGGAGATGCGACATGCCTGTAGCGATCGATTCCCCGACCCCCGCCGGGCGCCGCCTGGCCGGAGGTCGGCCATGAAGCGACAGCTCTATCTGTGGCACCGCTGGCTGGGGATCGGCCTGTGCCTGTTCCTCGCCCTCTGGTGCCTGTCCGGGATGGTGATGCTCTACGTCGGCTATCCCAAGCTGCTGCCGAGCGAACACCTCGAGCGCCTGCCGCCCCTGGCGGCGGACTGCTGCGTGCCGCTCGACACCGCGCTGGCCGCGGTGGACGGCGCGAACCCGGTCGGCGTGCGCCTGACCAGCGTGGCCGGCGCCCCGCGTTATCTCATCGACCGTGGCGAAGGACCGTTGCTGGCGGTGGATGCGCAGAGCGGCCGGCGCATCGCAGGCATCAGCGCCTTCGAGGCGCTGGAAAGCGCGCGGGCCTTCGCCGGCAACACGGCGGTCGGCTACCGCGGCCTGGTGCAGGAGGATGCCTGGACCTTCAACCACGCGCTGGACCGCGACCGCCCGCTGCACCGCGTCCAGACCGAAGACGACCAGCGCCGGCTGCTCTACGTCTCCAGCCACACCGGCGCCGTAGTGCGCGACGCCACCGCGCACGAGCGGACCTGGAACTGGCTCGGCGCCTGGCTGCACTGGCTCTACCCGCTGCGCGGCGGGCCTCTCGATGGCATCTGGGGCACCCTGCTGATCTATTCCGGGCTGCTCGGCGCGGCGATGGCGGCGCTGGGCATGGCGGTCGGCCTGCTGCGCTGGCGCTTCCGCCGGCCCTATCGCAGCGGCTCGCGTTCGCCCTACGCGGCGGGCTACCAGCGCTGGCATCACCTCACGGGGTTGCTGTTCGGCGTACCGCTGGTGATCTGGGCGTTCAGCGGCGCGATGTCGATGGAGCCCTGGGGCCTGTTCAAGAGCCGCTCGGCGCTATCGCCGGCCGCGCTGCGCGGCGGCGAGCTGACGGCCGAGGCGTTCCCGGTCGAGACGACTGCGCTGCTGCGGCGCTTTCGCCAGGGCGGCCTCGAACCGCGCGAGCTGGAGTGGCGGCTGCTGGGCGGTGCCGGCTATGTGGTGGCGACGGACGCGACCGGCGCGAGCCGGATCCTGCCGATGGCGCGCGGAGCCCAGCCGCTCGAACGGCTGCCCGCGGCGTTGCTCGAGCGGGCCGCGCGGGCGATGAACCCGACGGCCGAGGCCCGCATCGAGTGGCTGGATCGCTACGACTTCTACTACTACTCGCGAGCCGAGCCGAGTCTCTACAGCCACCTGCCGCGCCGCCTGCCCGCGCTGCGCGTGCGCTTCGATGATCCAGCCGCGACCTGGGTACATCTCGACCCGCATACCGGCGCGCTCATCGAGCAGAGCGACAGCCGCCGCCGCGCGGTGCGCTGGGTGTTCAAGCTCCTGCACAGCTGGGACTGGCCGCCGCTGCTCGCCAAGCCGCTGCTGCGCGATGCCCTGCTGATGCTGTTCAGCCTCGGCGCGCTGGCGGTGAGCCTGACGGGCGTGGTGATCGGCTGGCGGCGGCTGGTTCGCGGGAAACGACGAGCGCGCCGTAACCCGTTGCCAGCCGCGGCCGAGGCCGAGGCCGAGATGAAATGAGATGAGCTGAGATGAGTGCAGAAACGACGAGGCCCGCCGTGCAGTCGCCTGCAGGGCGGGCCTCGTCGGCCAGGCGGCGCTTACTCGACGGCCTTGACCATGTCCTCGACCACCTTCTTGGCGTCGCCGAACACCATCATCGTCTTGTCCATGTAGAACAGCTCGTTGTCCAGGCCCGCGTAGCCGCTGGCCATGGAGCGCTTGTTGACGATGATCGTCTTGGCCTTGTAGGCCTCGAGGATCGGCATGCCGGCGATGGGGGACTTCGGGTCGTTCTTCGCCGCCGGGTTGACCACGTCGTTGGCGCCGAGCACCAGCACCACGTCGGCCTGGCCGAACTCGGAGTTGATGTCTTCCATCTCGAACACCTGGTCGTAGGGCACCTCGGCCTCGGCCAGCAGCACGTTCATGTGCCCCGGCATGCGACCGGCGACCGGGTGGATGGCGTACTTCACGGTCACGCCGTTGTGCACCAGCTTCTCGGTCAGCTCCTTCAGCGCGTGCTGGGCGCGCGCTACCGCCAGGCCGTAACCGGGGACGATGATGACGGTGTCGGCGTTGCCGAGCAGGAAGGCCGCGTCGTCGGCCGAGCCGGACTTCACGCTGCGCTGCTCCTGGCTGCCGCCGGCCGCGCCCGCGTCGGCATCGGCGCCGAAGCCGCCGAGGATGACGTTGAAGAACGAGCGGTTCATCGCCTTGCACATGATGTACGAGAGGATCGCGCCGCTCGAACCGACCAGCGAGCCCGCGATGATCAGCATCGAGTTGTTCAGCGAGAAGCCGATGCCCGCCGCCGCCCAGCCCGAGTAGCTGTTGAGCATCGACACCACCACCGGCATGTCGGCGCCGCCGATCGGGATGATGATCAGCACGCCGATCACGAAGGCCAGCGCCAGCATGATCGCGAAGGCGGTCATGTTGCCGGTGAACATGTACACCAGGCCCAGTACGAGGATCGCCAGGCCGACCGCCAGGTTGACCATGTGCTGGCCCTTGAAGACCACCGGCGCGCCCTGGAACAGGCGGAACTTGTATTTGCCGGACAGCTTGCCGAAGGCGATGACCGAACCGGAGAAGGTGATCGCACCGACCGCGGCGCCGAGGAACAACTCCAGGCGGTTGCCCATCGGGATCGCATAGCCGGCCGCCTGGACGATGCCCAGCGACTGGGGCTCGACCACCGCGGCGATGGCGATGAACACCGCGGCCAGGCCGATCATGCTGTGCATGAAGGCGACCAGCTCCGGCATCTTGGTCATCTCGACGCGCTTGGCCATGAGGGTGCCGGCGCTGCCGCCGACCAAGAGGCCGACCAGCACGAAACCGATGCCGGCCACGGCGTTGTTGCCTTCGCCGTTGGCGGCCGCCAGCTGCGCGCCGAGCTTGAACACCAGGAAGACCGTGGTGACCACGGCGATGCCCATGCCGACCATGCCGAAGACGTTGCCGCGGCGAGAGGTGGTCGGATGCGACAGGCCCTTGAGCGCCTGGATGAAGCACACCGAGGCGACGAGGTAGAGAACAGTGATCAGGTTCATGCTCATGGTCAGTGCTTCTCCGCCTGCGCCTTCGGCGCCTTCTTCTTGAACATTTCCAGCATGCGCCGAGTGACCATGAAGCCACCGAACACGTTAACGGCGGCGAGCGCCACGGCCAGGGTGCCCATCGTCTTGCCCAGGCCGGTCTCGGTCAGCGCGGCGGCCATCATGGCGCCGACGATGACGATCGCCGAGATCGCGTTGGTGACCGCCATCAGCGGCGTGTGCAGCGCGGGGGTGACGTTCCAGACCACGTGATAGCCGACGTAGATCGCCAGCACGAAGATGATCAGGTTGTAGATGCCGTCAGAGATCAGATCCATTTTCAGGGCTCCCTTAACCGTTGGTGCGCACGACCTGGCCGTCGCGGCACATCAGGCACGCGGCGACGATGTCGTCTTCGAGGTTGAGCTGGAACTGGCCATCCTTGTCGATCACCAGCTTGAGGAAATCGAGCAGGTTGCGCGCATACAGCGCCGAGGCGTCGGCCGGGACGAGCGCCGCCAGGTTGGTGTAGCCGACGATCGTCACGCCATGCCTGACCACCACCTGGTCGGCTTCGGTCAGTGGGCAGTTGCCGCCCTGGGCAGCGGCGAGGTCGACGACCACCGAGCCGGGCTTCATCTGCTGCACGGTCTCTTCCTTGAGCAGCGTCGGCGCCCGGCGGCCGGGGATCAGCGCGGTGGTGATCACGATGTCGGCCTGCTTGGCGCGCTCGTGTACGGCCTGCGCCTGGCGCGCCATCCACGACGCGGGCATCGGTCGGGCGTAGCCACCGACGCCTTCGGCGCACTCGCGCTCCTCATCGGTCTCGAACGGCACGTCGACGAACTTGGCGCCGAGCGATTCGATCTGCTCCTTCACCGCCGGGCGCACGTCCGAGGCCTCGATCACCGCGCCCAGGCGCTTGGCCGTGGCGATGGCCTGCAGGCCGGCGACACCGGCGCCGAGGATCAGCACCCGCGCGGCCTTCACGGTACCGGCGGCGGTCATCAGCATCGGCATGAAGCGCGGGTACTGGTTGGCGGCGACCATCACCGCCTTGTAGCCGGCGATGTTGGCCTGCGACGACAGCACGTCCAGGCTCTGCGCGCGCGAGGTGCGCGGCGCCGCTTCGAGGGCGAAGGCGGTGATGCCGCGCTCGGCCATGCGGGCGATGGTGTCGTTGTCGAAGGGGTTGAGCATACCGACCAGTACGGCGCCGCTGCGCATCAGACCCAGCTCGGAGGCATCCGGCGCGGTCACCTTGAGCACGATGTCGGCGCCAAACGCGGCGGCGGCATCGCCGAGGCTGGCGCCCACGGCTTCGAAGGCGCTGTCCGGCACGCTGGCACTGATGCCGGCACCGCGTTGCACCGTGACCTGATGGCCCTGGCCGATCAGCTTCTTGATGGTTTCCGGAGTGGCGGCGACGCGCGTTTCTCCGGCTCGGGTTTCAAGAGGCACACCGATGTGCATTGTTCTTGTACTCCTAGTGATCGTGACAAGACCGGTAGGGGCCTGGCTGGTTCGCCGTGACATACGACTGTTTGAAACGACAGCGGCGCGGCATTTTGCAGGCGAAGCGCCAGGCCATCAAGAAAATTGGAGCGAAACTTATAGGGGACTACAAGTCACCGGCTGACCCACCGTCCACGCAGCGCGATACAGACAGGGTAACGACCGCAGGCCGCGCCGCTTCGGCCCGCTCGACCGGCAGTACCGGCGACGACGCCAACGGCCGCTCCGGCGTCGGCCACTACAGGCCTCGGTTCGGCAGCGGTCACTCGGACCGCGCCCAGGCGGCGCCGACACGCCGTCGGGCGGGCGTGAATGGCGCGTCATCCAAGGCGGCAATGCGTCATGCCGGCGGCCCGGCCGGTCATCGCACCAACCGTCGGTCGCGCTGTCAGAACGCCATCGCCGCCACTCGTCGCGCGATTGGATTGGCGTTTCCCACGGACCGCGTTAATGCTTATAAAGCGCCTTCCCTGAGAGCGGATGACAGCAATTGTCATCGAAACGCTGTAATCCATAGCCGGCGCAGCCGTGCGTTGCGGCCGATGGCGTGACGTGCCGACGGCCCTTGGCTTCGACTGCTAGCAGGAACACGCCCGATGCCCGAACTGGACATGACCGACCTCCCCGCCCTGGACGCGCCCGTCCAGCGCCGCCTGCCGTTCGCCTTCGCCCGCCGCCACGGCGTGCTGCTGCTAGACGAGGCCGGCGGCCCGCGCCTGTGCGCGCGTGAAGGCGCGGCGCTGACGGCGCTGCAAGAGGCCCAGCGGCTGGCCGGGACGCCCCTGCCGATGCAGTGGCTGGCCGAAGCCGAGTTCGACCGCGCGCTCGGCGAGGCCTATCGGCACGACTCCAGCGGCGCCATGACGATGGTCGAGGGGCTCGGTGCCGACATGGACCTGGCCAGCCTGGCCGACCAGATCCAGGAAACCGAAGACCTGCTCGAGCAGGAAGACGACGCGCCGATCATCCGCCTGATCAACGCGATCCTCGGCGAGGCCATTGCCGAGAACGCCTCGGACATCCATATCGAAACCTTCGAGAAGCGCCTGGTGATCCGCTTCCGCGTCGACGGCATCCTGCGCGAGGTGGTGCAGCCCAAGCGCGAGCTGGCGGCGCTGCTGGTCTCGCGGATCAAGGTCATGGCGCGGCTCGACATCGCCGAGAAGCGCATCCCGCAGGACGGCCGCATTTCGCTGCGCGTCGGCGGGCGCGAGGTCGACATCCGCGTCTCGACGCTGCCCTCGGCCAATGGCGAGCGCGTGGTGCTGCGCCTGCTGGACAAACAGGCCGGGCGCCTGACGCTCAAGCACCTGGGCATGAGCGAGCGCGACCGCCAGCGGCTCGAGGAGGCGGTGCGCAAGCCGCACGGCATCATCCTCGTCACCGGGCCGACCGGCTCGGGCAAGACCACCACGCTGTACGCCAGCCTGACCACGCTGAACGACCGCACGCGCAACATCCTCACCGTCGAGGACCCGATCGAATACCACCTCGAGGGCATCGGCCAGACCCAGGTGAACACCAAGGTCGACATGACCTTCGCCCGCGGCCTGCGCGCCATCCTGCGCCAGGACCCGGACGTGGTGATGGTCGGCGAAATCCGCGACCAGGAAACCGCCGACATGGCCGTGCAGGCCTCGCTCACCGGTCACCTGGTGCTCTCCACGCTGCACACCAACAGCGCCATCGGCGCGGTGACCCGCCTGGTCGACATGGGCGTCGAGCCTTTCCTCATTTCCTCGTCGCTGCTCGGCGTGCTCGCCCAGCGCCTGGTGCGCGTGCTGTGCCACGACTGCAAGCGGCCCTACGTCGCCGACTCGGCCGAATGCGCGCTGCTCGGCGCCGACCCGGCCGAAGCGCCGACGCTCTACCACGCCGAGGGCTGCGACATCTGCCGCGGGCTCGGCTACCGCGGGCGGACCGGCATCTACGAGCTGGTGCTGTTCGACGACCGCCTGCGCAGCATGATCCACACCCGCGCCACCGAACAGGACATGGTCCGTCACGCCCGCCAGCTCGGCCCGAGCATTCGCGAGGACGGCATGCGCAAGGTCCGCGAAGGCGTCACCACCATCGAAGAAGTGCTGCGGGTGACGCGTGAAGAGTGACCTGAACGCGCCGGCATCGCTTCGCGCGAGCTCGCCCGCCGGCTTGCGAAGCGCCCTGACCCTCAGCGCGTCCGGCCGGCCTGCACCCTGTAGGCGCGACCTGGGTCGCGAAGGGGCCAGCGCGCCTGCGATTGGCGAAGGACACCGCTGATGGCCGCCTTCGAATACATCGCGCTCGACCCGCGCGGTCGGCAGCAGAAGGGCCTAATCGAGGCCGACAGCCCACGGCAGGCGCGGCAGCTGCTGCGCGACAAGCAATGGGCGCCGCTGGAGGTCAAGGCCACCCGCGCGCGGGAGACGGCAGCGGCGGGCGGGCTCGGTTTCGCCCGTGGGCTGTCGGCACGCGACCTCGCGCTCGTCACGCGGCAGCTCTCGACACTGGTGCAGGCCGCGCTGCCGATCGAGGAAGCCCTGCGCGCCACGGCCGCGCAATCGGCGTCGCAGAAGATCAAGTCCATGCTGCTGGCGGTGCGCGCGCGGGTGATGGAAGGCCACAGCCTGGCCACCGCGCTGCGCGAATACCCCTCGGCGTTTCCCGACCTGTACCGCGCCACGGTGGCCGCCGGTGAGCATGCCGGCCACCTCGGGCCGGTGCTCGACCAGCTCGCCGACTACACCGAGCAGCGCCAGCAGTCGCGGCAGAAGATTCAGCTCGCCCTGCTCTACCCGGTCATCCTGATGCTGGCCTCGGTGACCATCGTCGGCTTCCTGCTCGGCTACGTGGTGCCGGACGTGGTGAAAGTGTTCGTCAACACCGGGCAGGAGCTGCCGGCGCTGACCCGCGGGCTGATCGCCGCCAGCGACGTGGTCAAGGCCTGGGGCTGGCTGATGGTGCTGGGCGCGGCCGGGGCGGTGCTGGCGCTGCGTTACGCGCTGCGCGACGACGCCTTCAAGCGCCGCTGGCACGGCTTCATCCTGAAGATTCCGCTGATCGGCCGGCTGTCGCGCGCGACCAACACGGCGCGCTTCGCCTCGACCCTGGCGATCCTCACGCGCAGCGGCGTGCCGCTGGTGGAGGCGCTGTCCATCGCGGCGGCGGTGATCGCCAACCTGCGCATCCGCGACAAGGTGGTCGAGGCCGCGCAGAAGGTGCGCGAAGGCTCGAGCCTGACCCGCGCGCTGGAGGCGACCGGCGAATTCCCGCCGATGATGCTGCACATGATCGCCAGCGGCGAAAAGTCCGGCGAACTCGACCAGATGCTGGCGCGCACCGCGCGCAACCAGGAGAACGACCTCGCCGCGCAGATTTCGCTGCTGGTCGGCCTCTTCGAACCTTTTATGCTGGTCTTCATGGGCGCGGTGGTGCTGGTGATCGTGCTGGCCATCCTGCTGCCTATCCTGTCCCTCAACCAATTGGTGGGTTAACCGACAATGACGCTTCGCAACGTACGCCAGAGGGGCTTCACCCTCATCGAAATCATGGTCGTGGTGGTGATCCTCGGCATTCTCGCCGCGCTGGTGGTGCCGCAGGTGATGAGCCGCCCGGACCAGGCCAAGGTCACGGTCGCCAAGGGCGACATCAAGGCCATCGCCGCCGCCCTCGACATGTACAAGCTGGACAACTTCGCCTACCCCAGCACCCAGCAGGGGCTCGAAGCGCTGGTCGAGCGCCCGACCGGCAACCCGCAGCCGAAGAACTGGAACCGCGACGGCTATCTCAAGCGCCTGCCGCAGGACCCGTGGGGCAACGACTACCAGTACCTGTCGCCGGGCACCGAAGGGCCGTTCGACCTCTACTCGCTCGGCGCCGACGGCAAGCAGGGCGGCAGCGACCTGAACGCGGACATCGGCAACTGGGACCTGTGACGGCCCCGTGAACCCGCGCCACACCCGCCTCGGCCGCGCTGCGCGCGGCTTCACCCTCATCGAGCTGATGGTGGTGATGGTCATCCTCGGCATCCTGGTCAGCCTCGCCGTGCTCTCGATGGGCACGGCCAGCACCTCGCGCGAGCTGCGCGACGAGGCGCAGCGGCTGGCGGCGGTGATCGGGCTGCTGGCCGACGAGGCGGTGCTGGACAACCGCGAGTACGGCCTGTGGGTCGATGACGAGGGCTACCAGGTGCTGCACTACGACGAGGCCGATGCGCGCTGGATCGCCGATCGCTCGCAGGCGCACCGGGTGCCCGAGTGGGCGCGGCTGGACCTGGAACTCGACGGCACCCCGCTCGAACTGGCCGCGCCGCCGGCCGAGGACGACGACGCGGCGCCCGACCCGACCGCCCCCGACGAACGCGAGACGCCTCGGCATGAAGTGCGCACCCGCCTGCAACCGCAGGTGCTGATCCTCTCCAGCGGCGAGCTGTCGCCGTTCCGCCTGACCCTGTCCGAACGTGACGAGCGCGACAGCGCCTGGGTCATCGCCTCCGACGGGTTCAACCTGCCGCAGGCCGAGCCGGTCGAGGCGCGTCGATGAACGCAGGCTTCGGTCGCCGGGACGCGGCCTTCACCCTGCTCGAAGTGCTGGTCGCGCTGGCGATCTTCGCCACCGTCGCCGCGGTGATGCTGACCGCCGCCGGCCGCAGCCTGAACAACGCGGCGCGGCTGGAAGAAGTCACCTTCGCCGGCTGGATCGCCGACAACCGCCTCACCGAGCTGCAACTCACGCCGAGCGCGCCCGCCGTCGGCCGGCAGGGCGCCGAGCTGGATTACGCCGGCCGTCGCTGGGCGCTGCGCAGCGAGGTCGAGGAAACCGAGGAGCCAGGCCTGCTGCGCGTCACCGTGTGGGTCGCGACGCTACCGGCCGACGCCGGCGTTCCCATCGAAGAGCGCGCCGTGACCCAGCTCACCGGCTTCGTCGAGACCGGCCGATGACCCGCCAGCGCGGCTTCACGCTGCTCGAGCTGCTGATCGCGATCGCCCTGTTCGCGCTGCTGGCGCTCGGCACCTACCGCATGCTCGAAGCGGTTCTGCGCACCGACGAGATCACCCGCGCCCAGGAACAGGCGCTGCGCGACCTGACCCGCGGCCTGTGGCGCCTCGAGCGCGACCTGGTGCAGGCCGCGCCGCGCGCGGTTCGCGATGCCTATGGCGACGAGCGCTACGCCTTCTTCAGCCAGCCGGAGCCGGAGGATGGCGAGGTGGCGATGGAATTCAGCCGCGTCGGCTGGCGCAACCCGACCGGCATGCGGCGCGCCGATGTGCAGCGGGTGCGCTGGCGCCTGGTCGGCGACACGCTCGAGCGCGTCTACTGGACGGTGCTCGACCGCGATGTCGAGAGCGAGCCGCGGGTGCAGCGCGTGCTGGACGACCTCGAAGGCTTCGAGTTGCGCTTTCTCGACGGACAGAACACCTGGCAGACCAGCTGGCCGCCGTTCGATTTCAATCGCGGCAGCCCGGAAACCGATGCCGAACGCCTGCCGCTGGCGGTCGAGGTGACGCTGGAGCATCCGCGCTATGGCCGCATCGTGCGGCTGATCCGCCTGCCGGATGGCACCGCCATCACCCAACAGGGCCTGCGCGACGCCGAGGGCGTACCGGGCGAAGTCGATCCGGGGCTGCTGCCATGAGGCGCCAGCGCGGGGTCGCGCTCATCACCGTGCTGCTGGTGGTGGCCATCGTCACGGTGGTGTGCGCCGGGCTGATCGGTCGCCAGCAGGTGTCGATCCGCAGCATCGGCAACCAGATGCAGGCGCGCCAGGCCTGGCAGTACGCGCTCGGCGGCGAGGCGTTGGCGCGCACCCTGCTGCGCCGCGACCTGGAGGACGAAGGCGGAGCCGGTGCGCCCGCCGAGGACGATGCCGAGGACGACGAGGCGGCCGATGAGGAAGCCGGCGGCGGCCTGGGCAGCGGCACAGGCACCGGCAGCGAAACCGATGCCGAACAGGACCCGGGCGCGACCGCCCCGGCGGACGCCTCCACCGGCGCCAATGGCGCCGCAGCCGATGCCGCGGTGGCCACCGCCGGCGAAGACGGCGAGGACGGCGCCGCGGCGGTGCGGGTCGATCACCTGGGCGAAGACTGGGCGCAACCCATCGCCGCGTTCGAGCTGGACGACGGCAGCCTGCACGTTCGCATCGAGGACCTCGCCGGGCGTTTCAATCTCAACAGCCTGGTGCAGAACCAGCAGGCCAACGACGCGGCGATCGAACAGTTCCAGCGTTTGCTGCTGGGGCTGGATATCGAGGCGCCGTACGCCGAGCGGCTGGTCGACTGGATGGACGTGGACCAGACCACCACCGGCGAGAACGGTGCCGAAGACAGCGCCTACGGGCTGCTCGACCCGCCCTATCGCACGGCCGGCCGACGCCTGTACGACATCTCCGAACTGCGGCTGCTGCTGGGCATGAGCGAGCGCGACTTCCAGCGTCTCGCCCCGCATGTCACCGCGCTGCCGGCGGATGTCGCGCTGAACGTCAACACCGTGGGCGCGCAGGTGCTCGCCAGCCTCGACGAGAGCCTGACGCTGGCCGCCGCCCGGGCCGCGGTCAACAACCGCAAGGAAGGCGGCTACAAGGACGTCGCGGGGTTCCTGGCGCAGCCGGCGCTGGCCGGCACCGAGCTCGAGGGCACCCCGCTGGCGGTCGAGAGTCAATTCTTTCAGGCGACCAGCGAGGTCAGCCTCGGCGATCGCCGACTGGTACTGGTCAGCCAGCTCAAGCGCGAGGCCGACGGCGAGGTCCGGGTGATCTACCGTGACCTCGGACAACGGCCCACCGCGCCGACCCCCACAGCGAACGAGGGAGAGTGAAACCCATCATGGATTGCCTGTTTCTGCCGGCCGACAGCGGCCCCCGTCTCGGCGCCGACAGCCGCGCCTACTGGCTCGCCCGCGACGGCGAGGGTGGCTGGATGACGCTCGGCGACTGCGCGGCGGCCGCCAGCGGCACGCTGGCGCTGGTGTTGCCGGTGGAGGTGTGCAGCTTCTTCGCCGTCGAGCTGCCGACCCGCAAGGGTCGCTGGGTGCGCCAGGCGCTGGCGTATGCGGTCGAGGAGCTGCTTGCCGAGACCATCGACGACCTGCACCTGGCGCTCGGCGAGACCCTGCCCGATGGCCGCGATCGGGTGGTCGCGGTGCGCCGGCAGCTGCTCACCGACTGGCTGGAGGACTTGCGCGCGCTGGGCCTGGACATCGTCGCGGTGCATGTCGACGCGGACCTGTTGCCGCGTGACGAGGCGCAGTTGCTGTTTCTTGGCGAGCGCGCCCTGCTCGGTGGCGCGCCGGAGCCGCGGCTGGCGTTCCCCTCGCGGCAATGGCCGGCGTTCGCCGCGCAATGCCCCGCGCCACGGCATGCGCATGGCACGCTGCCGGAAGGGCCGGGCGACGTGGACGATTACCAGCCGCTCGACGACCCCTATCGCTGGCTCGCCGAAGGCCGTGGCGCGGCGATCAACCTGGCGCAGGGCGACTTCGCCATCCACCCGGCCGGCACGGGCCTCGGGCGCTGGAAGCCGGTGCTGGCGATCCTTGGCGTGATCCTGGCGGTGCAGCTCGGCTTCAATGTCGCGCAGGCCTGGTACCTGCAACGCCAGGGCGACGCCTACGCGGCGGCGAGCGAGGCGCTGTACCGCGAGCTGTTCCCGGAGGACGTCCGCATCGTCAACCTGCGGGCGCAGTTCGACGATCACCTGGGCCGCGGGGCCGTGGCCTCGGCCGGTTTCCTGCGTCTGCTCGAACACGCGGCCACCGCCACCGACGGTTCGCCGGTGACCATCGCCGACCTGGAATACAGCGATGCGCGCGGCGAGCTGGCCATGCAGGTGCAGGCACAGGACTTCGCCGCCCTCGAAGACCTGCGCCAGCGGCTGGTGGCGACCGGCCAGAACGTCGAGCTCGGCTCGGCCAGCCGTGACGGCGACGGCGTCAGCGCACGCGTGGTGATCGGAGGATGAGCGCGATGAGCATCAAGCAACGGATGAACGAGGCCCTGGTGCAGTCACCGCTGTGGCACCGCTGGCAGCGCCTGGCCCCGCGTGAGCGGCTGTCGCTGACGCTGCTCGGCGCCTTCCTGCTGCTGGTGGTGGGCTACGTCGCGCTGTGGCAGCCGGCGCAGCGCCAGCTCGCCGACGCGCGCGCCTACTTCGAGGAACAGCGCGAACTGCACGCCTACCTCGAGCGCAACACCGACCTCGCCCGCTCGCTGGCGCGCGACAACCGCCCGACGCTGCCGCCCGAGCAGTTGCAGGGCGTCGTGACGCAGACGGCGCAGCAGCGCGACCTGCGCATCGAGAGCTTCGACCTGAGCGGCGACGGCAGCCTGCAAGTGAGCCTGCCGGGCGCGTCCTACAGCCTGCTGCTGTACTGGCTCGACGAGTTGCAGGGCCAGGGCGTCTACCTGCGCGATGCGGCGTTGCAGCGCGCAGGCGACGGCCGGGTGGATGCGCGCCTGACCTTCAGCGTGGAAGGCTGACGGCGCGCGAGACCAGCCGCGGGACGATCAGTCCTGCGGTTTCTTCAGCTTGGGGTTGGGGAAGAACTGCACCGACTGCACGTTCGGGCTCGCCGCGGCGGGCTTGGGCTGGTTGACCCGCGTGCCGATCTCCAGCGGCACCGACTGGCCCTGCGCATTGAGCGTGTCGGCGAAGCCGCAGGCGACGCACTCTCGGTGCGGCACGCCGTCGACGTCCCACATCTTCACGGTGTCCTGGGCGCTGCACGCCGGGCACACGGCACCGGCGATGAAGCGTTTGGTGGGTGGGGTCACGTCGCTCATGCCGCCGCTCCGGTCAGGCCGAGGTGGCGCAGCAGGGCGTCGATCTTCGGCTCGCGGCCGCGGAAGTCGACGAACAGCACCATCGGCTCCTGCGAACCGCCGCGCGCGAGGATCATGTCGCGGAAGGCGCGACCGGTCTCGGCGTTGAACACGCCTTCCTCCTCGAAGCGCGAGTAGGCGTCCGACGACAGCACCTCGGCCCACTTGTAGCTGTAGTAGCCGGCCGCATAGCCGCCCGCGAAGATGTGCGCGAAGCCGTTGGGGAAGCGGTTCCAGGCCGGCGGCGGCAGCACCGAGACCTCCTGGCGAACGCCGTCGAGCACCTCGTAGATGCCGCGACCGTCGCCGTGGGTCGCGTGCAGCTCGAAGTCGAACAGCGAGAATTCGAGCTGGCGCACCATCATCAGCCCGGACTGGAAGTTCTTCGCTGCGAGCATCTTGTCCAACAGGTCCTGCGGCAGGGTTTCGCCGGTCTGGTAGTGGCCGGAGATCAGCGCCAGGCCTTCCGGCTCCCAGCACCAGTTCTCCATGAACTGGCTCGGCAGCTCGACCGCGTCCCAGGCGACGCCGTTGATGCCCGAGGCGCCGGCATGCTCGACGCGGGTCAGCAGGTGATGCAGGCCGTGGCCGAATTCGTGGAACAGGGTGGTGACCTCGTCGTGGGTCAGCAGCGCCGGCTGCTCGCCCACCGGCGGGGTGAAGTTGCACACCAGGTTGGCCACCGGCGTCTGCAGGCTGCCGTCGGCGCAGCGGCGCTTGTCGCGGGCGCCGTCCATCCAGGCGCCGCCGCGCTTGTTCGCCCGGGCGTACAGATCGAGGAAGAAGCGGCCAACGTGCTGGCCGTTCTCGCGGATTTCGAACAGCCGCACGTCGCGGTGCCAGCTGTCGAAGCCTTCGAGTTCCTCGATGTCGATGCCGTAGAGGCGATGCACGATGGCGAACAGGCCGAACAGCACCTTGTCGACCGGGAAGTAGGCGCGCAGCGCTTCCTGGTTCAGCGAATAACGCTGCTGGCGCAGCTTTTCGCTGTAGTAGCCCAGGTCCCAGCTTTGCAGATCGGCCAGGCCCTGCTCGGCGGCGAAGGCGCGCAGCTCTTCCAGGTCACGCCGGGCATGCGGCTTGCTGCGCACCGCCAGGTCACGCAGGAAGCCCAGCACCTGGTCGGTGGAGTCGGCCATCTTGGTCGCCAGCGACAGCTCGGCGTAGTTGCCGAAACCGAGCAGCCCCGCCAGTTCCTGGCGCAGGTCGAGGATCTGGTTCATCACCGGCCCGTTGTCGAACTGGCCGGCATTCGGGCCCTGGTCCGAGGCGCGGGTGGAATAGGCGGTATAGACCTCCTGGCGCAGCGAGCGGTCGTCGGCGTAGGTCATCACGGCGTGGTAGCTGGGGAATTCGAGGGTGATCAGCCAACCGTCGAGCCCCTTGGCCTTGGCGGCCTGCGCCATCTGCGCCTTGGCCGAATCGGTCAACCCGGCCAGGGCGGCTTCATCGGTGACGTGCTTGGTCCACGCCTGAGTGGCGTCGAGCAGCTGGTTGGAGAAGGTGCTGCCCAGCTCGGCGAGCTTCATCTGGATCGCGCCGAAGCGCTGCTGCTCGACCGGCGGCAGGTCGATGCCCGACAGCCGGAAGTCGCGCAGGTCGTGTTCGAGGATGGTCTTCTGCGCCACGTCGAAGCCGGCGGCGGCGGGGCTTTCGGCCAGCGCCCGGTAGGCTTCGAAGAGTTCGCGGTTCTGCCCCAGCTCGGTCCAGTAGGCTGACAGCTTGGGCAGGCAGGCCTCGTAGGCGCTGCGCAGCTCGGGGCTGTTCTTCACCGAGTTGAGGTGCCCGATCGGGCTCCAGGCGCGGCTCAGGCGTTCGTTCAGTTCGTCCAGACCGACCACCAGCGTGGCCCAGTCGAGGCTCTCCTTCGGACGGCTGAGCAACTCCTGCAGGGCGATCCGGTTGTCGGCCAGCACGGTGTCGACGGCCGGCTCGACGTGCTCGGGGCGAATCTCGGAATAGGGCGGCAGGTCGTAGGGTTGCAGCAGGGGATTGTTCGCGCTCACGGTGCACCTTGCGAAGACGGGGAATGGAACTGTGACCACAGTGGCCGGGCCGAAACTCCCGGCGATGCAAGCCTGTGGGCCAGCGACGAATCCAGCGAATGGCCGTCATGTTAATTAGAATCGCCTGTCACCGCAGCCAAAGAGGTTTCTATCGTGGCCATACGCAGCTATCAGGGCAGCACCCCGCAACTGGGCCAGCGCGCGTTCGTCGACGCCACGGCCGTGGTCATCGGCGACGTCGAACTCGGCGAAGACAGCTCCGTGTGGCCGCTGACGGTGATCCGCGGCGACATGCACCGCATCCGCATCGGCCAGCGCACCAGCATCCAGGACGGCAGCGTGCTGCACATCACCCACGCCGGCCCGTTCAACCCGGACGGCTTTCCCCTGCTGATCGGCGACGAGGTGACCGTCGGTCACAAGGTCACCCTGCACGGCTGCACGCTGGGCAGCCGCATCCTGGTCGGCATGGGCTCGATCGTGATGGACGGGGCGATCGTCGAGGACGAGGTCATCATCGGCGCCGGCAGCCTGGTGCCACCGGGCAAGCGGCTGGAAAGCGGCTTTCTCTACGTCGGCAGTCCGGTGAAACAGGCCCGCCCGCTGACCGACAAGGAGCGCAGCTTCTTCAGCTACACCGCCGGCAACTACGTGAAGCTGAAGGACCAGCACCTGGCCGAGGGCGCCTGAGCCCGGTTCCGCTTCGACGCCTTACGGATGCACCAACGCTTTGCCCCTTGGCCACCGCCGGGGCGAAGCGCCTGCCATCGGCCCCGCGCGATCGTCATTTGCCCTGACCTCGACCGGTACGGGAAAATCGCCGGCCACCCCGCTGCCGGCGCTGCCCATGCACCATTCCACGCTTCTGTTCGACCTCGACGGCACCCTCACCGACCCGCGCGAAGGCATCACCCGTTCGATTCAGTACGCCCTCGCGCAGCTCGGCATCGACGAGCCGGACCTGACCCGGCTGGAGCCCTTCATCGGCCCGCCGCTGTTGCAGGCGTTCATGGCCTTCTACGGCTTCGACGAGGCGCGCGCCTGGGAGGCGGTCGGCCATTACCGCGAGCGCTTCAAGAGGGTGGGGCTGTACGAGAATCTGCTGTTCGACGGCGTGCTGGAGATGCTCGAACACCTGCGCGGCCAGGGCCGGACGCTCTATGTGGCGACCTCCAAGCCCTCGGTGTTCGCCCGCGAAATCGCCCGCCACTTCGCCTTCGATCATCACTTCACGATGATCTACGGCAGCGAACTGGACGGCACGCGCACGGACAAGGCCGAGCTGATCGCCCATGTGATCGCCGAAGAAGGGCTCGATCCAGAGCAGACGCTGATGATCGGCGACCGCAAGCACGACCTGATCGGCGCTCGCGCCAACGGGCTCGCCGCGGTGGCGGTGGGCTACGGCTTCGGCAGCCACGCCGAGCTGATGGCCGAATCGCCGGCCTACCACTACGCCACCCTGGCCGAGCTGCGCGCGGCGTTCGGCTGATAGCGAGCCCGGCCGGCCCAGTCAGTCAGCCAGCTGCCCGGCCGTCTCTCGCCGACGCGGATCGCGACCCGATCCGCGCCGCGCCTTCCCCCTCGTGCATCACATCGCCAGCGCGGTGCTGACCACCCGCAGGGCCAGGCCTTCGTAGGGGTCGAGGTTCACGGTCAGCTGGCAATCCTCGGTCAGGTCGCCTTCGACGCGCTCGTTGATGATGTCCACCACCGGTCCGGGGGCGATGCCCGGCAGGCAGAGGGTTTCGCTGATCGGCTCGGCGCCGAAGTTCAGCGCGGTGATCTGCACGCCCTTGTCGGCCGGCAGCTCATGGACCATCACCAGCAGGCCGCGCGTCTGCACGTCGGGAATCAGAATCTGCCGGCTCGCGGCGATGTCGTAGGCACGCCGCACGCTGAGGATGCGCTTGAGCTGGCAGGCGAAGGAGCCGGGCGACTGCAACTGGCTGGCCAGGCTGCCGTACAGCGAGCGCGCCCGCGGCAGGCCCTCGGCCGAGGTGTCGGCGTCCGGGTCGAGATCGGCCAGGTCGTAGGCGCCGCGGTGGATCCAGCGGGTGTCGCCGTCGCCCATCAGGTGCTCGACCTGCTCGGGCGCCAGCGGCAGGGCGCCGACCATGTCCCAGCCGGACAGCGCGAACACGCCGGGCTGCATCGCGTTGAACATCACCAGCAGGATGTGCAGGCGCTGGATCTGCTCGATGTCGGCCGGGGTGATGGCGTCCAGGTCGCGGATGCCGAGCGCCGCGGTGATCACGCTGGCGGTGGTGCAGGCCACGCCATTGGTGACGAACTTGAGGTTGTAGGGCGCATGCTCGCCGGTCAGGCGCTCGTACATCTCCTCGCGAATGTGCTCGCGCAGGATGCTGCCGGGCAGCGTCTGGCCGTGGTAGTGGTACTGGTCGTAGGCGTGCAGGGTCCAGAAGTGGACCAGCTCCAGCGTCAGTTCGTCATGGTTCTGCAGCGCATGAATCAGCGAGGCCGGGTCGATGCCGAAGGCGTGCACCTCGCGCATCATCAGCCGCAGGAATTCGGTGTCGCCGGTCAGCAGCGCGTGGTGATAGGCCGGGCGGGTGATGAAGTCGTAGGACAGGTCCGCGCCGCCATGCGACATCGCGGCGATGTCGTCGATGGTCAGGTTCAGCTCCTGGAAGCTGAAGCCGCCGGCCTTGCGGATGGCGCCGGCGAGCAGCTGGTTGCCGGTCACCGACAGCGGATGGCCTTCGGACCAGGCGGTGCCCTCGGCGCGCCGTTCGACGCCGAGGAAGCCGTTGGCATCGAGCCGCAGCACGCGCGCGCCGGTCACGTCGATGGCGTGCAGCGCATCGCCGATGATCAGCTGCTGCGCGGCGAAGGTCGGGTCGAGCCAGTTCAGCGACGGCTGGCCTTCCTTGAAGTAGTGCAGGTAGACCCAGCGGCGGACCTTGCCGTCGGCGCCGGTCACCGGGGCGGTGGCGCTCCAGTCGGTCTCCTTCACGCCCGGTTCGAAGAAGATCACCCGTTGCAGCTGGCCGACGATGTAGTGCTTGTCCTTGAGCCGGTCGACGTCAGGCGGCAGCAGGTTCACCGAGTCGCGCCCCGGCGGCACCTCGGGCAGCAGCTCCCAGTCTTCCTCGCGGATCTCGACCATGTGATAGAGGCCGGGGTAGTCGCCGTAGGCCATCTCGGCGAGGCGGAAGTCCGGGCCCTTGCCGGTGTGCGCCGGGATGATGTCGTCGATCACCACCGCATTGTGCGCGGCGGCCATGCGGCTGAGTTGCAGCATCTCCTCCTCGGTGCCGAGGGCCGGGTCGATGCCGAAGCTGATGCGGTCGAAGTTGCCGTCGATGGTCGGCGTGAAGTCGTGCCCGCGCAGCCCGCCGCTGCGTTTGGTCGGCCCGTTGTGGATGCCTTGCACGCCCAGCTCGGACAGCGCATGCCAGAGGCCTTCGTCGCCCATCGCCTGGAGCACCGAGCCCCCTTCGCGGGTGACGATCGAGGCGGGGTAGGCGGTGAACCATACCGAGGCGATCGCGCTGGCATCGCGCGGGCGGGCCTGGGCATAGGGGCGCTGCCAGAGGCGCGCCTGACCGGCGTAGAGCCGGGCGCGCTCGCGGGCGGCCGTTAGCATCGACTGGCTTTCCAGCCACTGAAGGTAGGCGTCGTCCGGCGTGCTCATTTCGCGCTCCGTCTGCAGTGGGGGTGAAGCTTGGAGTCGAAGCGGCCGGCATCGTTGCATCGATGCGCATCGGCGGGACGAGGCACGCCCCGAGCGGGCGCCGGGCAACGGCTCGGCGGCGCGCAGCCGGCACGTCCATGCCGGGCGGGTTCAGCTCCGGCGGCGCGCCAGCGTGCGGGCCGTCATGCGGCGTGCCGGGCCGGCGGCAACGCCCGGGTCGCCGCCGGACGCTTCACTGCGGAATCTCGACGTGCCCTCCGAAGCCGAAGCGCATCGCCGACAGCAGCCGGTCGGCGTAGGTGTTCTTGTCGCGCGAACGGAAGCGGGCGAACAGCGCGCTGGCCAGCACCGGCACCGGTACGCCCTGCTCCACCGCGGCGTCGATGGTCCAGCGCCCTTCGCCGCTATCGGCCACGGCGCCGGAATAGCGCTCCAGCGCCATGTCGCTGGCCAGCGCCTGGGCGGTCAGGTCCAGCAGCCAGGACGACACCACGCTGCCGCGCCGCCAGACCTCGGCGATGTCGGCCAGGTTGAGGTCGAAGCGCTCCTCCTCCGGCACGTGCTCGGCCCCGCGATTCTTCAGGATGTCGAAGCCCTCGGCGTAGGCCTGCATGAGGCCGTACTCGATGCCGTTGTGCACCATCTTGACGAAGTGGCCGGCGCCCGCGCGGCCCGCATGGATGTAGCCGCGCTCGGCGCGGTCATCCGGGGCGAAGCGGCCGCGGGTCCGCTCGAGCGAGCCGTAGCCGGGCGCCAGGCTCTCGAACAGGGGTTCGAGGCGCTCGAAGATCGGCTCGTCCGCGCCCACCATCATGCAGTAGCCGCGCTCCAGCCCCCAGACGCCGCCGGACGTGCCGACGTCGACGTAATGGATGCCCAGCGGCCGGAGCGTCGCGGCACGGCGGATGTCGTCGCGGTAGAAGGTATTGCCGCCGTCGATGATGACGTCGTCCGGCTCCAGCAGCCCGGCCAGGGCCTCGATGGTCCGTTCGGTCGCCTCGCCCGCCGGCAGCATCACCCAGACGGTGCGCGGCCGCTCGAGCCGGTCGACGAGCACGCCGAGGCTATCGGTCGTCAGCGCCCCCTCCTCGGCGATCGGCGTCATCGCCTCGATGTCGCGATCGTAGGCGACGATCTGGTGGTCCTGGCGCATCAGTCGCCGCGCGATGTTCGCACCCATGCGGCCGAGTCCGACGATTCCCAGTTGCATACGCAATCCTCTGAAAGCGGCGCGCGCAGGCGCCGGATGATCGAAGCGAGCGGCGGCCACGAAGTCGCTCAGGGCCTGCGGCGGCCGCGCGCATGAAGTGAAGCGTCATCGCCTGCGGCGTTTGCATGGCGAGATCAGCTACAGCGTAGCCTCGATGGGACGGTTGGCTTCGGCCCCGGCGCCTCAGCCCTGGAGCATGCCGCGCACCTTCGCCGCCAGCGCATCGATGGCGAACGGCTTGGTGATGATCGCCATGTCGCGCCCGAGAAAATCCTCGGCGGCGGCGTTTTCCGCATAGCCGGTGGCGAACAGGATCTTCAGCCCCGGCCGGTGCTGGCGGGCGACTTCGGCCAGTTGCCGGCCGTTCATGCCCGGCAGGCCGACATCCGTCAGCAGGAGGTCGATGCGCGGGTGGCTTTCGAGCAGCGGCAGCGCCTCCTTGGCGTCGCCGGCTTCCAGCGTCGAATAGCCCAGCTCGCCCAGCAACTCGACCATCAGCGCGCGCACCTCCGACTGATCCTCGACGACCAGCACGGTTTCGCCGGCGCCGGCGGTCAGCGCCTCGTCGGCGGTCGATTCGACCGGCGCCGGCTCGCCATGAAAGCGCGGCAGGTACAAGCGCACCGAGGTGCCCGCACCGGGTTCGGAGTGCAATTCGATGTAGCCCTTGGACTGCTTGATGTAGCCGTACACCATCGACAGGCCGAGGCCCGTGCCCTGCCCCACCGGCTTGGTGGTGAAGAACGGATCAAACGCCTTGGCCAGCACGTCCGGCGACATGCCGATGCCGGTGTCGGAGATGGTCAGGGTGACGTAGTCGCCGGCCTTCAGGCCGGCCATGCCGGGCTGGTCGGACGCCCGTACCTCGGCCTCGCCGGTGGCGAGGGTGACGGTGCCGCCGTCGGGCATCGCGTCGCGGGCATTGATCACCAGGTTGATGATGGCGCTCTCCAGCTGGTTGCGGTCCATGCAGACGAACGGCAGCCCGGCGGTCAGCTGCGCCTCGACGCGGATGTCCTCGCCGGTGGTGCGGTGCAGCAGGTCTTCGAGCGACACGACCAGCGCATTGAGGTCCACCGGCTTGAGTTCGAGCGCCTGCTGGCGCGAGAACGCGAGAAGGCGCTGGGTCAGCGCGGCGGCCCGTGCGGCGGAGTTCATCGCGGCGTCGAGGTAGCGATCCAGATCGACGCTCCCGGCGTGGTGGCGCCGGCGGGCCAGGTCCACGCTGCCGATGATGCCGGTCAGCAGGTTGTTGAAGTCGTGCGCGATGCCGCCGGTCAGCTGGCCGATGGCTTCCATCTTCTGCGTCTGGCGCAGGGCGTCTTCGGCCCGGCTGCGATCGGCGATCGCCGCGGCCACCCGGCCCTCGAGCTGGTCGTTGAGCTGGCGCAGGGTGTTCTCGCTGACGCGCAGCGCCTCCTCGGCGCGCTTGAGCGCGCTGACGTCGGTACAGGCGCCGGCGACGTGCGCGGCCCGCTCCTCGGCATCGAAGAACACCTTGGCCCGGCAGGCCAGCCACTGGTCGGGGTCGTTGCGCAACCGGAACTCGACCGCCACGTCGTGGCCCTGCTCGCCGTCGATGAAGGCCCGCCGGACGCTGGAGCGATCGATCGGGTGAACCTGTTCGATCAGCAGGTCGAGCGTGCCGGTGGCCTGGCTGTCGGCCAGCCCCAGCAGATCGCGCAACGCCCCGTCGAACTGGAAGCTGCCGTCATCGGGGTACCAGTTGAACGTACCCGAGCCGGAGGCCAGCAGCGCGGCGCGCAAGCGCTCGTCGGCGAACGCCAGCGGGGCCGGCCGGGGGCGCGCCATAACCTGCTCGGTGACGTCTTCGGCCTGGTGCAGGATGTAGCGGACCTCGCCGTGCGCGTCCAGCACGGGCACGTTGATGACGCGCCAGTAGCGCTCCTCGAACCCGCCCCCGGCCGCGGCGGGCCTGGGGATGTCGTAGCGGGTGGTGGCCATCCGATCCGGCGCGCGGGTTCGCAGCACCCGTTCGAGCGAGGCGCGCAACACGCCGGTACCGAATTCCTGGTCGGCGTTCGGGTTCTTGCCGAAGACCTCGAACACCGAGCGACCGATGCAGTCTTCGCGGCGGGTGTTGGTGGCGCGCAGGCGGGCGTCGCTGGCGGCGAGCATGATGAAGTCGCGGTCGGCCGACAGCACCAGGTTGAGGTTCGGCAGCGCTTCGAACAGTGCGCGGTAGTCCAGGGATTGGCTCATCGTCGACGGTCGCTTTCAGCGGGCAGTGATCGTTCGATGGGCAGCGCAGCGGTTGGTTTCCCTCGCGATGGCGAGATGCGATCACCTGCACGGCCGGCTGTCGGACCGGGACGCGTCGTCGCGCCGGACATTTGCCGCACGCCAGGGTCCCTAATGCATCGGTCCCGGCTCCGGAGGCTTCGTGTCCAACCCCAGCAACGTGCTGTTTCGCTTGTGGCGAGCCACCCGGCAAAGCATCGCCTTCTACCCGGTCCTGATCAGCATCGGCTACGTGCTGGTGGCGGCCGCGGCGATCGCGCTGGATTCGTCCGCCCTCGCCGACCGCCTGCGCGCGGTGGTGCCGAGCGGGCTGACCAGCGTCGAGAATGCGCGGTCGATCCTCAGCACCCTCGTCACCGGCGTCGTCTCGCTGGTGGTGTTCAGCTTCTCGATGGTGATGGTGGTGCTCAATGGCGCGGCCGCGCGCCTGACGCCACGGGTGCTGCCGCGGCTGATCAGCGACACGCGCAACCGGATCATCCTCGGCATCTACCTCGGCACCATCCTCTACCTGCTGATGCTGATGAGCCTGCTCGACAAGGCGCGCCCGACCCAGGTGCCGATCCTCGGCGTGCTGCTCTCGCTGGTGTTCGGCATGGCCTGCATGGCGCTGTTCGTGGTGTTCATCCGCTCGATTTCCCAGTCCATCCAGGTCGACTGGGTGGTGAGCGACCTCTACCGCGGCGCGCACGGCAGCCTCGACCGGCTGCAACACCGGCTGAAGGCCTACCAGGCCACGCCCGACGACAGCCACTGGTTCTGCCTCGACACCCGGCAAGCCGGCTATCTGCGCAACGTCAACGAGCGCCAGCTCTCGAAGCTGCTGTGCGGGCGCGACCTGATCGCCAGGCTGCAGGTGGAGCCCGGGTTCTTTCTGCACCGCGGCCATCCACTGATCAGGCTGAGCGCGCCGCTCAGCCAGGAAGACGTCGAGGAAGTTCTCGATTGCTTCGACTTTCACGATGACGAAATGGCCGGCGACCAGTTCGCCTACGGGCTGCGGCAGATATCGGAGGTGGCCGTGAAGGCGATCAGCCCGGCGATCAACGATCCGGGCACGGCCGTCCGCGCGCTGAACCTGATCGCCGTGATCCTGGATCGGCTGGCGGGCACACCGCCGGTCGACGTCGGCTGCTTCGATCAGGGCCGCCCGCGGCTGTACTACCGGCAGCCGGACATGCGCGCGCTGCTGCGTGCCGTGATCGCGCCCATCCGCACCTACGGTCGCCACGACCCGCAGGTCGGGATCGCCGTGCTCCAGTGCCTGAAGCAGCCGCTGCACCGGGCGCTCACCGACGAACAGCTTGAGGCGCTCTGGGACGAATTGCAGGCCTTGCGGCACGACCTCGACGAACACCTCGGCAACCCCTGGGATCGTCGCGCCGTGAACGAACAGATCGAGCGCATCGATGCCCTGCGCCGCGCCTCGCAGCCTGCGCTCGAACCCCTCGAGACGAGCGCAGGCCGATAAGCGCCGGCCCCGCCGACCAGTCGTCGTCCTGCCCATCCATCGGCCGCGCCGCTCGACGGGCGGTAGAAACTATCCAGGCCATCCCCCCTCGGATTTCGTGAAGGGTGTGATAAACCGTCGACGCCTTCAGCGTTGGCTTATCGACCCGTTGTTCAACCGTAACAGGAGAGCGACCGTGGAAAAGAAAGACAGCATGAGCGTTAACGAAGCCGGCCGTAAGGGCGGAGAAGCCACCTCGCAAAGTCACGGCAAAGAGTTCTATCAGGACATCGGCAAGAAGGGTGGCGAAGCCACGTCCGACAGCCATGGCAAAGAGTTCTACCAGGACATCGGCAAGCAGGGCGGTGAAGCCACGTCCGACAGCCACGGCAAGGAGTTCTATCAGGAAATCGGCAGCAAGGGCGGTCAGAACAGTGGCGGCAACTTCGCCAACGACCCCGAGCGTGCTTCTGAAGCCGGCCGTAAAGGCGGCCAGAACAGCGGTGGCAACTTCGCCAATGATCGCGAGAAAGCCTCCGAAGCCGGCCGTAAGGGCGGCGAGAACAGCCACGGTGGTGGCCGTCGCAGCTGATCGCTGCCATCAGGCATAGACACATCCATTGTCAGAGGAGCGAATCATGACCCGAGGAGTTGGCGGAGAATCGCCCGCAAACGTAACGACCTACCTCAAAGGCATCGATTACCCCGCGAACAAGGACGATCTCGTCAGACACGCCAAGAAAAATGGCGCCGAGTCCGAGGTGATCGATGTGCTCAACCAGATGCCTGAGCAAGAGTACGGAAACATGGCAGACGTCATGAAGGGCTACGGGGAAACCCGCTGACCCGATCAGGAGCCCCTTCGGGGGCTCCGTCCGTTTCGCGCTCCATTCATTGGCAGTAAGCCCCGCAAAACCGGCAACGCCCCGCTTCCCGACATCACGCCTTCTCAAGCAGGTTCCCTCTCGTAAAAGCGTGCCTCGCGAGAGACCGGCTGGACAGCCATCCACCGAACCGACACCCGCCCCGCCAGTCCTTTGTCGCCCCGCCCTGCAAGTGCCAACAATCCTTCATCAAGCTGCCACCTGCGCGTCCTAACGTCGGCGAACCCCAACGCACCGAGGAACACGCAATGCGCACGCGCATCCTGGAATGGTTGTTCGCCGCCAGCCTGGTCGGTATCGCCGGCCCGGCGCTGGCACAGACCGCGCAAGGCTCCACCGAGCAGGACGCCCTCAACGAACGGCTCGAAGGTCCCGAGGCCCGGCTGCAGGCCAGCGAGCGACGCAGCTGGCGCGCACCGGACTGGCTGCCCGAGCCGGTGGTGTCGCTCAACATCCTCAGCTTCAACGACTTCCACGGTCAGCTCTCGCCGAAGACGGTCGCCGGCCGGCCGGCGGGTGGTGCCGCCGTGCTCGCCGCGTACCTCAAGGCCAACAGCGACGAAAACACGCTCATCGTGCATGACGGCGACCAGGTCGGCGCCTCGCCGCCCAACTCGGCCCTGCTCCAGGACGAGCCTTCGATCAGCCTCCTCAACCTGCTCGCCAACCGCCATTGCCGGTACCTGGGCGATCAGCTGTCGATGCCGGAGCATGTGCAGCCCATCGTGCAGCAGCGTTGCAACCTGATCGGCACCCTGGGCAACCACGAGTTCGACGATGGCAAGGACGAGCTGCTGCGCCTGCTCACCGGCGGCAACCACCGCAACGGGCCCTTCCTCGAAGAGAACTGGAAAGGCGCGCGCTTCCCGTACGTGATCAGCAACGTGATCGACACCGAGACCGGCGGCACCCTGCTGCCGCCCTACTCGGTCTACTACGCCGGCGGCGCGCGCGTTGGCGTGATCGGTGCGGTGCTGGAAGGAACCCCCGACATCGTCTCGCCCACCGGTGTTGCCGGCCTGCGCTTCACCGACGAGGCCGACGCCATCAACGAATCGGTCGCCGCCCTCCAGCGCCTGGGCGTGCACGCCATCGTCGTCGCGCTGCACCAGGGTGGACAGCAGACCCGCTACGACGGCCCGACCGACGCCACGGCCGACACGCTCGAAGGCCCGGTGGTCGAGATTATCGAGCGCCTGGACGACGACGTGGACGTGGTCATCTCCGGCCACTCGCATGGCTTCACCAACGCCCTGGTACCCAACGCCAACGGCACGCCGATCCTCGTGACCCAGGCGTTCTCGGCCGGCACGGCGTTCGCCGACATCGAGCTGGTCATCAGCCGCCGCAGTCGCGACGTGATCGAAAAGTCCGCCGCGGTGTACACCACCTGGGGCGACCAGGGCGCCGGGCTGACACCCGATCCCCAGGTCGCGGCCCTCGTCGCCCAGGCCGATGCCCGCGTCGAGCCGCTGGTGGCGCGCGTCGTCGGCATGGCCCAGGGCGACATCACCCGCACCGAAACGCCGGCCGGCGAGTCGGCGCTCGGCAACCTGATCGCCGATGCCCAGCGCGTGGCCACCGAGGCGCAGATCAGCTTCATGAACCCGGGCGGCATCCGTGCGGACCTGGCCGCTGGCGAAGTGACCTGGGGCGAGCTGTTCGCCATCCAGCCCTTCGCCAACGACCTGGTGTCGATGGACCTGACCGGCACGCAGATCAAGACGCTGCTCGAACAGCAGTGGGCCGGCCAAAGCTACGCCCGCCTGCTCAAGCCGTCCGGCATCCGCTACACCTGGTCAGCCAGCCGCCCGGTCGGTGACCGCGTGATCGAGATGGTCGATGCCGCCGGCGCGCCCATCAGCCCGACCGCCACCTACCGTGTGACGGTCAACTCCTTCCTCGCCGGTGGTGGCGACAACTTCAAGATCCTCATCGAGGGCACCAACCGCGTGGTCGGCCCGGTGGATCTGGACGCTCTGGTGGATTACATCGAGGCGCTGCCGCAGCCCTTCACCGCCGACATCGAGGGGCGGGTCCAGCGGATCGATTGATCGAGCCACGCCATGAACGAAGGGGGACAGATCGCCTGATCTGCCCCCCTTCTTCTATTCGCCGGAACGGCTCAGACCGGATCGACCAAGTCCTGCCATTCCTCATGCCGCTGCACGTAGTCGGCGATGAACCGGCATTGCGGGACGATCCGCTTGCCGCGACGGCGGGCATCCGCCAGCGCACCCTGCGCCAGCGTGCTGCCCAGGCCCTGCCCCGACAGGCTCGGGTCGACCTCGGTGTGGGTGAACACCAGCCGGTCGCCCTCCTCCAAGTAGGCGGCGATGCCGCAGGGTTTACCCGCCACCAGCAATTCGTAGCGCTGTTGCGACGCATCGTGGCGGACGGTGGCCTGTTGATCGGTCATGGGCGAAGGCTCCTCGTTGGGGCAACTCATTGCACTGAACGTACGAGTCGGAGAGCCGCGCGAGGGTTCATCCGGCGGCGGCGTCCAAGGTTGCGCAACCACCGTTCACCACTGGTAGAGCCCGTACGCCATCACCCCGAGGCCGAAGCCCATCTGCGCGATCAGCAGCGCGCGGATGGCGAAGGTGTAGCTGATGACCGGGTGCTGGCCTTGCGCATCGAGGGCGAAGAGCTGGTAGCTGGCGGGAAACTCCGACTCGATCTCGCGCAGCGCCTTGATGGTCAGTTGCAAGAGCTGGCGGCTGCGCGCGTCGACCAGCCAGAACACCACCGCCAACAGGACGGTAAAGGCGCCCAGCAGCATCAACAGGCCCGGCGAGAAGCCCCGTTCCAGCGCCGCCAGCACACCGCCATCGGCAAAGATCGCCAGCACGACGAAGAAGTTGAACCCCCGCAGGCGCTGCTCGGCATTGAGCTTGAAGTGCGCCCACACAAACCCTTGACTGTCCACGCGCGTCCCTCCTCGGCCCGGCCCGGATGCCACCGGCTGTTGCGATTGCCTCGCCAGCCGGTGGGCGCGCAACGCCCATGGAAGCCATGGCGCCGCCTCTATCAGAGCCTCACCGGCGCGATAAATCCCCTCGGGGCGACAGAGAGCGAAGCGGAAACGATCATTAGCGGAGAGCGTGGGAACGGGTGGGCAACCACCGACCACCCCGGCTCGCTCAGCGCCCCAGCAACGCCTCGACATGGGCGATGGCCTGCCGCTCGCGACTGGACCAGTCGCCGGCGATTTCCACGAAGGGCTGGCGATGCGCCTCGAGCCAGCGGCGGCAGGCCTCATGGAAGCGCCAGCGTTCGGCGGCATCCGGTTGGCAGCGCTGACCGTCGGCGTGCCACTCGGCGCCCTCGGGCGACAGCAGGAGATGCAGGTCGTACCGGCGCGCGAGGAGTTCATCGTCCAGCCACGCCGGGCAGCTGCCGAACAGCGTCTGGCTCCAGAGCCTGTTGCTCAGCAGGTGCGTATCGAGGATCAAGAGCCCAGGCGCCTGATGGCGCGCGGCGTCTTCCCAGGCCAGCTGGCCACGGGCGATCGCGGGAATGTCGGCCAGGCAGGTGTCGCGCTGCGCCTGGTCGATGAAGTGACGGACGTACTCGCCCACCGCCAGCCCCCCGAAGCGCTGCTGCAACCGTGCCGCGAGCCAGCTCTTGCCCGTCGACTCGGCCCCGGTGAGCACCAGCACCTTCATCGAACGGCCATCCGTGCGCGACGCCATTCCCGAAGCCCCATCACCGCCAGCAGGGTGAACAGCCCGTACAGCCCGGCGGTGAGCCAGTAATCCTGGAACACGAAGAACGCCACGTAGAGGGTGTCGACCAGAATCCACAGCACCCAGCACTGCCACCGCTTGAGCGCCATCCACAACTGCGCCAGCAGGCTGAAGGCTGTCAGCGCCGCATCCGGCCAGGAGTAGGCCGCTTCGGTGTGCGACATCAACAGGCCCAACCCAAGGCTCCCGAGCACCGCCACGGCAAGCCCGACGCCCACCTCCTTCGCCGTCGCCCCCACCACCGGCCGGCCGCCGTCTTCATCGCTCCCCCGCGTCCACTGCCACCAGCCATACAACTGCGTAGCCGCGAACACCCCGTTGAGCAACACCTGCGAATACAACCGCGCCTCGAAGAAGAACCAGGCATAGAGCGACACCATCACCAGCCCGATCGGCCAGCACAGCGGGTTCTGCCGCACAGTGAGCCAGACGGAAAGCACGCCGAGGGCGGAGGCGATGAGTTCGAGCGTGGTCATGGAAAAGGTCAGCGGCGAAAACGGACGGGCATGATACGGCAGCGATGCGAGGACGCTTGAAACGCGTGGGATAACACGAGTAGCCGTAACGTAGAGGCGGTACCGGCACGGAGCGATAACCGCGTGGACAAGCAAAGCGTTGTCCACCCTACCCAAGCCCACCCTTCGGTATCGCGTAGGGTGGAAAACGGCGGAGCCTTTTCCACGCGTTGCGTTGGCTGCTTTTGCCGCCCGGCACGCCCGCCATCACCCTGCAGGACGCTGACATGAACAAAGCCATTCTCGCTATCTGCAGCCTTCTCGCCGCGCTCGTCCTGCTCTTTACCTGGAGCCTGAACGATGCGCTGAGGGCGGCATCAAGCCGCTACACACGGGCAGCAACTGTGATCGCGAGCGCACATCTTTCGCGCTGGCGTCACGTTACTGGCGAGGATTAAGCCCGTAAAGGCTGTCAGCGCGCCTTTCTGTATTGGGGCTGAAAAGCCGACGAAGCGGTGTTTCCCGCTTCGAATGCTGCCGTCCCATTCGCGACAACTGCCGCCGGAGAGCCTTCGATCAGCCGGCCTCGACTTGATTGACCATGAGCGACAGCAGCCTTCGGCTGCGTTCGAGGTCGCTGAGCTGGGCTTCGATTCGCTCCAGCTCCTTGCGCAACGAGGCCCGCACCGCTGCGCAGGGATGGAAGCGGGGCGTGTCGTCGAGCATGCACGGCAGGACGATACGAATCTGTTCGAGCCGCAGCCCGGCACCGTTGAGCTGACGGATGGCCTGTACGGTGCGCACCTCGCGCTCGCCGTACTGGCGATAGCCCGCCGCGGTGCGGGGCGGCGCCAGCAGGCCTTGTTCTTCGTAGTAGCGCAGCATGCGTTCGCTGGTGCCCGTCATGCGGGCCAGTTGTCCAATTCGCATTGGGATTGACCTTCACAGGGGTGGCAGGGTTGAGACTTTAGCCTCCAGACCATTCACAGGGTATGCGCCATGTCGTTTTGGAAATCCGCCTCGATCATCGCCGCGCTGTGTGCGCTCGTTCTGCCGGCAAGCGCTTCGCCAACGCTCCGGCCGGTCGTCTATATCCTCCACGGCTACGGGGCCGGGCCCGACGAGCATTGGTTCCCCTGGCTGAAGACTCGGCTGGCCGAGCAGGGCATCGAGGCCCGCGTGTTGGCCTTCCCGAACGCGGACCAGCCGTCCGCCACGGCATGGGCCGAGTACCTCGACCAGGCAGTGACACGCCACGATCGACAGACCTACTTCGTCGCCCACAGCCTGGGCGTCATCACCCTGCTGCGGCACATCGAACGCTTGCCCGCGTCGACGACCCTCGGCGGCATGGTGCTGGTGTCGGGCTTTGCGGAGCGACTGCCCGACCTGCCGCAGCTCGATCCCTTCATCCCGCCGTCGCTCGATCTGCGCGAGATCGCGGACAAGGTGCGACAGCGATTCGTGCTGGCGGCCAAGGATGATTCCATCGTGCCGTATCGACTGACTCAGACGCTGGCTGAAGAACTCGGTGCCGCGTTCGAACTGAGGGAGACGGGCGGCCACTTCTTGGGCTCGGATGGGTTCGTGGAGCACCCGGCGGTGCTCGGGCAGGTGTTGCGGATGGTTCGCGCTGGGAAGTGAGATCAGCGCCAGGCGTTTGAGGCCATTGCCGAGCTGGCGGCTGCGCAGCCCATGCCGCGCAAAACGGCAATTCATCAATCCGCAGTGCACGGCCTCCCTGGCCGCGCACTCGGTGGGTTATGGCGAAGGCTCAATAGCGCCGGCCGGAGTCGTTGGGCGGTGGTGTTGCGCCGCTTTCCAGGCTGTCGGTCGGGGGCTCGCTTTGCGGCTGGCCGGGTTCGGCTTCTTCACGCGCGCGGCGCCAGTGCTCGGCCTCCTTGCCCTCTGGCTGGCCTTCTTCTTCCCAGATCTGATAGGCCCGCTCGCGAATGCGTTGCTCGTCGTTCATGTCGTCACCTCGTGTGGTCGTTGGCGAAACGGACGCCGTCGTACAGGCTGTGTCGCCGGCGTCTCGCGGTAGGCAACCCGGGCGCCGGATGGGTTCGTGTCCGTCCGGCATACGGCTCGGCAGGTGACGGATGGCGTTAGAAGGCGATCGGTCATGCCAGACGACGCGCGGCGGGCGCTGGCCGGGCGCAAGGCATAGAATCGCGCGCTCGAAACGGGCAGAGGGCAGGCGGTGGACTTTCGGCAGGGCTTCGTGCTGACGCGGCATTGGCGCGACACGCCCGAGGGGGTGGAGGTCGCGCTCTGGCTGGCCACCGATGCGGGGCCGGTCCACCTGCGCTTGCCGCCGCAGCCGGCGGTGGCTTTCGTCCCGGCGATTCACCGCGAACGCGCGGCGGCGGTGATCCGTCAGGAGCGCGGCGCAGTGCTCAAGCCGTTGCAGCTGGCCGACTTTCGTCATCGCCCCGTGCTTGGTCTGTATTGCCCGCAGTACCGCCAGCTGATGAACCTGGAAAGGCCGCTGCGCGCCGCCGGCGTGGATGTGTACGAGGCGGACGTGCGACCGCCCGAGCGCTACCTGATGGAGCGTTTCATCACCGCGCCGGTGCTGTTCGCCGGTACGCCGGACGCTCAGGGCGGGCTGCGCGATGCCCAGCTCAAGCCGACGTCGGACTACCGCCCGCGCCTGAAGCTGTGCTCGCTCGACATCGAGACGACGATGCGCGGCGAGCTCTATTCCATCGGCCTGCACGGGTGTGGCCAGCGCCAGGTGTACATGCTCGGCCCGCCGAATGGCGAGGCGGGCAGCGTCGACTTCGCGCTCGAATACTGCGACAGCCGCGCCGCCCTGATCGAGCGGCTGAACGACTGGCTGGCCGCGCACGACCCGGACGCCATCATCGGCTGGAACCTGGTGCAGTTCGACCTGCGCATCCTGCGCGAGCACGCCGAACGGCTGAAGGTGCCGCTGCGCCTGGGCCGCGGCGGGGACGAAATGGGCTGGCGCGAGCACGGCAGCCGCAACAACCACTTCTTCGCGGCGGCGGCCGGGCGCTTGATCATCGATGGCATCGAGGCGTTGCGGTCGGCGTTCTGGAGCTTCCCCTCGTTCAGCCTGGAAAGCGTGGCGCAGACGCTGCTCGGCGAAGGCAAGGCGATCGACAACCCCTATCAGCGGATGGACGAGATCAACCGCATGTTCGCCGAGGACAAGCCGGCGCTGGCCCGCTACAACCTCAAGGACTGCGAGTTGGTGACGCGCATCTTCGAACGCACCGGCGTGCTCGACTTCCTGCTCGAGCGCGCGACGGTTACTGGGCTGGCGGCCGACCGCAGCGGCGGCTCGGTCGCCGCCTTCGAGCACCTTTACCTGCCGCTGATGCACCGCCAGGGCTTCGTCGCGCCGAACCTCGGCGAACGCATGCCCGAGACGAGCCCGGGCGGCTTCGTGATGGATTCGCGACCGGGGCTGTACGACTCAGTGCTGGTGCTCGACTACAAGAGCCTGTACCCCTCGATCATCCGCACCTTTCTGATCGACCCGGTGGGGCTGATCGAGGGGCTGCGTCAGCCAGGCGACGCCGATTCGGTGGAAGGCTTTCGCGGCGCGCGATTCTCCCGCACCCGGCATTGCCTGCCGGCGATCGTCGAGCGGGTGTGGGAATGCCGCGAAGCCGCCAAGCGCGAGGGCAACAAGCCGCTGTCGCAAGCACTGAAGATCATCATGAACGCCTTCTACGGCGTGCTCGGTTCGAGCGGCTGCCGCTTCTTCGACCCGCGCCTGGCCTCGTCGATCACGATGCGCGGGCACGCGATCATGCGCCAGACGCGCCAGCTGATCGAAGCGCAGGGCTACCAGGTGATCTACGGCGACACCGATTCCACCTTCGTCTGGCTCGGCGGTGCGCAGGACGACGAGACCGCGGCCCGGATCGGTCAGGGTCTGGTGGCGCATATCAACGCCTGGTGGCGCGAGCGGCTGCAGGCCGAGTTCGGGCTGACCAGCGCGCTGGAACTGCAGTTCGAGACGCACTTCCGGCGCTTTCTCATGCCGACCATTCGCGGGGCGGAAGAGGGCAGCAAGAAGCGCTATGCGGGCCTCGTGACCCAGCCGGACGGCAGCGACGGGCTGGTCTTCAAGGGCCTGGAGACGGTGCGCTCGGACTGGTCGCCGCTGGCCCAGCAGTTCCAGCAGGCGCTGTACCGCCGTGTGTTCATGGGCGAGCCCTATGCCGATTACGTCCGCGAGTTCGTCCGTGCGACGCGTGCCGGCGAACACGACGAGCTGCTGGTGTTTCGCAAGCGCCTGCGCCGCAAGCTCTCGGACTACGAGCGCAACGTGCCGCCGCAGGTGCGTGCCGCGCGCCTGGCCGACGAGCAGAACGCGCGGCTCGGCCGGCCGCGGCGCTACCAGAGCGGCGGCTGGATCAGCTACCTGATCACCCTCGCCGGGCCCGAGCCGCTGGAAGCCCTGCAATCGCCGATCGACTACGAGCACTACGTCAGCCGTCAGCTGCAGCCGGTGGCCGACGCCATCCTGCCGTTCGTCGACGATGACTTCTCGCGCCTGGTCGACGACCAGCTCGGCCTGTTCTGACGCGCCGCGCCCGCGCGACCGCCACCCTGCGCGCGGCATTGCCGCAGCGAGGCACCTCGCGGTTTTTCAGCGGTCCATAGCCTGTCCCAGTCATCGGATGGAGAGAATCGATATGTCTCGCTTTGCGCGCAAAACCACCACTCGGGAAGAGATCCAGGCCGAAATCGATTCGCTGATGCATGCGCTCGATGACCTCAAGCGCGACGCCATGCGCGGCTCGCGCCATCGCCTCGACCACCTGGGCGATCGCGTCGCCTCGCTGTGGAACGAGCGCCACTTCGACGACCACTACGCCGACCTGTCCCGGCACACCGTGGCCGCCGGTCGCATGGCCAAGGACTGCGTGCGCCGTCACCCGTGGAGCACCGTGGCGCTGGCGGCCGGCGCCTGCGCCTTGATCGGCTACCTGGCCACGCGCCGCTGACCATGCGCAATCTGGAGACGCCGGTCCTCAAGTACGCCGTCTATGGCGCGCACAGCAGCCTCGGTAGCGGCGTGCTGTGCGAGTTGCTGGCGCGCCAGCACGAGGCGATCGTGCTGCTCGACGACCTCAACTCGGTGTCGGCGCGACCCGGTCTGCGACAGAAGCTCGGCGACCTCTACGACGCGACCAGCGTGGCCGAGAGCGTGGCCGGCCTGGACGGCGTGATCTGCCTGTTCGACAGCCCGAAGCTGCCGACCGCGGCGGATGAATACCGGCAGGATTCGCGGCATGACCTCTACGCGGCGGTGGACAGCCTGCTGGTGGGGCTGCCACGTGTTCAGGTGCGACGGCTGCTGCTGGTGGCGGACTTTCCGGTGCTCGAAGGCGAACCGGATGTCCAGGCGGCGCTGCAACGCCTGGCGTCACACCCGCTGGACTGGACGCTCGTCAGCGCACCACCGCAGGGCAAGGGATTGGACCTGGAAGACGTGATGACCGTGTCGAGCGAGGCCATCCGCACCGTGCGCCGGCTGGCCGCTGCGATCGTCGACGAACTGGAACGACCGCAGCACCGGCACGAGCGGATCGACCTGCACCCCTGACCGCCACGGCTGCGCAAGCCTCGTCGCTTCAGGCCGCGGCGCCCGCGAGCTGTCGGCGCAGCGCCTCCAGCACCGGGCCGGTCTGCGGGCGTACGCCTCGCCACAGCGCAAAGGCTTCGGCCGCCTGTTCGACGAGCATGCCCAAACCATCACGCACCGGCGCACCCTGCGCGGCGGCCCAGCGGCAGAAGGGCGTCGGCTCGGCGCCGTACATCATGTCGTAGCAGAGCGTATGGCCGGGTTCGATCAGCGAATCGGCAAGCGGCGGCAGCTCGCCTCCCAGACTCGCCGAGGTGCCGTTGATGATCAGGTCGAACGGGCCTTGCAGCGCCTCGAAACGGCAGGCGCTCACCGGACCGAGCGCGGCGAAGGTGTCGGCCAGCGCCGCCGCACGGGCTTCGGTGCGGTTGGCGATGATCAGGGCCGCCGGTCGCTGGGCCAGCAGCGGGCCGAGCACCCCACGCACGGCGCCCCCGGCGCCCAGCAGCAGGATGCGCTGGTCGGCGAGCCAGAGTCCGGCATTGCCCAGCAGGTCGCCGACCAGTCCGGCGCCGTCGGTGTTGTCGCCCAGCAGGCGGCCATCCGGCAGGCGCATCAGGGTGTTCACCGCGCTGGCCAGCCGCGCCCGTTCGGTCAGCTCATCGGCGAGCTGAAAAGCCTGCTCCTTGAACGGCACGGTGACATTCGCACCGAGCCCCTCGCGAAAGAACGCCCGCAGGCTGGCCTCGAAGCCGTCGAGCGGCGCGAGCACCGTCCCGTAGGTCAGCGGTTGGGCGGTCTGCTCGGCGAACTGCCGGTGGATGGCCGGTGACTTGCTGTGGCCGATCGGATTGCCAAAAACCGCATAGCTGTCCATCAGTGCGCCGCCTCCGCCAGCCAATCGCGATCGGTGAGGAAATACTCGGTCAGCCGCGCCTCGGGCGTACCGGGTTCGGGGCGCTTGTCGTAACCCCAGCTGACCTGCGGCGGCAGCGACATCAGGATCGACTCGGTACGCCCACCCGATTGCAGGCCGAACAGGGTGCCGCGGTCGTAGACCAGGTTGTATTCGACGTACCGGCCGCGCCGGAGCAGCTGGAATTGCCGCTCGCGGTCGCCGTACGGGGTATCGCGGCGGCGCTGCACGATCGGCAGGTAGGCGTCGAGGTAGGCGTCGCCGATCGCCCGCATGAAGGCGAAGCAGGTGTCGAAGTCCCAGCTGTTCAGGTCATCGAAGAACAGCCCGCCGACACCGCGCGGTTCGTTGCGGTGGCGGATATGGAAGTAGCGGTCGCACCAGGCCTTGTACTGCGGGTAGACGTCGTCGCCGAACGGCTGGCAGGCGTCTCGGGCGACCCGGTGCCAGTGGATGCAGTCGTCCTCGTTGCCGTAATAGGGCGTGAGATCGAAGCCGCCGCCGAACCACCAGACCGGCGCCTCGCCCGGCTTTTCGGCGATGAAGAAGCGGACGTTGGCGTGCGAGGTGGGCACATAGGGGTTGTGCGGGTGGATGACCAGCGACACCCCCAGCGCCTCGAAGCTGCGCCCGGCCAGCTCCGGCCGGTGCGCGCTGGCGGAGGCGGGCAGGCCGTCGCCGTGGACATGGGAGAAGTTGACGCCGCCTTTCTCGATCAGCGCGCCGTCTTCGATCACCCGCGTACGTCCGCCGCCACCGCCCGGCCGCTGCCAGGCGTCTTCGTAAAAGCCCGCACCGCCGTCGGCCTGTGCGAGCGCCTCGCAGATGCGGTCCTGGAGGTCCAACAGATAGGCTTTCACGGCTTCGGTCTGGCTGTTCACGGGAGGTCTCCTGGCCACGCGGGCGCCGGCGGGCGGCGATTCGAGCGCGCAAGCATAGCATCGGCGGTTGACGGCACCGGCAGGCCGGGCGTTGCATAGGCGTTTTGCCAATGGAGCGGAACATGTCCAAGCGAATCCAGTTCAGCCGGCACGGCGGCCCGGACGTCCTCGAACTCATCGAACGCGACGTGCCGACGCCCGGACCGGGCGAGGTGCTGGTGCGCAACCATGCGATCGGCCTGAACTTCATCGAGACCTACTTCCGCGAAGGGCTGTACGCCCCACCGGCGCTGCCGTCGAGCCTGGGCACCGAGGGTGCCGGGGTGGTCGAAGCGATCGGGGAGGGCGTCGAAGGGTTTCGACCCGGTGATCGCGTGGCCTATGCCACCGGACCGCTCGGCGCCTACGGCGAACACCACGTGTTGCCGGCACGCCACCTGGTCCGTCTGCCCGACGCGATGTCCTTCGAACACGCCGCCGCGGTCATGCTCAAGGGCCTGACGGTGCAATACCTGCTGCGCCAGACCGCTCCGCTGGAGGGCGGCGAAACCATCCTCTTCCATGCCGCGGCGGGCGGCGTCGGCTCGATCGCCTGCCAGTGGGCCAACGCACTCGGCGTCCGACTGATCGGGGTGGTCGGCTCGGCCGAAAAAGCCCAGCGGGCCCAGCGGCTCGGCGCCTGGGCGACCATCGACCACAGTCGCGAGAACGTGGTCGAGCGCGTGCGCGAGCTGACCGATGGCAAGGGTTGTCCGGTCGTCTACGACTCGGTCGGCAAGAGCACCTGGGAAACCTCGCTCGACTGCGTCGCACCGCGCGGCCTGCTGGTGAGCTTCGGCAATGCGTCGGGCCCGGTGACCGGGGTGAATCTCGGCGTGCTGGCGCAGAAGGGCTCGCTGTACGTCACCCGTCCGGTGCTGGCCGGTTACGCCAACACGCCGGAGCGGTTGCAGGCGATGGCGGACGAGCTGTTCGAGATGATCCTGAGCGGCAAGATCGAGGTGGAGATCGGCCAGCGCTACCCACTGGCCGAGGCCGGCCGCGCGCAGACGGCGCTCGCGAGCCGCCAGACGACCGGCTCGACGATCCTGCTGCCCTGATCAGGCCGGACGGACGATCTGCCCCGTCGCCAGGTCGCGGATGGTGCTCGGGTTCTTGCGGCCGCCGAGCGCGCCACCGACGACGCGGTCGAGCTCGCCGGGGAAGTATTGCTCGACCCGCAGCCGACTCCGCGCGGCCGGTCGCCCGGCGGGGTTGGCTGAGGTGGAGACCAGCGGACCGACCAGCGCACAGAGCTCGCGGGCGAGGGGATGGTCGGTCACCCGCAGCGCCACGGTATCGTGACGGCCGGTGATCCATTCGGGCAGACGGTTCCGGTGCGGGACCAGCCAGGTGTTGGGCCCGGGCCAGGTACTGGCGAGTCGATCGAGCCAGGCGCTGGGCAGCTCGTCCAGCAGGAAGTCGAACTGGCGGATGGAATCGGCGATCAGGATGAGGCCCTTCTCGACCGGGCGCTCCTTCAGCTCCAGCAGCCGGTAGACGGCATCGCTGTCCCAAGGATCGCAGCCCAATCCCCAGACCGCTTCGGTCGGGTAGGCGATGACGCCTCCGGCACGGATCACGCGTGCCGCCTGCTGCACACGCCAGCTACTGATCATGGATCGCTCCTCGTGGAAAAACGGCCGGCAGTTTAGCGCCGAACCGATCAGCGGCGGCAACTCCAGCGTCCTTCCTCGCAGCTCACCAGTCCGTCGATCTCCAGCTCGGTGAGTTCGGCCAGCAGCGCCGGCAGCGGGCGCCCGCTGAGCCCGGCCAGCGCTTCGCTGGTGAGCGGCGACGCAACCAGCAGGTCGAGCAATGGATGCTTGGCTGGCGCTGCGCCGGTTGCCTGCGGAGCGGCCTGGGCGGTGACCTGCCAGCCGCGCAGGCCTTCGAGAATGTGTTCGACGTTTTCCACCAGCGTCGCGCCCTGGCGAATCAGCTCATGGCAGCCACGCGCGCCGGGATGGTGGATCGAGCCGGGTATGGCGTAAACCTCGCGGCCCTGCTCGGCGGCCAGCCGGGCGGTGATCAGGGAGCCGCTCGAAGGACTGGCCTCGACCACCAGCACACCCAGCGAGAGCCCGCTGATGATTCGGTTGCGACGCGGAAAGTTGGCCGCCTGCGGTGCACAGTCGAGCGGCAACTCGGACACCAGGGCACCGCCCTGTTCGACGATACGTCGCGCCAGGGCCTGATGGCGTCGCGGATAGAGCTGCCGAAGGCCCGTCCCGAGCACCGCTACCGTGCCACCGCCGGCGTCCAGCGCACCGGCATGCGCGGCGCCATCGATGCCAAGCGCCAGGCCACTGGTCACGACGAAGCCACCGGCCGCCAGGCAGCGGGCGAACGCGTGAGCATTGTCCAGGCCGACGTGGCTGGCGCGACGGCTGCCGACCATCGCCAATTGCGGCCGCTCCAGCAGCGAGAGGTCGCCACTGACGTAGAGCAGGGGCGGGGCGTCGGGCAGCTCGGCGAGCAACGCCGGGTAATCGGGCGAATCCCACATCAGCAGATGATTGCCATCCGCCTCGAGCCAGGCCATCGCCTGCTCGGCATGCAGGCGGACCGACGCATCGCGGCGCTGCTCGCCACAGCTGGCCGGCAAACCAAGGGCTCGCCAGGCGCTGGCGGGCGCGCTCAGGGCAGAGGCCGCATCGCCGAACGCCGCGATCAGGCGGGCAAAGCGCTTGGGGCCAAGTTCGGCAATGAAATGAAGACGCAGCCGAGCTTCGAGCTCGGCAGGGGAACAGGCAGGCATGGACATCCTTGTTTACGAGGCGGCATCCATGCCGCCTTACCGCTGTGGAGCGAGAGAGCCGTTAGGGGTTGCGGACCTTGTCCATCACCGCGAGCGAACGGCTGGCTTGCAGGATCAGCCCGTAGCTGAGCTTGTCGTAGGTGCGGAAGACCATCAGCAAGCCGGCGCGCTCGTCCGGGATCTTCACCCGCTCGCCGGTGATGCGGTCGCGAACGGTTTCACCGGTCTTGTAGACAGCCAGGACATCGCCGACCTCGAGGCCGTCGCGTGCGCCCTTGTTCAGGGTGACCACGTCGAACTGGCCGATCTGCGTGACGCCGCGAGGCACGTCGATGATCAGGCCCGACACCGGCGACTCCGGGGCACGGGGCTGGAAGGTCGAATTGATCGCACGCTCTTCGGTGGCGAACAACCGGTCGCCGGGGCGCACTTCCTGGGTGGTGCGCGTCATCATCAGGGTGCCGATATCGCCCTCGGTCGCGATCAGCTCGGCGGTGCCGATGTCATCGGCGTTGATGCCGAGGAACTCGCCGGTTTCCGGATCGGTGTAGGTCTTGCCCTGACGGAACACGCCGTAGGCCGCCAACCCTTCGTCGAACTGGCCGCGCGCGTAGACGCGATCGCCGGCGCCGCTGATCACCCGCTCGGCATTACCCGCGAGGATATAGGGTGCGCCTTCGAACTCGGCTTCGGTGTCGATGATGCGGTTGTTCAGCAGGAAGCTGTTGATCGCCTCCAGCGGAATGGTCGGAATCGCCTCAGCGATCGGGGTGACGCGAACCTTGGGGGACAGCTTGATGGTGCCGCGCGATTCGCCGCGGTCGAGCATCAGGCGGGGTTGGCCGTCGATATAGACCAGGCGCAGCAGATCACCGGGATAGATGAGGTGGGGGTTTTCGATCTGCGGGTTGGCGTGCCACAGCTCGGGCCATTCCCAGGGCTGATCGAGAAAACGACCGGAGATGTCCCAGAGCGTATCGCCCTTGACGACCCGGTACTGCTCGGGGTGGTCGTCCTTGAGCTGAACGGCCGCCTGAGCGATGCCCCCAACCGCCACCAACAGCAGGGCGACTAGTGATTTCCTCATATGGTGAATCCCTTTATTATGTGTCTTCACGTAAGCGCCCTAGCGCCGCTGCAGCCCTTGTGGCGAGCGGCTTGAAGCCGTTTTCAGAACTGCCGGCATGTTAGCAGTGCCGTCGAAAGTTATTCCATAAGTGCATCACAAACGCATATGGCGATATTGAACATCCTCGAGTTTCCGGATCCGCGCCTGCGTACCATCGCCAAGCCGGTGGACGTGGTGGACGATGGCATCCGCCAATTGGTCGACGACATGTTCGAGACCATGTACGACGCGCCCGGCATTGGCCTGGCCGCCACCCAGGTGAACGTGCACAAGCGCGTCGTGGTGATGGACCTGTCCGAAGACAAAAGCGAGCCGCGGGTCTTCATTAACCCCGAGTTCGAGTCCCTGACCGACGAGATGGACCAGTACCAGGAAGGATGCCTGTCCGTGCCGGGGTTCTACGAGAACGTGGACCGACCGCAAAAGGTCAAGGTACGGGCGCTCGATCGCGACGGGAAACCCTACGAGCTGATCGCCGAAGGGCTGCTGGCCGTGTGCATCCAGCACGAGTGCGATCACCTGAACGGCAAGCTGTTCGTCGACTACCTCTCCAACCTCAAGCGCGATCGCATTCGCAAGAAGCTGGAGAAGCAGCATCGGCAACAGGCCTAGTGCCTGGTCCCTTCACGAAAGGCTTGCTCGGCGGCGCCAGGCAAGCCTTTTTTCTTAGCGAGCCCTCATGACCTCCGCCCTGCGTATCGTTTTTGCCGGTACCCCCGATTTCGCCGCCGAGCACTTGCGCGCCTTGCTGGACACGCCGTATCGGCCGATCGCCGTTTACACCCAGCCTGACCGCCCCGCCGGACGTGGGCAAAAGCTCATGCCCAGCCCGGTCAAGCAGCTGGCGGCGAGTGAAGACATTCCGGTGTACCAGCCAGCGACGCTGCGAGCGGCCGACGCGCAGGAAGCGCTGGCCGCCCTGCGCCCGGACCTGCTGATCGTGGTCGCCTATGGATTGATCCTGCCGCAGGCCGTGCTCGATATCCCTCGCCTTGGCTGCATCAACAGCCACGCGTCGCTGCTGCCGCGCTGGCGCGGTGCGGCACCGATCCAGCGGGCGATCCAGGCGGGCGACGGTGAAACCGGCGTCACCCTGATGCAGATGGAAGCGGGGCTGGACACCGGGCCAATGCTGCTGAAGGTTGCCACGCCCATCACCGTGGACGACACCGGCGGCACGCTGCATGACCGGCTGGCGACGCTGGGCGCCCAGGCGCTGGTCCAGGGCGTGGAGGCGCTGGCCGGGGGCACGCTGAAAAGCGAAGTGCAGGACGACACCCTGGCGACCTACGCGCACAAGCTGACCAAGGACGAGGCCCGCATCGACTGGAGCCAGCCGGCCGACGTCATCGAGCGGACCATTCGCGCCTTCAATCCCTGGCCCATCAGCCACTCGATGCTTGAGGGCGAGACGATCAAGGTTCATCAGGCCCGAATCGGCAACGGCAACGGCGTGCCCGGCGCGATCCTGGCTGCCAGCCGCGACGGCCTGACCGTCGCCTGCGGCGAGGGCGCCCTGAACCTGATGCGCCTGCAACTGCCCGGTGGCAAGCCGCTCGACATCAGCGACCTGCTCAACAGCCGGCGCCAGCAGTTCGCAACCGGCCTGCGGTTCGAGTGACCAACGCATGGCGATGAATCCGCGGTTGGCTGCGTCCCGGGCATTGGCCTCGCTGTTGGCGGGCAAGGCGTCGCTCGGCACGGCGTTGCCGGAGCAGATGCAGCAGGTCGATCCGCGTGACCGCGCCCTGACCCAGGAGCTGGCGTACGGCACCGCGCGCTGGCAGCCGCGCCTGGCGGGTCTTGCCGCGGCGCTGTTGCAAAAGCCGTTCAAGGCAGCGGACCGCGACGTCGAAGCGCTGTTGCTGATGGGCCTGTACCAGTTGCTCTACACGCGCATCCCGCCGCATGCCGCCATCGGCGAAACCGTCGGCTGCGCCGAACGGCTCAAGAAGCCCTGGGCCAAGGGGCTGCTCAATGCCGTCTTGCGCCGCGCCCAGCGTGAAGGCGAGGCGCTGCTGGCCACGCTGGAACGCGATCCGGTGATCCGCGTCGCCCATCCGCGCTGGCTGCAAAAGGCACTCAAGGCCCACTGGCCGGAACACTGGGAAGGACTCTGCACGGCGAACAATGCGCATCCGCCCATGACCCTGCGGGCCAACCGTCGCCAGGTCAGCCGCACCGATTACCTCGCGCGGCTCGATGACGCCGGCATCCCGGCGGCGGCCTGCGAATTCAGCGAGGACGGCATCCGGCTCGACGCGCCCTGCGACGTGTACAGCCTGCCAGGCTTCGCCGACGGCCAGGTGAGCGTGCAGGACGAGGCCGCCCAACTCTGCGCTTCATTGCTGGAGCTGGCGCCCGGGCAACGCGTGCTCGATGCCTGCTGCGCACCAGGCGGCAAGACCTGTCACCTGCTCGAGCGCGAGCCGGGCCTGACAGAGGTGGTCGCGCTCGACCTGGAGCCGAAGCGGCTCGAACGCGTCCGGGACAACTTGCAGCGGCTCGGCCTCGAGGCGACACTGCTGGCGGCCGATGCACGGGACACCGCAGGCTGGTGGGACGGCAAGGCCTTCCAGCGCATCCTGCTCGATGCGCCCTGTTCGGCAACCGGTGTGATCCGCCGTCATCCCGACATCAAGCTGACCCGTCAGCCGGACGACATCGCCGCGCTAGCCCAGCTCCAGGGCGAGCTGCTGGATGCGCTCTGGCCGACGCTGGCCGTCGGCGGCGTGCTGCTCTACGCCACCTGCTCGGTCATGCCGACCGAGAACACCGACGTCATCGCCGCGTTTCTCGACCGCACGCCCGGTGCCCGCGAGCTGCACATTCCTGGTCCGTTCGGACTGCCCCAGCCCCACGGCCGCCAGCTCCTGCCGCAACTCCAGGGGCACGACGGGTTCTACTACGCCAAGTTGATCAAGATCGCCGCGCAACCGCGCCCTCAGGAGCCTCGTCCGTGAAGATCATCATCCTCGGCGCCGGCCAGGTCGGCGGAACGCTGGCCGAGCACCTCGCCAGCGAAGCCAACGACATCACCGTGGTCGACACCGACGGCGACCGCCTGCGCGACCTCGGCGATCGCCTCGACATCCGCACCGTGCAGGGCCGCGGCTCGTTCCCGACGGTGCTGCGCCAGGCCGGCGCGGACGATGCCGACATGCTGGTGGCGGTGACCAACAGCGACGAGACCAACATGGTCGCCTGCCAGGTCGCCTACACGCTGTTCCACACCCCGACCAAAATTGCGCGGGTGCGCGAATCGGCCTACCTGACGCGCTCGGGCCTGTTCAACAACGAGGCCATCCCGGTCGATGTGCTGATCAGCCCGGAGCAGGTCGTCACCAACTACATCAAGCGCCTGATCGAATACCCCGGCTCGCTGCAGGTCATCGACTTCGCTGGCGGCAAGGCGCAACTGGTCGCGGTGCGCGCCTATTACGGCGGCCCGCTGGTGGGCCAGCAGCTGCGCCAGTTGCGTCAGCACATGCCGACGGTCGACACCCGCGTCGCCGCGATCTTCCGGCGCAACCGGGCGATCCTTCCACGCGGCGACACGGTGATCGAGGCCGATGACGAGGTGTTCTTCATCGCCGCGCGCGGGCACATCCGTGCGGTGATGAGCGAGATGCGCCGCCTCGAAGACAGCTACCGACGCATCGTCATCGCCGGCGGCGGCCACATCGGCGAGCGGCTCGCCGAAGCCATCGAGAGCCGTTACCAGGTCAAGATCATCGAGATGAACCCGGCGCGCTGCCGCTACCTGTCGGACACGCTCGACAGCAGCATCGTGCTGCAGGGCAGCGCCTCGGACCGCGACCTGCTGATCGAGGAGAACATCAACGAAGCCGACATCTTCCTCGCGCTGACCAACGACGACGAGGCGAACATCATGTCCTCGCTGCTGGCCAAGCGGCTGGGCGCGCGCAAGGTGATGTCGATCATCAACAACCCGGCCTACGTCGACCTGATCCACGGCGGCGAGATCGACATCGCCATCAGCCCGCAGCTGGCGACCATCGGCACGCTGCTGACCCACGTGCGCCGCGGCGACATCGTCAGCGCGCACTCCCTGCGGCGCGGCGCGGCCGAAGCCATCGAAGTGATTGCGCACGGCGACTCGCGTTCGAGCAAGGTGGTCGGCCGCATGGTCGGCCAGATCGCCTTGCCGGAAGGCACCTCCATCGGCGCGGTGATTCGCGACGAAGAGGTGCTCATCGCGCATGACGACACCCTCATCGCCTCCGGCGACCACGTCATCCTGTTCCTCGTCGACAAGCGCCATATCCGAGACGTCGAGCGGCTGTTCCAGGCCGGCCTGACCTTCTTCTGAGCCCTCGCCAAGTACCTTCGATCGCACCTCCGATCGCCGCCCGGTCATGCGAAGCCGGGCGGTGTCGCCACCTGGATTCGCAAAAATCGTTGTGAATCTTCTGCCATTGCGGCCTCTAACCCTGTGTTCCGGTCTTTGCGGCAGCCGCCTTTTCTGGTCGATCTGACCAGGCGCTCGCCGCCTGCCTTATCCCGGTTCGACGCTGGAGTAACGATGGAACGGGCCGCTCCAGAGGCCCGCACGCTCCTGACAAGAACGGCTGATTCCAGCCAACAAGCACAAGGAGATGGATATGAGGACGTCCTCACGCACCCGGCGATTGCTCGCCGGCGCCACCGCCCTGGTCGGTCTGAGTCTCGCGGGCATCGCCTCGGCCGGCACGCTCGACGAGATCCGCAGCGACAGCCAGGTCAGTATCGGCTACGCCAACGAAAACCCCTTCGCCTACACCGAACTCGACGGCACCGTCACCGGCGAGTCGCCGCAGATCGTGCGCAAGATCTTCGAGCGCATGGGCATCGAGACCATCAAGCCGGTGCTGACGGAGTGGGGCTCGCTGATCCCCGGCCTGCGTGCCGGTCGCTTCGACCTGATCGCCGCCGGCATGTACATCACCCCCGAGCGCTGCAAGCAGGTGATCTTCACCGACCCCCACTACCGCCTGCTCGACACGCTGCTGGTCGCCGAAGGCAACCCGAAGAACCTGCACAGCTACGAAGACATCGCCAACAACCCCGATGCCAAGCTGGCGATCATGTCCGGAACGGTGAACCTCGGTTATGCGCGTGAAGCCGGCATCAAGGATTCCCAGATCCTCCAGGTGCCCAACACCACCGCACAGTTGCAGGCCGTGCGCACCGGCCGGGCGGACGCCGCCATCGGCACCCAGCTGACGATGAAAGGGCTGGCCGAGAAGGGCGGCGACAGTGTCGAGGCGATCGACGACTTCAAGGACGACCCGTCTCGCGCGGGTTACGGCGCGCTCGCCTTCCGCCCGGAAGACAAGGCGCTGCGCGACGCGGTCAACGCCGAGCTGAAGGAGTGGCTGGGCAGCGAGGAGCACCTCAAGACCGTCGCACCGTTCGGCTTCGATCGTTCCAACCTGACCGACAAGACCGCCGCCGAACTCTGCGCGGCGTCCTGACCGGTTGCCGGGCCGCCGCCTGCCGGCGGTCCGGTCGATGACGGAACCGAACCGGCCGTCCTCCGCGGATGGCCTCGAACGGAAGCCCTTTCATGATCGAACTGCTACCGCTCCTGCTCCAGGGCACCTGGATCACGATCAAGGTGACGCTGCTCGGCTCGCTGGTGGCGATCGCCTGCGCGCTGCTGGCGGCGCTCGGACGGATCTCGCCGATCGCGCCGCTGCGCTGGCTGGCGATCGTCTACATCGAAGTGTTCCGCGGCTCGTCGCTGCTGGTGCAGCTGTTCTGGCTGTACTTCGTCCTGCCGATGCCGCCCTTCAACATCCAGCTCAGCGCTTTCGCCGTCGCGGTGATCGGGCTGGGCCTGAACATCGGCGCCTACGGGGCGGAAGTCCTGCGGGGCGCCATCCGTGCGGTACCGCGCGGTCAGGCCGAAGCCTGCCATGCGCTGAACCTGTCGCCGATGACCCGCTTCGGCCGGATCATCCTGCCCCAGGCCCTGCTGGCGGCGATTCCACCGGGCACCAACCTGCTGATCGAACTACTGAAGAACACCTCGCTGGTGTCGCTGATCACCTTGTCGGATCTTGCCTTCCGCGCGCGCCAGCTGAACCAGGCCACGCTGATGACACTGGAGATCTTCGGGCTCGCCTTGCTGATCTATTTCGTCCTGGCCCAACTGATCAACCTGGGCATGCGGCTGCTCGAGCGCCGCCTCGCTCGCGGACGCATGCGGGGAGGGCTGTCATGAATGCCTTCGACTGGGCGTTCGCGCTCGAAATCCTGCCGCGCCTGCTGGATGCCGCGCTGACGACGATCCTGATCGCCGTGTCGGGCTTCGGCATCGCCGTGGTGCTGGGGCTGTTCCTTGCGCTCGGCAGGCGCAGCCGCCACCGCTGGCTCGCCTGGCCGACCGGCGCCCTGGTGGAATTCATCCGCAGCACGCCGCTGCTCATCCAGCTCTATGTCGTCTTCTACGTGCTGCCCAACTATGGGCTGAGCCTGACCGCGCTGCAGGCCGGCATCCTCGGTATCGCGCTGCACTACGCCTGCTACACCGCCGAGGTCTACCGCGCCGGCCTGGATGCAGTGCCGCGCGCGCAGTGGGAAGCGGTGACCGCGCTGAACCTGGCGCCCCTGGCCGCCTACCGTGATGTGATTCTGCCGCAGGCGCTGCGTCCGATACTGCCGGCGCTGGGCAACTACCTCATTTCGATCCTCAAGGACACGCCCGTGCTATCGGCCATCACCGTGGTCGAGATCATGCAGCGCGCCAAGAACATCGGCTCGGAAACCTTCCGCTACCTCGAGCCGATCACGATGGTCGGGCTGTTCTTCCTCATCCTCAGCCTGGGCCTCGCCTGGCTCGTGCGGCGGCTGGAAAACCGCCTGGAGACTGCCCGATGACGACACTTTCGACCCACACCGCCACACCGGCCGATACGCCGCAGGACGCCCCCATGGTGGCCTTTCGCGGCGTGACCAAGCGCTATGGCGAGCTGACCGTGCTGGACCATCTGGACCTGCAGGTCGCCGAAGGGGAGAAAGTCGCCATCATCGGACCCAGTGGCTCCGGCAAGTCGACCCTGCTGCGTGTGCTCATGACGCTGGAAACGATCGACGACGGCGTCATCGAGGTGGACGGCCAGCCGCTTACTCACATGCCGGACGCCAACGGCAGCCTGGTTCCGGCCAGCGCCCGCTATCAGCGCGGGGTGCGTGGCATGGTCGGCATGGTGTTCCAGAGCTTCAATCTCTTTCCGCACATGACGGTCCGGCAGAACGTCACCGAGGCGCCTATCCGCGTGCTGGGCCTGCGCAAGGCCGAGGCCCGCCAGCGCGCTGAGGAGCTGTTGGCGATGGTGGGTCTGGAAGACAAGCTCGAGCATTACCCGGCGCAGCTCTCCGGCGGCCAGCAGCAACGCGTCGCGATCGCTCGCGCGCTGGCGATGCGGCCGAAAGTGATGCTGTTCGACGAAGTCACCTCGGCGCTCGACCCGGAGCTGTGCGGCGAGGTGCTGAACGTCATCCGCCGGCTGGGCGATGCGCATAACCTGACGATGCTGATGGTGACGCACCAGATGGGCTTTGCCCGTGAATTCGCCGATCGGGTGTGCTTCTTCAACGAAGGGCAGATCCATGAGCAGGGCACGCCCGACGAGCTGTTCGGCAACCCGCAGCGCGAGCGCACGCAAGCGTTTCTCAGCGCGGTGAACGAGGCGCACTGAAACGGCGTTCAGGATGACGGAGGAGGCTTCATGCTCGAGTAGCTGGAACAGATGCTGGCACGCGGAACGGACAACCCCATGCTCAGGTTCGGGCTCGGCAAGGGCTATCTCGACGCGGGCGAACCCGCCCGGGCCGCCGAGCACCTGCGTCGCTGCGTGGAGCAGGACCCCACCTATTCCGCCGCCTGGAAGCTGCTCGGCAAGGCACTGGTCGCCTGCGCAGACGAGGCGGGCGCGCGGGAGGCCTGGCAGTGTGGACTGGTGGCTGCGGCGGCACGAGGCGACAAGCAGGCCGAGCGGGAGATGACGACCTTCCTGCGCAAACTCGACCGGCACCGGCCCGCCGATGCGGACGAAGCGGGCGTCTAACCCTATCGTACGAAGCGGAAACCCGCCCCGTCGGCGTCCACCCGGACGACCTCCAGTTCCAGCTCGGGCGCGGGGATCGGCAAGTCCTGGACCTGTCCGATCACTACCATGCCGGGCTCGAGTACGGACAGCTCGGCATGCTTGATGTAGACGTAGACACCGCCATCGGACAGATCGCGCGTCTGCGCGAAGACATTCCCCAAGATGTCGTGCGACAGCCGGATGCGGCAGCGCATCGGCGTGCGGGGGAATCGGCGCTGGTTGCTGCTCATGTCTCGTCCTTGCGGTGATGCTGTCAGTCGATTCCCGCTGCCGGCGCGTCGTGCGCTCGCAGCGGCCATTCAATACCAGCGCGCTTCGCCCGTGGGTCGTTTCTTGAAGCGCTTCATGGTCCACATGTACTGGGTCGGCCACCGGCGTACGTACCCCTCGATCACCTGGCTCATCGCCGCGACCGCGGTCTCGGTGTCTTCGCTGTACATCGCCTCGGGCGCCGCTTCGAGGATCACCTTGTAGCCGGAGCCATCCGGCAGACGCAAGGCATGCAGGAACACGCCAAGCGCCTTGCCGCCGGTCAGCATCCCCGGTACGAACTTGCTGGTCAGCGCCTGTGTCGCGAAGAAGGGCACGAACACGCCGCTGGACTCGGACGGCTCGGGGTCGGCCGGTATGCCGACGGCACCGCCTCGGCGCACTTCCTTGATGACGCTCAGGATGCCCTCGCGGGTCGAGGGGGCGACGCGGTTGCCGAGCTGCACGCGCTGCTTGCGCAACAGTTCATCGACGGCGGCGAGTTTGGGCGGCCGGTAGAAGATGATCGGGTTGCACTGGGAGCAGTAGAAGTGATTCAGCACCTCCCAGTTACCCAGGTGGCTGGTGATGCCGACCACGCCCTTGCCCGAGGCCAGGGCCTGTTCCAGCACGTCCAGGCCCTCCACCTCGCGGATCAGCGACAACGATTTGCGGGCGGGCCAGATCCAGGCGCAGGCGCTTTCGGTGAGCGTCTTGCCGGTGTCACGCAGGGTGTCGCGCAGCAGGCGATCGAGCGCGTCGGGGGCAAGGTCCGGGAAACAATGGGCGAGGTTGGTCCGCGCAACCTCGCGTGAGCGATTGGGCAAGCGCCACATGAGCCAGCCGATCAGGCTGCCCGTGCATTGCACCGCCGGCCACGGCAAACGGGCGAACGCCCGCAGGAACCCCACGACCAGCGCGCCTTTGAGCTTTTCCACTGACAGCTCCAGCCAAACGAAAGCGCTAGTGTAACCTCAGCCGCCACCCGGCCAAGGCCGGCGTTCAGTGACTGCGCTCGGAGGCGGGCGCCGCGAGCGGGGCATGCCGCTCGCAATCGACCAGATGATCCATCGTCAATCCGCACGCCTGCATGAAGGCGTAGCAGAGGGTAGGGCCGACGAAGCTGAAGCCGGCCTTCTTCAGGGCCCGACTCAGTGCCTCGGCCTCGGGGGTGACGGCCGGAACCTCGTCCAGGCGGGAGAACCGGTTGATCCGCGGCGCATCATCGACGAACGACCAGAGCCACGGCACCGGGTCGTCCAGGCGCAACCAGGCCTGCGCATTGGTGCGAGCGGCCACCAGCTTCTGCCGGTTGCGGATGATGCCCGGATCGAGCAGGCACTGCTCCAGGTAGTCGTCGCTCATCTCGGCCAGACGCTGCGGATCGAAACCGAACAGCACCGCCCGGTAGCGCTCGCGCTTGCGCAACACCGTGATCCACGAAAGGCCGGCCTGAAAGCCTTCCAGCACCAGCGATTCGAACAGCCGACGCGGATCGCGCGTCGGCACGCCCCACTCTTCGTCGTGATAGCGAACATACAGGGGATCGGTACCGCACCAGGCGCAGCGGGGCATCGTCGTTCCTCAGGCGGGACGTGGCTTCGCAGGGCCTCCCCGCGCTGGGGAGCCGCACCGAATCGGGTATACTCCCGGGCTTTCTGTCGAAGCCAGCACAGGTGAAACTTTGAGCCAGCCTACGCCCGCCGTGCGCACCTTCCAAGACCTGATTCTTGCCCTTCAAAGCTACTGGGCGGAACAGGGCTGCGTGGTTCTGCAACCCTATGACATGGAGATGGGCGCCGGTACCTTCCATACCGCGACCTTCCTGCGCGCGATCGGTCCGGAAACCTGGAACGCCGCCTACGTGCAGCCGTCCCGCCGTCCGGCCGATGGGCGCTACGGCGAGAACCCCAACCGCCTGCAGCATTACTACCAGTTCCAGGTGGTGCTCAAACCCAACCCCGACAACATCCAGGACCTGTACCTCGAGTCGCTGCGCCGTATCGGCGTCGATACGCAGGTGCACGACGTGCGCTTCGTCGAGGACAACTGGGAATCGCCGACGCTGGGGGCCTGGGGCCTGGGCTGGGAAGTCTGGCTCAACGGCATGGAAGTCACGCAGTTCACCTACTTCCAGCAGGTCGGCGGAGTCGAGTGCTATCCCGTCACCGGCGAGATCACCTACGGGCTCGAGCGCCTGGCCATGTACCTCCAGGGCGTCGATTCGGTCTACGACCTGATCTGGGCCGACGGCCCGTTCGGCACCGTGACCTACGGCGACGTGTTCCACCAGAACGAGGTGGAGCAATCGACCTACAACTTCGAGCACGCCAACGTGCCGAAGCTGTTCGAACTCTTCGACTTCTACGAAAGCGAAGCCAACCGCCTCATGCAGGCGCAGCTGCCGCTGCCGGCCTATGAAATGGTGGTCAAGGCCTCGCACACCTTCAATCTGCTGGACGCTCGCCGCGCCATCTCGGTGACCGAGCGCCAGCGCTACATCCTGCGTGTGCGGACACTGGCCCGTGCGATCGCCCAGAGCTACCTGCTGGCGCGCGCCCGACTCGGCTTCCCGATGGCGACCCCGGCCCTGCGTGACGAGGTACTGGCACGCGACGACATCCAGGCCAAGCTGAAGGAGGCCGCCCAATGAGCGCACAGGATTTCCTCGTCGAACTCGGCACCGAAGAGCTGCCGCCGAAGGCGCTGAAGAAGCTCGGCGAAGCCTTCCTCGCCGGCATCGAGAAGGGTCTGCAGGACGCCGGCCTGCACTATGCCCAGGCGCGCTTCCATGCCGCGCCGCGGCGCCTGGCTGTAATCGTCGATCAGCTCGCCACGCAGCAGCCGGATCGCAGCGTCAACCTCGACGGGCCGCCGGTACAAGCCGCGTTCGATGCCGAAGGCAAGCCGACCCAGGCTGCGCTGGGCTTCGCCCGCAAGTGCGGCGTGGAGCTCGCCGAAATCGATACGAGCGGCCCCAAGCTGCGCTTCAGCCGCACCATCGCCGGCCAGCCGGCCATCGAACTGCTGCCCGGCATCGTCCAGGCCTCGCTCGACGGGCTGCCGATTCCCAAGCGTATGCGCTGGGCTGACCGCAAGGACGAATTCGTGCGCCCGACCCAGTGGCTGGTGATGCTGCTCGGCGACGCCGTGGTCGATTGCGAGATCCTGACCCAGCGCGCCGGCCGCCATTCGCGCGGTCACCGCTTCCATCATCCGCAAGCGGTGGCTATCGCACGTCCCTCGGATTACCTGCCGGCCTTGCGCGAAGCCCATGTACTGGCCGACTTCGAGGAGCGCCGCGTGCTGATCGAGCGGCGTGTCGCCGAGCTGGCCAAGCAGCAGAACGGTCAGGCGATCGTCCCGCCCGATTTGCTCGATGAGGTGACCGCGCTGGTCGAGTGGCCGGTGCCGCTGGTGTGCTCGTTCGAGGAGCGCTTCCTGGCCGTCCCGCAGGAAGCACTGATTTCGACCATGCAGGACAACCAGAAATACTTCTGCCTGCTGGATGCCGACGGCAAGCTGCTGCCGCGCTTCATCACCGTCGCCAACATAGAGTCGAAGGATGCTTCGCAGATCGTTGCCGGCAACGAAAAGGTGGTGCGTCCGCGCCTGACCGATGCCGAGTTCTTCTTCAAGCAGGACAAGAAGCAGCGACTCGAGGCCTTCAATGCACGCCTGGCCAACGTGGTGTTCCAGGCCGATCTGGGCACCGTGCTGGAGAAGGCGCAGCGTGTTTCCGAACTGGCTGGCCTGGTGGCTGCGGGTATCGGCGGCGATGCGGCGCTGGCCAAGCGCGCCGGCCTGCTGTCCAAGGCCGACCTGGCCACCGAGATGGTCGGCGAGTTTCCTGAAATGCAGGGCATCGCCGGCTACTACTACGCGTTGAACGATGGCGAGCACGCCGACGTGGCGGCTGCGCTGAACGAGCAGTACATGCCGCGCGGTGCCGGCGCCGAGCTGCCGAGCACGCTCACCGGTGCCGCGGTGGCGGTGGCCGACAAGCTCGACACCCTGGTCGGCATCTTCGGCATCGGCATGCTGCCGACCGGCAGCAAGGACCCGTACGCCCTGCGCCGCGCTGCCCTCGGCGTGCTGCGGATCCTGATCGAGAAGGGCCTGGACCTGAACGTGGTCGACGCCGTGGCGAAGGCCATCGACCTTTACGGGAGCCGTGTCAAGCGTGAAGGGCTGGCCGCCCAGGTCTTGGATTTCATCTTCGATCGCCTGCGTGCGCGGTACGAAGATGAGGGTATCGATGTCACCAGCTACCTGGCCGTGCGAGCGGTACAGCCGGCATCGGCGCTCGATTTCGACCAGCGGGTGCAGGGCGTGGAAGCCTTCCGCCGTTTGCCGGAGGCCGATGCTCTGGCCGCGGCGAACAAGCGCGTCTCCAATTTGCTGGCCAAGTACGAGGGCAAGCTGCCGGAGACGGTCGAACCGCGCTGGTTCGACAATGCCACCGAGTTCTCGCTTTATTCCGCGATTCAGCAGGCCGAGCAGGCCGTGCAACCACTGGCGCAGTCGCGTCAGTACCGGGAGGCGCTCGGTCGTCTTGCCGCGATGCGCGAGCCGGTCGATGCGTTCTTCGTCGCCGTCCTGGTGAACGCCGAAGACGCATCGGTGCGTGCCAATCGTTATGCCTTGCTGGCCAGGTTGAGGGGGTTGTTCCTTGGTGTCGCCGATATTTCCGCACTTGGCTAAGCCGTCGAAGCTGATCGTTCTCGACCGGGACGGGGTGATCAACGAAGACTCCGACGCCTTTGTCAAAACGCCGGAAGAATGGACCCCGATCGCCGGCTCGCTGGAGGCGATCGCGCGGCTGTGCCAGGCCGGCTGGACCGTCGCCGTCGCGACCAACCAATCGGGTCTCGCGCGCGGGCTGTTCGACGCCAGCACGCTAGGCGACATGCACCTGAAGATGCAGCAGCTGGCGATGGAGCAGGGCGGTCGTATCGACCTGATCGTCCATTGCCCGCACGGCCCCGACGACGGCTGCGATTGCCGGAAGCCGGAGCCGGGGTTGTTCAGGCGGATTGCCAGCCACTTCGGATTGCCGGACCTGACGGGCGTTCCGGTAGTGGGCGACAGCCTGCGCGACCTGCAGGCAGGCATGCTGCTCGGCGGCGAACCATGCCTGGTTCGCACCGGCAAGGGTGAACGGACACTGCGTAGCGAGCTGCCGCCGGGTACTCAGGTGTTCGATGATCTATCCGCCGTCGCGGACCATCTACTCGAGTCGCGCCCATGAGAGCTCTGCAAAGCGTCCGCACCTTCGTTTTCTATTTCTTGCTGGCCTTCTCGGCGTTCGCCTGGTGCCTGGTGAGCATGGTCGTCGCGCCGTTTCTGTCCTTTCGCAAGCGCTACCGCTTCGTCGTCCAGGCTTGGTGCCGTAGCGCTGTCTGGCTGGCCCGCACGATCGTCGGCATCAACTATGAGGTCAGTGGCGCCGAGAACATCCCGCAGCAGCCGTGCGTGATCCTGGCCAAGCATCAGAGCACCTGGGAGACGTTCTTTCTCTCCGCCTACTTCGAACCCCTGAGCCAGGTGCTCAAGCGCGAACTGCTGTATGTCCCGTTCTTCGGATGGGCCATGGCCCTGCTGCGCCCGATCGCAATCGATCGCAACAACCCGAAGGCCGCGTTGAAACAGCTCGCCAAGCAGGGCGATGAGCGCCTGAAGCAAGGGGTCTGGGTGCTGATCTTCCCCGAGGGCACCCGAGTGCCGGTGGGCCAGATTGGCAAGTTCTCGCGCGGAGGCACGGCGCTGGCGGTCAACGCCGGCATGCCCGTGCTGCCAGTGGCACACAACGCCGGCGAGTTCTGGCCGCGCGATGGCTGGGCCAAGCGTCCGGGAACGATCAAGGTGGTGTTCGGTCCGGCCATGCATGCCGAAGGCAGCGGACCGCGCGCCATTGCCGAGCTCAACGACCGGGCGTTCGAGTGGGTCAAGCAGACCCAGGAAGCGCTCAGCCTCGAGAGCGGCACGGTGGAAGTGACGTCAGCGGCGCCTCTTTGACAGTACCCGCAACTTGCAAAGGCCCCTCGCGGGCCTTTCTTATTTCCGTCAGTGCGTCAGCGAAACCTGCCTTGCCTCCTGTCTGCCTGGACACAGTTTCCAGAACAGCGGCTCGTTCGCTCCGCTAGTAGGTGCAGCGATCCAGAGTCGGTGAAGTTCCGACGAGGGAGCTTGCCACGTTGAGCTTGGCGAATAAAAAACCGCGCCCTAAGGCGCGGTTTTGAAGGGCCGTGAGGGCCGATACTCAGAAATCCAGATTCGACACCGCCAGCGCATTGCTCTCGATGAAGTCCCGGCGAGGCTCAACGGCGTCACCCATGAGCGTATTGAAGATCTGGTCCGCCGCAATGGCATCTTCGATGGTGACCCGCAACATGCGGCGCACGTTCGGATCCATCGTGGTTTCCCACAGCTGGTCCGGGTTCATCTCGCCAAGCCCCTTGTAACGCTGGACGCTATGGCGCTTCGTACCTTCGGTCATCAGCCAATCGAGCGCCTCCTTGAACGACGCAACCGGCTTCTTGCGCTCGCCACGCTGCACGTAGGCACCCTCTTCAAGCAAGCTGTTGAGCTTCTCGCCGAGCGAGGTAACGGTTCGGTAGTCATTGCTGGAAAAGAAGTCACGGTTGAAGGTGATGTAGTTGGCCAGGCCATGCGACGTCATCTCGACCTCGGGTAGCCACAGGTGCCGTTCCTTGTCTTCCCGCAGCGAGGCCGTATAGGCCAGACCGGATTTTTCCACGTCCTTGAGCCGTGCCGAATACCCGGCCAGCCACGCGCCCATGGCCTTTTCGTCGGCCAGCATCTCGAGGCTGACACGCGGCAGATAGATGAAGTGTTCGGTCAGCTCCAGCGGGTACAGGCGAGACAGCCGCTGGAGCGTCTTCATCACCGTGCGGTAGTCGTTGACCAGAGCCTCGAGAGCAGGACCTGACAGGCCCGGGGCATGCTCGTTGACATGTAGGCTGGCATCTTCGAGCGCCGACTGCGTGAGGTACTCCTCCATCGCCTCGTCGTCCTTGATGTACTGCTCTTGCTTGCCGCGCTTGACCTTGTAGAGCGGCGGCTGGGCAATGTAGATGTAGCCTCGCTCGATCAGCTCCGGCAGCTGGCGGAAGAAGAACGTCAGCAGCAGCGTGCGGATGTGCGAACCGTCCACGTCGGCATCGGTCATGATGATGATGTTGTGATAGCGCAGCTTGTCGAGGTTGTATTCCTCGCGCCCGATCCCGCAGCCCAGCGCAGTGATCAGGGTGCCGACTTCGGCAGAGGAGAGCATCTTGTCGAAGCGTGCCTTCTCGACGTTGAGGATCTTGCCCTTGAGCGGGAGGATCGCCTGGGTACGGCGATTGCGCCCTTGCTTGGCCGAGCCGCCTGCGGAGTCACCCTCCACGATGTAGAGTTCGGAGAGCGCCGGGTCCTTCTCCTGACAGTCCGCAAGCTTGCCCGGTAGCCCGGCGATATCCAGGGCACCCTTGCGACGCGTCATCTCACGGGCCTTGCGAGCCGCTTCGCGGGCGCGTGCCGCGTCGATCATCTTGCCGACCACTGCCTTGGCTTCGTTCGGATGCTCAAGCAGGAAGTCCGCGAAATGCTTGCCCATTTCCTGCTCGACGGCGGTTTTCACTTCGGAGGAAACGAGCTTGTCCTTGGTCTGCGAGCTGAACTTGGGATCCGGCACTTTGACCGAAATGATGGCGGTAAGGCCTTCGCGCGCGTCGTCGCCGGTGGTGGCGACCTTCAGCTTCTTCGCCAAGCCCTCCTGCTCGATGTAGGTATTCAGGTTCCGAGTGAGTGCCGAACGGAAGCCCGCCAGGTGGGTGCCACCGTCACGCTGCGGAATGTTGTTGGTGAAGCAGAGAATGTTCTCGTTGAAACTGTCATTCCACTGCAACGCCACTTCCACACCAACGCCATCATCGCGTTGGACATTGAAGTGAAACACCTGGTTGACCGGCGTTTTGTTGGTGTTCAGATACTCGACGAATGCACGCAGACCGCCCTCGTAACGGAACAGCTCCTCTTTTGCCGTGCGCTCGTCGCGCAGAACGATGCCGACACCCGAGTTCAGGAACGACAGCTCGCGAAGACGCTTGGCCAAGATGTCCCAGCTGAAGTGTATATTCTGGAAGGTCTGCGCGGACGGCTTGAAATGTACCTCCGTACCCGAGCTATCGGTCTCGCCGACGGCCGAGAGCGGCGCCTGTGGAACGCCATGCCGATAAAGTTGCTCCCAGACCTTGCCGTCCCGTCGAATGGTCAGCTGTAGCTCTTCGGACAACGCATTGACGACCGAGACCCCGACACCGTGCAGGCCGCCTGAAACCTTGTAAGAGTTATCGTCGAACTTACCGCCAGCGTGCAGCACGGTCATGATGACCTCTGCTGCAGAAACGCCTTCTTCCTTGTGCATATCGACCGGAATGCCACGGCCGTTATCTCGCACCGTTATCGACTCATCCGTATGAATGGTGATGCTGATTTCGCTGCAATAGCCAGCCAGGGCTTCGTCGATCGAGTTATCGACCACTTCGAAAACCATGTGGTGAAGGCCGGTACCGTCATCGGTGTCGCCAATGTACATCCCTGGGCGCTTGCGGACTGCATCCAGACCTTTCAATACCTTGATGCTAGACGAGTCGTAAGTATGGTTTTCACTCATGCGTTCACTCCGAGGGGCCATGCATCTGAACGATGCGGCCGTGTTCCACGTGAAACATCGAGACTGGCGTAGTGGACTGCCAGCACTCACTTAAAGGTTCTCGATCTACACAGGTGATAAATACCTGGCAATCGAGTTGCTCCAGAAGTCGACACAGCGATTGGCGATGCAAGCCATCGAGCTCGGAAGGAAGGTCGTCAACCAGATAGATGCACTGGCCGTGTTTGACTTCACTGACCAAGTGACCCTGTGCAATACGCAGGGCGCAAACGACGAGCTTCTGCTGCCCCCTGGAAAGTACATCGGCGGCGTTATGCCCCTTGCTACGTAGGCGCAGATCCGCTCGCTGCGGTCCTGCTTGTGTGTACCCTACCAATCGATCGCGCTCGACGGATGCGTCGAGCACTTCGCCTAGCGAACGATCCTTATCCCAACCGCGGTAATAACTCAGCTGCAGCTCGTCATCCAGCGTGCACAACTGAGAAAGCGTGCGCTCGAAAACAGGCTTCAGCCTGGCGATGTAGGCTCTGCGATAGTCATCCAGCTCGTTGCTGGCTAGCTCGACTTCGCGATTCCAAGCGGCCTGTGAAACGGCGTCCAGTCTACCATGACGAAGCCACGAGTTTCGCTGGCGCAGGGCTTGCTGAACGCGGTGCCAAGCGGAAAGAAAGCGTCGTTCCACGTGGAACACACCCCAGTCGAGAAACTGCCGCCTGAGTTTCGGCGAGCCTTCCAGCAATCGGAAGCTGTCAGGATTGATCAGTTGGAGCGGAACACAATCGGCAAGCTCGGCAGCAGATCGGACGCTCTGTCCGTTGATGCGAATGGTGGTGTCTCCGGAGCGCTGCCGGGAGATCCCTATCGCACGCTGCTCTTGCGCAGCAAGTTGAACCTGACCGAAAAGCACACAGCCCTCGGCGTCGTGGTTGATAGCTGACTGGATGCGGGAACTGCGAAAAGAGCGCGCGAGACCAAGCATGTGCACGGCTTCAAGAAGGCTTGTCTTGCCGCTTCCATTGTCGCCGTACAGGATGTTGATGCGAGGAGAGAAGTGCAGCGTCACCGGGTGCAGATTGCGAACCCCGGTGACGTCTAACCGCTGGAGGGACATCAGTGAGGGCGATTACAACCGCATCGGCATGACGACATAGGCCGAGTCGTCGTTGTCGGCTTCTTGCACGAGCGCGCTGCTGTTGGCGTCGGAGAGCGTCAGTCGAACCTGGTCACAGGTCATGACACCAAGAACGTCCAGGAGATAGCTCACGTTGAAACCAATCTCCAGACTGCCGCCTTGATAGTCGACCGCGACTTCCTCTTCGGCTTCTTCCTGCTCAGGGTTGTTGGCCTGGATCTTGAGCAACTCGCTTTCCAGCGAGAGCCGGATGCCTCGGTACTTCTCGTTGGAAAGGATGGAAGTGCGGTTGAATGCTTCACGCAGCGCCTGACGATCGCCGGTAACCAGCTTGTCGCCACCACGCGGCAGTACGCGCTCGTAGTCGGGGAACTTTCCATCGACAAGCTTGGAAGTAAAGGTGAACTCGCCGGTGGTCGCGCGTACATGGTGTTGACCCACCACGATGTTGACCTCGCCATCCTGGTCGCTCATGAGGCGGGCAAGCTCCAGGATACCTTTGCGCGGCACGATCACCTGGTGCCGATCCGATTGCTCGATCGATGCCTGAAGCGTGCACATGGCAAGTCGATGGCCGTCGGTCGCCACCGCTCGAAGCTGTCCGGACGAAACCTCGAGCAGCATGCCGTTCAGGTAATAACGCACATCTTGCTGCGCCATCGCAAAGCTCGTCCGCTCGATGAGGCGGCGCACCTTGGCTTGCGGAAGAACGAACTGAAGGGAGCCCGGACCTTCCTCAACCGAAGGAAAATCGTTAGCCGGCAGCGTCGACAGGCTGAAGCGACTGCGTCCGGATTTGACCAACAACTTTTGATCGTCGAGCTTGATATCGATCGAGGCGTCGCTGGGCAGGCTCTTGCAAATGTCCATCAACTTGCGCGCCGGAACGGTGATCTCGCCATCGCCGGCCGACTCCTGCAAGGCGACACGCCCGATCAGCTCGACCTCGAGGTCGGTACCGGTAAGCGACAGCTGGGTGCCCTGGACCGAAATCAGCACATTGGACAATACCGGAAGCGTTTGCCGCCGTTCGACGACACCGGCGACCAGCTGCAAGGGTTTCAACAGGGCTTCGCGTTGGATGGTGAAATGCATCGTCGATGTCCTTCAGGTTGGGACCGGCTCACTTAGGTGGTCAGGGTACGCAGAAGATTTTTGTAGTCTTCTCGTATGTCCGCATCTATTTCCCGTAGCTCGGTGATTTTACGACATGCATGAAGCACTGTCGTGTGGTCACGGCCACCAAAGGCATCGCCGATTTCAGGAAGGCTGTGGTTGGTCAGCTCCTTCGACAGCGCCATCGCTACCTGCCGTGGCCGCGCCACCGAGCGCGATCGCCGCTTCGATAACAGGTCCGCGATCTTGATCTTGTAGTACTCAGCCACCGTACGCTGGATGTTGTCGACGCTGACCAGCTTGTCCTGAAGCGCCAGCAGGTCCTTGAGCGATTCCCGAATCAGCTCGATGGTGATGTCGCGCCCCATGAAATGGGCATGCGCAATGACGCGTTTGAGCGCGCCTTCCAGTTCACGCACATTCGAGCGGATCCTTTGCGCGATGAAAAACGCCGCATCGTGGGGAAGCTCTACCTTGGCCTGCGTCGCCTTCTTCATCAGGATCGCTACCCGGGTCTCCAGCTCCGGCGGTTCCACGGCAACGGTCAGACCCCAACCGAAACGGGATTTCAAGCGCTCTTCAAGGCCGTCGATCTCCTTCGGATACCGGTCACTGGTGAGAATGACCTGCTGCCCGCCTTCCAGCAGCGCGTTGAAGGTATGGAAGAACTCTTCCTGCGAACGTTCCTTCTTGGCAAAGAACTGGATGTCGTCGATCAGCAGCGCATCCACCGAACGGTAGAAGCGCTTGAACTCGTTGATCGCATTCAACTGGAGCGCCTTCACCATGTCGGCGACAAACCGCTCGGAATGCAGGTAAATCACCTTGGCGTTAGGGTTCTTCTTGAGCAGGTGATTGCCCACCGCGTGCATGAGGTGGGTCTTGCCCAAGCCGACGCCGCCGTACAGGAAGAGAGGGTTGTAGCCGTGCTTGGGATTATCGGCGACCTGCCAGGCCGCGGCGCGTGCCAACTGGTTCGACTTGCCTTCGACGAAATTCTCGAACGTGAACGCACGGTTGAGATAACTGGTGTGCTTGAGCGCGCCTTCGACCTGCACCTCCCGCGGCGCAGGGCTCGCCTCTGACGGTCTGGCCTGCTCGGCAGGGGTGGTCTGACGTTCAGCTCCGCTTGCGGCAGGCGTAGCGACAGCCGCCGGACTTGCCGACGTTGACAACGAAGAGGCCGGCAGAGCCCCGGTCGGCACACGGCGACTGCCGATCAGCAGGGACAAGGACGGAGCTGCACCATTGCCGCGTTCGTTCAGCAGCTCGAGCAGGCGCGTAAGGTACTTTTCGTTGACCCAGTCGAGAACGAAACGATTAGGCGCATAGACCTTCAATTCGTCGCCCAAGGCTTCCACCTGCAGGGGGCGAATCCAGGTGTTGAACTGCTGTGCCGGCAGCTCGTCTCGCATGCACTCGAGGCATTGCTGCCACAGCTCCAGGGACACGGTCATACCTCTTTCAAAGCGCCTGTCATGCAACCTGGAATTGAGCTGGTAGCAAGGCGGGCCGACATTCTACTGACCTCACGCTAAGTTATCCACACTCGCGCTTGGTAACCGAGCGATAAAGTCTGTGCATAACCGGTCGCGAGCCCTGCGGAAAAGCCTTTCAAAAACGATCGCCCGCCCCGGGCTGTTGGTAACTTCAACAATTATCAACAGGCAATCTGGCTGAAAGGCACAGGTCTCGGACTACCTTTTGCACAGTGCAAAAACCCTTGTAACGCCTGACACGCCTGCCTTCCGGGTTGTTTTCCACAGGCAGGCAAGGAGCCAACATAAATAGCTACCACCTTAAAAACTCTTCTCTCCTTACTTCGCTAGGTGAGCCGTACGAGCGCATCCAAAAGATCCGCTATGTGCGACCTTCTTGGGTACTGGTCCTTCGCACAAGGGATGGCTCATCCGAAATTGACCCGAGGCTTTCGCTTCACTACAATCGCCGGTCTCTCAAAACCCGGGGCTTCTTTTCGCCTCTTTCGATCACCAGGTAACGCATCATGAAACGCACCTTCCAACCCAGCACTCTCAAGCGCGCTCGCACCCACGGTTTCCGTGCTCGTATGGCGACCAAGAATGGCCGTCAGGTTCTGTCGCGCCGTCGTGCCAAAGGGCGCAAGCGTCTCACCGTTTGAGACTTCGGAAGTTCTGGTGAGTCGAGGTTTTGCCCGGGAAAAACGTCTGCTGACGCCCCGCCAGTTCAAGGCAGTCTTCGACTCCCCTTCCGACAAGGCTTCAGGTCGCTGCGTGTTGCTACTGGCACGCAACAACGACCTGGGATTTCCCCGATTAGGTCTGGTCATCGGCAAGAAGAGCGTCAAGCTTTCGGTCGAACGCAACCGGATCAAACGGCAGATCCGTGAATCCTTCCGGCATCACCAGGAACAGATCGGAGCTATGGATCTCGTGATCATCTCCCGGCGCGGTCTGGCCGATCTGGAAAATCCCGAGCTTGCCAAGCTATTCGCCAAGCTATGGCGACGCATTCGTCCCAACGGATCGGAAAACAGCGCTCCCTCGGCTGTTTCAGACCATGCGTAACCTGGCCCTGGCCTCCATTCGCGTTTACCGCTACGCACTCAGCCCCCTGATGGCACCTCGTTGCCGTTTCTACCCGACCTGTTCGGAATATGCGCTCGAAGCAATCGGAACGCATGGACTGGCACGGGGCGGCTGGCTGAGTGCCCGACGGATTGCCCGCTGCCATCCCTGGCATCCTGGCGGGTATGACCCCGTTCCACCCGTACCCACCACGAACCCTCCGACGGCCGAGTAATCATGGATATCAAACGCTCGATCCTGCTTGTCGCCCTGGCAATTGTGGCTTACCTGATGGTGCTGCAATGGAACCAGGACTACGGGCAAGCAGCCTTGCCTTCACCTGTTCAACAGACCACGGCAGATGAAACACTGCCGAGATTGCCGGAAGGGCAGCAGGCCGCCGCCACCCAGGACATCCCCAGCCTGAACGCCGACGCACCGGCAGCCGAATCCGCCCAGCCCAGGGGGCAGCTGATCGAAGTCCAGACCGATGTGTTCAACCTGCACATCGATCCGAAGGGTGGCGATATCGTCAGCCTGTCGCTGCGCGAATATCCCGTCAGTCAGCAACGGCCGGACGTACCCTTCCGTCTGTTCGAGCGCAGTGGCGAGCGCACCTATCTCGCGCAAAGTGGCCTGATCGGCGACGGCCCGGACCAGGCGAGCGGTCGTCCTCTCTACCAGAGCGCCAAGCAGCGCTACGAAATGGCGGAAGGCCAGGACCGTTTGGTCGTCGACTTGACGTACCAGGCCGAGGGCGTCGAGTACATCAAGCGCTTCACCTTCGAACGCGGCGATTACGATCTTGGCGTCAGCTATCTGGTCAACAACCAGAGCGGCGAGCCATGGACCGGCCACCTGTTCGGCCAGCTCAAGCGCGACAGCAGTGGCGATCCGTCCTCCAGCACGGCAACCGGAACGGCCACCTACCTCGGCGCCGCCATGTGGCTGCCGGACGAACCCTATCGCAAGATTTCCATGGACGACATGGATGAGCAGGCCGTTCGCGAGCAGGTCGAAGGCGGTTGGGTCGCCTGGCTGCAGCACTATTTCGTCACCGCCTGGATTCCTCAGGAAGGCAGCGTCAACCAGGTACAGACCCGCAAGGATAACCAGGGCAACTACATCATCGGCTTCACCGGTGAAGCGGTAACCGTTGCGCCTGGCCAGCAGGGCGAGCTGAGCGCCACGCTCTATGCGGGCCCGAAGATCCAGGAAGAGCTCGAAGCGCTCTCACCCGGCCTGCGCCTGACCGTGGATTACGGCTTTCTCTGGTTCCTTGCACAGCCGATCTTCTGGCTGCTCGAGAACATTCATGACCTGCTCGGCAACTGGGGCTGGTCGATCATCGTGCTGACCATCCTCATCAAGCTTGCATTCTTCCCGCTCTCGGCCGCCAGCTATCGCTCCATGGCCCGGATGCGCGCGGTGTCCCCCAAGATGCAGGCGCTAAAGGAGCAGTACGGCGACGATCGCCAGAAGATGTCTCAGGCGATGATGGAGCTGTACAAGAAGGAAAAGATCAATCCGCTCGGTGGCTGCCTGCCGATCCTGGTCCAGATGCCGGTCTTCCTGGCGCTGTACTGGGTATTGCTGGAAAGCGTCGAGATGCGCCAGGCGCCGTGGATGTTCTGGATCACCGACCTGTCGGTCAAGGATCCCTTCTTCATCCTGCCGATCATCATGGGCGCGACCATGTTCATCCAGCAGCAGCTCAATCCCACGCCGCCGGATCCCATGCAGGCCCGGGTGATGAAGCTGATGCCGATCATCTTCACCTTCTTCTTCCTCTGGTTCCCGGCTGGCCTGGTGCTGTACTGGGTGGTGAACAACGTCTTGTCCATCGCGCAGCAGTGGTACATTACGCGCCAGATCGAAGGCAGCGCCAAGAAGGCCTGATCGAACCAACCCAGCAAAACGCCCCGTGATCGGGGCGTTTTGCTATCTGACAGTCGGAGATTCGCCATGAACGCAGCTACGCAGACGATCGCCGCCGTCGCGACCGCTCCGGGTCGGGGTGGGGTGGGCATCGTTCGGGTCTCTGGGCCGCGCGCCAGGGCGATCGCGATTACCCTGAGCGGTCGCGAGCCGATACCCCGTCACGCGCATTACGGACCCTGGCACGCCGATGACGGCGAGGTCATCGATGAAGGCATCCTGCTGTTCTTTCCCGGCCCCCACTCCTTCACGGGCGATGACGTGCTCGAGCTGCAGGGGCATGGCGGCCCGGTCGTCCTGGATATGCTGCTCAGCCGCTGCATCGAGCTGGGTGCCAGGCCCGCTCGGCCGGGCGAGTTCAGCGAACGTGCCTTTCTCAATGACAAACTGGATCTCGCCCAGGCCGAAGCCATTGCCGATCTCATCGAAGCGAGCTCCGCACAGGCCGCGCGCAATGCGGTCCGTTCGCTTCAGGGGGCTTTCTCCGAGCGCGTCGCTGCCCTGACCGAAGCGCTGATCCGCCTGCGCATCTATGTCGAGGCCGCCATCGACTTTCCGGAAGAAGAGATCGATTTCCTGGCCGACGGTCATGTGCTGGGACAACTGGAGGTCCTGCAGGCCGAGCTGGATACCGTGATACGCGACGCCGGTCAGGGTGCGCTGCTACGCGAAGGCATGACCGTGGTCATCGCGGGTCGCCCCAACGCCGGCAAATCCAGCCTGCTCAATGCGCTGGCCGAACGGGAGGCGGCGATCGTCACGGACATCGCCGGAACGACGCGCGACGTGCTGCGTGAGCACATCCAGATCGACGGCATGCCCCTCCATGTCATCGACACGGCCGGACTGCGCCAAGCCAGCGATCAGGTCGAGCGCATCGGCGTGCAGCGCGCGCTGGCCGCTATCGAACAGGCCGACCGGATCTTGCTGGTCGTCGACGCCACGGCGGCTGATGCCGATGACCCCATGGCGCTCTGGCCGGAATTTTTCGAAATCGCGCCGGCCCCGGCCAAAATGACGCTCATCCGCAACAAGATCGACCTGCTTGGCGAGCCCGCCGGAATGACGCATCCCATCGGCGAGCCCACCCTCATTGCGCTTTCCGCCAGCAGCGGAGAGGGCATGCCGCTGCTGCGCGAACACCTCAAGGCCTGCATGGGCTACGACCAGACGGCCGAAGGCGGTTTCAGCGCCCGTCGCCGTCATCTGGACGCCCTTCGGCAGGCAGCGGCCAGCCTCGTTCATGGACGCACCCAGCTCACCGCGACCAGTGCCGGCGAACTGCTCGCCGAAGACCTCCGCCAAGCCCAGCAGGCCCTTGGCGAAATCACCGGCGCCTTCAGCTCAGATGATTTGCTTGGGCGCATCTTCTCGAGCTTCTGCATCGGGAAATAAGCCGCCGCAACTTCTCCTTTACCAACCGACCGAGCCTCCTTCGGTCGGTTCGGCATCGTCATACCCTGTGGAAAAAAAACCCTGAGCTCAGTAGACAACCCCTTGCGTGAAGGTTGGATAACCACCGCCTGTGGACAACCATCCTGTTTATGCACAGGCACTGTACGGGAGATGCACCGTGATCCCACCGGAATGTGACAACCTTATCCTCCAAGCAAGCCCAACAGAAACGGAGCCTCCAGGCGGTTATCCACAGAAATCTAGCGACATAAGAATAAACATAAAAACAGGCTCTTTAACTTTCTTTCCAAGCTATGAATGCAATGCGGCCGCGGCTATCGGCTCAGCTGGTCAAATTTTGCTCAAGGCGCTTCTTAAAGGACCTTGAATTCCCTATACTTGCGCGCCTGTTTTTCTCCCCTCTGACGAGGTTCCTGTGGATTTCCCGACCCGTTTCGACGTCATCGTCATCGGTGGCGGCCATGCCGGCACCGAGGCCGCGCTGGCTGCCGCTCGCATGGGCGTGCAGACCCTGCTGCTGACCCACAACGTGGAAACCCTCGGGCAAATGAGCTGCAACCCGGCGATCGGCGGGATCGGCAAAAGTCATCTGGTCAAAGAGATCGATGCACTTGGCGGCGCCATGGCCACTGCCACCGATCTCGGCGGCATCCAGTTTCGCGTCCTGAATAGCCGCAAGGGACCTGCCGTACGCGCCACTCGGGCGCAGGCCGATCGTGTGCTGTACAAGGCTGCGATCCGTCAGATGCTGGAAAACCAGCCCAACCTGTGGATATTCCAGCAGGCGGCGGATGACCTCATCGTCGAGCAGGATCAGGTACGCGGCGTGGTGACCCAGATGGGCCTGCGCTTCCTTGCCGATAACGTCGTGCTGACAACCGGAACCTTTCTCGGCGGACTTATCCACATCGGCCTGCAGAATTATTCCGGTGGCCGCGCCGGCGATCCGCCGTCGATTGCCCTGGCGCGCCGCCTACGCGAGTTACCGCTGCGCGTGGGCCGGCTGAAGACCGGTACGCCGCCGCGCATCGACGGACGCAGCGTCGATTTCTCGGTAATGAGCGAACAGCCGGGCGACACGCCGCTGCCGTTGATGTCGTTCCTCGGCCATCGTGAACAGCACCCGGAGCAGGTGAGCTGCTGGATCACCCATACCAATTCGCGCACCCACGACATCATCGCCAGCAACCTCGACCGCTCACCGATGTATTCGGGCGTCATCGAAGGCATCGGACCGCGTTACTGCCCCTCGATCGAAGACAAGATCCATCGCTTCGCCGACAAGGACAGCCACCAGGTCTTCCTCGAGCCCGAGGGGTTGACGACCCACGAGCTCTATCCGAACGGCATCTCCACATCGTTGCCATTCGACGTGCAGCTCCAGATCGTGCGCAGCATCCGAGGGATGGAGAGCGCCCACATCGTCCGCCCGGGCTACGCCATCGAGTACGACTACTTCGATCCGCGCGACCTGAAATACAGCCTGGAGACCAAGGTGATCGGCGGGCTGTTCTTCGCCGGGCAGATCAACGGCACCACCGGTTACGAGGAGGCAGGGGCCCAGGGCCTGCTCGCCGGCGCCAACGCAGCCCTGCGGGCGCAGGGCAAGGACAGCTGGTGTCCGCGGCGTGACGAGGCGTACATCGGTGTTCTGGTCGATGATCTGATCACCCTCGGCACGCAGGAGCCTTACCGGATGTTCACGTCGCGGGCCGAGTATCGGCTGATCCTGCGCGAGGACAACGCCGACCTGCGGCTCACCGAGCAGGGCCGCGCGCTGGGCCTGGTGGATGACGCGCGCTGGGCGGCCTTCTGCGCCAAGCGCGAGGGTATCGAGCGCGAGGAGCAGCGCCTCAAAGCCACCTGGGTACGCTCGGGCACGCCGCAGGCCGAGGCGCTTGCCAACCGATTCGGCAGCGCACTGACCCGCGAGTACAACCTCCTCAGTCTGCTCGCACGTCCGGAAATCGACTACGCGGGGCTGATCGAAGCGGTCGGTGGCGAGGCTGCCGAGCCACAGGTCGCCGAACAGGTCGAGATCAAGACCAAGTACGCCGGGTACATAGATCGCCAGCAGGATGAGATCGACCGCTTGCGGGCCAGCGAAGCGACCCGGCTGCCGGCGGATCTGGATTACGGCTCGATTTCCGGGCTGTCGAAAGAGATCCAGCACAAGCTCGGCCAGGCTCGCCCGGAGACGCTTGGCCAGGCTTCGCGTATTCCAGGGGTCACGCCGGCCGCGGTGTCGCTGCTGATGATTCATCTGAAAAAGCGTGGTGCTGGCGCCCGCCTGGAGCGAAGTGCCTGATGTTCCTTGCCACTGCCCGACAGGCCGAGCAACTCGACGCCGGGATCCGTGCCCTGGGTGTGTCTTGCACCACGGAGCAGCAACGGCAGCTGCTCGCCTACCTCGCCTTGCTGGTGAAATGGAACAAGGCCTACAACCTAACCGCGGTGCGCGACCCCGACGAGATGGTGTCTCGTCATCTGCTCGATAGCCTGAGCGTCGCGCCCCATGTCGAGGCCGGCGGCGACGCGTGGCTCGACGTTGGCAGCGGCGGCGGCATGCCAGGCGTCCCCTTGGCGATCCTGTTCCCCGAGCGGCGCTTCACGCTCTTGGATGCCAACGGCAAGAAGACCCGCTTTCTCACCCAGGTGAAGCTCGAACTCAAGCTGGTCAACCTCGAGGTGGTGCAGAGCCGAGTCGAGGCCTTCCACCCCCCGGTGCCCTTTGCCGGCATCGTTTCTCGAGCCTTCAGCTCCCTTGCCGATTTCGCCGACTGGACGCGCCATCTGGGCGACGAGGCCACGCGCTGGCTGGCGATGAAGGGTGTCCAGCCCGATGACGAACTGCAGGCACTGCCGCCCGACTTCCAGCTGGAACGCTGCCACCTGCTGACCGTGCCCGGTTGCCAAGGGCAACGCCATCTGCTGATACTGCGCCGCACTTCATGACCCGGACCGCCTGACCATGGCCAGAGTATTCGCCATCGCCAACCAGAAGGGGGGCGTCGCCAAGACGACCACCTGCATCAACCTGGCGGCATCGCTGGTCGCCACGCGTCGACGCGTATTGCTCATTGACCTCGACCCACAAGGCAATGCCACCACCGGAAGCGGGGTCGACAAGCTGGCGCTCGAGCATTCGATCTACGACGTGCTGATCGGCGAATGCAGTCTGGTCGACGCGATGCAGTTCTCCGAGCACGGCGGCTATCAGCTGCTGCCCGCCAACCGTGACCTCACCGCGGCCGAAGTCGCCTTGCTCAACCTGCCGGCGAAAGAGCACCGGCTGCGCGAGGCGCTTGCGCCGGTGCGTGAAAACTACGATTACATCCTGATCGATTGCCCGCCTTCGCTGTCCATGCTGACCATCAATGCGCTGGCGGCGGCCGATGGGGTCATCATTCCGATGCAATGCGAGTACTACGCGCTCGAGGGGCTCACCGACCTGGTCAACTCGATCCAGCGCATCGCCCAGCAACTCAACCCCGAGCTCCGTATCGAGGGCCTGCTCCGCACTATGTACGACCCGCGCAGCAGCCTGACGAACGACGTTTCCGATCAGCTCAAGGCGCATTTCGGCGACCGCCTGTACGAGACGGTGATCCCTCGCAACGTGCGCCTGGCCGAGGCGCCGAGCCACGGCATGCCAGCGCTGGTCTATGACAAACAGTCCCGAGGCGCCCTGGCCTACCTGGCCCTCGCCAGCGAACTGTCCCGCCGCCAGCGCCGTGTTGCGCGTGCGGCCACCGCCTAAGGAAATTGTTCATGGCAACGAAGAAAAGAGGCCTAGGCCGCGGTCTCGACGCCCTGCTGGGCGGCGCCAGCGTGGCGGCTCTGCAGGACGACGCGGCCAAGGCAGACACACGCGAACTGCAACACCTTCCGCTCGAACAGATCCAGCGCGGCAAGTATCAGCCGCGTCGCGACATGGACCCGGCCGCGCTGGAAGAACTGGCGCAATCGATCAAGTCCCAGGGCGTCATGCAGCCGATCGTGGTTCGGCCCGTGCGCGCCGATCGCTACGAGATCATCGCCGGCGAGCGTCGCTGGCGTGCCAGCCAACTGGCTGGTCTGGAGCGTATTCCGGCGCTGGTCCGCGAGGTTCCGGACGAAGCGGCGATCGCAATGGCGCTGATCGAGAACATCCAGCGCGAGGACCTCAATCCGGTCGAAGAGGCCCTGGCCCTGCAGCGCTTGCAACAGGAATTCCAGCTCACCCAGCAGCAGGTGGCCGATGCGGTCGGCAAATCGCGCGTGACGATCAGCAACCTCTTGCGCCTGATCGGCCTGCCCGAGGAGATCAAGACGCTGCTCTCCCACGGTGATCTGGAGATGGGGCATGCCCGGGCGCTGCTCGGTCTGCCGGTCGATCGGCAGGTCGAGGGCGCGCGTCACGTTGTCGCACAGGGGCTGACCGTCAGGCAGACCGAGGCGTTGGTACGGCAATGGTTGAGTCCCAAGGAGACACCCGCCGCGAAGGGCGCAAGCGATCCGGACATTACCCGCCTGGAGCAGCGCCTGGCAGAGCGCCTGGGCTCTCCGGTGCAGATTCGCCACGGCGCCAAGGGCAAGGGGCAACTGGTCATTCGCTACAGTTCGCTGGACGAACTGCAGGGCGTGCTCGCTCACATTCGCTGAAACAATTGCACATGGTTGCCGTGTAGCGGGCAGTCGGAAATCACTACCTCCCGGTTGAACGGGCCGGTAGCCGAACCTATACTCTGCGCGCATTTTGCTGGGCATAAAACATGCCAAGCGATTGATGGCGGTCATTTTCAGAGGGACGTCGACGATGGATGCCCGCACGCCGAACCGCCTGCCGTTCCATCGTTTACCCGTGTTTCCCCTGCTGCTGGCCGAGTTGGCGGTTGCAGTGATTGCCCCACTTGTCTTATGGGGCTGGCAAGGGACGGTAGCGGGCTATTCGGGGCTGTGTGGAGGCGTGATCGCCTGGTTGCCGAACCTCTACTTCGCCCACAAGGCCTTCCGCTTCAGCGGAGCGCGGGCGGCACAGAACATCGTCCGGTCGTTTTACGCCGGCGAGGCAGGAAAACTGATTCTCACGGCAGTGCTGTTCGCATTGACGTTTGCAGGCGTGAAACCGTTGGATGCGCTGGCCGTGTTCGGGGTTTTCCTCCTGACCCAGGGGGTCGGTTGGCTGGCACCCCTGCTGGTGAACAAAAGAATTTCGAATTGATGCGTTGAGGCAGAAATGGCAGCAGAGAATGCTTCGGGTTACATCCAGCACCACCTGACGAACCTCACCTTCGGCCAGCACCCGGTCAACGGCTGGAGCTTCGCGCATACGGCCGAAGAGGCCAAGGAAATGGGCTTCTGGGCGTTCCACGTCGATACCCTTGGGTGGTCGGTTTTCCTCGGGCTGGTGTTCATCTTCCTGTTCCGCATGGCAGCCAAGAAGGCGACTTCGGGCCAGCCTGGCGGCTTGCAGAACTTCGTCGAGGTGCTGGTCGAATTCGTCGACGGCAGCGTGCGCGACACGTTCCACGGGCGTAATCCACTCATCGCGCCACTGGCCCTGACGATCTTCGTCTGGGTCTTCCTGATGAACTTCATGGACCTCATCCCGGTGGATTGGCTGCCGATGGCAGCGGCGGCGATCACCGGCAACGAGCACCTGTTCTTCCGCGTCGTACCGACCACCGACCCGAACGCCACGCTCGGACTGGCGCTATCGGTGTTCGCGCTGATCCTGTTCTACAGCATCAAGGTCAAGGGTATCGGTGGCTTCCTCGGCGAGCTGACCCTGCATCCGTTCAGCAGCAAGAACATGGCCGTCCAGATCATCCTGGTACCGATCAACTTCCTGCTCGAGTTCGTGACCCTGATCGCCAAGCCGGTTTCGCTGGCGCTGCGACTGTTCGGCAACCTGTACGCCGGCGAGCTTATTTTCATCCTGATCGCGATCATGTTCGCCAACGGCGTCGTGCTCGGGGGTCTGGGTGTCGTGCTGCAGTGGGCATGGGCCGTGTTCCACATCCTGATCATCGTGCTGCAGGCGTTCATCTTCATGATGCTGACGATCGTCTATCTCTCGATGGCGCATGAAGACAACGATCACTGATCCTTTCGCAATACCAAACCCTTAAACCAAGACGACATAGTGTCGGAGGAAAAATGGAAACTGTAGTTGGTCTCACCGCGATCGCCGTTGCCCTGCTGATTGGTCTGGGTGCCCTGGGTACCGCCATCGGCTTCGGTCTGCTGGGTGGCAAGTTCCTGGAAGGCGCTGCGCGTCAGCCGGAAATGGTCCCGATGCTGCAGGTCAAGATGTTCATCGTCGCCGGCCTGCTCGACGCCGTGACCATGATCGGCGTTGGTATCGCCCTGTTCTTCACCTTCGCGAACCCCTTCGTTGGTCAGATTGCCGGCTAATTCCTTCCACCTTTCAGTGGAATGGTTTGACGGACAACGAACGAGCGAGGTGTTGGCGTGAACATTAATGCAACCCTGATTGGCCAGTCCGTTGCCTTCTTCATCTTCGTGCTGTTCTGCATGAAGTTCGTGTGGCCACCGGTCATCACGGCTCTGCGCGAGCGCCAGAAGAAGATTGCGGACGGACTGGATGCTGCCAACCGCGCCAATCGTGACCTGGAGCTGGCTCAAGAGAAAGTGGGCGAGCAACTGCGCGAGGCGAAGGCCCAGGCGGCGGAAATCATCGAGCAGGCCAAGAAGCGTGCTAACCAGATCGTCGACGAGGCGCGTGACCAGGCCCGTGGCGAAGGTGAGCGCATCAAGGCTCAGGCACAGGCCGAGATCGAACAGGAACTGAACAGCGTCAAGGATGCCTTGCGCGCCCAGGTGGGTGCTCTGGCCGTCGGCGGCGCCGAAAAGATTCTGGGTGCCACTATCGATCGAAACGCGCACGCGGAGCTGGTTAACAAACTGGCTGCCGAAATCTAAGCGAGGGCGATCATGGCAGAACTGACCACGCTGGCCCGACCTTACGCCAAGGCTGCTTTCGAGTACGCCCAGGCCCATCAGCAGCTGGCCTCCTGGTCGGCGATGCTTGGCCTGGCCGCAGCGGTCGCGAACGACGACCGCATGCAGCGCGTGCTCAAGGCCCCGCGTCTGACAAGTGCAGAGAAGGCCGATACCTTTGTCGAGGTGTGCGGCAACGAGCTCGATGCACAGGCCCGGAACTTCATTCACGTCCTGGCAGAGAATGAGCGCCTGGCGCTTCTGCCGGAGATCTCCGAGTTGTTCGAGCTGTACAAGGCCGAACAGGAACGCTCGGTGGACGTGGAAGTGACCAGTGCCTTCGCATTGAGCGCAGAACAGCAAGACAAACTCGCCAAGGTTCTCAGCGCACGGCTCAGCCGGGAAGTGCGTCTGCACGCCGCGGAAGACCCCGCCCTCATCGGTGGTGTCGTGATCCGCGCCGGCGACCTGGTTATCGATGGCTCGGTTCGCGGCAAGCTCGCGAAACTGGCCGAAGCGTTGAAATCCTGAGTTTGAAGGGGCAGCAGAGCAATGCAGCAACTCAATCCATCCGAAATTAGTGAAATCATCAAGGGGCGCATCGAGAAACTCGACGTCTCTTCCCAAGCCCGCAACGAGGGCACCATCGTCAGCGTTTCCGACGGCATCGTGCGCATCTACGGTCTGGCCGACGTGATGTACGGTGAAATGATCGAGTTCCCGGGCGGCGTTTACGGCATGGCCCTGAACCTCGAGCAGGACTCGGTCGGCGCGGTGGTACTGGGTAACTACCTGGGCCTGGCCGAAGGCATGAGCGCCAAGTGCACCGGACGCATCCTCGAGGTGCCGGTCGGTCCTGAACTGCTTGGCCGCGTGGTCGATGCGCTGGGTAACCCGATCGATGGCAAAGGCCCGATCAATGCCGCCGCTACCGATGCCGTCGAGAAGGTCGCCCCGGGCGTGATCTGGCGTAAGTCGGTCGACCAGCCGGTGCAGACCGGCTACAAGGCTGTCGACGCGATGATCCCGATCGGCCGTGGCCAGCGCGAGCTGATCATCGGTGACCGCCAGATCGGCAAGACTGCCCTGGCCGTCGACGCCATCATCAACCAGAAGAACAGCGGCATCCGCTGCGTCTACGTCGCGATCGGCCAGAAGCAGTCGACCATCGCCAACGTGGTCCGCAAGCTGGAAGAGCACGGTGCGCTGCAGAACACCATCGTGGTGGCTGCATCGGCCTCCGAGTCCGCTGCGCTGCAATTCCTGGCGCCATACGCCGGTTGCACCATGGGCGAGTACTTCCGCGACCGCGGCGAAGACGCGCTGATCGTCTATGACGATCTGTCCAAGCAGGCCGTGGCCTATCGCCAGATTTCCCTGCTGCTGCGCCGTCCGCCGGGACGTGAAGCCTACCCAGGTGACGTGTTCTATCTCCACAGCCGCCTGCTGGAGCGTGCCTCGCGCGTTTCCGAAGCCTACGTGGAGCAGTTCACCCAGGGCGCAGTGACGGGCAAGACCGGTTCGCTGACCGCGCTGCCGCTGATCGAGACCCAGGCCGGCGACGTATCCGCGTTCGTCCCGACCAACGTGATCTCCATCACCGACGGCCAGATCTTCCTCGAAGCGTCGCTGTTCAACTCGGGTATCCGTCCGGCCGTCAACGCCGGTATTTCGGTTTCCCGCGTCGGCGGTGCGGCCCAGACCAAGATCATCAAGAAGCTGTCCGGCGGCATTCGTACCGCACTGGCGCAGTACCGCGAATTGGCGGCCTTCGCCCAGTTCGCCTCGGACCTCGACGAAGCGACCCGCAAGCAGCTCGAGCACGGACAGCGTGTCACCGAACTGATGAAGCAGAAGCAGTACGCGCCGATGTCGATCGCCGAGATGGCGCTGTCGTTGTACGCCGCCGAGCGCGGCTACCTGAGCGACATCGAGCTGCCCAAGATCGGCAGTTTCGAAGCTGCGCTGATTGCCTACTTCAACCGTGATCACGCCGACCTGATGGCGAAGATCAACGAGAAGGGTGATTTCAACGACGACATCGATTCCGCCATCAAGGCAGGCATCGAGAAGTTCAAGAGCACCCAAACCTGGTAAGCCGCAGCGGGCGTCGATGACGCCCGCCTGCTAAACCGAAAGGTGTGAAATGGCAGGCGCAAAAGAGATTCGCAGCAAGATTGCGAGCATCAAAAGCACGCAAAAGATCACCAGCGCCATGGAAAAGGTGGCGGTCAGCAAGATGCGCAAGGCTCAAATGCGCATGGCGGCCAGCCGTCCCTATGCCGAGCGTATCCGGCAGGTGATCGGCCATCTGGCCAACGCCAACCCGGAGTACCGCCATCCGTTCATGGTCGAGCGCGACGTCAAGCGCGTCGGCTATATCGTGGTGACATCCGACCGCGGCCTGGCTGGTGGACTCAATACCAACCTGTTCAAGGCCCTGGTCAAGGACATGGGCGTTCAGCGCGAGCGTTCGGTCGAGATCGATCTGGCCGTGATCGGTAGCAAGGGCGCCTCGTTCTTCCGCAGCTTCGGCGGAAACGTCGTCGCCGCGATCAGCCATCTGGGCGAGGCGCCGGCGATTGGCGACCTGATCGGCAGCATCAAGGTGATGCTCGATGCCTATATGGACGGTCGCATCGATCGCCTGTACGTGGTCTCGAACAAGTTCGTCAACACCATGACGCAGAAGCCCACCGTCGAGCAGCTGGTCCCGCTGGTCGCCGACGATAGCCAGGAACTCCAGCATCACTGGGATTACCTGTACGAACCCGACGCCAAGCAACTGCTGGAAGGCCTGCTGGTGCGTTACGTGGAATCGCAGGTTTACCAGGCGGTGGTCGAGAACAATGCAGCCGAACAGGCGGCCCGGATGATCGCGATGAAGAACGCCACCGACAACGCGGGCGAGCTGATCAACGAGCTGCAGCTGGTCTACAACAAGGCCCGCCAGGCGGCGATCACCCAGGAAATTTCCGAAATCGTTGGCGGCGCAGCCGCGGTTTAAGACCGGTTCAACTAGTTAGAGGACCAGAAGATGAGCAGTGGACGTATCGTTCAAATCATCGGCGCCGTCATCGACGTGGAATTTCCGCGTGATCAGGTGCCGAACGTCTATGACGCGCTGAAAGTCGTGGGCGCGGAAACCACCCTTGAAGTCCAGCAGCAGCTGGGCGACGGCATCGTCCGTTCGATCGCGATGGGTTCCACCGAGGGCCTCAAGCGCGGCCTGGACGTGAGCAACACCGGCGCCGCCATTTCCGTTCCGGTCGGCAAGGCGACCCTGGGCCGGATCATGGACGTGCTGGGCAACCCCATCGACGAAGCGGGCCCGATCGGCGAGGAAGAGCGCTGGGGCATCCACCGCCCGGCGCCGAGCTACGCCGAACAGGCGGGCGGCAATGAACTGCTGGAAACCGGCATCAAGGTCATCGACCTGGTCTGCCCGTTCGCCAAGGGCGGCAAGGTCGGCCTGTTCGGCGGCGCCGGCGTGGGCAAGACCGTGAACATGATGGAGCTGATCCGCAACATCGCCATCGAGCACAGCGGCTACTCCGTGTTCGCCGGCGTGGGCGAGCGTACCCGCGAAGGGAACGACTTCTACCACGAGATGAAGGACTCCAACGTTCTCGACAAGGTGGCCCTGGTGTACGGCCAGATGAACGAGCCGCCGGGCAACCGTCTGCGCGTCGCGCTGACCGGCCTGACCATGGCCGAGAAGTTCCGTGACGAAGGCCGTGACGTTCTCCTGTTCGTCGACAACATCTACCGTTACACCCTCGCCGGTACCGAAGTATCCGCACTGCTCGGCCGTATGCCGTCGGCGGTGGGTTACCAGCCGACCCTGGCCGAGGAGATGGGCGTGCTGCAGGAGCGCATCACTTCCACCAAGAAAGGCTCGATCACCTCGATCCAGGCCGTATACGTTCCTGCGGACGACCTGACCGACCCGTCGCCGGCCACCACCTTCGCCCACCTCGACGCCACCGTCGTACTGTCGCGCGACATCGCCTCCCTGGGTATCTACCCGGCGGTCGATCCGCTCGACTCGACCTCGCGCCAGCTGGACCCGAACGTGATCGGCACCGAGCACTACGAGACCGCTCGCGGCGTGCAGTACGTACTGCAGCGCTACAAGGAGCTGAAGGACATCATCGCGATCCTGGGTATGGACGAACTGTCGGAAACCGACAAGCAGCTCGTATCCCGTGCGCGCAAGATCCAGCGCTTCCTGTCGCAGCCGTTCTTCGTGGCCGAAGTCTTTACCGGCTCGCCGGGCAAGTACGTGTCGCTGAAGGACACCATCGCGGGCTTCAAGGGCATCCTCAACGGCGACTACGACCACCTGCCCGAGCAGGCGTTCTACATGGTCGGCGGCATCGAAGAAGCCATTGAGAAAGCCAAAAAACTGTAATCCGTACGCCCGGCAACGGGCGTCGCGGTCTGTCGTTGCGTTAGCGGCCCGGTTGGCCGACGCGTCGCCTGCAGGGCGAGCGGAGCTACCGGCGTCGTTTCGGCCTGGCAGATCGTTACGTGAGGTTAGATATGGCCATGTCAGTCCATTGCGATATCGTCAGTGCAGAAGGGGAAATCTTTTCCGGTCTGGTCGAACTGGTCGTTGCTCATGGCAACCTCGGTGACCTCGGAATCGCTCCCGGCCACGCGCCGCTGATCACTGATCTGCGGCCGGGTCCGGTTCGCCTGGTGAAGCAAGGCGGAGAGGAGGAGGTGTATTACATCTCCGGCGGTTTCCTCGAAGTCCAGCCGAACATGGTGAAGGTCCTTGCCGACACGGCGCTTCGCGCGGGAGATCTGGACGAGGCGGCAGCGCAGGAAGCGGTCAAGGCCGCTGAAAAGGCGCTGAATGCCAAGGGTTCGGAGTTCAACTACGGAGCCGCTTCGGCTCAGTTGGCGGAAGCCGCGGCGCAGCTGCGGACCATCCAGCAGCTTCGGCGGCAAGCCAAGCGCTAAGGCGTTGAGCTAAATGAAGAAGGCAGCCTAGGCTGCCTTCTTGCGTTTCAGCCGTCAGAAGACGTCCGCGGTACCGGCCCTGCGTGCCCGCCGGTAGAATCCGGTCCAACCCATTCAATGCCCCGAGGGAGCAGATTCATGAGCCTGCAAGTCATCGTTCTCGCCGCCGGTCAAGGCACCCGCATGCGTTCGGCATTGCCGAAGGTGCTTCATCCCGTGGCCGGCAAATCGATGCTGGGCCATGTGCTGGACACCGCTCGGCTGCTGTCACCGGATGCGATTCGCGTGGTGATCGGGCACGGTGCCGAGCGTGTTCGCGAACAGTGCGGCGCCACTGATATCGCGTTCTTTCATCAGGCTGAGCAGCTCGGCACCGGACATGCGGTTGCCCAGGCTGCCGACGATCTGCAAGCCGAGCGGGTGCTCATTCTCTATGGCGATGTTCCGCTGATCGAAGTCGAGACCCTCGAGCGCTTGCTCGCCCAGGTCAGCGCCGAGCAGATCGCGCTGCTGACCGTGGAACTCGACGACCCTACCGGATATGGCCGTATCGTGCGCGGCGACGATGGCCAGGTGCGTGCGATCGTCGAGCACAAGGATGCCAGCGCCGAGCAACGGCTGATTCGCGAGGGCAACACCGGCATCCTGGCGGTGCCTGGGGATCGTCTGGCCGGGTGGTTGCAGCGCCTGTCCAACGACAATGCGCAAGGCGAGTACTACCTCACCGACGTGATTGCGCTGGCGGTGGCGGACGGCCTGCGCGTGGCCACCGAGCAGCCGCAGGACCCGGTCGAGGTCCAGGGCGCGAACGACCGTATCCAGCTGGCTCAGCTCGAACGCCATTACCAGCAGCGGGTGGCGCGACGGCTGATGGCGCAGGGGGTGACCTTGCGCGATCCGGCGCGCCTGGACGTTCGTGGCGAGGTGACGGTCGGGCGCGACGTCCTCATCGATGTGAACGTGGTGCTCGAAGGCCGGGTCGTGATCGAAGACGAGGTTCAGATCGGGCCGAACTGCGTGATTCGTGATTGCGTGCTGCGCCGCGGGGCGGTCATCAAGGCGAGCAGCCACCTGGAAGGTGCAGAGGTTGGCGAAGGGGCCGACTGCGGGCCATTCGCGCGCTTGCGCCCTGGCGCCGTACTGGAGGCCCGTGCGCATGTCGGCAATTTCGTCGAAGTGAAGAATGCGCGGCTTGGCGAAGGCGCCAAGGCCGGGCACCTGAGCTATCTCGGCGATGCGAGCATCGGTGCGCGCAGCAACATCGGCGCCGGCACCATCACCTGCAATTATGACGGTGCCAACAAGTACCGTACCGAGCTCGGCGAAGACGTATTCGTCGGCTCGAACAGTGCGCTGGTGGCCCCGGTGACGCTTGGCGCTGGCGCTACCACCGCGGCCGGCTCGGTGATCACCGGCGACGTTCCGGCGGGCAACCTGGCGGTAGGACGTGCGCGCCAGCGCAACATCGAGGGCTGGCAGCGGCCGGTGAAGAAGAAGCCGGTCTGAATCGTGCTCCGGCTGATCTTCGCCCTATCGCGGTGCGGCTGTTTGCGCATCAACGGGCGGGGTGAAGCCACCCTCGAATGTTCTGCTTTGCGGGTAAGGGCGACTAAGACTGCCTTTCGGCCCACCAAGGACGCTGCCCGCTTCTTGCACGGCATCGCTTGCGGAGGCTCCCCACGGCATGTTTTGATTCGCGCCTGATAACTTACGAATCGAAACTATCGATGTCGAAGCGAAATACCCCGCAGCGTCGTCACGCCATTCTCGCCACGCTCGCCGAGCAGGGCGAGGTGAGCGTGGAAGCGCTCGCTCGCGAGTTCGCCACCTCCGAGGTGACCATTCGCAAGGACCTCACCGCGCTGGAGAACAACGGCCTGCTGCTGCGGCGCTACGGCGGGGCGGTGCCGATGCCCCACGATCTCATCGCCGACAACGCGCAGCCGGTTTCAGCCCACAAGCTGGGCATTGCGCGCGCCGCGGTCGGCTGTATTCGTGAACATGCGCGCATCATTCTCGACAGCGGCAGCACAACGGCGGCCATGGTGCCGGAGCTCGGCCGCACGCCGGGGCTCGTCGTGATGACCAATTCGCTGAACGTGGCCAACGCCCTGCGCGAGCTCGAGCGTGAGCCGGTGCTGCTGATGACCGGGGGAACCTGGGACCCGCACTCCGAATCCTTTCAGGGACAGGTGGCCGAACAGGTTCTACGTTCCTATGACTTCGATCAGCTGTTCATCGGCGCCGATGGCATCGACCTGGAACGCGGCACCACGACGTTCAACGAGTTGCTCGATCTCTCGCGGGTCATGGCGGAGGTGGCGCGCGAAGTCGTGGTGCTGGCCGAGTCGGACAAGATCGGCCGCCGCATGCCGAACCTCGAACTGCCGTGGGGCAGCATTCACACCCTCATTACCGATGAGCGCCTTTCGAACGAGGCGCGCGATCGAATCCAGGCCAGGGGCGTCAGGTTGATCTGCGCACCGGCCGCCCATTCCTAGGAGATAGCTCATGTGTGGCATCGTTGGCGCCATCGCCGAACGCAACATCACCGCCATCCTGCTCGAAGGGCTCAAGCGGCTTGAATACCGCGGTTACGACAGCGCCGGGCTGGCCGTGCTCGATGCCAGCGGGGCGCTGCGGCGCCTGCGTCGTAGCGGCAAGGTCGCCGAGCTGGAAAGCGCCCAGCGGGAAGCCGAACTCGGCGGTCGGCTTGGCATCGCCCACACCCGTTGGGCCACCCATGGTGCGCCCTGCGAACGCAACGCCCATCCTCATTTTTCCGGCGACGACCTGGCGGTCGTCCACAATGGCATCATCGAGAACCACGAAGCGCTGCGTCGCCAGCTGAAGGCCGACGGCTATGTGTTCAGCTCGGACACCGACACCGAGGTCATCGTCCACCTGCTGCACCAGAAGCTCGACGAACTCGGCGACCTGACCGTGGCGCTCAAGGCGGCCGTCAAGGCGCTGCACGGTGCCTACGGGCTGGCTGTGGTCAGCGCCCGTCAGCCCGACCGGATCCTGGCGGCACGTAGCGGAAGCCCGCTGGTGGTGGGGCTGGGGCTGGGGGAGAACTTCCTCGCGTCCGACCAGCTGGCGCTGCGCCAGGTCACCGACCGCTTCATGTACCTGGAGGAGGGCGACATCGCCGAGATTCGTCGCGATTCGGTCCAGGTCTGGAATCAGGCCGGCGATGCGGTCAATCGGGAGGTCGTGCAATACCACGAGGGCGCCGAAGCGGCCGACAAGGGCGAGTTCCGGCACTTCATGCTCAAGGAGATTCACGAGCAGCCAAAAGTCGTCCAGCGCACCCTCGAGGGCCGCCTGGCGCAGGATCACGTGCTGATCGAGGCCTTCGGACCGACCGCAGCAGAACTGTTCGCCAGGGTTCGCAATGTACAGATCGTCGCCTGCGGCACCAGCTACCACGCTGGCATGGTCGCGCGTTACTGGATCGAGGAATTGGCCGGCATTCCGTGCCAGGTCGAGGTCGCCAGTGAATTCCGCTATCGCAAGGTCGTGGTCCAGCCCGACAGCCTCTTCGTCACCATCTCCCAGTCCGGGGAGACGGCCGATACCCTGGCCGCCCTGCGCAACGCCAAGGCTGCGGGCTACCTGGCCAGCCTCGCCATCTGCAACGTCGGAACCAGTTCGCTGGTGCGCGAATCCGACCTCACCCTGCTGACCCAGGCGGGTCCGGAAATCGGCGTCGCCTCGACCAAGGCGTTCACCACCCAGCTTGTTGCCCTGATGTTGCTCACGCTGAGCCTCGGCCGTGCGCGCGGCGCGCTGGCGGCCGACGTCGAGCGCGAGCTGGTCGACGAGCTGCGCCGCTTGCCGACGCGGCTGGGCGAGGCGTTGGCGATGGACCCGACCATCGAAAAAGTTGCCGAGAACTTCGCCGAAAAGCAGCACACCCTGTTTCTCGGACGTGGCGAGCAGTACCCGGTGGCGATGGAAGGTGCGCTCAAGCTCAAGGAAATTTCCTATATCCACGCCGAAGCCTATCCGGCCGGCGAGCTCAAGCACGGCCCGTTGGCGCTGGTCGACAGCCATATGCCGGTCGTCACGGTGGCGCCGAACAACGAGCTGCTGGAAAAGCTCAAGTCGAACCTCCAGGAGGTGCGCGCCCGCGGCGGCGAGCTGATCGTCTTCGCCGACGGCAGTGCCGGCATCGAGGACGGCGAGGGCACCGTGCTGGTGAAGATGCCGCACATCCACGATGCCCTGTCGCCCATCCTCTACACCGTGCCGCTGCAGCTGCTGTCCTACCATGTCGCGGTGCTGCGCGGCACCGACGTGGACCAGCCGCGCAACCTGGCCAAGTCCGTCACGGTGGAGTGATGCAGCGCTGCCGGCGCGCTAGTTTTTAAAGGGAGGCGGCTGCTGTATCGGCTTGGCGGCCGACTCGGCAGGCCGGGTCGGCGTTCAGCGAAGACTGGCGCGGCTAGCCAGCGAGGCGCTGCCGCAGCAGCCAGTCGTAGATGCGCCGGTCGCGGTAGGCCAGCCGGGCCGATCCCACGTGATCGGCGCCTTCGTCAAGGTAGAGGCGATCGCCCTGGGGTTCCGGGCCGGCCGGTGCCAGGTTCAGCGTCTCGACGAAGCGCATTTCCAGCCGGCGTGCGACCTGTCCGATCGACAGCCAGACGGGCCCATCGAGCGCGTCGCGTGGCAGGCGGGTCGGATCGACCGGCCAGCTCGCCGCCCAGCGTTCCGGCGACGCGGCGGCGATGTCGAACACGCCGTTGCCGCCGTAGCTGAACCCCGACAAGTAGCAACGGCGCGAATCGCAGGCGTGGTCCCGTTGGACCTGCGCCTGGATCGCGAGGACGTCATCGGCGTAGTCCAGCCAATGGTCGCCGGCCTCCGGTAGCTGCGGCGCGACAATGACGAAGGTCTCGAGAACCCACGACGGATTGGCCGGGTTGAGCGGTCCGTGGCGGGTCAGGGCGCGCTCGGGCGGTAGCGGCGCCGCTTCATCGTAGCCATGAAGAAAGACCAGCAGCGGCCATCCACCCGGCGCGGCGGGCATGTCGGGCGTCCAGCACAGACCGTTCAATGCGAGCCCTTCGAGCGGTTGCAGCATGAGGGTGTCCCTCTTGTGTTTCCGCCTTAGACGTCGCTTTGGCCATCGCGCTCGGCCGTTGGTCGATCGGCGGGCGGACCGGCTGTCTGCCGTTGCACACCGCTACGGGGTTGCGAGAAGTGTACCTTTGCAGGCGCCGCGTTCGAGGCGGGACGCCGTGAGGAACAGCGCGAATGCCGCCTCGGCGCCGGCCAGCAGCGGCGCGCCGAAGGCTGGCGGACCGGCCGTTTCGAGCCGTTCGAGGAAGGTGGGCCAGAGCGATCGATCGGCACCGTGCGTGAGGTAGGCGAGCGGCGCCGGCCGGTCACCGCAATCGACCCGGCGCGACAGCACCTGTGCCCCGAGGCGCGAGCCTTCGAGCACGTAGACCGCGCCCCAGAGGCCCTCGAGCGAGGCAATACGAGGCGCCGGCAGCGGCGTTGGTGGCTCGATCCCGAGCCGTTCGAGATCGGCGCTCAGCGCCATGCGGCGTGTGCGCTGCGGCCAATCCGACAGCAGGCGATCAATGCCGGCCTGCTCCAGGCAGCATTCCAGCGGCTGCACGGCCCGCCAGTGGGCGCTAAGAAATTGCACATAGCCAGTGCGCGAATCCAGGCGAAACCCCGCGAAGGCCTCGTCCACCGCCTCGTGCAGCGGCGCGGTGGCGGCCCTCAGCTGCTGCCGCAAGCCGGTCACTGGACGCTCTCGCTGAGCGCCGCATGCAGCTGGCGGGCCAGCTCCTCGCCACGGAAAGGCTTCTGGATGATCTGCGCATCGCTCATGCCGAGCCCTTCGAGTTCCGCGTAGCCGGTGACGAACACGACCGGCAGGCCCGGATGGCGCACCCGCACTGCGCGTACCAGCTCGCCGCCATTCATGCCCGGCATGGCGAAGTCGGCCAGCAGCAGGTCGACCGGATTCTGCTCCAGCGCCTGCAACGCCTTCTCGCCGCTTTCGGCCTCGATGACCAGGTAGCCGAGGTCGAGCAGCATCTGCGCTGTCACCTCGCGCACGCTGTGATCGTCATCGACCAGCAGCACCCGGCGCTGGTCGCCATCCATGCCGGCGGTGGCGGCGTTCGGCAGGTGGCTGGCGGCGTCGCTGGCCGGAGCGGGCACGCGAGGCAGGAAGACCATCACGGTGGTGCCCACGCCCAGTTCGGTCTCGATGCGCGCGCCGCCGCCCGATTGCTTGGCGAAGCCGAACACCTGCGCCAGCCCGAGCCCCGAGCCCTTGCCGACTTCCTTGGTGGTGAAGAAGGGTTCGAAGGCTTTCTCGACGACTTCGGCATCCATGCCGCTGCCGTTGTCCTTGACCGAGAGCATCACGTATTCGCCGGGTTCGGGGTCTTCGGCGCGCACGGGGGCATCGGTGACCACCACGTTCTGCGTGCCGACCACCAGGGTGCCGCCGACTTCCATCGCATCGCGGGCATTGATGGCGAGGTTGAGGATGATCAGCTCGATCTGCGTGGGGTCGACCAGCGCGTGCCAGAGCCCGCGTCCGGTGTTGGTCTCGATCGACACGCTGCCGCCGAGCGTGCTCTGCAACAGGTCGAGCATGCCCACCAGGGTGTCGTTGAGGTCGATCGGCTTGGGCGCCAGTTGCTGACGACGGGAAAAGGCCAGCAGCTGGCCGGTCAGCTTGGCGCCGCGCTCGCCGGCGTCGCGGATGTTGTCCAGCCGTTGCAGCATCTTGCCCGGCGCGCCGCTCAGTTGAAGGTCGCGTGTGAGGAAACTGGCGCTGGTGAGGATCACGGTCAGCAGGTTGTTGAAATCGTGGGCCACGCCGGCGGTCAGCTGGCCGACCGCCTCGAGCCGCTGCATCTGTTGCAGGGTGGCTTCGACGCGCTCGCGTTCCTTGATCTGCTCGACCAGCTGCCGGTTGGCCGCGGCCAGCTTGTCGATCGCGGCGATTTCGCTGGTGATATCGCGCGCCGCCGCGTAGACCATGCCGCTGTCGGGCACCGCCGTCCAGGACAGCCAGTGGTAGCTGCCGTCGGCATGGCGCATCCGGTTGACGAACCGGTGGGTGACCTGACCCTGCCGCACCTGTTCGCGCTCTTCGTAGGTGGCGTCGAGGTCATCGGGATGCACCAGGCGCGTCAGGGGCGCTTCGGTGAGCTGTTCGACCGTCCAGCCGAGGGTGCTTTCCCACGCCGGGTTGAGCGCGACCGGGCTGCCGTCGAAGCGCATCACCGCCAGCAGATCGCGCGACAGCTCCCAGGTACGGTCCCGCTCGCGGGTGCGCTCCTGCACCCGGGCATCGAGCAGTTCGTTGAGCCGCTCGAGCGACTCGGTGGCCAGCTTCTGCGGCGTGACGTCCATCAGCACGCCGATGAAGCGCTTGCACAGGCCGTCTTCGAAGAACGACTGGCCGCGCGTCTGGATCCACCGCAGGGTGCTGTCTGGCAACAGGATGCGGTACTCGGCGCTGTACTCGTGGCTGCCTTCCTCGGAAAGCGCACGGCGGACGTCGTCGCGCAGGCGCTCCTGGTCCTCGGGATGGCAGCGCTGTTCGAAGGTCGAGAAATCCACCGGCGCGTCCGGCGGCAGACCGAACATCGCCCGGCTACGCGCGTCCCAGATCAGGGTGCCGCTTTGCGGCTCGTAGTCCCACATGCCCAGGCGCGCCGCGTCGATCGCCAGCCGGGCGCGCACCTCGACTTCCTGCAGGGCCTCCTCCGCGCGCAGCCGGCCGCGGCGTTCGCGCACTTCGGAGAGGGCACGGTCCACCGCGCGCGGCAGGAATTTCAGGTTGCGCTTGAGGACGTAATCGATCGCACCCGAGCGCATCATGTCGACCGCATGTTCTTCACCGAAGACCCCCGAAAGGAGGATGAACGGCGTATGGGGGGCGAACTGCTGAGCCTGCTGGAGGGCTTCGGCACCGGAGAAACCCGGCAGGATGAAGTCCGACAGGATCAGATCGAACGTCTGCCGCTCGAGCGCCGCGGCGACACCGTTCCGGTCGTAGACCACGGTGGCTTCGATCTGATACCCGGCGCGTTCGAGCGTGACGAGGGCCAGCTCGGCATCGTGCGGGCTGTCTTCGATGAAGAGGATGCTTATCTGCTTGGACGCTGGCATAACCTTCCCACTGCTGCGGCGACCCACGGGGCGCCCGGATTCCGGCTTTCGGCGTCAGGTATCGTCGTCACTGGCGGACCCGCCGTGGCGACGCGCCAGCCGCAGCGAACCGGGTGGCGGTTCGTTGAGCACGGCCCAGAAGATGCCGAGATCGGAAATGGCGGCGACGAAATCCTTGAATTCAACGGGCTTGACGACGTAGGCGTTGACGCCCAGTTCATAGGCACGCTTGAGGTCGGGTTCTTCACGGGAGGACGTGAGCATGACCACCGGAATGCTGCGCAGCTCCGGGTCTTCTCGTACGGTCTTCAGCACTTCGAGGCCGTCGACCTTTGGGAGTTTCAAATCCAGCAGCATGACGGCGGGGTTGCCGTCGACGCGACCGGCGAACGGGCCGGAGCGCTGGAGGTAATCCAGCGCTTCGGCGCCATCGCGCAGGACAATGACGTCGTTGGCCAGCTGGCTGCGCTCGAGGGCGACCAGTGTCAGTTCCAGATCGTGCGGGTTGTCTTCCACCAGCAAGATGGGTTTCAGCATCGATGTTCTCTAGTGTTGCGAGGCGGAGTAGGGGGTTTTTGGCAGCGAGAAGAAGAAGGTAGCGCCCTTGTCGGGTTCGCTCTCGGCCCATACGCGGCCGTCATGGCGCTCGACGATGCGCCTGACGCTGGCCAGGCCGATGCCGGTGCCTTCGAATTCTTCCATCCGGTGCAGGCGCTGGAACACGCCGAACAGCTTGCCGGAATACTTCATGTTGAAGCCGACGCCGTTGTCGCGGACGTAGACGATCACCTCATCGGTACGCTCTTCGGCGCCGATCTCGATCGTCGCGGGCGTGCGACCGCGGGTGTACTTGATGGCATTGGCGATCAGGTTGCGCAGTGCCAGGTGGATGAAGGCGGCATCGGCGACCACGATCGGCATCGGATGCAGGCGCCATTCGATCGCGCGGCCTTCGTAGTCGGGGGCCATCTCGCGGTGGATCGACTCGACCAGCGCAGCGAGGTTGACGTCCGACAGGCGAAGCGCCGAGCGGCCCATTTGCGAAAAGCTCAGCAGGTTGTCGACGAGCGTGCCGGCAAAGCGCGCCGCATCGCCGATGTTGTCGAGAAAGCGCAGGCCGCGCTCGGAGAGCTTGCCGCCCTCCAGATCGGCCAGCAGCTCGGCATAGCCTGCGATGTGGCGCAGGGGCGCGCGCAGGTCGTGCGACACGCTGTAGGAAAACGCCTCGAGCTCCTGGTTGCTCTCCTTCAGCTCGCCGGCCAGCTGCGCCATTTCCTCGGCCTTACGCAGGACGATGCCAAGCACCGCGTTGCGCAGCTCCAGCGCGCACTCGACTTCGACCGGCTCCCAGGGGCGCGAATGGCCGCGCACGGTCTGCTGCCAGCTGTCGAAACTGTGGCGCGGGCTGAGCGCACCGCTGTCCGCATCCACAAGCTTTTCCGGCTTGCCGGCCCAGCGGATCGACTTGACCCGCTCCTGGCGGAACCAGATGAGGTAATGCGGGTGCAGGCGGGAAATCGAGATGGCCAGGATGCCGGCCGCCTGCTCGGTCAGCTGTGGCAGCTGGGGCAGGTCACGGCCGAGGTTGTCGGTCTGGAAGGCCACCTGGTCGCTGTGCTCGCCCAGCCAGCGGGTGAGGGCGAGGATGGCCTCGCTCGGCGGCGTGCTGCCGGCACATTCGCACTGCTCGCCGGAAACGATGGCGGCGCCGTCGGCGCTGGCGAAATTCAGGACCACGTCCTGCAGGCACATGAAGCCTTCGACGACGCTATCGCGATCGGCCATTGCCGAGAGCAGGTGGACCAGCTGCTGGCGCAGCACCAGCTTGCGCTGGGCCAGCGCGTGGGATTCCTTCGCCTCGATCTGCAGGGCCAGCATGCGGCCGAGCAGCTCGCAGGCGGTGCGCGTGTGGTAGCTGACGACGCGCGGCTGCGCATGGTGGCAGGAGATCAGGCCCCAGAGCCGGTCGCCGATGACGATGGAAATCGACATCGACGCCAGCGTGCCCATGTTGCGCATGTATTGCAGATGCACCGGCGAGACGCTGCGCAGCGAGGCGAAACTGAGGTCGAGCGGTCGGTCGGGCGCGGCCGGCAGCAGCGGTGCCGGACGATAGGTGGCGTCCGGGATGACCCGCACGAGGTTGTCGCGATACAGGCGCCGGGCCTGGGGCGGGATGTCCGATGCGGGAAAGCACAGACCCAGGTAGCTGGGATAGCCGGCATCGGCCTCTTCGGCGAGGACCGTGCCGTTGCCCTCGTCATCGAAGCGATACGCCTTGACCCGTCCGAAACCGGTGATGCGCTTCACTTCGCGCACGGCCAGCGCGCACAGGCTTTCCAGCCCGCTGGCCTGCTGCAAGTGCAGGACGAAGGTGCGCATCAGCGGGTAGAGGGTGTCATAAGCCTGGCTCGGGTCCACGGCACGCTCGAACTCGACGATCAGGCGGCCCTTGTAGCGATGGCCCATCAGGGCGAAGGTCGTCGAGGCGTCATGGCCGGTGGTCAGGCGGACGTCGCTCAGATGAAACGGGTTGGGATCGCCTTCTTCCAGCGACTCGAGCCGGCTGGCCAGCGCCGGGTCATCGATCAGCTCGGTCAGTGGGCGGCCGATCAGCGTGGTTGCCTCGATGCCCAGCCACTCTCGCGTATTGGCGCTGGCGCGGACGACCCGCAGGCCGGGTTCGTCGAGCACGAACAGGAAACCGTGCGGCTGGATGCTCTCGGGGATATGGATCGGTTCGTTGGCGCAATTGGCGATGGCATGCGCGAGCGCGGCGGGGTCTTCGACGGTGGCCATAGGCCTCCTCTCTTCTGGCCGGACGGACTGGATGCGACGTACAGGCGCCAGAAAAAACGATGGCTGCCACCCATGCCCTCGGCCGGATGAACCGGACCGCACGACTCCCTTGCTGAAGACAACATCACATTCCAGGGCGGCAAGCACTTTAGCGCGTCGCCCAGTGCCTTAGCTACCTTGCTTCGGGGGGACTCGGGCAGGTACCCGGCGGCGGCGCCTCACGGGCGGGGCTGTCCACACCCCGAGCCGCCTTTTATGCTCTGCCACGCCATTGCAGGAGGAAACGCCTTGGAAGATGTGATCGATGAACTTCGCGAACGCAACGAGCCGGTGCCCGTTCCGCTCGAATTGCCCGACGACGACGTGCTGGTGGAGGTCGAGGAACAGATTCTGATCGGCCTGCCGTTCGACCTTCGCCAGTTCCTGCTGCAGGTCAGCGATGTCGTCTACGGCCGGCTCGAACCGGTGACCGCCGCGGATCCGCAATCGCACACCTACCTGCCGGAGGTGGCCGCCAACGCCTGGGATGCCGGCGTGCCACGGCATCTGGTGCCGCTCTGCCAGGACGGCAGCGATTACTACGCGGTCGACCCGGAGGGCGAGGTGTTTCTCTGGGAAAGCGACAGCGGCGAGCTGAGCGAAGAGAGCTGGGAGTCGGTCTGGCACTGGGCGCGCGACGTCTGGCTCGAAAGCTGAGCCTCAGGCGGGCTGGCGACCGAGCTCGGCGAGCGACAGCCGTTTGAGCAACCGGCCCGGCTCGCGCTCCACGTCCACCCAGCCATTGGCCGCATCGATGCGGTAGGTCAGGTCGTAGAGTTGCACCGGCTGGCTGAGCGGCTCGGCGCGGAAGGCGGCCAGGCAGTCGCCCTGCCAGCGCGCCGACGGGTAGAGCAGCCCGGGCAGGCCTTCATGGACCAGGCGCTTGCCGATGGCTTGCGTGCGGCCGTAGTCGTCGGCGATCAGCTCTGGAAACGCGTCCAGCTTGGCCCGCAGGTCGATGAACAGGCCGCTGGCCTGGACGCGCCAGACCTTGCGATAGCGCGTCACGACCCGGTCGACGCCCTCGACGTCGCGCAGCATCTGGATCTGGTGGTAGCAGGTTTCCGCCAGCGCGGTGTCTTCATCGAGCGCGCCGTACCAGACGCGGTTGGTGCCATCTCCGTAGCGACTGGCGACGCTGGTATCCGCTTCGAACGGATAGCCGATCGCTTCGCTGTAGGCCAGGCCGCGCTCGATGACGCCGGTCGCGCGGGTACGCACGCGCATTTCGGCGGCCAGCGCCACGTCGCGCGCCTTGGCATCGGGCACCAGGTCATCGAACAGGTCGGCCGACACGCGCAGCGAGACGATATTGCGGTAGACCGGCGCGCAGAAATCGCAGGTGGTGTCCAGCAGGCCCATTCACCGTCCTCGCTGGAAGTCGACCAGGCGGGCGATGCGTGCGATGCCCAGCAGGCCGTCGCGCATCATCACTTCCAGCGGCGTAGCGCCTTCGAGCACGCGATTGCGGCGATGAATCCAGCTGAACCGAAGCTGCTCGTCTTCCGGGAACAACAGGCGCAGCCCCTTGTGGATGCCCAGCAGGTACCCCGCCCGGTCGAGGGCATCGCGGCTGCTCGGTAGCGGCTGGTCGCCGTTGCGATAGCGCGGCAGCAGCTTGCGGCTCTTCGGGCTCATGCCGAGCAATTGCATCTGCTGGTCGGTGTCGAGTTGCCAGCGATCGAACAGCGCACCGATGACGCGCGCCAAATCGCGCCGGCTGTCTTCGTCGGCGAGGCGGGCGGGATCGAGTTCGGTAGCGGCAGAAAGCATGGTCGGTCTCTCGGGATGCGGTAATGTCTACAGTGTACGTAGAAAAAGCTACATGTCCAGTTTGCCACCCGATCCTTTTCGGGCTGCGTTAAGCTGCGGAACCTTTTCGCTGGAGGCCGGCCGTGTTCGATCTCACCACCCTGTTCCTGCTCATGTGCGCGCTGGGTGCCGGTGCCTGGTTCTGGCATGCGCAGGGCATTCGCGAGCGGGCGCTGGCGGCGGTCGTGCGGCATTGTCGGCAGGAGGGCGTCGAGCTGCTGGACGATACGGTGGCCTTCGCCCGTTTCGGCCTGGAGCGGGATCTTCGGGGCCGCCGGCGGCTGGGGCGGCGCTATCGCTTCGAATTCACGGTAACCGGCGAGCGGCGCCACCACGGCGAGGTGGTGATGTTCGGGCCGCGGGTCGGCGGCATTCGCCTCGACGCCTATGCCGTCGAGACGCCGCCCGAGGCCCCCGACGCACGGGAAAAGGAAGGCGCCAAGGCACCGGCCAAGGTGGTGATGCTCGATCAGTGGCGGCGCGAGCGTTCGTAAGCCCTACGCCTGCCGGCAGGCCAGCATGCCGGCGCTCAGCGCGCTCGCGTCTTGCGGCCGATCGAAGATCAGTTCGATGCGTGAATCGCGACGCCATTCGCTGGGTCGCAGCACGACGGCATCCCCAACGGTCGCGTTGCCCGACAGCCAACGACCGCCGTCGTCCTGAAGCACCAGCTTGGCGCGCTGCCAGGCGAGCGTGCCCAGCCAGTCCAGCAGATGCTCACGCACCAGCCGCTGGCTTGGGTGCCAGCGCCAGCCAATGCTCCAGCCCTCGCCCTGTGACTGGACATCGCACTGCGGCTGCGTCGGATCGAGCCACAGCCGTGGCGGCTCGGCGACGGGCTCGGCCGGATCGCTCGTTCCGCCGGCCCGCCGCGCAATGCCGGGCAGTTGATCGATCGGCAGCTCACCCTGTTGGGTCCAGTACAGCCGGTGATCGGCGAATCGCCCCGCCAGCGAGGCGCGCCCGGTCGTATCCAGCGCCTCGGACTTGTTCATCACCAGCAACTCGGCCAGCGCCAGGGCGTCGTGCTGGCTCGGCGGCAGCGCGGCGCCCTGCGCCAGCGCGGAGGCGTCGAGCACCATCACACAAGGCTGCACGGCGAGCACATCGTTCCACGGCGAACGGCTCAACTGAGCGAGCAGCGTCTGGGGATGCCCGAGACCGGAAGGCTCGATGAACAGCCGGTCCGGCTGGGCCTGGCGCAGCAGGCGTGCGAGGCCGATCTGGAACGGCGCGCCGTTGACGCAGCACAGGCAGCCGCCGGCGATCTCGGCCAGGTGCGCGCCGTTGCCGGCGGCGTCCTGGAGCAGGGCGAGGTCGAGGCCGATCTGGCCGAACTCGTTGATCAGCACGGCCCAGCGCTCACCGGCGGGACGCTGCGTCAGCAGGGCGCGCAAGGTGCTGGTCTTGCCGGCGCCAAGCGGGCCAGCGATCAGGTGGGTGGGGATATGGCGGAGCATGCGCCGGATGGTGCGCCGCTTCGCGACCGCCGTAAAGCAGCGGGCCCGATCGGCATGCTAGAGTCGCGCGCCTTCGAGGAGGATCGCCGATGCGCTGCCTGGGGTTGTTGCTTCTATCGTGCCTGGCCGGCGATGCGCTGGGGCAGGCCTGTGTCGTGCATTCGCGATCCGAGCGGGTGGAGGTCACCGTCTGCCAGGAGAACCGCACCATTCCCGATGCGATGTTTCGCACCGGCTTCTGCAAGCCGTCGTTGCCTGGCCAAACGGTGGAAGTCGAGTTCGTCGAGCGCTGCCCGGCGGGTGCGTTCGGGGTCTGCCAGAACGCCCAGGTGTCGAACATGCCCTATCGGCAGGACATCCACTACTACGGCGTGGCGACGGATGCGCGCTTTCTGAAGCCTGCCTGCGAAGGGGCCAGCAAGGGACAGTGGCAGGCGAGGTGAGCGGTTCCACGTGGAACCCGCGGGCCGGCGTGGCCGGCCGCTGGTTTCAATCCTCGACCGGGTAGGACGAAGAGGTGGGGCTGGCGGCCGTCGAGACGGTGCAGCTCCACAGTTCGAGCGCCGGCTGGCTCGCTTTTGGCGGGCCGAGCCATTCGCTCATCGGGTGGCAACGTTGATCGAAGCACAGTTGGTAATCCCCGGCTTCGGGCGTTCGCCCGACGCGCAGGGGTTGCAGGGGCGGGAGCTGGCGCTTGTAGTGCCAGGCGCCCTCGCGCAGTTCGGCGTCGGCGGGAATTTCCATGCCGGCGCCTGAACCCTTGACCCGCGCGCCCTGGAGTAGCAAACCCTCCGGCGCGACGCGGTAATCCTCTTCCCAGCGAATCTTCTCGATGGTGTGTTTCCAGGCCAGCGTGAAGGTGGGTGTGGGCACCTCGGCCCACACCACCCCCGCCAACCCCAGGCACAGACCGAGCATCAGGCGATCGCCGGTGCCGCGCGACGGGCGCGCCAGTAGTGCTGCGCGACGAAGATCGCACCGAGCGCGAAGCCGATCTCATCGGTCATCGGCATCGCCAGGATCATCGCAACGCCGGCAGCGAAGGCCAGGATGCGTTCCCACCAGGTCATCGGCTGCTGCAGATAGCCGGTGAAGACCGCGCCCCACAGGCCGATCGCGAAGGCGGCCTTGAGCAGCATGTAGATCGTCGCGCCCCAGTCGCCGCCTTGCATCATCAGCGCCGGGTCGTACACCGACATGAAGGGCACCACGAAGCCGGCGACGGCGATACGCACCGCCCACAGGCTGATCTTCAGCGGTCGCTCCTTGGCGATCGGCGCCGCGGCGAAGCAGGCCAGCGCCACCGGCGGCGTGAGGTCGGCCATGATGCCGAAGTAGAAGACGAACATGTGCGAGACGATCAGCGGCACGCCCAGGTCCAGCAGCGCCGGCGCTGCGATCGAGCTGGTGATGATGTAGTTGGGAATGGTCGGGATGCCCATGCCCAGCACCAGGCAGGTCAGCATGGTCAGCACCAGCGACAGGAACAGGTTGTCCTTGCCGATGGCCAGCACGTAGCCGGCGAAGGTGGAGGCCACGCCAGTGAGCGTCACGATGCCGATGATCACGCCGACCAGCACGCAGGCGATGCCGACCGGGATCGCATGGCGCGCACCTTCGACCAGGGCATGCAGGCAGATGGTCAGGGTGTCGCGGCCGCCCTTGATGAACCAGCAGACCGCCACCAGCAGGCCGATCACCGCGAAGACCACGCCGATCCCGAGCTGGAAGAAGCCCGCGCAGAGCACGCCGAGCGCCACCCAGAAGGCGATACGCAGCGCGGTCGAGGACACCTTGAGGATGATCGCCGAGCCGAGGATGACGATCGCCGTCAGCGCCAGCCCGATGGTGCCGGAGAACATCGGCGTGCGGCCGGAGAACAGCAGGAAGATCAGCACGCCCAGCGGGATGAGCAAGTACCAGCGCTCCTTCACCGCGCCCCAGGCGCTCGGGCATTCCTCCTTGGGCAGGCCGCGCAGGTTGGCGCGCTTGGCCTCGAGGTGGACCATCCAGAAGGTCGAGCCGAAGTACAGCAGCGCCGGAATGAGCGCCGCCTTGGCGACTTCGACGAAGGGCACGTTGATCGTCTCGGCCATGATGAAGGCGACGGCGCCCATCACCGGCGGCATGATCTGGCTTCCCATGCTTGACGTGGCCTCGACCCCGCCGGCGAATGCCGCGCGGTAGCCGAAACGCTTCATCAGCGGGATGGTGAACTGGCCCGTGGTCACCACGTTGGCCACGCCGGACCCGGTGATGGTGCCCATCAATGCCGAAGACACCACCGAGACCTTTGCCGGGCCGCCGAGCTTGTGGCCGAACAGGCCCATCGCGAAGTCGGTGAAGAGCTTGATCATCCCCGCCTGCTCGAGGAACGAGCCGAACAGGATGAACAGGAAGATGTAGGTCGCCGAAACGTAGGTCGGCGTGCCGTAGAGCCCTTCGGTACCGAAGGACAGCTGGTTGACGATCTGGTCGAGGCCATAGCCGCGGTGGGCCAGGTCACCCGGCAGGTATTCGCCGAACAATCCATAGGCCAGGAACAGGCCGCAGATGATCGGCAAGGCGAGGCCCATGACGCGTCGCGCGGCTTCGAATACCAGCACGATCAGCATGATGCCGATGATCATGTCCGCGGTCGTCAGGCTGCCGGAGCGCTGGATCAGGTCCGCCTCGAACCACCACTGGTAGAACGCGGTCGCCATGCCGGCCAGGCCGAGCAGCCAGGCCAGGGGTTGCCAGGGTCGGCCCTGGCCAGCCGCGGGATAGCACAGGTAGACCAGCAGCAGCAGGAAGCCCACGTGCCCGGCGCGCAGAATCTGGCTCGAAAACGGGTGAAAGGCGGCGGTGATGATCTGATACGCCGAAAACAGCAGCGCGACGTAGAAGATCGCTTTCGGCCATTGGCTGGGGCTGTCGTGCAGCCCTTGGCTCTCGCTCATGGGAATACTCTCACTGCAAGGGTGATCTCGCGGATTAGGGGTGTTCGCGTCGACCAGAGGACCTGGCCGCGAACCGGTGGCGGGAGCGGTGAGCCCGCTCCCGCGGGGCGCTTACTTGAGCGCGCCGACTTCTTTGTAGTAGCGCTCGGCGCCGGGGTGCAGCGGGATCGGCAGGTTCTTGGCCGCCGTGTCGAGGTTGATCGACTTGGCTGCCGAGTGGGCGTTGGCCAGGCTGTCGAGGTTTTCGAACATCAGCTTGGTCATCTGGTAGGCGATCTCTTCCGGCACCTTTTCATGGCTGACCAGGATGTTGTTGATCGCGACCGTGGGCACGTCCTTCTCCTGGCCGTCATAGGTACCGGCCGGGATGACGCCAGGCTGGTAGGCCGGGCTGCCGATCTTCTCGACGACTTCGGCCGGGATGGCGACGAAGTTCACCGGCATGGTCGAGGCCAGGTCGCGGATCGCGGCCATGCCCAGGCCCGAGGACTGCAGGGTGGCGTCGAGCTGGCGGTTCTTGATCAGCTCGACCGACTCGGCGTAGGGCAAAAATTCCACCCGGTCCATGTCGTCGTAGCTCATGCCGGCGGCCTTGAGGATCGCGCGGGCGTTGAGTTCGGTGCCCGACTTGGGCGCGCCGACGGAGATGCGCTTGCCCTTGAGGTCTTCCAGGGTCTCGATGCCCGACTCTTCGCTGGCGACGATCTGGATGTAGTTGGGGTACGCCACGGCGATCGCGCGCAGACGCTTGAGCGGGGCCTTGAAGCCGGCGTCTTCGACGCCGTTCCAGGCATCGGCCACCGAGTCGCCGAGGGCCAGGGCCAGCTCGCCGCGACCGGCTTGCAGCAGGGTCAGGTTCTCGACCGAGGCCTTGGTGGCCTGCACCGAGGTCTTGGCGCCGTCGATCTCGTTGTACAGCTGCGACAGGCCCACACCGATCGGGTAGTAAACCCCGCTGGTGCCGCCGGTGAGGATGTTGATGAACGTGGGCGCTGCGATCGCAGCCGTGCTGGCAGTGAATGCCGCGGCGGCGGCAAACAGGGTGACGCGCTTGGACAGTCTCATGGAGCTTCTCCGTCATTGTTATTGGTCGTTGGGCCGGAGCCCGGCGCTGGCGGAGCCGGCGCTGGTGCGCACGGGGCGCAGCCGTTGGCCGCTGGGCGGCACGCCTAAGCTATAGCACATGCCGTGCCATCATTTGGATGGCTCTGGCCTGCGGGTTCAGGCCGTCCGATAAGCGGAAAATTGCCGATGGACAGGAATCGATAGGCGGAAAACTGCCGAGGCCGGGACCCGTCAGTCGTCTTCGGCGCCCGCGGGAAGGTAGTCCTGCCGCGAGATGCCGTGGCGCTGCATCTTCTCGTTCAGGGTGCGGCGGGGCAGTTGCAGCAGCGCCATCACCTCGCCGATGTTGCCGCGGCACTGTTGCAGCGCCTTGTGCAGGCACTGCGCCTCGAAGGCTTCGAGCTGCGCGGCGAGGGATTGATCGCTGGCGGGCGGCGATGAATGGCCCGACAGGCCCAGGGCATGGCGTTCGGCGGCGTTGATCAGCTCGCGCACGTTGCCCGGCCAGTCGTGGCCGAGCAGATGGGCCAGCTCGGCGGGCGCGAGGGCAGGTGCCTCGCGGCCATGGCGCTCGGCCGCCTGGGCGGCGAAATGCTCGAACAGCACCGGGATGTCCTCGCGCCGCTCGCGCAACGGCGGGATATGCAGCTCGGCGAGATTCAGCCGGTACACGAGGTCCTCGCGAAAACGCCCGGCGCGGGCTTCGTCGAGCAAGTCCGGCTTGGCGGCGCTGATCACCCGCAGGTCGACCTGGATGCTGCGGTTGGAGCCGAGTCGCTCGAACGTCCGCTCCTGCAGCACGCGCAGCAGCTTGGCCTGCTGGGCGAGCGGCAGGCTTTCCACCTCGTCGAGGAACAGCGTGCCGCCGTCGGCGTGCTCGATGCGCCCGATGCGCTTGCCCTGCGCGCCGGTGAAGGCACCGCTCTCGTGGCCGAACAGCTCGCTCTCGAAGATGGTCTCCGGGATGGCCGCGCAATTGAGCGCCACGAAGGGCTTGGCGGCACGCCGGCTGAAGTCGTGCAGGCAGCGCGCCACGCGTTCCTTGCCACTGCCGGTCTCGCCGCGCAGCAGCACGTTGACGCTGGTGCCGGCGAGTTCGAGCACCTGCCGGCGCAGGGTTTCCATGGCCCGGGAAACGCCCAGCAACTGGGATTCGATGCGGTCCTTGCGCTGGAACTGTTCGCGCAGCTGCCGGTTTTCGCAGACCAGGCGGCGCTTGTCCTGGGCGCGTCGCACGCTGTCGAGCAGGCGCTCGGGAGTGAAGGGCTTTTCGATGAAGTCATAGGCGCCCTGGCGCAGGGCCTGCACCGCCATCGGCACGTCTCCGTGACCGGTAACCATGATCACCGGCAGCTCGGCATCCAGCGCCACCAGTTGCTCCAGCAACGACAGACCATCGATGCCGGGCATGCGCACGTCGCTGATGACCACGCCGGCGAAGTGGCGATCGATGAGATTTAGCGCCTGCTGGGCGCTGTCGCAGGTGCGCACGGAAAAGCCCGACAGCTCGAGCCATTGCTGCACGGCCTGACGGATGGCCGCTTCGTCATCGATGAAGATCACCTGTCCGTTCATGTCTGCTGCTCCGTGACGAGAGGGCCCGGCCGGCCGGTGCTGCGTGCGTCGTCCACGGCCGGCAGGCGCAGGGTGAAGACCGCGCCATCCGCGTGGTTGCCCGCTTCCAGCTCGCCGCCGAGGTCGCGCACGATGCCATAGGAAACGGCCAGCCCCAAGCCGAGGCCCTGTCCGACCGGCTTGGTGGTGAAGAAGGGCTCGAAGACGTGGGCCAGATCCGCCTCGGCGATGCCTCCGCCGTTGTCGGCGATGCGCAGCACCCAGCGCTCGCCCTCGCGCCCACAGGCCAGATCGAGCCGGCGCTCGGTGTTGTCGGCCATCGCGTCGAGCGCGTTGTGCAGCAGGTTGATCAGCACCTGCTCCAGCCGAATGGCATCGCCGGCGACCCAGGCGTCGGTGCAATCGCGGCGATCGACCTGAACCTGCTCGGCGCGAATGCGCGGGGCCAGCAGTTGCAGGGCCTGTTCGAGCACGTCGTTCAGGCGCAGCCGTTCGGCGAGGCCCGCCGGGCTCTTGCGGGCGAAGGTCTTGAGGTGGCCGGTCAGGCCGGCCATGCGTTCGATCAGCCCCTCGACCCGGCCCAGCCCTTCGCGGACCTCGCCGGGACGATCGCTGTCGAGCAGCAGGCGCAGGCTGCCAAGCTGCATGCGCAGCGCCGTCAGGGGCTGGTTGATCTCATGGGCGAGGGCCGCCGACATCTGTCCGAGCGCGGCCATGCGGGCGGCATGCACCAGGCCTTCCTGCGCCTGCCGCAGTTCCTGCGTGCGGGCCTGTACCAGGTGTTCCAGTTCGCTGCGGCTGCGCTGTTCGAGACGGCGCGTCTTGCGGCGCTGCGCCAGAAACAGGAGCAGGAAGGCCAGCGTCATCCAGACGCCGGCCGCCGCCATGCGGTAGCTGCGCACGCTTTCCGAAATCATCTGCGGCTCGAGCAACAGGTGCAGCGTCCAGCCCTCTTCCGGTAGCTCGAGGCGCTGCCAGAGGTAGTTGCGCCGCCCGTCAGGCCCGTCGACTCGCCAGCGTGGCGCCTCTGTGTCGAATGGCTGGATCGGCTCGGCCATCAGCGGCTGCAGGCTCTGCTCGGCATAGCGCCGCGCGGCCACCAGGCGCGCCCGGGTTTCGTCGCTGAGCGGGTGCAGGTAGCGAAAGCGCCAGGCGGGACGGTTGGCCAGGATGACGATGTCCAGCGAATCGGCGACCAGCAGCACGCCCGGCTGGCCGACCCATTCGCGTTGCAGGGCTTCGAGCTCGAGCTTGACGACGAGGACGCCGATCACGGCGCCGTGGTCGTCGCGCACCGCATGGGAGAGGAAATAGCCCGGGATACCGGTGGTGACGCCCACCGCGAAATAGCGGCCGGAGCCGTTGGCGATGGCATCGCGAAAGTAAGGCCTGAAGCCATAGTTATTGCCGACGAAGCTGCTCCAGTCGTTCCAGTTGCTGGCCGCGATGGTCTGGCCGTCGCGGTCGAGCAGGTAGAGCACGGCGGAGCCGGCGGCTTCGTTCTGGTGTTCCAGGCGTCGGTTGAGCTGCTCGCGCAGCAGGCGATCCTCGGGATTCTGCAGCAGCGTGCGGATGTCGCTGTCGAGCGCCAGCAGGGCCGGAACCGACTGGAAGCGCTCGACCAGGGTGTTGATCGCCTGGCCATACAGCTCCAGCTGGCCATGCGCCTCCTGGCTGCGCTCGGCCCAGGCGCGGCGCTCGGCGACCTTGCCCGCCCAGAGCATGCTCAGCAGTAGGCCGAGCAGAATCGCCAGGCTGATCAGGACAACGCGGAGGCGGACGTTCGGTAACGACATGGCGGACTCGCCGGCGGGAATCCGCGCACGCTACCGCTGGCTTCGGCCGGCGGCAAGCGTGCCGTCCGCTCAGCGATACAGGTCGGCACGGCTCCAGGGCAGCTCGTGCGAGCCATCGGGCAGCGGCTTGCTGGCGAGGATCTGGTGCAGGTTGATCCAGTTGCGCCGGAAGCCGTAGGCACAGCCCGCCAGGTAGATGCGCCAGATGCGCAATGCCTTTTCCGGCACCAGGCTGCGTGCGGCGTCCAGCTGCGCTTCGAGCCGCTCGCTCCAGAACGAGAGGGTACGGGCGTAGTGCAGGCGCAAGCTCTCGACGTCGACGATCTCCAAGCCGTGTTCGCTGATGCAGCTGCCGATCTTGACCAGATGCGGCAGCTCGCCATGGGGGAACACGTAGCGGTCGATGAATTCACCTGCACCATGCCCGACCGGGCGCCCGTCGACATGCCGGGCCGTGATGCCGTGGTTCATCACCAGGCCGCCGGGGCGCACCGCGTTGGCGAGCGTCTGGCAATACAGCGTCAGGTTGGCATGCCCGACGTGTTCGAACATGCCGACGCTGACGATCTTGTCGAAGCGCTCATCCTGCGGCAGGTCGCGGTAGTCCATCAGCTCGAACCGGATGCGGTCCTGCAAACCTTCGGCCGCGGCGCGCTCCCGCGCGAGCGCCAGCTGCGCCTGGCTCAGCGTGATGCCGAACACCTCTGCACCGAACTCGCGTGCGGCGAACCGCGCCAGGCCACCCCAGCCGCAACCGACATCGAGCAGGCGCTCGCCGGGCTTGAGGCGCAGCTTGCGGCACAGGTGGCGCAATTTCGCCTGCTGGGCCTGTTCGAGGTCTTCCTGGCCTGTCTCGAAATACGCACAGGAATAGACCATGTCGCGATCGAGCCAGAGGCGATAGAAATCGTTGGACAGGTCGTAGTGATAGGAAATCGCCTGGGCGTCGGTTTCCTTGTCATGGGGGAGGCGCTGCGGCGTTGATTCGACGTCCTGGCCAAGACGGCTGGCGAGGGTATCGCCGATCTGGATGATGTCCAGCGGTGGCCCGTCGAGATCGATGCGGCCTTCGACGTACGCCGAGCCGAGCAGGTCGAGACTGGGGTGCGCCAGGTCGGTGATGAGATTGGGGTCCCGGAGCGACAGGGTCACGGTGGGCGAGGGGCCGAGGTCCATTTCCCGGCCATCCCAGAGTCTCAGGCGCAGCGGTAGCGCCAGTTCACGCAGTGCAGGTAGCAACGAGGCCAGCATGCAAGGTCTCCTCTCTCCGGACGAAACTGGAGAAAAGGTAGACCAATCTGGCGTCGCGCCAAGCTATCGGTGCGATAGCCTTTTTCAACCGAAGCGCCCGGACGGGTCGTCCGGGCGCTGGGGGTCAGGCGTTCTGACGGATGCCTGCGACCAGCCACGGCTGGTTTTCGCCCGCGGCACGTTCCATCCGCCAGCTTTCGCTGAAGGCTTCACCCTGATCGAAGCGGGAGGTCTTGGCCACGCCGCTGAAGGTCAGGGTCGCGACCGTCTTCTCGGCATTGTCGTCGACGCCGTCGAGCTGGATGCTCAGGTCATCGATGTAGGTCGACTGGTAGCCATCACCCAGCTCGGCGCGTTCCTTCTTGAGGAATTCCAGCAGCTGCGGCGTGACGAACTCGCTGATCTTGTCCATCTCGTTCGCGTCCCAGTGCTGCTGCAGCGAGAGGAAGTGTTCGCGAGCCGCCTCGATGAAACGCTGTTCGTTGAACCACGCGGGGGCATTGATCACCGGAGCCGGTGCGACGCCACCGAAGAGAGGGGCCGCTGCGGGCGCCTCGCGGTGCATGGGCGCATGCCCGGCCATGGCGGGCTGCTGCTGGCGCTTGCGTGCCGCCAGGAAGCGGAACAGCAGGAAGGCGATCAGGCCGAAGAGGAGGATGTCGAGCAGTTGCAGCCCCTCGAAGCCATCGCCCATGAACATCGAGGCCAGCAGACCGCCCGCCGCGATGCCGGCCAAAGGGCCGAGCCAGCGTGATGCACCGCTGGTGGCGGGCTGACGGGCAGCGGTCGGGGCGACGGCGTCGTTGCGCTGTTGCTGGATCTGGCGCGTCTGATGGCTCGGTGCCGAACCGAAGCTCTTGCCGCCGCCAAAGCGCTTGGCATGAACGTCGAGGCTCAACGTCAGGGCGACGCTGAAGGCCAGGAAAAGGCTGAGAACACGTTGCATACGGCTATCCCAATGGGTTGTTTACGCAGGCCATCTTGCCGACCCGGCTGCGGCTTTGCCACCGGCAGGTTGTTTCGGGCTTTTACCCGGTGATGGCACCGCGCAGCGCCGGCAGGCGCAGCCGGCGTTCAGCGGCTCGCCAGATTGTCGCCGCATCCCTGTTCGCTGCCGCGGGCGAGCAGGAAGTCGTGCTGGTCATAGAGCTTGGCCCAGGGGCGGAAGCCATGGCCGCCGGCTTCGAGACGGTAACGGTCGCCGGCCTTGAACTCAGGGAACTCGACCACGAGCAGGCATTCGCGCTCCAGCGGCCCCGCAGCGCCACCGACATTCTCGGGGGCCACCTGGAAGCGATAGAGGACGCCGAGGGTGTGGCTGCCCGGGCTGACCTGGAAAAAGCGATGATCGTCCAGCGCCGCGTCGTCGACTTCGAGGGCGTGCAAGTGGGTGTCGGCTTCGGGTGCCAGCGTGACCCAGGCCTGGTCCGGGTCATGCCGTGGCATCCACAGGGAACAGCCGCCGAGCAGGACGAGCGGCAGTAGCGTCAGCAACAAGCGCATGGTGAAACTCCATCGATGCGCCGCCGGCGGCTGGCGCGATTGCGGCTCACCGAGACGGCGCGCCGGATCTGCGGTCAGACTGTCGAGCCTCGTCCCGTATCGCATGCGATCGCGCAAGGCACGGGGATGCGTTCATCTGGCGTTGGAGCTGCCATGCCTACCCGCAAGACCGCCAGTGCTGACATCCGAAGGTACCTTTGGGTTCCGTTGTTGCTGGCGCTGACGACCAGCGGTTGCAGCACCTATTACGGGCAACTGGCCGCCGGGCATCTGCGCCTGTTGACGGCGCGCGAGCCGGTCGCCGAGATCATTGCCGATCCGGCGCGCGATCCGCGCTTGCGTGCGCGACTGGCCACGGCGCTGGACGCCCGCCGGTTCGCTTCGGCGCGGCTGGGCCTGCCGGACAACGACAGTTATCGCCTCTACGCCGACCTCAATCGTCCCTATGTGGTGTGGAACCTCTTCGCCACGCCGGCGTTTTCGGTCGAGCCGATCGAGCACTGCTTTCCCGTCGCCGGTTGCGTGGCGTACCGCGGTTATTTCGACCAGGGCCGGGCCCGAGCCCAGGCGGCCCGGCTGGCGCTGCGCGGCTTGGATACCGATGTCGCCGGGGTCGAGGCCTACTCGACGCTCGGCTGGTTCGACGATCCGCTGCTGAGCAGCATGTTGCGGCGAGACGATCAGGCGCTGGCCGCGCTGATTTTTCACGAGCTGGCCCATCAGCGCGTCTATGTCGAAGGCGATACGGCCTTCAACGAGTCCTACGCCAGCTTCGTCGCCCGTGAAGGCCTGGGCCAGTGGCGCGTCGCACGCGGTTTGCCGGCGCCGGACCCGGCGGTCGAAACACGGCGGCGGCAATGGGTGGCGCTGATGTTGGCAACGCGGGAGCGGCTGCGCGCGCTCTATGCCCAAGCCATCCCGGATGCCGTCAAGCGTGCGCGCAAGGAGGCCGAGTTCCTGCGTTTGCGTAGCGATTATGCGGCGCTGCGCGACGGGCCCTGGCAGGGCGATCGACGCTTCGACGGCTGGTTCGAGCAGCCGCTCAACAATGCCGTGCTGGTGCCGTTCGGCCTGTACGACCAATGGGTCGATGCCTTCGCCGCGCTGTTCGCCGAGGTGGACGGCGATTGGCACCGCTTCCATCGGCGTGTCGCCGACCTCGCCGCGCTGCCAGCCGACGAACGGACGGCGCGGCTCCGTGCCCTCGACATTCGCTGAGCGAAACGGCCGAGCCCCCAGCTCAAAGGGCTGCGTCTTCCGGCGCGTTCAACCGTAGGGACGAGCAGCAAACCGTCCGTCTTGTCAGCGGAAAGACCCTGCCGTTATTCGGGAATTGTTAAGTCCGGCCTCCGTCTCTTCTGGAGCGGCCCTTTCGATAGGGCTCTTTCCGATTCGTCCTTTTCCGCCCGGAGGCGTCATGACCCGACTCGATGGAATCCTCGACAACAAAGGCACGCCACTGGAGAAACAGCAGTTCACATGGAAGGAAATGGCTGGCAAGCCGATCAGCAAACTCGACGATGATGCCTTCACCCGCGTACGCATTATCCTCATGAACGGTGTCGAGACGGACGCGTTGCGTCTGAAGCACGGCATCTCCCGTATCACCGGCCAGCTGCGCCAGCCGCTCGCCGAGATTCGCCGCGTTGAGCAGCACCAGGCAACGATGGTCAACTGGCTGATCGGTGCCGATCACTCGCCGCTGGAAACCACCATCGCCTATGAGCAGGTGGCGATCGAAGTCACCGCCGCCGTGGCCCAGAGCGAACCCGACCCTTATCAGGCGCAGACGTATCGCTACGGCCTACTCGAAGACTTCGACCACCTCTATCGCTACTCGGCCATGCTCGACCGCCTGGAAGGCAAGGACCCCAACAACATCCTCCAGGGGTACACCGACATCGTGCCCGGCCGGCCGACCTCAGAACACCATCGCCACCCCGACAACGATCTGCGCGACAGCTACGCCAAGGACGAGGCGGCGCTCATCACCAAGATCCACTGCGCGCTGATCACCGCCGCCGAATTCCAGACGCATGACTACTACCAGAACGTCGGTCCGCTGTTCGCCGATCCGCTGGCACGCCAGCTCTACGCCGAGATCGCCTCGGTCGAGGAGCAGCATGTGACCCAGTACGGCTCGCTGGCCGACCCGATGGAAAGCTTCATGGAGAAATGGCTGGTCCACGAAGCGATGGAGGTCTACGCCTATGCCAGCTGCGCCGACCAGGAAACCAACCCGCGTATCAAGGCGATCTGGGAGCGCTTCCTCGACTACGAACTCGGCCACCTGAACATCGCCTGCGAGCATTTCAAGCAGATCGAACGCCGCGACCCGGCAGAAATCCTCGGCGGGCCGCTGCCCCAGATGGTCCAGTTCAAGAGCCAGCGCGATTTCGTCCGCAAGGTACTGGCCGCCGAAGTCAACCTGCGTTCCAGCGGTACCCAATATGTCGACAAGGCGCAGGAGCCGCAGAACTCGCTCGCTTACCGCACCCAGCTCAATTCCCAGGGCATTGCCGCGGACATCGTCTCGGCCGGCTACCAGTGGGCGCCGGGCACCGAACTGATGCGCAAGGCTTCCTGATAAGAAACGAGGAGATCAACCATGGCACACGCAGCGAAACTGGGAACCAACCTCACTGGCATACAGATGTCGCCGAAAGACACCGAGCGCCTGCTCGACGCCGTCAATGACATTCACCCCGACGTGCCCGGCGATTCCGCCGGCATGATGGCCGAGCGCGCGGTACGAACGGCCGAAGCGGATCGAATCGGCTCGGTGCCCATTCCGGGCTCAGCCAAGGGCATGCTGAAGTCGTCCTTCGACATGATGCGCGGCAAGAGTCCCGAGGTCCTGCTGGACAAGATGGGCGAGCGCCTGGCGTATGAACGCAACGGGGTACGGCTCTACGACGCCATGATCGCCAAGGTCAAGGGCTCGGATACGCCGGACAGCGCGCTGATCGGCACGCTCCAGCACATCCGCGACGAGGAGTACGAGCACATGATGCTCGTGGCGAAGCACATCGAAACCCTCGGCGCCGACCCGACTGCACAAACCCCATGTGCCGATGTGGTGGGCGTGCTGGGCGTCGGCCCGCTGCAGGTCATCACCGACCCGCGCACCAACGTCGAACAATGCATGAACGCGCTCCTGACGATCGAACTGACCGACAACGCCGCCTGGGAGCTGCTGATCGAACTGGCCGAAGCCGGCGGCCACAGCAACATCGCCAAGGACTTCAAACACGCCCTCGATCAGGAGAATGATCACCTGGTGAAGGTCAAAACCCTGATGCGCCGGGATTTGAAGGCACAAGTGAAGTAATACCGCGTGCGCTTGATCTTTAGCGCGCCTTCGGGCGCGTTTTTTTTAATGGTCCTCAGGATGAAAGCAATATGCTCTGAAAATGGTTGGGCTGCAGCGCGCGCAGGTTCGGCAGGATAATCAGTGTCACCTGCTGGCACATTCGAGAGTGTCCTTGCACTGTATCCATCCCTTAATTTCCACTTTTTTGTTGTTTTGAAACACTATCTCCAGCCAACCTGCTTTGTGATCAAGCACTAGAACTTCGTCGCCAGCTATTAAATACTTTGCAGTTCGGTCCGCGACGTTGGCTTGGTCATGTAAGTATGTCTTGCGCAATATGCGGGTAATGATGCGCTTCTGCTCGAGCCAAGCTTTGTATTGTGCGGAAGCTAGTCTGCTTTTGATGGCAGTCTCGGATTTGTAAGGGTAATCGTATATGACTTTGTCACTCGTAGGTGATGACAGAACGTCCCCTCCCGCACCGAAGTATGCACTGATGCGCTCGTTCCGTTCGTATACGAGGGGATCTAGGCGTTTGTATACCTGCGTTGTAAAGTAGTCGGAGCCGTAACTGATACCGGTATCGGAGTTCAGAGCCACTCTATGAATGACGAAGAGTTCTGCCTTGCCGTCGAAATCTGAGTCTGCCAAGAAGGCGCTATCCACTTCCCCTAGATCACCCAGATAGGGTAGCTCTGCGAACTGCGTTTCGCTTCCCGTATCGCATTCCTCGGCCACTATTATGATTGGGAAAATATTTCCATCCGGATCAATTGGCGTTTCTGATTTTTTGAAACGTATTGCAGTGTCATCACCCAGCAGGATCGGGTTGTATATATCGTCTACGGTTTTTTCCGCACACGCTAAACTGTCAGCGTAAGATTTGTTAATTGAAAAAATAAGAGAAATTGCGCACAGTACAAGATTGGTTGTATTCATACAGAGCAGTCTCCGTACAATTTAATAAATTCCTTAGTGATCTCGCGTTTGAACTGCTTTCTTTCTGCGAGCCCTTTTGTTCCGCCGTTAATTATCCGCGTGATTTTTTCTACGGCATCTTCTTCGGTCAGGCTAGCATCTTCTGCGTAGGTTTTCAGTCTGTTACTTTTCCAAAACCAAAGCCCGGTTTCGACAATTACCGCTACGTCACTTTCTACCAGTGTAGGTACAGCAGCGATCGGCTTCCCTATTGCCAAGGCACACGACTTATAATTCGAGTAATGCGTAAGATGTAGTAAACCGCGCCCCCGGTAATCATTTTCTGGATATTCGCTGCTGCCAAAGCAATGCTGGCCATATCCTGCATCATTCTTCAGAAGATGATCTTCGATATATCTAAGCTTTTCCGTATGTGTGGCAAAGGTTAGGCCTTTGCGGGTGAAGCCATTGTTGATTGCTGTGGGTGCCATGTTATATAGGCTTTGTGCAGTATAGCTGGAGTAATAGAGTGACTCACGAAATGCGGTAAATTTTCTTGTTTCATGCTTGGCCTGTGCGAGCAGATGGGTTACTTGGGCGCAAGAAGTTATTTCGTATTTCTCAAACAATCTATCGGTGTGTAGGATAAAGCCCTTTATGAAGTCGTCTGTTGTACTGCTTGGGCATATCTTTTTCATCAGCTCATAAGTTATAGAGATTTTTTTATTGCATTTTGAGCAGGTATTTTTTTCAGCTCGCGTGAAGCTGACCGCGATCATGGGAGCATGGACGTGCCAAGCTAATCCTTCCCCGCTAATGCCATGCTGTCCCGCTAGCTCTTTCCACCAGCCCAGCTTCTCGATTCGCTGCTTTTCCGCTTCCCAAACAAGGTTTGGCGCTCCGGGCTCTTCCGCTAACAATGGATCAAGCTCATCCCACTTGCTCTTGTTCCAGAACCACTCGCTTTCATATCGGGTTATCAGCTGACCGAAGAGCTGCGCCTGCCAGGGTTTGGCTAGCGCGGCCCGAATTTCCTTGCTGGTCAGCACACCGTTCTTGTCGATGTCGACGATGTCATGCAGCCGGGTTAGCGCCAAGATGGGGCCGCCATCTGCCTTGTTGATCTGCGCCCGGTAGTTCTGCTGTTCGTCTGCGCTCAACAGACTGCGGGCATTCAAGGCGTAGGCGAGTTTTTCGACGGGTGTTCCGGTTTCCTCGATGCATTGAAAACCTTCCCACTCCCAGGGGCTGTGGCGCGTGGTGATCAGCTCTTGCTCGGCGAGCCAGCCGTCGATGGGATTGCCGTTAGCGTCGGCGAACAGGCCGTCCAGCCGCCACCAGTGCATGGTGTGGGCGCCATTCTTGACCTGGATTTTGCTCGAAGCGGGGAGTCCATCCAGTAAAGATTGAGGAATGATCAGGTCGACGCCGATCTGCGTGCCGTCGTCGCCCAGCTTGGGTGGGTTATCGGCGTTGATGCCGTCCCGGTGCGCGATCAGTTTGCTGGCGCCTTTATGGACCTTGAGCAGGGTTTTCTGGCCGTCGGGCAAGCGGCTGGCCCAGGCGCGGCTTTGGGCGATAAAGGCGGGGACATCGTCGCAGCTGAAGAACTCGACATGGACCATCTGCTGGACAGCGCTGTCGTGATTCTGGTACAGGCCCGGATGACCGATCAGGTCGCCGGCCCTGATCGGCAGCCCGCTATCGAGGACGACGACACTGCCGTACTTCGCCGGCGCGCTGTGGGGTTTGAGCAGCTTGGTGAATACATAGCCGGGCAGTTGACCGTTCTCGTCGGCAGCCAAGGCGGGTTGGGTCGTTCCGCCGACCACGCTGACCAGCTTGCTGAATTCGCCTTTCGTTTCGCCAATGACGATTTCGGCGCCTTTGGACAGCTCGGCTAGCTTGGCGGCGTTCTTGCTCGGGCCGGCGCGGACGGTCAAGCCGTCATCCCGCGTATTGACGGTGTGCCGGGTAGTCGGCCAGAAGGCGGGCCGAGGCAGGTCCGGTTGCGCCTGGTAGCCCGTCCAGTCCAGCAGGTGCATGTAGAGGCTATAGAGCGTCAGGCTTGGAGGCGTTTGCCCGACGGAGATGCTGCCGTCAGCGTTCCTGAGCGGTGGCGGCTGAAGACTGTGCTTGACGAGCACGAACCCCGTGGAAAAGGGCGCGCGCCTGACCTGTGGAGTGCCGTCTGTGAACTCGCTGACCGGGTAGCGTTCGTCGACGCGGTAGGCGATCACTTCGCCGTCGGCCATGCAGCGTACGCTCGACTGATCGAACACTGGCGCCGTGCCCTCGTCGAAATGCACGCCGCCATGCCAAAGCCCATTCTCGCCAAAAGGATAGAAGCCGCTTTTGGCTTTGCTCAATCCAGTCAGGTGCTGCAGTGCATGGCCTGCCGAAGGTGTGCAGGGATAGCACCAACGGCCTTGATTAGGACGTGTTGCTCGTTCGTCGACTGCCGGCTCGGGCCCATCCGGGCTCAGGGTGCCGTTGGCGATGTCTGCGATGTAGCGTTTGAAAACGCTCTCCTCGAGTTCGGCGTGAACGTGAATGGCGTAGCGCTGCCCTCCAGCCCTGTCCGTTCCGGCCTGGAGGCCAACGTGCTGCCCGTAGGTGATTGAGTCTCCGTCCTTCACCTTGAAGGCCGGGTCAAGGTGGAGGATCTGCCCGATCAGCTGGCCGTTGGTTGGTGCGTCATAGATTTTCAGCGTGCCGTAAGCGCGGCTGGTTTTGACATAGCCGGCCAGCGGGCTGGGAACAGGGATGGAACGGTTGCTGCCGTCTACGAGCAGCACGAAGTCCTTTTTGATGAGGGTGCGGCCGCCGACATGGCGCACCTCTTCGAGCCGACCGTTGAGGGTCCCGTAATCCCGGTTTGGCTCCCGCCCCACGGAAGGGTGGTGCTTGGCAAGATCTTCGTAGCCGTTCACGTCTTCGATGCGGCTGCCAACACTTTCAACGATTTTGTAGCGACGCCTTGTCATGTCCTGTCCTGGTTGATCATGTTGACGCTCAGAGGCCGCAGGCCGCTCCGAAGGTTTTGTAGGTTTCTGTCTTGCCGTCCGCCTCGAAGACAAGGTCGACGTGCCGGTCGTCCGATTCGTTGTATTCCGAATGGTTGAACTGCCTGACCGTGGTGAGCGTGGCGGCCATATCGTCATGGGCGTAGGCCGTCCGGGTCTCGGTGATATCGGTCTGTTGCAGTGCCTGGACGGTGCCGTGGAGTTTGACGAACAGCACTTCATCTATTTCGACGGCGATCGGTTGGGCATCACGCAGGGCGTGATACTGCTCATCGGCCGGAACCAGCGCGCAACGGTAATTCTCGATACCGCCGCCTTCCTGATACCGAGTGGCCGCTTCCTGATAGGTGATGGGTTCGAGCGGTAGGGCTGAACAGCCAGCCAAGTACCCGCAAGACAGGAGTAGCAGCAGTACTTGGCCGGTGAGGTGTGCGAAGGGACGTTTCGTGGTGCTGGCGTTCATCATTTGGTTCAGCCCGAAAAATTAAGGGTTCTTTTCACGTTCTTCTTGGGTTGGAGCAAACCGGCCGATGCCTGCTCCAGCAACCCTCCCGCCTTGTCACTGTCCGCCATCCCCGGTTGTACCGGCGACTTGATCGTGATCCCCGAGCCCTTACCCGGCGCGCCGCCGGCGTTGATCTTTGCCAGCGGGCCGTTGATCGTGATGCCGCCCGGGTCGAGCTTGATGAAGCTGCCACCGGCCTTGAGGGTCAGTTCGATGCCGGCTTCGATGACCATTTTCTGCCCGGCCTTGAGGTGGATTTCGCGGCCAGCCTTGGTCAGTTGGGCGGTGCCGAGCTTGATGTGTTGAGTCTGGCCGACCGTGAGGTGGTCGTCGGGTTTGACTTCCACTTTGCGGTCGCCGATGACGGTCAGGTGCTCTTCGGCCTTGAACTCGCTATAGCTGTTCGCTTCCACCGTGTCATGACGTTCACGGCCGACGCGGATCTTCTGGTCGTGCTCGATGTTCTCGTCCCAGTCGCGCTGGGCGTGGACATAGATCTGCTCGGCGCCCTTGCGGTCTTCGATGCGCAGCTCGTTGTAGCCGCCGCCTCCCGGTGAGCTCAGGGTCTTGAACAGGGTGCGGGTCTTGTTCGCCGGCAGGTCATAGGGCACGGCATGCTCGGCGTGGTACAGGCAGCCGGTGACCAACGGTTGGTCGGGGTCGCCTTCGAGAAAGGTCACCAGCACTTCCATGCCGACCCGCGGAATGGCGATGCCGCCGTAGCGGTCGCCGGCCCAGCTACTGGAGACGCGCAGCCA
>NZ_RBZQ01000007.1 GCF_003640395.1 Stutzerimonas urumqiensis | reverse complement strand
ACCGCGAGGAAGCCGCCGACGAATACGTAGAGGATGGTCGCCGCCGCGCCGATCCACAGCGCCAGGTCGTAGGGCACGCCGAAGGTGCTCTCGAACAGCCGCGCACCGGCCACCACGCCCGAGGCGCAGTAGATGGTGAAGAACACCAGGATCACCAGCGCCGAGAAGATGCGCAGCAGGCGGCTGTCATCCTCGAAGCGGTGCGAGAAGTAGTCCGGCAGGGTCAGCGCGTTGTGGTTGTGCTCGGTGTGCACGCGCAGGCGCCCGGCGACGAACAGCCAGTTCAGCCAGGCGCCGATGATCAGGCCGATGGCGATCCAGCTCTCCGACAGCCCGGCGACGAAAATCGCGCCCGGCAGGCCCATCAGCAGCCAGCCGCTCATGTCCGAGGCACCGGCCGACAGCGCGGTGACCAGGCTGCCGAGGCTGCGCCCGCCGAGGATGTAGTCGTCGAAGTTCTTGGTGGCGCGGTAGGCGATGAAACCGATCAGCAGCATCGCCCCGATGTACAGGACGAAGGTGATGGCAGTGGGTGAGAAGTTCATGTTGTTTTCCTTGTAAGTGAGGCGCGGGGATCGCCCCCGCCCCGGCTCGCAGAAGGGCTCTTGGCCTGCTCCACGGGCGTGCCGTCACAGGCGACCCGTTGCGGGGCGAGAGGATAGCCGTTTGCCAGCGACGGCGCCATTTTCGGCAAAACGGAGGAGTTCGGCCGGGAACGGGAACGATGTCGGCGCTTACAAGGAAACGCGCGCCCTGCGGATCAGCCGCGCGCCGCGGCCGTTACGATCAGGTGCTTCATCTGCTTGACCGCCTGCTGGAAACCGACGAACAGCGCATGGGCCACGATCGCATGGCCAATGTTCAGCTCGTTGATGCCACGCAGCGCCGCCACCGGCTCGACGTTGTGGTAATGCAAGCCGTGACCGGCGTTGACGATCAGCCCGTGATCGAGTGCGCAGGCGACGCCATCACGAATCCGCGCCAGCTCCAGCAGCGCCTCGGCCGGCCCCTGGGCATCGGCATAGCGGCCGGTGTGAAGCTCGATCGCCGGCGCACCGACACGACTGGCCGCCTCGATCTGGCGCGGGTCGGCGTCGATGAACAGCGACACTTCGGCGCCGACACCCGCCAGGCGTTCGACGGCGCCACGGATCCGCGCTTCCTGGCTGGCGACGTCCAGCCCGCCTTCGGTGGTCAGTTCCTGGCGCGTTTCCGGCACCAGGCAAACGTGCTCCGGCCGCAGGTTTTCGGCGAACTGGAGCATGGCCTCGGTCACGCCCATCTCGAAATTCATCCGGGTCTGAAGCGCTTCCTTGATCAGCCGCACGTCGCGATCCTGGATGTGCCGCCGGTCCTCGCGCAGATGCAGCGTGATGCCGTCGGCGCCGGCTTCCTCGGCGTCCAGCGCGGCCTTCAGCGGATCGGGATAGCGCGTGCCACGAGCCTGACGAAGCGTCGCGACATGATCAATGTTCACACCCAGCAGGATTCGGTGACGCTCGGACATATCGTTCTCCTTCGTTGATCGGGCGTAGCGCTCAGCGAGGCGGCACGCTACCCATGAACAGTTCGCGGCTGACCAGCGGCCGGTCGCCCAGGTGCGGCGCAAGCGCCTGACGCATCAGCCGCTTGGCTGCCATCAGGGCACCCGGCGCGTCCCAGTCCGCAGCCGCCATCGACTGGATGTCCGCGCCGCTGAACAGCCCCGGCTGCATCGTCTCCACCGCCTCGAAGCCGGCCTCGGGGCTAAGTCGATAACGCTGCGCCGGCATGATCGGGCGGCCGTGGACGTCCACCTCGAGCGGGAAACCGTAGCCCAGTTCACAGAGCAGCCGCCACTCGAACGCGCGCAGCAGCGGCTCGAGCGGACGTTTCTCGGCCAGTGCCGGCAGGGTCGCGGCGTAATGATCGAACAGATCCGGATGGGCGTCCTCGGCGGGCAACAAACGGATCAGCAATTCGTTGAGGTAGAGCCCGCCAAACAACGACGCACCTTCCAGCCAGTAGGCCAGCCCCGCCGGCTCCAGCCGGGCGATGCTCTTCAGGTCGCTGCGGCCGCGCAGCTCGAATTCCAGCGGTACGAACGGGCGGGCGAGGCTGCCCGCCTTTCCGCGTGCGCCGCGCAGCACCGCGCGGGTCCGGCCCTGCGGGGTGAACAGATCGACCAGTGCGCTGGTTTCACGGTAGGCGCGGCTGTGAAGAACGAAGGCCAGGTCAGCCATGGTTGATGGTCCGGTGGCTCATTACAGAGGCCGACCGGCCGCTGTCAGTTGTCGCGATAGCCGAGCGAGTGCAGTGCGCGCTCGTCGTCCGACCAACCGCCTTTGACCTTGACCCACAGGTGAAGCATGACCTTGGAGTCGAACAGCACTTCCATGTCCTTGCGCGCTTCCTGGCCGATGCGTTTTATCCGCTCGCCCTTGTCGCCGATGATGATTTTCTTCTGACCGTCGCGCTCGACGAGGATGAGCGCATGGATATGCAGCACCCGCCCCTCCTGCTTGAAATCTTCGATCTCGACGGTGATCTGGTACGGCAACTCGGCCCCGAGCTGGCGCATGATCTTCTCGCGCACCAGCTCGGCGGCGAGGAATCGGCTGCTGCGGTCGGTGATCTGGTCTTCGGGGAAGAAATGCTCGCCTTCGGGCAGTCGCTCGGCGACGAGGCGCTCGAGCACGTCGAGGTTGCGCGCCTGCTGCGCGGAAATCGGCACGATCTCGGCATTCGGCAACTGCTCCGCCAGCCACTCGAGGTGCGGCAGCAGCTCGGCCTTGTCCTCGAGACGATCGGTCTTGTTCACCGCGATGATCAGCGGGCCGCTGACGTACTTGACGCGATCGAGCACCAGCTGGTCCTCATCGGTCCAGCGGTTGCGGTCGACCACGAAGATCACCACGTCGACGTCCTTCAGCGCCGAGGAAGCCGTACGGTTCATGTAGCGATTGAGCGCCGTTTCGCCACCGGCATGCAGCCCGGGCGTGTCGACGTACACGGCTTGCACCTCGCCCTCGGTCTTGATGCCGAGCATGTTGTGGCGGGTGGTCTGCGGCTTGCGCGAGGTGATGGCCAATTTCTGGCCGAGGATGTGATTCAGCAAGGTCGACTTGCCAACGTTCGGCCGGCCGACGATGGCCACATAGCCACAGCGGCTGTTGGAAGTACTCATAAGTGCACACCCTCGGATCATGCAGTGGGTTGGGCCGGCAAGGCGCTATTCGTGACCGTTCTCGACGCCGAGCGCAACCAGCGCGCCGGCGGCCGCCACCTGCTCGGCGATACGGCGGCTGGCGCCCTGGCCGTGCGTCTTGTCGTTCAGCAAGGCCACTTCGCAGGCGACGAAAAACGTCCGGCAGTGCGGCTCGCCCTGAATATCGATCACCTCGTAGCGCGGCAGCTCGCAACTGCGCGACTGGAGGAATTCCTGAAGCCGGGTTTTCGGGTCCTTGTTGGTATCGACCAGCGTCAACCCTTGCAGATGGTCATCCAGCCAGGCGAGCACGCGTTCACGTGCGGCCTCGATCCCGCCATCGAGGTAGATGGCGCCGATCAGCGCCTCGAGCGCGTCAGCCAGGATGGATTCGCGGCGGTAGCCGCCGCTCTTGAGCTCGCCCGAGCCGAGCCGCAGATAGTCGCCAAGCTCGAACCCCCGTGCGAGCTGCGCCAGGGTTTCGCCCTTGACGAGCCGGGCGCGCAGCCGGGACAGCTGGCCTTCGCGCGCCTGCGGGAAATGGTTGAACAGCGCCTCGCCCGCCACGAAGTTGAGGATCGCGTCGCCGAGAAATTCGAGGCGCTCGTTGTTGCGCCCGGCAAAGCTGCGGTGCGTCAGCGCCAGCAGCATCAGCTCCTGGTTCTTGAATTGATATCCGAGCCTGCGCTCGAGTCGGGCCAGCGAGTTGCTCACGGAGTCCTTAGACGAAATTCTTTATCGAAGTTGGCGACCAGGTCGAGGTTGCGAATCAGCGGCTCACGACGCTCGTAATGCAGACGCGCCACGAACCGGCCATCCTCGAGCTGGACGTCAAGGGCTTTCTCCAGATCGAGATCGCGAATGCCATTGACCTGCATGCCCTTGCTGACGTGGCTGTAGAAATCGCGAACGCTGCGGATCTCGAGTCCAGGCTCGGTCTCGACGGAGCTGATGATCTTCTCCATCGACATGAAATCCATGTAGTGCGGCAGCATTTTGAACGCCGTGCTGGCGGCGAACGCAACCAGCGCCAGGACAACGATCCAGCCGAGCATGGACATCCCTTTCTGGGAGCCGGCAAACGTCATAGCGAACCTCTGTATCGATCGATACCCACGGAGCGGGGCCTCGCCACTATAGCGAGAGGCCCCACGCCGTCAGGGCGTCTGTCACAGCTTAGTGAATAAGACCGACCCGTGAGAAATTCGGGAGGTTGTCGAGCTTCGGATCGGGCCAGCTCATCCAGACGGCGAAGGCCTTGCCCACGATGTTGCCATCCGGAACCATGCCGCGAAATTCCAGCGCAATGTCCGGGTCGTCCCAGTAGCGGCTGTCGTTGGAGTTGTCCCGGTTGTCGCCCATCATGAAGTAATGGCCTTCCGGAACGTGCCATTCGCGGTCAGGCTCGATGCGCAAGCGGTTCATCTCCTTGCGGATCAGGTGCTCCACCTCACCCAGCTGCTCCCGGTAGATCCTGGCGCTACCGAGGCTGCCCGGTTCTTCGCCGAGGAGTTTCTCTGCCACCAGCTCGCCATTGATGTACAGGCGCTTGTCGCCGGTGTAGCGAACGGTGTCGCCCGGCAGGCCCACCACCCGCTTGATGTAGTTGATGTTGGGGTCGCTCGGATAGCGGAACACCATGACGTCGCCGCGCTCGGGGTCGCCGACGTCGATGATCTTGGTGTCTACCACCGGAAGCCGGATGCCGTAGGCGAACTTGTTGACCAGGATGAAATCGCCGACTTCGAGGGTCGGGCGCATCGAGCCGGAAGGAATCTGGAAGGGCTCGACCAGGAACGAACGCAGCACCAGCACGATGGCCAGCACCGGGAAGAAGGACTTGCCGTACTCGACGAGCAGCGGCTCCTTGTTCAGCTCCTCGAGCGTCGTCGGATCGACCGTCCCGACGCGGCCCTCATAGGCGGCGACCGCCGCGCGACGACGCGGCGCGAGCACCAGCAGGTCGAACAGCGACAGGGCGCCACAGACGGCCACGGCGATGACCAGCAGCAGCGGGAAATTGATCGACATATCAGCTATCCACCTTCAGCACGGCCAGGAAGGCTTCCTGTGGGATTTCCACGCTGCCGACCTGCTTCATCCGCTTCTTGCCCGCCTTTTGCTTCTCGAGCAGCTTGCGCTTACGGCTGACGTCGCCGCCGTAGCACTTGGCCAGGACGTTCTTGCGCAGCGCCTTGACCGTGGTTCGCGCCACGATCTGGCCACCGATCGCGGCCTGGATGGCCACGTCGAACATCTGCCGCGGGATCAGTTCCTTCATCTTCTCGGTCAGCGCACGCCCCTTGTGATGGGCATTGTCGCGATGAACGATGAGCGCCAAGGCATCGACCTTCTCACCGTTGATCAGCACGTCGAGCCGAACCAGGTTGGCCGCCTGGAAACGGTCGAAGCTGTAGTCCAGCGAGGCGTAGCCACGGCTGACGGACTTCAGCCGGTCGAAGAAGTCGAGGACCACCTCGTTCATCGGCAGGTCGTAGCGCACCTGCACCTGGGAACCGAGGAACTGCATGTCGCGCTGCACGCCACGCTTTTCGATGCACAGCGTGATGACGCTGCCCAGGTGGTCCTGCGGCACCAGGATGTTCGCCTGGACGATCGGCTCGCGCATCTCGTCGATCGAGGCCAGGTCGGGCAGCTTCGACGGGTTGTCGACGTAGCGGACCTCGCCGTTCTTCAGCACCACCTCGAAGACCACGGTCGGTGCCGTGGTGATGAGGTCGAGGTCGTACTCGCGCTCGAGCCGCTCCTGGATGATCTCCATGTGGAGCATGCCGAGGAAGCCGATGCGAAAGCCAAAGCCCAGCGCGTCGGAGCTTTCCGGCTCGTACTGGAGGGCGGCATCGTTGAGAGTCAGCTTCTGCAAGGCTTCGCGGAAGTCCTCGAAGTCGTCCGAGCTGACCGGGAACAGCCCCGCGTAGACCTGCGGCTTGATCCGCTGGAAGCCTGGCAGCATCTCCACGTCAGGCGTCGACGCCAGGGTCAGGGTGTCGCCGACGGGCGCGCCGTGAATGTCTTTGATGCCGGCGACGATGAAGCCCACCTCACCGGCCTTGAGGTCTTCGGTCGTGGTGTGCTTCGGGTTGAATACGCCGACGCTGTCGACCTGGTGCACCTTGCCGGTCGATTTGACCAGGACCTTGTCGCCCTTCTTGATCCGCCCGTGACGCACCCGCACCAGCGAGACGACGCCGAGGTAGTTGTCGAACCAGGAATCGATGATCAGTGCCTGCAACGGCGCTTCGATGTTGCCCTGCGGGGGCGGAATCACCGCGACCAGCCGCTCCAGCACATCCTCGACGCCGAGGCCGCTCTTGGCGCTGCACTGCACCGCGTCCGTCGCATCGATACCGATGATGTGCTCGATCTCTTCCTTGACCCGCTCGGGCTCGGCCTGCGGCAGGTCCATCTTGTTGAGCACCGGCATCACTTCCAGGCCCTGCTCGATGGCGGTGTAGCAGTTGGCGACCGACTGCGCCTCGACGCCCTGGCCCGCATCCACCACCAGCAAAGCGCCCTCGCAGGCCGCCAGCGAGCGGCTTACTTCATAAGTGAAGTCGACGTGCCCGGGCGTGTCGATGAAATTCAGCTGGTAGGTCTGGCCGTTGCGGGCGGTGTAATACAGCGTGACGCTGTGCGCCTTGATGGTGATGCCGCGCTCGCGCTCGAGGTCCATCGAGTCGAGCACCTGGGCTTCCATCTCCCGCTCAGATAGGCCACCGCACATCTGGATGAAGCGGTCGGCAAGGGTCGATTTGCCGTGGTCGATGTGCGCGATGATGGAGAAATTGCGGATATGACTCAGGTCACTCACAGCTCAACACTCGAAGAACGGCCGGCCGATTGCCCGCCAAAAATAGCCGGTGAGTTTACCCGAATGCGCTTGGCAGATAAATGCTGGAGCCGGCCAGCCGACCGAAGACGGTGCCAATGCATAGCGTAGTGCGCCGGTCCGAGCGGGATGTCGGGATAGGGAAACCTAAAACCGAAGGGCGGCGTTGCGGACGCCGGCTGGCGCAGGGCAGAACCGGAATGACTCAGCGGCTACGCGAGAGCTCGTTGCGGATATCTTCGAGCAAGGTCTCGATCAGCATCTCGTTGCGTGCCTGGCGGTCGCTGACCAGCCGCGTGGTCTCGGTGCCGTTGATCGGGTAGCAGACGCGCACCACCAGGTTGCCATCGTCCTGCGGCTCGACGCGCGTGCGGTACTGCGAGGTGAAGTTGTCGGCGAGGTGGCGGGAAAGGGTTTTCATACCTGGCTCTGCGAAAAGACCTGACAGAAAGACCGTTCGGAGCCTTGGGAGATTCCTGCCGCTTGTCGGAAATGCACCGTTCGGCTTGCGCTTGTCACGCTGCGGATCACCTGTTAGGTCGGAAGCGCCGCCGCACCCGCCGACCAACGCCTCAGCGCCGGCCGCGCATCTCGGCCTCGGCATAGGCGAGCCAGGCCAGCAATCCCATTGCGACCAGGGCGAAGGAAGACAGCATGAAGGCATTGAGCAGGAGCGTCATGAGGAACTACCTCGTCGGGTGGTGGCTTGAAAGACCTCCTCAACATATGTAGCTTCACACGACACGTCCACAGGCCCGACAGACCCCTGTCAACTTTTGGAACAGATCGAGACACGATGAAACGGACGCAATCGGTTGCCCATGTCCGGTGGGACCTCGCCCTTCGCTATCGACTGATCGAGACCATCGCCTGGTGGGAAGGCCGGCTCACCACCGGGCATCTCACGCAGAGCTTCGGGATCAGCCGCCAGCAGGCCTCGAAGGACATCAACACCTACCTCAACGAGCATGCGCCCAATAACCTTACATACGACCGGCGGCTGAAAGGCTACAAGCCGGGGCCGGACTTCCAGCCGCTGTTCATCGATGGCAGCGCCAGTGCCTATCTGCATCTGCTGGACCAGAACCGCGAACGCGCCCCTCACATCGAGGGCCTCGCGCTTGCGTACGCGCATACCGAGGTGCTTCGGCTACCGGATCGCAGCATCCGTCCCGAGGTGCTGCGGCCCATCCTGCAAGCCTGTCGCGAGGGGCGGCGGCTGGAGGCCGAATATGTATCGCTGGCCAATCCCGAGGTCGAGATCCGCGTGATGGCGCCACATACGCTGATCTTTACCGGCATCCGCTGGCACGTGCGCGCCTACTGCGAAAAGAACCGCGGCTTTCGCGATTTCGTCCTCAGCCGCTTCCGCGGCGAGCCTGACCTGATGGACCAGAGCGACAACACCCGCGAACAGGACGACGCCTGGAACACGCCGGTAACCGTGCTGATCGAACCCGACGCCCGCCTGAGCGCGGCGCAGCGGGCGATCATCGAAGTCGATTACGGCATGATCGACGGCCAACTGCCGGTCGAGACGCGCGGAGCGCTGGTGCAGTACGTGCTGCAGCGCTTCGGGATCGATCCGAACACGGTTCAGGCCAATGCCGTCGCGCAACAGTTGCAGGTGGGCAACCTGCAGGCGCTGAAGGGGTGGTTGTACTCGTGAGGGGAGAACTGCGTGCCGCGCACAGCGGCTCCGTGACACCCCGTAGGAGCGAGCTTGCTCGCGAATGGGACAGGTGCGGGGCCTCGGCGCAACCTGCAGGTCGCGCCGAGGGAAGCCTGGGGCACTCACACCAGAGCAGACAGCCAACAGCTTCGCGAGCAAGCTCGCCCCCACAAGGCCCTGCGGTGTCCGTTCACATCGCGCATTTTGTTCTTCCGGCCCAGGCAATCGCCTCAATCCCCAGCCCCTGCTCCCCCATGAAAAGCCCAACCGCATGCGCCTGATCCACACCTCCGACTGGCACCTCGGCCAGACCCTCCACGGCCAGGACCGCGACCACGAGCACGCGGCCTTCCTCGCCTGGCTGCTCGACCAGCTGGTTGTCCAGCAGGCGGACGCCCTGCTCATCGCCGGCGATGTCTTCGACACCATCAACCCGCCGCTCAAGGCGCAGGAACGGCTGTACGACTTCATCGTCCGCGCCCACGAGCGGCTGCCCAACCTCGACATCGTGATGATCGCCGGCAACCACGACTCCGGTGGACGCATCGAGCTGCCGGCGCCGCTGATGCGCCGGCTGAACGCCCATGCCATCGGCCGCATCGCCTGGCTCGATGACGGCACGCTCGATCACGACCGGCTGCTGGTACCGCTCACCGACGCACAAGGAAAAGCGGCCGCCTGGTGCCTGGCGCTGCCCTTCCTGCGCCCGGCCGAGGTGACCGGCGGCGAGATTGGCGACGACTACCTGGGCGGCATCCGCCAGGTCCACGAACGATTGATCGCCGCCGCCGAGACGCGGCGCAAGCCGGGCCAAGCGCTGATCGCCATGAGCCACGCGCACATGGCCGGCGGGGCGGTCTCGGAGGATTCAGAGCGCAACATCGTCATCGGCCATGCCGAGGCGCTGCCGGCCAGCCTGTTTCCCGAGCCGATCGCCTACGTCGCGCTCGGGCATCTGCACAAGCCGCAGCGGGTGGCCGGAGACGAACGCATCCGCTACAGCGGCTCGCCGCTGCCGCTGTCCTTCGCCGAGGTGAACTACCCGCACCAGGTGCTGCGCGTCGATCTCGACGGTGAACGCCTGCTGGCCGTCGAGGCGCTGCCGGTGCCGCGCGCGGTGGACATGCTGCGGGTCGGCCGCGCGCCGCTGGTCGAGGTGCTGGCTCAGCTCGAGGCGTTGCCGGCGGTCGGGCTGTTCGACGAGGCGCTGCCCTGGCTGGAGGTCCGTGTGCAGCTGGAGAGTCCGCTGCCCGACCTGCGCCAGCAGATCGAGCGAGCGATCGAAGGCAAGGCGTGTCGCCTGGTGCGCATCGCCAGTGAATACGCTGGCCGTACCGGCGAGCAGGACGGCGACGTGCTGCTCGGGCTCGACCGCATCAGTCCCGAGGCCCTGTTCACCCGCGCCTGGCAGGCGGAGTACGGCACTCTGCCGGACGAGCAGGCGCTGAGCGACTTCGCCAGCCTGCTGCAACGCATCGAATTCGAGGACAGCGACCCATGAAGATCCTCGCCATCCGGCTGAAGAACCTCGCCTCCCTGGCCGGCGAGCAGGCGATCGACTTCACCACCGAGCCGCTGGCCAGCGCCGGGCTGTTCGCCATTACCGGGCCGACCGGCGCCGGCAAGAGCACCCTGCTCGACGCCCTGTGCCTGGCGCTGTTCGGCAGCACGCCGCGACTGGGCAATGCCTCCGCGCTGAGCAAGGTGCCGGACGGCACCGACGAGCTCGGCAGCAGCGACGAACGCAACCTGCTGCGCCGCGGCTGTGCCAGCGGCTATGCCGAGGTGGACTTCGTCGGGGTCGACGGCCTCGTCTACCGCGCCCGCTGGGACGCCAGGCGCGCCAAGGAGAAGGTCGACGGGCGCCTGCAACAGAGCAATCAGAGCCTCGTCGAACTCGGCAGCGGCCAGCTGCTGGCCAGCGGCAAGAAGCGCGAATTCAAGGAATTGCTGGAACAGAAACTCGGCCTCACCCTCGCGCAATTCACCCGCGCCGTGCTGCTGGCGCAAAGCGAGTTTTCCGCCTTCCTCAAGGCCAGCGACGACGACCGCGGCACCCTGCTGGAAAAGCTCACCGACACCGGACTCTACAGCCGGCTCGGCCAGGCGGCGTTCGAGGCGGCCAAGCGCGCCCGCGAAACACTCGCGCAGCTGCAACAGCAGGCCGGCGGCGTGCAGCCGCTGGAAGCCGAAGCGCGCCAGGCGCTGGAAGACCAGCACGACCGGCAATCGAGCGAACTGAAGACGCTACAACAGCAGCTCAAGGTGCTGGAGCAGCGACGCCAGTGGCTGACTGACCTGAAGCGCCTGCTGACCGAACGCGACGCCGCTCGCGCACAGCTGAAACAGGCCGAGGAAGAGTACGAAGGCCTGGCCGATGCCCGCCGCATCCTCGGGCTGTCCGAACAACTGGCACCGCAGCGCCATCGCTTCATCCGCGCACGCGAACTCGCGCCACTGCTGGCCAGGGTCGACGAGACGCTGGCCCGTCATGGGCGCGAGCACGCCACCGTGCAGCACCGTCTCGATGACCTGGAGCAGGCCTGCCGGGCGACGACCGACGCGCTCAACAACGCCGAACAGGCGCTCAAGACCGCCGAGCCGGGCCTCGTCCATGCGCGCCGCGAAGAGGAGCGCCTGAATCACCTCGGCAATGACTTGCATGAAGCGCGCGCCCAAGCCGAACAGGCCGAAGCGGCCAGCAAGGCTGGCGAGCGACAGTTGGCGCTACTGCGCCAGCAGCAGGAACAGACCTGCGCCCAACTCGCCACGCTCACCGACCAGCTCGCCCGCAGCGCCGAACTGCAACCCCTGTGCGTGGCCTGGGACGGTTACCGGCCGCGCCTGCAACAGGCCGTGCAGATTGCCGCGCGCCTGCGCCAGGGCCGTCAGGAACTGCCGGCGCTGGAAGCCGCCGCCAACGCCGCCGAGACGGCACAGGCCACCGCGCGCCAGGCACTCGATGCGCTGCAAACGCAGATCGGCGGCGACACCGGCCTCGGCGAGCAACTGACCGAACTCGCGGCGCGGCTGGAGACTTGGCGCAGCGCCGAGCGCGAGGTCGAAGCCCTGCAACGCCTCTGGTCCCGCCAGCAGCAGCTGTCGACCCAGCAGGACGCCTTGCTGCGCGAACAGCACGATCAGCAACGAGAACTCGACAGCCTGACCGCGGCCGGCAAACTCGCCCGCAGCGAGCGCGACGATGCGGAGAAGGCGCTCAAGGTGGTGCAGGCCCTGCTCGATCGCCAGCGCCTGGCCCGCAGCGCCAATGTCGAGGCCTTGCGCTCGGCGCTGAGGCCGGGCGAGCCGTGCAGCGTGTGCGGCAGCCTCGAACACCCCTGGCACGACGGCCAGGCCCTGCTCGCCGCCTTCGATCGGCAGGACGAACGGGAAGTCGAGCAGCTGGAACAACAGGTGGCAGCGCATGACGAGACGTTGAAGGCGCTGCGCGACCGGCATGTCGCGCTGACCACCGGCAACCGGCAGAACGCGCAACGATGCGCGGAGATCGCCGAAGAACTGGCCGGACTGGAGCCGCAACTGGCCGCCCTGCCTGCCTATGCCGAACTGCTGAAAGCACCCGAAGCCGAACGTCAGCGCTGGCTCGACGCCCGGCTGGCCACGCTCCGGACCGACATCGCCGGCGCCGATAGCCGCCAGCGGGAACTGCTTGCCTTGCAGCAGCGGCGCGAAACCCAGCAGAACGCCTGGCAACGTGCGCGGGACGCCTGTGCCCAGGCGACCCAGACGCGCGATCGACAGCGCGACGCCATCGCCCGCGACGAGACGCGGCTCGCCGAGGAGCTGGCCGCGTTCGCCAGCCTGCTGCCCGCCCCGCTGCTCGCTCGCTGGCGCGAGGCGCCCGCCGAGACCTTCATGCAGCTGGACGGCGAGATCGAAGCGCGGCGCCAGCAGATCGACCGGCACGCGGCCCTAACCGAAGAACAGCAGCAGCATCAGGCCACGCTGGAACGCGAGCGGCTGCAACACCAGCATCGCCTCGATCAGCAGGCCGCCTGCGCCTCCCGCCTCGCCGAGCTGCAAAGCCGTGAACAGGCCTGCCGGCAGGATCTGCGCGAACGCCTGGGCGAACAGCCCAGTGTCGCCGCCTGGCAGCAAGAACTGGAGCGCGCGATCCAGATCGCTCGCCAGCAACAGGCCGATGTCGATCGACAACTGAACGAGGCCCGCGTCGAGCTGACCCGGCTCGCCAGCGAACAGCAGAACTGCCGCCAGCGTCGCGACGAGCTGCTGACCGAGCGCAGCGCCCTGGACGAGGAACTCGCCGCCTGGCGCGCCGCGCATCCCGAACTGGACGACGCGCTGCTGGCCCAGCTGATGCAGCTCGACGACGCCTTGCTCACCGAAGCGCGCGAACGCCTGCGCGCCAATACCGAACAGCTGACCCGCGGCCGCGAACGGCTGGACGGTTGCGAGCAGCGCCTGGCGACGCACCAGGCCGTCCAACCGGACGCCACGGATGCCGAAGCCCTGGAGCGGCAGTTCAGCGAGCAACAGGTCCGTTGCGAACAGGCCGAGCAGCAATGCGCCGAGACCCGCGCCGCCCTGCTCGGCGACGATCGCCGGCGCAACCAGAGCCAGGCGCTGCTCGAGCGGATCGCCGAAGCCAGCGCCGAGAACCAGCGCTGGGGTCGCATCGCCACGCTGATCGGCTCTTCGGACGGTGGCGCCTTCCGCAAGATCGCCCAGGCCTACAACCTCGACCTGCTGGTGCAGCACGCCAACGCCCAGTTGCATCAACTGGCGCGACGCTACCGCCTCAAGCGCGGCGGCAGCCCGCTCGGGCTGCTGGTAGTCGATACCGAGATGGGCGACGAGCTGCGCTCGGTGCATTCGCTGTCAGGCGGCGAGACCTTCCTCGTCTCGCTGGCGCTGGCACTGGGGCTGGCGTCGATGGCCTCGAGCAAGCTGAAGATCGAATCGCTGTTCATCGACGAAGGCTTCGGCAGCCTCGACCCGGAATCGCTGCAGGTCGCGATGGACGCGCTCGATTCGCTGCAGGCGCAGGGCCGCAAGGTGGCAGTGATTTCCCACGTGCAGGAGATGCATGAGCGGATTCCGGTGCAGATTCAGGTGCACCGGTTGGGCAACGGGCAGAGCGGGCTGAAGATCGTCGGCGGGCTGGGCAACTGAGCTGGCGCAATGCGCCGGGTCGCGCGGAGCATAAGGGTAAGCCCGAGGCCGACCGTCGGCTGACTATCGCTTCGCGCCTGAGTCCGCCCTGCTGAATCGGATCGCAAAAAAAGCGGAACCGCCGCACCGGCTCGTGGCCGGCCGCGATTCCGCGACAAGGGTTGTAGAACGACGCGCCGCTTGTGGCGATGCGCGCTTCCACGCGGGAAGAACCGCCACCTTAGCGGTCCTACCTTTCATCGAGCTGTCGGCGCGCGCCGCCTCCTGGCGGGCCGCCCGATCGAATGCCGAGGAGGACTTGCCATGGCCATCGACGCCCTCACCGCCCAGCGCCTGCAAGCCATGCACGAAGAGGGCTTCGTGCTGCTGCGCGGCGTGCTCAATGGCCGCCAGATCAACGAGCTGCACAGCGCCATCGACGCCCTGCAACCGCAGCATTGGGACTACACCGGGCTGGTCGATCACTACAAGTGCGTGTTCAATCGCGACCCGCTGTGGCTGCCCTATCTGGACGTGCCGGGCGTCATCGAGCTGGCCGAGGCCTGTCTCGGCGCCGACTGCCACGTCATCGGCCAGACTGCCTGGCGCTGCCATCCGGGCTTCATCGGCGGCGATCTGCACCAGGACTATCAGGTAATGGAGCTGCCCGAGTCCCTGCTGGCCGATCCGGCGTTCCGCATGCCGATGCAGATCTGCACCGCACACCTGTTCCTCGACCGGATCGATGCCGAGCTCGCCCCCACTTGCGTGATTCCCGGCAGCCACCGCGCCGGGCGCCCGCCGGCCGAGGGCGAGCGGGACTGGCGTGGACGCACCGCCCAGCCGGTGCTCTGCGAGGCCGGCGACGTGCTGTTCTTCCGCAGCGACCTGTGGCACGCCGGCAGTCGCAACCGCACGACCGATCGCATCCGCTATCTGTTGCAGGTGCACTACGACCGGCGCATGGTCGCGCAGAAATTCTCGCCCTACCTGAGCTGGCGCTTCGACCCCGATGTGATCGCAGCCGCCACGCCACGCCAGCGCCGCCTGCTGGGCGACCACGAACCGGCCGAATACGACTAGGTGCCCTGCTCCGGGACCTGGGTCAGCGCCTGCAAGTACGCAGCCAGGGAGGCAATGTCCGCGTCGGACAGCGGCTCGGCGATCGACATCATGACCGAGCCGCTACGCCGTGGGTCCTTGTCGCGGAATCCGGTCAGCGCATGGCGCAGGTAATGCGCCGGCTGGCCGGCCAGGCGCGGCATCTGCTCGAGCCCCTGCGCCCGTTCACCGTGACAGCTCACGCAGGTACGCTGGTACAGCGCCTGGCCCGCAGCCATCAACGCCGGATCGACCGGTTCGGTCGAGGGCCGGACAGCCTGCTGGCTGAAATAAACGGCGATGTTGGCGCGCTCGTCCGGCGTCAGGGTGGCGGCCAATCGCGACATGACGAAGTCGCTGCGCTGGCCATTGGCAAAGCGCTCGAAGGACTGGAACAGGTACGCCGGGTTCTGGCCCGCGAGGTTGGGGATATGCGGTCGCTTGCTGTTGCCGTCTTCGCCGTGGCAATAGCCGCACAGGACGATGCGCTCCTGCCCCGCCGCATAGGCCTGCGCCTGCCGCGCCGGGTCCGCCATGAGGTAGCGAAAACGTTCCATCGGCTCCTCCGCCCGGGCGACAAGCGTCAGCATCAACGAACCCAGAAAAATCAGCGTGCGCATCCCACCTTCCTTGCCTGACGAGCCACTCGCTCGGCCGGGGATGATGCGCAAAACGAACACGCCGGTTCGTGGCGTGGATCAATGAAAGTGGCCACGCAGAGCCTGTGCGATGTCGAGGGTGCGACATTCCATCCATCGGGACGCGCTTAATGCTTGCAATCGTCCGGTCGATATAGCGAAACACCCTCTTCCTCTCGAGCGATACGCAATGCATCTGACATTGAAGTCCAAAGTGCTGTTGCTGGCCCTGATTCCGGTGCTGCTGTTCGCCGCCGTGCTCAGCGGTGCCGCGGCGAATGTCCTCCACGGCCTGGCTGACCAGGAGATCGAAGTCACGCGAGCGCGCCTGCTCGACGAGGCCCGTGTCCGCCTGGAAGAACAGGTGCAGATCGCGGTGGGCAGCGTGCAACACCTGTATGCCAACGCGGCACAGGGCGACATGGACAGCCGCGCCGAGGCGATCGCCATCCTGTCGAAGATCACCTTCGGCAAGGGCGGTTACTTCTTCGGTCATGATTCGGAAGTCCGCCGGCTGTTCAAGGGCAACGACCCGACCGACATCGGCGTCAGCCTGAAGGATCGCCGCGATCCCAACGGCGTCTACCTCAACCGCGAGCTGGTCGAGGTCGCCAAGAATGGCACCTATTACGTCAATTACTCATCCGCCCTGCCGGGCAATGAGAAGGTCCTGGTACCGAAGCTGGCCTACAGCTACTACCTGCCCAAATGGGACATGGCGCTCGGTGCCGCGATCAACCTGGACAACATCGAGTCGCAGGTGGCGCAGGTCGAGCGCGATATCGACGAGCGTGTTAGCTCCATCCTGACCAGCATCGTTGCCATTGCCGCCATCATGCTGGCGATTCTCGGCGTTGCCGGCGCCTGGCTCAGCCGCTCGATCGTCCGCCCGTTGCAGGCGATCAAGGGCCAGCTCGATGACATCGCCGCCGGCGATGGCGACCTGACCCATCGCTTGCCCGAAGATCGTCATGACGAGCTCGGCGAGCTGGCCCACGCCTTCAATCGCTTCGTCGGCAAGATCCATACGATGGTCCGCCAGGTCGCCGATTCGACCGAACAACTCACCGGCCTCGTCGCCCAGGTCACCGCCCAGGCCCAGCGCTCCGAGCGGGCGATGGATCAGCAGCGCCAGGAGACCGATCAGGTCGCCACGGCGATCAACGAGATGTCGGCCGCCGCGCAGGAAGTCTCGCGCAGTGCCCAGGGCGCCGCCGAGGCCGCGCGCCAGACCGATCGCGAAGGCCGCCAGGCCAAGGCCGTGGTCGATGACAGCCTCACCCGCATCCATGCGCTGGTCGGCGATATCCGCACCAGCGGCGTCTCGCTCGACAACCTCAAGCAGGACGTGCAGGCCATCGTCAGCGTGCTCGACGTGATCCGCTCGATCGCCGAGCAGACCAACCTGCTGGCGCTCAATGCGGCCATCGAAGCCGCGCGCGCCGGCGAGGCCGGGCGCGGCTTCGCGGTGGTCGCCGACGAGGTTCGCGCACTGGCCAGTCGCACCCAGCAAAGCACGCAGGAAATCCAGGGCATGATCGACCGCCTGCAACGCGGCACCGAAGACGCGGTCGCGGCGATGGCACGCTCCAGCGACGCCGGCGAAGGCACCCGCGAGCAGGCGAACGAGGCCGGCACCTCGCTGGAGGCGATTTCGCACCTGATCGGCACCATCAACGAAATGAACGCGCAGATCGCCGCGGCCGCCGAAGAGCAGACCGCCGTCGCCGAGGAGATCAACCGCAGCGTCCAGCTGATCGCCAATGGCGTGGATCAGGTTGCCAGCGAGACCCAGCAGGGCGCCCGTACCGCAACCGACCTCTCGGCTGTCGGCGAACGCCTGGCGGTGCTGGTCCGGCAGTTCCGCATCTGAGAAGACAAGGCCATTCGCCGGACCACCTGCGAATGGCCGAACCGCCCGGGTTCTGCGTAGTCGACTGCATTGCCGCGCCGCGGCCAATCCAGACTACGAGGCCCCGCCATGAACCGCCCCATGCCCCTTCTTGCGTTGCTCCTCGCTCTTGTCCTGAGCGGCTGCATGGAAAGCTCCGAGCCGGACCAGAGCAGTGATTCCAGCGATGGCGATGCGTCCATCCAGATGGAAGACACCGATACCGACATCGATACCGAGCAATGAAAAAACGGGGGCCGAAGCCCCCGTTTTTCTACCGCAGCGACTTAGGCCGCCATGCGCTCGCACTCCTCGGCGCACTGGCGGCACGCCTCGGCGCAGCGCTTGCAGTGGTCCGCCTCGTGCTTGCCGCACTCTTCACCGCAGGCACGGCAGACCTTGGCGCACAGTTGGCAGAAGGCCTTGGCGTTGGCGCTATCGCGAGCCATCAGCGTGGCTGCCATGCGGCACATGTCGGCGCAATCGCGGTCCAGCTCGATACAGCGCGCCATCATCTTCACGTCGTCCTCGCGCAAGCAGGACGCGGCACAGGTCTCGCAGACGATCGCGCAGTTGGAGCAGGCCTCGATACAGGATTGGTAGCTGGCATTAAGCATGTTGTGTCTCCTCAGAATGGGTGGTGAGTCATTGCGGTCGCTCGATCGCTCCAGGGAGGTCGATAGGGCAGCGCCGTGCTCACCGAGCGATAGGTCGGTGAGCCGGGCTCGAATCGACCCCCGATCTGCAACGGGCGCACGGCCTGGTGCTCGGCTCTTACGGCCGGCAGCAAGCAGCAGAGCATCAGCGCACAGCGGTCGGCACGGTGACGGTCATGCCCGCCCTGGGCGGCTGACATCCGTTCGGCGCCGTCCATGGTCGGCAGGCACGCCGCCATCGCCGGGCTGGTTGCCAGCAGCAGGCTAAGCACGAGCGCGAGCAGCGGATGCCTGGTCACGGGAATCGGCCTCCTCGATACGGAAGTACAGGAGTGGAGGCCACTGGCCGCGAGAAGTTTCGACCTCACGTCCAATGGTCGCGGGCAGGTGGGCCGGGACGGTTCGCGCCACGGCCATCGGCCGCCCTACAATGCCGACCTCGTCCGATCCGCCGACTCGCCATGTCCGTTACCCTTCTCGCGCCCTGCGACTATCAGGAAACCATTCGCAAGAGCCGCTTCCTGGCCAAGGCCGCTCCGGTCACGTCGGTTGGCGACGCGCAGGCGTTCATCGAAGCGGTGAGCGTTCAGGAGGCGACCCACAACTGCTGGGCCTGGAAGATCGGCAGGCAGTACCGCTTCAGCGACGACGGCGAACCCGGCGGAACCGCCGGCCGGCCGATGCTGACGGCCATCGAAGGGCAGGACTGCGACCGCGTGGTCGTAGTTGTCACGCGCTGGTATGGCGGCATCCAGCTCGGCACGGGCGGGCTGGCGCGTGCCTACGGCGGTTGCGCGGCGAAGTGCCTGCAAGCGGGCGAGCGCATCGCGCTGGTCGACCGGCGGGAGGTGAGCGTCCATTGCCTGTTCAGCGAATTGCCACGGATACGGGCGCGACTCGCCGAGTTCGATGCGCAGGTCGAGGCCGAAGCATTCGAGGCCGATGGCGCGCTGCTCAGGCTTTCGCTTCCGCTCGCAAACCTCGACGCGCTGGGCGTTTGGCTCGCCGACCTCAGCCGCGGCCGGATACGGCTGACCCAGTGACATCGCCGCGAGCGGCCATGGCGTCACCGCCTGAACCGGCGAGCTGGCGCCTACACCGCCTCACCGGAACACACCGAGCCTGTAGGAGCCGGCTTGCCGGCGATGATGGGTAGATGTCGGTCCCGAGTGGCCTCATCGCCCGCAAGCGGGCTCCTACACAAGCGGTGCACGCCTCGCCGAAACACACCGAGCCTGTAGGAGCCGGCTTGCCGGCGATGATGGGTAGATCCGGTCCGCCAGTGACCCCATCGCCCGCAAGCGGGCTCCTACACAAGCGGTGCACGCCTCACCGAAACACACCGAGCCTGTAGGAGCCGGCTTGCCGGCGATGGTCGGCAGACGCCGGTCCGCCAGTGACCCCATCGCCCGCAAGCGGGCTCCTACACAAGCGGTGCACGCCTCGCCGGAACACACCGACCCTGTAGGAGGCGGCTTGCCGGCGATGGTGGGCAACGCCGATCCGCCAGTGGCTTCATCGCCCGCAAGCGGGCGCCTACGCCAAGCGGTGCACGCCTCACCGGGACACACCGAGGCGAACGCCTACCAAAGCGCCGTTCCGGTTACCCCCAGATCGTGTGCATCGTTTTGTGGATAACCTTTGGGAGAACCGGTCCAGCACAGGCGGGACGGGGCCTGCAGCCCACTGATCATTTCTTGCTCAAATCTGTCCGAATGGATGGCCAGGCACCGATAACTTACTGATCGCATTGATTTTTCGCTGTTTTCGCAGCGTCATCCAAATGAAATCGGACTGTGCTGGCCAAGGCCGCATTTATGCCCAGCAACCGTGGAAAAAACTGTGGATAAGCTTGGGAATATCGGCCAGGAACCGCATGGCGACTGGCTTCGGCATAGGCGGCTGCTTTTTGATCAGCGCTGAAAGTTCCCTTGGCGACGAACATTTTTTGGCTTGCATCTTGTCCCCACGGTCAGAAAAATGCCTTCACTCCGGCACGCCTTGCATGTGACGCACGATGCCGGCACCGTCGCTCACGACGCGCACAAGGACCTGATCATGACCACCTACGATTGGCTGAACCGCCTGCCCAAGGCCGAATTGCACCTGCACCTGGAAGGCTCGCTGGAGCCCGAACTGCTCTTCGCACTGGCCGAGCGGAATGGCGTAGCGCTGCCCTGGGCGGACGTCGAGACGCTGCGCAAGGCCTATGCGTTCAACAATCTCCAGGAATTCCTCGACCTCTATTACCAGGGCGCCGCGGTGCTGCGTACCGAGCAGGATTTCTACGACCTGACCTGGGCCTACCTGCAACGCTGCAAGGCGCAGAACGTCGTGCATACCGAGCCTTTTTACGACCCGCAGACACACACCGACCGCGGCATTCCCTTCGAGGTGGCGCTCACGGGCATCGACCAGGCGCTGAAGGACGGTCGCGAGCAGCTCGGCATCAGCAGCGGCCTGATCCTCAGCTTCCTGCGTCATCTACCGGAGGAAGCGGCGTTTCGTACGCTCGAACAGGCGATGCCCTACCGCGAGGCGTTCTTCGCCGTCGGGCTCGACAGCTCCGAGATGGGCCATCCGCCGAGCAAGTTCCAGCGGGTGTTCGACAAGGCCCGCAGCGAAGGCTTCCTGACCGTCGCGCACGCCGGCGAGGAAGGTCCGCCCGAATACATCTGGGAGGCGCTCGACCTGCTCAAGGTCAGCCGGATCGATCATGGCGTACGCGCCGCCGAAGACCCGCGATTGATCGATCGGCTGATCGACGAGCAGATCCCGCTGACCGTCTGTCCGCTATCGAACACCAAGCTCTGCGTGTTCGACGACATGAGCCAGCACAACATCCTGCAATTGCTCGAGCAGGGCGTGAAGGTCACGGTGAACTCGGATGACCCGGCCTACTTCGGCGGTTATGTCACCGAAAATTTCATGGCCCTGCACGACGCACTCGGCATGACCGAGGCGCAGGCCGAGCGTTTGGCCCGCAACAGCCTGGAGGCGCGGCTGGCCTAGCATGCGACGGGTGCGGCCTAGGGCCGCGCTCGGCCGGATGAGGGTTGACAGGCCGCGGGCAAAGGCATTTCCTCGCGCCTAGATCGATGATCCACTCCGAGGAGACGGCCATGAACATCCAGCTCCAACCGCTCGGGCCCCATGAGGACACCAACTGGCAGGTCCGCATGAACGAGCATGTGATCACCTTTCGCACCGAGCGCCAGGCGCGCGCGTTCGTGGCAACGCTCGAAGCCCGGCTGGCCGCACCTCACGTGCTGCCACCGGACCTCGATGCCACACGCGGCGAGCGACACGTCTAGCTAGCCAGATCGGTACGCTCGCCTCGCGCTGTCCAGCGGGACAGCAGGGTGCCCACCAGTGCGCAGACGGCTATGACCGTCGCCATCGGCACCGCCGTGCCGTCGTGCAGCGCACCGACGGCGGCGGCCGACAGCGCTGCGATGCTGAATTGCAGGCAACCGAGCAGCGCCGAGGCGCTCCCGGCGTTGGCCCCCTGCCCGGCCATCGCACAGGCCGATGCGTTCGGCAGGATGCAGCCGAGACTCGCAACGCAGCCGAACAGCGGTATCAGCAGCGGCCACAGCTGCGCAGGCTCGGCCCAGGCGACGCCGAACAGCACCGCCGCGCAAGCGAAGAACAGCAGCACCATCCGCTGCAACCAGTAGGCCGGCCCGTGCCAGCGCATCAGCCGGGCGTTGATCTGCGCGGCGAAGACGAACCCCGCCGCATTGGTGCCGAACAGCCATCCGTAGTGTTCCGCCGGCACCCCATAAAGTTCGATGAACACGAACGGCGATCCGGCGATGTAGGCGAACATGCCGGCCATCACGAAACCGCCGGTCAGTGCATGGCCGAGGAACGAGCGATCGCCGAACAGCCGACGATACTGGCCCAGCGCACCGGAAAGCGGCGGCCGCGGCAGGTTCGCCGGAATGCTTTCCGGCAGCCAGCGTGCCACGGCCAGCAGGCAGGCGCCGCTGAACAGCGTCAGCGCGACGAAGATGGACGGCCAGCCGAACGCATCGAGCAGCAGGCCGCCAGCCACCGGCGCCAGGATCGGCGCCAACCCCATCACCAGCATGAGCTGCGAGAACACCTTCGCGGTCGTTAGCGGGTCGCACAGGTCCCGCACCATCGCGCGGGCGATCACCATGCCCGCACAACCGCCCAGCGCCTGGGCGAAACGCGCGGCGATCAGCCACTCGAGGGTCGGCGCCAGCGCACAGGCGAACGACGCCAGGGTGAACACGCAGACGCCGAACAGCAGCGGCTTGCGCCGCCCGTAGCGATCGGCGATCGGGCCATAGACGAGTTGGCCGATGGCCAGGCCGACGAAATAGGACGCCAGCGACAACTGCACGTGTTCGGTGTCGGTGGCGAAAACGTGGCGATCGCCGGGAAGGCCGGCAGATAGAAGTCGATGGCCAACGGGCCAAAAGCAGTCAGCGCGCCCAATATGAGCAGGATCGGCAGGGGCATCGGGAATCTCGAAGCGGGAGGAAGGCGGCGCCACCGGTACGGAGACATGGCCTGGATCATTTACAGACGAAGTCGATGCTGTTACATACACCGCCGATTGTAAATACCGACAAGGCATCGCCAGCCGACTGGCCGCCTGCGAGGATTCGATGCGCCGAACCAAAGAAGAAGCCGAGAAAACCCGCCTCGCCCTGCTGGCATCCGCCGAGCGGCTGTTTCTCGAACGCGGCGTGGCCCATACCAGCCTCGACCAGATCGCGCGCGATGCCGGCGTCACCCGCGGTGCGGTGTACTGGCATTTCCAGAACAAGAGCCACCTGTTCCACGACCTGCTGGACCAGGTGCGCCTGCCGCCCGAGCAGCTGGCCGAGCGCCTGCGTGCCGGCGATCAGGCCCAGCCGCTCGAAGCGCTGCGCAACATGTGCGTCGACGCCTTGCAGGGCCTGGCGAGCGACACGCAAAAGCGTCGGATCTTCACCATCCTGCTGCACCGCTGCGAATTCACCGATGACATCCGTGATGCCGCCGAACGCCACGATGCCTTCGTGCGGATGGTCATCGAACTGTTCGAACGGCAGTTCCAGGCTGTGGCGCCGCGCCTGCGCGACGGCATCACGCCACGCCTGGCGGCCCTGGCGCTGCACGGCCTGGTGCTGGGTCTGTTCTCCGACTGGACGCGCGACCCGAGCCTGTTCGCCAGCGAACAGGAAACCAGCGCCCTGTTCGAAGCGCTGCTGCGCGGGCTGGTGACCGATTGGCCGGCGTGACCGGCCTTCGGCGTCACTGCACCTCGTAGCCTTCCTCGCGAATCGCCTCGCGCACCTCCTCGTCCGACAGCTCAGCTTCGACCCGCACGATGCCGGTCGGCAGGTCGATATCGACCCGAGCCTCGTCGTCACGCGCCTTGATGGCCTGGGTGATGGCCTTGCTGCAATGGCCGCAGGTCATGCCTCTGACGTTGAACGTTTGCATGGGGTGTCTCCTCTTTCTGTGATCGCCAACCGTTCGATGGCATTGCCAGCCTGAAGGTTGCCGCCATGGCAAGGTCAAGCCGCAGTTTCGAAGCTTGACCTTGCCACAGGGTCAAGGTCGATGCTGACCGAAACGATCAGGAGGACGCCATGAGCCAGGTCACCCATACCCTGCCGATTTCGGGCATGACGTGCGCCAGTTGCGCCGGTCGCGTCGAGCGTGCGCTGAACAAGGTCGCCGGGGTCACCCGGGCCACCGTCAACCTCGCCAATGAACAGGCGCGGGTCGAGGCACCGGACGATGCGCTTCCCGCGCTCGTGACGGCCATCGAGCACGCCGGCTATCAGGTTCCGGCGACGACGCGCGAGCTGGCCATCGAAGGCATGACCTGCGCCAGCTGCGTCGGCCGGGTCGAGCGGGCGCTGCGCAAGCTGCCGGGCGTGCGCGAGGCCACCGTCAACCTCGCCAACGAACGGGCACGGGTGACCACGGTGGGCCTGGAGCCATCGGCGCTGATCGCGGCGGTCGAACGGGCCGGCTACCAGGCGCGCCTGCTGGATGTGGAAACGGCCGCCGAAGACCGAACCGCCCAGCGATTGCGGCGTGAGCGCCTGGCATTGATCGTTGCGCTGCTGCTCGCCACGCCGCTGGTAGCGCCGATGCTGCTCGAACCCTTCGGCGTGCACGCCATGCTGCCGCCGTGGGTACAGTTCGCGCTCGCCACGCCGGTGCAATTCATCCTCGGCGCACGCTTCTATGTCGCCGGCTGGAAGGCGCTGCGCGCAGGTACCGGCAACATGGACCTGCTCGTCGCACTCGGCACCAGCGCCGGCTATGGCCTGAGCCTGTACCAATGGTGGGCCGCGCCGGTGGGCGTGATGCCGCACCTCTATTTCGAAGCCTCTGCCGTGGTCATCGCGCTGATCCTGCTCGGCAAGTACCTGGAGACCCGCGCCAAGCGCCAGACCACCGCCGCGATCCGCGCGCTCGAGGCGTTACGGCCGGAGCGCGCCGTGCGACTGCGCAACGGCCTCGAAGAGGAGGTAGCGATCGATGCGCTGGCGATCGATGACCTGGTGGTGGTGCGCCCGGGCGAGCGCTTCCCGGTCGACGGCGAGATCACCGAGGGTCATAGCCAGGCAGACGAAGCGCTGATCACCGGCGAGAGCCTGCCGGTGGGCAAGGCGCCGGGCGATCGCGTGATTGGCGGCGCCATCAACGGCGACGGCCGCCTGCTGGTACGCACCACCACGCTCGGCGGCGAAACGGTGCTGGCGCGCATCATCCGGCTGGTCGAAGACGCCCAGGCCGCCAAGGCGCCGATCCAGAAGCTGGTGGACCGCGTCAGCCAGGTGTTCGTCCCCGCGGTGCTGCTCATCGCCTTCGGTACGCTCGCCGGTTGGCTAATCGCTGGCGCCGCGCTGGAGACCGCACTGATCAATGCCGTGGCCGTGCTGGTCATCGCCTGTCCTTGTGCGCTGGGCCTGGCGACGCCAACGGCGATCATGGCCGGCACCGGCGTCGCGGCGCGCCACGGCATCCTCATCAAGGACGCCGAAGCGCTGGAGATCGCCCACTCGGTCAGTGCCGTGGCGTTCGACAAGACCGGCACGCTCACCTCCGGCACACCGCGCATCGCCCATCTCGAGGCACTCGAAGGCGACGACGCCGAACTGCTGAGGCTTGCCGGTGCGTTGCAGCGGGGCAGCGAGCATCCGCTCGCCCGTGCGGTGCTCGATGCCTGCGCCGAGCGCGGACTGATCCCGCCCACCGTGCAAGCCAGCCAATCGCTGACCGGGCGCGGCATCGCCGGCACCGTTGACGGTCGGGAACTGGCCCTCGGCAACCGGCGCCTGCTCGAGGACAGCGGCTTGCGCCCCGACACGCTGGCGTCGCAAGCGCTCGCTTGGGAGGCCGAGGGCCGCACCCTCTCCTGGTTGATCGAACGGGGCGCGGCGCCACGGGTGATCGGCCTGTTCGCCTTCGGCGACACGCTCAAGGACGGCGCCGCCGAGGCCATCGCGGCACTGGGTGCGCGCCACATCCGCAGCCACCTGATCACCGGCGACAACCGTGGCAGCGCGAACCGGGTCGCCGAGGCGCTGGGCATCGACGACGTGCATGCCGAAGTCCTGCCGGCGGACAAGGCCGCCACGGTCGGCGCGCTGAAGGCAGGCGGCGCAGTGGTGGCGATGGTCGGCGACGGCGTCAACGACGCACCGGCGCTGGCGGCGGCGGATGTCGGCATCGCGATGGGCGGCGGCACCGACGTGGCCATGCACGCTGCCGGCATCACGCTGATGCGCGGCGATCCGCGCTTGGTCCCGGCGGCGCTGGAGATCAGCCGGCGCACCTATGCGAAGATCCGCCAGAACCTGTTCTGGGCGTTCATCTACAACCTGATCGGTATCCCGCTGGCCGCCTTCGGCCTGCTGAGCCCGGTCTTCGCCGGTGCGGCGATGGCCCTGTCGAGCGTGAGCGTGGTGAGCAATGCCCTGCTGCTCAAGACCTGGCGGCCGGCGACCGAACAGACCCATGACCGCGAGGCGAATCCATGAACATCGGCAAGGCGGCCCAGCGCAGCGGACTGACCGCGAAGATGATCCGCTACTACGAATCGATCGGCCTGCTGTCACCGGCCGGGCGCAGCGACAACGGCTACCGTCATTACAGCGAGGACGACCTGCACCGGCTGGCGTTCATCCGCCGCTCGCGCGACCTGGGTTTCTCATTGGAGGAAGTGGGACGGCTGCTCGCCCTCTGGCAGGACCGTCACCGCGCCAGCGCCGAAGTCAAGGCGCTGGCCAGCAGTCACGTCGAGGCGCTCAACCGCAAGATCGAGGAGCTGAGCAGCCTGCGCGACACGCTTCAGGTGCTGGTCGATCATTGCCACGGCGACGATCGCCCGGACTGCCCGATCCTCGCGGACCTGGAGTCCAGGCATTGTTGCGGCGGTGCCGGGGCCTCGGCGACCGGCAGCGCTGCCGAGGGCGCGGCGAAGGGGTCGACTCAGGCGTAGGACTGCAGGTAGTTCTGCAAACCGATGCGGTCGATCAGGCCCAGCTGCTGTTCCAGCCAGTAGGCGTGGTCTTCCTCGGTGTCCTTGAGCTGCGCCTGGAGGATGTCGCGGGTGGGGTAGTCGCCATGCTGCTCGGCCAGCGCGATGCCCTTGGCCAGGGCTTCGCGAACCTTGTATTCCAGCGCCAGGTCGGCCTTGAGCATCTCGGGCACCGTCTGGCCGGGATGAATCGCCTCGGGCGTCATGTCCGGCGTGCCCTCGAGGAACAGGACGCGTTGCAGCAGCGCGTCGGCGTGCTGGGTTTCCTCTTCCATTTCGTGATTGATGCGCTCGTACAGCCTGGTGAAGCCCCAGTCCTGGTACATCCGCGAGTGCAGGAAGTACTGGTCCCGTGCGGCGAGCTCGCCACGCAAGAGCGTTCTGAGGTAGTCGATAACCGGCGCCTGGCCTTGCATGACGTGTCTCCTGGTGGATCGAAGGGCGACAGGATGGTGAGCGCCGGGCGCTCGGTCAAGCGACGGATCGTCCCGGGTTCCCCCTAGTCAAGCAGGCTTCGCCAGGCCTTGCATCAAGACTGCAGCCACGGCGGCGGTGGCGGCTCGTCGCTCGGTTCGTCATCGCGTCGCGCGGCCTCGCGGCGCGCCTGATCGGCCAGCGCGGCCTTGATCTCGCGCATCACCGCGTCCAGGTCGGCGGCATCTTCAGGCTCGGCGAACTCGCCGGTCAGCGCGGACTCGGGCGTCAGCTTGCCGTCTTCGTAGAGCGCCCACATTTCCTTGGCGTAACGGGTATAGCGAAGTTCGGGGGCGAACTGCCCGAAGTAGGCCGCCATGTTGCCGACGTCGCGCTCGAGCATGCGCAAGGCGTGGTTGTTGCCCGCCGCGTCGACCGCCTGCGGCAGATCGATGATGACCGGCCCCTCCGGGCCGAGCAGCACGTTGAACTCCGACAGGTCGCCGTGCACGAGGCCGGCGCAGAGCATCTTGACGATCTCGCCGATCATGAAGGCATGGAACTCGCGTGCATCGTCCGGGTGCAGCTCGACGTCGTTCAGCCGCGGCGCCACGTCGCCCTCGCCATCGGTGACCAGCTCCATCAGCAGCACGCCGTCGACGTAGTCGTAGGGCTTGGGCACGCGCACTCCGGCGTTGGCCAGCCGGAACAGCGCCGCGACCTCGGCGTTCTGCCAGGCCTCTTCCTGCTCGCGACGGCCATGCTTGGAGCCCTTGGCCATGGCGCGGGCGTCGCGACTGTTACGGACCTTGCGGCCTTCCTGGTACTCGGCAGCGTGCTTGAAGCTGCGCTTGCCGGCTTCCTTGTAGACCTTGGCGCAGCGCAGCTCATCGCCGCAGCGCACCACGAACACGGCCGCCTCCTTGCCGCTCATCAGCGGCCGCACGACCTCGTCGATCAGGCCATCGTCCACCAGTGGCTCGAGTCTTTTCGGGGTTTTCATCTAGACGGCCGGATCTCCAGGTTGCGATGCCGGCAGAGTACGGCAAAGGCGGCAGACGATCCACGCAACGAGACCATCATGGTGACTCAGCGTACTTCTTGCTGTCCGAACGGAAGGGCCGACAAAAGGGAGTGACGAAATGACCGATCTCAAGCGCTACCGCATCCATTACAACATCAACGGCAACCCCGCCTCGCTGACGATGAGTTCGTTCGACGAGCCCAGCCTCGAGCAGGCCGAGCTGGAGATCCTGCTGCATCACGTGCGCGAGCCGCGCGCTTCGGCCGACGCGCCCTGGGAAATTCCCGAGGCGCCGAGCGAAGACTGCCGCATGCGCGAGCTGGGCGTCAGCGACATCCAGATCGAGCAGGATCGCTGAGCTTGCCGCAGCAACCAGCAATGCCGAAGCTACGCCGATGCGACTGATCGATACCCACACCCACCTGGACTTCGACGACTTCGATGCCGACCGCCACGCGGTGCTCGCGCGCAGTGCCAGCCTCGGCGTCGAGCGGGTGATCGTGCTCGGCGTCAATGCGGCGAACTGGCCGCGGGTCTGGCAGCTGGCAACCACCGAGCCCTCGGTACACGCCGCGCTGGGCCTGCACCCGGTGTTTCTGCGCGATCACCGGGACGAGCACCTGGCCGAGCTGCGCGGCTGGCTCGAGCGGCTGCGCGGCCACGACAAGCTCTGCGCGATCGGCGAGATCGGGCTGGATTACTACATCGAAAATCCCGATCGCGACGGCCAGCAGCGCTGGCTCGAGGCGCAGCTGGACCTCGCCGCGGAGTTCGAATTGCCGGTCCTGCTGCATGTCCGCCGCGCCCATGCTCCGGTGATCGCCGCGCTGAAGCAACGCAAGCTGCCGCGCGCCGGCGTCGCCCACGCCTTCAGCGGGAGCTGGGAGGAAGCGCGCGAGTACATCCGGCTGGGCTTCCGGCTCGGCCTCGGCGGTGCCGGCACCTGGCCGCAGGCGCATCGCATGCATCGCGTGCTGAAGGAGTTGCCGCTCGAATCCATCGTGCTGGAAACCGATGCACCGGACATCGCGCCAGCCAGCCATCCGGGCATGCGCAACAGCCCGGAGCATCTGCCCGCGATCTGCCGGACCCTCGCCGAGCTGCGTGGCGTCGAGGCCGAGGAATTCGCGGCCGCCGCCTACCGCAACAGCTTGGAGCTGTTCGGCTGGAATTGACGGCCGGCTGCGACAACAGGCCTCGGTGACGCCGCGAAAAACGCTCTGGTTCAAGGGTTACGACTATGGTCGCGACCTCGACTAAAGTCGCCCTGCCGATGCGCAACCAGCGCTTTAGAGTGCCGCCACTGCATCTTGTAGTGGAGGACAACAACAATGCACGACCACATCTACACCCAGATCCAGAACAACCCGAAATTCCGGGAGCTGGTCGCCAGGCGCGAGCGTTTCGCCTGGCTGCTGTCGGCCCTGATGCTCGGCCTGTACCTGGCGTTCATCCTGCTGATCGCCTTCGAACCGCAATGGCTCGGTACCCGCATCGATCCCGACTCGACCACGACCTGGGGCATTCCCGTCGGGGTCGGCCTGATCGTCTCGGCGTTCGTCCTGACCGGCATCTACGTGCGCCGCGCCAACGGCGAATTCGACGACTTGACCCGCGCCGTCCTGGCCGAGGTGCATAAATGATCTACCGACTGCTCGCAACCCTGGGCCTTGTCGCCTTCGCCCCGGCGCTCTGGGCCGCCGGCGCCCTGGAAGGCGCGGTGCAACGCCAGCCGCTGAACGTCTCGGCGATCGTCATGTTCGTCGCCTTCGTCGGCGCCACCCTGTGCATCACCTACTGGGCGTCCAAGCGCAACACCTCGACGTCCGACTTCTACACGGCCGGCGGCTCCATTTCCGGCTTCCAGAATGGCCTGGCGATCGCCGGCGACTACATGTCGGCGGCGTCCTTCCTGGGGATTTCGGCGCTGGTGTTTACCTCGGGCTATGACGGGCTGATCTATTCGATCGGTTTTCTCGTCGGCTGGCCGGTGATCCTCTTCCTGATCGCCGAACGCCTGCGCAACCTCGGCAAGTACACCTTCGCCGACGTCGCCTCCTATCGCCTGAAGCAGAAGGAAATCCGCACCCTTTCGGCCAGCGGCTCGCTGGTGGTGGTGGCCTTCTACCTGATCGCGCAGATGGTCGGTGCCGGCAAGCTGATCCAGTTGCTGTTCGGCCTGAACTACCACGTCGCGGTGGTGCTGGTCGGCATCCTGATGGTCTGCTACGTGCTGTTCGGCGGCATGCTGGCGACCACCTGGGTGCAGATCATCAAGGCCGTGCTGCTGCTCTCCGGCGCCTCCTTCATGGCGCTGATGGTGATGAAGCACGTCGGCTTCGACTTCGGCACGCTGTTCGCCGAAGCGGTGAAGGTGCATGCCAAGGGCGAGGCGATCATGAGCCCCGGCACCCTGGTGAAGGACCCGATCTCCGCCATATCGCTCGGCCTGGCGCTGATGTTCGGCACCGCCGGCCTGCCGCACATCCTGATGCGCTTCTTCACGGTCAGCGACGCCAAGGAAGCGCGCAAGAGCGTGTTCTACGCCACCGGCTTCATCGGCTACTTCTACATCCTGACCTTCATCATCGGCTTCGGCGCGATCCTGCTGGTCAGCACCAACCCGGCCTTCAAGGACGCCACGGGCGCCCTGCTCGGCGGCAACAACATGGCCGCGGTGCACCTGGCCGATGCGGTGGGCGGCAGCCTGTTCCTGGGCTTCATCTCGGCCGTGGCCTTCGCCACCATCCTCGCGGTAGTCGCCGGGCTGACCCTGGCCGGCGCCTCGGCGGTCTCGCATGACCTGTACGCCAGCGTGATCAAGAACGGCAAGGCCAACGAGAAGGACGAACTGCGCGTATCCAAGATCACCACCATCGCCCTCGGGGTGCTGGCCATCGGTCTGGGCATCCTGTTCGAGAAGCAGAACATCGCCTTCATGGTCGGCCTGGCGTTCTCCATCGCGGCGAGCTGCAACTTCCCGGTGCTGTTCCTCTCCATGTACTGGAAGAACCTGACCACCCGCGGCGCCATGATCGGCGGCTGGCTGGGCCTGATCACGGCGGTCGGACTGATGATCCTCGGCCCGACCATCTGGGTCTCGGTACTGGGCAACGCCGAGGCGATCTTCCCGTACGAATACCCGGCGCTGTTCTCGATGGCCGTGGCGTTCGTCGGCATCGTGGTGTTCTCGCTGCTCGACAAGTCGCACGCAGCGGGCGAGGAGCGCGCACGCTTCCTGCCTCAGTTCGTGCGGTCCCAGACCGGCCTGGGCGCGTCCGGAGCGGTCGCTCACTAAGCGTGACGGCAAGACAAAAAGGGCGACCGGAAGGTCGCCCTTTTCATTCCCGAGCCCTAAACGAGCATTCCGACTGGGTCGCACTCGACTGGGTCGCATCCGACTGGGTCGCACTCGAGCCTGCTTTCAACGCGGCCTAACCGCACGACGCAGCTGTTCACAGCCTGAGCAGGCGCTCATTCATCGATCGCCGATAGCGACCGGCCAGCCATCAAAACGGCCGATGTTCACTATCAGCCCGCTCGCCTTTGCCGAATTTTCCTGGTGCGTAGCATGGCCCCCGTAGCCACTTCCCACGAGGAACCCGACATGAAAACGCTCATCGCCAGCCTGATCCTGGCCAGCACCGCCACCACTGCCCTGGCCGCTGCGCAAGACGCCACCCTGCCCTCTCGGCCTGAACACAGCGCCCTGATGATCGAGCTGCACGTCGACGGGCTGCGGCTCGCCGAAGACGGTTTCGACCGCACGCCGCAAGGCAACTTCCTCAACGATTCGTTCGGACGAGACCAGGACGACGGCCTGGTCGACGAGACCGCACCGAAGGCGGACGGCGTCCGCATGGCCGAAGACGGTGCGGAGCGCACGAAGCGCCGCGTGGCCGAAGACGGCTTCGACCGCACCCCGGCCGGCCAGATGTTCGCCGAAGGCGGCAGCGACCGGCTGGGTCGGGCGTGATGACACAAACGCAAAGGGCGCCGGAGGGCGCCCTTTTGTTCAGTTCGGTCGTCTCAAACGTGGAAGGCACCGATCAATTGCTGAAGGCGCTCGACCAGCGCTGACAATTCGCGGCTGGCCTGCTCGGTCTGGCCCGCGCCGCTGGCGGTCCGCTCACCGGCTTCGTTGATCGCGACGATGTTGCGGTCGATGTCATGCGCAACGGCCGTCTGCTCCTCGGCAGCCGTGGCGATCTGATGGTTCTGTTCGACGATCGCACCCACCGCTTCGAGGATATTGGCCAGCGCAGCCTGTACCTGGGCCGACTGGCTGACGGTTCCGTTGGCCATTTCATGACTGGCATGCATGGACTTCACCGCCGCGCCGACGCCGCCCTGCAACCGCGCGATCATCTGCTCGATTTCTTCGGTGGATTGCTGGGTGCGGCGCGCCAGGTTTCGCACTTCGTCGGCCACCACGGCGAAACCGCGCCCCTGCTCGCCCGCTCTCGCCGCCTCGATGGCCGCATTGAGCGCGAGCAGGTTGGTCTGTTCGGCGATGCCTTTGATGACGTCCAGCACCTGGCTGATGGTCGCGCTGTCGCTGGCCAACTGGTTGATGACGCCGACCGACCCGTCGATGCCGCTCGCCAGCCGCTCGATGCTGCCGACCTGCGACTCGACCAGTCGCCGGCCTTCGACCGTCTCGTTGTTCACGTGGCTGGCGCTCTGCACCGCCGCGGCCGCGCTGCGGGCGACCTCGTTGGCGGTCGCCGCCATCTGGTTCATGGCCGCGGCGACCTGCTCGATCTGGCTGCGCTGTCCGGCGACCGCCTGGTTGCTTTCCCCGGAGATACGCTCGACCTGGCCGGCCTGGCGCTCGACCTCCACGACGGTCTGACCGACCCGCTGGATCAGCTCGCGGATCTTCGCGACCGACGCATTGAATACTTCACCCAACTCACCCAGCTCATCGCGGCTACGCACCTCGAAGCGGGCGGTCATGTCGCCATCGGCCACCTTGTTCATGACGCGCCCCAGGCTGGACAGCGAACGGCGGGTCGACACGTAGAAGGCGCTGTAGAGATAGACGACCAGCAGGAACACCAGCGCCAGTGCGCCGATCAGGCCGATCACCTCGCGTTTCTTCTGGCCGAGCCGCTCGGTCAGCCCGGCCTCCAGCACGGTGAGCGTGCCATCATTGAGTGCATAGGTATGGGCCATTTCGGCGCTCAGGCGGTCGTAGTAGCGGTCCCAGCCCTGGGTCAGTTCATCGGCGAGGATGACTTCGTCCTGGATCAGCGCGCCGACCGTCGCCAGCGTTTGCTGGCTGGCCGCGGCCAGGGGTTGCAGGCGCTCACGCGCCGCAGCCGTGGTCGACAAGGCGTCCTGCAGCTGTGCGCCGTACTGGCCCTGAAGTCGCTCGAGCTCGAGCACCAGATCATCGAGCGTAGTGCTCGCATCGGAATCCAGATACCCCTGCCCGAAGGTGTTGGCGCCGACCACCCGGCCCTCGCTCAGGGCCGCCGTGATCGCCGGCGTGACGGTGGTCAGCAGTTCGGCCAGCTGGCGGATGTCGCGCTCAGGGTCCTGGCTCAACCCCGACTGGTTGGCGATCAGCCGGATCATCACCTGCGCTTCGCCGAGCAGCGCCTCGGCCAGCGCCACTTTCGATTGCAGGGATTGTTCGGCCTTGGCGGCCTCGAGCGACTGCCCAAGACGTTCGCGACGGCTGTTGAATTCAGCCACCTGATCGGCATCGCCACTGACCGGCTGTAACGCGGCGAGCTGGCCGTCGAGCAGGCTTTCCACCTTTTGCAGGCGCTGGTTCAGCACCTCGGCGTTGCCCGACTGACCGATGCGCGCTTCGATCAGCACCAGGTCGCGCCAGTCTTCCATCGACCGCCGCAATTGAAGGGCGGCACCGAGCGGGCTCAGGCTCTGCAATTCGGTTCGGGTCGCGACGAAGCCACGATACGAGTCTTGCGCCAGGAAAAAGCTGGTGGCCAGCATCGGAATGAAGACCAGGACACTGATCAGGCTGAACTTCATGCCGAAGCTCAGCCGGTTCATCAGGCGGATAGCCGGATATAACAGGCTCGTCACAGAAACCGCTCCCATCATTATTGGTATGTGCAGCATCTGCTGCAGGGTTCGCCAGCGGGTTACCCGAGCAGTTATACGAGATATCGACAGGCGTCTATGTAACTTAAGGTAATGGCGATGAGCCGCCATTCATGGCGCGAAGTCAGTCGCGACGCGGCCTGCAAGCCCAAGGGCGTCAGCGCAACAGGACCCAGACGGCGAAAGCCGCGTACCAGAGCGCCGCGGCCCGGATGGCGAGCGACCACAGCGCATCGAGCCGGGCCGCATCGCCGGTCGTCGCCGGCACTTCGCAGCCGATCGCGGCGCAGCCGGTCAGGGCGACCAGCTGTCGGCTCGACACGTACCAATCCAGCAGCAGCGGCAGCAGGGCACGGTTGACGGCTGAAAAGTCGCCGACCAGGGCGAAGCTCGCTGCCAGCACCCGCGCCGGCAGCCATTCGAAGGCATGACGAAGCTGGCGAGCCCGCTCGACCATCGGCTCCCTGCGCCCGTGCGACTGCGCCAGGGCGATCAACCGATAAGCCAGCGCGACCGCCGGCCCGAGCAGGACGTACCAGAACACCACGACGAACAGGCCCTGGAAGGCCTCGCCAAGCAGGTAGGTGCGCACACGCGTCAGCAGCTCGCCGGCGTCCGCCGCCTCGATGTTCAAATCCCGCTGCGCCGCCAATGCCGCGCCCTGTTCATCGCTGCGCCGCCAGGCGGCTTCGAAGGGGCCGACCTCACGGCGAACGTCGCCCCGCCCCAGGCTGTACAGCAGGATCAACAGATGGAGTGGCAACGCCAGCCAGCCATAGGCGATGGGCTCGATCGATTGCACCACCAGTGCCGCGACAATCGCCGGCGCTAGCACGAGCAGACCGAGTGCCAGCCACGGCATGCGCTCCGTCCAGCCACGGGCCTCGCACACGGCCAGGGCATGCGCCCACGGACCGTCCCGCTGGGCGAGCCGGCGCAGGCCGGAGAATTTCTCCGCGAACAGAACGAGCAGCAGGACCAGGAAGCTCATGTGCCGATGTCTCGCTGTGAATGGACGATGCCCGCCGCGGCCAATCGCGACCAGTCGAATGCCGGTCCCGGATCGGTCTTGCGGCCGGGCGCGATGTCGCTGTGTCCGCAGACCCGATCGGCGGAAATGGCCGGATACGCGTGTCGCAGCGCCCGTGCCAGCGTGATCAGGCGGTCGTATTGCACCGCCGTGAAGGGTTGCTCGTCGGTCCCCTCGAGCTCGATGCCGATGGAAAAGTCGTTGCACCCTTCCCGACCGCAAAAGCTCGACGCTCCGGCATGCCAGGCGCGATCGAGGCAACTGACGAACTGGACGACGTGGCCGTCGCGCTCGATGAGAAAGTGCGCCGACACGGTCAACCCGGCGATCTGGGCGAAATAGGGATGCTCGGCCGGATCGAGGCGGTTGAGGAACAGCTCGTTGACCTTGCCGGTGCCGAACTGTCCGGGCGGAAGGCTGATGTTATGGATGACGAGCAGGGAGATCTCGCCATCGGGACGGGCATTGAAGTTCGGCGACGGGCAGTGCGTCACGCCGTGGCACCAGCCGGTGAGAGGGTCCGGTTGCATGGGGGCTCCTTTGATGGCGCACGCTACCTTTCCACGCCGTCACAGGGCAAGCACCCGCCTAGACGCGGTGCTCCTTGCCGCGCCGCGACGCCAGCCGATCGGCCAGACGCGTCGGCTCGGGCAGGCGATAGCGCGTCACGAACGCCATCACCACCTCGGGCGCGGTCGCAAGGCTCACCCGGTTGCCGGGCGAAACGATCAACGGCCGAACGCCATCCTTGCTGCGCAGCAGCGTGCCGATGACGTCCCCCTCCTTGGCATGCAGATCGACCCGCGCGCCCTTGTTCAGCGGCAATTCCGCATGCTCGCCGGTGAGAATCTTCTTGGCCACGCCGATGGTCGGCAGGCCGGTCACTACGCCCAGGTGCGCCGCGACGCCCAGGCGCCGGGGGTGCGCGATACCGTGGCCGTCGACGAACACCAGATCCGGTCGCTGTGGCAAGGCATCAAGCGCCTGCAACAGTGCCGGCAGTTCACGAAACGAGAGCAGCCCCGGGATGTAGGGCATCGAGGTGGGAATGCGCGCGACGCACTCGGCGAGCGGTTGGCGGGTTTCGGCATCCAGCAGCACGGCGGCGGCACGGGTGATGCGTCCGCCTTCTTCGAACCCGACGTCCACCCCGGCGACGAGGCGCAGTGGCGGAAAGTCGTCCTCCAGCCGCACCTGCGCGGCCAACTGGCGCTGCAGGTCGCGTGCGGCCGCGACGCTGCCATCCCAGCCGCTCAGTGGGTCTGCATACACGTGGCGTTGATTGTCCATTGATCCCTCCGTGCCCGGTTGGACGGGCTGGTGTGCCAGCTGGTTCAGCCGTCTGGACATTTCCAGGAAAAGCGAAGACGATCCCGCCATCGCGCGGCAGTTTAGTCACGCTTCCGATAACAAGAAACCAAGCGGTACGACATGAACCGGATCTGCATTCTGGCTACCGACGGGGTCTTCGCTTCGACCCTGATGCATGCCAAGGACTTTTTCCACATGGCCGGCCTCCGCCACGCCAAGCGCCTGGGCGACGAGGCGTCGCCGGCCTTCGACACGCTCATCGTCAGCCCGGACGGCGGCCCGGTGAAGACTTTCAGCGGGACTGAAATCACGGCCGAAGCGGCGTTGGTCGACGCGCAGGTGATCATCCTTCCCGCGTTCTGGCATGAGTTCGATGCGCTTCGAGCCCGTGCCCCACAGGTGATCGACTGGCTGCGCGAACGGCACGCCGCCGGTGCGCTGCTGGCCGCCGAAGCGACCGGAGCCTTCTGGATCGCCCAGGCCGGCTTGCTCGATGGCAAGGAAGCCTGCACCCACTGGCGCTTCCAGCAGGAATTCGCCGCGCGATTCCCAAAGGTCACGCTCACCCCCGGCAAGCAGCTGACCGACAGCGACAACCTGTTCTGCGCCGGCGGCACCACCTCATCGAGCGACCTCTACCTCTATCTGGTGGAGCGGCTCTACGGGCCAGGCATCGCCCAGGGCATGGCGCGCGACATCCTGTTCGAGGTGCGGCGCAGCTACAGCCCGGGTCGTATCGGCTTTGGCGGACAGAAACTGCACCAGGACGGCAGCGTGCTGCAGATCCAGGAGTGGCTGGAGGAGCATTTCGCCGAGAAATTCCGTTTCGAAGACGTCGCCCGCCAGCATGGCATGAGCATTCGCAATTTCATGCGCCGCTTCCAGGCCGCTACCGGCGACAAGCCGTTGCACTACCTGCAACGCCTGCGCATCGAGACGGCCAAGGGCCTGCTCTCGACGACCCGCAAGAGCATCAAGACCATCAGTTACGAGGTGGGCTACGACGACGCCAGCTTCTTCGCGCGGCTGTTCCGCCAGCACACCCAGCTCTCGCCGAACGACTATCGGCAGCAGTATCGGCACAAGGGGAGCTAAGGCTGGATGCGCAGAAGGCTCGCTCCGGGTTGCCCGACCGCGACGTTGCGTCGCGTCGGCCACGGACAGGCGAAGCCGAGAGCCCAACGCGCCGCCGTCCGGCCTTCGGGCTCGTCTTGTCCTTCCCGCCTTAAGGCTTGTGCGGCCGCGACAGGTATTCGTGGGATTGCATTTCCAGTAGCCGGCTCAGGGTGCGCTGGAACTCGAATTCCAGACGGCCGCCGGTGTAGAGGTCCTTCAGCTCGACCTCCGCGGAAATGATCAGCTTGACGTTGCGATCGTAGAACTCGTCGACCAGGTTGATGAAGCGGCGCGCCATATCGTCCTTGGCGACGCCCATCTGCTCGACGTTGGCCAGCAGGATGGCGCCGAAGATCTTGCCCAGCTCGATGTAGTCGTTCTGGCTGCGCGGGCCGTCACACAGCTCGCGGAATTCAAACCAGGCGACGTCGTTGCCGGTCTTCACCGCGCGTATCTCGCGGTTCTCGATATTCAGCGCGTCGTTCTCGACGACCCGGCACTTTTCCGGCAGCAGGCTCTTGAAGCTGCGCTCCAGGCTCTGCTGGGCCTCGGTATCGAGCGGGTAGTGAAACAGCTCGGCCTGCTCGAGCGCGCGCAGGCGATAGTCGATGCCGCTGTCAACGTTGACCACTTCGGTGTGCTGCTTGAGCAGCGCGATCGCCGGAAGGAAGCGCGCCCGCTGCAAGCCATCCTTGTAAAGGCCATCGGGAACGATATTGGACGTCGCGACCAGGCTCACGCCGTTCTTGAACAGCTCGTCGAGCAGGGTCGCAAGGATCATCGCGTCAGTGATGTCGGAAACGAAGAATTCATCGAAGCAGATCACCCGCGCCTCGTCGGCGAACCGCTTGCCAATGATGGTCAGCGGGTTCTTCTCGCCCTTGAGCGTTTTCATCTCCTCGTGCACACGCTTCATGAAGCGGTGAAAGTGCGTGCGCATCTTCTGCTCGAACGGCAGCGCTTCGAAGAAGGTGTCGACCAGGTAGGTCTTGCCGCGCCCTACGCCACCCCAGAAATAGATGCCCTTGATCGGCTCGTGCTTCTTCTTGCCGAACAGCTTGCCAATGAAGCCGCCCTTGTCCCGGTCGTCGGCCACCAGGTCGTCATAGAGACGCTGAAGATGCCGAACGGCATTTTCCTGCGCCGCATCGTGAAAGAAGTCAGGACGTTTCAGATCAGCCTGATAGCGCTCGAGGGGGGTCATGGCGGGGTCGGGGTTGCGAAACGGGGCCGCCACTTTAGCCGCGGCCTCGGTGCTTGGCAATTTCGGGCCGACGCGGACGCCTGGCCCAGGCGACCGGCCCGTCGGCTGCCCCGGCGGGCAGCGCAACGCGCCGGCAGTGCGCTGCGTTCAGTCGGTTGCCAACGAGGCGACCGCGTTGCGCAGGCGAACCATCGCGGCATCGAGCGCCTGCGCATCGGCGAAGGCGGGACTGTCCGCGACGCGTGCCCCGTCCAGCCACAGGCTGAAGCGATCTCCCTCGTCCTCCCGAAGGTCCAGCGCATCCACGCCCGCGGCGATGACACGCTGGGTCAGCATGCCCACCGCCTTGGGATCGGCCAGCGGGCGCGAGAGCAGCAGCTCCTCGCCATCGGCCGCCAGAAACCGGAAGCGGAAGGTGCCGTCGGCTTCGCGGAAGCTGACGAAGCGAGCGCTCTTGGCGCCTTTCTTCTTCGTTGGCGCGGCAACCGATGCCTGTGCGCCAAAGTTGCGCAGACCGACCGCCTCGCGCAGCTCGCCAAGAAACGGCGTGGCGATCCGGCGCGCCTTGGCGGCACCGGCTTGCAGGATGTCTTCGAGGTCCGCCGGCCGGGCGATCAGCGCATGGTAACGGTCGCGTGCCTCTCCCAACTCGGCATCAAGCAACAGGAACAGGCGCTCCTTCGCCTCGCCCCAGGCCAGCCCGGCCAGCAAGTCGGCACGGAAGGCGGCAAGCTGCTCCGGCGTGGAGAAGGCCTGGTAAAGCGTGAACAGGTGGCTGCTGTCCGGATCCTTGGGTTCGCCGGGCAGCTTGGAATCGGTCACGATACGCGCGATCGCCGCCTTCAGTTCCTTCGCACTGCCGAACAGCGGAATGGTGTTGTCGTAGCTCTTGGACATCTTGCGTCCATCGAGCCCCGGCAGCGTTGCCACGTCTTCTTCGACCACCGCCTCGGGCAGGGTGAAGAACTCTCGCCCCTGGCCGAACAGGTGATTGAACCGTTGCGCAATGTCGCGGGCCATCTCGACATGCTGGATCTGGTCCCGACCGACCGGCACCTTGTGCGCGTTGAACATCAGGATGTCCGCCGCCATCAGCACGGGGTAGCTATACAAGCCCATCGTCACGCCAGCATCGGCGTCTTCCCCCGCCTCGACATTGCGATCGACCGACGCCTTGTAGGCGTGCGCACGGTTGAGCAGCCCCTTGGCGGTCACGCAGGTAAGCAGCCAGCACAGCTCAGGAATTTCCGGGATATCGGACTGGCGATAAAACGTCGCCCGGTCGACATCCAGCCCGCAGGCGAGCCAGGTGGCCGCTATCTCCAGACGCGAGCGCTGGATGCGCAGCGGATCTTCGCACTTGATCAGCGCGTGGTAGTCGGCCAGGAAGTAGAACGAATCGGCTGCCGGCGTACGGCTGGCGACGATCGCCGGGCGGATCGCACCGGCGTAGTTGCCCAGGTGTGGAGTGCCGGTGGTGGTGATCCCGGTCAGGATGCGTGTGGTCATAAGCGCCCTTGCAAGGTGAACGACATCAGAGCCGAGGCAGAACCAGCTCCTTCAGCTCGACGAGCTTGCCGTGAAAAAAGTGGCCGCATTCTGCCACTTTCAGCAGCTCGTGGGAGCGAGACAGGCTGGCGGAAAACGCATGGACAGTCTGCGGATCGACCACCTCGTCGGCCTCCGGCTGGATGATCGTCAGTGAGCCCTCGGCTGGAAGCGGCTTGCCCTCGAGCCTGTGAACGGCCGGCGCGACCATGAACAGCCGCTCGACCGGCTCGCCCGCCGCCTCGAGACGCGCTGCGAGGCTCGCCGCGACGAAGCCGCCGAAGGAAAACCCCATGAGGGTGACCGGCAATCCCGGGTATTGCGCCATGAGCCAGCGCACTGCCGCCTCGGCATCGTCGACTTCGCCGTCGCCCATGTCATGGCTGCCCGCGCTGCGCCCCACGCCCCGATAGTTGAACCGCAACGTGGCGTAGCCGGCGTCCCGGGCGGTGCGCTGCAAGGTCGAGACGACCTTGTTCAGCATGGTGCCGCCCTGCACTGGATTGGGATGACAGACCAACGCCGCGCCTACGGCCTGTGGCGTCTCGAAATGCAGCGCCTCGAGCCCACCGCTCGGGCCGTCGAGGAAAAGGGATTGTTCTCGCATGAGCAAGGGGAACTCCGTGACCCACCCTCGGGTCGACTCGTCTTCTCGAAACCTGCGACCGCCGCGGCAATGCGCGACGGTGTACAGGACAGGGGCCAGACGTTAACGTAACAGGCCGTCGAAACACCACTGCGCGCCTGGCCCGCATCGGCCTTGGCCCTCGCAGCGTGCGCAGTCGCTTGAATGAGGAAGGACTCGTGGAACAAAACCTTGCGCTCTGGCTGCTCCCGATCGTCGGCCTGCTGGTTGGCGTCGCCATTGGATACCTGATCGCACGCAGCACCTCACCGAACCGCACCCAGCGTCAGGTGGATGACCTGCAGGAGCGCTTCGACACCTACCAGAGCGAAGTGATCACCCACTTCAATACCACCGCGAGCCTGTTGCGCAAGCTCACCAACAGCTACCAGGACATGCAGGATCACCTGTCCGAAGGTGCGAACAAGCTGGCCCTCGACGAGCAAACCCGGCAGCGCCTGCTCGCCGCCTTACATAGCGACGAGCACAACCCACGCGAACGGCTTAATTCGCCGGTGTTCACCGAAGCCCCGAAGGATTACGCCCCCAAGGGCGATGATGCGCCCGGTACGCTGCACGAGAATTTCGGCCTGAAAAGCCGGCTGTGACGCGGAGGAACTGATAAGGGGCGAAAGCCCCTTTTTCGTTGCAATTACTGACTCGCTGCAATCACTGGCGAAGACGCATGGACAGGTCGATCGCCTGCACATGCTTGGTCAGCGCACCGATCGATACATAGTCGACACCGGTTTCGGCAATGGCCCGCAGGGTCGACTCATCCACGCCTCCCGACGCTTCGAGCATGGCGCGTCCCTTCGCGCGGTCGACGGCAATCCGCATGTCCGCCAGGCTCAGTTCGTCCAGCATGACGATGTCGGCCCCCGCCGCCAGCGCCTGGTCGAGCTCATCGAGGCTCTCGACCTCGACCTCGACCGGCTTCCCCGGCCCGATACCACGCGCCGCGGCGACCGCCTCGGCGATTCCGCCACATGCCGCGATATGGTTCTCCTTGATGAGGAAGGCATCGTAGAGGCCGATCCGGTGGTTGTGGCAGCCACCGCAGGTGACGGCGTATTTCTGCGCCAGGCGCAAGCCCGGCAATGTCTTGCGCGTATCGAGCAGACGCACGCCGGTGCCTTCGACCAGATCGGCATAATGCTGGCAACGCGTCGCGACACCCGAGAGGGTCTGCAGAAAATTCAGGGCGGTTCGTTCGCCTGTCAGCAGCGCCCGCGCCGGCCCCTCCAGATGAAACAACGGCTGATTGGCCTGGACGCGCTCGCCATCAGCGGCTTGCCAATGAACCGCGACCCTCGGATCGATCTGCCTGAACACCGCATCGACCCAGGCCGTACCGCACAGCACCGCGGCTTCGCGGGTGATGACGGTCGCATGTGCAAGTCGCTCGGCCGGAATCAATTGCGCAGTGATATCACCGGTCCCGACGTCTTCGGCCAGGGCGCGTCGGACGCCGGCATCGATCTCGGCGTTGATGTCTTGGAGTGTGAGATTCGGCATGGCTGCTCCTTCGTTTGAGGCCGATTATAGAGGCCATCGCACGACAAGCAGACCAGCGGCGCTTTCGAAGAATCGCTTGTGGAAATATTTTTTTAACCCCAACGAAAAAAGTCAGGAGTATCTGTGAACGAAATCATGTCCAATGCCGAAGCCGGCTTGGCTTGATGCTATCCACTCCAAGAAATGCCTTAGTATTGGCGCCGTCTCGTTGACGTTGATCACAAGATCTCAAGCAGCGGACTGCTAGAGACCCTCGAAGGGCGGTGTTTGCGGGAGAGTTTGAATGCGAACCGATGCAAAAGTGGTGCACCTCAATAAAGCAGCGCCCGATGCCAAGCCCACGGTCACGGCCGGCCGGCTGCCGGTCGCGCTCATCAACGTTCGCGACAAGGCAGCGCTTCAGCTCAAGCAGGCACTGCAGGCCCTGTTCGACAACGCTGACGACACCCTGTTCGAAATGGCTGACCGTGCCGGCAGCAACAGCGAGCAAAGTGCATTCTTCGAAGCCATGCGCGACTTGCGCCTCAAGCGCCGCAGCATCGAGCGCGGCTTTCTGCAGAAGGTCTTCGAGTCTTTCGCCACACTGAATCAGTACGACATCGGCCCCGCCCAGTCGGCCGAGGCGGTGTCGTTCGACAGCCTCTCGCTCGTACAGAACGACGAGCTGGAAGAGTCGGTCGCGGTCGATACCATGGTCGCCAAGGTGATGACGCGCGACGCCCTCGCCCTGACGCACCTGAGCACACGGCTGAACACGCTCGTCAGCAGCAAGGTCGATGACAAGAGCAATCCGCTCGGCCCGCTCACGCTATGCGACAGCTTCCTTCAGGCCTGCTCCGAGCTAGTCATGGAGATTCGCGTCAAGCTGATCATCCTCAAGCTATTCGATCGCTTCGTACTGACCAACCTCGATCAGCTGTACGCCGAAGCCAACCAGATCCTTGTCGCCGCCGGCGTGCTGCCCGAACTGCGCTCGACGCCACCCCGCCCGAGACAGGACCGCCCTGTGTCTTCGGCCAACCCGCTCCCGGCAGGCAGCTACAGCCAGGACGACGTTCGCACCGACGAGGAAATGGAGGAGGTGTTCAGCCTGCTGCAGGGCTTGTTGTCAGAAGTCCGCGGGGCGCACCGCAGCCAAGCTGCGCCGCGCGATGCGCTGCCGATCTCCAGCCATGACCTGCTGCGCCTGCTCTCGCATATCCAGACCCGGGCGCCACAGACCACCGACTACCACGAGGTGCGCGATCACCTCGACCAGCTTCTCAAGCGCGCCAGCGCCAAGAGCGGAAAGAACCGCACCGTCGGCGAGATCGACGAGGACGTCATCAACCTGGTGTCGATGCTCTTCGAATTCATCCTCGACGACCGCACGCTTCCCGACTCGCTGAAGGCGCTCATCGCCCGCCTGCAGATCCCGATCCTGAAGGTTGCGGTCATCGACAAGACGTTCTTCAGCCGAGGCAGCCACCCGGCGCGGCGGCTGCTCAACGAAATCGCCTCGGCGGCGATGGGCTGGGGCGATCAGGACGATACCCAGCGGGACAGCCTGTACCAGAAGATCGAACAGATCGTTGCACGGCTTCTGAACGACTTCACCGACGACCCCAGCATCTTCTCCGAGCTGCTCGCGGACTTCCTTGCCTTCACGGGCGATGAGCGCCGTCGGAGCGAGCTTCTGGAGCAGCGCACGCGGGACGCCGAAGAAGGCCGCGCAAAAGCCGAGGCCGCCCGCCAGGAAGTGGAACGTGCGCTGAATCAGCGCCTGCTCGGGAAAACCCTGCCCGAGGTGGTCGTACGCCTGCTTCAGGAAGCCTGGAGCAAGGTGCTGCTGCTGACCTGCCTGAAGCACGGCACCCAATCGGAGCAATGGCAGTCGGCGCTGGATACGATGGATCAACTGATCTGGAGCGTAAGTCCGCATGACGACGCCCAGGAGCGCCAGCAGTTGCTCGAACTCGTCCCGGACCTGCTCAGGTCTCTGCGCGACGGCCTCAGCAGCGCGGCGTTCAATCCCTTCTCCACCAGCGAATTCTTCAATCAGCTCGAAACTCTGCACGTGCAGGCGCTTCAGCCGCCGCAGCCTGTCGAGGCGGAGACTGCCGCGCCGACCGGCGAAATCGATGCCCAGGTAGAATTCGTCGGCCCACCCAGCCCCGCGATGGTGGAGGTTCAGGAGGAGATCGTGCTGCTGGCACCGGGCGAGGTTCGCGACGTCGAGCCCGAGCCACGGCTGCCCGAGAACGACGAAGCCTTGATCAAGGTCGACAACCTGCGCGTTGGCAGTTGGGTCGAGTTCCAGGAAGACGAAGAGCACAAGCTCCGCTGCAAGCTGGCGGCCATCATCAAGCCGACCGGCAAATTCATCTTCGTCAACCGCACCGGCATGAAGGTGCTCGAGAAGACGCGAACAGGCCTGGCGCTCGAATTCCAGCGCGGCGCCGTCCGATTGCTCGATGACGCCCTTCTGTTCGATCGCGCACTGGAGTCGGTGATCGGCAACCTGCGCCGCCTCAAGAACGCCTGATCCCGCCTCGATACCAGCCACGCCCAAACGGGCCGGGGCTGGTATCGAGGGGCTGGCCCGCTACAATGCCAGCCAACAGATCGAGGTACCCATGCCCAGCCGCCTCTCCCCCGAAGATCAGCAGCGCGTCGATGAATACCTGAGCGCCCCGCAGCATCAGGTGAACAGGCGCCCTTTCCGGCCCCTTCTGCTCTTGGCTCTTGTCCTCGGCACGGTGATCGGCCTTGGGCTGCTCAGCCGGGTACTCGGCTCCCTGGTGCTTTAGCACCGGAGCGCATCACGATTCCCAAGCCTCATGAGAGCAAAGCATGCAGCATCGCATCGTTATCGTCGGCGGCGGGGCCGGCGGCCTAGAGCTGGCGACACGCCTTGGCAGGACGCTCGGCAAACGCCGACAGGCGCGTGTCACCCTTGTCGACGCCAACCTGACCCACATCTGGAAGCCATTGCTGCACGAAGTGGCCGCCGGCTCGCTCAACTCGTCTGGCGACGAACTGAACTACGTTGCGCAGGCCAAGTGGAACCACTTCGAATTTCAGCTGGGACGCATGACCGGGCTAAATCGCCAGGAGCGTCAAATCTCACTCGCACCGGCGGTCGATGACAACGGCGTCGAGGTGCTCCCGGCGCGCCAGATCGGCTACGACACCCTCGTGCTCGCCGTGGGCAGCACGACCAATGACTTCGGCACACCGGGCGCTGCGGAACATTGCATTTTTCTCGATACACGAGAACAAGCCGAACGCTTCCACCGCCAGTTGCTGAGTCACTACATGCGCGCCCATGCGGCACATGACGATCAACCGGCGGCGTCATTCAACGTAGCGATCATCGGAGCTGGCGCCACCGGCGTGGAGCTATCGGCCGAGCTGCTTCACGCAGCCCGCGAACTCGCCGCCTATGGCCTGGACCGTATCCGTCCGGAAGACGTCGGCATCACGCTGGTCGAGGCGGCCCCTCGGGTTCTGCCTGGCCTGCCGGAGCGCATCGGCAATCCTGTCCGACAGACGCTAGACAAGCTGGGTGTCTCGGTATTGACCGATGCAGCCGTAAGCGAAGTCACGAGTGAAGGACTTCATACCCGCGACGGCCGCTTCGTTCCGGCCGAGCTCAAGGTGTGGGCGGCGGGCATACGGGCGCCCGCCTTCCTGCGCGATCTGGGCCTCGAATGCAACCGCATCAATCAGTTGGTTGTCCGCCCGACCCTCCAGACAACGCTCGATGAACGCATCTTCGCCTTCGGCGACTGTGCCGCCTGTCCCCAGCCGGATGCCGAGCACAACGTCCCGCCGCGCGCGCAAGCCGCCCACCAACAGGCGTCGTTGCTGGCCCGCTCGCTGCGTCTGCTCCTGCAGGGCCAAGCGCTACCCGAGTATCGCTACCGGGACTACGGCTCGCTGATCTCGCTGTCCCGGTTCTCCGCAGTCGGCAATCTGATGGGCAACTTGACCGGGAGCGTCATGCTGGAAGGCTGGCTCGCGCGACTCTTCTACGTTTCGCTTTACCGCATGCATCAGATCGCACTGTACGGTTTGGTCCGTACGACGCTCATGATGATTGGCGATCGCCTCAGCCGAAGCACCGAGCCACGTTTGAAACTGCACTGAGGTGTTAGGCATGCGGCGCCGGCCGCATGCCGAAGCCTTACGCCAGGCATGCGAAAAGCATCGACCGGTCAGCACCAGGCAATGGCCATTGCACAACAAGAGGAAGGAATGGTGGGTCGTGTAGGATTCGAACCTACGACCAATTGGTTAAAAGCCAACTGCTCTACCGACTGAGCTAACGACCCGAAAGATGGTCGGGGTAGAGAGATTCGAACTCCCGACATCCTGCTCCCAAAGCAGGCGCGCTACCGGACTGCGCTATACCCCGGCTGGAAGTTGGCTCCGCGACCTGGACTCGAACCAGGGACCCAATGATTAACAGTCATTTGCTCTACCGACTGAGCTATCGCGGAACGTTCGGTACTTCCAACTCCGACAGGGCAATGAAGCAAACCCGCATCAGAGGCGCGCCATTTTACGGACGATCACCAAGCTGTCAAGCACTCGATAGCGCATCGACTCGGGGCGGATGCCCCGGGTCCCTGATCAGGCAAAGACGATTTCGTCTCCTTCGACACGCGCCTGGACGGTATCGCCAGGCGCGAAGGTGCCGGCCAGTATCTGCTGTGCCAATGGATTCTCGATCCAGCGCTGGATCGCACGCTTGAGCGGCCGGGCGCCGTAGACCGGGTCGTAGCCGATAGCCACGAGCTTGTCGAGCGCTTGCTCCGACAGGTCCAGCGACAGGTCTCGCTCGGCCAGCCGCTGACGCAGCCGCCCCAGCTGGATTTGCGCGATACCGGCGATCTGTTCCCGGCCGAGCGGCTCGAACACCACCACTTCATCGATCCGGTTGATGAATTCCGGACGGAAGTGGCTGCCGACCGCATCCATCACCGCTGCACGCTGCGCCTCGCGGTCGCCGGCCAGCTCCTGGATCTGCGCCGAACCAAGGTTGGAGGTCATCACCACCACGGCATTGCGGAAATCCACCGTACGCCCCTGGCTGTCGGTCAGCCGGCCATCCTCGAGCACTTGCAGCAGGATGTTGAACACGTCCGGGTGAGCCTTCTCCACCTCGTCGAGCAGGATCACCGAGTACGGCTTGCGGCGCACCGCTTCGGTCAGGTAGCCGCCCTCCTCGTAACCGACGTAACCCGGCGGAGCACCGATGAGACGGGCGACCGAGTGCTTCTCCATGAACTCCGACATGTCGATCCGCACCATCGCCTCCTCAGTGTCGAAGAGGAACTCGGCCAAGGCCTTGCACAGCTCGGTCTTGCCCACCCCGGTCGGACCGAGGAACAGGAAGGAACCGCTCGGCCGGTTCGGATCGGCCAGTCCTGCACGCGAGCGGCGCACCGCGTTGGCCACCGCCACCACCGCCTCGTGCTGGCCAATCACCCGCTTGTGCAGATCGTCTTCCATGCGCAGCAGCTTGTCGCGCTCACCCTCGAGCATCTTCGCGACCGGGATGCCGGTCCACTTGGACACGACCTCAGCAATCTCCTCGTCGGTCACTTTGTTGCGCAGCAGCTGATTCTCCGGCTTGCCGTGCTGGTCGACCATCTGAAGGCTGCGCTCCAGGTCCGGGATCACGCCGTACTGCAGCTCGGCCATGCGATTGAGGTCGCCCTTGCGCCGCGCGGCCTCGAGCTCGGTCTTGGCCTGCTCGATCTTCTGCTGCAACTGGGCCGAGCCTTGCACCTCGGCCTTCTCGGATTTCCAGATGTCCTCGAGGTCGGCGTACTCCTTCTGCAACTTGGCGATGTCTTCCTCGAGCTTGGCCAGGCGCTTCCTCGCCGCCTCGTCCTCTTCCTTCTTCAGCGCCTCGCGCTCGACCTTCAGCTGGATCAGCCGACGATCCAGGCGGTCCAGCGCCTCGGGCTTGGAATCGATTTCCATGCGGATGCGGCTGGCCGCCTCGTCGATCAGGTCGATGGCCTTGTCCGGCAGCTGGCGGTCGGTGATGTAGCGATGGCTGAGCTTGGCCGCCGCGATGATCGCGCCGTCGGTGATGGTCACCTTGTGGTGGACCTCGTAGCGCTCCTTCAGCCCGCGCAGGATCGCGATGGTGTCTTCCTCGCTCGGCTCGTCCACCAGCACCTTCTGGAAGCGCCGCTCGAGCGCCGCGTCCTTCTCGATGTACTGGCGATACTCGTCCAGGGTGGTGGCGCCGACGCAGTGCAGTTCGCCACGCGCCAGGGCCGGCTTGAGCATGTTGCCGGCGTCCATGGCGCCCTCGGCCTTGCCGGCACCGACCATGGTATGCAGCTCATCGATGAACAGGATGACCCGCCCTTCCTGCTTGGCCAGCTCGTTGAGCACCGCTTTCAGGCGTTCCTCGAACTCGCCGCGGAACTTGGCGCCGGCGATCAGCGCGCCCATGTCCAGTGCGAGCAGGCGCTTGTCCTTCAGACCGTCGGGCACCTCGCCGTTGATGATGCGCTGCGCCAGGCCCTCGACGATGGCGGTCTTGCCCACGCCCGGCTCGCCGATCAGCACCGGATTGTTCTTGGTGCGCCGTTGCAGCACCTGGATGGTCCGGCGGATCTCGTCGTCACGGCCGATCACCGGGTCGAGCTTGCCGTCCTCGGCGCGCTTGGTCATGTCGACCGTGTACTTGTCCAGCGCCTGGCGCGATTCCTCGGCGTTGGGATCGTTCACTGCCTCGCCGCCACGCAGGTTGGCCACGGCATTCTCCAACGCCTTGCGGCTGACGCCCTGGGCGAGCAGCAGCTTGCCCAGCCGGGTGTTCTCATCCATCGCCGCGAGCAGCACCAGCTCGCTGGAAATGAACTGATCGCCCTTCTGCTGGGCCAGCCGGTCGGCCTGGTTGAGCAGACGCGCCAGGTCCTGCGACAGGTTCACGTCGCCGGTCGGGTTCTGGATCTTCGGCAACTGATCGAGCGCCTCGGTGAGCGCCTTGCGTAGCGCCGCGATATCGAAGCCAACCTGCATCAGCAGGGGCCGGATGGAGCCGCCCTGCTGCTCGAGCAGGGCCTGCATCAGGTGCAGCGGCTCGATCGCCGCGTGGTCGAGACCGACAGCGATGGATTGTGCATCGGATAGCGCAAGCTGGAGCTTGCTGGTCAAACGGTCGATACGCATGGAAATGCCTCTATCTGATCGAAGCAGGCCGGCGCCAACGCGCCTCGGACGAACGCCTGCGAGTTGCAGGTTAGATAGGGACGAACCACGGAGATTCAAGCAGCGCGGGCATCCGGTGACCGGGACGCGCTGTCGCGCTCAGTCAGCGAGCCAGATCAGAGAGGCGAACCGACCCGTGCGGGATTGCCGACGATAGGAATAGAAGCGTGGATCGGAAAAAGTGCAGGCGCCCTCGCCATGTACGGCCAGGACACCCTGCGCGGCCAGGCGCAGGCGCGCCAGGGCATGGAGATCTGCCATCAGCCGGCCCGGTCGGGCGCTCGGGCGAAAGGCAGTCGTCGCCTCGGCCTGATGGTCGACGAACGCATCCCGCACCTCGGGGCCGACTTCGAACGCCTCGGGTCCGATCGCCGGCCCCAGCCAGACCAGCACCTCAGCCGGCTCGATATCCAGCGCCTGCAGGGTTCGCTCCAGCACGCCGGCCGCCAGCCCGCGCCAACCGGCGTGCGCCGCCGCCACACGGGTTCCGGCTCGGTCGCAGAACAGCACCGGCAAGCAATCGGCGGTAAGAATCGAACAGGCCATACCCGGGCGCTCCGACCAACTGGCGTCGGCAGTCGCCCGCCGGGACGGGTCGGCCTCGACAACCTCGGTACCGTGCACCTGCTCGAGCCAGGCCGGCTGGCAGCCCAGCGCGTACCTCAACGAGCGGCGGTTGGCGTCGACCGCGGCCGGATCATCCCCGACGTGATCGCCAAGGTTGAAGGAATCGAACGGCGGCAGGCTGATCCCGCCTGCGCGGGTGGTAACGCAGGCACGCACCCGTGCCGGCGCCGGCCACCGGGGCACCAGCCAATCGGCGGGCCAGTCCGTCACCCGAGGTAGGCCTCGCGATCCTGGCGCAACAGGGTCAGGAGCCACACCAGGTCGTCCGGCAGGGCGGATTCCCACTTCATGCGGGCGCCAGTGGCCGGATGGTCCAGCTCGAGAAAGCGCGCGTGCAGGGCTTGCCGCGGGAACTCGCGCAGGGTCTGGACGAGCGTGGCGCTCGCCGCCGGCGGAATGCGGAAGCGTCCGCCATAGACCGGATCGCCCACCAGCGGAAAACCGACATGCGCCATGTGCACACGAATCTGGTGGGTTCGCCCGGTCTCGAGCTTCACCCGCACATGGGTATGGGAGCGGAACCGCTCGAGCACCCGGTAGTGACTGACCGCCGGCTTGCCACTTTCGGTGACGGCCATACGCTGGCGCTGCTGGCCATGCCGTCCGATCGGCGCATCGACTGTCGCACCGGAGGTCACCACGCCAAGCACGATCGCCTCATAGATGCGACTGACGCTGCGCGCCTGCAGCTGCTCGACCAACCGCGTCTGCGCTTCAAGGGTCTTGGCCACTACCATCAGGCCGGTGGTGTCCTTGTCCAGGCGATGAACGATACCGGCCCTCGGCACGTTGATGAGCGACGGCACGTGATGCAGCAGCGCATTGAGCAGCGTGCCGTCCGCATGCCCGGCGGCCGGATGCACGACCAACCCGGCAGGCTTGTCCAGCACGAGGATATGGTCGTCTTCGTGAACGATATCCAGGTCGATGGCCTGCGCCTGCCACTCCCCCTGCGCCTGTTGCTCGGCACGTAGCTCGAGCAGCGCGCCGCCGTGCACGATGTCGCGCGGGCGCAGCACGGCGCCGTCGACGGTGAGCAGGCCGTCCTTGATCCACCCCGTCAGCCGCGAGCGCGAGTGCTCGGAGAAGAGCTGGGCGGCAATCTGGTCGAGCCGCTGCCCGCCTTGTTCTGAAGGCACCTGAGCCTGCAGATGGATGAACTGTTTCGAGGTGGTGGGCATAGGGAACGCAGGTAGGGAGGGCTTTGGTTTCGGCTTTGCGCTTGTGGTTAAATACGCCGTCTTTTCGCCCCGTCTCAACGGGGCGCCAATCATAACAGGACGGCCGTGACCCAGACAGCCGACCGTCACAGGACGCAAGCCGCCATGCAAGTGAAACACCTGCTGCTGATCGCCATCCTCGCTCTCGCCGCCTGCTCGTCGAATGAACCGGTCGATGAGAACCTCGGCGAAGTCGAGCTGTATCAGCAGGCGCAGGCCGACCTGGCAGACAAGAGCTATACCAGCGCCATCGCCAAGCTCAAGGCATTGGAGTCGCGTTACCCCTTCGGCCGCTTCGCCGAGCAGGCACAGCTCGAACTTATCTACGCCTACTACCGCAACATGGAGCCGGAGGCCGCTCGCGCCGCCGCCGACCGCTTCATCCGGCTGCACCCGCAGCATCCGAACGTCGACTATGCCTACTACCTCAAGGGACTGGCCTCGTTCGACCAGGACCGAGGGCTGGTCGCCCGCTTCCTGCCGCTGGACATGACCAAGCGCGATCCTGGCGCCGCGCGCGATTCGTTCAACGAGTTCGCCCAGCTCACCTCGCGCTTCCCCAACAGCCGTTACGCGCCGGACGCCAAGGCCCGCATGGTCTACCTGCGCAACCTGCTGGCAGCCAACGAAATCCACGTCGCGCATTACTACCTGATGCGAGACGCCTTCGTCGCGGCGGCCAACCGCGGGCGCTACGTCGTCGAGAACTACCAGGGCACCCCCTCGGTCGGCGACGGCCTGGCCGTGATGACCGAGGCCTACCGGCGCATGGGCCTCGATGAGCTGGCGGCCACCAGCCTCGAAACCCTGAAGCTCAACTTTCCTGACCATCCCTCCCTGGAAGACGGCGAATTCGTGCCCCGCGAGAAAGAAGCGGACAGCCGCTCCTGGCTGGCGAAGGCGACACTTGGCCTGATCGAAGGTGAAGTGCCCGCGCCGGAGCGCACCCAGGCGGAGGAAGACGTACGCCGCCAGTTCCAGCGCGCACAGCAGGAACTGCCCGAGGACATCGCCCCGGAAGTGAAGGACCTTCAATCCGAGATCGAGGAACCGGAAGACCGCGAGCGCTCCTGGTGGAGCTACCTGACCTTCGGCCTCTTCGATTGATCATCCGCCGCTGGGCGTGACGAGAGGACCGCATGGGCCTGTTCCGCATTCTGTTTTGGGTCGCACTGGTCGTCGTCGCCATCTGGCTTTGGCGACGCCTGAAGCGCCCTGCCACCACCAAGCGTGGTCCAGAGCCGGCCGCCATGGTGCGCTGCGCATCCTGCGGGGTTCACGTACCGCAAGATCACGCACTCAAGGCCGGTGACCGCTGGTACTGCAGTCAGCGCCACCTCGAGCAGGACAAGGCCAACGGTGGCCACTGAGCCCATCACCCTGAGCGACGACCAGAGTCGTCGCATCCTGCGCCTCTACCACTATTACCGTCTCACCATCGGCCTGGCCCTCGTCCTGCTGATTTCCAGCGACCTGCACCAGGACGTGCTGGACGTCATCAACCCGGCCATGCTGCGCAATGGCGCCTGGGCCTACCTGATCGTCAACATCGTGGTCGCGGTCTCGATGCAGCAGCCGCGGCGCAGTAGCCAGCTCTTCGGCTTGGCGCTCATGGACGTGGTGCTGCTGTCGGCTCTGTTCTACCTGGCGGGAGGCACGCCCAGCGGCATCGGCAACCTGCTGGTCATCGCCGTGGCGATCTCCAACATCCTGCTCGGCAGACGCATCGGACTGCTGATTGCCGCACTCGCCTCGATCGGCATCATTTACCTCACCTTCTATCTCGCCCTGAGCAAGCCCGGCGCGGAGAGCCAGTACGTCCAGGCAGGCGCGCTCGGAACGCTGTGTTTCGTGGCGGCGCTGTTCGTCCAGGCGTTGACCCGCCGACTCCAACTGAGCGAAAACCTGGCCCGTCAGCGCGCCGAAGATGTGGCCAATCTCGAAGCGCTCAATGCGCTGATTCTCCAGCGCATGCGCACGGGCATTCTGGTCATCGACGCGGAGCACCGGGTGTTGCTGGCCAACCGGGCGGCGACCGACATGCTGGCGTTGCCGGAGCTGGCCGGGCAGGTGCTGGACACGAGCTACCCACCCTTGATCGAGCGCCTTCAGCAATGGCGCACCAACCCCACACTGCGGCCCGAGAACCTGCGCGCCGTCGCGGGTGGCCCGACCCTGCAGCCCAGCTTCGCGACGCTGCAGCACAGCGAGCAGAGCAATACGCTCGTGTTCCTGGAAGACGTCTCGCACATCACGCAACAGGCCCAGCAGCTCAAGCTCGCCTCGCTGGGCCGACTGACCGCCGGCATCGCCCATGAGATCCGCAACCCGCTGGGCGCCATCAGCCATGCCGCCCAATTGCTGCAGGAATCCGAAGCCCTGGACGCACCCGATCGGCGCCTGACGCAGATCATTCAGGATCACTCGCGGCGGATGAACCTCATCATCGAGAACGTCCTCCAGCTCTCGCGCCGCCGTCAGGCCGAGCCGCAGCTGCTTGACCTGAAGTACTGGGTGCATCGCTTCGCCGGCGAGTTCCGCAATGGCCTCAAGGGCAATCAGAGCCTGCATGTGGAGTCGGTCGGCAGTTCCCTGCAGACCCGGATGGACCCTAACCAGCTCATCCAGGTGCTCAGCAACCTGGTCCAGAACGGGCTGCGCTACAGCGGCCAACAGCATGCAGAGGCCCAAGTGTGGCTCAGGCTGTACCGGGAGCCGGACAGCGACCTGCCGGTGCTGGAGATCCTGGACGACGGCCCCGGCGTGAAACCCGACCAGATGGCGAATATTTTCGAGCCCTTCTTCACCACGGAGAACAAGGGCACCGGGCTAGGCCTCTATATTTCGCGGGAGCTTTGCGAAAGCAACCAGGCCCGGCTGGACTATCAGCCACGCGCGGAAGGCGGCAGCTGTTTTCGCATCGTCTTCGCGCACCCGCGCAAGGTCGCCTGAGCAGGCCGCACTGCGACAGAGGCACGGCCGCGCCGGCATACATCGGAGTAACATGAGCCATCGCCCCGACAGGCCTGCATGAATCATTACCTACGCCATGACCGTTCGCCAGAAAGCGCTGATCATCGATGACGAGCCCGACATCCGGGAGCTGCTCGAGATCACGCTCGGCCGCATGAAGCTCGACACCCGCAGCGCACGCAACGTAAAGGAAGCCCGCGAGTGGCTCGCACGCGAAAGCTATGACCTGTGCCTGACCGACATGCGCCTGCCCGACGGCACCGGACTCGACCTGGTGCAGTACATCCAGCAGCATCATGCACAGACGCCGGTCGCCATGATCACCGCTTACGGCAGTGTGGAAACGGCCATTGCGGCACTCAAGGCCGGCGCTTTCGACTATCTCACCAAGCCCGTCGATCTCGAGCGATTGCGCGAGCTGGTCAGCTCGGCGCTTCGCCTGAAGACGGTTCGTGCCGAAACGGCGCCGGGAGATAGCCGACTGCTGGGCGAGTCACCGCCGATGAAGGCGCTCCGCAAGCAGATCACCAAGCTTGCGCGCAGCCAGGCGCCGGTCTACATCAGCGGCGAGTCGGGCAGCGGGAAGGAGCTGGTCGCCAGGCTCATCCATGAGCAGGGTTCGCGCGGCGATCGCCCCTTCATACCGGTCAACTGCGGTGCCATACCCTCCGAGCTGATGGAAAGCGAGTTCTTCGGCCATCGCAAAGGCAGCTTCACCGGCGCGATCGACGACAAGCAGGGCCTGTTCCAGGCCGCTCACGGCGGCACGCTGTTCCTCGACGAAGTGGCCGACCTGCCGCTCCCCATGCAGGTGAAGCTGCTGCGGGCGATCCAGGAAAAGGCCATCCGGGCGGTAGGCGGCCATCAGGAGAGCCTCGTGGACGTCCGCATCCTGTGTGCGACCCACAAGGATCTGGCCGCCGAAGTCGAAGCCGGCCGGTTCCGGCAGGATCTCTACTACCGTCTCAATGTGATCGAGCTGCGCGTGCCTCCGCTGCGTGAACGACGTGAAGACATCGGCATGCTCGCCGACGCCGTCCTTGCCCGCCTGACCGAGGGCGGGCCGGCCGCTCGCCTGAGCCCCGAGGCGCTGGAGAAACTGCGCAGCTACCGCTTCCCCGGCAACGTGCGCGAGCTGGAGAACATGCTGGAGCGCGCCTACACGCTCTGCGACGGCGACGAGATCGCCGCCAGCGACCTGCGTTTCTCGGACGCTCCCGGTTCTGACCGAGGCGAGACGGGCGACCTATCCAAGATCGACAACCTCGAGGACCACCTTGAAGACATCGAGCGCAAGCTCATCATGCAGGCGCTTGAAGAAACGCGCTGGAACCGTACGGCCGCAGCCCAGCGACTGGGCCTGAGCTTTCGCTCCATGCGCTATCGATTGAAGAAGCTCGGGTTGGACTAACACAGACCGACCCGGAACAGTTTCTCTGGCTGCGCCGGCGACTAGACCGAGGCATGCCCTGAGGTTGGCCCCCAGGCATGCCTCCGTTCCGATGCAGCGACCGCTGCCCGCGTATTCCGAGTTCCGTTCCCAGCCTTACCCCTGCGCCAGCAAGTTGCGCAAATCGATGATGGCTGCGTTCGCCCGCGAGATGTAGTTCGCCATCACCAGCGAATGATTGGCCAGCACACCGTAGCCGCTGCCATTGAGCACCATCGGACTCCAGAGCGGAGCCTGCGCCGCTTCCAGCTCGCGAATGATCTGCCGCAGGCTGGTCGTCGCGTTCTTCTTTGCCAGCACATCGGCGAAATCGACTTCGATCGCGCGCAACAGGTGCGACAAGGCCCATGCCTGACCACGCGCCTCGTAGAAGACATTGTCGATGTTCAGCCAGGGCGTCTCGACCACCTCCTCGCGCACCGGAGCGGCTTCGCCCGGCGCCGCCGCCGACTCGGCAGAATCCACCGGATCGAGGCGAACCCGCCCGACACTGGCAGACAATCGCTGCGACAGTGAGCCCAGGCGGGTCGCGACGTCGCCAAGCCAGCTGTTGAGGTTGTCGGCACGGGTGTAGAACAAGGCATTCGGCGCCGGATCGCTCAGCCGTGCCAGGTACCGATCCAGCGCCCGGATGCCCTCGCGGTATTCGGACTCGGTCGCCGGCAATGCCCAGCTGTTGTTGTCGAAGTGGAACAGCGGCTCGCCGCGCGCCAGGTCCGGGTCCTCGGCCGACTGCGACTGGGAGCGGGCGAAGTCCTTTCTCAGCGCGCGAGTCAGGTCACGCACTTGCACCAGAACGCCGTATTCCCAGCTCGGCATGTTGTCCAGCCAGACCCCGGGCGGCGCGATATCGTTCGAGAGGTAACCGCCCGGCTTGTCCAGCAACGTGCCGGCAACCTGCTTGAGCGTCTCCACCGTGGCGTAGCCATTGACCAACTGGCGATCGGACGCCTGCGCGGCCTCTCTCACGGTCTGCCGGACCGCGAAGCCATCCGGCTCCTGGCTCCAGTACCAGCCAAGCACCAGGCAGATCAGCAGATAAAGACCGATGACGATGGCGAGCAGTCGGATCAGCGTGCGCTGCCCCAATGGCTCCGTGTGCGAGGAATCGGCGCCTGTTGCTCCGGCGCGGGTACGGTTCTTCCAGTCGAGCATGGAGTTCGCCTTGTGTTTGTCCGGGAGAGGCCGCCCCGTATCAGGTTGCGGCACAGGTCCGAATGATAACCCAGGCTCGGAGTATGCTCAGCGCCGATCGCCAGGCGTGGCTGGCAGACTTCCCTTGGCATCGTGATAGCATTGAGCCACCTACTCGCCCGTCCGAAGGCGCCGAGAATCCTATGTCAGGTCAAGAAACCCTCAAGCAGCATTTCGCGCAGCGCGTGATCCATCAGGCGCGCGAGGTGCTTGAAGTTTGGCAGCGGCTGCAGCGTGGCGAGTGGGAGCCTGCCGGCATGGCCGCCTTGCAGGACGCGACCGCCCGTCTGCGCCGCTCGGCCGAGCGTTTCGACCAGACCGAGCACAGCCGCCTGGCGGGTCAGATCGAGGACTGCCTGACGGACATCGAGGACAATCGCGGACGGCTGTCCAGCGACACCATCGTCTCGCTCAGCCAGCTCATGCATCGGCTTGGACGCACAGGTCTGCGCCATGGCGACCCGCTCGAGCAGCTGTTTCTGCCGCCGCTTCGAAAACCCGTCTACCTCGCGCTCAGCGATAGCGAACGTGCGAGCCGCCTGAGCCAGCAGCTGGAATTCTTCGGCGTCGCCGCGCAGGTCCACGCCGACGCCGACCAGTTCGCCGCCGCCATGCGCGAGCGACACCCCGCTGCCATTCTCATGGACGTCGATTTCAGCGGACCCGACCTGGGCGTACGCCTGATCGAACATGCCCAGCAGGGACTGGAACAGAAGCTGCCGGTGCTGTTCTTCAGCCATGACGAGCGGGACACGCCGACCCGCCTCGCCGCGGTACGCGCCGGCGGCCTGGAATTCTTCACTGGCAGCGTCGATGCCTCCTCCCTGCTGGAGAAGATCGAAGACCTGACCCGCTCAGCACACAATGACCCGTACCGGGTGCTGATCATCGACGATTCGCGCGCGCAGGCCACCCACACCGAACGCGTGCTCAACAGCGCCGGCATCATCACCCGCACGCTGCTCGAGCCCTTCGAGGCGATGGCCACGCTGTCGGAGTTCCAGCCCGACCTGATCATCCTCGACATGTACATGCCCGATTGCGTCGGGACCGAGCTGGCCAAGGTGATTCGCCAGCATGAGCGCTACGTCAGCGTGCCGATCATCTACCTCTCCGCCGAGGACGACATCGACAAGCAGATCGATGCGATGAGCGAAGGTGGCGACGACTTCCTCACCAAACCCATCAAGACCCGACACCTGATTGCCACGGTCCGCACCCGCGCCAGCCGCGCGCGCAACCTCAAGGCGCGCATCGTCCGCGACAGCCTGACCGGTCTGTATAACCACACCCATACGCTGCAGCTGCTCGAAGACGCCAGCTTTCGCACGCGACGCGAAGGCCAGCCACTGAGTTTCGCGATGCTCGACATCGACCACTTCAAGCGCGTCAATGACGAATACGGCCACCCCATGGGCGACCGCGTGATCAAGAGCCTGGCGCTGTTCCTCAAGCAGCGCCTGCGCAAGACCGACCAGATCGGCCGCTACGGTGGCGAGGAGTTCGCCGTGGTGCTGCCCGATACCGACGCCCGCGCGGCAGGCGACGTGCTCGATGAAATTCGCCGACGCTTCGCCGAGATTCACTACCCGGCCAAACCGCGCGATCTATCGTGCACCTTCAGTTGCGGCATTGCCGAACTGGCGCCCGGAACCGACGTGAAAGTTCTGACGCAACAGGCCGACGAAGCGCTCTATCGCGCCAAGCATGGCGGCCGCAATCGCGTCGAGCTGTTCTAGCGGACGCGCTGCGATCCCCGTCACATGGATGACATCAAAGTGCCATAACGTCTGCGCTCCACCTGATGCCGGAGCCAGCCCCCATGCGCTTGCGAAGCCTGACTACCCTGAACACCGCCCTGCTGCTCGGCATCTGCCTCGCCCTCGGCGCGGCGTTGTGGTGGTCCGAACGCGCATTGTCCCAGCCCTATCGCCTGGTCTTTCAGGTACTCGAACTGTCTCAGCAGTTTCGTGAAGACGTCGCGGCGCCCATCCAAGGCTATCTCGCCTCGGGCGATGCGGTCCGTCATCGTGCGGCCGTCGAGGGGCTGGCCGCGTTCGAGCAGCAAGTCGCCGGACTGCCACCGACCCTGTCCCAGGAACTCGGCACAGCGTTACGCGCCCTGAACGATTTCGTCACCGATGAGCTGCTCGCGGTGGGCAAGCTCGCCGGGGACCCGCAGGCCCTCGTGCTCCAGGCCGAACGCGACATGGCGGCGGCGATCGCTCGGCTGGCCGAGGACGCCAGCGCCGCCGGCACAGCCGGACAGCCCTATCATGCCCCGCTGCTGGCGATCTCGGACCGACTACTGCGCCTGAGCCATGCCCGCGCCAAGTACGTCTCGACCGGTCGCGACACCCTGCGCGACGACGTCCAGGAACAGGTCGCCGCGCTCGACAAGCGGATCAGCGCGGCACAGGCGTTGCCGCTGCTCGGGGCGATCGACAGCGGTCCCAGCGGCGCCGGCAACTTCGCCGCGATGATGGGGCTGGAATCGCAAACCAGCGAACGCGACCTGGAAGACCGGACGACTGCGCCCAAGCGAGAACTCACCGCGCTGATCGCCCGCTATCCGAACGAGCTGACGCGGACCCGCGAGCTGATCGAACGACGCGCCGCCCTCGTTCAGGAAACCGAGCACAGGGTCGCCACCCTCCAGGCAGCCCTCGCCCGCCTGGAGCCTGCGGTGCGAACCGCCTACCACGACATCCAGACCGAGGTAAGGCAGCTGCAGGTCGCCATGATCCTGGCGATCGTCCTGATCGCGCTGCTGGCCGACCGCCTGCAGGGGCGCCTGACCCGGCAGCTCGGCCAACTGGTGCCGGCCCTGACCGCCTGGGCCGGCGGCGATTTCAGCCGCCCCATCGACGCCAGCGCCAGCATCGACGAGCTTCGAACCATCGAGGAATCGTTGAATCGTCTGCATGGCTTCCTTCATGGGCTGATCGGCACGCTCGGCGATCATGCGAACCGCGTCTCTACCAGCAGCCGAACGCTCGCCGATCTCAACGGCCACCTCCAGGACGGCGCGCAGCGCCAGGCTGACGACACCGCACAGATTCGCGATTCGCTCGTCGAGCTGGAGGCCACCATCGAGCAGGTAGCGACCGGCGCCTCGCAAACGGCCGCAGCGAGCCGCGATGCCAGGCAGGCCGTAGCGACCGGCCAGGATGTCATCGAGCAGAGCCTGAACGGGCTGAAGAACCTGGTGGAGGAAGTGCAGCTCAACGCCCAGGCGATCGAACACCTGGCCAAAGAGAGCGAAACGATCGGCAGCGTGCTCTCGATCATTCGCTCGATTGCCGAACAGACCAACCTGTTGGCCTTGAACGCGGCGATCGAAGCCGCGCGGGCCGGCACACACGGGCTGGGATTCGCGGTCGTCGCCGAGGAAGTACGCACGCTTGCCAAGCGCTCGAGCAGCGCAACCGATGAGATCGATGCGGTGATCAGCCGTCTACAGGGCACTGCGCGGCAATCGGTCGAGGCCATGCGCAGCCAGGTCGATCACGCGCGTGCCACCGCGGACTCGGCCAAGGGCGCCAGCGGTGCGCTGGATGGAATCGTCGCCGCCATGTCGGCGATCGGCGAGCGGGCCGAACAGATCGCCGCGGCGACGGCTCAACAGCATCTGGCCACTGCGGAAATCCGCGACCACGGGGAGCGAATCCATCGTTTGGGAGAGGCCAACCTCGGCCATATCGCCCTCAGCCGAGCCGAAGGCGAGCGCCTGCTGAGCCTGGCGCGCGAGCTCGATGCGGCGAGCGCCGACTTCAAGCTCGAACGAACCGACAGCGCGGCTTAGCGGGGCATCGGCTCCGGCCGCTGGCGACCCTTGGGCTTGCCGTTGCCAGCCGCCTTGCGACGCGCCTGGGCGGCCGCCTTGGCCTGCTCCCGCTTGTCCCAGGGATTGCCGTCCTGGCTACGCGGCGGCAGGCCGGTGTGCTGGGTCAGTAGCGGCTTGCCAGCCTTCTTGCTGCCCGCCGGCGTGGAGTTCTTGCGCCGCGCGCTCTGGTACTCGTCGGTAGCCGGCTGATACGTCGGGATGAGCTGATGCTTGCCGTTGCCGATGAGATCGGCACGCCCCATATCCTTCAGCGCTTCGCGCAGCAACGGCCAGTTCTTCGGATCGTGGTAGCGCAGGAAGGCCTTGTGCAAACGGCGCTGCGCCTCGCTCTTGACGATGGTGACGCCGTCGCTCTTGTAGGTCACCTTGCGCAGCGGATTCTTCCCGGAGTGGTACATGGCCGTCGCGCTCGCCATCGGCGAGGGATAGAAGGCCTGAACCTGATCGGCGCGGAAGCCGTTGCGCTTGAGCCAGAGCGCCAGGTTCATCATGTCTTCGTCCGTCGTGCCCGGGTGCGCCGCGATGAAGTAAGGAATCAGATACTGCTCCTTGCCCGCTTCCTTCGAGAACTTCTCGAACATCTGCTTGAAGCGGTCGTAGGCGCCGATGCCCGGCTTCATCATCTTCGACAAGGGGCCGGCTTCGGTGTGTTCCGGTGCGATCTTCAGGTAGCCGCCGACATGGTGGGTCACCAGTTCGCGCACGTATTCGGGCGACTCCACCGCGAGGTCATAGCGCAGCCCGGAAGCGATGAGGATTTTCTTAACGCCAGGCAGTTCGCGCGCCTTGCGGTACAGCGCGATCAGCGAGCTGTGGTCGGTGTCGAGGTTCTCGCAGATGCCCGGGAACACGCAGGACGGCTTGCGGCAATGCCGCTCGATCTCGTGGCTCTTGCAGGCCAGCCGGTACATGTTGGCGGTCGGCCCGCCAAGGTCGGACACCACCCCGGTAAAGCCGGGCACCTTCTTCATTTCCTCGATCTCATTGAGGATCGATTCGTGCGAACGGTTCTGGATGATTCGCCCCTCGTGCTCGGTGATCGAGCAGAAGGTACAGCCGCCGAAGCACCCTCGCATGATGTTCACCGAGAAGCGGATCATCTCGTAGGCCGGGATTTTCGCGCCGGCATAGGACGGGTGCGGCACGCGGGCATAAGGCGCGGCGAACACGTAGTCCATTTCCTCGGTGGTCAGCGGGATCGGCGGCGGGTTCAGCCATACGTCCAGGCCATCGTGTTTCTGCACCAGTGCCCGCGCATTGCCCGGATTGGTTTCCAGATGCAGCACCCGATTGGCGTGCGCATAGAGCACCGGGTCATTGCGAACCTTCTCGAACGAGGGCAGGCGAATGACCGTACGGTCCCGCTCGATCGTCGGGTGCGGCAACAATTCGACCGGACGGGCCTCGTTGGGGTCCTCGGCGGGCTGGCCGTTTTCCAGCGCACAGGCCTCGAGATCGCGCGTGTTCACGTAGGGATTGATGATCTTGTCGACCTTGCCCGGACGGTCGATCCGCGAGGAGTCGATCTCGAACCAGCCTTCCGGCGTATCCCGACGGATGAACGCCGTGCCCCGGACATCGGTGATGGTGCTGACCGACTCGCCGGCCGCGAGGCGCTGCGCGATCTCGACGACCGCCCGCTCGGCATTGCCGTACAACAGCAGGTCGGCGGTGGCATCCATCAGGATCGAGCGGCGCACTTTGTCGGACCAATAGTCGTAGTGGGCGATGCGACGCAGCGAGGCCTCGATGCCGCCAAGAATGATTGGCACCTGGCTGTAGGCCTCCTTGCAGCGCTGGCTGTAAACGAGGCTGGCGCGGTCCGGGCGCTGGCCCGCGATTCCGCCGGCCGTGTACGCATCGTCCGAACGGATCTTACGGTCGGCGGTGTAGCGGTTGATCATCGAGTCCATGTTGCCGGCCGCGATGCCGAAGAACAGGTTCGGCTCGCCGAGCTTCATGAAGTCATCCTTCGAGCGCCAGTTCGGCTGCGCGATGATACCGACGCGAAAACCCTGGGCCTCGAGCAGCCGCCCGATGATGGCCATGCCGAAGGACGGATGATCGACGTAGGCATCGCCGGTGACGATGATGATGTCGCACGAATCCCAGCCGAGCTGATCCATCTCCTCCCGACTCATCGGCAGGAACGGCGCCGGCCCGAAGCATTCGGCCCAGTACTTGGGATAATCGAACAGCGGCTTGGCGGCAGGCATGGCGAATCCGGGCGAGCGAAGAAAAGGCCGCGGAGAATAGCACAAAAAATGATCAGCAAAGCGCCAGGCAGCCGCCCTCGGCGACGACCGTCGCCGGTGCTCGCTATGACCGGTAGTGACGCGGCACGCGCGCGGTGACCTTGGTCAGCAGCTCATAGCCGATGGTCCCGCACGCCTGGGCGAGCTCGTCGATCGTGACCTGCGCGCCCCACAGCTCGACTTCGTCACCCATGCCCGCTTCCGGCAGGTCGGTCAGGTCCACGGCCAGCATGTCCATCGACACGCGCCCGGCCAGCGGCACGCGCCGCCCCCGCACGACCACCTCTGTGCCCACCGGCGCGGTGCGCGGATAACCGTCGGCATAACCGCAGGCGACGGTGCCGATGCGCGCCTTGCGCTCCGAACGCCAGGTCGCCCCGTAGCCCACCGTTTCACCGGGCGCCAGCTCGCGCACGGCGATGATCCGCGAGGTCAGCGTCATCACCGGGCGCAGCCCCAGCGTCTCGGCGCTGAGCTCGGCAAAGGGGCTTGCGCCGTACAGCATGATGCCGGGACGCAGCCAGTCCTGATGCGCCGCCGGCAGCGTCAGGGTGGCGGCCGAATTGGCGAGGGAGCGGTGCGTGAATGGTAGGTCGACGAGGCTGGCAAAGCATTCGAGCTGTCGATCGTTCAGCCAATGGCCGCGCTCGTCGGCACAGGCGAAGTGACTCATCAGATTCAGCTCGGCCACCTGTTCCGCCTCGGCCAGGCGAGCATGCCAACGCCGGACGGACGAGGCGTCCATGCCGAGGCGATGCATGCCCGAATCGAGCTTGAGCCAGACATTCAGCGGTCGATCGAGCTTCGCGGCGAGAAGCCAGTGCGCCTGCTCGTCGCCCTGCACCGCCACATCCAGGCCATGCTGGGCTGCCAGCGCATACTCATCCGGCTCGAAGCAACCCTCGAGCAGCAGGAGGCGGGCGTGCGGCGCGACGTCCCGGACCTGCAGCGCTTCCTCGAGGCTGGCTACCGCGAAACCGTCGGCCAGCGGCTTCAGCGTTTCGACCACCCGTGCCACCCCATGCCCGTAGGCATTGGCCTTGACCACCGCGAACGCCTGCCGGCCCGGACCGCATTGGCGTGCCAGTTGGTAGTTGTGCCGCAGGGCGGCGAGATCGACGGTGGCGACGAGCGGGCGCATGGGGGTTCCTTCGGCTGACCTGGAAAGCGGCATGGTACTCCCGCCGCCCGGGCCTGGCAGCCACTGCGGATCGCCTTACTCGTCGTCGAATTGGTAGCTACCCGGTGCCAGGTTGTCGAAGCGGGTGTATTTGCCGATGAATGCCAACCGAACGGTGCCGATCGGACCGTTACGCTGCTTGCCGATGATGATTTCCGCCACGCCCTTGTGCTCGGTTTCCGGGTGATACACCTCGTCCCGGTAGACGAACATGATGATGTCGGCGTCCTGCTCGATCGCGCCCGATTCGCGAAGGTCGGAGTTGACCGGGCGCTTGTTCGGGCGCTGCTCGAGCGATCGGTTGAGCTGCGACAGCGCCACCACCGGGCAGTTGAACTCCTTGGCCAGCGCCTTGAGGGAGCGGGAGATCTCGGAAATCTCGTTGGTACGGTTGTCGCCACTCGAGCCGGGGATCTGCATCAACTGCAGGTAATCGACCATGATCAGGGCGATCTCGCCGTGCTCGCGCGCCAGACGCCGGGTACGGGCGCGCATTTCCGACGGACTGATGCCGGCGGTATCGTCGATGAAGAGCTTGCGCTCGTTGAGCAGGTTGACGGCCGAGGTCAGGCGCGGCCAGTCGTCGTCGTCGAGCTTGCCCGAACGCACCTTGGTCTGGTCGATCCGCCCGAGCGAAGACAGCATACGCATCACGATCGAATCGGCCGGCATCTCGAGCGAGTAGACCAGTACCACCTTGTCGCTGCGCAAGGCGACGTTCTCCACGAGGTTCATGGCGAAGGTCGTCTTGCCCATCGAGGGGCGGCCCGCAACGATGACCAGGTCGGCCGGCTGCAGGCCGCTGGTCTTGTCGTCGAGATCGGCGAACCCCGTCGACACGCCGGTCAGCCCTTCGTTGGTATTGAACAGCGTATCGATGCGGTCGATGGTCTTGACGAGAATATCGTTGATGCCCACCGGGCCGCCGGTCTTCGGGCGCGCTTCGGCGATCTGGAAGATCATCCGCTCCGCTTCGTCGAGAATTTCCTCGCCTGTCCGGCCTTGCGGCGAGTAGGCGCTGTCGGCGATCTCGTTGCTGATGCCGATGAGCTGACGCAGCGTTGCGCGCTCGCGGATGATCTGCGCATAGGCCTTGATGTTGGCGACCGAGGGCGTGTTCTTCGCCAGCTCGCCCAGATAGGCCAGCCCGCCGACCTGGGACAGATGCCCCTCCTTGTCGAGCTGCTCGGACAGGGTCACCACATCGAACGGCATGTTGCGCTCGGCCAGCTTGAAGATGGCGCGAAAGATCAGGCGATGGTCGTGACGATAGAAGTCGCCATCGGACACCTGGTCCAGCACGCGCTCCCAGGCGTTGTTATCGAGCATCAGACCGCCCAGCACCGCCTGCTCGGCTTCGATCGAATGCGGCGGCACCTTGAGCGCGGCGGTCTCCAGATCGTACTGTTCAGGCAGGCTGATATCGTTCATGGCAGTCGAATTCCAAACCTCGAAAAGACAACGGGCACGTCTGCCGAAGCAGAAACGTGCCCGATGTTAACCACGCGACAGCCCTGCTGCCAGGCGGTGCAGGCCTCGCCCTCTCAGGCAAGGCCCTGGTCGGCTTAGGCCGCGACGACGATCAGCTTGACGGTCGCCTCGACATCGGTGTGCAGGTGCACAGCGATGTCGTATTCGCCGGTCTGGCGAATGGTGCCATTGGGCAGGCGCACTTCGCTCTTCGCGACTTCGACGCCAGAGGCGGTCAGTGCGTCGGCGATGTCACCGGTACCGATGGAACCGAACAGCTTGCCCTCATCGCCCGCGGTAGCGGTGATGGTGACTTCCAGCTCGGACAGCTGGGCAGCGCGGGATTCGGCGGAAGCGCGCTTCTCGGCGGCGGCCTTCTCCAGCTCGGCGCGGCGGGCTTCGAACTCGGCGATGTTGGCCGGGGTCGCTGCGGTTGCCTTGCCCTGCGGCAGCAGGTAGTTACGTCCGTAACCGGACTTTACGTTCACTTTGTCGCCCAGGTTGCCCAGGTTGGCGATCTTTTCCAGCAGGATGACTTCCATTCGAGTCTTACCTCTTAACTTTTTAACCTTCACCGTCCGCAGGTCCCGCTCCAGGCTTGCGCGGAGCGCGACCACGGAAATCAAACAGACTGTCGACAAGAGCCACGACGACCAAAAACGGATAGATCAACTGCATGAACAACAGCAGCCCGACGTAGAGCCCAACGAGCCAGAACCGACCAAGCCGCTTCTGCTCGACCAGGCCGTGCATCAGCGCCAGCGCGGCAAAGACCAACGGGACGCTGCACAGCGGCGTCAGCACTGCGACCCCGACACCCAGGCTAGGCCCCAGCAACATGCACAACAGGAGCCCACTGGCCACCAGCGGCGTAAAACGCAACGCCCGGAACTCGTGACCGAAACCGCCCGGGTTGTACAGTGCCGCCTGCCAGTAGCGCCCCAGCATCAGGCACAACAGCGTGACGATCTGCATCAGCGCCGCCAGAAGCCCGGTCAGTACCGGTGCGAGCAGCGCACCCAGGCGCTCCTGCTCGTCCGCCGACAACTGCTGGTACGCCTCCGACAAGGCGCCCGGCAAGACCTTGCGCAACTCATCGGCCAGCGCGCGGATCGGTTCACCGAATGCAATGCCCAATACCCAGGCATACACCAGTCCCAGCACCACGCTACCTAGCAAGACCCAACGCCAGGACGCCTGGCTGCGCAGCACGACGGCCAGCGCCAAGGATCCACCCAGAACCATCAAGACCCTGGGATCACCGAAGTACCACCAGGCCACCGCCGGTAACGCCGCCCATGCGAGCACACCTGCCGCATCGCTCAACCCACGTCGGAGCACGACCAGACTGCCGGCGGCTGCACTCAGCCAGAACAGCAGCGGCAATGCCGCCGAACCTGCCACCACCAGGGTGGCTTGCATGCGGCCGCGCATGATGAACTCAGCCAGCGAACGCATGCGATCTATCCTTCAGCTCTGTCGACCGATCCGACTCAACGACCGTGGCTATCGGTATAAGGCAGCAGGGCCAGGTAGCGGGCGCGCTTGATAGCGGTCGCCAGCTGACGCTGGTAACGCGCCTTGGTGCCGGTGATACGGCTCGGAACGATCTTGCCGGTTTCCGAGATATAGGCCTTCAGGGTGTTGAGATCCTTGAAGTCGATTTCCTTCACGCCTTCGGCGGTGAAGCGGCAGAACTTACGACGACGGAAAAAACGTGCCATGTGTCAGGCTCCTCAATAAAACCGTGGATTACTCGTCAGCGTTGTCTTTGTCGCTGCTCTCGCCATCGTTGCCGGCATTGTCGGCACCTTCTGGGCGATCACGGCGCTCGCGGCGCTCGCTGCGGTTTTCCTCGGCCTTGAGCATTTCGGACTGGCCGGTGACGGCTTCGTCGCGACGGATGACCAGGTTACGGATGACAGCGTCGTTGTAGCGGAAGTTGTCTTCCAGCTCGGCCAGTGCCTTGCCAGTGCACTCGACGTTCATCATCACGTAGTGCGCCTTGTGCACGTTGTTGATGGCGTATGCCAGCTGACGACGGCCCCAGTCTTCCAGACGGTGGATCTTGCCGCCGTCTTCTTCGATCAGCTTGGTGTAACGCTCCACCATGCCGCCGACCTGTTCGCTCTGGTCAGGGTGAACCAGAAAAATGATTTCGTAATGACGCATAGATGCTCCTTACGGGTTGCAGCCTGCCGACGAGCGGTCAGGCAAGGAGTGAATGTGATTCGTTGGCTTGCCCGGCTCCGGACAAGGCGCGCAATTCTAGAGAAGGCGCCTGATGGGTGCAAGGGAACTGGCGATTATTTGATCAGCCGAACACGCCCGCTCAGTTGCCACGTCGCGTCTGCGCGATGGCATTCAGCACGTCGCGCACACGGTTGATGTCATAGGGCTTGAGCATGGTCTGCAACGAGTCCACACCGACCTGCTCCGCCTCGACGATGTAGCCCGAGGCGATCACCACGGCCAGCCGCGGATAGCGCGCCTTGGCCTGGCGAACGAGATCGATCCCGCTCATGCCGACCAGGCCGACGTCCGTGAACAGCACGTCGAACGTCTGATCATCCAGCCGGCTCAGTGCCTCCTCGGCCGATTCGCTCAGCGTGACCCCGTGACCCAGCTCGGCGATCACCTCGCCGGTGAGCATGCGAAGCGTCGGATCGTCCTCGACGAACAGCACCTTCAACCCAGCCGACCCGACGTTCATCGCCGCCTCCTTGATCGTGTTTTCCGTAGTCGATGCCTGCGGCTTCGCTTCGGTGCGCTCCTCCCGGTCAACCACTAGCGCAACCGATTCGTCCCGATACCGGGGAAGATGCACGCACACGGAAGTCCCCTGCCCTGGCTCGCTCGTCAGGGTGATGAAACCGCCACTTTGCCGCACGAACCCATACACCATGCTCAAGCCAAGACCCGACGCATTCAGATGGCGCTTGGTGGTAAAGAAGGGTTCGAATGCTCGCGCCTGTACCTCGGGCGTCATCCCGCTCCCCTCATCGCGCACGTCCAGCGTCACGAAATCGCCGGGTTCGATACCGGGGTGCGCGCGGGCAGCCTCAGGCGACAGCACGCGATTCTCCAGACGGATGGTCAGGCAGCCTTGCCCTTCCATCGCATCGCGTCCGTTGACGGCGAGGTTGAGCAGCATCGCCTCGAGATTGCCGACATCGGCGAACACCGGCCACAGCGAATCAGCCATGTCCAGGCGCACCTCGATGCGTTGCCCGAGCGAGCTATCGAGCAGTTCCAGCAGCCGCTCGACCAGCTCGTCGAGGCGCACAGCCTGCGGCTGCAACCGCTGTCGGCTGGCGAAGGCGAGCAGCTGAGACGCCATGCGGGCGCCCTTGTCGACGCCACCGACCGCCGAATCGAGCCGGCGCAAGGCCGTTTCATCGCCGGTCAGGCTGCGCCGAAGCAACTGCAGATTGCCGCCGATGACCTGCAGCATGTTGTTGAAGTCATGCGCGATCCCGCCGGTAAGCTTGCCCACCGCCTCGAGCTTCTGCGCCTGTAGCAGCGCAGCTTCGGCCGTCCGGCGTTCGGCCTCGCTCTTGCGAAGCTCGCGGGTCCGCTCCTCGACGAGCGCCTCGAGATGCTCCTGATAGGCGGCAAGCTGCTGCTGGCTACGCACCTGCTCGGAAACGTCGTGCCCCTGAACGAAGATGCCGATCACCTGCCCTTGCTCGTCGAAGATCGGCTGGTAGACGAAGTCGACGAACACCTCCTGCAACTGCTGGCCAGCCTGCTGCTGAACCATCAGGCGCATTCGACGACCGACGTATGGCCGGCCCGTACGGTAGACATCGTCGAGCAGATCGAGAAAAACCTGGCCCTCGACCTCCGGCATGCCTTCCCGGACGCGCTTGCCGATCAACTGGCGAAAGCCCGTGAGCTGCTGGTAAGCCTCGTTGACCAGCTCGAACACATGCTCCGGTCCACGAAGGAAGCAGACGAACCCCGGCGCCTGGGCAAACAATCGGCGCAGGTGCTTGCCCTCGTCCTGCCAGAGGCGCGCCCGCGACAGCAACCCTTCCTCGATCTGCTGCAAGGGCTGCTCGCCAGCTCCCGCCTGGCGCGCCGCCTGCTTCATCGCGTGCAACTCGGTGATATCCACCGTGTGCTGGAGAATGGCGGTGACATCGCCGTGCTCGTCGAGGACGGGCGTGTGGGTGGCGCTCCAGTAGCGATCCTCGTAGAGGGTTCCCTCCGGCAGATCACGGCGGATCGAATAGCGGATCACCGGCAGGGTATCGACCGTCCGCCGCGACAACACCCGCTCAAACGAATCGAGCAACTCATCGACCCGGGTGGAGTCGGGAGAGGCCGGGTCGGCGGGGAAGGCCTCGTGCAGGCGATGTCCGCGGATTTCGTCCAGCGCCCGCCCCGTCAACCGAAGGTAGGCCTCATTGGCATCGAGGATGCGCAGCTCGCGATCGAGAAGCACATAGGCGTTTGGAGAAAGCCTGAACAGACTCTCGAACGACGGGCGTTGCATGAAACCTCCATGGGATGCCCAGCCGCCTCGGTCAGGCCATGCCGGAACATCGGTCGGCGGATCGACCGCCGCGCTATTAATGTGTCGAACCCGGATGGCCATTGACCATCCGGTGGCAAGTCCGTTCGCCGGCCCGGCCCAGCCCGACGCTCAGGCGTTGCGTGCGAGGTTCACGATTCGCTGCCGACGGGCCTCGAACAGGCATACCCCGCTCGCAACGGATACGTTCAGGCTACTGACGCTTCCGCCCATCGGCAGGCTGGCGAGGAAATCGCAGCGCTCGCGCGTCAGCCGCCGCATGCCTTTCCCTTCGGCCCCCATCACGATCGCCAGCGGGCCGGTCAGGTCGTGGTCGTAGAGCGCCTTCGACGCTTCGCCGGCCGTTCCGACGACCCAGACGCCGCGCTGTTGCAGCTTCTCCAGCGTGCGCACCAGGTTCGTCACCGCGACCAGCGGCATGACTTCCGCCGCCCCGCAGGCGACCTTGCGAACCGTCGCGTTCAGCGTCGCCGACTTGTCCTTCGGCACGATCACCGCCAGCGCGCCTGCTGCATCCGCGGTACGCAGGCAGGCACCGAGGTTGTGCGGGTCGGTCACGCCATCGAGCACGAGCAGAAGCGGCGGCTCATCGGCTCGGTCGAGCAATTCGTCGAGCATCGCCTCGCCCCATACCTGGCTCGGGCTGACCTCTGCCACCACCCCTTGATGAACGCCTTCGACCGAAGCGTCCAGCTCGCGGCGGTCGATCTGCCCCACCGGGATGCGACCCCGCTCGGCGAGTTCGAGCAGTGTCTGCGCGCGCGGGTCCGCTCGGCCTTCAGCCAGCCATATCTGCTTTACCCGCTTGGGATGGTGATGCAGCAGCGCCTCGATCGCATGAAAGCCGAACACCTTCTCCAACTGGCTCATGGCTTGGCCTTGCGCTTGCGCGGTTTCGACGGCTCCGTGGCGCCCGGCGCGCCGCCTCGCTTGCTGCGGCTGCCGGCCTTGGCATTCGTCGCCTTTTTCGCCTCGCCCAGCAGGGCCTTCTTCATTTCCCGGCTTTTGCGGTGCTCGTCATTCGCGCGCTCGGTCGTCGCCTTGCCGTCCGCACGGCCGGCGTTCCGCGCCCTGCTCGTCGGCTCGCGGCTGGAATCGCCGGGATCGCGGCTGCTGAGCTCGTAATCGATCTTGCGCTCATCGAGATCGACGCGCATCACCCGCACCTCGACGCTATCGCCCAGCCGGAAGCTGCGCCCGGAACGCTCGCCGGTAAGCCGATGATGGAGCGGATCGAAGTGGTAATAGTCGCCCGGCATCGCGGTGACGTGAACGAGCCCCTCGACATAGATGTCGGTCAGCTCGACGAAAATGCCGAAGCCGGTAACGGCCGTGATCACACCGGGAAAGGTTTCCCCGACGCGGTCTTTCATGAATTCGCACTTGAGCCAGTTGACGACGTCGCGTGTCGCCTCGTCAGCGCGGCGCTCGGTCATCGAGCAATGCTCGCCCAGTTGTTCGAGCGCGGCTTCGTCGTACGGATAGATACGTGCTTTGGCCATCGGGGCCGCACCCGCACGCTCGACGTGTTCGGTCGTTCGCTTGGAGCGGATGACGCTCCGGATCGCGCGGTGCACCAGCAGATCCGGGTAGCGGCGGATGGGCGACGTGAAGTGGGTGTACGCCTCGTAATTGAGGCCGAAATGGCCCTGATTGTCGGCGCTGTACACCGCCTGGCTGAGCGAACGCAGCATGACGGTCTGGATCAGGTGAAAGTCCGGCCGCTCGCGGATGCCTTCCAGCAATCGCTGGTAATCCTTCGGCGTCGGGCCTTCCTTGCCCTTGTGCAATCGGAGCCCGAGCTCTGCCAGGAACGCGCTGAGTTTCTCCAGCCGCTCCGGCGGAGGACCGTCGTGTACGCGGTAAAGGCCCGGGATATCGTGATCCTGAAGGAAGCGCGCGGTCGCGACGTTCGCGCACAGCATGCACTCCTCGATCAAGCGATGCGCATCGTTACGCTGGGTCGGTCGAATTTCGGCGATCTTGCGATCGTTGCCGAAGACGATGCGGGTTTCCTGGGTTTCGAAATCGATTGCGCCACGGGCGTGCCGCGCCTTGAGCAGCACCTTGAACAGCGCATACAGCTGCTTGAGGTTATCCATCACGGGGGCATTCGCTTCACGCAACTGCCGACCCTCGGTGGAACGAGGCTGCTCCAGCATGCTGCTGACCTTGTTGTAGGTCAGGCGCGCGTGCGAATGGATCACCGCTTCGTAGAACTTGTAGTCGGTCATCTGCCCGTTCTTGGACAGAATGACTTCGCAGACCATCGCCAGCCGATCGACGTGCGGATTGAGGGAGCACAAGCCGTTCGACAGCGCTTCGGGCAGCATGGGAACGACGCGCTCCGGGAAATAGACCGAGTTGCCACGGCTGCGTGCCTCGTCATCGAGCGCCGACCCGATCGTGACGTAATGCGACACGTCAGCGATGGCGACCAACAGCCGGAAGCCACCGGTGAGCCGCTGCCAACCGCCCAGCTTCTCGCAGTACACCGCGTCGTCGAAATCGCGCGCATCCTCGCCATCGATCGTCACGAAGGGCAGGTCGCGCAGGTCGACGCGGCGTGCCTTGTCCTTTTCTTCTACCTCGGCCCGGAGCTTTCCGGCTTCGGTCAGCACTGCATCCGGCCACACGTGGGGAATGTCGAAGCTGCGCAAGGCCACGTCGATCTCCATGCCCGGCGCCATGTAGTTGCCGATCACTTCGACGATGTCGCCTTGCGGCTGGAAGCGCGGAGTCGGCCAATGGGTGATGCGGATTTCCACGAACTGCCCCGGCTTGGCATCCATCGCCCGGCCCGGCGTGACAAGCACCTCTTGCTGAATCTTCGGATTGTCCACCACGACGAACCCGACGCCGCTCTCTTCGTAGTAACGCCCGACGATCGACTCGTGAGCCCGGCTGAGCACTTCGACGATCGCGCCCTCGCGTCGCCCGCGGCGATCGAGTCCGGCGACACGTGCCAGGCATACGTCGCCATCGAAAACCAGCCGCATTTGCGCAGGGCTCAGGAACAGGTCATCGCTGCCATCGTCCGGAATGAGAAAGCCGAACCCGTCCCGGTGACCGCTGATGCGGCCGCGGACCAGATCGAGCTTATCCACGGGGGCGTAGGTACCGCGCCGGGTGTAGATGAGCTGACCATCACGTTCCATCGCACGGAGCCGACGGCGCAACGCCTCGATCTGCTCCTCCGAAGCCAGACCGAACTCCTCGATCAGCTGTTCACGATTGGCCGGAGAACCTCGATCCCCAAGGTGCTGAAGGATCAGCTCGCGACTGGGAATGGGGTTTTCGTATTTTTCCGCTTCACGGGCGGCTTCGGGATCGAGCGACTGCCAATCAGCCATTAAGGAGTGTCACCTTTTGGTTCGTTGAATACAGGCGGCGTATTGAAGCGCGAATCGTGCGCGAGCGGCACCTTTCGCTGAATTATTTTTCGCCATCAGGGGTTTACAAGCCCCGGACCCGACCTTATAGTTCGCGGCCACAATGTCCGGTGGACGTTGTACACGGTAGCGTAGCAGCACTGACGTTACACGTGCCCAGGTGGCGGAATTGGTAGACGCACTAGGTTCAGGTCCTAGCGGTGGCAACACCGTGGAAGTTCGAGTCTTCTCCTGGGCACCACTTCAGTTGTTACGTTATTGACGAAGCTTGCCAGCTTCGACCGGCAACGGTCCAACAGGCAGCAGTGAGCGATCATTGCGACATGTGCCCAGGTGGCGGAATTGGTAGACGCACTAGGTTCAGGTCCTAGCGGTGGCAACACCGTGGAAGTTCGAGTCTTCTCCTGGGCACCACTCTTCAAAAAAGCCGAGCCGATGCTCGGCTTTTTTATTGCCTGACGCCCGGCGCCTCGCTGGCGGTCGGATCCGAGGCGCAGCTCAGCGCATCCAAAGCCTTCGCACCACCCTCTCCTTGCGCACCAATCAAATTACACGGCAATCGGCCGGACGCCCTCATGAAAAAAAGCCGCTCCTGAGAGCGGCCTTGGCGTTCGTACCGGTTCAGGCGTAAGGATGCCGCAGAACGATGGTTTCGATGCGATCCGGCCCGGTCGAAATGATATCGATCGGCGCACCAACCAGTTCTTCGATGCGCTTGATATAGGCGCGGGCCGCAGCGGGAAGCTCGTCCAGGCTCTTGGCACCCACCGTCGATTCGCTCCAGCCAGGCATTTCTTCGTAGATCGGCTCCAGACCATCGTAGCTATCGGCATCCGTCGGCGCCTCGATAACGTCACCGGATTCGTTGCGATAGCCCACACAAAGCCGCACGGTTTCCAGCCCATCGAGCACGTCCAGCTTCGTCAGGCACAGACCCGAGATGCTGTTGATCTCGATGGCGCGCCGCAGAATCACTGCATCGAACCAGCCACAGCGACGGGCGCGCCCCGTTGTCGACCCGAATTCGTGCCCCCGCTTGGCGAGAAACGCACCCGTATCGTCGAACAGCTCGGTCGGGAACGGCCCGGAACCGACTCGCGTGGTATAGGCCTTGGTAATACCCAGGACATAGTCCAGGTACAACGGACCAAAGCCGGAACCGGTAGCCGTGCCGCCAGCCGTCGTGCTGGAGCTGGTTACATAGGGGTAGGTTCCGTGATCGATGTCCAGCAGAGAACCCTGGGCGCCTTCGAACATGATGTAAGCGCCCTGCTTGCGCAGCTCGTGCAGCCGAGCGGTGACGTCCATGACCATCGGCCGCAGGATCTCGGCATAGCCAAGCGCCTCATCGAGCGTCTTCTGGTAATCGACCGGTTCCACCTTGTAGAAATGCTGCAGAACGAAGTTATGCAGCTCGAGCAGCTCGCGCAATTTGCTGGCAAAGCGCTCAGGCTTGAACAGATCGCCGATCCGCAAGCCGCGGCGCGCCACCTTGTCCTCGTACGCCGGCCCGATGCCACGCCCTGTCGTGCCGATCTTGCCTTCCGATCGTGCGGCTTCGCGCGCCTGATCGAGCGCGACGTGATAGGGAAGGATCAATGTGCAAGCGGGACTGATCCGCAGGCGCTCGCGGACCGGGACGCCCTTCTCCTCGAGCTTGGTGATTTCCTTCATCAAGGCATCGGGTGCCACCACGACGCCATTGCCGATGAGGCATTGGACGTTGTCACGCAGAATGCCGGACGGAATGAGGTGAAGAACCGTCTTTTCCCCGTCGATGACCAAGGTGTGACCAGCATTGTGTCCGCCTTGGTAGCGCACGACAGCTGCCGCCTGGTCGGTCAGCAGATCGACGATCTTGCCCTTGCCCTCGTCACCCCATTGGGTGCCCAGGACCACGACATTCTTACCCATAACCATGTCCTCTTCGGCGAAGCAGGCCGGTCAAGACCGGCGAAAAATCGGTGGATTCAAAACGGTAAGTCAGCGATTCAAGCGCTCAACGGCACAACTTGCCATGCGCCTTCGACGCGAACGAGCTGGTGGTCGCAACCAGCCGCGCCGGCACACGCCACGGACTGATCGCCAAGCGCCTGGACCACGCGCACACCGCGGCCGCGCAACTCGGTGATCGAGCCCCACAGAGCGCTGTCAGCTGGATCGGCTGGCGCCCATACGCCACCGGCACTCGGCTGAGCCATCGACTCGCCATAGGCGACGAGCGATTTCAGATCGGTGGAAAAGCCGGTCGCCGGGCGCGCCCGGCCGAACGCCGCGCCGACATCATCGTAACGCCCACCTTGGGCGATCGCATCGCCCATGCCAGGGACGAACGCCGCGAACACAACACCGGTGTGATAGTGGTAGCCGCGCAATTCCGCGAGATCGAAATAAAGCGGCAGCGAGGGATAGCGCACCGCCAGCGTGTCGGCGATCGTGATCAGCGATGCCAGTGCATCACGCACCGCATCAGGTGCTTCGGCGAAAAGCTGTGCCGCCTCGTCCAATACTTCGCGCCCACCGCACAGCCGGGCCAGCGCTCGTATCAGACTGGCGATGGAAGCATCGAGAGACTCCGTAAGCACGGCGACTTCCTCGACCGCCTTGCGCTGCAAGGCATCGAACAGCCGTTGCTCAGCCTCTCCAGCAAGACCAGCGGCCTGCGCCAACCCTCGATAGACGCCGACGTGGCCCAGATCCATGTGGACCTGCTCCACACCGGCCAGCTCCAGCGTTTCCAGCATGAGGCAGATCACTTCGATGTCGCTGGACGCGCTTGAATCGCCATACAACTCGGCGCCCAACTGGATAGGGCTGCGCGAGGTCGCCAGCGAACGCGGCTTGGCGTGCAGAACGCTGCCTGCGTAACAGAGCCGACTTGGCCCCTGGCGTCTCAGCGTATGCGCGTCGATGCGAGCGACCTGCGGCGTGATGTCCGCACGCAATCCCATCTGACGTCCGGACAGCGGATCGACGACCTTGAAGGTCTTGAGGTCGAGTTCCTGGCCGGTGCCGGTCAGCAACGAGTCGAGGAATTCGGCATGCGGCGTGATGACCAGCTCGTAACCCCACCGCCGAAACAGATCCAGCACGCTCCGTCGGGCTTGCTCGATGCGCTCCGCCTCGGGGGGAAGCACTTCTTCGATACCGTCTGGCAGTAGCCAGCGCTCTACCGTTGCCATCCGCCTACCTCTCGCCTCGCCTGTCGCATCGCCTAGCCGCGCGCAGCAAACGAGTCGCCTAAACCATTCATGATCGACGCGTCAGCGCGCCACTATCCGTCTTCGGACGACAAAGCCCTAGACGCAAAAAAGCCGGGCAACCCCGGCTGGCCGGATCATAGCAATGTTTTCCCGGACGGTCACCCGCACCGCCGGAGCCGCGGGCGGACGATCGCTCGTCCGCCCGCGCGGGTGCTACTTGGATTCCTCCAGGAACCGGAAGAACTCGCTTTCCGGATCGAGCACCAGAACGTCCTGCTTGTCCGCGAAGCTCTCGCGATACGCCTGCAGACTCCGATGGAACGCATAGAACTCAGGGTCGCGCTCGTAGGCCTCGGCATAGATGGCGGCAGCACGGGCATCACCCTCGCCGCGGAGCTCTTCCGCTTCACGGAAGGCTTCAGCCAGGATCACGCGACTCTGACGATCCGCATCCGCACGGATACCCTCAGCCAGCTCCTTGCCCTTGGCACGATGCTCGCGCGCCTCGCGCTCACGCTCCGAGCTCATCCGTTCGAACACGCTGCGGTTCACTTCGCGCGGCAGGTCGATAGCCTTGACCCGCACGTCGACCACCTCGATGCCAAGCTCACGCTGCGCATCCTGGTTCAGGCTTTCGGCGACCTGAGCCATGAGCTCGTCGCGTTGGCCCGAAACGGCTTCATGCAGCGTCCGCTTGCCGAACTGGTCGCGTAGCGCCGCTTCGAGACGGCGCGAAAGCCGCTCGTCGGCGATCTGCTTCATACCGGAGGTCGCCGTGTAATAGCGCTCGGCATTGTCGACGCGCCATTTTGCATAGGCGTCGACCATCAGCGCCTTTTTCTCGAGCGTGAGGAAGCGGGACGTCGGCGAATCGAGCGTCATGAGCCGTGCATCGAACTTGCGGACGCTGTTGACGTAGGGAATTTTCATATGCAGGCCCGGCTGCACGTCCGGGTCCACGATCCGCCCGAAGCGCAGCAGAACCGCACGCTCGGTCTCGGAAACGATGTAGAAGCTGTTCCACAGCACCACCGCAAGGATGACGCCGACAATCAGCGCCACCAGGGACTTGTTGCTCATTAGCGGGTCCCCCTTGTGCGCGGATCCTGGCTGTTCATGTCGATTGCCGGCGGTGCGTCGGTCGTCGTATCCGTCGGGACCGCCGTCTGCGAGCCGGACGTGCGGTTGTTCCGCTCGCCGACCATCTTGTCCAGCGGCAGGTACAACAGGTTGTTCTGTCCGGCATCACCGGTGACCAGAACCTTGCTGGTATTGCTCATGACATCCTGCATGGTTTCGAGATACAGCCGCTTGCGCGTCACTTCCGGCGCCTGCTGATATTCGGTCAGCAGCTTGGAGAAACGATCCGACTCACCCTCGGCGCGGGCGATCACCGCATCGCGATACCCGCTCGCCTCTTCCAGCATGCGCTGGGCCTGACCCCGGGCCTCGGGAATCACGGCGTTGGCATAGGACTCGGCCTGGTTCTTCAGGCGCTGTTCGTCCTCGCGCGCGCGAATCACATCATCGAACGCTTCCTGGACTTCCTGCGGCGCCGACGCGCTCTGCAGGTTGACCTGCGTGACGGTGATGCCCGTGCCGTAATCGTCGAGGAATCGTTGCAGACGATCCTTGACCTCGGCCGCCATGACCTCGCGCCCCTCCGTCAGCACCTGATCCATGGACATGGAGCCAACGACGTGGCGAACCGCGCTGTCCGTGGCGTGCTGGAGGCTGACCTCGGGCTGATCGACATTGAGCACGAACGAGCGCAGGTCACTGATCTTGTACTGGACGGTCAGCGGCACTTCGATGATGTTTTCGTCTTCGGTCAGCATCTGCCCCTGCTTGGTGTAGGAGCGCTCCCGGGTGACGTTTTCCTGGAATTTCTTGTCGATCGGCGGGAAGTAGATATTCAGGCCCGGACCAACCGTCTCGTGGTACTCGCCCAGGCGCAGCACGACGGCCTGCTCCTGCTCATCGACCACGTAGACGGCGCTGTACAGCCAGAAGGCCACCAGCACCACCAGACCGATCGCCAGCATGGCGAAACCGCCACGACGGCCGTCGCCGCTTCCACCCGCGCCGCCGGAGCCGCCGCGCTTCTTGCCGCCGAACATGCCATTGAGGCTGTCCTGCAGCTTTCGAAAGGCTTCATCGAGATCAGGCGGCCCCTGGCGATCACCACCACGACGCCCACCGCCACCACTACCCCAGGGGTCCTGGTTGTTCGAGTTGCCACCCGGCTCGTTCCAAGCCATAGCGCTCTCCATTCAGACAAAGCCAAAAGACGCGCCGCAGCGCGCCGCCAATGCTACAGAAAGCCCCGTCACCGAAGCGAAAACGGCCATCAGGCTTTATTGCAAAGTGTGTTGCTCGAGAAACTCCGCAGGCACGGCGCCTTCCCGGCTGATGAGCCGATGCAGTTCGACGCGGGGGATACGGATGTCGAGCAGGCTCTCTCCCTGCTCGTCATGTGTCTCGCTTTGCACCACGCCGAGCTCGAAGAACCGCGCCCGCAGCCGCCCGAACCGCTGTGGCAGGCTCAGTCGACCGACGAACAGATCATTGCCCAGGAGATCGGCGATGGCCTGCTGGAGCAGGTCCAGGCCGAGCCCTTCGCGGGCCGACACCCAGACGCGCGCCGGCCGCCCATTCGCGTCGCGCTGGATCTGCGGCTCGATACCCTCGAGCAGATCTAGCTTGTTATATACCTCGAGGATGGGTAGCTCCTGCGCGCCGATTTCAGACAGCACTTCGAGCACCTGCTCGATCTGCTGATCGCGCTCGGGCTCATGCGCATCGATGACGTGCAGCAAGAGATCCGCATTGCTTGATTCTTCCAGCGTGGCGCGAAACGACTCGACCAGCTTGTGCGGCAGGTGGCGAATGAACCCGACCGTATCCGCCAGCACGATCGGCCCGAGGTCACCCAGCTCGAGGCGGCGCAAGGTCGGATCGAGCGTGGCGAACAACTGGTTGGCCGCATACACGTCCGCCTCGGTCAGCGCATTGAACAGCGTCGACTTGCCTGCGTTGGTGTAGCCCACCAGCGAAACCGAGGGGATGTCCGCGCGCCGCCGTCCGCGACGCGCCTGCTCCCGCTGGCTACGCACCTTTTCCAGCCGTTGCTTGATCTGGCGAATACGCACGCGCAGCAGGCGGCGGTCGGTCTCCAGCTGGGTTTCGCCAGGTCCGCGCAGACCGATACCGCCCTTTTGCCGTTCGAGGTGAGTCCAGCCCCGGACGAGGCGGGTGCTCATGTGTTCCAGCTGGGCCAGCTCGACCTGCAACTTGCCCTCATGCGTGCGGGCACGCTGGGCGAAGATATCGAGGATCAGGCCGGTTCGATCGAGCACGCGGCATTCGAGCGCCCGCTCGAGGTTGCGCTCCTGACTGGGCGTCAGGGTGTGGTTGAAGATCACCAGGTCGACCTCGTCGCGCTTGACCAACTGGCCAAGCTCCTCGACCTTGCCGCTGCCGATCAGGAACTTGGCGCTCGGCTGGTGCCGCGGGACGTTCACGAAGGCGACCGTCTGCGCGCCCGCCGAGCGGGCCAGCTCCTGGAACTCTTGGGGATCTTCGCCTGCGGCGGGGTCTTGGCTATCCAGATGAACGAGAACAGCCCGTTCACCGCCGCCGTGGCGCTCGAAGAACAACCCTACGGCCTCAGGCGTTGCCTGCGTCGGCCTGCTCGCCCTCTCCGGCCGCCGGCAAGCGCACCGGACGACTCGGCACGACCGTCGAGATCGCGTGCTTGTAGACCATCTGGCTTACGGTGTTCTTGAGAAGGATGACGAACTGGTCGAACGATTCGATCTGCCCTTGCAGCTTGATGCCGTTGACCAGATAGATGGAAACCGGGACGCGTTCCTTACGCAGGGTATTGAGGTAAGGGTCTTGTAGCGAATGCCCTTTTGACATGTGCCGCACTCCTTAGAGGATATTTCTCATTGATTGTAGGGCCGGAAAGTCGGCCGGACGGCCATCCAAGAATAGACGGCCTTAACGCAGTGTCAGCTCAATATGGAGAGCGACCTCAGGTATTTCAATGCTTGGGACAGATTGTCGCGTGCCAGACTATCGAGCCAGTGGACGTTGGTCCAACTTCGAAGCCAGGTGAACTGACGTTTTGCCAATTGACGAGTGGCGATAGTGCCCCGCGCCAACATCTCCTGCTTCGACATCAACCCATCGAGATAATCCCACACCTGCCGATAGCCGACCGAGCGCATCGATGGAAGCTCCGGATGGAGCTCGCTGCGGCTTCTCAGGCGCTCGACCTCGTCGATCAAGCCCTGCTCGACCATTTGCTGGAATCTGTGCTCGATGCGTGCATGAAGCAGGCTGCGCTGCGCCGGTGCGATCGAAAGACGGGCGACAGTATAAGGCAACTTGCTCGCCGCCGGCTCGTCTGTTTCGCCCGCTCGCTGGCGAGCCCGATGCTCGCTCATGGTCATGCCGCTTATCTCGAACACCTCCAGTGCGCGGATCAGCCGCTGCGGGTCGTTCGGATTGATGCGCTGCGCAGACTCCGGATCGATGAGCGCGAGACGACGATGAAGCGCCTGCAGACCTTCGTCCCTCGCCAGCGTCTCGAGACCGGCGCGCACGGCCGCATCGGCCGGCGGCATCTCGGCCAGCCCTTCGAGCAGGGCCTTGAAGTAAAGCATGGTGCCACCCACCAGCAATGGGATGCGTCCCTGGGCGGTGATTTCGCCCATGGCCCGTAGCGCATCCTCACGAAAGCGCGCCGCGGAGTAGCGCTCCAGCGGATCGAGGATGTCGACCAGACGATGCGGAAAGCGTGCAAGCTCTTCGGGCGACGGCTTGGCCGTACCGATGTCCATGCCGCGATAGACCATGGCCGAGTCGACGCTGATCAGCTCGCATGGCAGCGCCTTGCACAACGACATGGCAAGGTCGGTCTTGCCCGAAGCGGTAGGCCCCATGAGAAAGATGGCCGGAGGAAGGGCACGCATTGGAGGTCTCGGAAGCGAAATCGAAGAAGCGAGCCAGCCGTCAGCGGCCGCGCAGGAACAACCGGTCCAGCTCATCCATGCCCAGCTGGGTCCAGGTCGGGCGCCCATGGTTGCACTGTCCGCTGCGCTCGGTGGTTTCCATGTCACGCAGCAGTGCGTTCATTTCGGGCAGTGTGAGCCGGCGGTTGGCCCGTACCGCCCCGTGGCAGGCCATCGTCGCCAGCAGCTCGTTCAGATGCGCCTGGATACGATCGCTCGTACCGTATTCGAGCAGATCAGCCAGCACATCGCGCACCAACTGCGTCGCCTCGGCCTGCTTGAGCAGCGCCGGGATCTGGCGCACCGCAAGGCTCTCCGGCCCCAGCCGCTGCAATTCGAAGCCCAGCCGGCCGAACCAGGCGTGATGCTCCTCGGCGCAATCGGCCTCACGCTGGCTGACCGCAAGCGACTCGGGCACCAGCAGCGGCTGGCCGCGCAACCCCTCGCTGGCCATCGCCGTCTTCAGGCGCTCGTAAGTGATGCGCTCATGCGCGGCGTGCATGTCGACGACCACCAGCCCCTGCGCATTCTCGGCAAGCACATAGACACCCTTGAGCTGCGCAATGGCATACCCGAGCGGCGGCACATCGCCTTGCGCTTGGGGCAGCGGCTGCGAGGCCGTGCCGTCGAGCGGGGCATAAAAGGTGCGATAGGCGCCCTGCACCTCGGCGACCGGCTGATCGGGCCGATCGGGCTGAACGCGGTAACCATAGCCGCTGCCACTGCCGCTACTGCCGCCACGCGGATAATCCGGCGCTGGCACAGTTGTCATCGTCTGAACGTTGGCCGCCAGGCTCATCTCCGACTGCCCGCCGAAGATGCCAGCCGCCTGCCCGGTGACCTGGGGAGTTGTCGGCGCGGAAATCGTAGCCAGATGATCCTCAGGACGCACATCGGCCAGGGCTCGATTCAGGGTCCCGTAGAGGAAGTCATGCACGGTGCGGCTGTCGCGAAAACGCACCTCGTGCTTGGTCGGGTGGACGTTGACATCGACCGCCACCGGATCGACTTCAAGGAACAGCACGAAGGTCGGATGGCGGCCGTTGAACAGCACATCCCGGTAGGCCTGCCGGATCGCGTGCGCCACCAGCTTGTCGCGAACCATGCGCCCATTCACGTAGAAATATTGCAGGTCCGCCTGGCTGCGTGAAAACGTCGGCAGACCGACCCAGCCCCACAACCGCAACCCGTTGCGCTCGATCTCGATGGGCAGAGCCTGCTCCATGAATGCCGGGCCGCAGACCGCACTCACCCGACGGGCCCGACTGGCATCATCGGCCGCTTCATGCAGCGCCAGCACGCCCTTGCCATTGTGCCGCAGGTGAAAGGCGACGCCGAAGTGCGCCAGCGCCAGGCGCTTGATCACTTCCTGCAAGTGATCGAACTCGGTCTTCTCGGTACGCAGGAACTTGCGCCGCGCCGGCGTATTGAAGAACAGGTCCCGCACCTCGACGGACGTGCCGACCGGATGCGCGGCCGGCTGGACGCGCGCCTCCATGTCACGTCCTTCGGTTTCTACCTGCCATGCCTCGGGCGCGCCTTCGTATCGCGACGTCAGCGTCAGCCTGGAAACGGAACTGATCGAGGCCAGCGCCTCGCCGCGAAAACCGAGGCTCATTACCCGCTCGAGGTCCTCGAGATCGCGGATCTTGCTCGTCGCATGCCGTGCCAGTGCCAGCGGAAGGTCGTCTGCATCGATGCCGCAGCCATCGTCACGCACACGCAGTAGCTTGATGCCACCTTGCTCGACGTCGATTTCGATCCGGCGTGCGCCGGAATCGAGGCTGTTTTCGAGCAGCTCCTTGATGACGGAAGCCGGCCGCTCGACCACTTCGCCGGCCGCGATCTGGTTCGCCAGCCGCGGATTGAGCAGCTGGATACGCGAGGCCTGGATCATGGTTGCGCGGCCAGCGTGGTCGCCGGAATCGACAGGGTCTGCCCAACCTTGATGACGTCGCCCTTGAGCTGGTTGGCGCTACGCAGCGCCGCCAGGCTCACTTCGTAGCGCTCGGCGAGCAGCGCCAGGCTTTCGCCGGAGCGAACCACGTGCTCGCGCGGCCCCTGGACGATCTTGCCTTGGTCGCGCAGCCAGGCGATGTAGGTTCCCGGGGGCGGATTCTCCTGGAAGAACTGCCGCACGCCGGTACTGATCGAGGTGGCCAGCGCCCGCTGATGGCTGGCCGTCTGCAGCTTGGCGGCTTCCGACGGATTCGAGATGAAGCCCGTTTCAACGAGGATCGACGGGATGTCCGGCGACTTGAGCACCATGAAGCCCGCCTGCTCGACACGCCGCTTGTGCAGCGGAGCGATGCGTCCCATGTTGCTCAGTACCTTCTGGCCCACGTTCAGGCTGGAAGACAAGGATGCCGTCATCGACAGGTCGAGCAGCACGCCGGCGAGCATGCGGTCCTTGTCGTCGAGACTGACATGCCCGGCGCCGCCGATCAGGTCGGAGCGGTTCTCGCTGTCGGCCAGCCAGCGTGCGGTTTCCGACGTAGCGCCCCGTTCCGAGAGCGCGTAGACCGAAGCGCCGAAGGCACTCGAACGAGGCGCCGCATCGGCATGCACGGAAATGAACATGTCGGCGCCCTTGTTCCGGGCGATCTCGGTGCGCTTGCGCAGCGGTATGAAGTAATCGCCCGTGCGCACGAGCTCGGCACGGAAGCCCTTCTCTTCATTGATCTGACGCTGCAGCTCCTTGGCGATGGACAGCACCACATCCTTCTCGCGGGTGCCCTTCGGCCCGATGGCGCCAGGGTCCTCGCCGCCGTGACCGGCGTCCACAGCGATGACGATGTCGCGCTTGCTGCTCGTGATGGGCGGCAGCTTGATCGCAGGTAGCGTCGGACTGACCGGTGCGGCCGGCGTTCCGGCGGTGGTGGTGGCAGGCACCTCGCGTCCCGGCACGGCGGAAGGCTGGTCGTAGAGATCGACCACCAGGCGATGGCCATACTGCTGGTTGGGCTCGAGCGTGAAGCTCTTCGGCGTGACCTCGGCGGTGAGGTCGATGACCACGCGCAGGTTATCTTCGTTTCGCTGGGCCGACCGCAGCCCCTTGATCGGCGTGTTCTGCAGCGCAAGCTGATCCAGCGACGTGGCCAGCTTCGCGCCGTTGACATCGATGACGATGCGATCGGGCGCCGTGAGGGTGAACAGGTTGTGCTGTACCGGCCCCGAGAGATCGAACACCAGGCGGGTGTTGTCCGGCGCTCGCCACAGCCTCACGCTGCGTACATCCGAAGCCGCCAGGACCTGCGTCACCGCCAGCATCGCCCAGATTCCGCAGACCAGTGTGCGCAGGCGCATACCCAACCTCATGCTTGTCGTTCTACTCCAGCCAGGAGACCGCACCAGGCTGCGCCTCGCCCCGTATGGGCCGCCAGGCGCACCGTACGGCCGGCTCCGTGCGGCGTAATGGTAATGTCCAGGTCCGCCTTTGGCAAAATGCCTGCTCCTCGCTCGGGCCATTCGATCAGGCACAGCGACTGGCCTTCGAAGTAATCGCGGATGCCGAGGAATTCGAGCTCCTCGGGGTCGGCCAATCGATAAAGATCGAAGTGAAAGACCTGCACATCGCCTATTTCGTAAGGCTCGACGAGGGTGAAGGTCGGGCTCTTCACCTTGCCGGCATGACCGAAGCCGCGAATCAGGCCGCGCGAGAGGGTCGTCTTGCCCGCGCCAAGGTCGCCATGCAGGTAGATCACGCCCCGACCAGCGGTCGCCTCGGCCAGACGTGCGCCCAGCGCCAGCATGGCGTCCTCGCCCTCGGCGTGTAGTGTCAGTTCACGCATGGGCAGATTTCCTCCAGCAGACTCCGTACCGCGTCGGGCAAGCCGGCCGCTGCCAGCCCGCGCCCCTGTTCGCCAAGCCGCTCGCCCGCGCAGGCATGCAGCCAGACCGCCAGGCACGCCGCCTCGAAGCCATCGAGCCCTTGGCCGCGCAATGCGCCGACAAGGCCTGCGAGCACATCGCCAAGACCCGCCGCCGCCATCGCCGGGTGACCACGGTCGCACAGCGCGAGCCGGCCATCGGGCGCAGCGACCAGGCTCCCGGCCCCCTTGAGCACCACGATGCAGTCATGACGCCGGGCGAGCCGACGAGCCGCCTCGGGACGGTCCGCCTCGACCGCCTGCACATCGCAACCCAGCAGTCGCGCGGCCTCGCCCGGATGAGGCGTAAGGACCGTCCCGGGGGGCGCCTCGACCAGTCCCCCCGCCAGCAAATTGAGTGCGTCGGCATCCCAGACCTGGGCACGATCGGCGCCAACCACGCTGGACAGCAGACTGCGACCCCAGGCTTCCTGCCCCAACCCCGGCCCGACGACCAGGACATCTGCTCGCTCGATCAGCTCGCCGAGCCGGTAGGTGGACTCCAGCCCGCGCGCCATGACTTCCGGCCGCCTCACCAGCGCCGCGGTGACATGCTCAGGCCGCGTGGCCAGCGTCACCATCCCGGCGCCGGCCCGTAGCGCAGATTCCGCCGTCAACAGCGCGGCGCCGCCGGTGCCCAGGTCGCCGCCGATCACCAGCACCTGCCCGAACTGGCCCTTGTGCGCCGTGCGCGAGCGCGGCGACAGCCGTGGTAGCGACGTCGGCGCCAGGCGGACGGCCACCGGCACGGCCGAATCGAACGGACCGCTCTGGAGGTCATCGAACAGCAACTCACCGGTCAGGGCCGGCCCCTGCCCCGTCAGCAGCCCAAGTTTCAGACCTATATAGGTCACGGTCAGGTCGGCCTGAATCGCCGCCCCGAGAACACGTCCGGTGTCGGCATGCAGGCCGGACGGGATGTCGATCGCGACCACCGGGCAGGCGCTGCGATTGACTGCCTCGATGGCCGACCGGTACTCCGCGCGCACTTCGCCATCGGCCCCGGTTCCCAGCAGCGCGTCGATCAGCACGCCGGCCAGCGGCTCGCCATCCGACCAGGGTGCAACAGGCACACCGGCCTCACGCGCGCAGGCATGAGCCTGGGCCGCATCGCCGGTGAGTCGCCCCGGCTCGCCCAGTGCCAGGACCCTTGCCCGCCAACCGGCCCGATGGGCGAGCTCGGCGACCAGGTAGCCATCGCCGGCGTTGTTGCCGCTGCCGGCCAGCACCGTAAGGGTGCCGACGGAGGGCCAGCGGCGGCTCACGGCCTGCCAGGTGGCGCGAGCGGCGCGCTGCATCAGCTCGAAGCCCGGCGTGCCGGCCGCGATGATCGCCGCATCGCGGGCGCGTATCTGCGCCGCGCTATAGATTTCGACGGGAAGCCTGTCGGTGTGGGTGATCGCTGGCATCTCTGTTCCTGGAAGCTGGCGCCCCGTGCGACCGGTGGCGTCATCGGCCGGCCTGATATCGGCCGGCGGGTCTGGCAAAATCATACGCCCTGCCCGCAGTAGCCCCAATCTCCGATGTCCGACTCGCTCGATCTCCATCACCTTCGCGACGCCATCAAGGCGTGGGGACGCGAGCTCGGCTTCCAGCAGGTCGGGATCACCGATGTCGACCTCGGCGAACACGAAGCGCACCTGCAACGCTGGCTCGATGCCGGCTACCAGGGCGAGATGGACTACATGGCCGCCCATGGAACCAAGCGCTCGCGCCCTGCCGAGCTGGTGCCCGGCACGTTGCGCGTGGTGTCGCTGCGCATGGATTACCTGCCGGGCGACACCCGCATGGCCGAACAGTTGGCCCGACCTGAAACCGCCTATGTCTCGCGCTACGCCCTTGGCCGCGACTACCACAAGCTGATCCGCAAGCGCCTGCAGCAACTGGCCGAGCGCATTCAGCAGGTGGTCGGCCCGTTCGGTTTCCGCGCCTTCGTCGACAGCGCCCCGGTGCTGGAAAAAGCCGTCGCCCAGCGGGCCGGACTCGGCTGGATCGGCAAGAACACCCTTGTGCTCAATCGCCAGGCCGGTAGCTGGTTCTTTCTCGGCGAGCTCTTCGTCGACCTGCCGCTGCCGGTGGACGAGCCGCTGACGCGCGACCATTGCGGCCGCTGCACCGCCTGCCTTGACGTGTGTCCGACCGATGCCTTCGTCGGCGACCGGGTGCTCGATGCGCGACGCTGCATCTCCTACCTGACGATCGAATACAAGGGCTCGATTCCCGAGGCGCTGCGATCGAAGATCGGCAACCGCGTGTTCGGCTGCGATGACTGCCAGATCGTCTGCCCGTGGAATCGCTTCGCACGGCCGACCGACAAGAGCGATTTCCAGCCCCGACACGGGCTCGACAACAGCGAACTGGCCGCGCTGTTCCGCTGGACCGAAGACGAATTCCTCGGCCGAACCGAAGGCTCGCCGCTACGCCGCGCGGGCTACGAGCGCTGGCTGCGCAACCTGGCCGTGGGGTTGGGCAACGCACCCTCGACGATCAGCGTCATCGAAGCGCTGCGCGCCCGCCGCCAGGATCCGTCGGCGCTGGTACGCGAGCATGTGGAATGGGCGCTGGCACGCCACGGGGTCGCCGACTAATCCGGCGATGAGAAGTGATGCTCGCCCCAGCGCGGCAACATGTCCTGCGGAATCTGCAGCAGGTTCAGGATTCGCGCGACCACGAAATCGATCAGGTCATCGATCGTCTGCGGCTGGTGATAGAACCCCGGCGAGGCCGGCAGGATGGTGGCGCCGAGGTTCGACAGCTTGAGCATGTTCTCCAGGTGAATGCTCGAATACGGCGCCTCGCGTGGCACGAGGATCAGTTGACGGCGCTCCTTCAGGCAAACGTCGGCCGCACGCTCGATGAGGTTGTTGCACGCGCCCGTGGCGATCGCCGACAACGTGCCGGTCGAACAGGGCACGACGACCATCGCGGTCGGCGCGCCGGACCCGGAGGCAGGCGGCGCCATCCAGTCCTCCTTGCCATACACGCGGATCTGGCCCGACGCGGCGCCGGTGTATTCCGACAGAAAGGCCTGCATCGCCTGCGGCTTGCCGGGCAGGGTGACGTCGGTTTCGGTCGCCATCACCAGCTGCGCGGCCTTGGAGATCAGGAAGTGCACCTCGCGCTCCTCCTGCACCAGGCAATCGAGCAGACGCAACCCGTACTGCGCGCCAGAGGCGCCCGTCATGGCCAGGGTGATGCGTTCGGGGCCGCTCATTCGATCTGCTCCATTAGGCGGGACGTCCGCCGTTGAATCCTGTTCCGCGAGTGCGATCGCGATTCTCGCCTGCAATCGCCAGACCGCTACGCCAGCGCGTCGGCCAGCGCGGCGGCCAGCTTGGTATGCAAGCCGCCGAAACCGCCGTTGCTCATGATCACCACCTGAGTGCCCGGAACGGCATCAGCCTTGACCTTGGCGATGATGGCTTCCAGCGAATCGCAGACGGTGGTCGCCACCAGCGAGCCCGCCACGGTTGCCGCGAGGTCCCAGCCCAGGTTCGCCGGCGCGTACCAGATCGCCTGATCGGCGAGAGCGACCGATTCGGCCAGCCCGTCGCGATGGGCGCCAAGCTTCATCGAATTCGAACGCGGCTCGATCACGGCGATGATCGGGGCCGATCCGACGCGCTTGCGAAGGCCCTCGAGGGTCGTCGCGATGGCGGTCGGGTGATGGGCGAAGTCATCGAACAGCGTCACCCCGCCGATTTCGGCAACCTTCTCCATGCGTCGCTTCACGCTCTTGAACCCGCACAGTGCGTTGGTCGCCTGTGACGGCAGGATGCCGACGTGTCGCGCCGCCGCCAGCGTCGCCAGGGCATTGGCCACGTTGTGGCGGCCGGTCAGCCCCCAGGTGACGATGCCTTGCAGCTCGCCCTGGAACAGCACTTCGAAGCAGGAGCCGTCCTCGGCCAGCAGGCGTGCCTGCCAATCACCGCCGTCACCGGTGGTTTGCACCGGCGTCCAGCAGCCCATGCCGATGACGCGCTCCAACGCCGCTTCCGCGCGCGGATGGATGATCAGCCCCTCGCTCGGAACGGTACGCACCAGGTGGTGGAACTGGCGCTCGATGGCCGCCAGATCAGGAAAAATGTCCGCATGGTCGAACTCCAGGTTGTTGAGGATCGCCGTGCGTGGCCGATAGTGAACGAACTTCGAACGCTTGTCGAAGAAGGCGCTGTCGTACTCGTCCGCCTCGACCACGAAGAACGGCGAGCCGCCGAGGCGTGCCGACACGCCGAAATTCTGCGGAACCCCACCGATCAGGAAGCCCGGCATCATGCCGGCATCCTCGAGCACCCAGGCGAGCATGCTGCTGGTGGTCGTCTTGCCGTGCGTGCCTGCCGCCGCCAGCACCCAGCGCCCCTGCAACACCTCGTCGGCCAGCCATTGCGGCCCGGACACATAGCGCAGCCCGCGATCGAGCACGTGTTCGACCGCCGGATTACCACGAGACAGCGCATTCCCGATGATCACCAGGTCAGGCTCGGGGATCAGATGGCGGGCGTCGTAGCCCTGCATCAGGGTAATGCCCTGTTCCTCGAGCTGAGTGCTCATCGGCGGGTAGACGTTGGCGTCGGAGCCCGTGACCTCATGGCCGAGCGCCTTGGCCAGGACGGCCAGCGAGCCCATGAACGTGCCGCAGATGCCAAGGATATGGATGTGCATGTAAGTCCTCTGCTGGGGCGTTTCGCGCCCTGAAAACGTGGCGGCAGGTTAGCACGCACGACCGGCTTGGGCAGCGCTGCCCGGCGCGCCGATGGGAACCGGCGAGATATGCCGTACGTCGGCAAAACCGCCGCCAGTCCGGCGAATCCGCAGGCGCAGGCCATGCTCCAGAATGTCGAGACGCGTCATGACGCTCGGTTAGGCCCCGCTCGCCCGGCTTCAGGGCTGCCCGTCCACCGGCAGCCTGGCACCGACCTTGCGTCACGCGCACTCGCTGGCCCTACTTTTCGCCGCAGGCGCCTGCCCGGCGGCCGCATCGAGGACGGACACCATGGCCCTGGAACAAAGCAGTGCGACGCCGCTGACTCACGGCACCGATTTCGAGCGCGTCGGCAAGGACTACTTCGAGCATCGCGAACTGAAGAAAGGCGCCGCCGGCTGGGTGCTGCTGGTCGGCCTCGGCGTCGCCTACGTGATTTCCGGCGACTACGCCGGCTGGAACTTCGGCCTGGCGCAAGGCGGCTGGGGCGGGCTGTTCATCGCCACGCTGCTGATGGCCACCATGTACCTGTGCATGTGCTTCGCGCTGGCCGAGCTGTCGTCGATGGTCCCCACCGCCGGTGGTGGCTACGGCTTCGCGCGTACCGCGTTCGGCCCGCTGGGCGGCTTCCTCACCGGCACGGCGATCCTCATCGAATACGCGATCGCGCCAGCGGCCATCGCCGTGTTCATCGGCGCCTATTGCGAGTCGCTGTTCGGCATCGGCGGCTGGATGATCTACCTCGCCTTCTACATCGTCTTCATCGGCATTCACATCTTCGGCGTCGGCGAGGCGCTCAAGCTGATGTTCGTCATCACCGCCGTCGCCGCGCTGGCGCTCGCCGTGTTCATCGTGGCGATGGTGCCGCACTTCTCGGTGAGCAACCTGTTCGACATCACGCCGACCGCAGCGGCCGGCGCCAGCGCCTTCCTGCCCTACGGCTACGTCGGCATCTGGGCGGCGATTCCCTACGCGATCTGGTTCTTCCTCGCCGTGGAGGGGGTGCCGCTGGCCGCCGAGGAAACCAAGAACCCGCAGCGCGACATGCCCCGCGGACTGATCGGCGCCATGTTGATCCTGCTCGCCTTCGCCGGACTGATCCTCCTGGTCGGCCCCGGCGGGGCGGGCTCCAGCACCCTGGTGAAATCGGGCAATCCACTGGTCGAAGCGCTCGCCGCGGCCTACGGTTCGTCCACCTGGATGAGCGGCTTCGTCAACCTGGTCGGCCTGGCCGGGCTGATCGCCAGCTTCTTCTCGATCATCTACGCCTACTCCCGGCAGATCTTCGCCCTCTCGCGGGCCGGCTACCTGCCACGCAACCTGTCGGTCACCAACCGCAAGAAAGCGCCGGTGCTCGCGCTGGTGATTCCCGGCCTGATCGGCTTCGCGCTATCGCTGACCGGCCAGGGCGACCTGCTGATCCTGGTCGCCGTATTCGGCGCGACCCTCTCCTACGTGCTGATGATGGCCTCGCACATCGCCCTGCGCCTGCGCCGCCCGGACCTGCCGCGCCCGTACCGGACGCCGGGCGGCATCGTCACCTCGGGCGTGGCGCTGGTGCTGGCTTGCGTGGCGGTGGTGGCGGGCTTTCTCGTCGACCCGCGGGTGGTGATCGGCGCGGCGGTCATCTACGGCGTCCTCATCGCCTACTTCGCGCTCTACAGCCGGCATCACCTGGTCGCCGGCACGCCGGAAGAAGAGTTCGCGGCGATCGAAAAGGCCGAGGCGGCGCTGCACTAAAGGAGGCGGCATGGGCTATTCGCATAACGCCGGTGGCACCACCTGGCGCTTTGACGACCTGCGCGAAGTAATGGCCAAGGCCAGCCCGGCGCGCTCCGGCGACCTGCTCGCCGGGGTCGCCGCCGGCAGCGATGTCGAGCGGGTGGCCGCGCAGATGTGCCTGGCCGAGGTGCCGCTCGGGCGCTTTCTCGACGAGGCGCTGATTCCCTACGAAGGCGACGAGGTCACCCGGCTGATCCTCGACAGCCACGACGCCGCCGCCTTCGCCCCGGTCAGCCATCTCACCGTGGGCGACTTTCGCAACTGGCTCCTGGGCGACGAAGCCGATGGCCCGGCGCTCGCCGCCCTGGCGCCGGGGCTGACGCCGGAAATGGTCGCCGCGGTGTCCAAGCTCATGCGCGTGCAGGACCTGATCCTGGTCGCGCAGAAGGTCCGCGTCGTCACCCGCTTTCGCAACACCATCGGCCTTGCCGGTCGCATGTCCACCCGGCTGCAACCCAACCACCCCACCGACGACGGTGCCGGCATCGCCGCGAGCATCCTCGACGGCCTGCTCTACGGCAACGGCGATGCGGTGATCGGCATCAACCCGGCCACCGACAGCACCGCCGGCATCTGCGAGCTCTTGAAAATGCTCGACGCGGTGATCGGCCGCTACGAGATTCCGACCCAGGCCTGCGTGCTCACCCACGTCACCACCTCCATCGAGGCGATCGCCCGCGGCGCACCGGTGGACCTCGTGTTCCAGTCCATCGCCGGCACCGAGGAGGCCAATGCCAGCTTCGGCATCAGCCTGGCGACATTGCAGGAAGGCTACGAGGCCGGCCTGTCGCAAAAGCGCGGCACGCTCGGCGACAACCTCATGTACTTCGAGACCGGCCAGGGCAGCGCCTTGTCGGCCAACGCGCACCACGGCGTCGATCAGCAGACCTGCGAAGCCCGGGCCTACGCCGTGGCACGCCGCTTCAAACCGCTGCTGGTCAACACCGTGGTCGGCTTCATCGGCCCGGAATATCTCTACAACGGCAAGCAGATCATCCGCGCCGGGCTGGAGGATCACTTCTGCGGCAAGCTGCTCGGCGTGCCCATGGGCTGCGACATCTGTTACACCAACCACGCCGAAGCCGACCAGGACGACATGGACGTGCTGCTGACCCTGCTCGGCACGGCGGGCATCAACTTCATCATGGGCATCCCGGGTTCGGACGACGTGATGCTCAACTACCAGACCACGTCCTTCCACGACGCGCTCTACGTGCGCCAGGTACTTGGCCTGCGGCCCGCGCCGGAATTCGAGGACTGGCTGGCGAAGATGGAGATCCTCAGGCAGGACGGCAATCGCCTGCAGCTCGGCCGCGAACTGCCCGAGCCGTTTCGCCGGGCACTAGAGCAGCTGGCATGAACCGCTGCCCCGATTGCCACCAGCATGGTGGAAAACGCTGCGCGGTTTTCCACCCTACGCCGATGCCCTCACCGCGGCCCGTAGGGTGGAAAACGACCGCAGGTCTTTTCCACGCGCCTGACCGACACACCATGAGGTAGCCATGTCCGACCGCTCGCCCGCCATCGAAAATCCATGGCAGCACCTGCGCCAGCTCACCCCGGCGCGCATCGCCCTCGGCCGCGCCGGCACGAGCCTGCCGACCGCCGCGCAGCTGGATTTCCAGCTCGCCCACGCCCAGGCGCGCGATGCCGTGCACCTGGCGCTCGACACCGATGCCCTGGCCGCACAGCTCGAGGCGCAGGGTCATCGCTGCCTGCACCTGCACAGCGCCGCCCCGGACCGCCACACTTACCTGCAGCGACCCGATCTGGGCCGTCGACTGAGCGACGAATCGGCCGAGCGCCTGGGCGATCACGCTCGACAGCAGCAAATGGGCTACGACCTGGCGATCGTCATCGCCGACGGCCTCTCGGCGCTGGCTGTCCAACGCCACGCCCTGCCCTTGCTCCAGCGCATCACGGAGCAGATCGAAAAAGACGGGTGGCGCCTCGCGCCGGTCTGCCTGGTCGAACAGGGCCGTGTAGCGCTGGGCGATGAAGTGGGCGAGGCGCTGCGCGCCAGGATGGTGGTGGTGCTGCTGGGCGAACGCCCGGGCCTAAGCTCGCCCGACAGCCTCGGTCTGTACTTCACCTACGCGCCGAAACGGGGCCGCACCGATGCCGAGCGCAACTGCATTTCTAACGTTCGCCTGGAGGGCTTGAGCTACAACCTCGCCGCCCATCGACTGGTCCATCTGATGCGCGAGGCCTGCCGACGCCAGCTCTCCGGCGTCAGTCTCAAGGACGAAGCGGACATGCCCAGCCTGCCCGGCGACGCCGCGAAGGCCGGCAACTTCCTGTTGGGTTGAGCCCCGACGCAGGCCGGCCCGCCGTTGCAGCGAACCGGCTCGCGCCCGATGCGTCAGATGGCGCCGCGCTCGCGCAGCAGTGCCAGCACCTGCCGGGTGCTCTCCTCGACCGAATGCACCTGCGTGTCGATCACCAGATCGGCATCGGCCGGCACGTCATAGGCGAAGGAGACGCCCGGGATGTTGTCGCCGCCGGCGGCGTACAGGCCCTGCGGATCACGCGCGCGGCAGGTCTGCTCGGTGGCCTGAAGGTGGACGGTGAGCAGGCGCCCCGCACCGATTTCGGCCCGGGCCTGTTCGCGCCCTTCGGCATCCGGGGCGACGAAGGCCGCCAGCGTGATGAGGCCCGCTTCGTTGAACTGCTTGGCTACCTGCGATGCACGCCGCCAGTTTTCGGCACGGCCTGCACGGTCTTGCGGCAATCCCTTGTTGAGGTCGTGGCGCAGGTTCTGCCCGTCCAGCACGAACACCGCGCGACCGGCATCGAACAGCTTGCGCTCGACCGCGTAGGCCAGCGTGCTCTTGCCCGCCCCCGAAAGGCCGGTGAACAGCACCGTTACCGGCTGCTGGCCGAAACGGCCCGAGCGCTCCTCGACGCTGACATGCGCCAGCCGGCCATGCTGGCCCGTTCCCTGCCCGGAAAGCGGCTCGGCGATGATCATGCCGGCACCGACGGTGCCATTGGTCAGCCGGTCGATGACGATGAAAGCGCCCGTGGTGCGGTTGTGCGCGTAGCCATCGAGCGCGATGGCCGCGTCGAGACTGACCCGGACCTTGGCGATCTCGTTGAGCTTCAGCTCGCTGGCCGCGCCCTGCTCCAGCGTGTTCACATCGACCTTGTGCACGATGGTCGGGATCGAACCGGGCACGTAGCTGGTCGCCCGTTTGATGTCGTATTTCTTGCCGGGAAGCATGGGCTCCTCGGCCATCCACACCAGCATCGCCTCGAAGGTGTCACTGATTTGCGGGCGGTTGTCGGCATGGACGAGCATGTCGCCACGGGACACGTCGATCTCGTCTTCCAGCGTCAGCGTGACCGCCTGGCCGGGACCGGCCTGCTCCAGCTCGCCATCGAAGGTGACAATCGACTTGACCTTGCTCGACTTGCCCGACGGCAGCGCGATCACGTCGTCGCCCTTGTGGACGATGCCGCTGGCCAGCGTGCCGGCGAAGCCACGGAAGTTGAGGTTCGGCCGGTTGACGTACTGCACCGGGAAACGCATGTCGTCGTAGTTCCGGTCGCCGGCGATCTGGACGGTTTCCAGGATCTCCATCAGCGGCTTGCCGTCGTACCAGGGCGCCCGCTCGCTGCGGTTGACGACGTTGTCGCCCTTGAGCGCGGACATCGGCACGAACTCGAGGGTCGTCGGCCGCAGGTCGATCCGCTCGGCGAACGCCAGGTAATCGGCCTTGATCTGCTCGAACACGCCCTGGTCGAAGCCGTTGAGGTCCATCTTGTTGATCGCGACCACGATGTGCTTGATGCCCAGCAGCGAGGCGATGAAGCTGTGCCGGCGGGTCTGCGTCTGCACGCCGTAGCGAGCGTCGATCAGAATGATGGCCAGGTCGCAGGTCGAGGCGCCGGTCGCCATGTTGCGGGTGTACTGCTCATGGCCGGGGGTGTCGGCGATGATGAACTTGCGCTTGGCCGTCGAGAAATAGCGATACGCCACGTCGATGGTGATGCCCTGCTCGCGCTCGGCCTGCAACCCGTCGACCAGCAGCGCCAGGTCCACGTCTTCACCGGTCGTTCCGACTTTCTTGGAGTCACGGGTGATGGCTTCCAGATGATCTTCGTAGATCATCTTCGAGTCGTGCAGCAGGCGACCGATGAGGGTGCTCTTGCCGTCGTCGACGTTGCCGCAGGTCAGAAAGCGCAGCAGTTCCTTGCGCTCGTGCTGGGCGAGGTAGGCGAGGATGTCGGACGAAATCAGATCGGAACTATGCGACATACGCTTCTTCTCTATCGCTGGAGGCTTGAGGGCGGAAGGCTTGAGGAAAAGCGCTTCACGGCCCGCCTGGATTGTTTCTGGAAGAGGAGCCTGGGCAGACCGGAGATACCGCTGCGATGCTCTGGCCAGGCGTTATCCCGTCCGTTGCGCATCGGTGGGCATGAACCCGGCCGCCGCGCCATGCGAACCGGCGGTTAGAAATACCCCTGCCGCTTCTTCTCTTCCATCGAGCCGGTCTGGTCATGATCGATGACCCGGCCCTGGCGTTCGGAGGTCCGCGTCAACAGCATTTCCTGAATGATGTCCGGCAGCGTGGCGGCCGAGGATTCGACGGCGCCGGTCAGCGGGTAGCAACCCAGGGTGCGGAAGCGCACCATTTTCCTGGTGATGCGCGCCTTCTCCTCGTCGGAGAGGTATTCGAGGATGCGCTCGTCGTCGATCATGATCAGCGTGCCGTTCTTCTCGATCACTTCGCGCTCGGCAGCGAAGTACAGCGGCACGATCGGAATCTGCTCGAGATAGATGTATTGCCAGATGTCCAGCTCGGTCCAGTTCGAGAGCGGGAACACCCGGATCGATTCGCCCTTCTTCACCTTGCCGTTGTAGACATTCCACAACTCCGGGCGCTGGTTCTTCGGGTCCCAGCGGTGCTTGCTGTCGCGGAAGGAATAGACGCGCTCCTTGGCGCGGGATTTTTCCTCGTCACGACGAGCACCGCCGAAGGCGGCATCGAAGCCGTACTTGTCGAGCGCCTGCTTGAGGCCCTCGGTCTTCATCACATCGGTGTGCTTGGCACTGCCGTGGGTGAAGGGATTGATGTTCTGCGCGACGCCGTCCGGGTTGATGTGGGTGATGAGTTCCAGCCCCATCTCCTTCACCATCCGCTCACGAAACGCGTACATCTCGCGAAACTTCCAGCGCGTGTCGACATGCATCACCGGGAACGGCAGCTTGCCCGGAAAGAACGCCTTGCGCGCGAGGTGCAGCATCACGGCGGAGTCCTTGCCGATCGAGTACAGCATGACCGGGTTGCCGAACTCGGCGGCGACCTCGCGGATGATGTGGATGCTTTCGGCTTCGAGTTCTTTCAGATGCGTCAGTTTATCGACCATGACTGTCCACGCTGCTAGGTGACGGACCGGCAATCCGGGAAACGACGCGCACTCTAGCACGGCATTAGCTTCTAATCAGGCAGCTGCTTAGATCATGATGATCTAGTCATATGCGCCCAGGGCTCGCCGTCAGACGGGGTTCGGACAGTCGATGAACAGGTGCTCGATCGCGAAGTGCCGGGCCAGGTAGTCACCCAGCGCCTGGACGCCGTAGCGCTCGGTCGCATGATGGCCGGCCGCGAAGAAGCTCAGCCCGTTCTCGCGCGCCGTGTGCACGGTCGGCTCGGACACTTCGCCGGTCAGGTAGGCGTCGACCCCGGCGGCCAGCGCCTTGTCGATGTAGCCCTGCGCGGCGCCGGTGCACCAGGCGATGCGACGGATCGGCTGGTCGCCCGCGATCATCAACGGTTCCCGACCAAGCGCCTCGTGCACACGGCGATGGAAATCCACCGGGCTGAGCGGCGTTTCGAGCGCACCGACCAGGCCGACGGAGGCACGCTCGGTCGGATCGAGCGGCCCCTCGATCACCAGGTCGAGCAGGCGCGCCAGCTGAACGTTGTTGCCGACCTCGGGGTGAACATCCAGCGGCAAGTGATAGGCGAGCAGGCTGATGTCATGGTTCAGCAGCGTCTTGAGCCGCCGCTGCTTCATGCCGATCACGCGTGCGTCCTCGTTCTTCCAGAAATACCCGTGATGGACGAGCACCACGTCGGCCTCGGCGTCGACCGCGGCGTCGAGCAAGGCCTGGCTCGCCGTCACGCCCGTGACGATACGGCGGACCTGAGGCCGGCCTTCGACCTGCAAACCGTTGGGGCAGTAATCGCGAAACGCCTGAGCGTCCAGATACCGATCCGCTTCGCGAACCAGCGCATCGAGCGCAATGGCCATGGTCATCTCCTCTTTCCAAACCGGGCCCTGCAAATGGCAGGCGGCCTCGTATAATGCCGGCCACCTTGACATGGCGCCCGCGGCGCTCGCAATCGTACGGACCCCTGATGATCAACGCCTTGCGTCCTTATGGCTGGCCCCTCGTGGCCGGCGTGCTCATAGCCCTGCTCATCATCCAGCGCTACCCGCAGTGGGTCGGCCTGCCGGTCGAGGAATACCACCTGCAGGAGGCACCGGTCGCCATCCTGCCGGAGCGGGGGCCGCACTCCTATGCCGACGCGGTGAGCGCGGCCGCACCGGCGGTGGCCAACCTCTACACGACCAAGGTAGTGGCGAAGGCCGAAGTGCCGATGCTCAAGGACCCGATGTTCAAACGCTTCTTCGGCGACAACCTGCCGCGTCAGCGCCGCATGGAGTCGAGCCTGGGCTCCGCGGTCATCATGAGCCCCGAGGGCTACCTGCTGACCAACTACCACGTGACGGCCAATTCGGAGCAGATCGTGGTGGCGCTCAAGGATGGCCGGGAGACCCTCGCCACGGTCGTGGGAAGCGACCCGGAAACCGACCTTGCCGTTCTCAAGATCGATCTGGCCAACCTGCCGGCCATCACCGTCGGCCACTCCGACAGCATCCGGGTCGGCGACGTCACCCTGGCGATCGGCAATCCGTTCGGCGTGGGCCAGACGGTCACCATGGGCATCATCAGCGCGACCGGCCGCAACCAGCTGGGTCTGAACACCTACGAAGATTTCATCCAGACCGATGCGGCGATCAACCGCGGCAACTCCGGGGGTGCGCTGGTCGATGCCAGGGGCAACCTGATCGGCATCAACACGGCGATCATCTCCGAGACGGGCGGCTCGCAAGGCATCGGCTTCGCCATCCCGATCAAGCTGGCCCGCGACGTGATGGATTCGATCATCCAGCACGGCCAGGTCATCCGCGGCTGGCTCGGCGTGGAAGTCCAGGCGCTGACGCCGGAGCTTGCCGAATCCTTCGGCCAGCGCGGGCGGCCGGGCATTGTCGTCGCGGGCGTCTACAAGGATGGCCCGGCGGCACAGGCCGGGCTGGAACCAGGCGATGTGATCCTCAGCATCGCCGGCGAGCCGGCCTCCGACGGCCGCACCTCCATGAATCAGGTCGCGCGGACGCGGCCGGGCGACTCGATCAAGATCGTCATCCTGCGCAACGGCGAAGAGAAGACGCTGCGCGCCGAAGTGGGGATGCGACCGCCGGTGACGGCCACGCCCTGATCAGGCGTGGAGGATCGCGCTCAGCGCCTGCAGCAGCTCGGCGTTCTGCTCGGGGGTTCCGACGGTGATGCGCAGGTACTGGTCGATGCGTGCCTGCCTGAAGTGCCGGACGATTACGCCACGCTCGCGCAGCGACGCCGCCAGCGCGCCGGCGTCCCGTCCCGGATGGCGAGCAAAGACGAAGTTGGCCGCCGACGGCAGCACCTCGAATCCGGCATCCCGTAGCCCGTCGGCCAGCGCCTCGCGACTGGCGATGACCTTGGCGCAGGTCGCCTCGAAATAGCCGCGGTCGTCGAACGAGGCGGCGGCACCGGCCAGCGCGATCCGATCGAGCGGATAGGAGTTGAAGCTGTTCTTGATTCGCTCCAGTGCCTCGATCAGATCGGCATGGCCGATCGCCAATCCGACCCGCAAGCCCGCGAGCGAGCGGGACTTGGACAAGGTCTGGGTCACCAGCAGATTGGGGTAGCGGTCGACCAGCGTCACGGCCGTCTGCGCGCCGAAATCGACGTAGGCCTCATCGATCAGCACGACCGAATCGGGGTTGGCCTGCAGGATGGCCTCGATGTCGCCCAGGCCGAGGGCGCATCCGGTCGGCGCATTGGGGTTCGGGAAGACGATGCCACCGTTGGGTTGGCGATAGTCGTCAGGGCGAATCCGGAAGTTCTCGTCCAGTGGCACGGTACGGTACTCGATGCCGTACAACCCGCAGTAGACCGGATAGAAGCTGTAGCTGATATCGGGAAACAGCAGCGGCCTGCCATGCTGAAACAGGCCGTTGAAGGCATGGGCCAGCACCTCGTCGGAGCCGTTGCCAACGAAGACTTGCGCCGTCTCGATCCCGTAGTAGGCGGCAACGGCCTGCTTGAGGCGCTCGCCGTTGGGGTCCGGATACAGCCGCAGCGTGTCGTTCAGCTCCGCCTGCATGGCCGCGACCGCCCTGGGCGAGGGTCCGTAGGGGTTTTCGTTGGTGTTCAGCTTGACCAGTCGCGCCAGCTTGGGCTGCTCACCGGGCACGTAGGGCACCAGCGCGCTGACGAAGGGACTCCAGAATCTGCTCATGGGTTCTCGCACTCTATCGTGGGGCGAGCCCGCGCGGGCCCGCGTGCGTTTCGGGGCGTCAGTCGATCGCTGAGACCTACGGCTGACTATCATTCAGCCCGGCCTCAGCACTCACATCGGCATTTCAGCCCTTGATCCGGTATTCGGCGCTGCGCGCATGAGCCGTGAGCGACTCGCCGCGAGCCAGCACCGAGGCGACCTTGCCGAGCTCCGACGCACCATCGGCGGAGCAATGGATGATCGACGAGCGCTTCTGGAAGTCATACACGCCGAGCGGCGAGGAGAAGCGCGCAGTGCCCGACGTCGGCAGGACATGGTTTGGACCGGCGCAATAATCGCCCAGCGCCTCTGCCGTGTAGCGACCCATGAAGATGGCGCCGGCATGGCGAATGTGCGGCAGCCACCGTTCCGGGTCGGCCACGGAGAGCTCCAGGTGCTCCGGTGCGATCCGGTTGGCCACCTCGATGGCCTGCGTCATATCCCTGACATGAATCAACGCGCCCCGGCCCTCGAGGGATGTCCGAGCGATCGACTCGCGCTCCAGCGTCGGCAGCAACCGCGCGATGCTCTCGGCGACGCGATCGAGGAAGGCGCTGTCCGGGCTGACGAGGATCGACTGGGCATCCTCGTCGTGCTCGGCCTGGGAGAACAGGTCCATGGCGATCCAGTCCGGGTCGGTCTGCCCGTCGCAGACGACCAGGATTTCCGACGGCCCGGCGATCATGTCGATGCCGACCTTGCCGAACACATGGCGCTTGGCCGTCGCGACATAAATGTTCCCCGGCCCGACGATCTTATCCACCGGCGGCACGCTTTCGGTGCCATAGGCGAGCGCAGCGACTGCCTGGGCACCACCGATGGTGAAGACCCGGTCGACGCCCGCCAGCGCAGCCGCGGCGAGCACCAGCTCGTTGATCTCGCCACGAGGGGTCGGCACCACCATGACCACCTCGGGCACGCCCGCCACCTTCGCCGGGATGGCGTTCATCAACACCGATGACGGGTAGGACGCCTTGCCGCCGGGCACGTAGAGGCCAACCCGGTCGAGCGGCGTAACCTGCTGGCCCAGCACCGTGCCATCGGCTTCGGTATAGCGCCAGGAATCCTGCTTCTGGTGCTCGTGGTAGCGGCGCACACGCTCGGCGGCCACCTGCAACGCCTCGCGCTGCGCAGGGGAAATCCGCTCGAGGGCCTGTTCCAGCCGGGCTCGCGGCAGGATCAGATCGGCCATGCTGGCGACCGTCAGCGCGTCGAACCGCTGCGTGCAGTCGACGAGGGCCTGGTCGCCCCGCTCGCGTACCGCCCGGATGATTTCGAGCACGCGTGCATTCACCGCATCGTCAGAGACGCTTTCCCAGCTCAGCAGATGATCCAGATGCGCGGCGAAATCCGGGTCGGCAGCATCGAGACGGCGAATGGCGATGGGCGTAGTCATGGAAAAGCCTCGTGGTGACAGTTCGCAGAGACCTGCGCAGCAAGGTGCGCGTGGCAAACGGGGACATTGATGGTCGCGCAGACCGGACGGCGGCTAGCTTAGCAAGCCGGCCGCGCCAGGCCGCCGAGAATAGTGGCTATGGCGCGGATAGGGGAAACGGGATCAGGCCCGGTGTCGCTCGACGGCGCCGCGCAGGGTGTCGATCAGCGCCTGGATGCGTGCATGCTGCATCTTCATCGACGCCTTGTTGACGATGAGCCGTGAGCTGATGGTCGCGATCAGCTCCTGCGGCTCGAGCCCGTTGGCACGCAAGGTGTTGCCGGTGTCCACCACGTCGATGATCTTGTCGGCGAGGCCGACCAGCGGGGCCAGCTCCATCGAGCCGTACAGCTTGATGATGTCGACCTGGCGCCCCTGTTCGGCGTAATAGCGCTTGGCGACATTGACGAACTTGGTGGCCACCTTGAGCCGGCCGCGCGGTTCCGGCGCGCCGACCTTGCCGGCGGTCATCAGCTTGCAGTTGGCGATCTTCAGGTCCAGCGGCTCGTAAAGCCCCTGTCCGCCGAACTCCATCAGCACATCCTTGCCCGCGACGCCCAGGTCGGCCGCGCCCTGCTCCACATAGGTCGGAACGTCGGTCGCACGCACGATCAGCAGGCGGACGTCTTCCTGGGTGGTCGGAATGATCAGCTTACGGCTCTTGTCCGGGTCTTCCGTGGGTGCGATGCCGGCTGCCGCCAGCAGCGGCAGCGTGTCGTCGAGAATCCGGCCTTTGGACAACGCGATGGTGAGCATGAACGACGTTCCTTGATAAGCGGGCCGGCGCACCGGCGCCGGTCGTCGGAGCGGACCGGTCAGCCCGGCACGCGACGAATCTTGGCACCCAGCAGTTGCAGTTTTTCCTCGATGCACTCGTAACCGCGATCGATGTGGTAGATGCGGTCGATCAGGGTGTCGCCCGTCGCGACCAGTCCGGCGATCACCAGGCTGGCCGAGGCGCGCAGGTCGGTGGCCATCACCGGCGCGCCCTTGAGGTGCGCAACCCCGGTGACGATCGCGGTATTGCCTTCGACCAGAATCTGCGCGCCCATGCGGTTCATTTCATAAACGTGCATGAAGCGGTTCTCGAAGACCGTTTCGATCACCGTGCCCGTCCCTTCGGCAATCGCGTTGAGCGAGATGAACTGCGCCTGCATGTCGGTCGGGAACGCGGGATACGGCGCGGTCCGAACGTTCACGGCGCGCGGGCGATTGCCCTTCATGTCCAGCTCGATCCAGTTCGCGCCGGTGGCGATATGAGCACCGGCCTCTTCGAGCTTGTGCAGCACGGCCTCGAGGATGGTCGGGTCGGTGTCCTTGAGCTTGACGCGGCCGCCTGTCGCGGCGGCCGCCACCAGGTAGGTGCCGGTCTCGATGCGGTCGGGCATGACGCTGTAGCGTCCACCGCCCAGGCGCTTGACGCCTTCGATGGTGATGGTCGCGGTGCCGGCGCCGCTGATCTTGGCGCCCATCGCGTTGAGGAAGTTGGCAAGGTCCACCACTTCCGGCTCGCGTGCCGCGTTTTCCAGAACACTGCGGCCGTTGGCAAGCGCCGCGGCCATCATGATGTTCTCGGTGCCGGTGACGCTCACCACATCGAACAGGAAGTGCGCGCCGCGCAAGCCGCCAGCCGGGGCCTTGGCCTTGATGTAGCCGCCTTCCACGTCGATCTGCGCGCCCATCGCCTCCAGGCCGCGGATGTGCAGGTCGACCGGCCGCGAACCGATGGCACAACCGCCGGGCAACGCGACTTCCGCCTCACCGAAACGCGCGACCATCGGCCCCAGCACCAGGATCGAGGCACGCATGGTCTTGACCAGCTCGTATGGCGCCACCAGCGTGCGAATGCTGCCGGCGTCGACCTCGACGCTGAGCTTTTCGTCGACCACCGGCTGCACGCCCATCCGGCCGAACAGCTCGATCATGGTGGTGATGTCGTGCAGGTGCGGCAGGTTGCAGACGGTGACCGGCGTATCGGCGAGCAGGGTCGCAGCCAGGATGGGTAGCGCGGAGTTCTTGGCACCGGAGATGCGGATTTCGCCATCGAGGCGCGTCCCGCCGGTAATGATCAGTTTGTCCATCGTTTACCTATGGCCGCTTCGCAACGGCCTGCAAGAAGGGAGACGCCAGCGGGCGATCGAACGCCGTAGCGGGCATCAGGCCCGAGTGCGCCAGTCGGCCTGGCTGAAGAATTTCATGGTGACGGCATGGATGCTGCCGTCCGCGATCCAGGGATTGAGGTGCATATAGACCTGCTGCTGGCGCTTCACAGGGCTCAGCGCCGCCAGCTCATCACTGACCACGTTCAGCTGGAAGTTGCAGCCTTCGCCTTCGACCAGCACCTCGGCTCCTGCCAGTTTCTCTTCCAGGAAGTTCTTAACTTCTACGGCCTGCATGTTGAACCTCGATCGACGCAATGGCGCGCGGGCCGGCCATGATACAAAAATCCCCGAAGGCTGCGAACCCTGGTCCGCGCGGGCGGCTCAGCCGGCCGTTTCCGTGGCCAGCGGCAGGACCCGATCGAGGCCGGATACGCGCGCGATGTCGAGCATATCCTTCGGCAGGCCGACGATCTGGATACGGCGGCCTGTCGCTTTCGCATCGCGCATCAGGCACAGCAACAACGACAGCCCTACGCTGCTGGACCGCTCGACAGCCGAGCAATCGATCAGCAGCGGATCGGTCGAAGCGCGCTTGATCAGCGCTCTCCCCTGTTCCCGCAAGGCGGGCCCGCTCAGGTAGTCGAGCACGCCGACGACCTGCAACCGGCCGTCGGCGCCCAGCGCCAGGTGGCTGTCACTCATCGGCGCCCGCCTGTTGCGCGGCAGTCGTATCCTTGGCTCGCGCGACGACCTCGGCCCAGCCATCGATCGTCTTGTCGAGATCGTTGCCGTTGGCCTGCATGGCCTCGGAGAACTGATCGCGGAACAGCTTGCCTACATTGATGCCGTTGATGATGACGTTCCGCACCTTCCACTCGCCATCCTTGTTGACCATCGTGTAGGACACCGGATAGACCGTGCCCTGGCGATCGACCACTTCCATGCCGACGCTGGTGCGCTCGCCATCGCCCGAGCCACTGGGCGGCAGCACGCGGATCTGCTGGTTGTCGTATTCGAGCAGCGCGTTGCCATAGAACTGCATTAGGCTTCGCTTGAAGTTCTCTTCGAAGCGGGCCATCTGCTCAGGCGTCGCCTGGCGGGAATAACGCACCGTCATGATGCTGCGGGAGATGCCATCGGCATCGACCACGGGCCCGAGAATCTCATTGAGCGAATCGTAGAACGCCGCAGGATCCTGCCGGTAGCGCTCCTTGTTCTGCTGCAAGTCGGACAGCAGTTCGTCGGTGGTGCGCTGGATGACCTCGTGCGCGCTTGGCGCTGCAAGCACCGTCAACGGCAACATGGCCAGCAGTACCAGCAAGCCGCGTTTGAGCATGCGATTCATGATTCGACCCCTCATTCTTTATTCACAGAGTTGAGCAGGAATTTGCCGATGAGTTCTTCCAGCACCAGCGATGACTGGGTGTCGCGGATGACGTCACCGTCGGCCAGCACCTCTTCCTCGCCACCGACGCTGATGCCGATGTATTTCTCGCCAAGCAGACCGGCGGTCAGGATGGAGGCGGTCGAATCGGTCGGCAGGATGTCCACGTCACGGTCGATTTCCATCGTCACGCGTCCGGTATAGCTGTCGCGGTCCAGATCGATGGCCGTCACCTTGCCGATCGTCACGCCGGCCATGGTGACCTTGGACCGGACGCTGAGCCCGGCGATGTTGTCGAAGTAGGCGAACAGCTTGTAGGTATCGGTATGCCCGACGCTCAAGCCGCTGACCCGCAGCGAGAGCAGCAGCAGGGCCAGCAGGCCCGCGAGCAGGAACAGGCCGACACCAATCTCCAGGGTGCGGTTGCGCATCAGAAATCTCCAAACATCAGGGCGGTCAGAATGAAATCCAGGCCGAGCACGGCCAGCGAGGCATAGACGACGGTACGGGTGGTGGCACGGCTGATGCCCTCGGAGGTCGGGTCGCAATCGTAGCCCTGGAACACCGCGATCCAGGTCACGACCACGGCGAACACCATGCTCTTGATCACGCCGTTGAGCACGTCGGCACGGAAGCTGACGCTGCTCTGCATGTTCGACCAGAAGGAACCTTCATATACGCCGAGCCAGTCGATGGCGACCATCGCCCCACCCCAGATACCGACCACGCTGAAGATCACGGTGAGCAACGGCAGCGAAATGAAACCGGCCCACAGGCGTGGCGCGATCACGTACTTCAGCGGATCGACGCCAATCATCTCGAGGCTGGACAGCTGCTCGGTCGCCTTCATGTTGCCGATTTCCGCCGCCAGGGCCGAACCGGCGCGACCGGCGAACAGCAAGGCCGTCACCACCGGACCGAGCTCGCGCAAAAGCGTCAGCGCGATCATCTGGCCGACCGCCTGCTCGGATCCGTAGTTGCTGAGGATGCTGTAGCCCTGCAGCGACAGCACCATGCCGATGAAGATGCCGGAAACCACGACGATCGCCAGCGACAGCACGCCCACCGAGTACAGTTGGCGCACCAGCAACGCGAACCCCTCCCGCAGCCCGCCGCGCCCCAGCAACGCGTGCAGCAGGAAGATCACCGAGCGGCCCAGCGCCGCCAGCACGTCGAGACCGGCACGGCCCAGCAGGCGCACGCGTTCGAGCGGCGAATACCTACGCATCGGTGCCTCCGAGCAGCTCGCTCGCGTAGTCGGCGGCTGGAAAATGGAACGGAATGGGACCGTCGGCCGTGCCCTTCATGAACTGCTGAACCCTCGGGTTATCCGATTGCATGAGTTCGTCCGGCGTACCCTGGGCCAGCACCTGGCCATCGCCGACGATATAGATGTAGTCGGCGATGCTCGCGGTTTCGGCCAGGTCATGCGAGACAACGATGCTGGTGATGCCGAGTGCATCGTTGAGCAGCCTGATCAGGCGCACCAGCACGCCCATCGCCACCGGATCCTGCCCGGCGAAGGGTTCGTCGTACATCAGTATCTGCGGATCGAGGGCGATGGCGCGTGCCAGCGCGACGCGACGGCGCATGCCGCCCGACAGCTCGTCAGGCATCAGCTCGACCGCGCCCCGCAGACCGACCGCCTGCAGTTTCATCAGCACGATGTCGCGGATCATCTCGTCGGGCAGGTCGGTGTGCACACGCAGCGGAAAGGCGACGTTCTCGAACACGTCAAGGTCGGTGAATAGGGCCCCGCTCTGGAACAGCACGCCCATCTGCTTGCGCAGATCGAACAGCTCGGCGCGCGACAGCGTCGGCAGATTCCGGTCGGCCACCCAGACCTCGCCGCTCAGCGGCTTCAACTGAGCGCCGATCAGGCGCAGCAACGTGGTCTTGCCACTGCCGGACGGCCCCATGATCGCGGTGATGCGACCACGGGGAATGCGCAGATCGATAGCGTCGAAAATCGTCCGTTCGCCCCGCCTGAAGGTCACGCCCTTCAGCTCGACGGCATAGGGATTGGTGCTCATCATTGCTCCTAACAACCGGCTAACTGACGTCTGCCCCTGCGGCCAGGACACGTCCCCGGTCAACAAGCGGCGCACTATACACGCTCGCCTGCCGGCCGAAAAAAGCGCATGGACCCGGGCGAGCGCTGAGTCACAACCACCGCCGCCCTGCCCGCCCGCGACGGTTGCCGCTATACTCCTCGCCTTTTCGAACGGTCGCCTCCGTCATGATCCAGCACAACCAACTGATCGAGTCCGCGCAACGCACCATCCGACTGGAGGTCGAGGCGGTTCAGCAACTCAGCAGCCGCATCGGCAACCCGTTCATCAAGGCCTGCGAGCTGATTCTGCAGAGCAAGGGCCGGGTGGTGGTCGTGGGCATGGGCAAGTCCGGCCATATCGGCAACAAGATCGCCGCGACCCTCGCCAGCACCGGCACCACTGCCTTCTTCGTGCATCCCGCCGAAGCGAGCCACGGCGACATGGGCATGATCACCCGTGACGACGTCGTCCTCGCCCTGTCGAACTCCGGTTCCACCAGCGAGATCGTCACGCTGCTGCCGCTGATCAAGCGCCTCGGCATCCGGTTGATCAGCATGACGGGCAATCCCGACTCGGTGCTCGCCAAGGCGGCCGACGTCAATCTGGATGCCAGCGTTTCGATCGAAGCCTGCCCGCTCAACCTCGCCCCGACATCCTCGACGACGGCGAGCCTGGTGCTCGGCGACGCGCTGGCGATCGCGCTGCTCGAGGCCCGCGGCTTCACCGCCGAGGATTTCGCCTTCTCCCATCCGGGCGGCGCGCTCGGCCGGCGCCTGCTGCTCAAGGTCGAGAATGTCATGCACAGCGGCGAGCGGCTGCCTCGCGTCGAGCGTGGCACACCGCTGCGCGCGGCGCTGCTGGAGATGACACGCAAGGGCCTCGGCATGACCGTGGTGAACGAGCCGGATGGTCGATTGGCCGGGGTTTTCACGGACGGCGACCTGCGCCGCACGCTGGACAAGGGCATCGATGTGCGCCAGGCGCTGATCGACGAGGTGATGACGGCGCGCGGCAAGACCGTCACGCCCGACATGCTGGCGGCCGAGGCATTGAGAATCATGGAGGACAACAAGATCAACGCGCTCGTCGTGATCGACGAACAGGGCCTGCCGATCGGCGCGCTGAACATGCACGACCTGCTGCGCGCCGGGGTGATGTGATGGATTTGCAATTGCTTCAGCGTGCTCGTGACATCCGTCTGGCAGTCTTCGACGTCGACGGCGTACTGACCGATGGCCGCCTTTATTTCCTCACTGACGGCAGCGAATTCAAGACCTTCAACACGCTGGACGGCCACGGCATCAAGATGCTGATCGCCTCGGGCGTCCAGACGGCCATCATCAGCGGCCGCAGCACCCCGGTGGTCGAGCGGCGAGCGCGCAACCTCGGCGTCCACCATCTGTATCAGGGACGCGAGGACAAGCTCGTGGTGTTGGACCAGATCCTGTCGGAAACCGGCTTCGCACGGGAACAGGTCGCCTACCTCGGCGATGACCTGCCCGACCTGCCGGTCATGCGGCGGGTCGGACTCGGCATGGCCGTCGCCAACGCCGCACCGTTCGTCCGGAGCCACGCACACGGCGTGACCCAGGCACGCGGCGGGGAAGGCGCGGCGCGCGAGTTCTGCGAATTGATCATGCAGGCCCAGGGCACGCTGGAAGCGGCACTGGCGGCCTATCTATAGGAACCGGCCATGATCCCACGCCTGAAAACCGCGCTGATACTGGGCTCGCTCGTGGCGTTGCTGGTCGCTGTTGGCTACTGGAACGTCCGGCCGGAGAGCTTCATGTCCAGGCCCCCGGCCACGCAAAGCGAAGCGCCCGAAGTCGATTTCTATGCGCTCGGCACCCGGACGACCCAGTTCCAGGCCGACGGCCAGCGCGATTACGTCCTGACTGCCGAAAAGGTCGAACACCTCGCGGCGAGCGACGTCAGTGTCATGACGTCGCCGGATCTGCTGATGTATCGCGGCAAGTCCAATCCCTGGCATGTCAGCAGTGCGCGTGGCGAGGTCTCGCCGGGCGGCACCGAAGTCGAACTGATCGATGACGTCCGCGTAGAGCGCACCGACGCCAAGGGCCGCCCGCTGATCCTGACCACCAGCCGCCTGACCGTGAGGCCGGAGCAGGAATATGCGCAGACCCAGCAAGCCGTTAGAATCGTCGCCGCCAATGGCGTGACGACCGCAACGGGCATGAAAGCGTATCTGAATGACGGCAGGATGATCCTGCTATCCAACGTAAGAGGCCAGCATGAGGCTCCCTGAACCACTCATCCAACTGCTCGGCGCGAGCCTGCTGTTGGCCAGCGCAACCGCCTGGGCACTTCCCGAGGATCGCAACCAGCCCATCCGCGTCCAGGCCGATACGGCCGAACTCGACGATAGGCAGGGCGTGGCGGTTTATCGCGGCGACGTCGTCATTACCCAGGGCACCCTCAAGATTACCGGCGACACGGTGACCATCACGCAGGATGACAACGGTGAAGTGGAGATCTTCACCGCGGTCGGCAAGCCCGCCTACTACGAGCAGAAGCCGTCGGTCGACGAGCCGATCGTCAAGGCCTACGGGCTGACCATCCAGTACTTCGCGGACAACGAGCGGATCGTGCTGCTCGACCAGGCCAAGGTGGTGCAGGAAGGCAATACCTTCGAGGGCGAGAAGATCGTCTATGACACCCAGCGCCAGATCGTGAACGCCGGTCGCGCCAGCGATGCCGAGATCACCACCCCGAAACCGCGCGTCGACATGGTCATCCAGCCGCGCAGCCGCGACGCCGAGCCGCCCGCGGAGCAGACGCCCTGATGGCCGTTCTACGCGCGCAGCACCTTGCCAAACGCTACAAGGCCCGCCAGGTGGTCCGCGATGTCAGCCTTTCGATCGAGAGCGGCCAGATCGTCGGGTTGCTCGGCCCGAACGGCGCCGGGAAAACCACCTGCTTCTACATGATCGTCGGACTGGTGCGTGCCGATCAGGGGCGCATCCTCATCGACCAGGACGACGTCACCCACCTGCCGATGCATGGACGTGCCCGAGCCGGGATCGGCTATCTGCCTCAGGAAGCCTCGATCTTTCGCAAGCTGACCGTCGCCGACAACATCATGGCCATTCTCGAGACCCGCAAGGATCTGGATTCGGCCGGACGCCAGCAGGCCCTCGAGTCGCTCCTTCAGGAATTTCACATCAGCCACATTCGCGACAGCCAGGGCATGAGCCTCTCGGGTGGCGAACGGCGGCGGGTGGAGATCGCTCGCGCGTTGGCGACCGCTCCCAAGTTCATCCTGCTGGACGAACCCTTCGCCGGGGTCGATCCGATTTCGGTCGGCGACATCAAGCAGATCATCCACCACCTCAAGGCCAAGGGCATCGGCGTACTCATCACCGATCACAACGTCCGCGAGACGCTCGACATCTGCGAGACGGCCTACATCGTCAGCGATGGACAGCTGATCGCCGAGGGCGACGCACAGAGCATTCTGTCCAACCAGCTGGTGAAGGAAGTCTACCTCGGCCACGAGTTCCGCCTGTGACCGCCAGCGCTTCCATCTACCAAGGGCACTGGGCAAACGCCTTGCCAGGCATATAATTTGCTTTCCGCAGGCTGGACACCCTGACATCGCGGACGCAACCATGCCGGTCATAGAGGTCTGAAGTTCCCCGCCATGAAAGCATCGCTAGTCTTGAAGATGGGCCAGCAGCTGACGATGACACCGCAGCTGCAGCAAGCCATACGACTGCTACAACTCTCCACGCTGGATCTGCAGCAGGAAATTCAGGAAGCGCTCGAGTCCAACCCAATGCTCGAGCGGCAGGAAGACGGCGAGGATTTCGAAACCAGCGACCCGATGGCCGACAACGCCGAGAAGGGGCTGGACGGCCAAAATACCGAGCGCACGCAGGAAAACACCTACGAAGAATCCACCGGGGACAGCGACGGCGCGTTCGAAGAATCGGAATGGAGCGACCGCATTCCCAACGAGCTTCCCGTCGACACCGCCTGGGAAGACGTCTACCAGACCAGCGCCAGCAGCCTTCCGAGCAGCGATGACGACGAATGGGATTTCACCTCCCGCACCTCGTCCGGCGAAAGCCTGCAGAGCCACCTGCTCTGGCAGCTCAATCTGGCCCCGATGAGCGATACCGATCGCATCATTGCGGTCACGATCATCGACTGCATCAACCCTCAGGGCTATCTCGAGGAAACGCTGGAGGAAATTCTGGCCTCGCTCGACCCGGAACTCGAGGTCGAGCTGGACGAGGTCGAGGTGGTGCTACGCCGTATCCAGCAGTTCGAGCCGGCGGGCATCGCCGCTCGCGATCTGCGCGAATGCCTGCTGCTTCAGCTCAGGCAACTGCCAGACGACACACCCTGGCGCAACGAGGCGTTGCAGCTGGTGAAGGATCATCTCGACCTCCTCGGTAGCCGCGATTACAGCCTGCTGATGCGGCGCATGAAGCTCAAGGAAGATGACCTTCGCCAGATCATCGAACTGGTCCAGTCGCTGAATCCGCGGCCCGGCTCGCAGATCGAGAGCAGTGAACCCGAATACGTCGTACCGGATGTCATCGTGCGCAAGCACAACGGTCGCTGGCTGGTCGAACTGAACCAGGAAGCCGTTCCCCGCCTGCGGGTGAATGCCCAATACGCGGGCTTCGTGAAGCGAGCCGACTCCAGCGCCGACAATACCTTCATGCGCAACCAGCTCCAGGAAGCACGCTGGTTCATCAAGAGCCTGCAGAGTCGCAACGAGACCCTGATGAAGGTGGCCACGCAGATCATCGAGCACCAGCGCGGCTTCCTCGACTACGGTGACGAGGCGATGAAGCCCCTGGTCCTGCATGACATCGCCGAAGCGGTCGGCATGCACGAATCGACCATCTCGCGCGTGACGACTCAGAAGTACATGCATACGCCGCGCGGCATCTACGAGCTCAAGTACTTCTTCTCCAGCCACGTCAGTACTGCCGAAGGCGGGGAATGCTCCTCCACCGCCATTCGCGCGATCATCAAGAAACTGGTCGCCGCGGAAAACCAGAAAAAGCCGTTGAGCGATAGCAAGATCGCTGGTTTACTGGAAGCACAGGGCATACAAGTCGCCCGTCGCACCGTCGCCAAGTACCGGGAATCCTTAGGGATTGCGCCATCCAGTGAACGCAAGCGACTGATGTGACGCGCGCGGGAAGCGTACCAGCGGCAGGCCCTTCGAGCCTGCCTCTTTGCACGTGGAAGAAGGAGACAGCAGCATGCAAGTCAACATCAGTGGCCACCATCTGGTTGTAACCGACGCCCTGCGTGACTACATCGAGGACAAGTTCGACCGCCTGGAGCGGCACTTCGACCGCATCATCAACGTCCAGGTCATTCTTCAAGTCGACAAGCTCAAGCAGAAGGTAGAGAGCACGCTGCACGTGGCAGGCCGCGAGGTGGTTGCCAATGCCGAGCACGAAGACATGTACGCCGCCATCGACCTGCTCATCGACAAACTCGATCGTCAACTCATCAAGCACAAGGAAAAGCAGCTAGACCGATCTCAAGGCGTAGTGGCTCGCTAACTTCCCATGATCCGACTCGAAGACATCCTGACCCCCGGACGTTGCACCGTCGACGTTCCGGGCGGCAGCAAGAAGCGCGTGCTCGAACAGGTCGCCCGGCTGATTGCCGGCGACCTGCCCGACCTCGATCCCCAACTGGTTTTCGAAAGCCTGGTCGCGCGCGAGAAGCTCGGCTCGACCGGCTTCGGCAATGGCATCGCGATTCCGCACTGTCGGCTCGCCGGTTGCCAGGCACCCGTCAGCGGCGTGCTACGACTGGACGCCGCGGTCGATTTCGATGCGATCGATGGCATTCCTGTCGACCTGCTGTTCGTCCTGCTCGTGCCGCAGGCGGCAACGGACGAACACCTGGAGCTGCTGCGCCAGATCGCCAGCATGCTCGACCGTAGCGAGGTCCGCGATCGTCTGCGACGTGCCACCAACGACGCGGACCTGTACCAGGTCGTTCTCGATGCGCAGAACGGGCACTAAGGGCCTACCGTGCGCCTGATCATCGTCAGCGGCCGCTCCGGCTCCGGCAAGAGCACCGCCCTCGATGTGCTCGAAGACAACGGTTTCTACTGCATAGACAATCTTCCGGCCGGCATGCTGCCCGAGCTTGCCGAGCGTGCACTGTTGCATACCGAACTGACCCACCCCCAGGTCGCCGTCTCCGTGGACGCTCGCAACCTGCCGAGCCAGCTCAAGCGCTTCCCCGAATTGCTGGCCGAGGCCAGGAGCCGCCACATCCAGTGCAGCGTGCTCTACCTCGACGCGGACGTGGAGACCTTGCTCAAGCGCTTCTCCGAGACCCGTCGCCGGCACCCGCTCACCAACGAGAACCGCTCGCTGGCCGAGGCCATCCAGGACGAGGAGCTGCTGCTGGGGCCGATCGCCGACCTCGCCGACCTGAAGATCGATACGACGCACCTGAACCTGTACCAACTGCGGGACACGCTGAAGCTGCGCCTGCTGAATACGCCCGAACCGGGAACGGCGTTCCTCATCGAATCGTTCGGCTTCAAGCGCGGCATGCCGGTCGACGCGGACCTGGTATTCGATGTCCGCTGCCTGCCGAACCCCTACTGGAAGGCCGACCTGCGAGAACATTCCGGTCTCGACCAACCGGTGATCGACTACCTGGAAACGCAATCGGACGTCGACGAGCTGTATCAGGACATCCTGGCCTACCTGGAGAAGTGGCTGCCGCGCTACGCCGCCAGCAACCGCGCCTATGTCACCGTGGCCATAGGCTGCACCGGGGGGCATCATCGCTCGGTCTATATCGCCGAGCGCCTGGGCCGTGCGCTACGCAAGTCACTGAAGAACCTTCAGGTGCGCCACCGAGACTTGAGCTAGGAACCGCAATGCCTGCCTGTGAAGTACTGATCATCAACAAGCTGGGCTTGCACGCACGAGCGGCGGCGAAGTTCGTTGGCGTCGCCAATCGGTATCCCTGTCGCGTCGGCATCGGGCGCAGTGCGCAGAGCCTGGTCGACGGCAAGAGCATCATGGGGGTGATGATGCTCGCCGCCAGCAAGGGAACGACCCTTCATCTCCAGACAGACGGCGACCAGGCCGAGCAGGCGCTCGATGCACTGGTCGCACTGATCAACGATTATTTCGAAGAAGGCGAGTGACGCGATCGCCGGCCAAACCGGCGATCGCATCGATCCACACGCTGACTAACTGCCCGCGACCGTCATCCGCTCGATAAGTACCGAGCCGGTGTGGATGCTGCTGCGGGTCTCGACATCCGAGCCGATTGCCACGATCTGGCGGAACATGTCCCTCAGGTTGCCAGCGATCGTCACTTCCTGGACCGGGAACTGGATTTCGCCGTTCTCGACCCAGTAGCCGCCGGCACCCCGTGAGTAATCACCGGTGACCAGGTTGAGCCCCTGCCCCATCAACTCCGTCACATACAGTCCGCGCCCCATCCGGCGAAGCAATGCCGCCTGATCCTCGCTTCCGGGCGTCGCGAACAGGTTGTGTACGCCACCGGCATTGGCGGTACTCGGCATGCCGAGCTTGCGTCCCGAGTAGGTGCTGAGCACGTAGGAACACAACCGACCCTTGTCGACGAACGGCTTGGCGTAAGTGGCCAGGCCGTCGCCGTCATAGGCCGCACTGGCCAGGCCGCGCGGGAGGTGTGGTCGCTCATCGAGCGACAGCCACTCCGGAAACAACACCTGCTCGAGCGCGCCCTCGAGGAAGGATGAGTTGCGATAAAGATTGCCGCCGGATATCGCCGCCAGGAAATGCCCGAACAGCCCGGTCGCGAGCTCGGCGGAAAACAGCACCGGCACTTCGCAGGTCGGGACCGGGCGCGCGCCCAGTCGGCTGACTGCCCGCTGCGCTGCTCGCTGGCCGATGGCACTCGGCGCCATCAGCGCGTCGCCCAGCCGGCTGACGTCGTAGAAATAATCGCGCTGCATCTGGCCCTGGTCTTCGGCGATCATCACGCAGCTCAGGCTGTGCCGCGTGCTCGAATAGGCGCCGATGAAACCGTTGCTGTTGCCGTAGGCCCTCGAACCGCTGTGGGTGTTCAGGCTGGTGCCATCGGCATTGCGGATTCGTGGATCGGCTTCGAAGGCGGCGGCTTCGCACGCCAGCGCCAGTTCGATGGCCTGCTCCGGGCTTATCGCCCAGGGATGGTAGAGATCCAGGTCCGGCTGCTCGCGCGCCATGAGCGACGCATCGGCCAGCCCGGCGAACGCATCTTCCGAGGCGTGGCGGGCGATCGCCAGGGCCGCCGCCACCGTTTGCCGAATATCCTCTTCGCTGCTGCCCGAGGTGCTGGCCGAGCCCTTGCGCTGGCCCAGGTAAAGCGTGATGCCGAAACCCTGGTCGCGGTTGAATTCAACCGTCTCGATCTCGCGCTGGCGCACGGTGGTCGACAATCCCTGCTCCAGCGACACCGATACCTCGCTGGCCGTGGCGCCCTGGCGCTTCGCCTCCTCGATGATGCGAGCCACCTTGTCTTTCAATTCACCGAGACCCTGCGGCCCAATCTCTTCTACATCGCTCATGTCTTCTCCAAATTCCGCTGGCGTGACGCCCTCGTGGCCGGGCGTCCGGCCGTACGCGTGCTGCTATGATGGCGGCTTTCTTTCTGGACCACCCGCATGACTGAATTCTCCGACGCCGACGGCGGCGAAAAAAGCAAGTCGCAGGTCAAGCGCGAACTGCATGCGCTGCAGGACCTTGGCGAGCGCCTGACCACGCTCAAGCCCGACCTGCTGGATCGCCTGCCGCTGACCGACCCGCTGCGCAAGGCCTTGCAGGACGCGCCGAAGCACAAGGCCAACGTGGCCCGCAAACGCCATCTCCAATACATCGGCAAACTGATGCGCGACCAGGACATCGACGCCATCGTCTCGCTCATCGATCAGCTCGACTCGTCCACGCGCGAATACAACGAGCGGTTCCACGCGCTCGAGCGCTGGCGTGACCGGCTGATCGGCGACGCCGACACGGCCATCGAAGCCTTCGTCGGCGACTACCCGGACGCCGACCGCCAGCACCTGCGCGCCCTGGCCCGTCAGGCCCAGCAGGAAGCCGCCCGAGAAAAGCCGCCTACCGCCAGCCGCAAGCTGTTCAAATACATCCGCGAGCTGGACGAGACCAAGCGCGGCCTGCGCTGAAGGCATGCCGGCGCTAGGCGCCGGTACCGCCGACCGTGATCGCATCGAGCTTCAGCGTCGGCTGCCCGACGCCCACCGGTACCGACTGGCCGTCCTTGCCGCAGGTGCCGACCCCGCTATCCAGCGCCAGGTCGTTGCCCACCATCGAGACCCGCGTCATCACCTCCGGGCCATTGCCGATCAGGGTCGCGCCCTTCACCGGGGCGGTGATCCGGCCATCCTCGATCAGGTAGGCCTCGCTGGTCGAAAACACGAACTTGCCGCTGGTGATATCGACCTGACCGCCGCCGAGGCTGGCGCAGTAGATGCCCTTTTTCACCGAGGCGATGATTTCCGCCGGGTCGCTCTGCCCCGCCAGCATGTAGGTATTGGTCATGCGCGGCATCGGCAGGTGCGCATAGGATTCGCGCCGTCCGTTACCGGTCGGCCGCACACCCATCAGGCGCGCATTGAGCTTGTCCTGCATGTAGCCCTTGAGCACGCCGCTCTCGATCAGCGTCGTGCATTGGGTGGCGGTACCTTCATCGTCGACGCTCAACGAGCCGCGCCGATCGGCCAGCGTACCGTCGTCGACGATGGTGCACAGCGGCGAAGCAACCGACTGGCCGATGCGCCCGCTGTAGGCCGAGCTGCCCTTGCGGTTGAAGTCGCCTTCCAGCCCATGCCCGACCGCCTCGTGCAACAGCACCCCGGACCAGCCGGAACCCAGCACCACCGGCAGGGTTCCGGCCGGCGCGGCGACCGCTTCGAGATTGACCAGCGCCTGGCGCAGCGCCTCGCGGGCGTAACCCATCGCGCGGTCGTCATCGAGAAAGAACGCATAGCCCGTGCGACCGCCGCCGCCCTGGCTGCCGCGCTCGCGCCGACCGTTCTGCTCGACGATGACACTCACGTTGAAGCGCACCAGGGGACGAATATCGGCGGCCAGACCGCCATCCAGCGCGACGACCAGCACATGGTCCCAGACGCCGGCAAGGCTCACGGTGACCTGCTTGATGCGCGGATCCAGCGCCCGCGTCGCCTGATCGATGCGCTTGAGCAGGGCGACCTTGTCTTCGCGGCTCATGCCCTCGAGGGGGTTCTGCGCCCCGTACAGCGGCGCGAAGGCGACATCCGCGGGCGTCTGCACGCGAGCGGTCTGCCCTGCCCGGGCGATCGAACGGGCCGCTTGTGCCGCCTGGCGCAAGGGCTCGCGGCCGATGGCGTTGGTGTAGGCGAACCCTGTCTTTTCCCCGGCCAGCGCACGCACGCCGACCCCGCGATCGAGATGGAAACTCCCCTCCTTGACGATGCCGTCTTCGAGCACCCAGGACTCGGTCACCTGGTCCTGGAAGTACAGATCGGCCGCATCGATGCCGGGGCCAGCCAGCTCACCGAGCAGACCGGGAAGATCGTCCAGACCGAGGCCAGCGGGGGCCAGCAATCGTTCGGCGACGGGTAACAGCAGTTCACTCATACGGACTCCGAATCGCCGCGAAGCCGCGGCACAGTAAAGCGTCGATGGCGCATGACCGGCATGCGCTGGCGGATTGCCGCCTGGTTCGCCGGATCACGGCGCTCCACCAGCACGGTCTCGCCGTCCTGGCAAACGGAAAGCAGTCGTCCCCAGGGATCGACGATCGCCGAGTGGCCGTGGGTAACGCGGCCGCCGGGATGCGTGCCGCCCTGCGCCGCGGCGAGCAGGTAACACTGGGTCTCGATGGCCCGCGCCTGGAGCAGCGGCCGCCAATGGGCTTCGCCGGTCACGGCGGTAAATGCCGACGGCACGCTCAGCAACTCCGCGCCGGCCTCGCGCAGCGCCAGGTAAAGCTCGGCGAAGCGCAGGTCGTAGCAGACCGTCATACCCAGCCGTCCGACTGGCGTATCGGCGACCACGAGGGTGTGACCGCGATCGTAGTCAGAGGATTCCCCATAGCGACCGCGACTGTCGGCAACCTCGGCGTCGAACAGGTGCAGCTTGTCGTAACGGGCGACGCGCTGGCCGTCCGCATCGATCAGCAGCGAGCAGGCGCGCGGCTTGGCATCCGGCTGGTTCTCGGGCGGCAACGGCAGCGTGCCACCCACCAGCCACAGCCCCAGATCCTTCGCCGCTCGGGAGAGCCAGGGCAGCACCGGCCCCTCTCCACGCGCTTCGGCCCGTGCGATCGCCCGTGCGTCACCGCAGCCCAGCGTCGCGAAATTCTCCGGCAGAACCGCCAGCACCGCGCCGCTGCTGGCCGCGTGCTCCAGCCGCTCGAACGCCGTCGCCAGGTTGGCGGCGATGTCGGGCTGGCTGGTCATCTGGACGACGGCAATCTGCATGCAAGGCAACCGAAGGGTGGACAACATGGCCCGGTCGCCGGGCCAAACGGCAAGCCTGCCTGATTTAGGCGGCGAGGCCTACCCTGTGCTCGTCGATCGCCGGGAGACGATCAGCCCTCGGGCTTTTCGAAGGGCTTGTCGAAGGTGATCTTCGGGTCCTGCCAAGGCCCCTCGACGTCGTACTGGACGCTGGCAAACCGGGCCACTCGATCACCAAGCAGCTTGTCGACGAGAAACAGCGCGCCCCCGACCGCCGGCGCGCCGGCAATGATCGCGGCCAGGGGCAGGTTGTTGCTCACCGGCAGGGTGACCAGCAGCTTGGCGTCGATCCGATCGCTGACCAGGTCGAGCGTGCCGCTCAGCTCGAGATTGCTCGACGGCCCGTCGAGCGTGATCGGCTCGCGCGTGACGTAGACGCCATCGGTGGCCTCCAGCCGCCCCTTGAGCCGGTCGTAGCTCAGGCCGCGACCGAACAGGTCGGAGAAATCCAGCCTCAGCCGGCGCCCGATCGACTCGAAATTGAGCAGCCCGAACACGCGCAACGCCTGCGCGCCGCCGTCCATCTGCGCCACCGTACCGTTGTGCAGCCTCGGTTCCAGCGAGCCGGAAAAGCGTTCCAGGCTTACCCACGCCGGCGAGCCTGGCCAGTGTCCATCCACGTCCATGCGGAACCGCTCGCTGGTCAGCGACGGCTCGTACCCCCAGGCCCGCAGGACGTCGGCCAGGTTGTCACCGGCGACCCGCCCCCGGAAGCGGCTGTCGGCAGGCATCCAGTCGAGCGCACCGGTGAGCGTCAGCCCCTTGAATTCCAACGACAGGTCGGTCAGCGCAGCCCCGCCGGCAATCGGCCGCAGCTTGCCCGCCCAGCGACCGAGCCGCGCGTCCCCGTGATAAAGCGCCTCGATGGTTACGTCCGCGGCGGGCAATTGGCGCGGGTCGATGTCGGCCAGCGGATCGGCCGTTCGCTCGCCCTGCGCCGGTTCGGCAGCGGGAAAACGCAGATGGCGCAGGGCCATCTGCATCGGCGTTTCGTCCACCGGGACCGCGACCGTCCCGGCGATACGGTGACTGTCGAGATCGAGCTGCCAGCGGTCCGGCGTACGTTTCACGCCGAGCCGCAGATCCTCGACCGTGGCGCCAAAGCCGTCGAAGCGGCCGATCTGCAACGCTGCGCTGCGTAGCCAGCTCGATTCGCCGGCCGGCTGACCGCCCGAACCGGAAGTGCCCTCGGCGGCCGGCACGTAGCGGGCGAACGCATCCTTCCACGCCGCCCAGTCCAACTGCGCCAGGCGCCCTTCGACCCGCAACCCGTCGGTCGCCGGCAAGCGTGCCGCCGCGCCGCCGAGACGCAACTCGCCGCGCCCGCGCCGCCAGTCGTCCGCGGGTGCGGCGTAGGCGAGGCTCGCGAGGTCTTCGTGACGCAGCCAGTAGAGACGCTCGGGGCCGTCGAGGGTCATGCGCCAGGACGTATCGCGACGCTCGTCGGGCTGCTTGGTGAAGGGTTCCGGCAGATCGATGGTCGCGCCGAGCAGCGAGGAGTGCACCACCAGTTCGCTGTCGCGGCCGGCCAGGCTCAGCTGGAGCAGGTACGGCAGTCGACCTCTTATCGGCAGCGGCCCGGTGAAGCCCAGCCACTCGGACAACCTCGAGACGGCGATCGAGCCGCGTGCCTCGAGGCGCGTTTCGGGCTGGCCGGGCGCCCCGGTGGCCTTCGCAGTCACCTGCACCGGCTCGCCGAACGCCACCGCCCGGACCTGATCCGCGCTCAGCCCGGCCGCGGTGTCGTAGCGCAAGCGACCGCTCAGCTGCTCCAGTTGCAGATCCGGCGTCGCCATCGAGAGCTGCGCCTGCTGCGGCGCGAAATCGACCACCACGTGCGGCGCCGTCTCGCCATTGAGCGGCAGGTCGAGCTGCAGCTCGGCGTCCACCGCCCCGCTGCCCGTCCAGCCCGCGAACACCGAGGCGGTGCCGATCGGTGCGGTCTGCAGAATCGACAGCGCGTCGGCGACCTGGCCGTCGATGCTGCCGTGCAGCGCCAGCCGTGGCGCCTGCCCCGGCTCCGCGCGGGGAATCCGCGCAATCGCATCGTGAATCCGGCTGTCGAGCAGACGGCCTTCGGCGAGCGCGACCCGAACGCCCTGGTCATCGATGAACACCTCGCCCCGCCCCTGCCGCAGCGCCGGCCACCCGGGCTGGAAGGCGAGCTCGGCGTCGCGCACGCTGAAGAACAGGCTCAACGTCCGCGAATGCGCGGCGGCACCGACCAGCGCGCCCTGGTACTGGAAATAGCCCTGCTCGATCGTGCCGGCCTGAATGGCGGTACCCAGCCAATCGGCCAGCGCCGGGCTCAGTGCGGGCGAGCGGGTCGGCAGGTAGCGGTCGACGAAACGTGCATCGCCATCGCTGAGTCCGACGCGCAGGTCCATGTAGTCCTCGACCGCCGGGTCCTTGAACAGGCGCAGGGACAGGTCGGCCGCCAGCCGCCCCTCCTCGCCCTCGAAGCGGGCATAGGGCACCGCCAGCGACAGGCCGTCGTCTTCGATCGACCAGGTCAGGCGACCACGCGCCTGGCGATACACCCAGGGCTCCGGGAACAGCTGCGCGAGATGGAAGGAGAAGTCGTCGGCTGACAGGCGCGCCTCGCCCTGCGCCAGATCGCCCTCGACGCTGCCGTCGACTCGGCTGACGGCCGGAACGCCATGCCAGGCATCGAAGCCGGCATCTTCGAGGTTCATCGCATAGCGCAATCGCGTCGGGCCGGTCGCCTCAGGCAGATAATCCAGCCGCAGATTGCGCACCAGCCCGGTCGGCGCCATGACGCGCAGCGCCTCGGCACCGGCTTCCGGCAAGGGCGCGAGGCCGGCGACCAGCGAGGCAAGCGGGCCGATCGCCAGCCGATCGACGCTGACCGTCCAGCGCGCCTCGAGGGCGCCCGTCTCGTCGATGCGCTCGATGGCCGCGCGCATCTCGTCGACGCGCTGCCCCGCCGTGTTGAAGGCGAGGTCATCGACCAGGGCGCGCAGCCCATCAGGGGTTCTCTGCGCATGCAGCGACAGCGCAAAGTCCTCCACCGTGACCGGGGCGCGCTGACCGTGCGCGAGCGTCAGGGTCGCACCGTTCAGCCGCGCCGAGGCCCGCTGCACGGCGCCGTCGCGCCAGACCAGCCAGGCCTCGCCACCGGCCTGCAGGGCATCGATCCGCCAAGGCGTGCCCCCCCAGCCGCTCGGCAGCCAGTCGGACCAGCGGCTCTGCGGCAGGCTCACATAGGCCTCGAACTGCCCTTGCCGCCAGTGCGCCGGGTCGATCGTCCCCTGCGCATGCAGCGCAAGCGGCTGGCCGTCCGGCAGCAGCCCGCGCCCATCGAGACGCAAGCGTCCATCGCTGCTGGACAGCTCCAGGTTCACGTAGTTGAACGCGAAGGGCTGTGCGCCGTGCGGCTCGACAATCAATTGGCTGTCGAGCACGACCAGCCGCCGGATGCGGGCGAGCGCCTCCAGCACCCGCTGCGGATCGGGCGGAGGGCCCGATGACGGCGCATCGGCACCTTCGAGTGCCCAGCGACCATCGACCTGCTGCTCGAGCCCCAGGCTCAGCCCATCGAGCCAAATGGCGGACAGCTGCGGAGCGCGCTGCCACAGGCTGCCGAACACGTCGGGGATCGCCACCAGTCGGTCGACGCGCACGGCGCCCGACGCGCCGCCGATGCGCACATCGTGCAGCAGCAGCTGCGGCGACAGCCCCCGCCAGCGGCCTTCGACCCGCCCCAGGCTGACCGGCTGGCCGAGGGCACGTGCCAGGCCCAGTTCGATGTCGGGACGGTATTCGGCGGCCAGCGGAACCAGCTGCCGGCCCAGACTCACGTAGAGCGCCAGCAGCATCAACAGGACGACGGCCAGCCAGAGCAGGCGCCGGACGATGCCGGCGAACACTTCTGTCATTCGCGTGCCGGGATGAAATACGGCGCCGTCATCACAACAGGACCACGTCGTACTGTTCCTGCGAGTACATGGTCTCGACCTGGAACTTGATTGGCCGCCCGATGAAGCTCTCCAGGTCGGCCACGTTGCCCGACTCCTCGTCGAGCAGGCGATCGACGACCTTCTGGTTCGCCAGCACGCGGTAGCCCTCGGCCTGGTAGGCGCGCGCCTCGCGCAGGATTTCGCGGAAGATCTCGTAGCAGACGGTGTCCGGCGTCTTCAGCTTGCCGCGACCCTGGCAGCTCACACAGGGTTCGCAGAGCACCTGTTCGAGGCTTTCGCGCGTGCGCTTGCGGGTCATCTGCACCAGGCCGAGTTCGGTGATGCCGATGATGTTGGTCTTCGCGTGGTCGCGATCGAGCTGCTTTTCCAGCGTGCGCAGCACCTGGCGGCGGTGCTCTTCGTCTTCCATGTCGATGAAATCGATGATGATGATCCCGCCGAGGTTGCGCAGCCGGAGCTGGCGGGCGATGGCGGTGGCGGCTTCGAGATTGGTCTTGAAGATGGTCTCTTCGAGCGTACGGTGCCCGACAAAGGCCCCGGTATTGACGTCGATGGTGGTCATCGCCTCGGCCGGATCGATCACCAGGTAGCCGCCGGACTTGAGCATGACCTTGCGCTCCAGCGCCTTCTGGATTTCGTCCTCGACGCCGTACAGGTCGAAGATCGGCCGCTCGCCGGGATAGTGCTCCAGCCGATCGCCAAGCTCGGGCATCAGTTCGGCGACGAACTGGGTGACCTTCTGGAAGTTCTCCCGCGAGTCGATGCGGATCTTCTCGATCCGGGGGTTGACCAGGTCGCGCAAGGTACGCATCGCCAGCGACAGGTCCTCGTAGATCACCGAGGGCGTGCCGGCGGTTTTCATCTGGGCCGCGATCTGCCCCCATAGGCGGCGCAGATAACGGATGTCGACCAGCAATTCCTCGGCACCGGCCCCCTCGGCCGCGGTGCGCAGGATGAAGCCACCGGCTTCCTCGATGCCTTCGGCTTCGATGCAATCGGCCACCGCCTGCTTGAGCCGCTCGCGCTCGGCCTCGTCCTCGATCTTCAGCGAGATGCCGACGTGCGCGGTGCGCGGCATGTAGACCAGGTAGCGCGACGGGATGGACAGCTGGGTGGTGAGCCGGGCGCCTTTGGTGCCGATCGGGTCCTTGGTCACCTGCACGATCAGGGCCTGCCCTTCCTGCACGAGCGCGCTGATCGGTTCCACCGCGTTGGCCTCGCGCGTCGAGATTTCCGAGGCGTGGATGAACGCCGCGCGATCGAGACCGATGTCCACGAACGCCGCCTGCATGCCCGGCAGCACGCGCACGACCTTGCCCTTGTAGATATTCCCGACGATGCCGCGGCGCTGGGTGCGCTCGACGTGCACCTCTTGCAGGACACCGTTCTCGACCACGGCCACCCGCGATTCCATCGGGGTGATGTTCATCAGAATTTCTTCGCTCATTTTCGCTTCCCGGCAGCCGTGTGGTGACTCGTCGAGGCTCAGGCCTCCGGTCTCCAGCCATATAACCCAAATTCTTCGAGCAGGCGGGCAGTTTCGCACAGCGGCAAGCCGACCACCCCGCTGTAGCTGCCCTCGATACGCTCGACGAACACGGCGCCAAGTCCCTGGATGCCATAAGCACCGGCCTTGTCGCACGGTTCCCCGGTGGCCCAGTAGGCCTCGATCTCATCGCGACGCAACCGGCGAAAGCGCACCCGGGTGTCGACCACCTCGACCTGGCAGCTGGTGCGGTCGAGCACCGCGACCCCGGTGAACACCTGGTGCTCGCGCCCCGACAGGGCCTCGAGCATGGCGATGGCGTCGTCCCGGTCGGCAGGCTTGCCAAGCACCCGCCCCGCGAGCACCACAGCGGTGTCCGAGCCCAGCACACAGGCCGGTACGGTCAGGGTTTCGAGCACCGCCTTCGCCTTGGCGCGGGCCAGGCGCTCAACGTAGGCCGCCGGTTGCTCGCCCGGCAACAGGGTTTCGTCTATCGGGCGGATACGAATATCGAACGGTACGCCGATCTGCTGCAGCAATTCGGCGCGCCGGGGCGACGCGGAGGCGAGGTACAAAGCGGCCATGAGGCCCTCCTTCGGTCCGACTCGCCCGTGCGGGTCGGCTCAGTTGACCTGCAGGCGCGTCCTGATGCCACGCAGGGCGACGAACATCCAGGGCCACAGCAGCGCGCTGACCAGCACCGGCAGAAGGAAAGGCAGCGTCGGCGGCGGCGGGCTGCCGGCCAGCACGTTCAGCCATAGCCGAACCAGCTGGGCCAGCCCGAACACCACCAGCAGGACGAGGCTCTGCTGCCACATCGGGAACATGCGCAACCGTTGCTGGAGCAGCAATACCAGAAAGGCCACCAGCGTCAGCACCAGGGCGTTCTGGCCCAGCAGCGTGCCGTACAGCACGTCGGCGGCCAGCCCCAGCAACCATGCCGTTCCCATACCGATGCGGTGAGGCACGTAAAGCGTCCAGTAGCTCAGGAACAACGCCACCCACAGCGGCCTGCCGACCTCCATGAATTCCGGCATCGGCGCCACGCTGAGCAGCAGGCCGATGGCGAACGTCAGCCAGATCACCCAGCCGTTGTTGGGACGGGTACCTATCATTGCGCCCCCTGGTCAGCAGGCACGGCTGGCGGAGTCGACGGCCTCGTCTGCTCGCTCGACGGCGACGGCGGTGCATCCGGACCGCGCGCATCGGATGGCCCCGGCGCGGCTGTGCTCGGTGTACGTGCGTTCGGCGTGGCTGTATTCGGTGTGGTTGCGTTCGGTGTGGCTGGGGCGGGTGCGGCGGTCGGTGCGGCTGGTGTCGGCTCGGCGGTGGCGGCGCTTCCCGATGCCGGCGTCGCCTCCCCAGCCGGAGCTTCGGCGGCCTGCTCGGCGGCGATCGCCGAATCGTTCGCGCGTTGTTCGGGGGTGCGCTGGTCGGTGAACACCAGCAGCAGGTAGCGACTGCGATTGAGCGCCGCCGTCGGCATCGCCCGCACGATCGCGAACGGCTGTCCGGCGTCATGCACCACCTCGGTGACGGTCGCCACCGGATAGCCGGACGGAAAGCGCTGCCCCAGACCGGAGCTGACCAGCAGATCGCCGACCTTGATGTCGGCCGTATCGGCGACATGCCGCAGCTCCAGACGCTCGGGATTGCCCGTGCCGCTGGCAATCGCGCGGAGCCCGTTGCGGTTGACCTGCACCGGAATGCTGTGGGTGCTGTCGGTCAGCAGCAGGACGCGCGCGGTATAGGGCATCACCTCCACGACCTGCCCCATCAGCCCGCTGGCATCGAGCACCGGCTGGCCGAGGAACACCCCATCCTTTTCACCTTTGTCGATCAGGATGCGGTGGGTGTATGGGTTGGGGTCGACGCCGATGAGTTCGGCGGCAAGCACTTCGTCGTCGACCAGCGCCGACGAATTGAGCAGTTCGCGCAGGCGCACGTTCTGTTCGGTCAGCGCGGCCAGCTTCTGCAACCGCCGCTGCATCAGCAACGCCTCGGCCTTGAGCTTTTCGTTCTCGGCCATCAGGGTGCTGCGACTGGTGATCTGCTCGGTCATGCCGTCCCATAGCCGGGCCGGCATTTCGGCAAGCCAGTAGAACGGCATCAGCACCAGTCCCATCTCGCTGCGCACGGGCTTGAGCGAGTTGAAGCGGGCGTCCACCACCATCAGGGCGACCGACAGCACGACGAGCGCCAACAGGCGCACACCGAGCGAAGGGCCTTTTGCGAATAAGGGTTTGATGGCGGCTTCCTCGTAGCGCAGGCATCGCGTCGGGGAAGTGACCGGATCTCACCGGCGCCAGCCACCCGCCCGACGCATGATGTGCGGCTCACTCCGTGGACAGGAGGTCCATGGTGTGACGATCCATCATCTCCAGCGCACGACCGCCGCCCCGCGCGACGCAGGTGAGCGGGTCTTCGGCAACGATCACCGGCAAGCCGGTTTCCTGCGCCAGGAGCTTGTCCAGGTCGCGCAGCAGCGCGCCGCCGCCGGTCAGTACCAGGCCACGCTCGGCGATGTCCGCCGCGAGTTCCGGCGGGGATTGCTCGAGCGCGCTCTTGACGGCCTGAACGATGGTGGCGAGCGACTCCTGCAGTGCTTCGAGCACTTCGGCGGAATTCAGCGTGAAGCTGCGTGGCACGCCCTCGGCCAGGTTGCGGCCCCGCACGTCGACCTCACGCAGCTCGGCGCCCGGATAGGCCGCGCCGATCTCCTGCTTGATGCGCTCGGCGGTGGATTCGCCGATCAGGCTGCCGTAGTTGCGGCGCACGTAGGTGACGATGGATTCATCGAAGCGATCGCCGCCCACTCGGACGGATTCGGCATAGACCACGCCGTTGAGCGAAATCAGCGCGATCTCGGTGGTACCGCCGCCGATGTCGACGACCATCGAGCCGCGCGCTTCTTCGACCGGCAGACCCGCACCGATTGCCGCAGCCATCGGCTCTTCGATCAGGAACACTTCACGGGCGCCGGCACCGAGTGCCGATTCGCGAATGGCGCGACGTTCGACCTGGGTCGACTTGCACGGCACGCAGATGAGCACGCGCGGGCTGGGTTGCAGGAAGCTGTTCTCGTGCACCTTGTTGATGAAGTACTGCAGCATCTTTTCGCAAACGCTGAAGTCGGCGATCACGCCGTCTTTCATCGGGCGGATCGCATTGATGTTGCCTGGGGTCCGACCGAGCATGCGCTTGGCTTCGGTACCCACCGCCACCACGCTCTTCTGGTTGCCGTGGTTGCGAATGGCGACGACGGAAGGCTCGTTGAGGACGATGCCCCGGTCGCGCACATAAATAAGGGTATTGGCAGTGCCCAGGTCGATCGACAGATCGCTGGAAAACATGCCACGCAGTTTCTTGAACATGGGGAAAGGGCCCTGAGGCAAACGCGTGGGGAAAAAAGTGCGCCAAACTCTATCAATGGCCCGCCTGTTGGGCAAGGCGCGAGGGGCTCGCATGGCCCGGTTCGTGAACCGTGCACGAGCCCGGCTGGCGTGCTTTTGCAGGGTGCCGGCAGGCATCGACGGGCCGCCATGCGCTACCGGCTCCAGACCCAACATGCTAGATTGCCGCCCTTTCTGGAGCGCCGCCTTGGGCGGGTCGCTCCGTCGATCTTGCCGGTCGGATGGTCCGACGGAAGGTCGATGACCGACTGACTTCCGCTGGAGATTGCGATGGCGCTTGAACGCTCCGAGGTGGAAAAGATCGCCCACCTGGCCCGCCTGGGCCTGAACGAGGCTGACCTGCCCCGCACCACCGAAACCCTCAACACCATCCTGGGCCTGATCGACCGCATGCAGGCCGTCGACACCGACGGCATCGAGCCGCTCGCCCATCCGCTGGAAACCACCCAGCGACTGCGCGCCGATCGCGTCACCGAAACCAATCGGCGCGAGGCCTACCAGGCCGTCGCCCCGGCGGTACAGGACGGCCTCTACCTGGTGCCGAAGGTGATCGAATGATGGATGCGTCCGACATGCACCAACTGACCCTGACCCAGATCGCCCGCGGCCTGGCGGACAAGGCGTTCTCGGCCGAAGAGCTGACCCACGCGCTGCTGGCCCGCATCGAACGGCTCGATCCGCAGCTCAACAGCTTCATCACCCTCACACCCGAGCAGGCCCTCGCCCAGGCCCGTGCCGCCGATGCCCGCCGCGCCGATGGCGAAACCGGCGCCCTGCTCGGCGCGCCGATCGCCCACAAGGACCTGTTCTGCACCGAAGGCGTGCTGACCACCTGCGGCTCGAAGATCCTGCACAACTTCGTCTCGCCCTACGACGCGACCGTGGTCGAGCAGCTGGCCAGCGCCGGCGCCGTCAGTCTCGGCAAGCTGAACATGGACGAATTCGCCATGGGCTCGGCCAACGAATCCAGCCACTACGGCCCGGTCAAGAACCCCTGGGACCTGACCCGCGTACCCGGCGGCTCCTCCGGCGGCTCGGCCGCGGCGGTCGCCGCACGCCTGATTCCCGCTGCGACCGGTACCGATACCGGCGGCTCGATCCGCCAGCCCGCGGCCCTGACCGGTCTCACCGGCATCAAGCCCACCTACGGACGGGTATCCCGATGGGGCATGATCGCCTACGCCTCGAGCCTCGATCAGGGCGGCCCGCTGGCCCGTACCGCCGAGGACTGCGCGCTGATGCTCGGCGCCATGGCCGGCTTCGACCCGAAGGATTCGACCAGCGTCGATCAGCCGGTGGACGATTACCTCGCCACGCTGAACAAGCCGCTCACCGGCCTGCGCATCGGCCTGCCGAAGGAATACTTCGGCGAAGGCCTCGACGGCGCCATCGCCGAGAAGGTGCTGGCAGTGGTCGAAGAGCTTAAGACGCTCGGGGCGACCATCAAGGACATCAGCCTGCCGAACATGCAGCACGCCATCCCGGCGTACTACGTGATCGCGCCGGCGGAGGCCAGCTCCAACCTGTCGCGCTTCGACGGCGTGCGCTTCGGCTACCGCTGCGAGAACCCGGCCGACCTCACCGACCTCTACAAGCGCTCGCGCGCCGAAGGCTTCGGTGACGAGGTCAAGCGGCGCATCATGGTCGGTACCTATGCGCTCTCGGCCGGCTACTACGATGCCTATTACCTGAAAGCACAGCGCATTCGCCGGCTGATCAAGAGCGACTTCGTCAGCGCCTTCGAGGAGGTCGATCTGATCCTCGGCCCGACCACGCCGAACCTGGCCTGGAAGCTGGGCGAGAAGAACGCCGATCCGGTGTCGGCCTACCTCGAGGATATCTACACCATCACCGCCAACCTGGCGGGCATCCCTGGCCTGTCGATGCCGGCCGGCTTTATCGACGGCCTGCCGGTGGGCGTGCAATTGCTGGCGCCCTACTTCCAGGAAGGCCGCCTGCTCAACGTTGCGCACCAGTACCAGCAGGTCACCGACTGGCACCTGCGCGCCCCGGCCGGATTCTGAGGAGTTCGAACAGATGCAATGGGAAACCGTGATCGGGCTGGAAATCCACGCACAGCTCAGCACCCAGTCGAAGATCTTTTCCGGCAGCGCCACCACCTTCGGCGCCGAGCCCAACACCCAGGCCAGCCTGGTCGACCTCGGCATGCCCGGCACCCTGCCGGTGCTCAACGCCGAGGCCGTGCGCATGGCCTGCAAGTTCGGCCTGGCCATTGACGCCGAGATCGCCGAGAAGAACGTCTTCGCCCGCAAGAACTACTTCTACCCCGACCTGCCCAAGGGCTATCAGACCAGCCAGATGGATCACCCCATCGTGGGCAAGGGCCACCTGGACATCACCCTGGAAGACGGCACCACGCGCCGCATCGGCATCACCCGCGCGCACCTGGAAGAGGACGCCGGCAAGAGCCTGCATGAAGACTTCCACGGCATGAGCGGTATCGACCTGAACCGTGCCGGCACGCCGCTCCTGGAGATCGTCTCCGAGCCGGACATCCGCAGCGCCAAGGAGGCCGTCGCCTATGTGAAGGCGATCCACGCCCTGGTGCGCTACCTCGGCATCTGCGACGGCAACATGGCCGAAGGCTCGTTGCGCTGCGACTGCAACGTGTCGGTACGCCCGAAAGGCCAGGAAGCCTTCGGCACCCGCGCCGAGATCAAGAACGTCAACTCCTTCCGCTTCATCGAAAAAGCGATCAACCACGAGGTGCGGCGCCAGATCGAGCTGATCGAGGACGGTGGCACGGTGGTGCAGGAAACCCGCCTGTACGACCCGAACACCGACCAAACTAAAGCCATGCGCAGCAAGGAAGAAGCCAACGACTACCGCTACTTCCCCTGCCCTGACCTGCTGCCGGTAGTGATCGAGCAAAGCTTCCTCGACGAAGTGCGCGCCAGCCTGCCGGAGCTGCCCGGCCAGAAGCGCGAGCGCTTCGAGCGTGAGTTCGGTCTGTCCACCTATGATGCCAGCGTGCTGTCGGCCAGCCGCGAGATGGCCGACTACTTCGAACAGGTCAACGCCACCTGCAGCGATGCCAAACTGGCGGCCAACTGGGTGATGGGCGAGCTGTCCAGCCTGCTCAACAAGGAAGGCCTGGACATCGAGCAGTCACCGGTTTCCGCCGAGCAGCTGGGCGGCATGATCCTGCGCATCAAGGACAACACTATCAGCGGCAAGATCGCGAAGATGGTCTTCGAAGCCATGGCCGCCGGCGAAGGCTCGGCCGACGCAATCATCGAGAAGAAGGGCCTCAAGCAGGTCACCGACGCTGGGGCGATCGAGAAGATGCTCGACGAAGTGCTGGCCGCCAATGCCGAGCAGGTCGAGCAGTACCGCGCCAGCGACGAAGCCAAGCGCGGCAAGATGTTCGGCTTCTTCGTCGGCCAGGCGATGAAGGCTTCCAAGGGCAAGGCCAACCCCGGCCAGGTCAACGAGCTGCTGAAGAAGAAGCTCGAAGGCTGATCTCTCCGTGCGTGCGGGCGTGAACCAACGCCCGCACGCACGCGTCGAAGTGACCGACGTGCGCCGGTCGTCACCTCACGAGGCGCGCTGCGACTTCGCTACCGATCACCTGAAAGGATTCCCTATGCCGATCCGGTTGCCGCTTCCGCTCGCCTTGCTGTTCCTCGCCCTGCTGACCGCCTGCGCCGATCGCGCGCCGGTGAGTCCGCCGCCGGCGCCCGAGCCGACTACACAGGCACGCACCTTCACCCAGACGGGCAAGGCCTCCTTCTATGCGCGCCGGCATCACGGACAGCGCACGGCCAATGGCGAAACTCACGATCAGACCGCAATGGTCGCAGCCCATCGTTCACTCCCGTTCGGTACGCAGGTTCGCGTCACCAATCTCGACAACGGCAAACAGGTGACCGTCCGTATCAACGATCGCGGCCCGTTTCGCCGGGGGCGCATCATCGACCTGTCGCGCGCCGCGGCTCAGGCGCTGGGCATGATCGAGCAGGGCGTGGTACGGGTGCGCATCGAAGCCGACTTGTAGCGGCAGGGTGACCACTCGATGTCGGCGCTGACCCTTGCCTACCTGATCGCCGGACTCGGCCTGCTGGTCCTTGGCGCCGAAGGTCTCGTCAAGGGTGCGGCGGGTCTGGCCCGTCGGCTGGGCGGATCGCCATTGACGATCGGCCTGACCGTGGTCGCGCTGGGCACGAGCGCTCCCGAAGGCGCCGTCAGCGTCGAGGCCGCGCTGTCCGGACGAGGCGACATCGCCGTCGGCAATGCCCTGGGCAGCTGCATCGCCAACGTGCTGCTGATTCTCGGGCTCTCGGCGCTGGTCTCGCCGCTGGCCGTCGCGCCCCGGCTCGTTCGCTTCGATGTGCCAGTCATGCTCGGAATCGGCGGGCTGGTGTTTGCGCTGGCGCTGAACGGCAGGCTGGGCCGCCTGGAGGGCGTCGGCCTGCTGGCGGCCATCGGGCTCTACACGCTATGCCTGCTACGCCGCAGCCGAGGCACCGCCCCATCCGCTACCGAGGCGCAGGAACCCGCCCGCCCGCCTCTGGCCAACCTGCTGCTGGCGCTCGTCGGGCTGGGTTTACTGGCCGCGGGCTCTCACCTGTTCATCGAGGGGGCGGTATCGGTGGCCCGCGCGCTGGGGCTGTCGGAACGGGTGATCGGTCTGACGCTGGTGGCAGTCGGTACCTCGCTGCCCGAGCTCGCCACGTCGCTCCTGGCGGTACTGCGCGGCGAACGCGACATCGCCGTCGGCAACATCGTCGGCAGCAACATCGTCAACCTCACGCTGATCACCGGTTCCGCTGCCCTCGTCGCGCCCGATGGCCTGTCCATTTCACCCAATGCCCTGACGTTCGATTTCCCGGTGATGCTCGCGGTATTCGCCGCCTGCGTACCGATCTTCCTCAGCGGCATGCGGATCAGACGCTGGGAAGGCTTGCTGCTCTGCACGCACTACCTGGCCTATATCCTCTACCTGGCGATGTTTTCGACCGGGCTGGGCGGCTTCGACATATTTCGTCACGCGATGAGCTGGTTCGTGCTGCCGGCCACCGGCACCATTCTGATCGCCAGCGGCCTACATGCTTGGCTTTCACCCCGTCACAAACCGCCCACGGAGACCGATTCGTGACACTCATGACGTTCGTCTACCTTGTCGCCGGACTGGTGCTGCTCGTGCTCGGCGCCGAATGGCTGGTACGCGGAGCCGCCCGGCTGGCGACACGCTTCGGCATTTCCCCGCTGATCATCGGCCTGACGGTGGTCGCGTTCGGCACCAGCGCGCCGGAGACGGCCGTCAGTGTCAAGGCCGCGTTCGATGGCAGCGGCGACATCGCCATCGGCAACGTTGTCGGGAGCAACATCGCGAACGTGTTGCTCATTCTCGGCGCAAGCGCGCTGATCGCCCCGCTGCTGGTCTCGCGACAGCTGATTCGCCTCGACGTGCCGATCATGATCGTCGCCGGCGCCGCCACCTATGCGCTGGCCTTCGACGAAAGCCTAAGCAGGCTGGACGGGGCACTGCTGTTCACCGGTATCGTCGTCTACACCCTGTTCCTGATCTACAAGAGCCGCCAGGACAAGAGCACCAGCGGGGATGAGTTCAGCGACGAGTACGGCGCCGACCAGGCCGGGCAGCGGCCGGCGTGGCGCGACCTGGTGCTCATCGTCGCCGGACTGGCGCTGCTGATACAGGGTTCCGACTTTCTGGTCACCGGTGCGGTGGCGCTCGCCCGGACACTGGGTTTGTCCGAGCTGGTGATCGGCTTGACGGTCGTCGCCGTGGGCACTTCGCTGCCTGAGCTGGCCACCTCGGTGATGGCCGCCCTGCGCGGCGAACGCGACATCGCCGTCGGCAACATCGTTGGCAGCAACATCTTCAACCTGCTATGCGTACTCGGACTGGCCTCGCTGGTCTCGCCGAATCCCATTCCGGTGGCCGCCAACGCGCTGGCGTTCGACTTCCCGGTGATGTTGGCGGTGTCGCTCGCGTGCCTGCCGATCTTCTTCACCGGCTTCAGCATCGCGCGCTGGGAGGGCCTGCTGTTCGTCCTCTATTACGCCGCCTACACGCTCTACCTGGTGCTGGTCAGCACCGGGCGCCCGCTCGCCGAGACGCTGGGCCATGCGCTGCTGGGGTATGCGCTACCGCTGACGGCCGTCACCCTGGCGGTACTGGCGCTGCGCTACTGGCGCCTGCATCGCCGAGTCGGGGCCGGCTAGATCCAGCCGAGGGTCTGCAACGCCAGAATGCCGAGGTTGATGGTGATCGCCGCCATCAGCGTGGTCATCACGATGATGGCCGAGGCGAGCTGGTGGTTGGCGTTGGCGGCACGGGCCATCACATAGCTGGCGGCCGCCGTCGGGCTGGCGAAATAGAGAAACAGCACACCAAGCTCCGCTCCACGAAAACCCAGCAGCCAGGCGAGCGCCGTGAACAGCGCCGGAAACCAGACCATCTTCATCAGGCTGGAGCCAATGGCGGTCCGCCGACCGTCACGCAGCGCCGACAGCGACAGCGAACCACCGATGCAGATCAGCGCCAGCGGCAGCGACATCCCGGCGAAATACTCGGTCGAGGTCAGCAACCACTGCGGAAGGCCCACTTGCCAATAGGCGAAGGGAATGGCCGACAAGACGCCGATCACCAGCGGGTTCTTGGCCACGCCCACGGCGATCGCGCGAGGGTTCGTATTGCCGTTCGGGCTGTAGACGGCGAGCACGATGGCGGAAAAGACGTTGTAGATGAGGATTACCGCGCCGGCGAGCAAGCCGCCCAGCGACAACCCGAGATCGCCGTACAGGCTGGTCGCCAGCGCGAGCCCGACGATGCCGTTGTTGCCGCGGAAGGCGCCCTGGACGTAAACGCCGCGGTCGATCCGCGGTACCCGCCACCGCGCCCATCCCCAGATCAGAAAGAAGCCCGCCACATTGGCCAGCAGGAAATAGCCCAGCAAGGCCGGCTGCAAGGCCGTCTCCAGATCGGCGTTGTAGATCGACAGGAAGAGCAGCGCCGGCATGGTGGCGTTGAACACCAGGCTCGACGCCGTATTGATGAAGGCCACATCGATCGCGCCGAGCCGTTTCAGCACCATGCCCAGCAGCAGCATGGCGAAGACGGGCGTGGTGACGCTGAGGGTCTGGACAACTAGGGCAAGCATGGACGGCTCGGCAGACGGCTCGGCCGCACATGGTAAGAGAAAAAGCCGCCGGGTGAGCTCAGCCCGACCGCCGATCGCCGCGTATCGCCGAGGCGCCGATCAGCGCCGCACGGGGCGCTTCTGCAGCTTGCGCTGCAGCGTTCGGCGGTGCATTCCCAGCGCGCGAGCCGTCGCCGAGATATTGCCGTCGTGCTCGGCGAGCACGCGCTGGATGTGCTCCCACTGGAGCCGATCGACCGACATCGGATTCTCCGGCACCAGCGTCTCGAGATCGGCGTGCTTGGATAGCAACGCGGCCAGCACGTCATCGGCGTCCGCCGGCTTGCAGAGGTAATTGCAGGCTCCGCGCTTGATCGCTTCGACCGCCGTGGCGATGCTCGAATAGCCGGTCAGGATGACGACGCGCATCTCCGGATCCAGCTCCAGCAGCTTGGGCAGCAGCACCAGTCCCGAGTCGCCGTCCATCTTCAGGTCGAGCACGGCATAGTCGGGGGTGTCCTGCCTGGCCAGCACGAGGCCCTCTTCGGCCGAGCCGGCGATGCTCACGCGCAGACCGCGCCGGTCCATCGCGCGCGCCATCACGCGGGTGAAGGTCGCATCGTCGTCGACCAGCAGCAGATGGGGATGCTCTTCGCCGTCTATCAGGTGTTCGTCGCTCATTTCCGCTCCTCGCGTATCGATCAGGGACGCGTGGCCCCGTGGGGAAGCCGCAGCTCGGTCAGCGTGCCGCCATCCTCGTGGTTGTACAACTTAACGGTGCCGCCGGCGCGGGTCACGCTCGCCTGGCTGAGGAACAGGCCCAGGCCGAATCCCTTGCCCTTGGTCGTGAAGAACGGCCGCCCGATCTGCTCGGCAATCGCCAGCGGCACGCCGGGGCCATTGTCGCGGATGGTGACAGTGATCCACTGCGCGTCCCACTCCAGGCGGATGTTCAGGTTGTCAGGCGAGGCGTCCGTGGCGTTGTTGAGCAGGTTCAGCAGGGACTGGCTGAGGTCGGCCGGCGGCATCATGCGCGGCGCGCTGCCGCGCCCCTGGCACTCGAAGCGATAGGTCGCCTCGGGCCGCATGAGGTGCCAGCGCTTGAGCACCGATTCGACCCATTCGCGGGCCGTCTGCTCGAGAATCGCCTGGCGTCGATCCGCCTCGGCCGCGCGGACCAGGTGTTGCAGGCTCTCCTTGCACAGCTGGACCTGCGATTGCAGCAGGCCGAGGTCTTCGAGCAGGTGCGGATCCTGGTGCGTCTGGCGCAGCTCCTTGAGCAGCACGCTCATGGTCGCCAGGGGTGTGCCGAGCTCATGGGCGGCGCCGGCCGCCTGGGTCGCGACCGCCAGCAACTGCTGGTCGCGCATGCTCTCCTCGCGGCGCTGGGCCTGGAACTGCTCCTGTCGGCGCAGCTCTTCGGCCATGCGCGCGACGAAGAAGGTGATCAGCCCGGCGGCCAGCGCGAAGCTCAGCCACATGCCGTAGATCTGCAAGGTCGCGCGGTAGGAGCCGGGCAGGAACAGCGGGTCGTAGAGGAACAGCAGGAGCGTGTAGCCCGCCAGCGCCAACCCGCTCAGCACCACCGAGTACAGCCAGGGCAGGGTTGCCGCGGCGATGGTCAGCGGCACCAGGTAGTAGGACACGAACGGGTTGGTCGATCCGCCGGTGTAGTACAGCAGCACGCTGTGCACGATCAGGTCGACGGCCAGGTGCGCGGCGTATTCCAGTTCGGTGACGGGCCACGGGCCGCGCAGGCGCAGCGCGGTCGCCAGGCACAGCGCGCCGGACACGGCGAGGGTGACGCAGAGCGCAAGCCAGGGCAGCGGCAACAGGTGCGTCGCATAGGCCAGCCCGACCGAGCCGGCCTGCGCCGCCAGCACGAGAATGCGAATGAGCGTCAGGCGACGCAGGTTCTGACGACTCGCCGACAGCAGCTGGACAGGTGCGTACATGGGGGCTCCAAATGGTTCGGCGAGTATAACCAAGGCGCCCCGGACCCTATTGACATGTGGCAACGGGACGCAGAGAAAGACGGCTCCGGCATGCCGCCGAGGGCTCGCGCCCGTTCACGACCAGCAAAGGATTCGACCATGCTTTCATACCGCCTGTTGCCCAGCTGCCTGCTCGGGCTGGCCCTTTCGATCGCCGGAACCGCCGCCATGGCGGACGATGCGCTGCGCTACAACCAGGTGTCTCTGCACGCCGATGCCAGCACCGAAGTCGTCCAGGACCGCATGCACGTCACCCTCTACAGTGAAGCGCAGCAGGAGGATCCGGCCCAGCTCGCCGCGCAGACCACGCAGACGCTGAACGCGGCCTTGCAGAAGGCCCGCGCCCAGAAAGGCGTCACGGTCAGCCTTGGCAGCCGCCACAGCTACCCGGTCTACGGCGAAGACGGCGAGCGCATCGTCGCCTGGCGCGAGCGCGCCGAAATCCGCCTGGAAAGCACCGATTTCGCCGCCCTCTCCACCCTGACCGCCGAGTTGCTGAAAACGCTGAAGATGGGCGAGATGCACTTCAGCGTCTCCGAGGCCATCCGCAAGCAGAACGAAGAAGCCCTGATGAAGGATGCCGTGGCGGCCTTCCGCGCCCGCGCGCAACTGGCGACCGAGGCCCTCGGCGGTAGCGGCTACAAGCTGGTCAGCCTGAACCTGGGCAGCGAAGGCGGCATGCATCCGGTCAACCGCGGCTATGCCATGAAGTCCCTGATGGAAGCCGCACCGGTACCGGAAATAGAAGCCGGCACCCAGACCATCACCCTCAATGCCGACGGCGTCATCGAAGTCCAGATGCCGTGACCGCCGCCGGTGCCCGGTTCCGCCGGGCACCGCGTCCAGGGAGGCGCCAAGCCCAGCCCTGAAACGAAAAACTCCGCCGATCAGGCTGCGCAGAAACGTAGCGAGCAACGGCCAGGCAAGGACTGCACGTCCTCGCAAGCAGGCCTGGAAGCGAACTGCGCTCGCGTCCAAGCCTGTCTCGGCGCGGCCTAACCGAGCACAGTAGGTTTCACACAGCCTGCGAAGCGGGGCTTTCCTTGCAGCCTATCGGCCTTAGATGTAGTACGCCTTCAGCGGCGGGAAGCCGTTGAATTCCACCGCGCTGTAGCTGGTGGTATAGGCGCCCGTGGAGAACCAGTACAGGCGGTCGCCGCTGGCCAGGTTCAAGGGCAGGCCGTACTTGTAGTGCTCGTACATGATGTCGGCGCTGTCACAGGTCGGGCCGGCGATGACCACTTCCTCCATCTCGCCTTTCTTCTCGGTCCAGATCGGAAACTTGATGGACTCGTCCATGGTTTCGATCAGGCCGCTGAACTTGCCCACGTCGGTGAACACCCAGCGCTCGACCGCGGTGCGCGACTTGCGCGACACCAGCACCACTTCGGAGACCAGCACGCCGGCGTTGGCGATCAGCGAGCGGCCAGGCTCGAGGATGATCTCGGGCAGCTCGTCGCCGAAGTCGTCCTTCAGGAAGCGGATGATCTCGTCGGCGTAGGTGGTCAGGTCATTGGTCTTGGCAATGTAGTTGGCCGGGAAGCCGCCGCCCATGTTGATCATCTTCAGGACGATGCCGTCCTCTTCCTTCAGGCGCTCGAAGATCACCTTGACCTTGGCGATGGCGGCGTCCCAGACGTCGATGTCGCGCTGCTGCGAACCCACGTGAAAGGACACGCCGTAAGGCTCCAGGCCCAACTGCTTGGCGAGGATCAAGAGGTCCAGCGCCATATCGGTCTGGCAGCCGAACTTGCGCGACAGCGGCCAATCGGCGGTGTTGGAACCCTCGGTGAGGATCCGCACGTAGACCTTCGAGCCCGGCGCGGCCTTGGCGATGTTGCGCAGGTCGGCTTCGGAGTCGGTGGCGAACATGCGCACGCCCTTCTCGTAGAAGTAGCGGATGTCCTTGGATTTCTTGATGGTGTTGCCGTAGCTGATGCGCTCCGGGCCGACACCGGTGGCCATCACCTTGTCCAGCTCGTAGATCGAGGCGATATCGAAGTTCGAGCCCTTGTCGCGCAAAAGCTCGGTGATCTCGGTGGCCGGGTTGGCCTTGACGGCGTAGTAGATCTTGGCGAACGGGAAGTTGCCGACGAGCTGGTCGTACGAATCGCTGATGATCTTCGTGTCGATGACGACGAACGGGGTTTCACGCTCATCGGCGAACGCCTTCATCTTCTGGAAGGTTTCGCGCGGGTAGTAGTCTTCGATCTTGATCGACATGCAAGGCTCCAGTTGGCGGAACGGAAGAGTGAGCACGGGGTGGCGCGAGGCCGCGAACGTCTGACAGTTTCCCCATTTTGGTTCGCCTACTTCCCAAGGCACGTCGCCGAGCATCACCGGCCCCGGCGAACCCTGCGAGCCACGCTCTTCAGGTTCGAAAACCGGCAACCTCTCGTCGTCAGTACTTGAGCCGGATGGATCGTTTCCAGCATGGACGTTCGGGCGCGAACTTTAGAGCCACCGCCCCCTGAGATCAATTGAATCCAGGACAACGCCTGCAATTTCGCGGGACGAGCGAACCCCTTCTGTTGTAACCGACCGAGATGACCGCCTGATGTTCCGGTGGTCCGCCCGCCGGCACCCGCCGCCCTTCGGCCGTCGGGGACGGGCCGGGGGGCTTTGCTCTATAATCGCCGGCTTTTTTCCGACACGCATTCCAACCGGGACCGCCATGACCACCCAGGCCGCCGAAGTCGCGAAACGCCGCACGTTCGCCATCATTTCCCACCCCGACGCGGGCAAGACCACCATCACCGAGAAACTGCTGCTGATGGGCCAGGCGATCGCCGTGGCCGGCACGGTCAAGTCGCGCAAATCCGACCGTCATGCCACCTCCGACTGGATGGAAATGGAAAAGCAGCGCGGCATCTCCATCACCACCTCGGTGATGCAGTTCCCCTACCGCGAGCACATGATCAACCTGCTCGACACCCCCGGCCACGAAGACTTCTCGGAAGACACCTACCGCACCCTGACCGCCGTGGACAGCGCACTGATGGTGCTCGACGGCGGCAAGGGCGTCGAGCCGCGGACCATCGCCCTGATGGACGTCTGCCGCCTGCGCGACACGCCCATCGTGAGCTTCATCAACAAGCTCGACCGCGACATCCGCGACCCCATCGAGCTGCTCGACGAGATCGAGGCGGTGCTCAAGATCAAGGCCGCGCCCATCACCTGGCCGATCGGCTCGTACCGCGACTTCAAGGGCGTGTACCACCTCGCCGACGACAGGATTTACGTCTACACCCCCGGCCACGGTCACGAGCGCATCGCGACCAAGGTGATCGAAAAGCTCGATTCTGACGAAGCCCGCACGCACCTGGGCGACCTGTACGACCGCTTCGTCGATGAGCTGGAGCTGGTCCAGGGCGCCTGCCACGCATTCGACAAGGACGCCTTCCTCAACGGCGAAATGACCCCGGTGTTCTTCGGCACCGCGCTCGGCAACTTCGGCGTCGACCACGTGCTCGATGCGATTGCCGACTGGGCCCCGCGGCCGCTCTCGCGGGTCGCCAACGAGCGCAGCGTCGAGCCCACCGAGGAGAAGTTCACCGGCTTCGTGTTCAAGATCCAGGCGAACATGGACCCGAAACACCGCGACCGCATCGCCTTCATGCGCATCTGCTCGGGCAAGTACGAAAAGGGCATGAAACTGCGCCATGTGCGCACGAAGAAAGACCTGAAGATCGCCGACGCCCTGACCTTCTTCTCCAGCGAACGCGAAATGCTCGAAGAAGCCTGGGCCGGCGACATCATCGGCCTGCACAACCACGGCACCATCCAGATCGGGGACACCTTCACCGAAGGGGAAACGCTGGGCTTCACCGGCATTCCGCACTTCGCACCGGAGCTGTTCCGCCGCGTGCGCCTGAAGGACCCGCTCAAGTCCAAGCAGCTGCGCCAGGGCCTGCAGGAACTGGCCGAGGAAGGCGCGACCCAGGTGTTCTTCCCCGAGCGCAACAACGACATCATCCTCGGCGCGGTCGGGGTGCTGCAGTTCGACGTCGTCGCCAGCCGGCTGAAAGAGGAATACAAGGTCGAGTGCGCCTACGAGGCGATCAACGTCTGGTCGGCCCGCTGGATCGAGTGCAGCGACGAAAAGAAACTCAAGGAATTCAAGGACAAGGCCTACGAAAACCTCGCCGTGGACGGCGGCGGCCACCTCACCTACCTGGCCCCGACGCGGGTCAACCTCAGCCTGATGGAAGAGCGCTGGCCCGAGGTGAAATTCCGGGCGACGCGCGAGACGCATTAAGCAGGCGGGGTCCCGGTTCGCTTTCGTAGGAGCCCGCTTGCGGGCGATTGTGCACTGCGCCAAAAAAGCGATCGCCCGCAAGCGGGCTCCTACGCCATCCCCCTGCCGCGAGAACTGGAATGGATGCCAGCACTATCGCCCACCACGGTCGCGCCCTGCGCGCCGGCCGGTTCTCCGAACCCGGCCGCACCTATCTGCTGACCGCTGTGACACAGCATCGCCGGCCGCTGTTTCATGACGGGCGCCTGGCGCGCTCGCTTATCGCAGAAATGCGTCGCTTGCATGAGCAACGCGCCGGCCTTTCCCTCGCCTGGGTCGTGATGCCCGACCATCTGCATTGGCTGGTACAACTGGACAACATGCCGCTGTCCAGACTGGTGCTACAGCTCAAATCGCGTAGCGCCATCGCAATCAATCGAATCCACGGCACCAGCGGCCGGGTCTGGCAGAAGGGATTTCACGATCGCGCGCTACGCCACGATGAAGACGTGCTTACGGTTGCCCGCTACATCGTAGCCAACCCCCTACGCGCCGGCCTGGTCAACCGTATTGGCGACTACCCCTGGTGGGATGCGGCCTGGCTCTGAACCAGATGGATGCGCGTCCGGGCGCGCGGCGAGGCCCCATCGCCGGCAAGCCGGCTCCTACAAAAACCGCCCTGCCCACCGATAACACACACGCCGCTCAGCAGGCCCCCGCACAAAGACCAGCCATTCCCGCGCACCTTGTAAGAGCCCGCTTGCGGGCGATCAACGGCCAAACCGGCACGAACGTTCGGCGAGCGGGCCGAGCCCATCGCCGGCAAGCCGGCTCTTACAAAAACCGCCCTGCCCACCGATAACACACACGCCGCTCAGCAGGCCCCCGCACAAACACCTGTCATTCCCGCGCCTTTGTAGGAGCCCGCTTGCGGGCGATCAAAGGCCAAACCGGCACGAACGTTCGGCGAGCGGGCCGGGGCCCATCGCCGGCAAGCCGGCTCCTACAAAAACCGCCCTGCCCACCGCACCGGACCCAGCCACACTCCCTGTAGGAGCCCGCTTGCGGGCGATCAAAGGCCACGCCGATGCACGAGGCGCCTACACCGACCCACCCTGCGCCGCCCCGACTGCCAGCGGGTCGGCCTCGTTTCGCTTGATCATGGCGTAGATCACGCCGGTCAGCAGACTCCCCGCGGCGATGGCCAGCAGGTAGAGCAATGCGTGGTTGATCGCGTTGGGGATCAGCAGCACGAACAGCCCGCCGTGCGGCGCGAGGAGCTTGGCGCCGAAGGCCATCGACAGCGCACCGGTGAGCGCGCCGCCGGCGATGCTGGCCGGAATCACCCGCAGCGGGTCCTTCGCCGCGAACGGGATGGCACCTTCGGAGATGAAGCAGCAGCCCAGCACCAGCGCCGCCTTGCCGGCCTCGCGCTCGCTCTGGGCGAACTTGCGGCGAGCGAGCAGGCTGGCGATGCCCATGCCGATCGGCGGCACCATGCCGGCGGCCATGGTCGCGGCCATCGGCGCGTAGCTTTGCGACGCCAGCAGGCCCACCGAGAACGCATAGGCGGCCTTGTTGACCGGGCCGCCGAGGTCGATGCACATCATCGCGCCGAGCAGCAGCCCGAGGAGGATGGCATTCGAGGTGCCCATGGTGTCGAGGAATGTCGTGAGACCCGCCAGCATCTGCGCCACCGGCGCGCCGACGACGTAGATCATCACCAGTCCGGTGAACAGACTGGCGAGCAGCGGAATGATCAGGATCGGCTTGAGCGACTCGACGCTGGCCGGCAGCTTGACCCAGCGCACCACGGCCAGCGCCGAGTAGCCCGCCAGAAAGCCCGCGATGATGCCGCCGATGAAGCCGGCCCCGAGCGTGCCGGCCAACAGCCCGCCGATCATGCCGGGCGCCAGTCCCGGTCGGTCGGCGATGGAATAGGCGATGTAACCGGCCAGCAGCGGCACCATCAGTTTGAAGGCCGTCTCGCCGCCGATCATCATCAAGGCGGCTGCCAGCGTGCCTTCTTCCTTGAACGCCTCGATGCCGAAGACGAACGACAGCGCGATCAGCAAGCCGCCCGCCACCACCATCGGCAGCATGTAGGACACGCCCGTCAGCAGGTGCTTGTAGACGCCGGTTTTCTCCGGCTTGCGCTCGCTGTTGGCCGGAGCGCCGGCGCCCGCGAGAACGGCGGCCTCCTCCAGGGTTCGCTTGAGCGTCGCCTCCGGCTGCTTCAGCGCGACACCGGTACCGCAGCGATAGACCCGCTTGCCGGCAAAGGGCGTCACGTCGACCTCGATGTCGGTGGCCAGCAGCACGGCGTCCGCCTCGGCGATGGCTTGGGCGTCGAGCTGATTGCGCGCGCCGACCGAGCCGCGGGTTTCCACCTTGAGGTCGTAGCCGAGCTTGATCGCCGCCTGCTGCAAGGCCTCCGCGGCCATGAAGGTGTGGGCGACGCCCGTCGGGCAGGCCGTGACGGCCACTAGTCTGGGTTTGTCAGCGGGCGCGGTGGCAACCGGGGCATCAACGGCGCCGGCGTAGGGCTCGGCCGTCTGTTGCGCCTCGCGCAGGAAGGCCTCCGGGTCACGCAGGGCCTGCGCCGGCGTCGACTGGACCAGGCGTTTGCCGACGAAGCGATCCAACGCGAGCGGGCCGGTCTTGACCACCACCACCAGCTCCGCCTCGGCAATGTCGCGCTCGCTGAGCGGCGAGCCGATCGCCTGCGGGTCGTGCACTTCGACGCGCATCGACCAGCCGAGCCGATGCGCCGCCGCCTCCAGCAACCGGGAGGTCAGTACGCTGGTCACCATGCCGTTGGGGCAGGCGGTCACGATAAGAAGGTTCATGTCGGTTATCCCTTGTTCTTGTTCGGGCCAAGCGCCTGCACGGCGGTGGCGGCGTCGAGGTCGGCGAGGCCGGCGCGATCGGTGATGCCGAAGTCGATCTGCGCAACGGCCTGCGCGGCGATGGCGGTGGCCTGTCGCAGCGTGCGTTCGGGCGGCCAGCCTTCGAGCAGGCCGTGCAGCATGCCGGCGAGCAGCGAATCCCCGGCACCGACCGTGCTGACGACCTGCACCCGCGGGGGCGTCGAACGCCACTGACCTTCGGCGCCGAACCAGCTGACGCCGTCGGCACCGCGCGACACCACCAGGTGCGTCACGCCGGCGGCGAGCAGCCGGCCCGCCTCGTCGGCCAGCACCGCCTCGTCATCGAGCGCCCGGCCCGACACCTCGGCCAACTCGTCGAGATTGGGCTTGGCGAGCCACGGCCGCGTGCGCAACCCCGCGGCCAGCGCCGGGCCGCTGGTATCCAGTGCGACGGGCACGCCGTGACGCGCGATGCGCCCCAGCAGGTGGCCGAACCACAGGTGGTCGATCCCGCGCGGCAGGCTGCCGGCGACCACCACCGCGGCGTGGCCGGGCACGGTGGCATCGAGCCGCGCCAGCAGGGCGTCGCAGGCGGCCGGATCGATCATCAGGCCCGGCCCGTTGATATCGGTGACGCGCCCGTCGGCCTCGGCGAGCTTGAGGTTGCTGCGCGTCTGCCCAGGCACGCGGATGAAGCGGTCGTCGAACCCGCGCGCGGCGAACAGCGCCTCGAAGGGCTGCGGGTTGTCGGCCCCGAGAAAGCCCGTCACGGTCAGCGCATGCCCAAGATCGGCCAGCACCTGGGCCACGTTCAGCCCCTTGCCGGCCGCCTGCACGTGCAGCGCCTCGCCGCGGTTCACCTCGCCCGGCCGCAACGCCGGCAGCCGCACCGTGAGATCCCGTGCCGGGTTGAGCGTGACGGTCAGAATCTTCGCCATGCCTCAGCCCTCCAGCACATGGGCGCGGACTTCACGCGGCCCGGCCAGCGACAGCGCTTCGCGCGCCAGCACCTGACACCGGGCCAGTTCGAGTTCGCGCACCCGCGCCTTGACCAGCGCAATGCTGCGCGCCGAGACGCTCAGCTCATCGACGCCCAGGCCGACGAGCAATGGCACCGCGGCGGCGTCGGCCGCCAGCTCGCCACAGACGCCGACCCACTTGCCGTGGGCGTGCGCCGCCTCGACGGTCATCTGGATCAGCCGCAGCACCGCCGGGTGAAGCCCGTCGGCCTGGGCGGACAGCGTCGGATGGCCGCGGTCGATGGCCAGGGTGTACTGGGTCAGGTCATTGGTGCCGACGCTGAAGAAGTCGACTTCGGCCGCCAGCACCGGCGCCAGCAGCGCGGCGCTCGGCACCTCGACCATGATGCCGACCTGCAGATCGGGCACGGCGTACTCAGGCAGCAGCCGGTCGACCATGGCGCGGGCCTCGCGCCACTCCTCCACCGTGCCGACCATCGGGAACATGATCCGCAACGGGCGGGTGCCGGCCGAGGCCAGCAGCGCCCGCAACTGGGTCTCCAGCAGGGCCGGACGCTGCAGGCTCAGGCGAATGCCGCGCACGCCGAGGAAGGGGTTTTCTTCGGCCGGCATCGGCAGGTAGGGCAGTGGCTTGTCGCCGCCGACATCGAGCGTGCGCACCACCAGCGGGCGACCTTCGAGCGCATCGAGTACACGCCGGTATTCGGCTTCCTGGGTGGATTGGTCGGGGGCCTGCGCGTGGTCCATGAACACCAGTTCGGTGCGCAGCAGGCCGATGCCTTCGGCGCCCCGCTCGACGGCCTCCGCGGTCTCGCCGCTGGCGCCGATGTTGGCGACCACCTCGACACGATGGCCGTCGCGCGTACGCGCCGGTTCGAGCCGGCACTCATCGGCCAGCCGCTGGCGCTCGGCGCGCTGCGTCCGCAGGGCCAGGGCCCGCTCGAGCGCCGCATCGTCGGGCGACACCTGCAACTCGCCGCGATCACCGTCGAGCAGCAACGGCGTGCGCGAAGCCAGCGCCAGCACCTGCTCGCCCGCGCCGACCAGGGCCGGGATGCCGAGTGCGCGGGCGATGATCGCGCTGTGCGAGGTCGGCCCGCCGCGTGCGGTCAGGATGCCGGCGACGCGCTGCCGGTTGAGGGTGGCGACATCGGACGGCGCGACTTCGTCCATCACCAGGATGTAGGGCTCGTCCGGCGCCTGCTCGGACTCGGCGCCGACCAGGCAGGCCAGGACCCGGCGGCCGACATCGCGCAGGTCCGCGGCGCGCTCGGCCAGCAAGGCGTCATGCAGCGCCTCCTGCTGGCGGGCCGCCGCCTCGACCTCCGCCGCCCACGCCGCCTCGGCGCTCGCCCCGGTCTGCAAACGGACGGTGACGTCCTCGCGCAAAGCAGGGTCGCGCAGCATGGCCTGGTGGGTGGTGAAAATGTCGCGGATGCTGTCGATCTCCGCCTCGGCGATGAGCGCGCCGATCTCGTGGAAGACCTGCTCCAGCGCCGCATCCAGGCGCTTGAGCTCGACGTCCGGCGCCTCGCCACGCTCCGGGTAATGCAGGGCGACCGGCTTGCGCACCAGCGCCGGGCCGATGGCGATGCCGGGCGAGGCCGCGGTGGCTTGCAGGCGCGTGCCTGCCGCCGGCGGGCGCACGGCCGAGTCGAGCGGCGCGGCCGGCGGCTGCTCGGCCAGCGGCTCGCCACTGTCTTCGGGCAGCGGGTCCACCGCTTCGCCCAGTCCGTCACGTACCGCCGCCACGAGCGCCGGCAGGGCGCTCTCGGCGATCGCCGGCTCGGCGAGAAATTCCAGCACCTGGCCACGCTGGGCGCCCAGCGCCAGCAGTTTGCTTAGGCTCTTGGCCGACACGCCCGGCGCATCGGCGCCCGGCGCATCGGTATCGGCCATGCGCAGCCGGATCTCGCCATCGAACTGCTGCGCCAACTCCGTCAGCACCTTGGCCGGCCGAGCATGCAGCCCATGTGCGTTGGCCAACGGTACGCGCGCGCTCGGCCAGTCGACCGGCAGCTGGCCGCCGAGCGCCTGAACCACCGCGCGACTGGAGGTCGCCTGGCTGAGCTCGCCGGCCCGGCCCTGGATGAGCAGATCGCACAGCCGCTCGAGCATCGCCCGGTGCGCTTCGCCGAGGCTGGCCAGGCAGAACAGGCCCTCGACGGGCTGATCCTGATGAACCAGCGGACGCGCCGGGGTGACGAAGGCCAGCCCCGGTCGCTGCACCGCCTGGTCGCTGCTGAGCCACCACAGGCCCTGGCCCAGCGGCAGCGCCTCGTCGATCGGGAGCTGCTGACCGAAGCCCTGCGCCACGCAGTCGGCACGCTTGAGCAGGCGCACGCCCTGCCAGGCCAGTTCGTCGAAATCCTCGGCTTCAGTGTTCAGCGCGACCAGCTGGCCATCGAGGGCCAGTTCCTGCGGCGCGCCCTTGAGCAGGTCGATGATCTGGTCGGCGGTCTGTGCGTCGCGCAGCGCCTGGCTGAGGTCGCTCTCGCCCAAGGCGCGGGTCAGCAATTGCAGCAGCCGCAGGTGTTCATCCGAGCGCGCGGCGATGCCGATCGCCAGGTAGACGACCTGCCCGTCGCCCCAGTCGACGCCGCCGGGGACGTGCAGCAGCCGCACGCCAGTGCTGTGGACCTGATCGCGCGTCTCGGGCGTGCCATGCGGGATGGCGATCCCCTGGCCGAGGTAGGTCGAGCCCTGCGCCTCCCGTGCCTGAAGCCCGGCCAGGTAACCGGCTGCGACCAGACCGTCGGCGCTCAGCGCCTGGGCAATCTGCTCGAGCGCGGCGGGCTTGTCGGGGGCGGACTGGTGCATGCGGATGTGCTGCGCATTCAACTCGAGCATGGAATTCTCCTGTGCCCGGCGGGCGCGACCGGGGCCGGGCCTGGCGGCCTCGCGGGTCGGCGCCGGGTGTCTTGTTGTCGCCGGAGCGTTGCTGAAACGTTTCACCAAGACTGGCACGGTACTCAATCCTGAGCGATTCTTGAAGCCCCACGACTCAGCGACTTCGCAGGACGACCCTTGAAACTGACCGACATCGCCCGGCTCGCCGGAGTTTCCGTTACCACCGCCAGTTATGTGGTCAACGGTCAGGCGGCCCGACGACGCATCAGCCAGGCGACCGTCGATCGCGTGCTGGAGATCGTGCGTCAGCAGGGCTACCAGCCCGACCAGCAGGCCGCCGGCCTGCGCCGCGGCCAGTCGCGCACCCTCGGCTTCATCGTTCCGGACCTGGAGAACCCCAGTTACGCGCGCCTGGCCAAGTGCCTGGAGCGGATGGCCCGGCAACGTGGCTACCAGCTGCTGATCGCCAGCTCCGACGACGACCCGGACACGGAACGCCAGGTGCTGCGGGTCCTGCGCTCGCGTCGCTGCGATGCGCTGATCGTCGCCAGTTGCCTGCCGATGGGCGACGACACCTACCAGCGCCTGCTCAAGGCCGGCCTGCCGGTGGTCGCGGTGGACCGGGCGCTCGATCCGGCGGCATTCCATTCGGTGGTCAGCGACGACCGCGCCGCCGGCCGCGCCCTGACGGCCTCGCTGCTCGGCCGGCGGCCAAACCACATCGCCCTGATCAGCGCCCGGCCGGAGCTGCCCATCAGCCAGGCACGCGAGCAAGGGTTTCGCGAAGCACTGGAAGGTTTCGATGGGCGGGTCAGCGTCCTGCAAGCGGCCGAATTCAGCCGTGCCTGCGGCCGCGAGCAAGCCCTGGCCCTGCTCGACGCCCCGCTGCCGGATGCGCTGATCACCACCGCCTATGTGCTGCTCGAAGGCGTCTTCGACGCCCTCCACGAGCGCGCGCAGCTGTGGCCGGACGAGCTTCAACTGGCGACCTTTGGCGACGCCCAGTTGCTCGACTTCCTGCCGGTGCCCGTCAACGCCATCTCTCAGCAGCACGAGGCGATCGCCCGGCGCGTACTCGACGCGGCGCTGGCGGCGGTCGAGCAGGGCGAGTACCGGCCCGGCATCGAGGCCATCGAGCGTCTGTTGAAGCGGCGGCAGTCCGCGCTGGCGCCGGAGGCCGCACGCTTGCCCACATCGGTGTCCTGACGGAAGCTAGCCGCCCTCCCCGTCCTTGCGAGCCACGCATGAACCTCGACGCCATCACCCGCCGCCTTCACGCCATCCGCGACCGCAACGACTGGCAGCGCTTCCACAGCCCGAAGAACCTGGCGATGGCCGCCAGCGTCGAGATGGCCGAGCTGGTCGAAATCTTCCAGTGGCTGAACGAGGACGAGTCGCGCCGGCTGCCGGCCGAGGCGCTCGCGCATGCGGGGCAAGAGGTTGGCGACATCCTGATGTACCTGGTGCTGCTATGCGGCGAGCTGGGCATCGACATGGAACAGGCGCTGCTCACCAAGCTGGCCGACAACGAGCGGCGGTTCGCCCGATGAGCGACCGGCATTTCGACGCGCTGGCGGCCCGCTTTGCCGAGAAGATCTACGGCGGCGCCAAGGGGGCGATCCGCCTGGCCGTGTTGCAGGCCGATCTCAGCGAGGTGCTGCCGGCCCGACCACTGCGGGTGCTCGACATCGGCGCCGGGCTCGGGCACATGAGCCTGTGGCTGGCGCAGCAGGGCCACCGGGTCACCCTGACCGAGCCCGCCGTGCCGATGATCGAGGGCGCGCGCGAACGCTTTGCCGAGGCCGGCTGCGAGGCGACCTTCATTCAGGCGCCCTGGCAGGAACTGGACGAGGCGCTCGAGGGCACCTTCGATCTGGTGGTCTGCCACGCGGTGCTCGAGTGGCTGGCCGAGCCGCAGGCGATCCTGTCGCTCTTGCGGCGCGCGACCGCCGATGACGGCTGGCTGTCGCTGGCCTTCTACAACCGCGATGCGCTGGTCTATCGCAACCTGCTCAAGGGCCATTTCCGCAAGCTGCGCAGCGGCCGGCTGGCCGGCGAACGACAGAGCCTCACACCGCAGGAACCGCTCGATCCGCGCGAGCTGGCGGCGCAACTCGACCCGGCCTGGCGGGTCGAACGTACCAGCGGGGTTCGGGTGTTCCATGACTACATGCCGCCGGACTTCCAGGCGCGCACCGAGCCGGCCGATCTGCTGGAGATGGAGCTGGCGTACCGTCGCCACCCGGCCTTCGCCGGACTCGGGCGTTATCTGCATTGGTTGTGCCGGCCACGCTGAGCCGGCTCGGAGGACGCATGCTGCCTCGTCGCGCACACGGGTTGACGGCGCTGATGGCCGGGGCGCTGGCCGGCTGTCAGGGCGCCAACCCTTATACCGATCAGTCGGCGCCGCTACCGCCGGCCCCGGCAAATCCGCCAGCCGTCAGTACGACCTATCCGGCGGCGCCGCTCGACTATTCAAGCTATCGACACTGGACCTGGCGCACCCCGCCAGCGGGCACCGGCCCCATCAGCGCCAACACGGTGCAGGAGATCGTCGCCAGCGAACTGGACCAGCGCGGCTTGCGCCCCGCGCCCGAAGGTCGCGACGCGGGGCTCGCCGTCAGCGCGCAGCTCGCCACCGAGACGCGCATCCGCCAGGTCTACGACGACTACGGCGGGTACGGCGATTACGGCTATGGCTACGGCGGGTACGGACGCGGGCATTCCAGCATCGGCTTGTGGGGCAGCCCGAGGCCTCGTCTGCGCCAGTACGAGGAACAGGTTGCCGTGGTGCGCCTGAATTTCTACGACGCCGCCACCGGCCAGCAGGTCTGGAGCAATGGCGCCGAAGTGCGCGCCGGCGACAGCCAGGCCGAGCAGCGGGAGGCCTTGCGCGAGGCCGTCGAGAAGGCGCTGTCCAGCTATCCGCCTCGTTGAGCGAGGCCATGAGAGGAATCCGACGATGAAGCGACTTGCCCTGATCGGTCTCGCCGTCCTGCTGGCGGCCTGCCAAACCACCCAGGTCGAACGCGACTTCGACCCCAGCCGCGACTTTTCCAGCTACCGGCAATGGAGCTGGCGTGAGCCGGCGGTGCGCTACCAGCCCGACGACCCGCGCCTCAAGAGCGACCTGACCGAGCAGCGCATCCGCGACGCCGTCAGCCAGCAGCTCGACCAGCGCGGCCTGCGCCCGGCACCGGCGGGTAGCGAGGGCGATCTCGAGGTGCAGACCTGGATGATCGTCGACGACCGCGAGCAGCAGGTGACGACGCACTACAACAGCATGATCGGCCCCTGGTACGGCTACTGGGGCGGCCCCGGCATCGTCGAGTCGCGCACGCTCGACTACCAGGTCGGCACGCTGCAGATCGACCTGTACGACAGCCGCGACGGCAAGCTGGTGTGGCGCGGCAGCACCAGCCGCATCCTGCCGGCCGATCGGCCCGGCCCGCGTGCCCGTGCCGAGGCGATCAACCAGACCGTCGCCGAGGTGCTTTCGCAGTACCCGCCGAAGTGAGCACCTGGCGGTAGGGGCGCAGGCGCTCCGACCGCGTCGGGATGCCGAGCGCGCAGCGCCGGGTCATCGCCCGCCACGGCCGGGTGGCCTACACTGCGCGCCTTTCCCCGATCCCGACTACGGAGAACCCCATGCCCGCGATGCCCTGGTGGCTGCTCGCCCTGCCCTTCGCTGCCGGCGCCTGCCTGTCGTTGCAGGCCGGTATCAACGGACAGCTGGCCCGCCACCTGTCCAGCGTCATGGCCGCCTCGCTGATTTCCTTCGCGGTCGGCACCCTGCTGCTGTTCGCCGTCACCGCTGCGCAGCGGGAGCTGCCCGCGGTCGGCGCCTTCCGCGGCCTGCACTGGTGGCACTGGATTGGCGGTTTTCTGGGCGCGTTCTTTATCTTCACCGCGACGCTCGCCGGGCCGCGTATCGGCGCGCTGCTGTTCATGGCGCTGGTGCTGGCCGGTCAACTGTCGGCGGCCACGGTGCTGGATCACTTCGGCTGGGCCGGTTTTCGGCAGTCACCGATCAGTCTCGGCAAGGTCGCCGGGCTGCTGCTGATCTTCGGCGGCGTGTGGATGATTCGCCGCGGCTGAGCGCTCAGTCCTCGCGGACGAACCGGTAGAACAGGTTCGGTTCGCTGACCACGTACAGCCGGCCCTGATCGTCCAGCGTCAGCCCTTCGGCTTGCGGCACGCGATCGGCGAGGCCGGCAAAGCCGCCCCAGAGCGAGCGGTAGCTGACGAGTCGACCCTCGCCGTCCAGCTCCATCATCAGCCGGGACTCGTCGCTGAGCAGAAGCAGGTGGCCGCTCGCGGCGTCGTGATGAACCGACGACAGATCGCGCGCCATGTCATGGTCATCGAGCCAGGCCGAGCGGTCGGTGAGGGTGATCGCCGTGGCGCCGGTCGTCAGGCTGCGCCTGAGGCCGGCCACTTCCAGCAACTGGCGCGGCGAGTGCTCCTTGACCAGGAACAGCCGATCGCCCGCCGCGTCGTAATCGGCGCCCTCCAGGCCAGCGTTGCCAGCCAGTCCAAGCGCCAGCGAGAAGACCGCCGCCTCGGCCCGCAGCGGTGCCTCGGCCGTCGGGACCGGCACGACCACCAGCTTCTGGCTGCGCTCCTCGACCAGCAGCAGCCGGTCGTCACCCAGATAGGCCACGGCCTCGACATCGGTGAAACCGTCCAGCGGATAGCGGGCAAGCGTCTCGCCCTCCGGCGAGAGCGCCAGCAGCGTTTCAGGATTGTTCACCACGGCCCAGAGCTGATTGCGGTCGGCATCGGTGGCGGCAGCATGGCGGCGTCAGGTTGCAATCGGATGACCGCGCATCCCCAGAGCCGGGGTCGCCGTGATGGCACGCACCCCGCCGAACCCTGCCGTCCGGCAGACCGAATCACCCACGCAGGCCCTGTAGGAGCCGGCTTGCCGGCGATCGGGGCTGGGTACAGCCCTGCTATCCGCCGAATCGCCCGCAAGCGGGCTCCTACAGGTAAGCGCCACGGTTTGGGATTCTTCGTAGGAGCGAGCTTGCTCGCGAACCGGCGCGCGACCGCTGGTCCCGTAGGGTGCATTCGCGAAGCAATGCACCAGCCTCGCATCGGTGGTGCGCCGGCGGATTGTTCGCTGCGCTCCTGAATCCGCCCTACGGTTTGGCGTCGCCGGGTGGTCTGATCGCCCGCAAGCGGGCTCCTACAGAAAGCAGTGCGCCCGATGCTAAAAACCGGGCGCCGCGATGACGTAACCGTAGAGCGGTGCGACCGGCGTCCCGGAGCCGGGATCGCCGTGATAGCGCGCACCCCGCCGACCCTGTCGTCCGGCAGGCCGAAATCACGCACGCCGACCCTGTAGGAGCCGGCTTGCCGGCGATCGGGGCTGGGTTACAGCCCTGCGATCCACCGGATCGCCCGCAAGCGGGCATCTACAGGTAAGCGCCACGGTTTGGGCTTCTTCGTAGGAGCGAGCTTGCTCGCGAACCGGCGCGCGACCGCTGGTCCCGTAGGGTGCATTCGCGAAGCAATGCACCGGCCTCGCATCGGTGGTGCGCCGGCGGATTGTTCGCTGCGCTCCTGAATCCGCCCTACGGCTTGGCGTCGCCGGGTGATCTGATCGCCCGCAAGCGGGCTCCTTCAGAAGCAGTGCGCCCGGTGCTGGAAACCGGGCGTCGCGATGGCTTAATCGTGGAGCGGTGCGACCGGCGGTGCCGCGGTGCCGCGATGGACGGCCATCGCGAAGCGCCGCGGCCGGCGGCTCCGGTGTGGCGATCAGAGCCGGAAGCTGCCCATCTGGCGGCTCAGGTCGTCGGCCAGCGCGCTCAGCGCCTGGCAGTTCTCCAGGCAGCTCTGCACTTCACCGGCGGTGGCATGCGCCAGATCGGCGATGCCCTGCACGTTGCGAGTGATCTCCTCGGTCACCGACGACTGTTCCTCGGTCGCGGTCGCGACCTGGATGTTCATGTCGCTGATGCGCTCGACCTGATCGGTGATGGCCGCCAGCGACTGGCCGGTGCGCTGGCTGGATTCGACACCCGTAACGGTCGCGCTCTGCCCGGCCTGCATCGAGGTCACGGCGGTATCGGCGCCCTGCTTGAGTCGCGAGATCATCTTCTGGATTTCGTCGGTGGACGCCTGCGTGCGACTGGCGAGCGTGCGCACTTCATCGGCGACCACCGCGAAGCCGCGCCCCATTTCGCCGGCGCGCGCCGCTTCGATCGCGGCGTTGAGCGCGAGCAGGTTGGTCTGCTCGGAAATGCTGCGGATCACCGCCAGCACCTGGTCGATCGAGGCGACCTCGTCCGCCAGCTGGCCGACCGCCCCCGCCGCCTGGCCGATCTCGCCGGACATGCGTTCGATGTGCTGCACCGACTGGCCGACCACCTGCCGCGCCTGCGCCGCTTCTTCGCGGGCCAGCCGCGAGGCTTCGGCCGCCTGGCTGGCGTTGCGGGCGATCTCCTGGACGGTCAGGCCCATTTCGTTGACGGCCGTGGCGACCATGTCGGTCATGTCGTTCTGCCGGCCGGCGCGGTCGGCGGTGTTGTCGACCACCTGCGCCACTTCCTTGACCGCGACGCGCAGGCGTTCGCTGGTCGAGAGCACGTCACCGATCAGGCCGCGCAGGCTGCCGAGGAAGCGGTTGAAGCCACGCGCCAGGTCGCCGAGTTCGTCCGCACGACTCTCGTCGAGTCGACGCGTGAGGTCGCCGCCGCCCCCGCCGATTTCGACCAGTGCCGCGGTGACCTGCCGGATCGGCCGGGCCAGCCCGCGCGCCAGCAGGGCGACGAGGCCAAGGAAGAACAGGGCGATGGCGATGCCGACCGCGCAGGTCATCCACAGGGTGCGACGCGCCTCGGCGTAGATCTCGGCTTCCGGCACTTCGCTGACCAGCGTCCAGCCGAGCGTTTCGAGCGGCTGGGCGATCGCCAGGAATGTCTCGCCGTCTCGCTCGAAGGAAACCGCCTCGCTGCTACCCGACATCAGGCTCGCGGCGGCCTGATCGCCGGCCAGCCGGGTCAGCGGCGTCGCGCCGTTATGCTCGGCGTTGGGATGGACCTTGACCTGGCCCTTCCCGTCGACCAGATACACCTGGCCACGCTCGCCGAAACGGAAGTCGCGGATCATCTCCGACATGCTCGCCAGGCTGTAGCCGAGGCCGGCGATGCCCAGGGTGCGGCCGCCGGCGCTGATGCGCTGGTTGATGAAGAGCGTCGGCTGGCGCGTGGCCTTGTCGATGTCGATGTCGATGCGCCGCTCGATGCCGCTGTCGACCATGCCGTAGAACCAGGCATCGCGCGGGTTGCCACGCTCGAGCGTACGGGCGAGCCCCGCCTCGCTGTAATAGTTGCCGCTCTCGAGCACCGCGATGGAGGTCGTCAGGGCCTTCTGCTCCTGCTTCACCCCGGCGAGATACCGCGTGAAGGCGTCGGCCTGGTCGGAGCGCTCGCCCTCGACGAGCCAGTCCTGCACCAGGCTGTTGCTCGCGATCGAAGACGCGGCGGTCAGGGGGGCGGTCAGGGTGCGCTCGAGGTCGTTGCGAATCGAGGCGATGTTGGCCGGGAGCGCCTGTCCGACCAGGTAGCGCTCGGTCAGGCGGCTCACCACGCTCGAATAGATGGCGACCACGATGAGAATGCTGGTGAGCAGGGCCGCGCCCATGCTCCACGTCAATTGCCGCTGGATGCTGCGTTTCCAGAAATGCATGGGCTGACTCCGATCACTGCAAGGATTTTTCGTGTTGTATACAAAACTTTGTTACATGGAATTCATTTCGGCGGGCCCTTCATTTTCTTGAAGCATTTCGTCGACCACCGCACACCTCGTCATCCACGCCGCTGCGCCGCACGTCGGGAACTCGGCGCGGCGGCCGGCAGCCCAAGCAGCGAGGGTCGTGCGATGCGTACGCCATTTCTTTCTGAAGGAACGCAACATGCAGGTCGAAGGTTTTTTCGAATGGCTCGGCGCCGCACTGGGCACGGTGATCCGCTTTATCGTCGATGCGCTCGGCGGCTTCTTCGGCCTGCTGGCCGCGGCCGGCCACAACTTCCTGGAAGGTCTGTCGCGCACGCTGGGCATCGACCAGTCGCTGATCAGCCTGGCCGCCCTGGTGATCGGGCTGCTGTTGTTGATCGCGGCGGTGCGGGCCTTTTTCCGCCGCGCCATCGTCAGCGGCCTGATCCTGCTGCTGCTCGGTCTCTGGCTGTTGAGCTGGCTAATCCACTGAACCCGCGCGGCGGCCGGGTCGCCTGACGCGCAGCGGAACGGCGCCGTATAGTGGCCGCCGTTTTCCGACGCTGCGAACGACTGCCCCGTGATGACCGCTCTGCGCGATACCCTCCAGCATCGCCCGACCCACCGCCAGGTATGGTCGCTGGCGGCGCCGATGATGCTCTCCAACCTGTCGATCCCGCTGGTGGCGCTGGTCGACAGCGCCGTGGTCGGGCACCTGCCGCATGCCCACCAGCTCGGCGCAGCGGCGGTGGGTGCGGCGCTCTATGGTGTGATGGTCGGCAGTCTCGGCTTCCTGCGCATGGGCACCACCGGCTTCGCCGCGCAGGCAGCCGGCCGCGGTGATGGCGGCGCGCTGCGGGCGGTTCTGCTGCAAAGCCTGCTGCTCGGCCTGGGTCTGGCGGTCCTGCTCGGGGTGCTGGCCCTGCCGCTGAGCGAGCTGGCCCTGCGTGGCATGGCGCCGTCGCCGGCACTGGCCGGGCTGGCACGGGATTACTTCGGCATTCGCCTGCTCGGGCTGCCGGCTGCCCTGGCGAGCTATGCGCTGGTGGGCTGGTTTCTCGGCACGCAGAACGCGCGGGCCCCGCTCGCCCTGCTGCTGCTCACCAACCTCGTGAATGTCACGCTCGATCTATGGTTCGTGCTCGGCCTTGGCTGGGGCGTGGCGGGCGCGGCCTGGGCCTCGGTCATCGCCGAGTGGAGCGGCGCGTTGCTCGGGCTTGCGCTGGCCCGGCGGGTGCTGGCGCGTCATGCCGGTCGGCTGGCGGCGGACGCTTTGCGTCACTGGCGCAACTGGCGACCGCTGCTGGCGGTGAATCGCGACATCTTCATCCGCTCGCTGTTGCTGCAGGGCGTGTTCTTCCTGATCGCCTTCCAGGGCGCCCGGCTGGGCGACAGCACGGTCGCGGCCAATGCCCTGCTGCTCAATGGCCTGATGCTGACGGCCTACGCGCTGGATGGCCTCGCGCATGCGACCGAGGCGCTGTGCGGCCATGCGATCGGCGCCCGGGACCGCTGTGCGCTCGGTCGCGGGCTGGTGGTCGGCGGGCTGTGGTCCGGGGTGGTGGCGGCGCTGTTCAGCGGCGCCTTCGTGTTTGCCGGCGAAGCTTTCGTCGCGCTGCAAACCGACATCGAGGCCGTGCGCCGCGAGGCCCTGGCGCACCTGCCCTACCTGGCCGCCTTGCCGCTGATCGCGGTGGTGAGCTACCTGCTCGACGGTCTGTTCATCGGTGCCACGCGCGCCCGTGAAATGCGCGACAGCATGCTGCTGGCGGTGGCGTTGACCCTGCCGCTCGGCTGGCTGTTGCGCGGGCTCGGCAACGATGGCCTGTGGCTCGCGTTCCTGCTGTTCATGGCCTTGCGCGGCCTGTGCCTGGCCGTGCTGGCCTGGCGCCTGCATCGCCGCGATGCCTGGATGAACGGCGCGCACGCAGCGGCCGGGTGATTCCAAATTCCCGGCGAATCAGCCAGCATTGCCGTTCTTGCCACCTGCCCGGTCGCACCGGCCCGACGAAGGAATCCGACATGGCCTATGCCATCGCCGCCTACCTCCACTTTCTCGCCATCTTCGTGCTGTTCGCGCTGCTGGTGCTCGAACACCAGCTGTTCCGCCCGTCGCTGAGCTTCGAGCGCGCCCGCAGCCTGTTCCGCATCGACGTCGCCTTCGGTATCGCCGCCGCGCTGGTGCTGGCGACCGGCTTGGCGCGCGTCATCTGGTTCGGCAAGGGGCTGGAGTATTACCTGCAGAACAGCGCCTTCCACGCCAAGGTCGGGCTGTTCGTGCTGGTCGCCCTGCTGTCGATCTACCCAACCGTGACGTTCCTCGGCTGGCGGCGCCACCTCAAGGCCGGCCAGGCGCCGGCGCTGAGCGACGCGCGCGCACGCTGGGTGAAGATGACGATCCGCCTCGAGCTGCTGCTGTTTCTCTTCATCCCGCTGGCGGCAGCCCTGATGGCGCGAGGCATCGGCGTCATCGCCCGCTGACCGGCGGAATCTGACACCTGGCCGTCATGCGTGGCATCCTGCGCGTTCATGACGCAGCCTGGTGACGCCCTGCATGCCCGCTCCGCATCCTCATCGCACGCTGGAATTGCCAGCCGAGACCTACCGGGACCTGGTCAACGCCGTCGTCGATTACGCCATTTTCATGCTCGACCCCGAAGGCCACGTGGTCAGCTGGAATCTCGGCGCGGAGCGCATCAACGGCTACAGCCGCGAGGAAATCCTCGGCCAGCATTTCTCGGTCTTCTTCACGCCCGAGGCGCAGGCAGCCGGCATACCGGAAAAGGCACTGGCCAAGGCGCTCCGCGAGGGCCGTCATCAGGACGAAGGCTGGCGCCTGCGCAAGGACGGCACGCCGTTCTGGGCGCTGACGGCACTCGATGCGGTACGTGACGAGCGCGGCGAGCTGATCGGCCTAGCCAAGATCACCCGTGACATGACCGAACAGCGCCTGGCCCAGCAGGCCCTGCGCGACAGCGAGCGCAACTTCCGGCTGCTGGTCGACGGCGTGACCGACTATGCCATCTACCGGCTCGATACCGAGGGCCGTATCAGCAGCTGGAACAGCGGCGCCGAGCGCATCAAGGGCTACCGCGCCGACGAGGTGATCGGGGCGCACTTCTCGCTGTTCTTCGCCCCCGAGGACCGCGCCGCCGACGTACCAGGCCGCGCCTTGCGTGCTGCGCTCGAGCAGGGCCGCTTCAGCGCGGAGGGCTGGCGGGTACGCAAGAACGGGGAGCGATTCTGGGCGAGCGTGGTGGTCGACCCGTTACGCGACGAAGCGGGCCGGCACATCGGCTTCGCCAAGGTCACGCGGGACGTCACCGAGCGGCGGCTTGCCGAGGAGCGCCTCGAACAGGCCCGCCAGCAACTGCTGCAGTCGCAGAAGCTCGAAGCCCTCGGTCAGTTCACCGGCGGCCTGGCGCATGATTTCAACAACCTGCTGACGATCATCCGCGGCGCCGCGGATCTGGCCCGCCGACTCACCGAGGACCCGCGCCTGCTGCGTCAGATCGAATCGATTGGCCAAGCTGCGGAGCGCGGCGGCGACATCACCCGGCAGTTGCTGACCTTCGCTCGTCGTCAGCCGCTCAAGGCGCAGGTCATCGACCCCGGCGAGGCGCTGCGATCCTGCCTGCCGCTGCTCAAACAGTCGCTCCCACGCACGGTCACGCTCGCCTTGCAGGTGCCGGACGATCTGCCGCTGATCGAGGTCGATCCTGTCCAGCTCGAGCTAGCGCTACTCAACCTGACACTCAACGCCCGGGATGCCGTCGGCGATCCCGGCCGACTGACCCTCGATGCCGAATCCTGCACGCTGTCCGGCGCGCCCGACGGGCTCATGGGTCGCTTCGTCGCGATCCGCCTCGAGGACAACGGCAAGGGCATGTCCGAGGAGATTCGCGCCCGCGTGTTCGAACCCTTCTTCACGACCAAGGCGTTCGGCAAGGGATCGGGGCTCGGGTTGAGCCAAGTGCACGGTTTCGCCCGCCAGTCGGGCGGCACCGTTACCCTCGATTCACAGCCGGACCAGGGCACGACCGTCACGCTTTACCTACCGGTGCACGACGCCAGTACGACCGCCGACGAAACGACTGGTCGCAACAAGCGCGTGCTGCTGCTGGAGGACGACCGGAACGTCGCGGAGGTCGCGCAAGGCATGCTCGAAGCGATGGGCTACGACGTGCTGGTGGCGCACGAGCCCGACGAGGCGCTGAACGTGATGGACCGCGTGGCGCGTATCGACCTGCTGTTCAGCGACGTCGTGATGCCCGGCGGCATCAGCGGCCTCGAACTGGCCAACCGGCTGCGCGAGCGAATGCCCGAGCTGCCGGTGCTACTCACCACCGGCTACAGCGAAGTGGCACAGGGCAGCAACTACCCGCTGCTGCCCAAGCCGTACACCTACGAAAGCCTGGCTCGTGCGATCGAGGCGCTGGTCTGAGGCTCAGGGCGTCAGGTAGGACGAACGCGTCAGGCCGAGCCGAAGGGCGTCGATGTACTGCGTCCGCTCCTTGGGGCTGAGCCGGGCGCTCGCCACCTTGTCGCGGTAGTAGGTCATCAGCTCCTCCGGCGACAGGTGCACGTAGCGCAGCATGTCCTCGATGGTGTCGTGCGTCTCGATGCCGGCGTGGTAGAAGCTGCCGTCATCGCGCTGATAGACGTTCACCGAATCGGTATCGCCGAACAGGTTGTGCATGTCGCCGAGGATTTCCTGGTACGCGCCGACCAGGAACACGCCGAGAAAGTACTCTTCGCCCGGCGCGATCTCGTGCACCGGCATGCTGCTCTCGATGCTCTGTTCGTCGACGTAATGCTTGATCTTGCCGTCCGAGTCGCAGGTCAGGTCCTGCAGCACGGCGCGCCGCACGGGCTCTTCGGTCAGGCGCTGCAACGGCACGATCGGCAGGATCTGGTTGATCGCCCAGGTGTCCGGCAGGCTCTGGAACACCGAGAAATTGCAGATGTACTTGTCGGCCAGCTTGTCGTTGAGCTCGTCGAGCACCGCGCGATGCGACCGCTGGCGCGCCTTGAGCTGGTTGTACAGGCGGCGGCAGATGGCGAAGTAGCTCTGCTCGGCCAGCGCCTTCTGCGCCAGGGTCAGCTTGCCCGAGGCGTACTGCGCGGCCGCCTCGCTCATGTAGTGCGTCGCACGCCAGTAGGTCTCGGTGACCATCTCGGGATCAGTCGGGCCGAGCAGGTCGGCCAGCGCCTGGACGATGTCCGGCAGCTCGTCATGGTTCTCGATGTCGGGCGCGCGATCGTTGTGCCGCTCGAAGTCGGTGACCTGCATGACCAGCACGGCATGGTGCGCGGTCATCGCCCGGCCGCTCTCGGAGAAGATGTGCGGGTGCGGCAGTTCCTGCCGATCGCAGAACTCCTTGAGCATGCCGACCACCGTGCCGGCGTACTCGTCGATGTCATAGTTGATCGAACTGGCGTTGCGCGAATGGGTGCCGTCGTAGTCCACGCCCAGGCCGCCGCCGACGTCGATGTGGTCGACTGGCAGGCCCAGCGCGCGCAGCTCGGCGTAGTAACGGATGGCCTCGCGAAAGCCCTGGCGGTAGTCGGCGAGGTTGGCGATCTGCGAGCCCATGTGGAAGTGCAGCAGGCGCACGCCCTGGTCGATCCCGGCCTCGCGAAAGCGCTCGATGACGGTCAGCAGCTGCGCGGCCGACAGGCCGAACTTGGATTTCTCGCCACCGGTATCGGCCCACTTGCTCGACGCCAGCGAGGACAGCCGCACCCGCAGGCCGACCTGCGGCACCAGCTTGAGCTCGGCGGCCTCCTCGATCACCAGCCCGACCTCGGACATCTTTTCGATGACGATGAACACGTTGTGGCCGAGCTTCTGCCCCATCAGCGCCAGGCGAATGAACTCGCGATCCTTGTAGCCGTTGCAGACGATGGTTCCGCCCTTCGGCGCCAGCGCCAGCACGGCCATCAATTCAGGCTTGGAGCCGGCTTCGAGCCCGATCGAGACATTCTGCGTGGCGATGATGTTCTCGATCACCGCCTCCTGCTGGTTGACCTTGATCGGGTACAGGGCGGTGTACTTGCTGTGGTAGTCGAGCCGCTCGATGTTGGCGTCGAAGGCGCCGGTCAGTCGACGCACGCGGTCCTGCAGGATATCGGGGAAGCGCACCAGCAGCGGCAGGGACAGGCCCGCCTCGCGCAGCTGCTCGATCAGGCCGTTGAATTCGATCGGCGCGCCGTCCGGGCCGTGCGGACGCACTTCCACCAGCCCGTCGTCATTGATCGAAAAATAGCCCGCACCCCAGTGGCGAATGCCGTAGACGCTGCGGCTGTCCGCTGCGGTCCACTGGCTGCCGTCGTCTTTGCGTGTCTGTCTAACCGGCATCGATGCCTCCCCGGTGAAGCGAATGGACCCGCAAGCGATCGCCTGGGGTACTGATGATGTGTTGGAACAGCCCGGTCGAATGGAATTCACTGGGCATGACGGCCGCCGCGGCGAGTCGGCGAACCCGGCTCAGCCACCCGATCGCTTGGCCTTGATACCGCGCGTGGTCAGTTCGTCGAGCAGCAGCTGAACGTGATCGCCCTGGATCTCGATGACGCCGTCCTTCAGCGCCCCTCCGGTTCCGCAACGGCGCTTGAGGGCACTGGCCAGTTCCTTCAGTTCGGCCTCCGCCAGCGGAACCCCGCTGACGGTGGTCACGGTCTTGCCGCCGCGCCCCTTGGTTTCCCGGCGAACCCGTGCGACGCCGTCGCCCGCTGGCTGCGCGGGCGCGCCGCAGATGCAGGCGCCGAGCGGCTTGCCACACTCAGGGCAGTGGCGCCCCGCATCGGTCGAGTAGACGAGCCCGCCGAGCCCGGCGAGCGAAGTCGTTTTCTTGGCCACCGCCCTCTTCCTTCGATCGTTGCGCGCCCAGCCGGGCGACGAAGCTGCGGAATGTAGCAGCAACGCCGGCGGATGCAACGTCGCAGCGCTCGCGCGTCAGGCTCGTGCGGCGAGCCGGTCGGCCGGCGCATAGGGCGTCGGGTCGATGATCGGCGACTCACCGAGCATCAGGTCGACCAGCAACCGACACGACGCCGGCGCCAGCACCAACCCGTTGCGGTAGTGGCCGCAGTTGAGCCACAAACCCTCGACGCCGGACAACTCGCCTATATAAGGAACGCCATCGGGCGACCCGGGCCGCAGCCCCGCCCAATGCTGGGCCACCTCGGCCCCGGCCAGCGCCGGAAGCAGCGTCTGCGCCGTCGCCTTCAGGCTTTCCAGCGCCGTTTGCGTCGGTTGCTTGTCGAAACCGGTGCGCGCCAGGGTACTGCCAACCAGGATGTGGCCGTCGCGGCGCGGAATCGCATAGCGCCCCTTGGCCAGCACCATGCTGCCCAGCCAGTTCCGCTCGGCCTTGTAGAGGATCATCTCGCCTTTGACCGGTTCGACCGGCACCTCTAGGCCGAGCGACGCCAGCAGTTGCCCGCTCCACGCACCGGCCGCCACCACGACCCGATCGGCCCGCCGCTGGCCCTGCTCGGTCTCGACCCCGACGACACGCCCGTTGGCGGTCGTGATGCCGCGCACGGCGCAGCCTTCGACCAACTCGACATTGGGCCGCTCGGCCAACGCCTGGCGCAGGGCCTTGAGCAACCGGGGATTGCGCACGTTGGCGATCTCCGGCATGTGGACCGCCCGCTGATAACCCTCGCCCAGGCCCGGCACCGCGGCGTAGGCCTGCTCGATCGGCACCGCGCGCAACGTCCGTCCCTCGCGCTGCGCCCAGGCCAGCGCCTCGCTCTCATCATCCAGGTCCAGCCAGTACAGCCCCGTCGTGGTGACCTCCGGATCGATCCCCGTCTCGCCCAGCAACCGCTCGCCCAGCGCCGGGTAGTAGTCCTGCGACCAGTGCGCCAGGGCCGTTACCGCCGGTGAATACCGCCACGGATACAACGGCGACACGATGCCACCGCCTGCCCACGACGCCTCGCGACCGACCTGGCCCTGATCGAACAACACGATCTCCACCCCGACATCGGCCAGATGCAGGCTGGTAAGCAGGCCCATGACGCCGCCGCCGATGACTAGTGTTAGCTGCCCCACATTACGCTCCTAAGAAATGGGCCGCGGCTTGACATTGGCAAGCCCTCGGCCGAAAAGAACGCCCGCCAGGAAGGCGATCCGAACATTGGAAAGGAATCTGCACGTGAAAACCGTCCGTTATCGCGGCTTCACCCTCATCGAACTCATGGTGACCCTGGCGGTGCTGGGCATTCTGCTGGGCATCGCCGCACCGTCCTTCAACCAGACCCTCGAGCAAGCTCGTCATCGTACCCAGATGAACCAACTGCTGACCGATCTCAATTTCGCACGCAACCAGGCGATAACCAGCCGACAGCCTGTAACGCTTTGCGCGGGGCAGGATGCCTGCGACGGCAATGACCAATGGGTCGGGCGGATGATGATCTTTCGGGACCCTAACCTGAATGGACAATTTGACGCAGGCGAGACCTTGCTACAGGTCTCGGAGATCGGCGGGAGTCTGCACTGGAACTGGAGCAGTTTTCGCAACCAACCTCACCTGAGCTTCCGCACGGATGGTACGACCAATGACCAGAACGGCAGCCTTTCGCTCTGTCACGGAGGCGAAGTGCTCAAGGCCTTCAAGATCAACATCACAGGCAGAACGAGACTTGACTCACAGCTCGCTGACAACGACTGCGACTGACCTGCCGTACAGCGGATTAAACCGACCGGATGTCCGGTCGGTCGAGGAAGCCAGGCGGCAAAATCGCATCATTTCGCAACCTAATGAACCGAGAGCAGCTATGCGCGACTCCCGTGGTTTCACACTGATCGAACTGATGATTACCCTGGCGATCCTGGCAATCCTGCTCGGCCTCGCCGCGCCGTCGTTCCGCCAGATGATTGCCAATAACCGAACCCAGACCGCCGCCGACAACCTGATGACCGCCTTTCAGTACGCACGCTCCGAAGCCGTGCGCCGTGGCGTTTCGGTCGAAATCTGTCGGCGCAACAACGGGGCCTGCGCCAACGCGACGACGTGGGGCAATGGTTGGCTCGTAAGAATTCCTGATAACCCGGCTACCGTGGCAAACGAAACAACCGTATTGCGGGTATGGGATGCCACCGCCGGCGGCACGACCATCACCGGTCCCTCGCAAACGCTGACTTTCCTTCCAAGCGGCCTGCTCGCCGCTGCGCCTACGTCCGCTTTCATCGCCGCTCCCGCAAGCTGCGCCGGCCAAACGAATTACACCCTGACGCTGAGCGTCACCGGTCATCTTTCCCGTGCAAAAGGAACTTGCCAATGAGCCACGTCTCGCTCGCGCCGCCTGACCGTGAGCGCGGCGCCACCCTGATCGAAGTGCTGGTCGCGCTGCTGGTGCTGTCCATCGGTCTTCTCGGCCTGGCCGGCCTGCAGATGGCCGCGATCAAGAGCAACCACAGCGCCTATTACCGCTCGCAGGCCACGGTGCTGGCCTACGACATCACCGATCGCATGCGTGCCAACCGCGCCGACGCGCTCAACGGCGTATACGACACCGCCCTGACCAACGTGACCTGCGATCCCGATCTCGACGCGACGGGCACGCTGGCCGCAAAGGATGTCGCCGAGTGGCTCAATTCGCTGTCCTGCCTGCTCTCGAGCGATGCACGCGGCGGCATTACCCGTGTCGGCCGCGTCTTCACCATAACCGTCGAATGGGATGACAACCGCGGCCGCATCGAGAACTCGGCCGCTACCGATCGCGAAACCTTCGTTTACCGGACGCAGCTATGAACCAGAAAGGATGTTTTGCGCAGCGAGGGCTTTCCCTGATCGAGCTGATGATCGCCATGCTCATCAGCCTGCTGCTGCTGGGTGGGGTGCTTCAGGTGTTCCTTTCGAGCAAGGAGCTTTACCACACCAACACGGCGGTTGCGCGGGTGCAGGAAGCGGGACGCTTCGCAACGGAATTCGTCGCGTTCGATGTCAGGCAGGCGGGGTACAAGGGGGAATGTCTGGGAGAACCGGTCAACCATTTGAATCTGACCAGTGCCAGCGCCGATCTACGCAACGCCTACAGCACGAGCCCCGCAATCCAGGGCTGGGAAAACAGCAAGCCCGTGATTTTCGCGGCGACCGAGCAGACTCGAGCCGACACCGATGCGCTCATCGTTAAATATGCAGGTTCCGGTCTCCCCTTCGAGCCACAAGGCACACACCAGATCGGCGGACCCAACTTGGGCGTCGACGGCAGTACCGGGGCGTTTTCTGGTCAGATCGTAATCGCAGCCAACTCTACTGGCTGCGACATCTTCCAGAACACAGCAAACCAGCAGGCAACGACGTTCAACACCAGTGGCGGCAATGTCACGCCAGGCAACCGGAACGTTAACTGGAGTCAGTCCTATACCGAGCCGCTTTCCGCGTACATTCTGCAAAGCCACGTCTACTACATTCGCGACAACGCCGGTCGTCTGCCTTCCCTCGTTCGCAAAGCGCTCAGCCCTAGCCCACATGATGAGGAGTTGGTCGAAGGCGTGATCGATATGCAGGTCACCTATGGCCTCGACAAGGACGGCGACCGTCTGGCGGACGACTATGTAAAGGCCGGCACCAACAACCTCGTCGCATCGGGCGAGGGCGACTGGAACAAGGTCGTCTCGGCACGTATTTCGTTGCTGGTCGTCAGCCCTGAAATCAATGCGCTCGAAGAGCCGCAGGTTTTTGTGTACCCCGCCGTGGCGGGCATCGTTCGAGACGATGACTTCGCCACCTACGATGACGGCACCGTCACCATCAAGAACAACCGCATCGCCCAGGTCTTCACCACCACCGTAGCCATCCGGAATCGACTGCCATGAATCAAGGACGCCTCGGCCATGCCAACCAGCGCGGCGCCGTGCTGCTCGTCGCGCTCGTCATGCTTTTACTTCTGACCATCATCGGCATCGCCGCCATGCGCGATACCAACCTGCAGGAAAAGATGGCCGGCAACATGCGCGACCATAGCCTGGCCTTCCAGGCTGCCGAGGCCGGACTGCGCTTTGCGGAGCAGGAAATCAAGGATGACTACGACACGCTCATCAACGACGCCACCTATCCGATCAACGATGAAACGCCCGACGTGGTCACGTTCACGGCCTTCACGGGCGACGTTGCGGCCAAGCCGACCTACACCGTAACCCGCCTGCCTCACCCCGGTCCGCTCGACATGCAAGACATGATCAACCCTGAAACAGCCGGTGGCGGTTCGCTGGCCGCGGGTGAGTCGTTGATATTCGATTTTGTCCTGGTCCGTATCGAAAGCACCGGCACCGGCATGAGCGCCGACTCGAAGGTCACCCTTCGGTCCCTTTATTTCGTCGAGGAGTGACAGCAATGACGCGCTTGAACAGCAGCCGTCAGGCTCAAGGAAAGACCAACCATTGGCGCGCCCTGCTACTGGCCGGTAGCTCGCTGCTATGGACACTGGGTGCCAGCAGCGCCGCAGCCGACGTATCCCAGACCCCCCTGCTACTCGGTGGCGGGAATGTGCCAGGCAACCTTGCGCTGGTGCCGTCGGTGGAATGGCCGACGCTTCTCTCGGTGGCTAATACAGGTAACTACAGCTCTACCAACATCTATTTGGGTTATTTCGATTCCGCCAAATGTTACGTGTATGACGTAACGAACGAGTGGTTCGTACCAGAGGGATATGCCACTGCCCAAAAGTGCGGCGGCTCCAGGCAATGGAGTGGGAACTTCCTGAACTGGGCCGGCACGCCGACCATCGATCCTTTCCGAAGCGCCTTGACGGGTGGTTACCGTTATAAGGACGAAGTAGGACTAACTGTTTTGGAAAAAGCGCGACATACAGGCCAAAGCACTGCTGGGGATCGTACATCCGTCGAAAACGTACCCAGAGCAGAGATTGTAGGCGCCACGCCAGCCGGGACAAATTGGGAAAATTTCTACCTTCGCCTGAATAGGCTGGGGGTAGACATGCTATTTTCAAACTGGAATAACAAACTTGGCGACGACAACACCTCTAGATCAGAACAAATGCCGTACCCATCAGGCAGCGCTTATTGGGAAAATGGTCGACTCAAACCAAAAACCGGCTCAGGCAATACTTTAAAAAGTGTATTTCGTTTAAAGATACGAGTAAAAGTTTGCGTCCCAACGATGCTGGAAGCAAATTGCAAGCAATACGAAAATAATAGCTACAAGCCTGAAGGGCTACTTCAGCAATATAACGAAAGCATACGCTATAGCGTGTTCGGCTATCTAAACGACGGAAGTCAACTACGCGACGGCGGCGTATTGCGGGCCGGTCAAAAATATATAGGCCCACTTAAAAGGGAGCGCGGAGTAGCCGGCCAGACGAATAACGCCAGAGCCGAATGGGATAAGAACACCGGTATTTTGTTTACCAACCCGAACCCTGCCGACGCTACTGCAACCCAAACAGCATTTGGTCTTACGGTCAGCAATAGCGGGGTCATCAATTACCTGAACAAATTTGGTCAGCTAACTAACTATGATCACAAAAGCAATGACCCGGTAAGCGAGCTCTATTACGCCGCATTCCGGTATTTCCGCCACCCAACCGATGCAAACGGCAACTCGGTTGGCAATGTGCCTGAATATTCTACTCCGAGCCCGGCTCATACTATGATTTCAGGCGACACTAAAGATAAGTGGCTCGATGGCTTTCCGGTTATCACTGACTGGGATGACCCCATTCAATATGCTTGCCAGAAAAACGTAATCCTGGGTATCGGTGATACCAACACGCATGCCGACCGCAACCTGCCTCATGCAACAAAAAGCGACAAAGAACCAGCCACGCCGGCTCGAGTAGCAGCAGACAGCTTCAACGTATCGGATGCAACCGCAAGAGTTGGCATTATCGAAGGTGTTGACGTTAAAGCTACCTCTGCCGATACGTTTGGCGACTGCTGTAGCAATAATTCAGCCTATATCGCAGGCATGGCCTATCACGCCAACACTGTTGACCTTCGGGATGATATTATCGGCAAACAACTGCTCTCGACTCATTGGGTTGACGTTCGAGAAGGTGAGAAGCTCAAAGGCCGTGCAAAGAACCAATATTGGCTTGCGGCCAAGTATGGCGGATTTAAAGTTCCTGAAAAAGTCGAATTCGGTGATCCGTACGCTCGCACCGAAGCGCTTCCCAATAGCTGGTGGACTGATGGTGATCTTACCGAGGCAAAGGAGCTTCGCCCTCGCAATTTTTACGTAGCCAGTGATGCGACCAAGATGGTGGAAAGTCTGAAAACAGCATTCGCCAATATCGCCAAAGAAGTCAGCAGCACGACCGCCGCGCTATCGACGAACTCCACCCGGTTGGATACCGGCACAGCCGTCTTCCAGTCGCTGTTGGATAGCGCCGACTGGAGCGGCGATCTGCTCGCCAAGGCTGTTGCTACCGACGGAACGGTCGCTACCACGCCTTCCTGGCGGGCCGCGTCCAAGCTCGATGCGCTGACCAACGATCAGGCGCTTACACGAGACATCTTCACCTCAGCCCCGCCGACAACGGATATCGATACAGGCGCAGTACGCTCGACGACGGGCAGCCCCTTCACCTGGGCAGGTCTGACAGAGGAGCAGAAGCTGGCGCTTCGCGCTACGGCAGGCGGCACCCTGGTAACCGAGACGCTTGGCCAGCAGCGCCTTGAGTTCATCAAAGGTGACAGAAGTCAGGAACGAACCGATGCCAAACCGAACCTTCCGTTCCGTGAGCGCGCCAGCCGGCTCGGCGACATCGCCAACTCCGATCCGCAATACATACATAAGCCCAACTTCGGCTACGCGCAGTTGCCGGCGAGCGCAGGCTTCACTACCAGCACAGCCGCGGCCTACACCACTTTCCGCAATACCACGACCTATAAGAACCGTCCTCCGCTAGTCGTCGTGGGCGCGAACGATGGAATGCTTCACGGCTTCAATGCGAGCTTGGAAGGCGCAGGGGCTGGAACCGAGTTGTTCGCCTATGTCCCCAACGACGTTATCGATGACCTATACGAGCTGACCGAGCCCACTTATGCACATCGCTATTACGTGGACGGCACTGCCCGGCTCGGCGATGCATGGGTAGATGGCGCCTGGAAAACATTGGCGATCGGCTCCACCGGTGCCGGCGGACGCAGCATCTTTGCGCTGGACATCACCGATCCGGGGAACATGACCGCCGATAGCGTCCTCTGGGAATTCACCCATCCTGAAATGGGCTACACCCTCGGCCGGCCTAGCCTCGTCCCGCTTCCCAATGGCAAGTTCGGCGTCATCGTGACTAGCGGTTACGAGCGCAGCACTGAAACCACGGCAGGCTATGTCTGGGTTCTCGATGCCGCGGATGGCTCGATTCTCAGGCAATTCGACCTGCCGAATAGCGGTGACCTGGGTGCCCCGCTGGCTGTCGACCTGGACAATGATCGAGTCACCGACCGTATCTATATCGGCGACACGCAGGGCAATGTCTGGCGGCTCGACATCGAAGGCAGCAGTGCCACAGGGTGGGATGCGCCCTCTGCGCTGAAATCCGCTAATGCCATCACCCCATTGTTCATCGCGCTCGACCGCAACGGTGTCCGTCAGCCCATCACGGCGCCACTGGACGCGGCCTACACCAAGGATCGGGACATCATGCTGGTGTTCGGTACGGGCAGCTTCTACAAGACGACGGATAACGAGATACCCGCATCGCCGCAGGTCCAGTCGTTCTACGGAATCATCGATGGTGGCAGCCAGATCAGTGGGCGCAGCTCACTGCTGGAGCAGGAAATTCTCATTGAAAGATCAGGCACCAAACTTAATGGTCGCGGCATTAGTCAACGAGAGATGAGCGACAGCCATAAGGGCTGGTATCTGGACCTCGTGCTAAAGGGAGGCAACGCAAAAGGCGAACGTGTGATTTCACAGGCTCAGCTGGGTGGAAACCGCGTTACCTTCAGCTCCCTGATTCCATCAGACAACCCCTGCGATGCGGGCGGCCGTAGCTGGATCATGAGCCTCGACCTATCAACGGGGGGCCGTCTCGCCTACTCCTATTTCGACTACAACGGTGACGGCACGATTGATCAGAGGGACTACATCCAGCTCGAAGACGGCACCAAGATTCCGGTGAGCGGCATCTCGGACCCGGATGATGGTGCCGTGAAGGGCACCATTGGGCTGAATGACCGCAAGACGGGCAAGCGCTATCTCTGCTATGCAAGCTCGGCCGCCAGTGTAGGTAGTAACGGCGTCACGCCGGTGTGCATCGAAGTGATGGGCGACAATAACGATTCGAACCGGCTGTCATGGCACGAAGTGAGGCAGTAATGATGAAAAGACCAACCCTCTCACCCAAGCGCAACCGGGGATTCACCCTGATCGAGCTGATGATCGTGGTGGCCATCATCGGCATCCTCGCCGCGATCGCCTACCCCAGCTACCAGGAGTACGTGCGTAGCGCCAAGCGGGCCGACGCCCAGTCGGCTCTCATGCAGCTCTCCCAGTTCATGGAGCGCTACTACACCACCAACGGCCGTTATCTGACGGCGGCTGGCGCGGCGCCGGCGCTACCGTTCAGCGAGGCGCCGCGCGACGGCACGGCCAAAGCCTATGACCTGAGCTTTTCAGGCACGCCGACAAGCAGCACCTATACGTTGCAGGCGGTTCCGAAAAACTCGATGGCAGGCGATGACTGCGGAACCCTGACGCTGGCTCATACCGGTGCCAAGGGCCAAGCCGCCGGCGCAACGAGCGCCAAGTGTTGGAAAAATTAAAGCCGTGACGCAGAAAGGGCGCGCCAACTTTCAGGTTGTACGCGCCCTTTCCTGAATAGGCTCAAACAGCCCCGCCGTTACACCGCCTTCAGCCGCAGCTCCTTCGGCATCGAAAACGTCACGTTTTCCGGCCGCCCTTCCAGTTCGCTCGCGTCGCTCGCGCCCCAGGCCTTGAGCTGCTCGATCACGCCGCGCACCAGCACTTCCGGGGCGGAGGCGCCGGCGGTGATGCCGATGCGCCCGGCGTCGGCGAACCAGCCCTGCTGAAGGTCTTCGGCACCGTCGATGAGGTAGGCCGGAGTCCCCATGCGTTCGGCGAGCTCGCGAAGCCGGTTGGAGTTGGAGCTGTTCGGGCTGCCGACGACCAGCAGCACATCACACTCGGCTGCCAGCTGCTTCACAGCATCCTGGCGATTCTGCGTGGCATAGCAGATATCGTCCTTGCGCGGGCCGCCAATGCTCGGGAAGCGCGACCGCAGCGCATCGATCACACGGCTGGTGTCGTCCATCGACAGGGTCGTCTGCGTGACGAATGCCAGGGCTTCGGGATCCCGCACGCTAAGGCGTCCGACGTCGGCTTCGTCCTCGACAAGGTAGATCGCGCCGCCGTTACGGGTGTCGTACTGGCCCATGGTGCCCTCCACCTCGGGATGGCCCGCATGACCGATGAGCACGCACTCGCGCCCTTCCCGACTGTACTTGGCGACCTCGAGATGGACCTTCGTGACCAGCGGACAGGTCGCGTCGAACACCTTGAGGCCGCGGTTTTCCGCTTCGCGGCGAACCGCTTGGGAAACACCGTGGGCGCTGAAGATGACGATGGTGTCGTCCGGCACCTGGTCCAGCTCCTCGACGAAGACGGCGCCGCGTGCGCGCAGGTCCTCGACCACGAACTTGTTGTGCACGACCTCATGTCGGACGTAGATCGGCGGGCCGAAGACCTCCAGCGCGCGGTTCACGATCTCGATTGCGCGGTCGACGCCGGCGCAGAAGCCGCGGGGGTTGGCCAATGTGATCTGCATGCGTGTCGCCTCGTTACTCGCCGCCACGAACTCGCTCAGCACGCTTTGACGTCGATGATCTCGACGCGAAATTCGAGCGACTTGCCTGCCAGTGGGTGATTGAAATCGACCGTCACCTGACGATCGTCGAACTGCCTCACGACGCCGGGCAATTCGGTGTTCGCCGCGTCGTTGAAGATGACCAGCAGCCCTTCCGAAAGCTCCATGCCCTCGAACTGCTGTCGCGGCATGATCTGCACGTTCTGCGGGTTCGGCTGACCGAAGCCCTGCTCCGGCGGAATGTCCAGCGTGCGCTTGTCGCCGGCCTTGAGCCCGAACAGCGCCTGCTCGAAGCCCGGCAGCAGGTTACCGTCGCCCACCCGGAAGGTCGCCGGCTGCTTGTCGAAGGTGCTGTCGACCACATCGCCGTTGTCGAGCGTAAGGGCGAAATGAAGCGTGACTTCGGTGGCGTTGCCGATGCGCTGTTCAGCCATGAGCGGTTTCTCCGGTTTTGTTGCCCTTGAACATGTCCAGCGCCAGCATGATCGCGCCGACCGTTATGGCGCTGTCCGCCACGTTGAACGCCGGGAAATGCCAACGCTCCTGCCAGTGCACCAGGATGAAATCGACCACATGCCCCAGCACGACACGGTCGTACAGGTTGCCGAGCGCGCCCCCCAGCACCAGTGCCAGCGCAATGGCCAGCCAGGTCTCGCTAGGCTTGAGCCGCTTCATCCAGACGATCAGGACGCCGCTCACGACGATGGCGATCAGCGCGAACAGCCAGCGCTGCCAACCCGCCTCGGTCGCCAGAAAGCTGAAGGCGGCGCCGCGGTTGTAGGCCAGCGTCCAGCTGAAGTAGCCCGGCACGACCTCGATGCGCTGATACAGCTCGAGCAACCGCTCGAAGTACAGCTTCGTAGCTTGATCGATGGCGATCACCGCCACGCTGAGCCAGGCCCAGCGCAGTTTTCCAAGACTCATCGAGCGAGGCCCTCCTGCCGTACGAGGTGGTCAGGCATAGTGCCGCTCCTCGCCGGAGCCTTCGATGTTCTCGACGCAGCGACCGCAGATTTCCGGGTGCGCGGCATGCTGCCCGACGTCGGCGCGGTGATGCCAGCAGCGGCCGCACTTGGGGTCGTCCGACTTGCGCACGCTCAGCTTGAGGCCGGGCAACTCGCTCTGCACCGCGGTGGCCGGCGCCTGTTCGAGCGGCGCGATCGATGCCGCCGAGGTGATCAGAACGAAGCGCAGTTCTCCCTCCAACTTACGCAGCTGATCGGCCAGCGAGGCATCGGCATAGAGCGTCACCTCGGCCTGCAGGTTGCCGCCGATCGCCTTGGCCGCCCGCTGTTTCTCCAGCTCCTTGTTGACCGCCGCCTTGACGGCCATCACCTGCTCCCAGAACGAGCGGTCGAGCGGCGCATCGGCTGGCAGTTCGGCCAGGCGGTCGTACCAGGTGTTCAGCATGACGGACTCGTTGTGCTGGCCCGGCAGGTACTGCCAGATCTCCTCCGCGGTAAAGGCCAGGATGGGCGCGATCCAGCGGACCAGCGCCTCGGCGATGTGGTACAGCGCCGTCTGGCAGGAACGTCGCGGCAGGCTGTCGGCACCGGTGGTGTACTGGCGATCCTTGATGATGTCGAGGTAGAAGCCGCCCAGTTCCTGAACGCAGAAGTTATGCACCTTCTGGTAGACATTCCAGAAACGGTAGCTCGCGTAGGCCTCTTCGATTTCACGCTGCAACAGCAGCGTGCGGTCGATGGCCCAGCGATCCAGTGCGATCAATTGATCGTTCGGCAACAGGTCGGTCGCGGGGTCGAATCCTGTCAGGTTGCTCAACAGGAAACGCGCCGTGTTGCGAATACGGCGGTAGGCATCGGCGCTGCGCTGAAGAATCTGCTGCGACACCGCCATCTCGCCCGAGTAATCGGTGGCCGACACCCACAGGCGCAGGATGTCGGCACCCAAGGTATCGGTGACCTGTTGCGGTGCGATCACGTTGCCCAGCGACTTGGACATCTTTCGGCCATTCTCGTCCACGGTGAAGCCGTGGGTGAGCAGGCCCCGGTACGGGGCATGGCCATCAATGGCGCAGCCGGTCAGCAACGATGAATGGAACCAGCCGCGATGCTGGTCGGAGCCTTCCAGATACAGGTCGGCGCGCGGCCCCTGCTCATGACCCATCGGGTGCGAGCCGCGCATGACGTGCCAGTGCGTGGTCCCCGAATCGAACCAGACGTCCAGGGTGTCGGCGATCTTGTCGTACTGCGCAGCTTCATCGCCCAGCAGTTCGGCCGGATCGAGCTTGAACCAGGCCTCGATGCCCTCCTGCTCGACGCGCTTGGCGACTTCCTCCATCAGCTCGACGGTGCGCGGATGCAACTCGCCGGAGCTTTTGTGCAGGAAGAAGGGAATCGGCACGCCCCAGTTGCGTTGCCGGGAAATGCACCAGTCCGGGCGGCCAGCGATCATGCCGTGCAGGCGCGCCTGCCCCCAGGCCGGAACGAATTCGGTTTGGTCGATGGCGGCCAGGGCACGCTCGCGCAGCGGGGCGCCATCATGCGGCTGCTTGTCCATGCCGACGAACCACTGCGCCGTGGCGCGGTAGATCAGCGGCGTCTTGTGACGCCAGCAGTGCATGTAGCTATGGGTGATGCCGTCATGGCGCAGCAGTGCGCCGACCTCCTCGAGCTTGGCGACGATGGCCGGGTTTGCCTTCCAGATGAATTGCCCGCCGAAGAACGGGAGGGATTCGACATAAACGCCATTGCTCTGCACCGGGCTGAGGATGTCGTCGTTCTGCATGCCGTAGCGCTTGCAGCTATGGAAGTCGTCCTCGCCATAGGCTGGCGCCGAATGCACGATGCCGGTACCGGCATCCAGCGCGACGTAGTCGGCGAGATAGACCGGCGAGAGGCGGTCATAGAACGGATGGCGGAAGCGGATCAGCTCGAGCGCCTCGCCCTTGACCGTAGCGAGCGTACGCCCCTCGAGGCCGTACCGCTGCAGGCAGCTGTCGACCAGCTCCTCGGCGAGAACCAGCAGGCGATTGCCGACATCGACCAGCGCATAGATGAAGTCGGGATGAACGTTCAGCGCCTGGTTGGCCGGGATGGTCCAGGGCGTGGTCGTCCAGATGACGATGGCGGCGGGCTTGTCGAGCTGCGCCAGGCCAAAGGCGGCGGCCAGCTTGTCGGCGTCTTCGACGGTGAACGCGACGTCGATGGCATCCGACTTCTTGTCCTGGTACTCGACCTCGGCCTCGGCCAGCGCCGAGCCGCAATCGAAGCACCAGTTGACCGGCTTCAGCCCCTTGAACACGAAGCCCTGGCGAACCATTTCAGCCAGCGCGCGGATCTCCCCGGCCTCGTTGGCGAAATCCATCGTCTTGTAGGGATGATCCCAGTCACCGAGCACACCCAGGCGGATGAAGTCGGCCTTCTGTCCCTCGATCTGCTCGGCGGCATAGGCGCGGCAGCGCTCGCGCGTGAGGTCGGCCGGCTGGTTCTTGCCGAACGTCGTCTCGACCTTGTGTTCGATGGGCAGCCCGTGGCAATCCCACCCGGGCACATAAGGCGCATCGAAGCCCGACAGGGTCTTGGACCGAACGATCATGTCCTTGATGACCTTGTTCACGGCATGCCCGATATGGATGTTGCCGTTCGCATACGGCGGGCCATCGTGAAGGATGAACTTCGGACGTCCCTGACCAATCGCGCGCAGCTTCCCGTACAGACCGATGCTGTCCCAGCGCTGGAGCGTCTCCGGCTCGCGCTGCGGCAGACCGGCCTTCATCGGGAACGCCGTTTCCGGCAGATTGAGGGTCGCTTTGTAATCGGTCATCTCGGTCCTGACTAGGTAGAAGGTTGCTGGGTATGCCAATAGGCGCGCGCCGCGGCGAAATCCGCCTCGATCGCCGCTTTCAGCTCCGCCAGGGAATCGAATCGTCGCTCGTCACGCAGTTTGTGTCGGAACACCACCCGCAGCCTGCGCCCGTAGAGATCGGCGCAGAAGTCCAGGAGATGCGCCTCGAGGTGGGCCTGGCCATCGCTCTTGACGGTCGGCCGCATGCCGATGTTGGCCACGCCTTGGCGGGGGCGGCCATCGACCTCGACGCTGACCGCATAAACGCCGGCCAGCGGCGGACGACGGCGCTTCAGCTGGATATTCGCGGTCGGCGCCTGCAATTGCCGTCCGAGCTTCTGCCCGTGGAGCACACGGCCGCAGATGCTGTAAGGGCGCCCCAGGAGGCGCTCGGCCGTCGCCAGATCGCCCGCGCCAAGCACCTCACGAATGCGTGAACTGCTGACGCGCTCCCCCGAGACTTCGATGGTCTTGGCCGCCTCGACCGAGAAGCCTTCGGCCGCGCCGGCGCGCTGTAGAAAGGCGAAGTCTCCGGCACGATCGCAACCGAAGCGGAAGTCATCGCCGACCTCGAGATGGCGAATCCCAAGGCCATCGACCAGAACGGTTCCAACGAACTCGGCCGCGCTGAGCTCACGCAGCCGGCGGTTGAAGGCCAGGCAAAGCACGCGATCCACGCCGAACGAAGCCAGCAGCTCGAGCTTCTCGCGCAGACGCGTCAAGCGCGGCGGCGCCTGATCGGGTGAGAAGAACTCACGGGGTTGCGGCTCGAAAATCACCACGCAGCTGGGCAGGCCGAGTTCCGCCGCGCGCTCGCGCAGCCTCGCCAGGATTGCCTGATGCCCCCGGTGCACGCCATCGAAATTACCGATGGTGGCGACGCATCCGCCCAGCCGGGGACCTAGATTATGAAGACCTCGAACCAGCTGCATACCGCACTTCGCTTACAAAGTGGCCGATTATACGCATGACCTCTAGCTCACGGACACCCGGCCCCGCCTCAGTGCCGCAGGTGCCGGGGCCGCAGTCCGAGCAGCAGAAGGCCCGCAACGAACGCCAGGATGCCGACGACGACCAGCAGGGTAATGTGCAGGGCGCGACGCTCCCAGCCCCAGGCAAACCATTCCGCTACGGGCGCGCTGAGCCAGAGGATGGCTACCACCATCGCGACGCAGCCGCCAACCAGCCGCAAGCCAAACAGCCACCAGCCCGGCTCAGGCACGTAGACGCCGATCCGGCGCAGCCCCCATAACAACAGGAAGGCGTTGAGCATCGACGACAAGGATGTCGCTAGCGCCAGACCCACGTGCTGCAACGGCCAGATCAGGATCAGGTTGAAGGCCATGTTCGCCACCATGCAGGTCACCGCAATGCGCACCGGCGTCTTCAAATCCTGACGGGCAAAGAATCCGGGGGCCAACACCTTGATGAGCATGAACGCCAGCACGCCCAGCGCATAGGCTTCCAGCGCACGCGCGGACTGAATCACCGCTTCCTGACTCATGGCACCGTAGTGGAACAGCGCCGTGATCAGCGGCTCGGCCAGGATGGCCAGGGCGACGGCGGCGGGCAGGCCGACGAGCAACACCATCCGCAGCGCCCAGTCGAGCGTGCTGGAAAATCCGCGCGGATCGTCTCCGGCATGCTGACGCGACAGGCTTGGCAGGATGACCGTGCCGATCGCAATCCCGAAAGCCCCCAGCGGCAGCTCGGACAAACGGTCGGCGTAATACAGCCACGACACGCTACCGGTCTGCAGGAACGACGCCAGCACCGTGTCGAGCAGCAGGTTGATCTGGCTGACCGATACAGCGAAGAGCGCCGGCACCATCAACAGCATGATCCGCCGCACGCCGTCGTCGTGTCGCTTTACCCGCGGGCGCGGCAGCAAGCCAAGGCGTGCGACATAGGGCATCTGGAAGGCCAGCTGGGCAAAACCGGCGATGAACACGCCCCAGGCCAGCGCCTTGATGGGCTCCTCGAAATAGGGCGTCATGAACAGCGCCGACGCGATCATGCAGACGTTGAGCAACACCGGCGTGAAGCCCGGCACCGCAAAATGCCCGTAGGTATTGAGAACGCCCGACGTGAACGCGGTCAGCGAGATGAGCAGCAGGTAGGGAAAGGTAATGCGCAACAGCTCGCCAGCCAGCTCCAGCTTGGCCGGGTCGTCATGGAAGCCAGGCGCGAACAGCATGACGATATAAGGCGCCGCCAGCACACCTACCACGGTGATCAGGGTCAGGATCAGCCCCAGCATGCCGGCCGTGCGGTCGACCAGCAGTTTCACCTCGGCCAGCGAACGCTTCGTCCGGTATTCCGACAAGACCGGCACGAAGGCTTGAGCGAACGCACCCTCGGCAAACAGCCGCCGCAGGAAATTCGGAATCTTGAACGCGATGAAGAAGGCATCGGCCGCCGCGCTCGATCCAAAATGGCTGGCAACGACCATGTCCCGGACCATGCCAAGCACACGAGACAACAACGTCATCAGACTGACCACTGCGCTGGAGCGCAGCAGACCGGCCTTGGCGCTTTCTTTGGCCATACTGGGAAACCTGGAGAAAAATCGAGGGCTATGAGGGCGACTGCAAGCAAACTGCCTGAAGCTTGGGCAGTTAGGACAGATCAAGCGCCGGCGAGTTTAGCGAGCGGCCGCCTATCCGGCCAGTTCCAACGCCTGCACAGAGGGATTGACAATCCCCCTACCCGACGGCATGATTCGCGGCCTTATTTGTCTTGGCAATCCCAAAGTTTCGAGGAGTTCGACGGTGGCCAACAGCCCTTCCGCCAAAAAACGCGCAATCCAGGCTGAGAAGCGTCGCAGCCACAACGCCAGCTTGCGCTCGATGGTCCGCACCTACATCAAGAACGTGGTCAAGGCGATCGACGCCAAGGACCTGGAAAAAGCCCAGACCGCCTACACGGCTGCCGTGCCGGTGATCGACCGCATGGCCGACAAGGGCATCATCCACAAGAACAAGGCCGCTCGTCACAAGAGCCGCCTGAACGCTCACATCAAGGCACTCGGCCAAGCCGCCGCGTAACTGATGTCGAGATGAAAAAAAACCGGCCAATTGGCCGGTTTTTTTATGGCCTGCATCCGCTCAGCGGGCGGTCGGCCAAGGCACGATCGGTATCGCGGTCACCGCATTCTGCGGACTCCCCTCGATTACCCTGTCGCTATACACCAGGTAGACCAGCGCATTGCGCGCCTCGTCATGAAAGCGCACCACCTGCATGGTCTTGAAAATCAGCGAGGTGCGCTCTTTGAATACCACCTCACCATCCTCCAGCGGCGCCTCGAAATGGATAGGACCGACCTGCCGACAGGCGATCGAAGCCTCCGCCCGGTCTTCGGCCAGACCCAGGCCACCCTTGATACCGCCGGTCTTGGCGCGCGACAGATAGCAGGTCACACCCGCCACCTTGGGATCGTCGAAAGCTTCGACGGCGATCTTGTGATTCGGTCCCAGCCACTTGAAGACGGTATCGACCTCGCCCACTTCGCGTGCATGTGCCAGGCCCGGTAACAGAGCCAGCCCGGCGAACCAGATAGTCAGGCGCATTCGAACCTCACAGCACGATCATGTTGTCGCGGTGAACCAGCTCCGGCTCATCGACGTAGCCGAGCCGGGTCTCGATGTCATCCGATGCACAGCCCTGGATTTTCTGCGCTTCGGCCGCACTGTAGTTGGCCAGGCCACGCGCCACTTCCGAACCGTCCGGCGCGACGCAAACGACCATCTCGCCGCGACGGAAGCTGCCCTGCACCGCTCGCACGCCCACCGGCAAGAGGCTTCGATGCCCTTCGCGCAAGGCTCGGACGGCCCCTTCATCGAGCATCAGCACGCCGCGCGTCTGCAGATGCCCCGCCAACCATTGCTTGCGTGCCGCATGCCGGCTCCGCTCCGGCGCGAGCACGGTTCCGATGTTTTCGCCGGCCCGCAGACGCGCCAGGACCTGCTCGATTCGCCCCCCGATGATGACCGTATGCGCGCCGGAGCGCGCCGCCAGCCGCGCCGCACGCAATTTGGTCTGCATGCCGCCTCGCCCGAGCGCACCCCCGACACCACCCGCGACGGCATCGAGCGCCGGATCGTCCGCCCGTGCCTCGCTGATCAGGCGAGCAGAGGGATTGGTGCGCGGATCGGCATCGAACATGCCATCACGATCGGTCAGGATGACCAGCAGATCAGCCTCGACCAGATTGGCAACCAGCGCGGCGAGCGTGTCGTTGTCACCAAAGCGGATTTCATCCGTCACGACGGTGTCGTTTTCATTGATGACCGGCACCACACCCAGCGAAACGAGCGTCCGCAGCGTGCTCCGCGCGTTCAGGTAGCGCTTGCGGTCGGACAGGTCGTCATGGGTCAGCAGGATCTGTGCGGTATGCAGTCCATGCCGAGCGAAGCTGGATTCCCAGGCCTGGACCAGCCCCATCTGACCGATCGCTGCCGCCGCCTGCAACTCGTGCATGGCCTTCGGCCGGGCGGACCAGCCCAGGCGGCTCATGCCGGCCGCCACCGCGCCGGATGACACCAGCACCAGCTCGACGCCCGCCTCACGCAACGCAACCATCTGCCCAACCCAGGCCTGCATCGCACCCTGATCGAGACCTCGCCCATCGGCCGTCAGCAGCGCACTGCCAATCTTTACCACCCAGCGTTTCGCACCCGCCACCTTGTCTCGCATCGTCCAGCCGTCCGATCCACTCTGTCCGCAAACGAGCGACGCCATCCCGCGTCACTCACCTGTACGTCGGCGCGCACCGACACCTTCAGCGCACGTAGAAGATCTCGGCGCCACCCTCGTCATCGTCATCGTCGTCGAAGTCATCATCCAGATCGTCGACCGCCTTGACGCCTGCCCGGCGCAACGCCCGCTGGTCGTCCAATGCCTGCAGACGTGCGCGCGCCTCGTCTTCGATGCGCTGATCCAGCTCAGCCAGCGCCTGCGCATACTCAGGCTCTTCGGCCATCCGCAGGGTGCGCTCGTCGAGATAGCGCATGATCGCCTGGCTGAGCGCCTCGGTACCTTCGCGCTCCAAGGCGGAGATGACATACACCGGCCCTTGCCATTGGAGTCGCTCGACCACGGCCTTCAGGCGCTCCTCGCGCTCGTCGTCGAGCAACTGATCAGCCTTGTTCAGAACCAGCCAGCGATCGCGCTCCATCAAGGCAGGGCTGAATTTCTCGAGTTCAGCCAGGATGGTTTCAGCGGCGTCCGCCGGATCGCCACCATCCAGCGGCGCCATATCGACCAGATGCAGCAACAGGCGGGTGCGCGCCAGGTGCTTCAGGAAGCGAATGCCGAGTCCCGCCCCCTCGGCCGCGCCCTCGATCAGCCCCGGGATATCGGCGACCACGAAGCTCTTGTAGCGCCCAACGCTGACCACGCCGAGGTTGGGCACAAGCGTGGTGAAGGGATAGTCCGCCACCTTCGGCTTGGCCGCCGAGACGGCTCGAATGAAGGTACTCTTGCCCGCGTTCGGAAGACCCAGCAGGCCGACGTCGGCCAGCACCTTGAGCTCGAGCTTCAGGTCGCGCGCTTCGCCAGGCTTGCCGGGGGTCGTCTGCCGAGGCGCCCGGTTGGTGCTCGACTTGAACCGGGTATTACCCAAGCCATGCCAGCCACCTTGAGCGACGAGCAGGCGCTGCCCAGGCTTGGTGAGGTCTCCGATGATTTCCTGCGTGCCGGCATCAATGATCGTCGTACCCACCGGCACAGGCAGGACCAGATCGTCACCTTTTGCGCCCGTACACTCGGTACTCCCACCCTTTTCGCCGTTCGCAGCATGGAAGCGCCGGGTGTATCGGTAGTCGACCAGCGTGTTGAGATTCTCGTCTGCCTCGATGTAGACAGACCCACCGTCCCCACCGTCGCCGCCGTTGGGGCCACCCTTCTCGATGAACTTTTCCCGGCGGAAGCTCATCATGCCGTTGCCACCGTCACCGGCTTTTACAAAGATCGATACTTCATCGACGAATTTCATCGGTTACCTCCCGCCGCTGGAGCGGGCGCAAAAACATCAGAACTTAAGCGTAAGCGCCTGCGAGCGAGCCGCCACCTGGACGGCAGGCATCACAGCGCAACAGACCCTATGAGAGCCGCATGGTGCCAGAACCGCACCGATGCGCAGAAACAAAAAAGCCCCGTCGCAAGACAGGGCTTTCGTCGTGCAATCGCGATCAGGCCGCGACGACACTCACATAGCGACGACCGAACGCGCCCTTGACTTCGAACTTCACCACGCCTTCGACTTTGGCGAAGAGGGTGTGGTCCTTGCCCATGCCGACGCCGTAACCGGCGTGGAACTGGGTGCCGCGCTGACGGACGATGATGTTGCCGGCCTTGATGACCTGGCCACCGTACATCTTCACGCCAAGGCGTTTACTTTCGGAATCGCGACCGTTGCGGGTAGAACCGCCAGCTTTTTTGTGTGCCATGAGTTCAATACTCCTGTGTTGGATCCAGGCCGATCAGCCCTGGATACCGGTGATTTTGATCTCAGTGAACCACTGACGGTGGCCCTGACGCTTCATGTGATGCTTACGACGGCGGAACTTGATGATGCTGACCTTGTCATGACGGCCTTGAGCAACCACCTCGGCGGTCACCTTGGCACCATCGACGATCGGCGCGCCGATCTTTACGTCTTCGCCGTTGCCAATCAGCAGAACCCGGTCAAAAGTGACCGATTCGCCGGTCGCAATCTCAAGCTTCTCGACCTTCAGGAATTCGCCTTCGGCAACCTTGTACTGCTTGCCGCCAGTTACGATAACTGCGTACATCTAAATATCTCCGTTGATCCTGCTCACCCAGCGCTTGATAGGAAGTATTAGGGGCTGGCATGGCTGCTCGGGGCCGGATGAGACGCCCTTGCAATTGCGTAAGGCAGGGAAATGCCCAGGGAAAGTTCAGGGCCCGCGATTCTACTCAAGCGCCCTACCCTGCGCAAGCTCGCCGGGTGCTTCCTTGACAGCCCGTCGGCCGCCCCCCTAGCATGCCGCGCAACCAAGGACGCGCCCGTTGGTTATATGACGATCCGGCCCAGCGCGTCAGCGGGCTGTCACTGCCAAGACAGTGAGCCCTGCGTTGCCCCTCGCGCTCCTGGTGGCAGCCTGTCCGACGCGACGCCGATAGAAACGCTTCACCGGAGCAACCGCCCTGATGCAACCCCAGGCCTTCTATAACGTGGTGGCGGAAGACTTCGCCGCCGTCGACGGCATCATCCGCAAACAGCTCAGCTCCCGCGTGCCCCTGGTCGAGAAGATCGCCGACTACATCACGTCCGCGGGCGGCAAGCGACTACGACCGCTGCTCGTCCTCCTCGGTGGCAAGGCACTCGGCCTGGAAGGCGACCGCCTTCGCCTGCTCGCCGCGATCATCGAATTCCTTCATACCTCTACTTTGCTGCATGACGACGTGGTTGATATGTCCGGCATGCGGCGCGGCCGGTCGACCGCCAATGCGCTCTGGGGCAACGCGCCGAGCGTGCTGGTCGGTGATTTTCTGTATGCCCGCTCCTTCGAGATGATGGTCGAGCTGGATTCCATGCCGGTGATGCGCATCATCTCGCAAGCGACCCGCGTGATCGCCGAGGGCGAGGTCCTGCAGCTCAGCAAGGTGCGCGATGCCAGCACCACCGAAGCCATTTATATGGACGTCATCAAGGCCAAGACCGCCATGTTGTTCGAGGCCTCCTCCCATAGCGCCGCCACCCTGGCCGGCGCGGGAGCGGAGCAGCGCGAGGCGCTGCGGCAATTCGGCGATCGTCTGGGCGTGGCCTTCCAACTGGTCGACGACCTGCTCGACTACCGGGGCGACAGCGAGACGCTGGGCAAGAACGTTGGCGATGACCTCGCCGAGGGCAAGCCCACCCTACCGCTGATCTATACGATGCGCGAAGGAACCGCCCAGCAGGCGGAACTCGTCCGGCGCGCGATTCAGAAAGGCGGCATCGAAGACCTGGAGAGCATTCGCTCGGCTGTCGAGGCCGCCGGTGCGCTCGATTACACCGCCGCGCTGGCGCGAGACTTCGCCGACCAGGCGATCACCTGCCTGGATGCCCTCCCACCCAGCCCCTATCGCGAGGCAATGGTCGAGCTGAGCCGCTTTGCCGTAGCACGTACGCACTGATCCAAGGCCGCAGACCGAGGCTGCTCGACCAGCGCAGCCCTGAAACGCCTGCAGCACCAGCCGAAAGATCGATCGCCTCTTGCTATTTCGTTAATAGGATTTATTCTCATTTAACGAAATCATTGGAGGTGCACCATGACCTATCTGATCGATGCCTGGCTCGACCGCCCACAGCCCTATCTGCGGATACTCGATCGCCAGACCGGCGCCGTCTGCATTGCCCTCGACGAAGAAGCGCTCGGCGAGTTGCGCGATCAAGGCGACCTGGACGTCAGCCAACTGAGCACGAGCGAACCGGCAGTGCTAAAGGAACAGGTGCGCAGCCTGTTCCTGTTCTGCTATGCCAGAGAGCTTCGTCCCTAGGCGAGCCTTGGCCCAAGCTGCCTCGCCTCAGAGCACGTCGAGCAGTTCGACGTCGAACACCAGCGTGCTGTGCGGAGGAATGCTGCCCACGCCCTGCGCCCCATAGGCCAGCTCGCTGGGAACATACAGACGCCATTTGCTGCCCGCGTTCATCAATTGCAGCGCTTCGGTCCAGCCGGCAATGACACCTCCGACGGGGAATTCCGCCGGCTGGCCGCGCTGATAGGAACTATCGAAGACACTCCCGTCGATCAGGGTGCCGTGGTAATGCGTGCGCACGCTGTCTTCACGGGTCGGCCGCGCACCCTCGCCTTGCTGAATGACCTCGTATTGCAGGCCCGACGGAAGCACCACCACGCCTTCTCGCTTGGCGTTCTGCACCAGGAACTCGCGCCCTTCGCCTGCCGCTGCCTCAGCCTTGGCCTGCGCTTCGGCCTGCATGCGCTCGCGAATGACGCGGAAGCTCGCGTTCAGTGTTTCCGGCGCCACACGGCTGGCCGTACCGGCGAGGGCATCGCGCATGCCGATGATCACGGCCTCGAGATCGAGACCCGGAGGGGGATTGTCACGCAGCTGGTCGCCGAGCTGCCGGCCGATACCGTAGCTGACGCGGGTTTCATCAGTAGAGAAGTCGAAATCGCTCATGGTAAGTCCGCCAAAAAAGGGTCGGCAGACTAGCACAGCCGGCCGGGCATCGACGGGCCCGGCGTTCAGGCGACGATACTCAGGCCTCGGGGCGAGACTGCATCTTCAGCGCCGGGCGCCCACGTTCGGCGTTCAGGCGACGCAACTCTGCCTGCATATGCAATTGCCAGATGGAAGGCTCTTCAGCCTCGTCGTAGCCCTGCTCGCGCAGATTGGCGACGATCGCCTCCAGCACCGACTCCGCCTTGCGCGAGCCGTGAAACGGGCCCTGGGCCTTGATGGCGGTCGGTTGCGCCCCGGACATTCCCGCCGCGCACAGCAACGTCCAGAGGCCGTTGCCGCCGGCCAGGGGTTTGATCTCGCACTCTATCCGGGTCATGAAGCCCAGGCACTGGCGGGTCAGGCAGAGACTTTGCGACATGATGACGATCCTCACGCAGGACCCCGACCTGTCTGCCCGGTCGGGACCGAATTAGGCGACGGCTCCACAGCCGGCGACTCCTAATTGGAAAGACCCCACCGCCCGCACAACGTTCCGCTACGACCCACCACGCTATTGCTCCGATGCAGGCGTCTCGGCCTTGTCCTTCGCCTCGCGGTCGTCTTCGCCCAGCTCGATCTCGGCGATATCCCGAAGACGCTCCACGACACGGGCGTTGACGCTGCCGGACGGGAAACACCCCTTGTCATCCGCTTCACCGACGGGCTCGCCAACGAGCAGCCCCAACGCCTCGTCGACGTGGCGCACGGCATAGACGTGGAATTGCTCGCGACGCACCGCATCGAGCACCCGCTCGTCGAGCATCAGGGTGGCGACGTTGGCGAAGGGAACGATCACACCCTGCTCGCCGGTGAGACCGCGCGCTTCGCACAGCCGGAAGAAGCCTTCGATCTTCTCGTTGACTCCACCGACCGCCTGCACCTCGCCGAACTGGTTGATCGAGCCGGTAATCGCGAAGCACTGCTTGAGCGGCGTACGGGACAGCGCGGAAATCAATGCGCACACCTCGCCAAGCGAAGCGCTGTCGCCATCGACGTAGCCATATGACTGCTCGAGCGCGATGCTCGCCGAAATGGCCAGCGGAAATTCCTGCGCGTAGCGGCTGCCGAGGTAGCCGGTGAGGATCATCACGCCCTTGGAATGGATCGGCTGCCCCAGGTTGACCTCGCGTTCGATGTCGACGATGCCCGAGCCGCCCGGATAGACCGTCGCCGAGATGCGCGCCGGCATACCGAACGCCGAGTCGCCGACTTCCAGCACCGTCAGCCCGTTGCACTTGCCGATCGCCGCGCCCTCGCTGTCGATCAGGATCACGCCGGCGAGAATGTCTTCGAGAATCCGCGCCGAGACGCGGCCTGTTCGCGTCGCCTTGGCCTTGAGCGCACGCTCGATGTGGCCCACGTCGGTGACCTCTTCCTTGGCGACCTGGCGAATGAAATCCGCCTCGCTGACCAACTGGAACAGATCGCCGATACGCGCCGACAACCGCCCCTGGTGTTCGGCCAGGCGCGCGCTGTAGGTCGCCAGGCGCGCCACGGCGGCGGCGGTGAGAGGCGCCATGCCCTCTTCCGAAGTGCGGGTCTTGAGCAGTTGGGCGAACTGCTCGAGGCTGTCTTCGGCGAGCGGCACGTCATCGTCGAAATCGACGAGGATGCGGAACATCTCCTGAAAGTCCGGATCCAGCTCCTGCAGCGTGTAATAGAGCTGGCGCGAGCCGATGATGATGACCTTGACCTGTAGCGGAATGACCTCGGGCGTCAGCGTCACGGTCGCCAGCCGGCCCAGCTCGGCGAGCGGGGACTCCATCTTCAACTGGCGCGACAGCAGCGCACGCTTGAGCGCATCCCAGACGAAGGGTTCGCTCAGCATCTTTTCAGCTTCCAGCACCAGGAAGCCGCCGTTGGCACGGTGCAGCGCACCGGGGCGCAACTGGCGGTAGCTGGTGTAGAGCGCGCCCTGGTCGGTGCTGTATTCGATGCGGCCGAACAGGTTGTCGTAGGTCGGATGCGGCTCGAACACGACGGGCGCCCCGCCGCCGGCGGCATGGCCGACGACCAGGCTCGGGCTGTATTGCTCCTCGAGCAACGAGCGGCTCTGGGCCTCGGAGCGGTTGTCGTCGACGAGTTGCTCGGCCGCCGTCTTGAGCAGGTTGGCCTGCATCGCCCGCAGGTAGGACTCGACACCGTCGTTGCCCGCGTACTGCTCCATGAGCGGCGCCAACAACGGCTCGAGCGCCTGGGTAATGGTCTCGTCGTTGAGCTGGCGGAGCTGGTTGCTCGATTCACGCTTCCACTGCGGCAGGCTGGCCAGCTCCTCGTTCAGCCTTACCTCGAGCGCGGAAATGTCCGCGTGATAGCGCTCCCGGTCGGCCTCCGGCAGCTGGGCGAATTCGGCCTCGTCCATCGACTTGCCATCCTTCATCGGCGTGAAGGCGATGTTGGTGCTGTCGCGGTAGAGCGCGATCTCCTTTTCGAGCGCCAGCTTCTCGATCACGTCCAGCGCCTTGTCGTAGCGCTGGTTGAAGGCACGGTCGATCGCACTCTTCTTTTGCTGGAAGCTCGGATGCTCGAAGACGGCAGGAAAGGTCGCCAACAGGTTGCCTATGAGCTGGGCGATGTCCGCGGTGAATTCACTGGCCTGACCGGCTGGCAATCGCAGCACGCGTGGCTCGCGCGGCTCGTCGAAGTTGTTCACGTAGACCCAGTCGCTGGGCGTCTCCAGGCGCTTGCCTTCGGCTTTCAGGTAGCGATTGACGAAGGAGAAGCGGCCGGTTCCCGGCTCACCCATGACATAGACGTTGTAGCCCGGACGCGGCATCGCCACGCCGAACTGCAAGGCTTCGACCGCCCGTTCCTGGCCGAGCACGCCAAGGAAAGGCTCGAGTTCGTCGGTGGTCTGGAAGCTGAACTGGTGGGGGTGGAACGGACGGGTGAGCGCATCGGGCGCCAGGCGCGAGCCGGCAACGGATTGGGGCATCGGGGATCCTTGCATGGATGGCGTAGGCCACAGGAAATGCGGGCCATTCTGGCCCTGGCACCGATCGGCTGCAAGGAGTCGCCCCGGTCTCGGCCTGCCTGCCGAGACCGGGGCGCACCCAGTCAGGACTCGTTGCGCGCCTTGAGCAGGTCGCGGATTTCCGTCAGCAGCAGCTCTTCCTTGCTGGGCGCCGGCGGCGCCGAGGGAGCGACGGCCTCCTTGCGCTTGAGACGGTTGACGGCCTTGACGCCGAGGAAGATGGCGAAAGCCATGATGATGAAGTCGATGACGGTCTGGATGAACTTGCCGTAGTTGAGCGTGACCGCCGGCACCTCGCCGACCGCAGGCTTGAGCACCACCGCCAGGTTGGTGAAGTCGACCCCGCCGATCAGCAGGCCCACCGGCGGCATGACGATGTCACCGACGAACGACGACACGATCTTGCCGAATGCCGCGCCGATGATGATGCCCACTGCCATGTCCACCACATTGCCGCGTACCGCAAACGCTTTGAACTCGTTCAGCAACCCCATGATGCCCTCCTCATTGGCGCGCCCCGCGCCGCTGGCTTGCAGACTATAGCCGCGGCGCGCGGTTCCCGGTCAGGGCAGGCTTATTTCGGGCAGCGCCTGGAATGCTGGCTTGGTGAAGAGGTACCCCTGGAACAGCCTGACGCCCTGCTCGCTCAGGTAACGGTACTCGCCGGCCGTCTCGATGCCCTCGGCGATCACCTCGACGTTCAGTTGCCGGCAGAGGTCGATCATCGTCCGTGCCAGCACCTGGCGCACGGGGTCACGATCCACGTCACGAATCAAGTGCATGTCCAGTTTGATGATGTCCGGCTGGAAATCAGCCAACAGGTTGAGCCCCGCATAGCCGGCACCGAAGTCATCGATGGCCGTGCGAAAACCCATCTCGCGGTAGGAACGGAGGATATCGAGAAGATGGGCGGTGTCGCGCACCCGCTCCTGTTCGGTCACCTCGAAGATGATCCGATCGAGCGGGAAGCCAACCCGTTCGGCGGCCGCCAGCGTCGCGCGGATGCAGGTTTCCGGCTTGTAGACGGCGTTGGGCATGAAGTTGATCGACAGCCGCGCCGGCAGCGCCAGCCGGGCGGCCCATTCCAGCGCCGTGATGCGGCAGGCCTGGTCGAAACTGTAGAGGTTGTCGTCGGTCACGCGCGCCAGTACCTGTCCGGCGCCTTCCCCCGCCACGCCGCGCACCAGCGCCTCGTGGGCGAAGACCTGACGGTTGGCGACGTCGACGATGGGCTGGAACGCCATGCTGATGGAGAAATCGAGTGCCTGACCGTCAAGGCACGCCGAACAGCGTCCGGTGGAATGGGTCACGTGAAGAACTCCGCTGCATGCTGCCATTGGACAGCGTTGAATGGGCCGCTGTTCGAGCCGTCGCGACGTGAACAACAATTGATCGACATCATGTCGAGCCCGTGCCCGGAAGGCTAGTTTGGGCCACCCTTAAATCACGCCCCACGGAGCGCCTCATGCACGTCGAATACCATGCCGTCGGCAACGAAACCCCCGAACAATTCCAGCGCCTGAGCCAGCAGGACCCGGCCTTTGCCCGTCTTGCACAGCAGTTCGCCGACCTCGAACAGCGTCTGACGCAGATCGAGCAAGGCTCGGAGACGCTCGATCCCGCCTCGCTCACCGCCCTGAAGGACCAGCACGCCGCCCTGAAAGGCGACCTCGCCCGCCAGCTCAAGCGCGCGTCCGGGTCCTGTTGCGGCGGTTGCTGCGGCTAAGCGTCACCGAAGACGGCGCCACCCCGGCGCCGTCCTGCCTTGCCTTCCTCAGAACAACCCGCCGTAACGAAACCCCGTCCCGACCCAGACGAATGCAACCGCCGTCAGGGTAATCAGCACGATATGCACACCGAGCTGCGGCAAGCGCTGGCCATCCAGCCGCGGGATCAGCGCCAGACGCGCATGCACGCCGAGCAGGGCCGTCATGGCCAGCAGCACCAGCTTGGCCTGCACCAGGTGCGCGACCGGCACATCCGACAGCCACTGCGACGGCGCCAGCCAGAGCGTCGCGAGCCAGAAGCCGGTGACGATCTGCACGAGCAGCGCGGGAATCCCGATCCGCTCGTAGATCGCCTCGAACCCGCGGACCGGCGCGACATCGCGCGACCGCAAGGCGCCCGGCAGGATGCCGAGCAACAGCACCAGATGCCCGCCGACCCAGACGGTCGCCCCTAACAGATGCAGAAACAACAGATAGCGCATGTTCATCTCCCAACCGATGGCACCAGTCTGGCGCGCGCCTTCGTCGCGGTGGCTGATCGCGATCAAGAGCAGGCGTTATCATGCGTGCCCTTTTTCCTGCCCGGAGTTCCCATGGCCAAGGCCAAGCGCATGTACGGCTGCACCGAATGCGGCTCGACCTTTCCCAAATGGGCCGGCCAATGCGGCGATTGCGGCGCCTGGAACACCCTGGTGGAAACCGTCATCGAAGGCGCCGCGCCGCCCTCGGGGCGCGCTGGCTGGGCGGGCGACCAGGCCAACATCAAGACCCTGGCCGAAGTCAGCGTCGAGGAAGTGCCGCGCTTCTCCACCGCCTCCGGCGAGCTGGATCGCGTTCTGGGCGGCGGCCTGGTGGACGGCTCGGTGGTGCTGATCGGCGGCGACCCGGGCATCGGCAAGTCGACGATCCTCTTGCAGACGCTGTGCGCGATCGCCCAGCGCTTCCCGGCGCTCTACGTCACCGGCGAGGAGTCGCAACAGCAGGTCGCCATGCGCGCCCGCCGCCTGGACCTGCCGCAGGACAGGCTCAAGGTGATGACCGAGACCTGCATCGAAGCCATCATCGCCACCGCGCGACTGGAAAAGCCCAAGGTGATGGTGATCGACTCGATCCAGACCATCTTCACCGAGCAGTTGCAGTCGGCGCCCGGCGGCGTCGCCCAGGTGCGCGAGAGCGCGGCACTCTTGGTGCGCTTCGCCAAGCAGAGCGGCACGGCGATCTTTCTCGTTGGCCACGTCACCAAGGAAGGCGCCCTCGCCGGCCCGCGCGTGCTCGAGCACATGGTCGACACGGTGCTCTACTTCGAGGGCGAGTCCGATGGCCGCCTGCGCCTGCTGCGCGCGGTGAAGAACCGCTTCGGCGCGGTCAACGAACTCGGCGTGTTCGGCATGACCGACAAGGGCCTGAAGGAAGTCACCAACCCCTCGGCGATCTTCCTCACCCGCGCGCAGGAAGCGGTGCCGGGCAGCGTGGTCATGGCGACCTGGGAAGGCACCCGGCCGATGCTGGTGGAAGTCCAGGCGCTGGTCGACACCAGCCACCTGGCCAACCCGCGCCGCGTCACCCTGGGCCTGGATCAGAATCGTCTGGCCATGTTGCTCGCCGTGCTGCACCGCCACGGCAGCATCCCGACCTACGACCAGGATGTGTTCATCAACGTGGTGGGCGGCGTGAAGGTGCTGGAAACCGCGGCGGACCTGGCGCTGATGGCCGCGGTCATCTCCAGCCTGCGCAACCGCCCGCTGGATACCGATCTGCTGGTGTTCGGCGAAGTCGGCCTGTCGGGCGAGATCCGTCCGGTGCCGAGCGGCCAGGAGCGCCTGAAGGAAGCGGCCAAGCACGGTTTCAAGCGCGCCATCGTGCCCAAGGGCAACGCGCCGAAGGAGGCGCCCGCTGGGCTGCAGATCATCGCCGTGACGCGCCTGGAGCAGGCGCTGGATGCCTTGTTCGAATAATTCACGCCAGGCAGCGGAAGCGCTCGCGGTGGCGCCGTCCGCATGGTCAGTCGGGCTGCCCCAATGCCGCCAGCTCACGCTCGAGCAACGCCTCGTCGCCGAGATTGAGTTCGACCAGGCGGCGCAGATGGCTGATCGAGTCGAGGTCGAGGTGCTGGCAGGCAAGCCCGATCAGATCCTCGTGCGCGTGGGCGATGGTCACTTCCATGCGCACCAGGGCATCGTCGGCCAGCCGCACCCGCGCTTCGAGCGGGCGATCCGGCTCGGCGTCCCAGTCGGCCGGTCGGTGAACAAGCAATCCCTTGAGCGACAGGTCGTGTAGCGCCACGGTCCAGCGCCGCTCGCCCTGCACCAGCTCGGTGTCGGCGTCGAACGCGATGCGCTGAAAGCGTCGACGATCACTCTGATTTGCGCCCATCATCAGCTCCCTCTCGCCCTCTTCACTATAGTCCGCATCAGAGCCAGCGCCTGACGCGGCTGCGATAGGCCCGGTAATCCGCGCCGAACAGCTGATCGAGCAGACGTTCCTCGTGCACGATCACGCCCCGCTGCATCACCAGAACCAGCGCCGGCAGCAAAAGCCAGGGCCACAGGCTGCCCCACAGCAGGGCCACGCCACCGTAGATCAGGCTGTCGGCCAGATAGATGGGATTGCGCGAGACGCGGAAAGGTCCGTCGACCAGCAGCTTTCTCGGCGTGCCATAGGGATTGACCGTCGTGCGCCGACGCAGCATGAACAGGCCTGCCCAGAGCATCAACGCGATCCCGCCGCCGATCAGCAGCCATCCGAGCGCCTCGCCCCACGCCCCGGCCGGCAACCGCAAAGCCACGAGCCGGTCGCTCAGATAGGCCGCCCCGAGAAAGAACAGGTACACCAGTGGCGGCGGCAGTACCGCGCCGAACGTCATGCGCATGGTCGATTACCTCGAAGGCGTCCGCCTAGTCCGGCCAGAAAGCAAAAAGCCCGCTTGCGCGGGCTTTCCGATGACACCGTTTGCTCAGTTGCCGTAAACCGGGAACTTGGCGCAGACAGCTTCGACCTTGCCGCGAACCGCCTCGATGACGGACTCGTCGCCCATCTTGTCGAGGATGTCGCAGATCCAGCCGGCCAGGTCGCGGCACTCGGCTTCCTTGAAGCCGCGGGTGGTGACCGCCGGGGTGCCGATGCGCAGACCGGACGTGACGAAGGGCGAGCGCGGGTCGTTCGGCACGCTGTTCTTGTTGACGGTGATATGGGCGCGACCGAGGGCGGCGTCCGCGTCCTTGCCGGTGATGTCCTGCTTGATCAGGCTGAGCAGGAACAGGTGGTTCTGGGTGCCGCCCGAGACGACATCGAAGCCGCGCTGGATGAACACCTCGGCCATTGCCTGGGCGTTCTTCACGACCTGCTGCTGATAGGCCTTGAACTCAGGCTGCAACGCTTCCTTGAAGCACACCGCCTTGGCCGCGATCACGTGCTCCAGCGGGCCGCCCTGGGCGCCCGGGAAGACCGCGGAGTTGAGCTTCTTCTCGATCTCTTCGTTCTTGCGCGCGAGGATCAGGCCACCGCGCGGGCCGCGCAGGGTCTTGTGGGTGGTGGTGGTGACCACGTCGGCGAAGGGCACCGGGTTCGGGTAGACACCGGCAGCGACCAAGCCAGCCACGTGAGCCATGTCGACGAAGAGATAGGCACCGACCTTGTCGGCGATTTCGCGGAAGCGCGGGAAATCCAGCTTCTGCGAGTAGGCGGAGAAGCCGGCGACGATCATCTTCGGCTTGTGCTCGACGGCCAGGCGCTCGACTTCGTCGTAGTCGATCAGGCCCTGGTCGTTGATGCCGTACTGCACGGCGTTGTACAGCTTGCCGGACGAGGAAACGCTGGCCCCGTGGGTCAGGTGACCGCCGTGGGCCAGGCTCATGCCGAGGATGGTGTCACCGGCCTGCAACAGCGCGAGATAGACCGCGGCGTTGGCCTGGGAGCCGGCGTGCGGCTGGACGTTGGCGTAGTCTGCACCGAACAACTGCTTGGCGCGATCGATGGCCAGTTGCTCGACCACGTCGACGTGCTCGCAGCCGCCGTAGTAGCGCTTGCCCGGGTAGCCTTCGGCGTACTTGTTGGTCAGCACGCTGCCCTGGGCTTCCATCACCGCCGGGCTGGTGTAGTTCTCCGAGGCGATCAGCTCGATGTGGTCTTCCTGGCGCTTGGCTTCCTGCTCCATGGCAGCGAAAAGCTCGGCGTCGTACTTGGCGAGGGTCAAATCACGGCTGAACATGGCGGTCCCCTGGAGTCAGCTGGGCGGTAGGTAAGGTGTCGATCCTCGGGCCGTCGCGCGACCCGATTCGGAGGCGGCGAATTCTACCCTAGTCGCACGGCGGCCGGGTATGAGCACGGGTCATGGCGTGTACGAATGGCTTTCATCGACGCGCTCATCGGCAAACCCCACCGCCGAATGCCTGTCCACATGCGCCTCGAACCGGTCGGCCGGCATCGGTCGGCCGAGCAGGTAGCCCTGCACCTCGTCGCAGCCATGTGCACGCAGAAAATCGAGCTGCGCGCGTTGCTCGACCCCCTCGGCGATCACGCACATGCCCAGGCTATGGGACATGGCGATGATGGCGCGGGCGATCTGTGCGTCCTGCTCACCTTCGGGCAGGCCGTCGACGAAGCTGCGGTCGATCTTCAGCACATCGATCGGGAACTGCTTGAGGTAATTGAGCGATGAATAGCCGGTGCCGAAGTCGTCCACCGCGATAGACGGCCCGAGCTGCTTGAGCCCGGTGAGGATGCGCATCGCCTCGCCCACGTCGCGCATCAGGGTGCTTTCGGTCAGTTCCAGCTCGAGCGACTCGGGCGCAATGCCGCTGACTTCGAGGATCTTGGCGACGCGCTGGCCGAGCAGCCCATCGCTGAACTGCCGCGCCGACAGGTTGACCGACACCTTCGGCACCGGCACGCCGCGCGATTGCCAGTCGCCGATCTGCCGGCACGCCTCGCCGAGCGCCCAGTCGCCGACCTCCACCACCAGGCCGATTTCCTCCAGCACCGGGATGAACTCACCCGGCAGCAGCAGGCCACGGGTCGGATGCTGCCAGCGCAGCACCGCCTCGGCCCCGGTCAGGCGCTGCCCATCGGCACTGAACTGAGGCTGGTAGTGCAGCAGGAACTGACGCTGCTCGAGGGCGTGGCGCAGGTCGCTTTCCAGCTCCAACCGTTCCAGCGCGCTGGCGTTCATGTCGCTCTGGTAGAACTGGAAGTTATTCTTGCCGCGCTCCTTGGCGTGGTACATCGCGGTGTCGGCGTTCTTCATCAGCTGGCTCAGCTCGGCGCCATCCTGCGGACCGAGCGCGATGCCGATGCTGGCGGTGACGAAGAACTCCCGCCCGGACAGCACGAACGGCGTCGACAGGCTCTCCAGGATGCGTTCGGCCACATGCACCGCGCGCGTCAGGGCGGAATCGCGGTCGCGGCACGGCTGAAGCAGCAGCGTGAATTCGTCACCGCCCATGCGCGCGACCGTATCCTCCACCTCGACGCAGCCGGACAACCGCACGGCGACTTCCTTGAGCATGCGATCGCCCGCGGCATGCCCAAGCGAATCGTTGATCGGCTTGAAGCGGTCCAGGTCGAGAAACATCATCGCGACCCACTCACCGCGCCGCACCGCCTGTTGCAGGCTGCCGTGCAGGCGATCCTGGAACAGCGTGCGGTTGGGCAGCTGGGTGAGGTTGTCGTAGTAGGCCAGGCGGTGGATGCGCTGTTCGCTGGCCTTGCGCTCGCTGATGTCGCTGAAGAAGCAGACGTAGTTCATCAGGTCGTCTTCTTCGTCGCGCACCGCCGTGATCCCGACCCAGCACGGGTACGGCTCGCCGCCGCGCCGCTTGAGCCACAGCTCGCCCTCCCAGCTGCCGCGCTGCTGCAAGCGTCCGAACACGAAGCCCAGCTGCTCGACCTGCTGCCGGTCGGCGCTGAGCATGTCGGGCGTCTGGTCGATCACTTCGTCGCCGCGGTACCCGGTGATGCGGGTGAAGGCATCGTTGACCTGGACGATGTAGCCGGCCGGATCGGTGATCACGATGGCCGCCGTCGAATTCTGAAAGACGGTCGCCGCCATGCGCAGGTCCTTCTCGGCGCGGCGCTGCGAGCTGACGTCGCGACCGATGCACAGCAGTCCGCCGAAACGGTGATGCTCGCCGGGGATCAGCATGATCCGCAGCTCGACCGGCACCGGGCGGCCGTGCAGCGTCTGGCAGTCGAAATGCAGCGTCTCGCTGGCCAGGCGTCGACGCAGCTCGGCCATGCGCGACGGATCGCCCGCGGCATGCCGTGCGGCGCGAATGATCGCGTTGAAGCGCTCGACCTGCAGCGGGTTGGTGACGATGCTGGCCAGCCCGTTCTCCGCCGCCCAGCGCTGCGTGTAGCCCAGCACGCGCTCGACCGATGGACTGATGTAGTCGATGCGCAGCTCGTTGTCGGTGGTGAAGATGATGTCGCTCAGGCTTTCGGCGAGCATCCGGTAGCGCCGCTCGCTGGCGCGCAGCGAATTGCTCGAGTGGATCTGCCCGGTGCGATCGCGGGCGATGCCGACCAACTGTGCCACCCGCCCCTGCGCATCGCGCGCCAAGACCTTCTCCGAGATGCTGAACCAGCGCCATTGCCCGTCGCTGTGCCGCCAGCGCAGCAGGCATTCGAGCTCACGGCCATCGGGCAGGGAGCGCCGCAGATTGACCAGGCGCCAGGCGTATTCGCGGTCGTCCGGGTGGGTCACCCGCTCCCAGAAGGCGTTCGGTCCGGGCGCCTTCTGCTCCGGATCGTAGCCGAGCTGGGCGGCGAGGCTCTGGTTGCTGAACAGCACCTGCGCGGTCGCCAGGTCGTGGACGTAGAGGGTGTCGGGCACCGTCCCCAGCACCTTCGCCCAGAATCGCTCGCGCTCGGCGAGCGCCTCCTGGGCCTGATGCTCGACCGTCACGTCGCGCAGCACCCAGAGAAACCCGGCAGCCTGCCCGTCGTCGGGGTGCAAGGCACGGCGCGTGAGCGTGTAGCAACGCGATTCGCCGCGCAGCGTCAGCCACATCGGTTCCAGGCAGAAGTCGTCATCCGGGTTGGCCGGCGTCAGCGCCAGCGGATCGACGTCCGGCAGCAGATCGGCCAGCGTGTGATGGCAGGCCTCGCGCTGGCGGATGCCGAAGGTGTCTTGCGCCGGCGCGTTGAGAAAGGACAGACGACCGTCGAGTGCCGTGATCAGCACGCACTCGTCAATACCGTCCAGCGCCTGGGCGGCATGCCGCATGGTCTGTCGGGCGACCAGCCGGCCGCGCATGCCAGGCAGCCGGATCAGCAGCCGGCGCGCCACGGTCCACGCGCGCGAAGGCCATCCTGGGCGGGTTTCGTCCATGCGGGAGTGGTCAGGTCTGGCCACGCTGGAGGTCCAAGAAGTGAAAGATCGAAGGTGGCGGGCACCGACTCGCTAGGATGCCCTCGAAGCCATCAAAGTGCCAGCACTTGGCGACCAACCGCACACACCCGCGGTCGCCGCAACTGTGACCGGGTCCGTCCAGCCCGGTTCGCTCGCTCGTCGCCTCGCGCCGGCTTACTATGCGCCGCGACGCTGCCGGAAACGACTCACGCCACGCGCATGGCCTCGCCCCTGGGCCAGAGCCGCGACCGGTCGCGCCTTCGAACACTCGCGAACGCCCGCGAACCAGGACAACCATCCATGAACACGCTGAATCTTTTCGGTGCTGCCGCCGCATTGACGCTGTTGGCCGGCTGCACCGCCGCTCCCGAGGCGCCGGTCACCACCGCCGCACCGGCGCAGGCCAAACAGGCTTTCGTCGACGACCTGCTGCACCGTATGACGCTCGAGGAAAAGATCGGCCAGCTGCGGCTGATCAGCATCGGCGGCGACATGACCCGCGAGCGGCTCGCCGACGAGATCGCCGCCGGCCGCATCGGCGGCATCTTCAACAGCGTCACCCCGGCCGACAACCGCCCCCTGCAGGACGCGGCAGTCAGCCGCAGCCGGCTGCACATTCCGCTGTTCTTCGCCTATGACGTGATCCACGGCCACCGCACCATCTTCCCGATCGGCCTCGGCCTCGCGTCGAGCTGGGACATGCAGGCCATCGCCCGCAGCGGCCGCGTCTCGGCCATCGAAGCCAGTGCCGACGGGCTCGACATGGTGTTCGCACCGATGGTCGACATCACCCGCGATCCGCGCTGGGGACGCACGTCGGAAGGCTTTGGCGAGGACCCGCACCTGGTTTCGGAGATCGCCCGCACCCTGGTGGATGCGCTGCAAGGCGAATCGACGAGCGACGCGGACAGCGTCATGGCCAGCGTCAAGCACTTCGCCCTCTACGGCGCGGTGGAGGGCGGGCGCGACTACAACGCGGTCGACATGAGCCCGATGCGCATGTACCAGGATTACCTGCCGCCCTACCGCGCCGCGGTGGAGGCCGGTGCCGGCGGGGTGATGGTCGCGCTCAACTCGATCAACGGCGTGCCCGCCAGCGCCAACCGCTGGCTGCTGCAGGACCTGCTACGCGACGACTGGGGCTTTGACGGCGTCGCCATCAGCGACCACGGCGCGATCGCCGAACTCATCAAGCATGGCGTCGCCCGCGACGGACGCGAGGCGGCCAGGCTGGCGATCGAGGCCGGCATCGACATGAGCATGGCCGACGCGCTCTATCTGCAAGAGCTGCCCGGACTGGTCGCCTCGGGCGACGTCGCCGAGGCCACGATCGACGCCGCCGTGCGCCGCGTGCTGGGCCTGAAATACGACCTGGGGCTGTTCGCCGACCCCTACCTTCGCATCGGCAAAGCGGCCGACGACCCGGCCGACATCAATGCCGAGAGCCGCCTGCATCGCCAGGCCGCGCGGGAAGTCGCGCGCACCTCGCTGGTGCTGCTGGAAAACCGCAACCGGACCCTGCCCCTCGACCGGCACGCCACCATCGCCCTCGTCGGGCCGCTCGCCGACGCGCCGATCGACATGATGGGCAGCTGGTCGGCCGCTGGCGTAGCCGGGCAATCGGTCACCCTGCGCGAGGGTCTGCAACAGGCGATGGACGGCAAGGGCACGCTGATCCACGCCCGCGGCGCCAACATCACCGACGACGCGCACGTGGTCGACTACCTGAACTTCCTCAACTGGGATCGCCCGGAAGTGAAGCAGGACCCACGCCCGGCCGAGGTCATGATTGCCGAGGCAGTCGCGGCGGCGAAGCGGGCGGACGTCATCGTCGCGGCCGTCGGCGAATCGCGCGGCATGTCGCACGAGTCGTCCAGCCGCACCCGCCTGACGATCCCGGACAGCCAGCGCAAGCTGCTCGAGGCGCTGAAGAAGACCGGCAAACCGCTGGTCCTGGTGTTGATGAACGGCCGACCGCTGGCGCTCACCTGGGCGCAGCAGAACGCCGATGCGATGCTGGAAACCTGGTTCAGCGGGACCGAAGGCGGCCATGCGATCGCCGACGTGCTGTTCGGCGACTACAACCCGTCGGGCAAGCTGCCGATTTCCTTCCCGCGCTCGGTCGGGCAGATTCCTACGTACTACAACCACCTGCGCGTTGGGCGGCCCTTCATCGAAGGCAAGCCCGGCAACTACACCTCGCAGTATTTCGAGGAACCCAACGGGCCGCTCTACCCGTTCGGCTACGGCTTGAGCTACACCGATTTCAGCCTCTCGCCGGTACGGCTGTCGCAGCGCACACTGCCGCACGACGGCACCCTGGAGGCCAGCGTGACGCTGCGCAATACCGGGACGCGCGCCGGCGCCACCGTGGTGCAGCTGTACATCCGCGACGAGTCGGCCTCGGTCATCCGGCTGGTGAAGGAACTCAAGGATTTCCGCAAGGTGCACCTCGAACCCGGCGCAAGCACGGTGGTGCGGTTCGAAGTCGATCGAAACGACCTGAATTTTTTCGACGCCCAGTTGCGGCGCGTCGCCGAACCGGGAGAATTCAGCGTGCAGATCGGCCTGGACTCCGAGGCGGTCCGGCACGCCAGCTTCGAACTTCTCTGAGCGCCTGGAATGCGCCCCCGCACCTTGTCTGCGATCTCCCCGTTTTAAATCCCGAACGTGATGGGCGGAAACAATCGCCGCTCGTCACGGACTAACCGCAGTCTTCCCGAGTTCCGGAGAATGTCTGATTTGAACTTGCCTCGCTTGCACCCGACCCGTACGAAATGGAATGACCGCTGGCTGCGGCTAGGCGCGTTTTCGGCGCTCATGCTGCTGGCCGGCCAGGCCTCGGCGTTCAGCCTCGAAGACGTCGCCGACAAGGCGCAGGAACTGGCCGAACGCCCCTACGAACCCCCGCAGAGCAACCTGCCGGACGTGTTCCGGGACATGGCCTTCGCCGACTATCAGCAGGTGCGTTTCAAGGAGGAAGAGGCCTACTGGAGCGACCTGAAAACCCCCTTCAAGCTGATGTTCTACCACCAGGGCATGCACTTCGACGTGCCGGTGAAGATCCACGAGGTCACCGCGACCGACGTCAAGGAGATCGAATACGACCCCGAGCAGTTCGAATTCGGCGGCGTGAAGGTGCCGCCCGAGTCGCTCGAAGGGCTCGGCTATGCCGGCTTCAAGGTGCTCTACCCCCTGAATGAAAAGCGCAAGCTGGACGAGCTGATGAGCCTGCTCGGGGCGAGCTACTTCCGTGTGGTCGGCAAGGATCAGGTGTATGGCCTGTCCGCACGCGGCCTGGCCATCGACACTGCGGTGGCGGCTGGTGAAGAGTTCCCGGCGTTCCGTGAGTTCTGGATCGAGCGTCCCCAGCCTGACCGCGGCAGCGTGGTGATCTACGCCCTGCTCGACTCGCCCCGGGCGACCGGCGCCTACCGCCTGGAAGTCGACCCCGGCAAGGACAGCACCGTCGACGTCGACGCCAAGGTGTACCTGCGCGAGCCGGTGGAAAAGCTCGGCATCGCCCCGCTGACCAGCATGTACCTGTTCGGCGAGAACCAGCCCAGCAAGCAGGTCAACTACCGCCCCGAACTGCACGACTCGGACGGCCTGGCCATCCATGCCGGCAACGGCGAATGGATCTGGCGTCCGCTGAACAACCCCAAGCGCCTGGCCATCAGCAGCTACATGGTGGAGAACCCGCGCGGCTTCGGGCTGATGCAGCGCGATCGGCTGTTCACCCACTACCAGGACCTCGACGACCGCTATGAGCTGCGCCCCAGCGGCTGGGTCGAGACCGAGGGCGACTGGGGCAAGGGCCATGTCGAACTGATCGAAATCCCGACCCCGGATGAGACCAACGACAACATCGTCGCCTTCTGGGTGCCCGAAGAGCAGCCCAAGCCGGGCGAGGCGCTGGAGCTGAACTACCGCCTGCACTTCACCATGGACGAGCCGGCGCTCCAGGACCCGTCGCTCGGCTGGGTGTCGCAGACCCGGCTGTCGGTCGGCGACGTCAAGCAATCCAACCTGATCCGCAAGCCGGACGGCACCACCGCACTGATCGTCGACTTCGTCGGCCCGGCCCTGGCCAAGCTTCCGCAGGACGCCCCGGTGACGACGCGCATGAGCATCGATGACAACGCCGAGCTGGTCGAGAACAACCTGCGCTACAACCCGGTCACCAAGGGCTGGCGCATGACGCTGCGCTTCCGCATCAAGGACCCGGTGCGCCCGGTCGAGATGCGGGCGGCCCTGGTCGAGGGCGACAAGACGCTCTCGGAAACCTGGAGCTACCAGATGCCCGGCCAATGAGCGAGTCGACGGGTATGAACCCTACGTCTAGCTATCTCGACGAACTGGGCCTGACCGAGGCCCAGCGCAGCGCCGTCGCCGACGCGGTGCCGGACGAGGCCGGCCAGCCGGCCGTGTCCGACGTGTTGCGGGCGCTCGGCGACCATGCACCGGACGAGGCGCCGGTCTCCGAGACGCGCACTGCGCTGGACGCGGTCGAGGCGCGCCTGCGCCTGGGCTGGGGCGATGTGATCGATCACGGCCGCAGCACCGACCACCAGGGCCGCTTCTGCCTGACCTCGACCCCGCCGATCGTGCGGACGCGGATGGTCCCCGAGCCCTGGCACACCAACATCCTCAGCCGCGGCTGGCACAAGCTGTTCGGCCGCAAGCCGAAAAAGCAGCGAATCAGGCTCGCCGACGCCCCACCGATGTCCGAGGCGCGCTGGCGACAGGTCGCCAGCTACCGGCGCCTCGCCCTGCTGACGCTGATGCTGGTGCAGACCGTGATCGCCACCTGGCACATGAAGGCGGTGCTGCCCTATCAGGGCTGGTCGCTGGTCGACATCCAGATGGTGGCCCAGCAGCCCCTGATCGAATCGGCGCGACAGATCCTGCCCTATGTCGTGCAGACCGCCATCCTGGCGCTGTTCGCGCTGCTGTTCTGCTGGGTGTCGGTGGGGTTCTGGACGGCGCTGATGGGGTTCGTTCAGCTGCTCAAGGGACGCGATCTCTACAACATCTCGGCCAGCAGCACCGGCAACGAGCCCATCCCGCCCGACGCCCGCACCGCGCTGGTGATGCCGATTGCCAACGAAGATGTGCCGCGCGTCTTCGCCGGCCTGCGCGCCACTTACGAATCGCTCAAGGCCACCGGTGAATCGCAGCACTTCGACATTTTCGTGCTCAGCGACAGCAACGACCCGGACATCTGCGTGGCCGAGCAGAAGGCCTGGCTGGAGCTTTGCCGCGATGTCGACGGCTTCGGCCACATCTTCTATCGCCGTCGCCGCCGCCGGGTGAAGCGCAAGAGCGGCAACATCGACGACTTCTGCCGGCGCTGGGGCAGCAGCTACCGCTACATGGTGGTGCTCGACGCCGACAGCGTGATGAGCGGCGATTGCCTGACCAGCCTGGTGCGGCTGATGCAGGCCAATCCCGGTGCGGGCATCATCCAGACCGCGCCGAAGGCCTCGGGCATGGACACCCTCTACGCGCGCATGCAGCAGTTCGCCACCCGCGTCTACGGCCCGCTGTTCACCGCCGGCCTCAACTACTGGCAGCTCGGCGAATCCCATTACTGGGGCCACAACGCGATCATCCGCGTGAAGCCCTTCGTCGAGCACTGCGCACTCGCGCCGCTGCCCGGCACCGGCGCGTTCGCCGGGGCAATCCTCTCGCATGACTTCGTCGAAGCGGCCCTCATGCGCCGCGCCGGCTGGGGCGTGTGGATCGCCTATGACCTGCCGGGCAGCTACGAGGAACTGCCGCCGAACCTGCTCGACGAACTCAAGCGCGACCGCCGCTGGTGCCACGGCAACCTGATGAATTTCCGGCTGTTTCTGGTCAAGGGCATGCACACAGTGCACCGCTTCGTGTTCCTCACCGGGGTGATGTCCTACCTGTCGGCGCCGCTGTGGTTCCTGTTCCTGGTGCTGTCGACCGCGCTGCTGGCGATCCATACGCTGATGGTGCCGGAGTACTTCCTGCAGCCGAACCAGCTCTATCCACTCTGGCCACGCTGGCACCCGGAAGAGGCCATCGCGCTGTTTTCCACCACCATGGTCCTGCTCTTCCTGCCCAAGCTGCTGAGCGTGGTGCTGGTCTGGATCAAGGGCTCGAAGGCGTATGGCGGGCCGGTTCGGCTGTTCCTGTCGCTGCTTGGCGAGACGCTGTTCTCTGTATTGCTGGCGCCGGTGCGCATGCTGTTCCACACGGTGTTCGTCACCGCGGCCTTCCTGGGCTGGTCGGTGCAGTGGAATTCGCCGCAGCGCGCCGACAACGCCACGCCCTGGGGCGAAGCCTTCCGCCGGCACGGCTCGCAGATGCTGCTCGGGGTCGTCTGGACCGCCGGCGTCGCCTGGCTGGACCCGGCCTTTCTCTGGTGGCTGGCGCCGATCGTGGTGTCGCTGATCCTCGCCGCGCCGGTCTCGGTGCTCAGCAGCCGGACCCGTCCGGGGCTGGCCGCCAAGCGTCGCCAGCTGTTCCTGATTCCCGAGGAATACGCCCCGCCACGCGAACTGGCAGCGACCGACGAGTACCTCCATCTCAACCAGGCCAACGCGCTGCACCATGGCTTTCTCGCCGCCGTCGTGAACCCGGTCTACAACGCGCTGGTCTGCGCGATGGCGCGGGCGCGGCACGCCAAGGTCGTACCGGCGGCCGAGGCGCTGCGTGAAGCACGCATGAAGGAAGTGCTCGACGCCGGTCCGGACGGGGCGGCCGAGGCGACGCGCTGGCGTCTGCTGAATGATCCCGACGGCATGGCGCGGCTGCACCTGTCGATCTGGACCGACCCACGTCACGGCACCTGGCGCGAGGCCTATCAGGCGCGCTCGGGCGAGGTGCCGCAACCGGCCGCCGCGCAACACCTCGACGCTCCGGCCTGAGAACGAACCCGCCCTCGCCTCCTGTTCACAGGGCACACGGCGGGTTCGATCGCACAGGGCACCGGTCCTGGCTGCCGGTAACGGCGGCCTCGTCTGATTCTGCGGACCGGCCCGCCGGCATCCAGGCGTCCAGGGCGCTGTCGTCACTCATCGCCCGGCCGGGGTTGGCCGATTTCGCCCCGTCGGTACCGGGACCATAGGTATCGGCCGGCAGCTGTCATACACTCCGCGCCTTTGATTCAACTGCTTGCGAGGGCTTCAACTTGGCTCAATACGTCTACACCATGCACCGGCTGAGCAAGGTCGTTCCGCCGAAGCGTGAAATCCTCAAGAACATCTCCCTGTCGTTCTTCCCGGGCGCCAAGATCGGCGTGCTCGGCCTCAACGGCGCGGGCAAGTCCACGCTGCTGCGCATCATGGCCGGCGTCGACACCGAGTTCGATGGCGAAGCCCGCGCCATGCCGGACCTGAACGTCGGCTACCTGCCGCAGGAGCCGCAACTCGATCCCGACCGCACCGTGCGCGAGATCGTCGAAGAGGCCGTCAGCACCATCAAGGATGCCCAGGCCCGTCTCGACGAGGTCTACGCCGCCTACGCAGAACCCGATGCCGACTTCGACAAGCTGGCCGCCGAGCAGGCCAAGCTCGAGGCCATCCTCCAGGCCTCCGACGGTCACAACCTCGAGCGCCAGCTGGAAGTCGCCGCCGACGCCCTGCGCCTGCCGCCGTGGGACGCCAAGATCGGTCACCTGTCCGGTGGCGAGAAGCGCCGCGTCGCGCTCTGCCGTCTGCTGCTGTCGGCCCCCGACATGCTGCTGCTGGACGAACCGACCAACCACCTGGATGCCGACTCGGTGGCCTGGCTCGAACACTTCCTGCACGACTTCCCCGGCACCGTGGTGGCCATCACCCACGACCGCTACTTCCTCGACAACGTCGCCGGCTGGATCCTCGAACTCGACCGCGGCCACGGCATCCCCTACGAGGGCAACTACTCCGGCTGGCTGGAATCGAAGTCCGCCCGCCTGGCCCAGGAAGCCAAGCAGGAGCAGTCCCACGCCAAGGCCATGAAGGCCGAACTGGAGTGGGTACGCCAGGGCGCCAAGGCGCGCCAGGCCAAGTCCAAGGCCCGCCTGCAGCGCTTCGAGGAACTGCAATCGCAGGAATTCCAGAAGCGCAGCGAGACCAACGAGATCTACATCCCGGCCGGCCCGCGCCTGGGCGACAAGGTCATCGAGTTCAAGAACGTCACCAAGGGCTACGGCGATCGCGTGCTGATCGACGACCTCTCGTTCAGCGTGCCGAAGGGCGCCATCGTCGGCGTGATCGGCGGCAACGGCGCGGGCAAGTCCACGCTGTTCCGCATGATCACCGGCAAGGAGCAGCCGGACTCGGGCGTGATCGAGATCGGCGATACCGTCGAGATCGCCAGCGTCGACCAGACCCGCGAAAACCTCGACGGCAACAAGACCGTGTGGGAGCAGGTGTCCGATGGCTTCGACATGATCAAGGTCGGCAACTACGAGGTGCCGTCGCGCGGCTACGTCGGGCGCTTCAACTTCAAGGGCGCCGACCAGCAGAAGTTAGTCAAGGACCTCTCCGGCGGTGAGCGCGGCCGCCTGCACCTGGCGCTGACCCTCAAGCAGGGCGCCAACGTGCTGCTGCTCGACGAACCGTCCAACGACCTCGACGTGGAAACCCTGCGGGCGCTGGAAGAGGCGCTGCTGGACTTCCCCGGCGCGGCGATCGTGATCTCCCACGACCGCTGGTTCCTCGACCGGATCGCCACGCACATCCTCTCCTACGAGGACGACTCGAAGGTGGTGTTCTTCGAGGGCAACTACACCGAGTTCGAAGCCGACCGGAAGAAGCGCCTGGGCGAGGCGGCCGCGCAGCCCAAGCGGGTGAAGCACAAGAAGCTGGCCTGAGGGTCGCCTGGTTGTAACCGAAGCCCCGTACTGGAAGCAGTGCGGGGCTTTTTTGGCTTTGGCGTAAGCCCGCCGCGTTTTTCTCGCTCGGCCTACCGATTGCGCCCTGCACGGCGCTAAGCGTTGGAAGAACTTGTAGGAGCCCGCTTGCGGGCGATGCTTTTGCTTCTGTTTCTTGGCGTCTCGCTGAGGTGTTTGGACGCAGCGCTTTCCTCGGCCCGGACTGCAGATTGCGCCCAGCACGGCGCGGAATGCTGGGATGCTGGGATGCACCGTAGGAGCCCCTTGCGGGCGATGCTCTTGTCTTTTGGCTTCACGATCTGGGGTTTCGGACGCCGCGCTTTCCTCGGCCCGAACTACCGATTGCGCCCTGCACGGCGCGTCACTTTTGCCAATCGCGGCAAAAGTAACCAAAACCGCTTGCCCCTGCATCCGGCCCCGGCTTTGCCGGGGTCCCCTCGCTCCGGTGCCGTTCCAGGGGCCCGCCACGAAGGGCCATCCATGGCCCTCGCGGCTCTCGCGGCATCCCTGCCGCTCGACCCCTTCCACGACACCTGCGCTCGGCCTGCTGAAGGGGCGAATTGGTGTGGCCTGATGGTTTTGGTGTGGCAAAGCCAGAAGCGAAGCAGAAAAGCAGAAAGCGCAGCGTTGCGGTCTCGAACGCGAGACATCCGTAGGGTGCATTCGCGAAGCAATGCACCGGCTTCGCATCGGCGGCGGCCCCGGCGGATTGTTCGCTTCGCTCCTGAATCCGCCCTACGTCTGTGATGCAGCCATCACCCAAACGTCAGCCGCCGTAGGGTGGAAAACCGCAACGCGTTTTCCACCGCTTGCACGTCAACGAAGTTTTTACTTGGCTGCCCCATGTTGTGCCCAACCGGCGCGTGCTCAGGCTTTTGATTTCGCTTGCACCTCACTCCCTGACCACTCGGACCAACCCCCCTTTCATCCGGCCGAACGCAGGCGTTGCGCAGGGGGACGCGAGGCAGGACGCCGAGCGAGGCGCGGCGGGCAGGGACGTCCCGTCGTGACGCGCCCCCGGAGCGGCGCCGGAGTGAGGGAAGTCTTCGCACAGCGAAGACCCGGATGATGGGGTCGCCTTCTCTTTGGTTACTTTCTCTTGGCGAGACAAGAGAAAGTGACGCGCCGCGCAAGGCGCAATCTGTCGTCCGGGCCGAGGAAAGCGCGGCGTTCGAAGCGCCTGAGCGAGATGCCGAGAAACAAGAACAAAAGCATCGCCCGCAAGCGGGCTCCTACATGCGTCCAAAATTCCGGCGCCGTGCAAGGCACAACCTGCAGGCCCGGCCGCGGAAAACGCGGCGTCAGCGCTGACCGAAGAAAGCCAGAACAATCCCCTCCCACCACCCCAAGCACCAAAAAGGTGCTTCCTACGCTCAAGGCTGGTTGCTAGAGTCGACCTCCCTTTTTCCCGGCCGTCCGACAGGACGCGCCTGTCGAGGACCTTCCCCATGAGCCAAACCATCGATAGCTTCATGGCGCGCCTGAAGCAGCGCGACCCCCATCAGCCCGAGTTCCATCAGGCCGTCGAGGAAGTCGTACGCAGCCTCTGGCCCTTCCTGGAAGCCAACCCGCGCTATCTCCAGGCCGGCATCCTGGAGCGCATCGTCGAGCCCGAGCGCGCGATCATGTTCCGCGTACCCTGGATCGACGATCAGGGCCGCGTGCAGGTCAACCGCGGCTTCCGCATCCAGATGAGCAGCGCCATCGGCCCCTACAAGGGCGGTCTGCGCTTCCACCCGTCCGTGAACGTGGGCGTGCTGAAGTTCCTGGCGTTCGAACAGGTCTTCAAGAATTCGCTGACCTCGCTGCCGATGGGCGGCGGCAAGGGCGGCTCGGATTTCGACCCCAAGGGCAAGAGCGACGGTGAAGTGATGCGCTTCTGCCAGTCGTTCATGAGCGAGCTGTACCGCCACATCGGTGCCGACCTCGACGTACCGGCCGGCGACATCGGCGTCGGGGCGCGCGAGATCGGCTTCCTGTTCGGCCAGTACAAGCGCCTGTCCAACCAGTTCACGTCGGTGCTGACCGGCAAGGGGCTGGCCTACGGCGGCAGCCTGATCCGCCCGGAAGCGACCGGTTACGGCTGCGTCTACTTCGCCGAGGAGATGCTCAAGACCCGCCACGACAGCGTCGACGGCAAGCGGGTAGCCATCTCGGGCTCCGGCAACGTGGCGCAATATGCGGCGCAGAAGGTCATGGAGCTGGGTGGCCAGGTCGTCTCCCTGTCCGACTCGGGCGGCACGCTGCACCTGCCTGACGGGCTGACCGACGAACAGTGGGCCTACCTGATGGACCTCAAGAACGTCCGTCGTGGACGCCTCGAGGAAATGGCCCGGCACTTCGACGCGACCTTTCTACCCGGCGAACGTCCCTGGGGCCTGGCGTGCGATATCGCCCTGCCGTGCGCGACGCAGAACGAGCTGGACGGCAACGACGCGCGCACCCTGCTGGCCAACGGCTGCACCTGCGTGGCCGAAGGCGCCAACATGCCCTCGACGCTCGAAGCGGTGGACCTGTTCATCGAAGCGGGCATCCTCTACGCACCGGGCAAGGCGTCGAATGCCGGCGGCGTGGCCTGTAGCGGCCTGGAGATGAGCCAGAACGCGATGCGCCTGCACTGGACCGCCGGCGAGGTGGACACCAAGCTGCACGGCATCATGCAGTCGATCCACCACGCCTGCGTGCAGCACGGCGAGCGCAACGGCCGGGTCAACTACGTGGACGGCGCCAACATCGCCGGATTCGTGAAGGTCGCCGACGCCATGATCGCCCAAGGCGTCGTTTGATCGACCCGCCACGGTCGGTGCGGGACCAACCCGCCTCGGCCGCTTCAAGCGGAAGACTTGAGCGCCACCCTGCAGGGCACGGTTTCACAGCAACAACGTAGGGCGGGTTCAGGAGCGCAGCGAACAACCCGCCAAGCGGACAGCGTCACGGCCTGCGTGCACCCGCAAAGGCGGCGCGGCCTACGCACAAGCCATCAACCCTTCCTGGGCTTGTTTCCGAAGCCGGGTGTTTTGCGCACGGTTTTGACGTTGGGCTTCTCGCCTTCCTCGAACCAGTTGCCGAGGTGGATCTTGCCCTTGCCCGCGCCGGGCACGGTTTTCTGCTTGGGCTTCTTCGGTTTCTTCAGCACGACCCCGCCCGGCGCCGTCTCCGGCACGCGGTGATCCGGCACGAAGCCCGGCTCCTCCTCGCGGCGCAGGGTCTTGCCGATGAGCGTTTCGATGGCCGCGAGCAGCTCGACCTCATCCGCCGCCACCAGCGAGATCGCCTCGCCGGTCGCCCCGGCGCGCCCGGTACGGCCGATACGGTGCACGTAATCCTCGGCCACCGTGGGCAGGTCGAGATTCACCACGCACGGCAGGTCGTGGATGTCGAGCCCACGGGCCGCCACGTCGGTGGCCACCAGCACCCGCAGCTCGCCGGCCTTGAAGCGCTCCAGTGCGCGCAGGCGGGACGGCTGCGGCTTGTCGCCGTGGATCGATTCGCTGGCGACGCCCTGCTGTTGCAGCTCCTCGACCAGCACATCGGTGCCCTTGCGGGTCTTGGCGAACACCAGCACCTGCGGCCAGCCGTGTGCGGACAGCAGGTGCAGGAACAGCTCGGCCTTGCGCTTCTTGTCCACCGGGATCAGCCATTGGCGCACGCTGCTGGCGGCGGCGTTACGCGGGCTGACCTCGACGCGCGCCGGATCGCGCAGCAACTCGCCAGCCATCTGCCGGATCGCATCGGAGAAGGTCGCCGAGAACAGCAGCGTCTGGCGCCGCCTCGGCAGCGCCGCGAACAGCTCGTCCAGTTCACGGGCGAAACCCAGGTCGAGCATGCGGTCGGCCTCGTCGAGCACCAGCGCCTGCAACTGCCCGAACGTCACTGCGTTCTGCCGATACAGATCGAGCAGCCGGCCGGGTGTCGCGACCAGCACGTCGACGCCCTTGCGCAGCGCCATCATCTGCGGGTTGAGACTGACCCCACCGTAGACGGCGTAGCTGCGCAGCGGCAGGTCGCGGCCATAGGCGAGAAAGCTCTGCTGGACCTGCTCGGCCAGCTCGCGCGTCGGCACCAGCACCAGGGCGCGCACGCTGTTGGCGGCGACGCGCGGGCCTTCGAGCGTCAGTCGCTGCAACAGCGGCAGGGCGAACCCGGCGGTCTTGCCGGTGCCGGTCTGGGCCGCGGCCATCAGGTCACGGCCCTTCAGCACGGGCGGTATCGCAGCGCGCTGGACCGGCGTCGGCGTGTGGTAGTCGAGGCTGTCGAGCGTGCGCAGCAGCGGCTCGATCAGGCCCAGCGAGGAAAAGCTCATGGCGGCAGCCCGGATCCGATAAAGGGCGCCGATTCTAGCAGCCGCCCCGGCCGTCGGTGCTGCCATCGGGGCGGCGCTTGGGCTAGAGTGGCGGCCATTTTTTCGACATGCCCACGCCGATGACCGTCGTCACCATCCTGCGCGATGCCTGGTTCTTCTACCGCCGTCACTTCCTGCGCATCGCCATGCTCTGCATGCCGCTGATTCTGGCCGAGAGCCTGGCCCGCCACCTCACCGGCGAACTGGTCACCGAACGGCTCGCCATGCAGGACCTGCTCATCGGCCTGCTGTTCTACCCGCTCTACAGCGCGGCGCTGATCCTCTATCTCGACGCGCGCAGCCGGGGCCATTCACCCACGGCCGGCCAGCTCTACAGCCGTGCGCTGGCCCTGTGGCCGCGCATGGCGCTGCTGAGCGCGATCGCCAGCCTGCTGATCCTGTTCGGTGCGTCGTTGTTCGTTCTGCCGGGCATCTGGATCATGGTCAAGATCGCCTTCGCCGAGTACCTGCTGGTCCTCGAAGGCCGCACACCCCTGCGCGCCCTGGCCGACAGCATGCGCCTGACCCAGGGCCGCTTCCTGCTGGTGCTCGGCTGCGCCCTGGCGGTGCTGGTGCCGCTCTGGGCGCTGGACATCTGGCTCGCGGCCAGCCTGCCGGACGCCGGCCGGGCACTGCTGCCGACCCTCGCGCTCGACGCCCTGCTGGGCGTGGTGCAACTGTTCGCGACGGTGGTGATGTTTCGCTGCTTCATGCTGAGCCTGGCCGCAGGCGAGACCTGAGACCGGCCGGTCATCGCGTCGAAGCTGCTCCGAGGACGGAAATCCGCCATGCTGGCACCTGGCCGGCATCCGAGGTGGACGCCAGCCTTGTCTTGCTTCGGAGCCGCTCATGATCCGCTCACCTCGCCTGCTGATGGCGCTGACACTGCTGGTATCGCTTTGGCGTCCCGCGCACGCCGAACTGCCGGTCCTGCGGATCGGCTATTACGATTTCCCGCCGTCGATCTACACCGACGCGGCCGGCGCCACCCACGGGCCGACCGCCGAGGTGATGCGCAAGGTGGCTCATCAGGCGGGCTACGAGCCGTACTTCCGCGCCCTGCCCAGCGCCCGCCTGTACGCCGCCCTGCGCGATGGCAGCGTCGACGTCTGGCCCGGCGCGACCGGCAAGCCGGAGCTGGCGCCGCATACGCTCGAGGGGCGCAACCTGCTTGGCGAGGTGGACATCAACCTCTACCTGCGACCGGGCAGCGCCTTGCCGCACAGCCTGGACGCGCTGCCGGGCGAGGGGTTGATCGTCCTCAACGGTTACAACTATGCGCCGCAGGTTCTCGAACGCCTGCGACGGCCGGGCATGCGCCTGCACAAGGCGAGCAGCCACGTCGCCGCGCTGGAAATGCTGCTGCACGGCCGCGGCGACTACCTGCTCGACTACGGCATGCCCGCGAGCCAGGCGCGCCGGGCGCTGGGCGTGCCGGAGTTGCCGTCGCTGCCGGTGCGCACGCTGCCCATCCGCTTCATCGCCTCGCGTTATGCGCCGGATGCGGCCGCTCTGCTCGAACGGCTCGACCAGGCCTATGACGCGCTGGATGCGGCCGGCGTCGATCTCCGCGTCCCATCGCGCTGATCAGGTCCCGCGCGGCTTGGCGCGGGCGGTGGGCTCGGCGATCAGCGGATCGTCCGGCCAGTAATGCTTGGGATAGCGGCCCTTGAGGTCTTTCTTCACCTCGGCATAGGTGCTGCGCCAGAAGCTGGCCAGGTCCTGGGTGACCTGCACGGGCCGCCGCGCCGGCGACAGCAGATGCAGCAGGACGACCTGCCGCCCGCCGGCGATGCGCGGCGTGTCCGACAGGCCGAACAGCTCCTGCAGGCGCACCGCGAGCACCGGCGGCGTCTCGCTGTAGTCGAGGCGAATGCGCGAACCGGACGGCACCTCGACGTGCGTCGGCGCGAGGGCGTCGAGTTCGCGCGGCAAGGGCCAGGGCAACCGTGTGGCGAGCATGGCGGCCAGATCAAGCTGGGCGAAGTGCGCCAGCCGCGTGACCCGCCCGAGGTAGGGCGCGAGCCAGTCTTCCAGGCATGCCAGCAGCGCGTCGTCACTCACGTCCGGCCAGCGGCTGTCGCCGTCCGCGGCACGATCCAGCTGGCGTAGCAGCATCACCCGCGCCTGCCATTGGCGCAGCTCCGGCGTCCAGGGCAGCAGCGCCAGGCCCTTGCGCCGGACCAGTCCGACCAGGGCCTGGCAGCGCGCCGCTTCATCCAGGCCGGGCAGCGGTTCACAGGCGACCACCAGCTCGCCGACCCGCCGCTGCCGCTCGGCCCGCAGGGCACCTTCACGCTCGTCCCATTCCAGCGCGTCGACCACGCTGAGCTGTTCGGCCAGCACGCCGTCGAACAGCGCCGGGTCGAGTGCTGCCGCCCGGTAGATGCGTTCATCCCGCTGTCCCTGGCGGCTGCCGAGCTCGGCGATCACCAGCCAGGGCGACTTCATCAGGGCGTCCGGCTCGCCGAAGCGTGCCGCGCGACCGTTGGCCAGCCGATAGTCGTCGCCGTCCTCGCGTCGCTGGCGAGCCACCCGGTCGGGATAGGCGAAGGCCAGCAACGCGCCGAGCCAGCGGGGGTCGTCCGCCGCGAACGGTGGCCGCCCGGCCGGCGAGCGCAACAGGCCGGTGAATTGCCGGGCGAGCTGCCGCACGCGCTGCACGCCACCGTCGCGCGGCTGCGATTCGAGCAGCGCCAGCCGCGACGCCAGGTCCGCGCCGCCACCGCGCTGGATGTCCCGCTCGACCAGCAGCGCAGCGAGATCCGCCGCCAGTCGACCGAGTCCCAGCGCCTGGCCGCGCAGCAACAGGTGAGCGATGCGCGGATGGGCCGGCAGCTCGGCCATGGCCTGGCCATGCGCGGTCAGCTGCCACTGGCCCGCGTCGCTCCGCCGCGCGGCACCCAGCCGTTCCAGCAACGCCTGGGCCTGGGCGTAGGCCGCCGGCGGTGGCGCATCGAGCCAGACGAGTTCCTCCGGCGTCGCGCCCCAGCGATCGAGCTGCAAGGCGAGTCCGGCGAGGTCGGCCTGGAGGATTTCCGCTTCGCCGTAGGCTACGAGCTGGTCGTGCTGCGCCTGCGACCACAGCCGGTAGCACACGCCCGGCGCCAGGCGTCCGGCACGTCCGGCCCGCTGCGTGGCCGAGGCGCGCGAGATGCGCCGGGTGTCCAGCCGCGTCATGCCGCTGCCCGGGTCGAAGCGCGGCACTCGCGCCAGTCCGGCATCGATCACCACGCGCACGCCGTCGATGGTCAGGCTGGTCTCGGCGATGTTGGTCGCCAGCACGACCTTGCGTCGCCCGGTCGGTGCCGGCTCGATGGCGGTGCGCTGGGCCGCGAGCGTCAGGTCGCCGTGCAGCGGGCAGAGCAGCACCTCGTCGCGCCCGGCCAGCGCGTCGTCGAGCAGCGCCTGGACCCGGCGAATCTCGGCCTGGCCGGGGAGGAACACCAGCACGCTGCCGGTCTCGTCGGCGAGCGCCTGCATGACCGTTTGCGCCACCCGCGGCTCGATCCGCTCGCCCGGCTGGAATGGCGCGCCCCAGCGCACCTCGACCGGGTGCAGGCGGCCTTCGCTGCGCACCACCGGCGCATCGCCGAGCAGGCGCGACAGGCGCTCGCCCTCCAGCGTCGCCGACATCAGCAGCACCTTCAGCGGCTCGTCGCGCAGCAGGTCGCGGGCGTTGAGGGTCAGCGCCAGTGCGAGGTCGGCGTCGAGGCTGCGCTCGTGGAATTCGTCGAAGATGACCAGCCCGACCCCCTCGAGCGCAGGGTCGTCCTGCAAGCGCCGCGCGAGGATGCCTTCGGTGACCACCTCGATCCGCGTGTTCGGCCCGACCCGACTGTCAAGCCGGATGCGATACCCCACCGTCTGCCCGACCGCCTCCCCACGCTCGCTCGCCAACCGCTCCGCCGCGGCGCGGGCCGCCAGCCGGCGCGGCTCGAGCATCAGGATCGAGCGCCCCGCGAGCCACGGCTCGTCCAACAAGGCGAGCGGCACCCGCGTCGTCTTGCCGGCGCCGGGCGGCGCTTCGAGCACCGCGTCGTCGCGCTGGCGCAGGGCCTCGCGCAGGGCGGGCAGGACGTCATCGATGGGTAGCGGCTGCATGCGAGGCTCCGGAACGGCGGGCCGGCATTATAGGCGCCGCCGCCCGGTCGCGAGCGCAGCGGACGTAAGGCCCCGAGGCCGCGGCGAACGGCCGCTGCGGGCGCGGGGTCCGATATGGAGCAATGCCCTCGGCGCCTTGTATAGTCGGCGCGATTCTTCAAGGAGAACCACCATGCGTACCCGTACTCGTGTCATCGGCGGCGTCCTGGCCGCTGCGCTGTTCACCCAGCTGTCGGCCTGCGGCACGCTCCTCTACCCGGACCGCCGTGGCCAGATCGAAGGGCGCATCGACCCGGCGGTCGCCGTGCTCGATGCCATCGGCCTGCTGTTCTATGTGATCCCGGGGCTGATCGCCTTCGGCATCGACTTCGCCACCGGCGCCATCTACCTGCCCGAGGGCGAATACAGCGTGGCGCCCGAGCGCCTGCAGGAAGCGGTCGGCGAAGACGGGCAGATCGACACGGCGCGCCTGAAAGCCATCATCGAAGCGGACACCGGTCGCAGCCTGCCGCTCGACGATCCGCGCCTGATCCGCCACCAGGGCAGCCTCGAGCAGCTGGCGGCGTACGGCCTGCGCCCCGCCGCGTGATGCACGCACGTGTCGGCGAGCGGTCCGGTCGCTGCGCAGCGTCGCAGGGGCCGGGTCGGCTCCGCCGTGCAGCCGGCGTCGATAGCTCGTCGACCAGACGATGAACACCCACCCGAGCCACGCCCGGCTGATGCGGCAGGCAACCGGCGCCGCACTGGCGGTCGCCCTGTTGCTGGCCGCGGCCAAGGCGGTGGCCTGGTGGCTAAGCGGCTCGGTCAGCCTGCTCGCCGGGCTGACCGATTCGCTGCTCGATGGCGCCGCCTCGCTGCTCAATCTGCTGGCGGTGCATTACTCGCTTCGCCCCGCCGATGACGACCACCGTTACGGTCACGGCAAGGCCGAAGCGCTCGCCGGGCTGGGCCAGTCGGCGTTCATCTGCGTCAGCGCCGTGCTGGTCGGGCTCCAAGGCATCGACCGCCTGCTGTACCCCCAACCGCTGTCCGCACCCGGCCTGGGCATCGCCGTGATGGTGGTGTCGCTGGGCGCAACGCTGGGCCTGCTGGCGTTCCAGCGCCATGTGGTGCGGGTCACCGGGTCCACGGCGATCCGCGCCGACTCGCTGCATTACCGCTCGGACCTGCTGCTCAACAGCGGCATCCTGCTGGCGCTCGTACTCGCCGGGTACGGCTGGGACCGCCTCGATGCGGTGTTCGGCGTCCTCATTGCGCTGTACATCTTCTGGAGCGCGCTCGGCATTCTGCGCGAGGCCTGTTCGGTGCTGATGGATCAGGAGCTGGACCCGGCGGTCGCCGAAGAAATGCACCGCCTCGCCTGCGCGGTGCCAGGCGTGATCGGCTGCCATGACCTGCGCACCCGCATGTCCGGCACGCGCTGGTTCGTCCAGCTGCATCTGGAGTTGCCCGGCGAGTTGTCGCTGGCCCGCGCGCATGACCTCTGCGAGGCCGTCGAACAGGCGATCGAGCGGGCCTATCCAAAGGCCGAGGTGCTGGTGCATCCCGATCCGCAGGACGTGGTCGAGCGCGCCCGCGCGCGGCGCTGACGGGCCGCTCGCCGAGGCCAACCCCCGGAAACGAAACAGGCTGGACAGTGACCACACGACCTGGGTCGTCACTGTCCAGCCTGTCCGCATGGCCGGGCCATCATGCAGCGGGTCGCTGCCCCTTCTCGCCGCGCCTCATGAGCGCCGCGTGCCCGGAGCGACGACCTCGGTAAGGTCGAAGGAAGCCTGGCCGGGGTGGCCGAATGGCGGCGGGCCGGCTTCGATGTCCTGGGCGGGAAGATGAAGCCAGGCTACGCCCGACCGAGCGGCAGGCGCTTGCTAAAACTGCCGAGGAACGTGCGCCTTGCGCAATTTATCGTCGCCAGCGCAAGCTAACGCGCAACCAGGACTCCAAAGGCACTCTCGATGAGCAAGCTGGACCGCTACGACCTGAAGATTCTCGATGAATTGCAACGCGACGCCCGCATTTCCAACCAGGAGCTGGCCGAGCGCATCGGGCTGTCGCCGTCGCCCTGTTCGCGGCGCGTCAAGCAGCTGGAAGACGACGGCTACATCGCGCGCCAGGTCGCCCTGCTCGACCGCAAGAAGATCGGCCTGACGCTGACCGCCTACGTGCTGATCGGCATGGATCGGCACACGCCCGAGCGCTTCGAGCACTTCCAGTCGGTTATCCGCAAATGCCCGCAGGTGCTCGAATGCAGCCTGGTCACCGGGATGGACGCCGACTATCAGCTCAAGGTGGTGGTGCCCGATATGGACCACTACCAGCAGTTCCTGCTCGGCACCCTGACCCGCATCGAAGGCGTCACCAGCGTGCGTTCGAGCTTCGTCCTGCAGCAGATCCTGTCCAGCACCCAGTTGCCGCTCGAGCACCTGCGCAGCTAGGCGCGCGTATACTGCGCCGCGCTGCGGCAAGGCGTCGCCGCGATGGAGCGGACGACGCCCGCGCCGGTCATACCTGACATAGCCTTCGATGGAGTGTGCGATGGATCCGGAAGTTTTCGAGAAGTGGATGATGATCATCCTGGTGGGCGGGCTGATCGCCTTCATGGCCTTCATCATCTGGGACCTGGCGAAGAAGTCCAAAGCCGGCAAGCTCGGTACGGCCATTCTCTTCCTGGGTCTTGGCCTGTGCCTGTTCGCCTTCATCGCCAAGCCGGTGATCGGTTACATCGTCGAGATGACGCGCGGCATTCCCCATTGAGCCATTCCGGTGAACGACGGCGCGGCCTTGTTCATCGGCGAATCAATCCTGGACGTCCGTCCGGGCAGCAAGGTGGAAAAGCGCTTTGCGCGTTTTCCACCCTACGTTGGCTGATGTTTGAGTGATTGCTGCATCACAGACGTAGGGCTGATTCAGGAGCGAAGCGAACAATCCGCCAACGACGCTGCCGATGCGAAACCGGTGCATTGCTTCGCGAATGCACCCTACGGCTGGCAGGCGTTCGGACTCCACCCTCGCGCCAACGGCTCAGCACAGCCCACCTGTAGGAGCCAGCTTGCTGGCGATCAGATCACCCGGCGGCGCCGAACCGTAGGGCGGATTCACGAGCGCAGCGAACAATCCGCCAGGCCCGGCACCGCGCAACGCCTGATGTTCGAGTGATTGCTGCGTCAACCTGCAACAGACGTAGGGCGGATTCCGGAGCGAAGCGAACAATCCGCCGGGGCCGCCGCCGATGCGAAACCGGTGCATTGCTTCGCGAATGCACCCTACGCGTGGTTGCCCCCGCTCGAGACCACAACGCTGCGCTTTCTCTTTTTCAGCTTTGCTTCTTGCTCTTCACACCCAAACCATCAGGCCACACCACTCGCCCCTTCAGCAGGCCGAGCGCAGGTGCCGTGGAAGGGGTTGAGCGGCATGGATGCCGCGAGAGCCGCGAGGGCCATGGATGGCCCTTCGTGGCGTGCCCATGGAGCGGCACCGGAGCGAGGGAACCCCGGCAAAGCCGGGGCCGGATGCAGGGGTCGCCTTCTCTTTGGTTACTTTCTCTTGGCGAGACAAGAGAAAGTGACGCGCCGTGCAGGGCGCAATCGGTAGTTCGGGCCGAGGAAAGCGCGGCGTCAAAAACTCCAGGCCGTAAAGCCAAAAGACAAAAGCTTCGCCAGCAAGCTGGCTCCTACGGACTCCCCTGATCTTGTGACGGGGCGGTACGGCCTACCGGCGGGCGTCTAGAAGCCGGGCCGAGGAAAGCGCGGCGTCTGAAACTCCTGATCGCAAAGCCAAAAGACAAAAGCTTCGCCAGCAAGCTGGCTCCTACGGACTCCCCTGATCTTGGACGGGGCGGTACGGCCAACCGGCGGACGTCTAGAAGCCAGGCCGAGGAAAACGCGGCGTCTGGAACTCCAGACCGCAAAACCAGAAGACAAAAGCTTCGCCAGCAAGCTGGCTCCTACGGACTCCCCCTGATCTTGTGACGGGGCGGTACGGCCAACCGGCGCCACTCACCTTCGCGCCTCGACCTCGCGCCATTCGCCGGGCGCCAGGTCATCGAGCGTCCAGTCGCCGATCCGCACCCGCACCAGCCGCAGCGTCGGCAGGCCGACCGCGGCGGTCATGCGTCGCACCTGACGGTTGCGCCCCTCGCGGATCACCAGCTCCAACCAGTGGGTCGGCACCGACTTGCGAAAACGCACCGGCGGGTTGCGCGGCCATAGGGCCGGCTCGTCCAGCCGGCGCGCCTCGGCCGGCCGCGTCGGCCCGTCGTTGAGCTGGACCCCGTCGCGCAGGCGTTGCAGCTGCTCGTCGCTCGGCTCGCCCTCGATCTGCACCCAGTAAGTCTTGGGCAGCTTGTGCCTGGGATCGGCGATGCGCGCCTGCAACTGGCCGTCGTTGGTCAGCAGCAACAGGCCCTCACTGTCGCGATCCAGCCGCCCGGCGGGGTAGACGCCGGGCACCTCGATGAAATCCTTGAGCGTCGCCCGGCCTTGCGCGTCGCTGAACTGCGTCAGCACATCGAAGGGTTTGTTGAACACCAGCAGCCGCGGCGTCGCGGGTGGCGGCTTGAGCGGGCGTGACGCGCCCCGGACGGGTGGGCGACGCTTGGCAGGGGGGCGGGGCGTACGAGGCATGGACGGCTGACCGGCTGAAGGCCGGTCATGCTAGGCAGCCCCGGCGCGCCTCGCAAGCCGCGCCGGCGCGATGCACGAGGGCGATCGCCTCACTCTTCGACCCGCTTGCGAACGATCTTGCCGTCTTCGACCACCGCCATCGTCGTCGGGGTGATGAAGCCGCCGTCCTCGGTGATGCCCTGGATGGCGTAGAGGTTGTACTTCGGCTCCAGCGCGGCGATGGCCTCGCCCATCTTCGCCCGCACCGCCTTGGGCTCGGTGCTGCCGGCCAGCTGCATCGCCTTGGCCAGCACGTGGAAGGCCAGGTAGTTGTAGGCCGCCTCGGAGCCCGGCACCTTGCCGTGCGCCTGCTTGTAGCGATCGACGAAGGCCTGCGCGACCTCGCTGTCGTACTCGGACAGCGGCACCACGCCGACCGCGCCTTCGAGCATGTCCAGCCCGCCGGTGACCTCGGCGATCTCGTCGAGCTTGGCCTGATCCATGACGATGAAGCCGCCGCCGAAGCCGAGCTGACGCGCCTGCTGGATGACCAGCCCGGTCGGCTCGGACGCCCCGCCGACGAACATCACGTCCGGCCCTTCGGCGATGACACGGCTGACGCCGGTGTAGAAGTCGGTCGACTTGTTGTAGTCCATCGGGTTGCTGGCGACGATCTCGCCGCCCTTCTCCTTCCACGCCTCGGTGATCATGTCGGTCCAGATCTTGGCGTATTCATGGGTCGCGCCGGCCACGCCCAGCCGCTTGCCGTAGTGCTCGAGCGCGTAGTCGGAGAAGGAATCGACGTAGTTGCTGAACTCCGGCGGAATGCGCACCGTGAGCGGGTTCTTCTGCGCGGTGACCGATGGCACGCTGGTGTAGGCCATGATCAGGAAGTCGTCGTCGACGTTGAAATCCTGCAGCGCGAACACGCCGCCGGTATGCGGGACGAACACCGCCTCGACGCCCGATTCCTTCACCAGCCGCTTGGCGTTGGTCGCCGCCTGGCTGGGCGAGTACTTGTCGTCCAGGCTGATCAGCTCGACCTGATAGGTGTCCTCGCCGATCTTCAAGCCGCCGGCCTCGTTGACGTCCTCGACCGCCATGCGCAGCCCCGAGAGGGTGTTCTCGCCATACAGGGCGGCGCCGCCGCTCAGCGGGCCGGTGAAGCCGATGTGCAGCGTCTTGTCTGCCGCCAGCGCCGGGCCTCCGATGCCCAGCGCCAGTGCGGTGGCCACGGCCAGTGCCTTGAGGTTCTTCATGTGGGTCTCCTGTGCTGATTCGCGGGTCGCCGTCAGGCGCCGATATAAGCCTTGCGCACCGCCTCGTTGCCGAGCATCGCCTGCTGATCGCCTTCCATCACCAGGCTGCCGCCCTCGATGACGTATGCGCGGTGGGCGATCTTCAGCGCCGCGAAGGCGTTCTGTTCGGCCAGCAGCACGCTGGTGCCGCTGCGATTGATGCGGGTGATGACCTCGAACATCTGGTTGACCACCAGCGGCGCCAGCCCGAGCGAGGGTTCGTCGAGCATCAGCAGGCGCGGCCGGCTCATCAGCGCGCGGCCGATCGCGACCATCTGCTGCTGGCCGCCGCTGAGCGAGCCGGCCGGTTCGTCCTTCTTCTGTTCGAGGATCGGGAACAGCGCGTACACCTCGCGCAGGTTGCGCCGGTTGCCCTCGCGGTCGCGCCGGTGCAGGTAGGCACCGAGCGAGAGGTTTTCCTGCACGGACATCTGCGGGAACAGCTTGCGCCCCTCGGCGCACTGCACCACGCCGGCACCGACCAGCCGGGAGGGCTTGAGCCCGTCGATCCGCTGGCCTTCGAGCGTAACGCGGCCGGCGGTCGGCTTGAGCAACCCGCTGATGGTGTTGAACAGCGTGGTCTTGCCCGCGCCATTGGCGCCCAGCAGCACCACCAGCTCGCCGGCACCGACCTGCATCGAGACGCCCTTGAGCGCCTTGAAACTGCCGTAGCACACCTCGACCGCCTCAAGCTGCAGCATCGTGATCGCTCCCCAGGTAGGCCTCGATGACGGCCGGGTTCGCCTTGATTTCGGCCGGCGTGCCTTCGGCGATCTTCTCGCCGTAGTTGAGCACCATGATCTTGTCGGCCAGGCCCATGATCATGTCCATCTTGTGTTCGATCAGGCACACGGTCAGCCCGTGCTCGGCCATCTTGCGGATCAGCCGGGCGAGGCCTTCGGTCTCCTCCGGGTTGACGCCGGCGGCCGGTTCGTCGAGCAGCACCAGCTTCGGCTCGGTGGCCAGCGCCAGGGCGAAGGCGACGCGCTTGCGCTCCTCCTGCGAGATGTCGAGCACCACCCGGTTCTCCAGGTGCGCCAGCCCGACGAAGTCCAGCGCCTCGCGGGCCTTTTCCCGGCACTCGCGTTCTTCGCGCTGCAAGCGGCTGGAGTTGATCAGCACGTCCCACAGCCCGGAGCGCGTGCGCAACCGGTGACCGACGATGAGGTTGTCGAGCACGGTCGCCTGCTCGAACAGGTGCGTGGTCTGGAAGGTACGGCCGACGCCCAGCCGCGCCACGCGGTCGCAGCGCAGGCGCGACACGTCATGGCCGTCGATCAGGATGCGTCCGGAGGTCGGCTTGCGCAGGCCCGAGATCAGGTTGAAGAAGGTGCTCTTGCCGGCGCCGTTCGGCCCGATGATGGCGTTGATCTTTCGCGCCTCGAACTCGACGCTGACGTCGTGCACCGCCGCCAGTCCGCCGAACATCTTGGTCAGTTTCTCGACCTTAAGCATGGGGCTTCACCTCCGTGCCGGACATCCCATCGACGCCCGGCCGCGCATCGGCGCGCGCCGCTTCGGCGTCCTTGCGCAGCTTCCAGCCGAGGAAGGTGCCGACCACCCCGCGCGGCATGAAGATCACCAGCACCACGATCAGCGGGCCGAAGATCACCATGCGGTAATCCTCGAGGAACTGCAGCGATTGGGTGATCCACACCACGCCGACGGTGCCGGCGAGCGGCCCGAACAGCGTGCCGAACCCGCCGATCAGCAGGTAGGTAATCATGTCGAAGGTGTGGTTGGGGTTGGCCTCCTCCGGGCCGATGAAGCGGATCATCGAGGCGTAGAGCGCGCCCGCGACGCCGGCGTAGGTAGTCGACAGCACGAAGGCCAGCACCTTGTTGCGCATCAGGTCGATGCCCAGCGACTGGGCCAGCGCGTCGCCATTGCGGATCGCCATGAAGGTGCGGCCGAGCAGCGAGGACGCCAGTCGGCCGGCAAACCAGATCGCCAGCACCAGAAAGCCCAGCGCCAGGTAGTAGAACGGGCGCGTCTGGCTGAAGTCGACGAGCCCGAAGCCATCCGGCGCGGCGATGCCGCGGATGCCGATGGCGCCGTGCGTCAGCGCCTCCCACTTGTCGATCAGCAGGTAGATGATGAAGCCCACGCAGAGGGTGAAGATCGCGAAGTAGTGCTCCTTCAGCCGCAGCGAGACGACCCCCACCGCCGCCCCGAGCGCCGCCGAGACCAGCCCGGCGGCGAGAAACGCCGGCCAGAAGTTCCAGCCGTGATCGCTCGTCAGGATCGCCAGGGCGTAGGCGCCGACGGCGAAGAACCCGCCGTGCGCCAAGTTCAGCTGGCCGCAGTAGCCGGTGATGATGTTCAGCCCGTACACCGCGATCGCCCAGATGAAGGCGGTGGCCATGACATAGACCTGATACTCGCTGCTGGCCACGAAGGGAAAGCCCAGCGCCAGGGCGAGCAGCACCCAGCGGGCGGCGGGATGGGTGAACAGCGAAGCGAAGCGGCGCATCAGTGAGCCCCCTTGGCGAACAGCCCGGTCGGCCGGAACGAGAGGATCACCACCAGCAGGCTGAAGGCGATGATGTCCTTGTAGTCCGACGACAGGTAGAAGCCGCCGAAGCTCTCGGCGAACCCGAGGATCATCGCCCCGACGATCGCACCGGGAATGCTGCCCATGCCGCCGAGCACGATGATGACGAAGGCCTTCATGATCACCAGGTGCCCCATCGCCGGGTACACCAGGTTGATCGGCGCATAGAGGGTCGCGGCGAACGCGGCGAGCATGCCGGAGATGGCGAACGTCAGCATCGCCACCCGGTTGGCGTCGATGCCGACGAGAAAGGCGCCCTCGCGGCTCTGGGCCATGGCGATGATGGTCGAGCCGAGCATCGTCTTGCGCAGGAACAGGTGCAGCGCCAGCATCAGCGTGAAGGCGCCGACGATGATCAACAGGCGCTGCTCGGGGATGATCAGCCCGTCGAAGCGCAGGATGCCGCCGAACGGCGAGGCCATGCGGCGGAAGTCCGAGCCCCAGAACATCTGCACCACCGCCTCGAGGAACAGCAGGATGCCGATCGCGGCGATCTTGTCGTGGATTGGCGGTGCGTTGCGCAACGGGTGGAACACCAGCCGCTCGCACAGCATTGCCAGCACGGCGACCACGCCGCCCGACAGCAGCATCGCGATCCAGTAGTGCAGGCCCAGGTCAGTCATGAAGAAGTACGAGGCGAAGGCCCCGACCATGTACAGCGCACCGTGGGCGAAGTTGGGGATGTGCAGGATGCCGTAGACCAGCGTGAGCCCGAGGGCGACCAGCCCGTAGATGCTGCCGAGCGTCAGGCCGTTGAGCACCTGCTGGAAAAGTAGATTCAAGGCGACGTTACTCCGGCGATCTTGTTGTTGTTCTGCCGCGCCTGGCGCATGCACCGGGCCCGGGAGTCGCTGTCGTGCCGCAGGATTCGGCGCCGGCCAGGCCCGCGCGTACGGCTCGTCGAATTGACCTTGGCACCGGCTTGGCGAACCGTCAAACGAGCCACGTCGAACCAATGCCCGGCCATAGAAACCAATGATGGTGGCGCGAAGCCGGCAGCCGTGCAGCCGTCGTTGCACACGCCGCTGCTGATCCATCGGCTTGCGCGCAGTAAGCTCCCGAGGTCGGCCGTCGCATGGCGGCCCCACGCACAGACATGAGGTCCTGCATGAACAACGTCATCTTCATCACCGGCGCCACGTCGGGTTTCGGCCGTGCCACGGCACGTCGCTTCGCCGAGGCCGGCTGGTCGCTGGTACTCACGGGGCGCCGCCGGGAGCGTCTCGAAGCGCTGCGCGACGAGCTGGCGACGAAGGTCGCGGTCCATATCGCACCGCTGGACGTGCGCGATGCCGTGGCGGTCAAGCGCGTGGTCGACGAGCTGCCCGAAGCCTTCGCCCGAATCCGTACGCTGGTCAACAACGCCGGCCTCGCGCTCGCGCCGGAGCCGGCGCAGAAGGTCGCCCTGGCCGACTGGCACACCATGATCGACACCAACATCACCGGCCTGGTCAACGTCACCCACGCGCTGCTGCCCAAGCTGCTGGAAACCGGCGCGGGCGCGACGATCGTCAACATCGGTTCGGTTGCCGGCGCCTGGCCCTATCCGGGCGGCCACGTGTACGGGGCGAGCAAGGCCTTCGTGAAGCAGTTCGGCTACAACCTGCGCTGTGACCTGCTGGGCACCGGCGTGCGGGTGACCGACATCGCCCCCGGCATGGCCGAGACCGAGTTCACCCTGGTGCGCACCAAGGGTAACCAGGAGGCCTCCGACAAGCTCTACCGCGGCACCACGCCGCTGAGCGCCGAGGACATTGCCGAGCAGATCTACTACGTCGCCACGCTGCCCGACCACATCAACATCAACCGCCTCGAAGTGATGCCGACCCGCCAGGCGTGGTCGCCCTTCAACATCGATCGCGACAGCTGAGGGCCGCGCCGGCTCCCGCTGCTTGGCATGCGCGGGGCGGCGCGCTCGACCGGCCCGCTTCGCGGCGGTCCATGCGCGGCCGCCTCGCCCAGCTTCACCTCACAGCAAGGGTTTTCCATGCAGATACGCGATGCCCAGGACGCCGATCTCGCCGGAATCCTGGAGATCTACAACGATGCGGTGCTCAATGGCACGGCGATCTGGAACGACCACCCCGTCGACCTCGACAACCGCCGTGCCTGGCTCGCCGAGCGACGCGAGCAGGGCTATCCGGTGCTGGTCGCGCTCGGCGACAACGAACACGTCTGCGGCTACGCGAGCTTCGGCCCGTGGCGCCCGCATGACGGGTTCCGGCACACGGTCGAGCACTCGGTCTATGTGCGTGACGGCCAGCGCGGCAGCGGCCTGGGTCGCCAACTGATGCAGGCGCTGATCGACCGCGCTCGCCAGCTCGGCAAGCACGTAATGGTCGGCGCCATCGAGAGCGAAAACCGCGCCTCGGTGCACATGCACCAGCAGCTGGGCTTCATCCACGTCGGGCAGATGCGCCAGGTCGGCTGCAAGTTCGGCCGCTGGCTCGACCTCACCTTCATGCAGCTGGTACTGACACCGGGGCGCAAGACGCCCTGATCGCCGGCTGGCCAGGGTCGCGCCCTCGCATGTTAAAGTCGCCGGCCCGCTTACCGATTCGGAGCTCGGTTAAGGATGGAACGTTCGGTCGGCCAGGATCTGGCCGCGGTTGCGCGCATCAGCGCCGTGCCCGCCATCTTGCAGGTCATCAGCGAAACCACAAGCATGCGCTTCGCCGCCGTCGCGCGTGTCACCGAAGATTCATGGACCGCCTGCGCGGTGTACGACCGGCTCGACTTTGGCCTCCAGGCCGGCAGCGAGCTCGACATCGCCACCACGCTGTGCAAGGAAGTCCATCTGGCGCACCGGCCGATCATCATCGGCAACGTGAGCGAGGACCCGGACTACTGCGGTCACCACACGCCGCGGATGTATGGCTTCCAGAGCTATATATCGGTGCCTGTCTATCGCACCGACAATACCTTCTTCGGCACCCTCTGCGCGCTCGACCCGCTGCCTCGCAACCTCGACACGCCCACCACCCTGCCCATGATGGAGTCCTTCGCGCGGCTGCTCGCCTTGCAGCTCGAACGCGAGGAGGCCTTCAGCGAAACCGAGGCGGCGCTGACCGACGCCCGCGCCACGGCCGATCTGCGCGAGCAGTTCATCGCCCTGCTCGGGCACGACCTGCGCAATCCGCTCTCGGCGATCACCTCCGGTTCGGAGCTGCTGTTGCGGCGCAGCGAAAACCCGACGATCAACCACATCGCCAGCCAGATTCTGTCGGCCGCCCTGCGTGCATCGCGGCTGGTGGACGACGTGCTCGATTTCGCGCGCGGTCGCCTCGGCAACGGCGTGCCGCTCGCCGTCAGCCAATGCGACGACCTGCACCTGACCCTGCGCCAGGTGGTGGCGGAAATCCAGGCGGCGTACCCGGACCGCTCGATCACCGCTTATATCGGCGCGCTCGGTTCACTGCGCTGCGACCGCGACCGACTGGCGCAGCTCCTGTCGAACCTGCTGGCCAACGCCGTTGCACACGGCGCCAGGACGGGTCGCATCGAGGTCGTCGCGCTTCGTGAAGGCGACCTGCTGACGGTGGCGGTGAGCAACGAGGGAACGCCGATTCCGCCGGAGCGGCTGCAGGGCCTGTTCCAGCCCTTCTGGCGATCGAGCGACGAGGCGCCCAAGAGCGGGCTGGGGCTCGGGCTCTACATCGCCGCCGAGATCGCCCGCTCGCATGGCGGCGCGATGCAGGTCGAGTCGACCGAAGCGGCCGGCACCACGTTCACCTTCGTCATGCCGCTGGCGCCGGATCAGCGCAGCTGACTGTCCTTGCTGCCGCGACGGTTGTAGCCGCTGGAGACGGCCTCGTCGCGGTCACGCTCGCGCTGGCAGGCGACGCACAGCCGCACGCCTCTGACCGCGGCTCGCCGGGCCTCCGGGATCGGCTCGCCGCAGTCTTCGCAGTGCGTCAGACCCTCGCCGTCGCGCAATCGGCTGCGCGCACGCCGGATGCCGTCTTCCACGGTGCTGTCGATCTGCTCCTGCACCGCGCCCTCGCCCGCCCAGCCGTTGGCCATGTCGCACCTCGTTTCACCCGTGCCTGTTCATGAGACCTGCCGCCGGGGCGAGGTTCACACGGCCCGGACGCCGCTAGTCCTGGACGACCGTCGCCTTCCGGCCCGCCGTGCGAAACCGCAGCGCCGCGTTCGCCACCGCCAGCAGGAAGAACGCCGCGCCGAAGCCGTACAGCAGGCCCAGCCCGCCGCCGTCGAACAGCCAGGAGCCGAGCACCGGCCCGGTGGCCATGCCCATGAAGCGGAAGAAGTTGTAGGCACCGACCGCGGTGGCCCGGTTGTCGGTGTAGAGATCCATCAGCAGGCTGGTCTGCACCGGCAGGGACAGGCCGAGGAACAGCCCGAACACCGTCACCGCCACCACCAGCGCGGCAAGCGACCACTCGGCCACCAGCAGGAACAGCAGCAGGCTCAGCGCGTTGAGCGTGGCGGTCGCCAGCAGCATCGGCCGCGCACGCCAATGCGCCAGAATCCGTCCGCCGCTGAAGGTGCCCAGCACCACCGCGAGCGACAGCGGCAGGAACACCAGCCCCTTCTCGCTGGCGCTCAGGCCGTAGACGTCATCCAGCACGCGCGGCATGAACACCAGGTAGTTATAGAAGGCGTAGTACTGCACGAAACTCAGCAGGATGATCGCCAGGCCCTGCCGGTCGGCGAGGATGTCGAGGTACTGGCGCGGATGGAACGCGCGCGCCTGCACCTGCGCCGGGCGCGTCTCGCGCAGCCGCCAGGCGACCAGCGCGAGCACGGCCAGGCCGACGACGACCAGCAGCAGGAAGACATGGTGATAGTCGAAGTGCTCGCCGACGAAGCCACCCGCCACCGGCCCGAGCACCGGGCCGAGCGCCACCATCATCTGGAAACTGCCCATCGCCCGGCCACGGGCAGGCCCTTCGAAACAGTCGCCGATGACGGTGACCGCCACCACCGCACCCGCCGCGATGCCCACGGCCTGCAACGCCCGGAACACCAGCAGCGCCTCGATGCTATCCGAGAGAAAACAGCCCAGCGACGCCGCCACGTAGATCGCCAACCCCAGCAGCAGGATGGGTCGGCGGCCGCGGCTGTCGACCAGCGGGCCGTAGACGATCTGCATCCAGGCCAGCACCAGCGTGAAGATCGAGATGCTGAGGTTGATCAAAAACGGCGTGGTCGACAGCGCGCTGCCCAGCTCCGGCAGGATCGGCGCGTAGACCGTCTGGGTGAAGGGGCCGAGGAAGGCGGCGACGCCGACCAGCAGGGTGATGCCGCGCTGCGCGGCCGGCAGCGAGGCCGTCACTCCATGACCCGCATGTATTTTTCGGCCCAGACCATGTACTCCTCGGCGGTCGAGTATTTCACCGACAGCTCCGAGGCGCTGAGGTCGTAGGCGTCGATCTGGCGCTGCTCGCGCAGGCAGTCGTAGGTCGCCTTGATCGCGGCGAAGTAGGCCGCATGGCCGTTGACCACCACCCGCACGCCCATCCGCGCCAGGCGCTCCCGGTCACGCAGCTTGGGGTTGCCGTAGGTGACCAGCATCAGCGGGATGGCGAGGTGGCCGGTGACCCGCTCCAGGTGGTCGAAATCCTCGATGCCGACCAGGCAGATGCCGTCGGCGCCAGCCTTTTCATAGGCGCGGGTGCGGGCGATGACCTCGTCCGGGCCGATCACGCCGGCGTGGGTGCGGGCGAAGATCGCCATGTCCGCATCGACCCGCGCCTCGAGCGCCGCGCGGATCTTGCCGACCGCCTCGGGCGTTTCGATCAGGTCGGTGGACTTGTGGCCGAATTTGGCCGGCAGCAAGGTGTCCTCGATGGTCAGCGCGGCGATGCCGGAGCGCTCCAGTTCGGTGATGGTGCGCATCACGTTGAGCGCGTTGCCGTAGCCGTGGTCGGCATCGGCGATCACCGGCAGCCGCGCGACGCGGCCGATGCGCACGGCCTGCTCGACGAACTCGCTGAGGGTGATCAGCGCGAAGTCCGGTGCGGCGAGCACCTGCAGCGAGGCGACCGAGCCGCCGAGAATGCCGAGTTCGAAGCCGAGGTCCGCGGCGATGCGCGCCGACATCGGGTCGAACACGGAGGCGGTGGCATAGCAGTCGCCGGACGCCATCAGACGGCGGAATTCGCGGCGCAAGGTGTTGTGCGAGATGGGTTGCATGTCGGTATCCCTCGAGTGATTCGTTCGGGCCTTCTCCCTTCGGACAGGGCGAAGGCCGGGTTCGATCCGGGTCAGGCCTGGCGTTGCAGGTAGGCCATGTACAAGCCGCTGCTGGCGATGATCGCCATGCCGAGCAGCGCCGTGGCGTCCGGCACGTGACCGAAGAAGACCAGGCTGACGAGCGCGGCGAAGGCGATCTGCGCATAGGTGAACGGCGCCAGGGTGGCCGCGCTGGCAAAGCGGAACGCATGGGTCAGCAGCAGGTGCGCGACCGTCGCCAACAGGCCGAGCAGGACGATCGACAGCCCGTCGACCAGCGACGGCGCCTGCCATTGGAACGGCAGCGCCGTGCCCAGGGTGACGCTGCCGATCACGGCGGTCAGGAAGTTGCTGGTCACGGCGTGGTCGGTGCCGCCCAGTCGGCGCGTCAGTATCTGATAGACGGTGAAGCACAGCGCCGCCGCCAGCGGGAACAGGATCGCCGGCGTGAACAGCGCGCCACCGGGCCGGACGATCACCAGCACACCGGCCAGCCCCAGCCCGACGGCGACCCAGTGGCCGCGGCGAATCGGCTCGCCCAGCCAGGCCGAGGCCAGGGTGACCAGCACCGGCGTCAGGAAGATCACCGCGGTCGCCTCGGCCAGCGGGATGTAGCGCAGCCCGGTGACGAACAGCAGGCTGATCGCCACCAGACTCAGGCCCCGCGCCAGCTGCGCCAGCGGGCGGCCGGTCCGCACCAGGCCGCCGCGCATGCTCGGCCCGAACACCGCGAGCAGCAGCAGGGTCTGCATCATGTAACGGCCCCAGATCACCACCAGCAGCGGATTGCCGGCGGTCAGGTGCTTGGCCAGCCCGTCGTGACAGGCCAGCAGCAGCGTGGCGGTCAGGATGAGCAAAATGCCGAGAAGCGGTCGGTGAGCGATCAAAAAGATATCCAGGCGAATTAGTTAGCCGGCTAAGTTTACCGACGTCGGTCGGCAAATGCCCGACGTCGCGACGGGCCGGCGCCACCGGCGAGTCGCGCCCGCTATTCGAATTCGCCCGGAACCGCCCGTCAAGAAGCAGGCGCCAAAAGCTCAGAAACCGACGAACGGACGCGGCCACCGCGCTTGGCTGGCTATCCTCCCGATTGCTCATTCATCACGGCCGCGCCAAAGGCTCGGCAGGCAAGGACGCCCGCGCGCCGCCGCGACGATCGGAACCCCTCATGACCCGGCTCTTGACCCCGCTTCTTCTGCTGCCACTGCTCATCACCGGCTGCGCCCAGCCCCAACGCATGGAACGCGAGCTCGGCGACTTCGACCTGACGCTGGGCACGAGCCCCTCGCGCAGCATGGCGCAGGGCCTCATTCAGCCAGCGCGCATCGGCGCCTTTCACGGCGGATTCGACCTGACTCACGCCGACGGCTGGTACGTCGGCGGCTGGGCGCCGAGCATGGGCGTGCGCGACGAATCATTGCTGGAGCTCAATGCCTACGCCGGCGTCTTCCAGCCACTGGACGAGCGCTTCGGCTACGAACTCGGCGTGATCCAGTACAGCCTTCCCGAGATCGACGTCGAGCGACACCAGTTCTACAGCGGCCTGACCCTGAACGACCACCAGCTCGGCGCCGCCGTGACCTATGCGGCCGACCGCACCGACGGCACGCTGCTGCTCGATCTCGCCTTGGCGAACCCGTTCGGGCTGGACCTGCGCGTCAAGCTCGGCACCCACCTGCTCGAGCAGCCGGTGATGATCGGCACGCGACCGATCGACGCATTCGAGGACTGGTCGCTGAGCCTGTCGCGTCCCTGGAATGGCGCGCGGCTCGACCTCTCCTACAGCGGCACCAGCTTGCAGGGCGCGGGCTGCGCCGCCTATTCCGGGCAGAACGCCTATTGCCAGGATTTCTGGAAGCTCAGCCTGGTGCACGCCATGTTCTGAGGCGGCTCGTCGGCTCGCTTCTAGCCGTCATGAGCCTTCGGGTATGATCCGCGCCCCTGCCGGTCGGCCAGCCCGCCCGGTGTCGTTCGAGCCCGTTTCATGTTCACCGTCCGAAAGATGCACGCGCGCGACATTGCGCACGTGCTTGCCATCCAGCACGAATCCTATTCCTCCGACATCCTGGAAACCGAAGCGGTCATCCGCGCCCGCCTGAGCGAAGCCGGCGAGCATGCGCTGATCGCCGAAGATGCCGACGGCGTCTGCGGCTACCTGTTCGCCTACCAGTCGCGGGTCGGCAAGGTGACGCCGCTCGACGGCGCCTTCCAGCCGCACCCGCAGGCCGACTGCCTGTACCTCCACGACCTGGCCGTCGCCCGCCGCGCCGGCGGCCGCGGCATCGGCCCGGCGCTGGTGCAGCACAACCTCGGCCAGGCCAAGGCCCGCCGCATGCGCTATTCGGCGCTGGTCTCGGTACAGGACTCGCACGGCTTCTGGTCGCGCCTGGGCTATCGCCGGCACGACGAGCTGGAGCAGCCGCAGGCGAAGAACCTGGCGTCATACCGCATCCCGGCGGTCTACATGGTGCGCGCGCTGCACGACTGAGCGACGCGCACACCGCTGGCCCTGCGACGCTACAGATCGCCCTCCGCCAGGTCGTCGGGCCAGACGCCTGCCGGAGCGACGAAATAAATCGAAACATTCATGGAACCCGAGCGCGCCCTGCGACCCCAAACCTGAGTCACCCCGCCAGTCTGCTGGCGGCCGCTCATCCACCGGTCACAAGGGAGGAAGCGCTACGTGTCTGCGTCTCCAAACGCCCACGGCTTCGCCTATTGGGCACTCAAACTCTTCGCCGTCATCGTCGCGCTGATCGGCCTGGCACTCGCCGCGGGCGGGCTCTGGCTGATCGCGCTGGGCGGCTCCTGGTACTACCTGCTCGCCGGCGCCGGCATGCTGGTTTCCGGCGCGCTGATGTTCATGCAGCGCATCAGCGGGGTCTGGCTGTACTGGCTGGTATTCGCCGGCACCCTCGTCTGGGCGCTGTGGGAAGTCGGGCTCGAGCCCTGGTCGCTGCTGCCGCGCTTGCTGGCGCTGGCCGTGATCGCCCTGCTCAGCCTCGCCTTCGTGCCGATGCTGCGCCGCCCGGTCGGCAGGGAGGCCCGGACATGATTCGTTCGCTCGCCTTGCTCTGCCTCGCCCTTGCCTGGTTGCCAGTCACGCACGCCCAGACGCCCGCCGACCCGTCGCTGGAGCCGGCTACGACGGTGGCGCCCGCCACCACCGGTGGCGAACCCGGCCCGGCCGACTGGATGGCCTATGGGCTCGATATCGCCGCGACCCGCTACTCGCCGCTCGACCTGATCAACCGGGACAACGTCGCCAACCTGCGCCCGGTGTGGGGTTACCGTACCGGCCACCTGCCCGATCAGGAAGTGGTCGAGAAGAAGTGGGCGCCGGAAACGACGCCGCTGAAGATCGGCGACAACCTCTACCTGTGCGACGCGCTGAACGTGCTGGTGTCGCTCGATGCCAGCACCGGCCGCGAGCGCTGGCGCTACGACCCGCGGGTGTCGACCGATCACATCCCCTATTCGGCGACCTGCCGCGGCGTCAGCTACTACGAGGTGCCGGACGCACCCCAGAGCGCACCCTGCAAGCGGCGCATCATCGAAGGCACGCTGGACGCCGAGCTGGTCGCGGTCGATGCCGATACCGGCCAGCCCTGCGCGGGCTTCGGAAACGGCGGGCACGTCGACCTGATGGAGGGCATGGGCGACTCGGTACCCGGCTACGTCGCGGTGACATCGCCGCCGACCATCGTCCGTGGTGTCGCGGTGGTCGGCCATCAGGTCCTCGATGGGCAGAAGGAAGACGCGCCGTCCGGCGTGATTCGCGGCTACGACGCGGTTACCGGCGAGCTGGTCTGGGCCTGGGACATGGGCCGCCCCGGCGAAAGCGGCCTGCCGGAAGGCGACGAGGTGTACACCCGCGGCACCCCGAACGCCTGGACGACCTTCACCGGCGACGAGGCGCTGGGGCTGGTCTACGTGCCGATGGGCAACTCCGCGGTCGACTACTGGAGCGGCAACCGCCGCCCGTTCGAGAAGCCCTACTCGACCGCGCTGGTGGCCATCGACGTCACCGACGGCGAGGTGCGCTGGGTCTTCCAGACGGTGCACAACGACGTCTGGGACTATGACCTGGGTTCGCAGGGCACGCTGGTCGACTTCCCGGTCGAAGACGGCCGCACGGTGCCCGCGGTGATCCTGCCGACCAAGCAGGGCGACATCTACGTGCTCGATCGCCGCACCGGCGAGCCGCTGACGCCGGTCGAGGAGCGCCCGGTGCCGGCCAGCCCGCTGCCCGACGAAACGCTGTCGCCGACGCAACCGTTTTCCGTCGGTATGCCCTCGCTGCCGCGCGAAACCCTCACCGAGGCCGACGCCTGGGGCGTCACGCCGTTGGACCAGCTCTGGTGCCGCATCCAATTCAAGCGCGCCAATTACCAGGGCATGTACACGCCGCCGAGCGCGGACCGCCCCTTCATCCAGTACCCGAGCTACAACGGCGGCAACGACTGGGGCGGCGCGGCCGTCGATACGGCGCGCAACATTCTGGTGCTCAACTACAACCGCATCGCCATGCACGACCAGCTCATTCCGCGCGAGAAAGCCAACGAAAAGGGCATGGTGCCGCTGGGCGTGCCCGGCGGCACCACCTCGTCCGGCGGTTCGGTGCCGCAGGCGGGATCGCCCTATGCGGTGTCGATCTCGGCCTGGCGCAACGGATTCACCGGCATTCCCTGCACCCGACCACCCTTCGGCGGCATCATGGCGATCGATCTCAAGACGCGCGAAGTACTGTGGAACGAGCCGCTCGGCACGGCCCGCCGTAACGGGCCGTTCGGCATCCCGTCGCACCTGCCGCTCACCATCGGCACGCCGAACAACGGCGGTCCGGTGATTACGGCGGGCGGGCTGATATTCATCGCGGCGGCGACTGACAACCTCATCCGCGCCATCGACATCGATACCGGTGAGGTCGTATGGCAAGACGTACTGCCCGCCGGCGGCCAGGCCACGCCGATGACCTATGAGGTGAACGGGCGCCAGTTCCTGGTGATCGTCGCCGGGGGCCACCACTTCATGGAGACGCCGGCGGGCGATTACGTGGTCGCCTACAGCCTCCCGGCCAAGGGCGACCCGAAGCTGCCGGACTTTCTCAAGGACTGACGTACCACGGCCGCGCCCGGCGCAGTGTCGGCGAGCCGCTAGCGGAACGGCGGCTCGTCGAAGCTGCGCAGCTTGCGCGAGTGCAGCGAGTTGAGCTGGCTGCGCAGCAGGTCCACGGCGGTGATGCCGATCTTCAGATGCTGGCTCACCGCGCGTTCGTAGAAGGCATTCGCCGAGCCCGGCAGCTTGATCTCGCTGTGCAGCGGCTTGTCCGACACGCACAGCAAGGTGCCGTAGGGCACGCGCAGGCGATAGCCCTGGGCGGCAATGGTGCCGCTTTCCATGTCCACCGCCACCGCGCGCGACAGGTTGATCAGCGGCCGCTCCTGCGCCCAGCGCAGCTCCCAGTTACGGTCGTCGTAGGTCAGCACGGTGCCGGTGCGCAGGCGGCGCTTGAGCGCTTCGCCCTTCTCGCCCGTGACCTGCGCGGCGGCTTCCTGCAATGCCTGCTGCACCTCGGCTAGGGCCGGCAGCGGAATGTGCGGCGGCAGCGCACGATCGAGGATGCCGTCGCGACGCATGTAGGCATGCGCCAGCACGTAGTCGCCGATCGTCTGCGACTGACGCAGCCCGCCGCAGTGGCCGATCATCAGCCAGCAATGCGGGCGCAGCACGGCGAGGTGATCGGTGATGTTCTTCGCATTCGACGGCCCGACGCCGATGTTCACCAGCGTCACCCCGTGACCGTCCTCGGCGATCAGGTGATACGCCGGCATCTGATAGCGATGCCAGAGCACGCCGTTGACGATGCTCTGCGCGGTCGCCTCGTCGGTGCCGCGCTCGATGCTGACGTTGCCCGGCAGGACCAGGCGCACGAAGCGCGAATCGCTGTGCAGCTGCTCGAGCCCGTGCTGGATGAACTGGTCGACGTAGCGGTGGTAGTTGGTCAGCAAGATCCACGGCTGCACGTGGCGCCAGTCGCTGCCGGTGTAGTGCACCAGCCGGCGCAGCGAGAAATCCACCCGCGCGGCGTCGAACAGCGCCAGCGGGAAGGGATCGGCATGCTCCCAGTCGTACAGGCTGTCGGCGATGTCATCGGTCGCCGCCGAGAGGTCGGTGCTCGGGAATACCCGCGCCAGCTCCGCCGCGGTCACACCGGTGCCGGCCAGCTCGTCGCCCTGCTCGACCACGTAGGGATAGGGAATGGCCTGCTCGCTCAGGCCGACCTCGACCTGCACGGCGAAATCCTTCATCAGCGGCCGTAACTGATCGAGCAGGTAACCGCGAAACGCCGCCGGGTGCGTGATGGTCACGCTGTAAAGCCCCGGCGTCTGCACCTTGGCATAGGCCCGCGTGCTCGGCGGCGCGTCGGCATGGCTGCGGTAATTCAGCCGCAACTGCGGGTAGCGAAACAGCGCCCGCTCCTGCGCCGTCGGCTCCAGCCGCTCCTTCACATAGCGCTTGAGCGCCTGGCTCAGCGCGGAGGTGGCCTGTTTGTGCAAGGCCTCGAGCCGATCAACCGCCTCCTCGGCGGTCTGCGTTACGACAAAGACTTTCGAGTCGATCTTCACGTTCTGGCGTTTCCGTCTGGATTCCTGCGCCTATCTTGCCCGCCGCGCATGACGGGAGATAGCACCCGCGCAACCACTGCGCGATAGACGCGGAGGCCGTGAGGCGAGTTCCTTGTGGGTGGTGCGGAGTACGACAGCTCGTGCGCTACCAGTACAGGGTTATTCGGCTCATCCCCGCTTCTGCGAGGAATGCGTGGCAGGTGCCCGATTGCCAGAGCTGCCAGACCGTTCATCCCCGCGGGGTGGGGAACACCACTCGATCGTTCATAGTCGCTCCCTCAATGGCGGTCATCCCCGCAGGCGCGGGAACACGACCTGGAACATTTCGGCAGCGAGCTGGGCCGCGGTTCATCCCCGCGGGCGCGGGGAATACTGTGGGTATACAGCTGGATTACCCTCGGCGGACGGTTCATCCCCGCGGGCGCGGGGAACACGGTGACCTATGGCCATTGATGCGTATGTGGGTCGGTTCATCCCCGCGGGCGCGGGGAACACGCCGCCAAGGGTCAGCGTCCGCCGAAATCGCGCGGTTCATCCCCGCGGGCGCGGGGAACACTGGATGACAGCGCCGACCTTCCGGCTGATGTACGGTTCATCCCCGCGGGCGCGGGGAACACCTGCCATTCGGCGCCAACGTAGCCGCACTGCCCGGTTCATCCCCGCGGGTGCGGGGAACACACAAGCCTGGCTCCGAGCCGTCTCTCGCGGACCGGTTCATCCCCGCGGGTGCGGGGAACACGTGGCAGTAGTACATGTGCACAGCCTCCGATGCGGTTCATCCCCGCGAGTGCGGGGAACACACCAAAATCTGAAACAGGCATTAGCGGCACTCCGGTTCATCCCCGCGGGTGCGGGGAACACGAACGGTTAAGGCGCGCCTGCATCTCGCTGGCCGGTTCATCCCCGCGGGTGCGGGGAACACTACGAGATCGACGGCCATCGCTACAGCGTCCGCGGTTCATCCCCGCGGGTGCGGGGAACACGCCGATACGTTTGGCGTAATACTGGCCTGGTACGGTTCATCCCCGCGGGTGCGGGGAACACCTGATGGCGCTGTCTGGCCAGGCCGCGCAGTACGGTTCATCCCCGCGGGTGCGGGGAACACCCTACGGCAAGGTCAACCGCGCTGTGATCGACCGGTTCATCCCCGCGGGTGCGGGGAACACGCCATCAACCGTCGTACCCCCGTGTTTTTTAACGGTTCATCCCCGCGGGTGCGGGGAACACGGCCTCGACCTCGCCCAACGGGCGATTAGTCGCGGTTCATCCCCGCGGGTGCGGGGAACACGCTCGCTGATACCAAGCAGGCGGCGTAAGGTTCGGTTCATCCCCGCGGGTGCGGGGAACACGCCCTCTGTTTCTAAGGAATAGCCGATGAAAACGGTTCATCCCCGCGGGTGCGGGGAACACGCGGGCAGGCCCCGAAACCATCAGTTCCGGGCCGGTTCATCCCCGCGGGTGCGGGGAACACGAAAACGTCTACTCCGTCGCGCGCCTCTGCCAGCGGTTCATCCCCGCGGGTGCGGGGAACACGACCTGTTGTTTGTTGCCTTCCCAATCCATCGCGGTTCATCCCCGCGGGTGCGGGGAACACGTGAGCCTCGGTGATCGCTGCTCGACGTACTCCGGTTCATCCCCGCGGGTGCGGGGAACACGATGGTTCGGCTGGACTGGCTGAACGAGCTGAGGGTTCATCCCCGCGGGTGCGGGGAACACCACATATTCCGTCCCTGCCGAAGATGGCGATGCGGTTCATCCCCGCGGGTGCGGGGAACACCCCTCACACATCGCCCGCTCATGCGCCCTACGCGGTTCATCCCCGCGGGTGCGGGGAACACACGGACAGAACCGCGATCCGGTTCGTGTCGGCCGGTTCATCCCCGCGGGTGCGGGGAACACGACCGTTCGGCCTGTAGCACGTTCATAATCATCGGTTCATCCCCGCGGGTGCGGGGAACACTGCTCTTCCAGCACGCCAGCTAGGCTGTCGGCCGGTTCATCCCCGCGGGTGCGGGGAACACGACCTTGGAGAAAGGCCGAACAAGGACACCATCGGTTCATCCCCGCGGGTGCGGGGAACACGCGTACATCTTCTGCGTCATCCGCTCGCCGGTCGGTTCATCCCCGCGGGTGCGGGGAACACAACAAGGCCGAATGCCCATGAAGGACAGCGAGCGGTTCATCCCCGCGGGTGCGGGGAACACGTAGCCGACTGAAACGTGTTTGCGGATTCCGTCGGTTCATCCCCGCGGGTGCGGGGAACACAAGCGTTACACCTAAATGCCTGATTTATAAGGCGGTTCATCCCCGCGGGTGCGGGGAACACCTGAATCACGTTGTCCATAATTCCTTCCGTTCCGGTTCATCCCCGCGGGTGCGGGGAACACTATTCGGGCGAATGGCTGTGGCCGATACCATCCGGTTCATCCCCGCGGGTGCGGGGAACACGAGTGGCCAATGTGACCTGATTCGAGGCCAAGCGGTTCATCCCCGCGGGTGCGGGGAACACACCTCGGCCGGCTACAAGATCGGCACCCTGCGCGGTTCATCCCCGCGGGTGCGGGGAACACGCCTCTGAGCCAGTAGAATTGATAAAAACAACCGGTTCATCCCCGCGGGTGCGGGGAACACTTGCCGCACGCCGTAGGCCGTGCTCTCGGTGTAGGTTCATCCCCGCGGGTGCGGGGAACACGGGTTCATACGTTTTGGGCAGACATTGTGCGCCGGTTCATCCCCGCGGGTGCGGGGAACACGCACCCAGGCACCCGTTCAGTGTTTCAACGGGCGGTTCATCCCCGCGGGTGCGGGGAACACGGCGATGACACCTATGCAAGCGTCCTTCAGGGCGGTTCATCCCCGCGGGTGCGGGGAACACGCGTGAATGGCGGCAGGCCGTACAAGGCAAGCAGGTTCATCCCCGCGGGTGCGGGGAACACGAACGAGTAACGCCATGCCTGCCGTGACCCGACGGTTCATCCCCGCGGGTGCGGGGAACACACCGCCACCCGCCTCGATATGCGTGTCGATCGCGGTTCATCCCCGCGGGTGCGGGGAACACGCCTGATCATCGCCGCCTGCCTGCTGCTCACCCGGTTCATCCCCGCGGGTGCGGGGAACACACGTACGCACCCGCCCCACCGGTCGCGGCACCCGGTTCATCCCCGCGGGTGCGGGGAACACGGGATTCAGGATCAATCCTCAAACGGGTCAACCGGTTCATCCCCGCGGGTGCGGGGAACACGAGCGCGAATCGTTTGGCGACACAACCAAGGCCGGTTCATCCCCGCGGGTGCGGGGAACACCACCCTGCCCTCACTGAACGCCTGAGCATCGACGGTTCATCCCCGCGGGTGCGGGGAACACACCAAACGTAACCGTTTGTTCATAAAGAAGAAAATCGGCTACAAGAACTCTACCGGGTTTTCTTGTTAAAGATCGGAGTCTTGTATGGGCTGGAAAGCGACCAGCCTGAGGCCGTCGTAGTCGATGGGTTCACGGCGGTTGGCGCCGAGCGTCTGGAAGTCGTAGCCGGACTCGCTCTTGCTCGCCCAGGCCATCACCGCGTTGCCGTCCTCAAAGCCCGCTTCGAGGTGCTGCCAGATCATCTCGCGGGTGCGTCGCGAGACATCACCGATATAGACACCGGCACGCACCTCGAGCAGCCAGATTGCGAGCCTGCCGCGCAAGCGGGGCGGAACGTTCTCGGTGACGACGACCAAAAACGTCATTTACTTCGCCCTGTGCCCGGCATCGCCGTGGCTTTCGGGGTTTGGGATGGCTGGCGGGACGGACTCTGGCGGTGCTTCGGGTGGATGGATACCACCGGCTGCCAGCACTTCCTCGATCAGCGGGATGATACGGCCGAGCAATTTGTCCGAACGGAACAGGTCGCGGCAGGCGATCCGTACTTCTCGCTCAGGCTCGGCCGGCGACTTGGCGGCAATGCGAAAAGCCAGCGGCACCACGGTTTCGAATTTGAACAGGTCCGCAATGTCGTAGACAAACGACAGCGGCTTGCCCGTGTGGATGAAGCCGACGGCCGGCGCATAGCCTGCGGCCAGTACGGCTGCTTCGGTGATCCCATATAGGCACGCCGTGGCTGCGGACAGGCAGCGGTTGGGAATATCCGCCGCGTCCCACTGGTTGCGGTCGTAATTGCGCGCGCGCCAGTTCACCTTGTACTGCTGCGCCAGCAGTTTGTAGGTACCGCGCACGCGCGCGCCCTCGATGCCGCGCAATTGCTCGACGCTGCGTCTGGCCGGCGCCGGTTCGCCGAAGCGCACCTCGTACATCTTGCGCACCACCTTTAGCCGCAGGTCGTCATCCAGCGCCAGCTTGGCCTGGTAGAGCAGACGATCGGCCCGCGCGCCGCCCGGCTGGCCGCTGGAGTACAGCCGCACGCCCGACTCACCGACCCAGACCAGCAAGGTGCCGACGGTCGCTGCCAGGTTCACTGCCGCATGGGAAATGCGCGTGCCCGGCTCGAGCATGATGCAAGCCACCGCCCCGACCGGGATGTGCTTGCGCACGCCGTTCTTGTCGATGACCACGAAGGCGCCGTCGAGCACGTCGATCTGTCCGTAGTGGACGAACACCATGGAGATGCGGTCCTTCATGGGCAGCGGCTTGAGCGGCGGCAATAGCGTCGAGGCCATGTCACTCGGCCTCGCCTGCGGACAGCCGCGACAGCCCTTGCCCAACCAGGACACGCATCTGCCGGATGGCCAGTTCGTTCAGCTTTTGCAGCCGCTCCGCCTGGACGACGCCCTGCTCGATGAAATGCGCATTCATCGACTCCAGGTTGGCCAGGCAGACGAGTTGGTGCACGTTGGCGTGGTCGCGGATGTTGCCCTTGAGCGCCGGATTGGCGTCCCGCCACTCGCGCGCGGTGACCCCGAACAGCGCCACGTTCAGCAGGTCGGCCTCGCTGGCGTAGACCTGGCTGGTCTGCTGCTTGGTCAGGGTGTCCGGAATCAGGTTCTCGCGGATGGCATCGGTGTGGATCAGGTAGTTCACCTTGGCCAGATTGCGCCGAATGTCCCAGCCCAGCTGCTGGAACTCCTGTTCCTTGAGGCGCTGGAATTCCTTGATGAGGTAGAGCTTGAATTCCACCGAGATCCAGCTGGCGAATTCGAAGGCGATATCTTTCTGGGCGAAGGTGCCACCGTAGCGGCCGGCTCGGGAAATCAGGCCAATGGCGCCGGTCTGCTCGATCCATTGTTTGGGCGTGAGGGTGAAGCTGTTCAAGCCGGCCTGTTTTCTAAACCCGTCGAATTCGACGGGTTTAAACACCGGGTTGTTGAGCTGCTCCCAGATGCCGAGGAACTCGATGGTGTTGCGGTTGCGCAGCCAGTTGCGGATCAGGTCATCGGTCCGCTCGTTGTTCTTGAAGCGGGCGATGTCGGTGATGTTGATGTACTCGATACCATCCTTGGTGGTGGTGCCGATCTGCTGGTCGAGGACCTGGAGTTTGGCTTTCATCGGTTTCTTCTCTGTCAGTTATGTCAGCCAATCCTTGCCAGGCTGAGCAAGCCGCAACCGAATGCCTTGCCGGGGCCGATGCCCGACTGGAGTGCACCGGCCAGGAGCGAGACATCGTTCGGCCAGAGCAGGCCTTCATAGCAGGCCCGTTGAAGGCTGATGCGCATATCGCGCTTGCGGGTCTCCAGCAAATCGCTACTGGTAACCAGCACACTCTCGACCGCAAAACCCAAGCGAGCCCCCTGCCGACCCAGCCAGTCGAGCTGTGCCGTCTCGGTAGCCAACCCGTAGCGCTTGCCTTCGCGGGTTACCGTAGGGTTAGCCAGCAGCCGGAACCGGTAGCGACCGCCCGCCTGGACGAACCGCTCGACATCGACATGCTTAGTCTCGGGCGCGCCTTTCAAATAACCCGGCAACGCCGTAAGTGCCGACCAGTCAGGCTCTGCCTGTGCCTGGACGAGCACAACCGGTGCATCCCAAGCCCCACCTGGCTCGAGCCGCCAAAGAAAACGCGGAGGCGTCTGTTCAGCGTCGCGGACAAAGGCTCGAACCAAAGTGCGATGCAAGTCGTACGGGCTGCTCAGATCGCGACGCGCCTGGGCGCTGCGCGGGTCAAGCGCCAATCGGGTCAGAAACATGCTCGCCTCCTGCGAACGAAACGGACTTGACGAAGCGAGGACCGAAGCGGCGCTCTGCGAAGGGTGCTACCGGCTGATCCAAACGGATCGAGCCTTCGCTGGCATGCTCGATCGCGCCACGTAGCGAAATCGGACGCTCTCCATGCCCAGGCAGGAAGGGGTAGCACTCCAATGCTTCGAACAGGGGCGAGGCAACCAATCCATCCGGAAGATGTACGGGCAACCCGGGCACGAATCCCTTTCGGCCCAATGCGAGCGGCCAAACTGGATTCCTTACGGCAGCATGCAAACGCTCGAGCAACGCTTGATCTTCGCCTTCCAGACCGACCAAAAACACCGCATCGGACAGGTAATAACGCGGGCTGACCACAGTACGCCCGAGATCGGCCTTGCCTGTTGCGGCCACGACCACGCCAGTGGCCGTCTGGTAATCACGCATCGGCACGCCTTCCCGGTCGACTCGCACGCCCATCCGCAAGGCAGCCAGGTCCTCCACTGGTTCCTTGCGATCCCGGCCGAGCGCGGCGCATAGCAGGCCGACCACGCCGGACTTGGACGGCTCGAGCCCGGTATCGCGCTCGTCGAAGCGGCTGGTGGTGCCCCAGGACTGCATCGGCCCCTGCAGGCGCAGCAGCAAGGTGGGCATAGTCAGGCCTCCAGTTCGGAAGCGACCGATTCGCGCACCCAACCGGCCAGCGCAGCCAACGACGGCAATTGGCCGCCTTTTTCGGCAGGCCACCCGCCAGTCAGGTCGAGGCAGGCCCACTGATCGGTCGACGCGGCGTAATAGCTCGAAAGCTTGCCTTCGTATTCGGCGAGCCTTTCTACCGACTGCCCGGTGAGCGACTTGTCGGGGCGTGGCGCCACCGGTTTCTCGAAGGCATTGGCCAGGTTGAGCGGAGCCTCGTGCCGGAGGCACACACCCACGAACTCAGGGGCATTATGCGCAGCAAAGCTGTTCTGCTTGCCCGTGGGGATTGCCCGCACCATGGCTTGGGCAAAGGCCTCTAGCGCAGCAAGGGTCAGGTCTCGGTCGCTTTGCAGGTTGCTCAGCAACTTACGGACATCCAGCACTGCGTAGCGATACAGCGTGGCCGAATTGAACTCGACCTGTCCGATCATGCCCGCGCCGCTTTCTTCCGGCCCGCCCATGTCATCCACCGCAGTGAAGTAATCGAAGTCGCGCTCGACCCGGTGAGTGCTAATGGCGTGGGCGACCTGGCATGCCGCATCCCGGTTGGCTTCCGGCATATCCGCCAGCATTCGACCGAACAGGGCGACATCCACAGCCTTGCCACCGTCGAGCAAGGACTTGGCCTTCTTTACGACTTCCAGCGGCAAACTGGCCTTGGCGTCCTTTTTGCTTTTCTTGTCGCCCCCGGCAGCCAGTTCTTCCCAGTGCTGTTCGATCAACGCGGCAAAGCCGTTAATTTCATTCTCACCAAGGAACAGCAGGTATTCGGTCTTGCCGTCGTCCTTGAGCTTCAGCCCGGCGGCCCCCAGGGCGACCTCGATCTTGCCGGCCGCTTCTTCTGCATCGCGGTTGGTCAGGCGTTCCAGCAGCAACGACCTCAGTTTCTTGGTGCGCACGCCGCGATGAGCAACCGGGATCAGCTCGTGCTCGCTCGCCGCAAGGCGTATGGCCCGCTTGAAGCACTGGCTGCTGACCCTTGCCCGCCGCTGGCCACCGAAAATAGCGTCTTTGGGTGCGCCGGTGTCGTCACGGTTGAGGTTGGAAGGCGCGAAGTTCTGGATCAGGTGGAATTCGAGGAACAGGCCCATGCTCAGTCGTCCTTTTCTTGGCTGTTGGTGTTGTTGGCGTTATCAGAAATATTGGCGCGGTAGAAATCGCGTGCCCATTGCTGGCGGACCCGGTCGCGCTGTTCGGGGGCGTAGGCGTTCAGCCAGTACTTGAGATCATCCAGCAACCGGGCAAAGTCGAAACCGATGTCCTCGGCTGCCAGCAGGCTGATGGCCTGGCGCAGATACTCGGCGACGTTTTCTGCATCGGCTCCCAGCAAGGCGATGAAACGCTTCTCCACGCTGGGCGAACTTTCGCGCGCACGCCACAGCTCACCAAAGGCAGCGGCGAAGCTCTGCGCGGCGTTTTGCGGATGGCGTGCGTAGAGTCCCGCCGTCAGGTACAGCGCCAGACGCCACGGCGAACGCGGCGACTGCTCGGCACTGGCGAAACGTTCAACGTAGGGGTATGCCTTCTCGTAGGTGCCAGGTTCGAACGCAAGGCTGTGACGTAGCGCAGCCATGGCGCCGCGGTTGGCCTGGCCAAGCGCCTTCAAATGATCGACGAATCGCAGCGCACACTCGCTCATGTCATGCCTCCTTGGCAGGTGGGTTTTCTAGATTCGGCAGGAGTTTGTTCAGCAACGCTGCTACGCGCGGCTCGTGTCGGGCAATCGCACGCAAAGCCAGCGGGGAGCGTCCGATGCCGTTTTGCACGGCCGTCCAGGCCTGCCGGGCGCTGGTGCGCAATGCCTCGCTCCAGAAAGCGTCGGCGATGTCGCCCCGCCCTTCACCCAGCGCAAGGAGCACTGCGTGCAGGGAGCGTTCGGCATGGGCAAAGAAGGTGGCCGACAACGGCCCGTTATCAACCAGCGCACGGGCGCGAGCGCGGGTGTCTTTGCTGGATGGGTCCGGCAAGGTGTCGGCCAGCAGGCCCGTCGCGATTTTGCGCAGTTCACTGAAGAGCGCTTCAGCCTCGGCAACCAGTTTCCGTAACCGGTTGGCCTTGTTCGCATCGGCCAGCAACACGGCGGGCAGGGCAACCCGTTCCGAACGCCAGCGCAGTAGCTTGGCTTGGTCGCTGGCCAGGCCGGCCACGAGAACCGGTTGGTAAACACCGTCAAAGCTGTCGTGCAGGCTCATCGCATGCGTGAGGACAGCCGCCGGCCTGGCCGCCGTACCGCTGATGTCCGGAACCAGCGCCGGGAGATCACGCCAGAGTGAACGCCCTTCCGTGAAGCTCAGCCGAACAAGGCCATTGCTTCCGGCTCGATAGCTGGCCATAGGGTCCGGCGCGTTCGGATCGTCCCCCAGCGCGAACCCGGCGGCGAAACGCAGCCACCGAATATTGCCACTGGCCTCGCGCAGCAACAGAACGGCACGGCTCTGGCGGGTGTAACGGTCATTGGGCCCTGTCGCAAGCACGGGATCACCGCTTAGCTCGGTGATGCTCAGAGCGTCCCGCTCCCAGGCAGGCAGGTCATCTATGCCTCCCTTTGGCTCTGGGTGCAATGCCAGGCACAGCGTCTGTTGTAGCGTTGCCCCAACAGGCAATACCGCAGCGGTGTTAACCAGCGCGCCGGCTTTATCGGAACCACGCACAACCTTCACCAATCCGCCCGGCGTGAATTGCAGAAAACCGAGCAAGGTTCCCAGCGCATCGGCAGGCGTGATCTCAAGCGGCGCATCGTCCAGCGAGTGGTCGAACACTACCGGTGTGTTGCCGCTGGCACTCGCCAGCGCAATTTGCGTCCAGGGCTTGCGCTTGTCCCGCGTTTCATCAGCCGTGGCCAGCGCCGCCACTTGCATGAATGGATGTTCTGGATGAAACAGCCAGAACCGTTCGCGCCAATGCTCGAGATACTCATGAATCTCAGCCACCGGCAGTCCGTCGCGGTACCAACGGCGGCGATCCATGTCCTTCCAGCCGCCGAAGGCCCGACCCTGCGCCCGATGGGTGATCGCCAGCAACAGTCGATACTCGGCGATCAGGCTGGGCGGCGCCGTTTCGGCCAGCGCGACGATCTCCCCAGACCGCTCGAACAGTTCCAGCAAGCCGAGCCGAGTAACGCCACCACCCGCCAGCTGTACCGGTAGCCAGGGCTCGTCCAGAAGATTGATGGCCTTGCTCATAGGGTTCCCTCTTGCGCTTGCTGGTGCTCATAAACAAGCCCCAGCTCCTCATCCAGCCGCATACTCAAACCATCCAACTCATAGCGCCCATCCTTCAGCGGCAAGGGATAGCAGTGTTTCAGCAGCGCATGTCCGGTGAACGCCAGCGGCGCTTCGCCCGCTCGGAAATGCGCGACCACGGCCTTGCGTGAAAGCTTGAATTGCCGGGCGTATAGCCGGCGAGCCGTGTCGTCATCCACCGGCTGATCCGGCTGGAAGCAGGGTGCGCCAGCATCGACTTGCCATCCATGCAGACCTACCCGCACCGGGATCAGCGTGACCGACTCCAGCCCCAGGCGGGTGCGGTTGGTAAGGCCGATGCCGTCGCCCTCCTCGTTGCCGTGGGGCTTCCCCGCATAGGCATGCTGCGGCTCGGCCAAGGGATCTATGGCGATGTTCACTGAGCGCATGCGCTGATCACCCGACTTAGCAAGATACTCACCGAACGTGTCGACCTCGATGAACTGCCTCGCCTTTTCCTCCAGGTCGTCTGGCAGCGGCCCGTCCAGGTCATACACCACCTGGACCAGTCGATCGATATCGCCCGGCAGATGCAGCTCCTGCTCACGAGACAGCAACGCCCAGGTCCGACCGAGAATGTAGGCGTCGTAGACGTACTGCCAGGCGGTTTCCTTGAGGTCTGGCAGCTTGGCGCCATCCAAGCCGGCAACATGCAAGCAGGCGCCCTGATGCATGGGGGGCCGCTCTCTCATGTGCCGATGCAGCCGCCCGGCCCGCTGCAAAAGAAGATCGACCGGCGCAAGGTCACTGAGCATGAAATCGAAATCCAGATCGAGCGATTGCTCTACGACCTGGGTGGCGATCAATAGCGCCTTCTCCGGCCGTTGGCCATCCGGACCGAACAGCCCGAGCACCCTGCGCTCCCGATCGTTACGTTCGTCGGCCGGAAAGCGTGCGTGGAAAAGCAACAGGCAGACCGAGCCATCAAGGCGCTCGCTTAGCGTCCGGTACAACGCCTGGGCCCGATCGACCGTATTGACGATCAGCGCGCCGCACCCGCCACCGTCCAGCAGCTCACAGGCACGTGCAGCCAGGGCCTCCAGCGTCTCGCCCATGGCCGCCAGGCGGATCGGAGCGAGTGGGCGCGCCTCAAAATGCTCGCCACGCGCGCCTTTCTGATCAGCGAGCATCACACGTGGATAGGGCAGCTCCGGGGCGCCGCCAGCCGGAATGCCCCAGGCTTTCAGCAAGGAAGTCCGCCGCCGCTCCGGCAGGGTGGCGCTCATCAGCACGACTGAACTGCCCAGCGCCTTGAGCCAGCACAGCAGGGACTCGATCAGCCCGTGGGTATAGGTGTCGTACGCATGCACCTCATCCAGCACCACGACCCGGTTGCTCAAGCCCCAGAGTCGCACGAAGTGGTGTTTCACGTTGAGAACGGAGAACAGCGCCTGGTCGACCGTACCGACGCCATAGGGTGAAAGCAGTGGTCGCCGACGCTGGGAAAACCAGGCAGACGCGGAAAGACTCGCTCCGCTTGAATGATCGACACCTCGCAGGTGCTGAACATCCTCATTTAGCGTGGCGCCACCGTGTACAAGCTGCACGTCGAGCGGGCCGTCCGCGAAGCCCTCAAGAAACGTCAACGTCCGCTTGAACATCGCATTGCCGGTCGCCTGGGTCGGCAGCGCCATATACAAGCCCCGATGTCCGTTCGCCGCCTGTAGCCGAAGATGGGCAAGAAAGGCCAACTCCGTCTTGCCCTCCCCCATTGGCGCTTCCACCAACAGCAGCGCAGGCCCTCTCACATCGCCGAGCAGGCGATCACCCGACTGCTGCAAGGGCCGGGCCGACACACCCTGCCGGTTGACGATACGCGCCAGCAACGCGTCGGCAGACCAATGACCGGTCAGCAACGGCCGCATCTCCCCCCAACCGATCCGCTGGAGAGCACCTTCAGCAAGTTCCTGAGCGTTACGGTAGTAGTCATGAAGGTCAACTTGCCGTTCGCCGAGGGAAAACCACTCTGGGTTCGACGCAATCCAGTCGGCCACACTGGTAATCCCTGCCAGCCAGTTCACCGCTGGCAGATCGAGCTCGTCGAGCACGGGAGTCCCCTCGGGAGCCAAAACGGACCAGAACGCGTCGAGGATCGCCTGTCGCGCATCCGCCCATTGGCGCCCGTCATCAGGACGCGCCTGTTCAATCTCGGGCCGCAGGAAGTGGTAGCCGTGATGGGCGCTGATCGCCTGCAACACATGCCGGACCCAGTCAGTCTCTGCACCGCTGCACCGCTGCAAGCCAGCGCCCAGCAACGCCGCGGTTGCGCAGGAGTGGTTGGTCACATCGCAGGCACGCCTATCGAACGGCAGGCCAGCATTCCGATCGGCATCCTGGCCTTCTTCCCACTTGGCTTGAAAGCCGGGAATCGCCTTGCCGTAGTCATGCAGCCCGGCCAGTGCAGCTATCCAGCGTGAGATGCTCGCTTGAGGCAAACCGAATGACCCGGTCAGCCAGCCGCGAGTGGTCTCGGGTTCCAGCGTCAGAAGGGTTTCGGTCACTGCAGCAACATCGAGCAGATGGGCCAACAAACCATGCCCCGCTCCTTCGCCGCTTTTTGCCCAAATCGTCCGTGCCTGCGTCGACAACTGCGAGAACCGCAACTGCTCCTTCATTTTTCGCACCTGCTCGCGTCCTTGCCTGCGAGGCAGCTAATCACCAGAAGGTGAAAGACGGAAGTCTGTATGTAAAGACAGGTGAATTTTTCGGTCACATTAGCGGGCATCCGGGCCGTTTCTAAAGCCATTCAGGAGGCACCGTGCAGAAAAATGTGTCAGCTAAGCGCGCATATTCAGGTCGCAGATACGAGCCAGGCGTCAGCCACTTCTCCCGACCAGCGGGTCGTTACCGGCAAGGCACCGACGGCAACGCTCCAGCCACGCTCGGCATCTTCGGTGACAATCAATCGTGGCACCTGGAAGCGCCGCCTCTGCGCCATCCCCCAGGTACTTAGCCAAAACCGAGTCTCTTGCCCGGACAAATGCCGACCGGCTTCCTGATACGCCATCCACGCCGCCAGGGCTTCTTGCTTGAAGCTCTCATGCGCTTCACCCCGCTCTACAAAATGCGGGGCATCACCCACGCTCCAGCGAGACGAGCCTTGGCGCAGGCTGGCCAGTTACCGAAGGCGGCTTTTCAGCTCATCGCCGAGCTTGTTGGAATCTGCCACGGATACATCCTCCGGTACTCAACGCTATTACACGGTTCATCCCCGCGCCTGCGGGGAACACTACGGCTACTGCCAACGTGAAGGCGTGATCCGCGGTTCATCCCCGCGCCTGCGGGAACACTACTGCATCGAGCACGGCCGTACGTCGCTGTTCGGTTCATCCCCGCGCCTGCGGGGAACACGTGCATCAGGACACCCAGCACGCCGTGTTCGGCGGTTCATCCCCGCGCCTGCGGGGAACACTTGATCTGCACAAGCGGGTTGCCCTGGGCGTCCGGTTCATCCCCGCGCCTGCGGGGAACACGAACACGTCGCGGCCGAGTTCCGGGCCGCAGGCGGTTCATCCCCGCGCCTGCGGGGAACACCGAAGTCGCCGCGCTGCAGGCCCGACAGGTCGCGGTTCATCCCCGCGCCTGCGGGGAACACGCTACTGCAAGGCGACTGGCGGACAAGGTGTGCGGTTCATCCCCGCGCCTGCGGGGAACACGCTCTCTGGATTGAATGAACCGAGCAGGCCGCAGGTGTTGTGGTCAACAAAATCTGGACACTGGTTTAGGTTTATCCGGCCAGCGATTCGGCTTGCGCTGGCGTTCTGTATCCGTTGTAACTGTGTGGTCGCTGATGGTTGTAGTAGTTCGTCAGGTAGCGCAGCA
>NZ_RBZQ01000006.1 GCF_003640395.1 Stutzerimonas urumqiensis | reverse complement strand
ACCGCGAGGAAGCCGCCGACGAATACGTAGAGGATGGTCGCCGCCGCGCCGATCCACAGCGCCAGGTCGTAGGGCACGCCGAAGGTGCTCTCGAACAGCCGCGCACCAGCCACCACGCCCGACGCGCAATAGATGGTGAAGAACACCAGGATCACCAGCGCCGAGAAGATGCGCAGCAGGCGGCTGTCATCCTCGAAGCGGTGCGAGAAGTAGTCCGGCAGGGTCAGCGCGTTGTGGTTGTGCTCGGTGTGCACGCGCAGGCGCCCGGCGACGAACAGCCAGTTCAGCCAGGCACCGACGATCAGGCCGATGGCGATCCAGCTCTCCGACAGCCCGGCGACGAAGATCGCGCCCGGCAGGCCCATCAGCAGCCAGCCGCTCATGTCCGAGGCACCGGCCGACAGCGCGGTGACCAGGCTGCCGAGGCTGCGCCCGCCGAGGATGTAGTCGTCGAAGTTCTTGGTGGCGCGGTAAGCGATGAAACCGATCAGCAGCATCGCCCCGATGTACAGGACGAAGGTGATGGCAGTGGGTGAGAAGTTCATGGTGTGGCCTCGTTAGTTGTTGTTGGGCAGGTCGAGGAATAACCCGATCCCACAGAGGCGGCAGCCAATCGCTTGGCTACCGGCACGCAAAGCGTGTCACCTCAATGGGCCGGAAAAGACTGGATGGCGAACAGCCGCTGCCACCCGTCGATATTGCTTTAACGCTGACAGGCAGGCTCACCCGCCAGCGTGCGGAGCCAGATCCTCAGTCGTCGGCCAGTGCCAGCAGCGAGGCGTTGCCACCGACCGCCGTGGTGTTGGTCGAGGTGGTGCGCTCGTTGGTGAAGCGCAGCAGATAGCTCGGGCCACCGGCCTTCGGACCGGTACCGGACAGACCGCAGCCGCCGAACGGCTGCACCCCGACCACGGCGCCGACCTGGTTGCGGTTCACATACAGGTTGCCGACACGCGACAGCGCTTCGATCCGCTTGGCCGTTTCTTCGTTGCGGCTGTGCACGCCGAGGGTCAGGCCGAAGCCGGTGCCGTTGATCGCGGCGACCACCTTCTCCAGATCCGCCGCGTCGTAGCGCACGACATGCAGCACCGGGCCGAAGTGCTCCTTCTTCAGCTCGTGGATGCCGCCGATCTCGAACGCGACCGGTGCCACGAAGTGGCCGTTCACCCCTTCCGGCAGCCGCGCCTCGGCGATCAGGCGGCCTTCGGCCTTGAGCTTGTCGATATGGGCGACCAGGCTTTCACGCGCCTCGTTGTCGATCACCGGACCGATGTCGTTCTCGCGCAGGTAGGTCGGGCCGACCTTCAGCTCGGCCATCGCCCCCTTGATCAGCTCGATCACGCGGTCGGCGATGTCGCGCTGCACATAGAGCACGCGCAGCGCCGAGCACCGCTGGCCGGCACTGGTGAAGGCCGAGCCGAGGGCATCCTTGACCACCTGCTCGGGCAGTGCGGTGGAGTCGACGATCATGGCGTTCTGGCCGCCGGTCTCGGCGATCAGAGTGGCGATGGCGCCCTCCTTCTCGGCCAACTGGCGATTGATGATGCGGGCGGTGTCGGTGGAACCGGTGAAGCACACGCCGACCACGCGCGGGTCGCGGCAGAACACGCCGCCCAGGGTCGCGCCGTCGCCCGGCAGGAAGGCGATTGCATCCTTCGGCACGCCGGCTTCGAACATCAGCTCCAGCGCGCGCGCGGCGATCAGGCTGGTCTGCTCGGCCGGCTTGGCCAGCACCGTGTTGCCGGCCACCAGCGCCGCGGTGATCTGGCCGAGGTAGATGGCCAGCGGGAAGTTCCACGGGCTGACGCAGACGAACACGCCACGGCCTTCATGGAACAGTTCGTTGCGCTCGCCGGTCGGGCCTTTCAGCTCCTCGCGGCCCAGCTTCAGGCGCGCCTGCTGGGCGTAGTAGCGGCAGAAATCGACCGCCTCGCGCACTTCGTCGATGCCATCCTGCAAGGTCTTGCCGGCTTCCAGCGTGCAGAGCGCCATCAGCTCGGCGCGGTTGGCTTCCAGCAGATCGCCCAGGCGCTCGAGCATCGCGGCGCGGGCATCGACCGGCGTGGCGTTCCAGCGCGGCCAGGCCGCGGTCAGGCCGTCGATCGCCTTCTTCGCCTGCTCGGCACTGGCGAAGCGCGCCGTGCCGACCACCTTGTTCAGGTCGTAGGGGCAGGTGATGCTCTCGGCCGGGCCGTCCAGGCGCTCGCCATTGATGACCGGTGCGGCCTGCCACTGGTTGTCGAGGAACGGCGTGAAGGCGCCGGACAGTTCGTCCCACTGTTGCTGGATGTTCATGTTGATCCCTTTGGAGTTCTTGCGATCGCCGTAGAGCGCCGTCGGTAGCGGTATGCGGTCGTTGCCCAGCGTCCTGAACTGGCGCAGCTGGGTCACCGGATGGTCGATGAGCGACTCGACCGGCACGCGCGGATCGACCAGCTGGTGCACGAACGACGAGTTCGCGCCGTTTTCCAGCAGCCGGCGGACGAGGTACGGCAGCAGGTCCTTGTGAGCCCCCACCGGCGCATAGATGCGCACGTTCTTGCCGAAGCGTTCGATCACCGTGTCGTACAGCGCCTCGCCCATGCCATGCAGGCGCTGGAATTCGAAGTCGCGGTCGCCGCACATCCCCAGGATGCTGCTGACGGTATGCGCGTTATGGGTGGCGAACTGCGGGTAGATCACGCCGCGCGTGTGCTCCGACAACAGGTAGCGGGCACAGGCCAGGTACGAGGTGTCGGTACCTTCCTTGCGGGTGTAGACCGGGTAGCCGTCCAGGCCCTGGATCTGGCACTGCTTGATCTCGCTGTCCCAGTAGGCGCCCTTGACGAGGCGTAGCGGGATGCGCGCGCCCAGCTCGCGGCCGAGCAATGTCAGCCACACCAGCACCGGCAGGCAGCGCTTGGAGTAGGCCTGCACCACCAGCCCGAATTCGCCCCAGCCGGCGATGGCCGGGTCACGCATGAGTTTTTCGAACAGCTGCAGCGACAGTTCGAGGCGGTCGGCTTCCTCGGCGTCGATGGTGATGCCGACATCCAGCCGGCGCGCCATCACCGCCAGCTCGCGCACGCTGGCGAACAGTTCGGTCAGCACACGCTCGCGCTGGGCGACTTCATAGCGCGGATGCAGCGCCGAGAGCTTGATCGAGATGGACGGACGCGGCCCGCGACCGACCTGCGGCTCGGCGCCGACGGTTTCGATCGCCTGACGGTAATCGGCGAGGTATTTCTCCGCATCCTCGGCGGTCAGCGCGGCTTCGCCGAGCATGTCGAACGAGTAGGTATAGCCCTTCTCGCGCTGCGGACGACCGTTCTTCAGGGCTTCGGAAATGGTGCGACCGAGCACGAACTGCTTGCCCATCAGCTTCATGGCCTGGTTCATCGCCGCGCGAATCACCGGCTCGCCGGAGCGCTGGATCAGGCGCCCGAGCACGTTCTTCGGGCGGCCGTCGGCGGTATCGGAGTCGACCACCTTGCCGGTCATCACCAGGCCCCAGGCGGCGAAGTTCACCAGCACGTTGTCGCTCTGGCCGAGGTGGCGCTCCCACTCGGCGGCGTTGAGCTTGTCGCGGATCAGCGCATCGGCGGTGGCCGAGTCCGGCACCCGCAGCAGGGCCTCGGCCAGGCACATGAGCATCAGCCCCTCCTGGGTGTCGAGGCTGTACTGGCGCAGCAGCGCGTCGAGCGTATCGACGGCGTTGTCCCGCAGGCGGACCGACTCGATCAGCGAGCGCGCCTGGTTGCGAATCGCGGCGATGCCCGATTCGCCGGGATCGGCCAGCTGGAGCAGCTCGGTGAGATAGGCCGCCTCGTCGACGGTGTAGTTGGCGCTGATGGCCGGGAAGAAACCATCGGCCTTCTGCGCAGCGAGCTGGGCGAAGAAGCCGTCCTGCAAAACGTGACTGGCTTTGAACATCACGCCCTCCTCCGAGGTTGGGTACTGGTTCGTTGTAGGTGTAGTCGAGCACGCCTCGGACAGCCACACAGGGGCTGTTCCGGGATGGGCGAAACGCGGTTGGGCGACTGTACGGTCAGCTCTGGAGGACTTTCTTGCAGAAAACTACGGAGTTTTTTCGCGAGACTCCGGCCGATTGAACCGGCCATACCCCGCGCAGGTCGTGCTGCGTTGGCAGGCGACGCGGCGCGCGGAAACGCAACGTTGCGGTGCGGTGAACGCCACGGGATGGCGGCGTCAGCGGTCGATGACCTGCCCGCGCATGGGGGCCAGACGCGCGAGCAACCGGTTCTGTGCCGTCACCGGGACACCTTCGCGCTCCATCGCCAGCTGCAGGTCTTCGACTAGCGCGTTGAAGTCGCTCGGCGTCAGGGCCAGGCCCTTGTGGCTCTCTTCCATGCTGTCCCCGGTGTAGCGGCATGGCCCGCCCGCCTCGACGCAGAACTGCTCCACCAGCTTGTCGCGCAGCCGCTCGATGTCGATCTCGCGGAAATGCGCAACGATCCGCGGGTCGTCGGCGATGTTGAGCAGCATGCCTTCGACGATGCGGGTGATGCCCGGCTGGCCGCCAAGCGACTGGTAGAGGCTGTCGTCACGAGGCGGCTGCTGGGCGCAGGCGGCGAGCATCAGGCAGGACACGAGCACCAGACGACGCATCAGAAGCTCCCCTGGATGGACAGGTAGGCACCGTCCTGATTGTCCAGCGTGGCGATCTCGCCGAGCCGGGCGTAGGCCAGCACCACGGCCAGCCGCTTGCTGGGGAAGTAGCCGATGAACAGGTCGGCCCAGTCGCTTTCCCCGGCGAAGCCGAGGTTGTCGGGCTTCTCCCGGTACTCGACGCCCACCGCCCAATGCCGGTCGAGCAGCACGGCGACCGAGCCCTCCTTGAGCAGCGAGCGGCTGTCGCGCCGATCGCCGCCGAACCCGAGCAGGCCCAGTTCGTTGGCGCGGCTGTAACGCAGCCCGCCGTTGATCAGCAGGTTGTAGCCGAACGCGCCGCCGAGAAACAGCCGGCTGGCCGTGAGGTAGGCCTCGGTGTCCCGGTCACGCTGCGCGCCGACGAGCGAGGGAATCAGGAAGTCCTTTTGCCGCTTGTGCTGGACGCCGAGCGACACCTGCGGCAGCCGGTCGTAGATCAGGTCGCCGAACAGCCGCACCTTCAGGCCGAAGACATCCTGGCTGAGGCTGTTCTCGGGCAACCGCAAGCCGCGCGCCAGGTTGCCCAGGTCGAATCGCTGGCGCGCGTAGGACAGCTCGATCCGATTGCCGTAGGCCACCGCGAGACCGGCCACGTCGAGCCGGTAATCGCCGGTCTCGACGCGCGTGCCGAACGCATGGGCGCCCCACTCGCCCCGCTCGCCATAGCCCGCCAGTACCGCCCAGGGCGTGATGCCGCCACCGGCCGCGCCTTCGAGGCTGGTCGCACCGCCAGTCGCGAGCAGACGACCGTCGCCGGCCTGCGCCCACGCGGTCGCGCCAAGCAGCACACCGGCCAGAAGGGCTTTCATCGTTGCGTTCACTCCACGCTGACCGGCAAGCGCTGGCGCTCGGCCAGCCAGTGTTCGAAGGCCGCCGCGGGCAGCGGCCGGCTGATCAGGTAACCCTGGGCGACATCGCACCCCCAGCGCTCGAGCAGATCGAGGCTATGCCCGTGCTCGATGCCCTCGGCGACGATCTTCAGGCCCAGCGCGTGGCTCATGTCGATGGTCGAGCGGACGATCACCGCGTCATCGCTCGCCTCGTCCAGCTCGCGGATGAACGATTGGTCGATCTTGAGCTCCTGCACCGGCATGCGCTTGAGCTGCGCCAGCGACGAGTAACCGGTGCCGAAATCGTCCACCGAGAGATGAATGCCCAGCGCCCGCAAACCATTGAGCACCGCCAGCGCGCGCCCCTGATCCTGCATCACCGCACTCTCGGTGATCTCGAAGACCAGCTGCTCGGCGGGCACGCGGTAGCGCCCGAGCAGATCGCGGACGCGATCGGGCAGATCGATGGACATCAGATCCTCGGCGGAAATGTTCAGCGACACCTGCACGCTCACCCCGCGCTCGCCCCATTGAGCAAGCTGGCGCAGCACCGCCTCGATGACCCAGGCCGTCAGGTGCTGGATGCTGCCGGTGCGCTCGGCCAGCGGGATGAATTCGCCGGGCGAGACCATGCCGAACGCCGGGTGCTGCCAGCGCAGCAATGCTTCGGCCTGCTGCACCTGACCGCTGCGGATATCGAGCTTGGGCTGGAAGTGCAGCAGCAGTTCGCCCCGCTCGCCGGCGTGGCGCAGGTCGCGCACCAGCGTGATCTGGCGGTCGTAGGCGTGATCGCGCCCCTGCTGATAGAGCTGTAGCCGACCCGGCTGGGCGGCCGCATCGCGCATGGCGATGGCCGCACGGCGCAGCACGTCGTCGGCGGTCACGCCATCGATCGGGTAAAGCGCGATGCCGCAGCGCGTTTCGATACGGAATTCATGCCCCTCGATCACCAACGGCTCGCCGAGCGCCTGCAACAGCCTGTCGGCCAGACCGACCGAGGCATCGGCGCCGAGCGCGTCGACCTGCACCAGAAACTCGTCGACCACGGGCCGAGCCAGGCTCGCGCCGGCCGGCAGCGCCGACTTCACCCGATGGACAAAGGTCTGGATCGCCGTTTCGACACAGGACGCGCCACAGGCATCGTAGACCGCCTTGAAGCCGTCGGCGCCCAGATGCAGCAAGGCCAGCGGGCGTTCGGTGCGAATGGCGTTCTCCAGCCGCTCGATGGCCAGCGCGCGGTTCGGCAGGCCGGTCAATGGATCGTGCAGCGCGTTGTGCGCCAGGCGCCGCTCGCGCTCGGCAATCGCCGCCTGCATGTGGTTGAGCGCACCGGCAAGGCTGCCCAACTCGTCGTTGCGATGCAGCTCGACGGGCGTCCGGTAGTCGCCCTGACCCACGCGTTCGGCGACACGGGCCAGTTGCCGAACCGGCTTGGAGATGCTGCGCGCCAGCAGCTGCGCGCCGAGCAGCGACACCAGCAGCGCCGTCAGCGCGATCAGCAGCATGCGCGAATCCAGCTCGTGGAAGCTGGCCAGGGCCTCGTCCAGCGAGCTGTGCACGAAGGCGATCATGCGGTAATCCGGCTCCGAGGCGAGCACCAGCTCGTCGGTGAGATAGCTCCGGCCGTCCAGCTCGAGCTCTTCCATGCCATCGGGCAAATCGCCCGCCTGCCAGGCCGGCAGCAGGACGCGGACCTCGTCCGGCGCCAGGGTGGACTCGACATGGCTCTCGCCTGTTCGACCGATCGCGGCGAAGGAGACCTCGAGGTTGACCAGCGACCGCAGGTCCGCCGCCATGTCCTGGCCCATGTGAAAGCCCATCACCACGCGCGCGATGGGCAGAGGCGCGCGTATCTCCGCCTCGACCAGCAGATAGGGCTCGTGACCGAGCACAACCACGCCCGCGCCACGCCCCAGAGTGGAGTCGATCGCCAGCGCCGCGGTATGCGGGAAATAGGCACCCGCCGGCATGCCCGGCACGTTGGACGCGAGGATTCGCTCCTGATCGTCCATCAGCAGCGCGATCTGCGCACCGATACGGGTCGCCTGGTTGAGCATGACCGAGTGCATGGTCGGCAGGTCGCCGCTGGCCACGGCCTCGCGGAATCCGAAGTCGGCGGCCAGCACCACCACGCCGTCACGCAGCTGCGCGGCGCGGGTGTCGAGCAACTGCTCGAACACGCGCAGGCCGACCGCCAGCCGATCGCTGGCGCCTTGGCGGATGGCCGATTCGGTCACCAGTCGCACGGACACGTACAGCGCCAGGATCACCGAGAGCAGCAGCAGCGCGACCAGGCCGGTCAGGCGCGCATGAACGCTGTTACGGCTGAGCAGCACGGCTCTTGCTCTGGAAGGCATCGGCGAACGGACTGGACGCCGGCGCAGCCGGCGGCGTGGCGGGTGGCGAGGCCAGGTCGAGGGTGAATCGGCGCTTGAGCGCCGCGTCCGTCATCGCCAGCTCGCCTGCCGGCTGCGGCTGGCCCGCCGGTGACTGCGGGTGCCAGAGCGTCACGCGATAGCGCCCCGGCGGCAGGTCGTCGAAGCGCACCCGCCCCTGGGCATCGCTGACGGCATGCCAGGGGTCGTCGGTGACGTAGACGTACCCGAGCATCCAGTCATGGATGTTGCAGCCGAGCACGACCACGCCCGGCTGGTCGAACACCACCGGCTCGGAGGGCGTGCCCTGGTAGAGGCGCAACTCGAATCGCTTGGGTTCGGAGAAGGAATAGACCTGGTGGCGAATGTCGTCACGGTTGGGAAAGCTCACCGCGGTGCCGCGGCGCACCGACAGCACATAGGGGACGAACTGCTTGTCGATCTGGTCGAGCACGGCAGGCGCCGGCGTACCGGCCGGCGTTTCGGCGTGCAGGCTGAGCACGGCATGCGCGAGCGGCGCGCCCTGGGCATCGACCAGCGTGGCACTGAACGGTCCCGCCTCGACGGGTGCCGCCAACAGGCACACGCCAAGCGCAACGAGCCGCCGGATGAAGGTTCTGGACATCGGGACTACCTGGCAGGGGCGCGCACGGCACCGCCTGTCCGCTCCAATGGAATGTCGTTGACTGAACTCTAGTGGCTATCGGCCATCGGTCAAATCGCAACGGCGCGAAAGCGCTTTCCGGGCTATCGGCCGCGGCGCGCGCGGCATGAGGTTGCCGTTCGTCGGTCAGACGCCTTCGCGCAGCCGACGCGGCGTCAGCCCCAGGTAGCGACGCATGGCCGTGGTCAGGGCGCTCTGGCTGGAAAAACCGCACTCCTCGGCGATGCGCACCAGCGGCAGGCGGCTTTCGCGCAACAGGCGCGTGGCATGGTCGAGGCGCGCCTTGAGCAGGTACTGGTGCGGGGTGAGGCCGACGCTGTCCTTGAACTGGGCGTGGAAGTGACTCGGGCTGAGGCAGGCGACCTGCGCCAGCTCGGCGACGGTGATGCGCCGCGCCAGGTTGTGCAGGATGTGCGAATCGAGCGTGTCCAGATCCAGCGGCCCGCCGCTGCCGATCCTGCGCTCACCGAACAGCCGCAGGTGCAGCGCATGCAGCAACACGCCGCCCAGCGTGCGGGCGAGCTGCGGGTCGCTGCCGTAGCGTGCGAGCTCGGCGCCGGCGTAGTTGAGCAGATTGAGAAAGTCGGCATCCAGCGCCGGGTAGCGCGGGCTGTCGAACAGGCGCAGCAACAGGTCGCGGTCCCCGTCACGCATGTCGTCCTCGTCGAGATCGAGGATCAGCATGCGGTTTTCGCCCATGCCGGCGAACTGATGGTCGGCATCGCCAGGCACCAGGCAGGCCCGCATCCGACAGACCTCGCCGCCCGCCCCGTTGACCTCGAATTCGGCACGACCCGCCAGCGACAGGACCAGCTGGTGGTAGTCGTGGGCGTGTTCGTGGGCCTGGTTGTCGAGGCAAAGCAGACGCGCTTGCAGCATGGCGGGGACCTCGGGGAATCGGCGCACTTTACTCCAGCGCCCGTCCCTTGCCCATCGGGCCAGGCCCGGGCGAATCGATGCCATCGGCGAAATTCTTGAAATCTTCGGGGCAACGACCCATCTAACCGAGCACGTATTCGAGACAGGTGCCCCATGAGCGATCAGGAAAACGCGACTGCCGAACCCGAACTCATCGAAGATGACGCCCCCTCGACGGGCACGCTGGTCCTGCCCGAGCAGACGCTCCCGGACAAGCTGTACATCATCCCGATACACAACCGGCCGTTCTTCCCGGCGCAGGTCCTGCCGGTCATCGTCAACGAAGACCCCTGGGCCGAGACGCTGCAGCGAGTCGCCAAGACGCCGCACCAGCAAGTCGCCCTCTTCTATGTGGAGACGCCCCCGCAGGACGCCGCCTCCTTCGACCCGGACAGCCTGCCCGAGCACGGCACCCTGGCGCGGGTGCACCACGCCAGCCAGGAAGGCGGCAAGCTGCAATTCGTCGCCCAGGGCCTGGCGCGCGTGCGCATCCGCGGCTGGCTGCGCCGCAAGCCGCCGTATCTGGTGGAGGTCGAGTACCCCAAGAGCGAGCAGGACCCGCGCGACGAGGTGAAGGCCTACGGCATGGCGCTGATCAACGCGATCAAGGAGCTGCTGCCGCTCAACCCGCTGTACAGCGAGGAACTGAAGAACTACCTCAACCGCTTCAGCCCGAACGACCCCTCGCCGCTGACCGATTTCGCCGCGGCACTGACCACCGCGCCCGGCCGGGAGCTGCAAGAGGTGCTCGACACGGTGCCGATCCTCAAGCGCATGGAGAAGGTGCTGCCGCTGCTGCGCAAGGAGGTCGAGGTCGCCAAGTTGCAGAAGGAGCTGTCCGCCGAGGTCAACCGCAAGATCGGCGAGCGCCAGCGCGAGTTCTTCCTCAAGGAGCAGTTGAAGATCATCCAGCAGGAGCTGGGCATCACCAAGGACGACCGTCACGCCGATGCCGACGAGTTCCGCGCCCGCCTGGAAGGCAAGAACGTGCCGCCGGCCGCGCAGAAGCGCATCGACGACGAGCTGGCCAAGCTGCTGATCCTCGAGACCGGCTCGCCTGAATACGCGGTGACCCGCAACTACCTGGACTGGGCCACGGCGCTGCCCTGGGGCGTCTACGTCCAGGACAAGCTCGACCTCGCCCACGCCCGCAAGGTGCTCGAGTCCCACCACGCCGGGCTCGAAGACATCAAGGACCGCATCATCGAATTCCTCGCCGTCGGCACCTACAAGGGCTCCATCGACGGCTCCATCGTCCTGCTGGTCGGCCCGCCGGGCGTCGGCAAGACCAGCGTCGGCAAATCGATCGCCGAATCGCTCGGCCGGCCGTTCTACCGGTTCAGCGTCGGCGGCATGCGTGACGAGGCTGAGATCAAGGGCCATCGCCGCACCTACATCGGCGCCCAGCCGGGCAAGCTGGTGCAGGCGATGCGCGAAGTCGAAGTGATGAACCCGGTGATCATGCTCGACGAGATCGACAAGCTCGGCTCCAGCTACCAGGGCGACCCGGCGTCGGCGCTGCTGGAAACGCTCGACCCGGAACAGAACGTCAACTTCCTCGACCATTACCTGGACATGCGCCTGGACCTGTCCAAGGTGCTGTTCATCTGTACCGCCAACACGCTCTATTCGATCCCCGGCCCGCTGCTCGACCGCATGGAGATCATCCGGCTGTCCGGCTACATCACCGAGGAAAAGCTCGCCATTGCCAAGCGCCACCTGTGGCCGCGGCAGCTCGAGAAAGCCGGCGTGCCGAAGAACAAGCTCAGCATCACCGATGCCACCCTCAAGGCGCTGATCGAGGGCTATGCCCGCGAAGCCGGCGTGCGCCAGCTGGACAAGCAGCTCGGCAAGCTGGTGCGCAAGTCGGTCGTCAAGATACTTGAAAACCCGGACGACAAGGGCAAGCTGAAGATCGGCCCGAAAGACCTGGAAGACGCGCTGGGCATCCCCTTCTGGCGGCCCGAGCAGACGCTGCACGGTGTCGGCGTGATCACCGGTCTGGCCTGGACGAGCATGGGCGGCGCGACCCTGCCGATCGAGGCCACGCGCATCCATACGCTCAACCGCGGCTTCAAGCTCACCGGCAAGCTCGGCGAGGTGATGCGCGAATCGGCCGACATCGCCTACAGCTACGTAAGCTCCAACCTCAAGCAGTACAAGGGCGACCCGAAGTTCTTCGACCAGGCCTTCGTCCACCTGCACGTGCCGGAAGGCGCGACGCCCAAGGACGGCCCCAGCGCCGGCATCACCATGGCCACCGCGCTGCTGTCGCTGGCACGCAACCAGGCGCCGAAGAAAGGCGTCACCATGACCGGCGAACTCACCCTTACCGGCCAGGTGATGGCCATCGGCGGCGTGCGCGAAAAGGTCATCGCCGCGCGTCGGCAGAAGCTGTACGAAATCATCCTGCCGGAAGCCAACCGGGGCGATTTCGAAGAACTGCCCGACTACCTCAAGGAGGGCCTGACCGTGCACTTCGCCAAGCGCTTCAGCGACGTGTTCAAGGTGGTCTTCCCGAGCTGACCCTTCGTTGCTCGATCCAAGACCCCGGCCACTCGCTGGGGTTTTTTATTGGCCGAATGCCGACCCGACGAAGGTCGGCTTGCGCCTAATGCCTCAAAACGATACAAATCGTCTCGCTATAAAAACAAGAAGCAGGGACCGGCAGGTGCGCCGTCGCCGTCCATACTTCTCCTTCACCAGCGGTCCCGCTACCCGCGGACCGCCTGCCAGACAGGAGACGCGCATGTCCAACCAGGTGGTTCTTCCCCGCATTCTCGAAGTCGGCGCTGGCGCGAGCCAGAAGCTGCCCGCCATCCTCGCCGCGCTCGGCTGCCAGCGACCCTTGATCGTCACCGACACCATGATGGTCAAGCTCGGCTACGCCGGCCGTCTCCAGGACGGGCTGGCTGGCGCCGGGATCAGCAGCGATCTGTTCGATGACACCATGCCCGAGCCCACCGCCGCCTCCATCCAGGCGGGTGTCGACAAGGTGCGCGACGGCGACTACGACGCCATCGTCGCGCTCGGCGGCGGCAGCCCGATCGACAGCGCCAAGGCCATCGCCATCCTCGGCAAGCACGGCGGCAAGGTGCGGGATTACAAATTCCCACGCGTGGTCAACGAAGCCGGGCTGCCGATCATCGCCATCCCGACCACCGCCGGCACCGGCTCCGAGGTCACCCGTTTCACCATCATCACCGACGAAACCAGCGACGAAAAAATGCTCTGCGTGGGCATCGGCTTCATGCCGGTCGCCGCGCTGGTGGATTACGAACTGACCCTGAGCGTGCCGCCGCGCACCACCGCCGACACCGGCATCGATTCGCTGACCCACGCCATCGAGGCCTACGTCAGCCGCAAGGCCAACCCGTACAGCGACAGCCAGGCGATCGCCGCCATGCACCTGCTCGGCCCCAACCTGCGCCGCGCGTATGAGAGCGGCGAGGACCGTCAGGCCCGCGAGGCCATGATGCTCGGCGCGACGCTCGCCGGAGTGGCCTTCTCCAACGCCTCGGTGGCGCTGGTGCATGGCATGAGTCGCCCGATCGGCGCCTTCTTTCACGTCCCGCACGGGCTGTCCAACGCCATGCTGCTGCCGGCCGTCACGGCCTTCTCGATCCCTGCGGCACCGGAGCGCTACGCGACCTGTGCGCGGGCCATCGGCGCGGCCACGCACGAGGACGACACCGACACGGCCAACCGCAAGCTGCTCGCGGCGCTGGAGGCGCTCAACCGCGAATTGAAGGTGCCGACGCTCGCCGAGTTCGGCGCCGACAAGGCGCGCTTCGACCAGCTGCTGCCGACCATGGCCGCACAGGCGCTGGCTTCGGGCTCGCCCGGCAACAACCCGCGTGTGCCCAGCGAAGACGAAATCATCGCGCTGTACCGCAGCATCTGGCCCTGATGCCGACACCCTCCAGCCAACTAGAAGCCGGCCCAAACCGCTCAGACAGAGGTGACCCATGACCGTCGTAGGACATTTGATCAACGGCCAGCGCCGTGAAGACAGCAGCCGCACGCAGGATGTCTTCAACCCCGCCAAGGGCGTGGCCAGCAAGCAGGTCGCGCTGGCCAGCAAGGCCACCGTCGAAGAGGCCATCGCCGCCGCGCAGGCCGCCTTCCCCGCCTGGCGTGACACCCCGCCGATGAAGCGTGCGCGCATCATGTTCCGCTTCAAGGAGCTGCTCGAACAGAACGCCGACCGCATCTGCGCGCTGATCGGCGAAGAGCACGGCAAGATCCTGCACGACGCCGCCGGCGAGCTGCAGCGCGGCATCGAGAACGTCGAGTACGCCTGTGGCGCGCCCGAACTGCTCAAGGGCGAGTACAGCAAGAACGTCGGGCCCGGCATCGACTCCTGGAGCGAATTCCAGCCGCTGGGCGTCGTCGCCGGCATCACCCCGTTCAACTTCCCGGTGATGGTGCCGCTGTGGATGTACCCAATGGCGATCGTCTGCGGCAACTGCTTCATCCTCAAGCCGTCCGAACGCGACCCCAGCTCCACCCTGTTCATCGCCGAACTGCTGCACGAAGCCGGCCTGCCGTCAGGCGTGCTCAACGTGGTCAACGGTGACAAGGAAGCGGTCGATACCCTGCTGACCGACCCGCGCATCCAGGCGGTGAGCTTCGTCGGCTCGACGCCGATCGCCGAGTACATCTACAAGACCGCCACCGCCCACGGCAAACGCTGCCAGGCCCTCGGCGGCGCGAAGAACCACGCCATCGTCATGCCCGACGCGGACCTCGACAACGTCGTCAGCTCGCTGCTCGGCGCCGCCTTCGGCTCGTCCGGCGAGCGCTGCATGGCGCTGTCGGTGGCCGTCGCGGTCGGCGACGAAATCGCCGACGCCCTGATCGCCCGCATGACCGAGGCCATGAGCAAACTCAAGGTTGGCGCCTACGACGACAAATCGAACGACTTCGGCCCGCTGATCACGCGCCAGCACAAGGACAAGGTGGTCGGCTACATCGCCAGCGCCGAAGCCCAGGGCGCGACGGTGGTGGTCGACGGCCGGCAGGCGCGCATCGCCGGTTGCGAAGAAGGCTTCTTCGTCGATGCCACCCTGATCGACCGCGTCACGCCCGAGATGACCAGCTACCAGGAAGAAATCTTCGGGCCGGTGCTGCAAGTGGTGCGCGTGGCGACCATGCAGGACGCGATGGACCTCATCAACGCCCACGAATACGGCAACGGCACCTGCATCTACACCCGCGACGGCGAAGCGGCGCGCTACTTCAGCGACCACATCCAGGTCGGCATGGTCGGCATCAACATCCCGCTGCCGGTACCCGTCGCCTACCACAGCTTCGGCGGCTGGAAGCGCTCACTCTTCGGCGACCTGCACGCCTACGGCCCCGACGGCGTGCGCTTCTACACCCGCCGCAAGACCATCACCCAACGCTGGCCCTCGGCGAACGTTCGCGAAGGCGCGGAATTCTCGATGCCGACGATGAAGTAAGTTCGCCAACGTTAAAGGCCCTGCCTGAGACCGCTCTTTCGGGTCCCAGGCAGGGCCTTTTTCGTTACTGCTTGCCAGCCCACACCACCGCTCCGTAGGAGCGAGCTTGCTCACGAAGGGGTTGAAACCGAAGTGCTTCTTGGAAAGCACACTGATGGGTTGTGCTGCCAAGTTTATGGCTGCTTTCGGCCAAAAGCTGCCACTCGCGAGGGGCTTTGTCGCTTCCGCTGATGGCGATACTCAAAGAGCGATCTACAAAGACCGCTGTAGTAACGGTGGAGAAGACGCGTGTGTAACGGCTGCCGACATTTGCCTAGCCAAGGCGCACAGCCCGGCGTTCATCGCTTGCGCTTTATGTGACGCGTAACGCCACTACGTGCTTGGCGATGATTGCGCAGTACCGGTCGGGATGACGTCGGCCGGTACCGCCACCGGCGCGGTGTCGACCGCCGCTGGCTGGATCTCGACTATTGAGGGCTTCTTCCAGCGGTACTCCGCGATGAGGATGAACAGCATCAGCGTCAGCTCGCAGACCACCACAATTACCGCTGGCGCGATCAACCCGAAGACCGGAATGAACATCCAGTTCAGCGCCACACTCAGCAGCCCGCAGAACACGCGCATTTTGACGAAGTTGGCGTAGCGCTCCTGGGCCACCCAGTACATCTCGAAAACTACGTTTACCAGCCGGAAAATGAAGAAGCCGGCCATTATTCGCAGGATTAGCGAGCCGCCTGCATAGCTTTCTGGATAGAAAAGATGGAACAAGAGCAGCGCAAGTACCTGGTAACCAACGAACATGCCCAGCGACAGGCCGATCGCCAGGAGGACGAACTTCCGCTGACCGATCTCGTTGAAGCCGCGCGAGATGCGAGGCATGTACAACGACCAGAACGCGGTTACGGCTATTTGCCCGATGGCAATGAACGACGTGGCGGCGGCATAAACGGCCAATTGCTCGGCGCCGAGCAGCTTCTCGATGAGGATCCGGTCGGCGCCGAAATAAAGGAAGAAGGCGAAGAAGGAAACAGTAAAGGGTAGCCAGGAACGCCACAGCTTCAGCATCTTGGCAAATGTCGCGAGGACCTGCGTATCGGCCGCAAAGAAATCGGACCGGCGAATGCAGCGCAGGTAAAACCAGCCCAGGTATGAAACCATGGCTACCGCGGCGCCCACGGCGACAGAGAGGAGCAGGTTATCGGTAAGCAGGAACAAGCCGATCTTTACTGCGAAGGGCAGCGATTTGAAGGCCGAGTCCAGGGACGAAAAACGTACCAGTCGGTCCTGGCGCTGGTAATGGAAAAACAGGCAACGCTGCACGACGGCGAACGCCAAGGCTTCGGGCAGAAAGCTGAGCAATAAGTAGTAGGCATCGTGTGTGCCACCGACATTGCCCAGGTAAAACATGGCTGCCATAACCAGAATCAGGTAACCCGCGGTCGCTGGCACAAAAAGGTTTTCGCCGCTGGAAAGCCCCTTGTCGATAGCGCCCTTGCTCAGCAGGTAATCGCGTAAACCGAAGTCGGAAAAACCGATCACCACCGACACCAGCACCATGCTTAACGCCAGCGAGCCGTACTCTTCCAACGTGCAATGCTTGGCCACAAGAACCAGGAAAAAGAAGTTCAACAGCGGCTGCATGACCATGGGCAGGAAAACGAAAACGATCTTGGCGATCTCTTTTTCAGATTTCACTTTCATACACATCCTTTGTGCGCGGTTCATACGTGGTTAACGCCACTGGGTTGGACGGCCCAACCCTTGCCCTGGAGCGGGAGAGATTATTGCCGAGGAAAGCTGCGGCGTCGCTGGAAACAATGAGTCTCAGACGTAAATTTTCTGGCCACGCGAGCGGCAGGTACCGGCAAAAAGAAGGGTCCTGAAAAGGAGCGCGCTGATTGCACAGCCAGACCAGGCGTGTCGTCGCGTGGCTACTCAGCGAAAGGTGACGGAAACGGCACGGCACCGACCGTCAGGTGATGGGCCTATTCTGTTGAGACGGCAGATTTAGCGTCAGCCAGCCTGTCGTATGCCTCTGCTGTCGAATTGGCATGCAAGTCACTTCAGGTTGCCTTTCGGCATCGACTGATGCCTCGGCGCCTAGGTCACTTCGACTTGCGACTGGAGCCGATGACCGATACCAACACTAATCGGAAGCGGCCGCCAAGCCCCCGCCGACACGGCCCCGAAGCGCTGCGCTTCATCGGCCGCGCCGGCAGCCGATGCCGGCCTTCGGTAAGCTGCCGCGCATGAATCTTCACCATGTCATCAGCCTGGCCGGTGCGGAACTTTGGCTCTTGCCGGACAAGGCGATCTACTGGCCACAGGAACGTGCGCTGCTGGTGGCCGATGTGCATATCGGCAAGGCGGCGGCCTACCGACGCCTGGGCCAGCCGGTGCCGCATGGCACGACCGAGCGTAACCTCGCGTGGCTGGATGCGGCGATCATGGCCATCCGACCCGTCGCCTGATCGTGCTCGGCGACTTCCTGCATGCGCTCGAATCCCATACGCCGCAGACGCTAAAAAAGTTGGTCGATTGGCGCGCATCGCCAGTTACGAAGCAGGCTTCTTCGTGACCGGGCCGTGCGCACTAGCCAGGTGACTGTTCGATAAGTGCCCGTCGGAACGACAAAGCCACGGGACCCAGCGGCTCGTCCACACGATGCGCCAGGTAGGCCTCAGATTGCACTTCACTCCGGCGACCGAGATCAGGTATGGCCACGCGCACCAGCCGTCCCGCAGCCAGGTCGTCGTTAATTTGCCACTCTGGAAGTCTCCCCCAACCAAGTCCTGCCCGTATAAGCGCCAGTTTCGCTTCCTGCGTGTTCACCCGACAGGTAAAGGGGGACAGCACGCCGAATGACCGGTCCTCCGAGAGTGGTGTCGGGTCGACCAGCACAACCTGCAAATAGCCGGCGAGATCGGTCAGACCAAGCGATTCGCGAGCTTCCAGCCTGGCGAGCGGATGCTCGGCACTTACCACGGCGATCTGTCGTACCGCGCCGATTGCTTCAAGCGCCACTCGCGGATTCCGAAAATCCTCCCCTACGACGATTGCGAGCGTGCAGCGCTTGTCCGTAAGCGCTGCGATTGGCCCTCCCAGCGCCTGCATATCCAGGCGAAAGCTTGTGGCGGGGAATTCGGCGCTTGCAGTGGTGATGGCGTGTGTAACCGCCTCGATCGGAAACAGGGTATCCACCACTAGGGCCAGCTCCAACTCGACGCCTGCGCCAAGCGCTCGGGCACGTGCGCGCATGGCATCCGCTCGCAGCAGGATGTCACGTGCGTGCGCCAGCAGTGCTTGGCCCTCTGCCGTAAGGACGGGCCGGTAACCGCTGCGATCGAATAGCTGAAGCCCTAGCTCCGCCTCCAGATTGGCAATCGCATGACTGATTGCCGACTGCACACGTAGCAGCCGCGCGGCACCCGACCGAAAGCTACCGCTGTCGGCGACGGTCACGAAGATACGAATCTGATCCAACGTCATCGCGTCGATCATGATCTACCTCGAAGATCAAGTTGATCGAATTTAAGTCGCTCCTCAGAACATCTGCAAAGACCTAGCTTTGCCCCCTGTCACCACCACAGAGGGCTCAGCGATGACAAAAGTACTGGTGCTTTATTACTCGTCCTATGGACATGTCGAGGCACTGGCCAATGCGGTAGCCGAAGGCGCTCGCCAGGCGGGTGCGCATGCGGATGTGAAGCGGGTGCCCGAGCTCGTTCCTGACGATGTTGCGCGAAGGTCTGGTTACAGAATGACCCAGCCTGCGCATATCGCGTCCGTCTCGGAATTGCCCGAGTACGACGCCATCGTCATCGGCACACCAACGCGCTTTGGCAACATGGCGTCGCAGATGAAGAACTTTCTTGATCAATGCGGCGGGCTGTGGGCCGACGATAGGCTGGTCGGCAAAGTCGGCAGCGTCTTCACCTCAACGGGAAGCCAGCACGGTGGCCAAGAGAGCACGATCCTCGCGACCCACACCGTGTTGCTTCATCTCGGCATGGTTGTTGTAGGACTGCCATACAGTTTCAAAGGCCAACTCAGGATGGATGCCATTACCGGTGGCTCGCCCTATGGCGCATCGACGCTTGCCGATGACGGCAAAGGGGGTGATCGCCAGCCCAGCGACAACGAATTGGATGGCGCGCGCTTTCAGGGCCGGCATGTCGCACGGGTTGCGGCCGCGCTCGCCGGCATCGGCACCGAGGCAGTTCGATGAACAGGGTTCCCCTGAAACGACGCCCAGGGCCGGCCAAATGGATCATCCTCGGGAGCGGTATCGTCGCGGCGCTGCATCTAGGCAAGGTCGCCATTGCAGCGCCGATGTTGCAGGCAGACCTGGGCATCGGGCTGGTACAAGCGGGTTGGCTGACCGGCATATTCGCGGTGCTGGGCCTGTTCGGTGGCGCCCCGGCCGGCGCGGTGGCAGTTGCTATCGGCCATCGAAAAACCCTGCTAATGGGGCTTGGATTCACTGCGGCTGCCGGTATTACCGCAGCCGCAGTGCCTTCATTCGACACCCTGCTAGCAACGAGACTCGTCGAAGGGCTTGGGTTCTTACTGATCGTTGTCGCCGGCCCCGCGATCCTGGAGCGCCTGTTCGCCGGTGCGGAACGAGACCGCGCTTTGTCCTTGTGGAGCTGTTTCATGCCATGCGGGATGGCCCTTGCGATGGTTATCGGGCCCGCTTTTCAAACCTGGCAGTGGCTCTGGTGGAGCAGTTCGGCGCTGACGGCGATCATCGCGGCGATCGCCATCTGCTGTATCCCCCAGGACGAGCCGCTCCATACGCAGGGACAGCCATTTCCAGGGATGCGGCAGGCCCTCTCCCGCTCGACCACGTTGCTGGCTATCACGTTCGCCCTGTACAGCCTGATGTTCTTCGCTTTGTTCGCCTTTTTGCCGGTTCTATTAATGGACCGCATGGACGTCACGTACCGAGGTGCCGGGCTACTTAGCGCCTTGGTCAGCGCGGTCAACATCGGCGGAAACCTAGCCGCGGGATACCTGATGGCGCGCGGCGCCGGACGGGGTGCGCTGATTATCCTTGCCAGCGGTCTTATGGGCGCTGCCGGGCTCGGCATATTCACGGGCGTGTTCGGGCCAGTGGCAACGCTCATGCTGTGCTTGCTGTTCTCGGCGGTAGGTGGGTTGATTCCTGCCACATTGCTGGCATCGGCCCCGCTGTCGGTCCGCGAAGCAACATTGGTACCTGTGGCGGTCGGCATTCTTATGCAGGGCAGCAATCTCGGGCAGCTGCTAGGTCCGATCATCGTCGGAGGTTTAACAGCCGCTCATGGATGGGGGGCGGCCGGCCCGGTGGTATTGCTCGCAGCTTTAGCCGCTTGCATTGCCGTGCTTCTTCTCAGCGCTGTTTTTCCATCCAATGGGCAAACGCTTTGGTTGTCAGGGAGGATCAGACGCACGTCATAAAAAGAATGCGCTAAGGGGGTCAGGCCTCGCGCCGAGGCGAGGCGAGGCGAGGCGAGGCGAGATGAATAGTGAGTCTTGAATAACGGCCTCCGGCCCGTGCGGTTTGCGGCTGCCCCTCCCCGCTGCGCTTCATCGGCCGCGCCGGCAGCCGATGCCGGCCTTCGGTAAGCTGCCGCGCATGAATCTTCACCATGTCATCAGCCTGGCCGGTGCGGAGCTTTGGCTCTTGCCGGACAAGGCGATCTACTGGCCGCAGGAACGTGCGCTGCTCGTGGCCGATGTGCATATCGGTAAGGCGGCGGCCTATCGGCGCCTGGGCCAGCCGGTGCCGCATGGCACGACCGAGCGCAACCTCGCGCGGCTGGATGCGGCGATCATGGCCCATCCGACCCGTCGCCTGATCGTGCTCGGCGACTTCCTGCATGCGCCCGAATCCCGCACGCCGCAGACGCTGCAACAGCTGGCCGATTGGCGTGTGCGTCACCCGGCGCTGTCGATCACGCTGATTCGCGGCAACCATGACCGCCGCGCGGGCGATCCGCCGGCCTCGCTCGGTATCGAGGTCGTGCCGGAGCCGCTGTTGCTCGGCCCCTTCGCCCTGCAACACGAGCCGGAGCCCCACCCCACCCACAGCGTGCTCGCCGGGCATGTGCATCCCGCGTTCAGCCTCGCCGGACGCGGCCGGCAGCGGGTGCGCCTGCCCTGCTTCTGCATGGGCGAGCGCATGAGCCTGTTGCCTGCATTCGGCGACTTCACCGGCTCGATGACGATCGAACCGGTGCCGGGTCAGCGCATTTATCTGGTGGGTGATGGGGCGGTCTGGCCGCTGGACGCGTCCGGCCTCACTACGCCTCGCTGATGCCCGTGATGGTGATGCCGTAACGCTCGGCCAATTGCTGGGCGGGCGTCATGTCCTCGTCCTCGCTGACCTCGTGCGCCTCGTCCGCGTAGTCCTGCTCGGCCTTGCGCATCACCAGGCCAACGGCGTCTTCCATTTCCAGCTTGCGCTCGGCCTCGGTCTTGAGCGTGGAGGTGTTGCCATCTTTGCTGTACGCGATGATCCAGGTGGTCATGAAACGCCCCTCTTCGACATGATCACGCGGCGCCAACAGGCGCCGAACACCTTTTGACGAGCGTCGAGGGCGGCAGTTTCCACCGCACGTCGCCATGACCCTTCGTCGATGCGCCGGAACAAGCCCGAAAGGCCCCGGTCGCTAGTGCAAAGACGACAGGAGCCCACGCCATGAACGAGACCCTGCTACGCGCCGTGCCGGAGCTCGACGAGGCGCAGCTGGTCGCGCTGCTGCGCGAACACGGCGAGCCGCTAGGCGCCCTGGACGACACACGCTTCGCCGAGCCCTTCGATCGCTACGCCGACGCACGCGTGGTGCTGATCGGCGAAGCCAGCCACGGCACGTCCGAGTTTTATCGGGCGCGCGCCGCCATCACCCGTCGACTGGTCGAGCGGCACGGGTTCAATATCGTCGCCGCCGAAGCGGACTGGCCGGACGCCGCGCAGATCGACCGACACGTGCGCCAGCGCGCGCCTGCCACCTGGCAACACGATGCCTTCGAACGGTTCCCGACGTGGATGTGGCGCAACCGCGAGGTCGCCGAGTTCACCCGCTGGCTGCGCCAGCACAACGACGGTCTGCCGCCCGAGGCGCGGACGGAGTTTCGCGGGCTCGACGTGTACAGCCTCGGCTCATCGCTCACCGAAGTGCTGCGCTACCTCGATGGCGTCGACCCGCAGGCTGCGGCCCAGGCGCGCGAGCGTTACGGCTGCCTCACGCCCTGGCAGAGCGAACCGGCGCTCTACGGGCACAGCGTCGCCATGTTCGGCGAGCCCTCGTGCGAAGAAGCCGCGATCGAGCAACTGCGCGCCCTGCTCGACCAGCGCCTGGACTACATGAAGGAGGACGGCGAACGCTTCTTCAATGCCGAACAGAACGCTCGCGTGGTGCTGGCGGCCGAGCAGTACTACCGCACCATGTACCGCGGCTCGACCGAATCCTGGAATCTGCGCGACCGCCACATGTTCGACACCCTGCGGGCGCTGCTCGACCACCGCGGCCCCGATGCGAAGGCGGTGGTCTGGGCGCACAACTCGCATATCGGCAACGCGGCCGCGACCTCGATGGGCTGGTCCGGCGAGTTCAACATCGGCGAGCTGTGCCGCACTGCCTTCGGTCGCGATGCGGTGCTGATCGGCATGTCGACCGACCGCGGGCAGGTCGCCGCGGCGGACAACTGGGACGAGCCCATGCAGGTCAAGGACGTTCGTCCCTCGCGCCCCGACAGTTGGGAGCAACTCTTCCTCAAGGCCGGCCATGCCCGTTCGCTGACCGACTGGCGCGGCGACAACCGCCAGGCGCTACGTGCGGCGCTGGCGCGGCCCCGTCTGGAACGTGCGATCGGCGTGATCTATCGGCCGCACACCGAGCGGCAGAGCCATTACTTCCGCGCGATTCTCGCCGAGCAGTTCGATGCCATGCTCTGGTTCGAGGACACCACACCGGTGACGCCCATCGGCCCGCGCCAACCGGCCGAGACGGCAGTGCCGGACACCTACCCCTTCGGTGAGTGACGACGATGGACGAGGCCGTGTCGTTCCGCGACCGCACCGATGCCGGCGAGCAGCTGGCCGACGCCCTCGCCCCGCTCGCCCTCGAGTCGCCGATTCTCCTGGCGCTGCCCCGCGGCGGCGTGCCGGTCGCCGCCCCTATCGCCCGCCGTCTGGGTGCGCCGCTCGATGTCTTGCTCGTGCGCAAGATCGGCATGCCGGGCAACCCGGAGGTCGCCTTGGGGGCGGTGGTGGACGGCCAGCCGCCGCAATGGGTGGTCAATGAGTGGCTGATGGCGCATGCGAGGCTGCCGGAGGACTGGTTCGACGCGGAAATGCGTCGCCAGCTCGACGAGCTCAAGCGTCGGCGGCAGCGCTATTGCGGCGACCGCCCGGCGCCGTCATTGGCCGGCCGCGACGTCATCGTCGTGGACGACGGCATCGCCACCGGTGCGACCGTTCGGGCCGGCCTGAAAGCGCTGGCGGCCACGGGTCTGCGGAAATTGCTACTCTCCGTGCCCGTTGGCCCGGCGGAAGTGATCGACGAGCTGAGCCGCGCGGTGGATGAGCTGGTGTGCCTGGCGCGTCCCGAACGCTTCGTCGGCGTCGGGCTGCATTACCGGGATTTCTCGCAGACGGACGACGAGGAAGTCATCCGCCTGCTCGGCCAATACGGCGCTCAGGCCACCGGCGCCGGTGGCGGCTGATCCGGCACGGTCGGCTCGCCCGGCTCGGTAGGCTGGGTCGGCACGCCCGGCTCCTCCGGGTCGCCCGGCACGCCGCCGGCATTGAGAAAATGGCGCAGCATCTGCTCTTCCGAGCCAGCCCTGAGCTGCCAGTCCAGGTCTGCACGAGGGGTTCGCGTCATGGTTGCAGCCTCCAATCGAAAAACGGTCCTGAAGGTAGAGGCCATTGGCCGTGAGGAATTCCCTTCGGATCGTCGGATGACAGTGCGCTCCGGCTGGCACAACGCGAACCGTTCTCCTGAAGCCATTGCCGACGACGACCTCAACCTCCGACAGCGCCACCCTGTAGGAGCCCGCTTGCGGGCGATCCGGCGAGCATCGCCGGCAAATCAGCTCCGAACCCGAACCCCCAAATCGACGCGCCAGATGAATCTGCGCGCCCGATAGCGACCAATCGGGGCGGGCGCCAAATCGTTCTCTCAAAGCCATCGCGAACCTCCGACAGCGCCACCCTGTAGGAGCCCGCTTGCGGGCGATCCGGCGAGCATCGCCGGCAAATCAGCTCCGAACCCGAACCCCAAATCGACGCGCCAGAGCGCGCCCGATAGCGACCAATCGGGGCGGGGGCCACATCGTTCGCCGAAGCCATCGCGAACCTCCGACAGGGTGAGCGGCCGGAGGTTTGCTTCAGCCTTTCGCCTGGATCAGCGCCTCGAGCTTTTCCTGGTCGCGCGCGAACTGGCGGATGCCTTCGGCGAGCTTTTCGGTGGCCATCGCGTCTTCGTTGTGCGCCCAGCGGAACGCCGGCTCATCGAGCGTGACCCGCGCCTCGGCACCACGACCGGGCGCGAGCTGGCGTTCGAGGGTGCCCTGGGCATCGGCCAGCTGGCCGAGCAGCTCGGGGCTGATGGTCAGGCGATCACAGCCGGCCAGCGCTTCAATCTGGCCGACGTTGCGAAAGCTCGCCCCCATCACCACGGTCTCGTAGCCGTGCGCCTTGTAGTAGTCGTAGATGCGGCTGACCGAGCGCACGCCGGGGTCTTCGGTACCGGTGTAGTCGCGGCCTTCGCTCTTCTTGTACCAGTCGTAGATGCGACCGACGAAGGGCGAGATCAGGAAGACGCCGGCGTCGGCGCAGGCCACCGCCTGGGCGAAGGAGAACAGCAGCGTCAGGTTGGTCTGGATGCCGTTCTTTTCCAGCTGCTCGGCGGCGCGTATGCCTTCCCAGGTCGAGGCGATCTTGATCAGCACGCGATCGCGGGATACGCCGGCCTGCTCGTAAAGGCCGATCAGGCGCTCGGCGCGCTCGAGTGTGGCGTGGGTGTCGAACGACAGGCGTGCGTCTACCTCGGTCGAGATGCGGCCCGGAATGAGCTTGAGCACTTCCTGGCCGACGGCGGTAGCGAACAAGTCGCAGGTCAGGCCCAGATCGCCGCGACCGGTGGCGATGGCCTCGCCCAAGCGGCGCTCGTAGCGCGGCAGGGCGGCGGCCTTGAGCAGCAGCGAAGGGTTGGTGGTGGCGTCCACCGGCTTGAGTCGCTCGATCGCATCCAGATCGCCGGTATCGGCCACGACGGTGGTGAATTGCTTGAGTTGTTCCAGCTTGGAAGTCATGTGGCGCCCTGTCCTCTGAGTTGACGTGGCCCTGCTCGCAAGGGGCCGAGCGGGCCGCAGTGAGTTGGAGTCGTAACCGACTCTGCGCGTTTCATGGTCGACCTTCAACGCCCCCCGAGCAGATCGATGGCCTGCTCGAACAGCGCCAGCGGGGTCGGCGTCTTGTGGATGTCGACCGACAACAGCTGGCGAAACCGGCGCGCACCCGGGAAGCCTTGGGCCAGCCCAAGCACATGGCGGGTGACGTGATGCAGCGAGCCGCCTTCCTGCAGGTGACGCTCGATGTACGGGCGCATGTCCAGCAGGGCCTGGGTCCGGCTGATCACCGGGCGCTCGCTGCCGAACAGGCGCTGGTCGACCTGCGCCAGCAGGTACGGGTTGTGATAGGCCTCGCGGCCGAGCATGACGCCGTCGAAGGTCGCCAGGTGCGCCTCGCAATCGTCGAGCGTTCGGATGCCGCCGTTGAGGATGATCTCCAGATCGGGGAAGTCCCGTTTCAGCGCGGCGGCCACTTCGTAGCGCAGCGGCGGGACCTCGCGGTTCTCCTTGGGCGACAACCCTTCCAGGATGGCGATGCGCGCGTGCACGGTGAAACTGCGGCAACCCGCCTCGGCGATCTGGCCGACGAAGTCGCACAGCTCGGCGTAGCTGTCGCGTCCGTTGATGCCGATCCGGTGCTTGACCGTGACGTCGATGCTCACCGCATCGCGCATGGCCTTGACGCAATCGGCGACCAGCGCCGGGTGCGCCATCAGGCAGGCGCCGATCAGGTTATTCTGTACCCGGTCGCTCGGGCAGCCGACGTTCAGGTTGATTTCGTCGTAGCCGGCCTGCTCGGCCAGCCGTGCACATGCGGCGAGCTCGGCCGGTACGCTGCCGCCCAGTTGCAAGGCGAGCGGATGCTCGGCCGGGTCATGGCGCAGGAAGCGTGCGGAGTCGCCATGCAGCAGCGCGCCGGTGGTGACCATCTCGGTGTACAGCAGTGCCCGTTCGGAGAATCGCCGCAGGAAGAACCGGCAATGGCGATCCGTCCAGTCCATCATCGGGGCAACGGAAAATCGCCGGGACAGCGGCGCGGGCGTATGGGATTCGGTGTGGTTCATCGACGGTCGGTTCGTATCGCAGGGCGTCGCAGCGGGCGCGCAGTCTAGCAAAAGGTGGTCAGGCGGGCCTCGGCAAGCCTGACAGGCCATCGCGCCGCCGTCCAAGCCCTCATCGCCGTCTACCGGTACTTTTTCAACCGGCTACCGCCAGGTGGGCTGGCCTGTTGGGCATTCACCGGTTGCGCCGATTGGGGGGAGCCAGCTCCGGGTGCGCTTGGGGAGCTGGGTTGCCGGCGATGCTCGCCGGATCGCCCGCAAGCGGGCTCCTACAGGGGGCGCTGATTAAGGGTCGCAGGTGTTCTCGGCTGCCCCAACTCCGATTAGTCGCGCATCCAACCGGCGGCGCTGATTGGGAGCCAGCTCCGGGTGCGCGTTGGGAGCTGGGGTTGCCGGCGATGTTCGCCGGATCGCCCGCAAGCGGGCTCCTACAGGGGGGCGCTGGCTAAGGCTCGTAGGCGTTCTCGGCAATGGCTTCGCAGGAACGAGCACGCCCCGATTGGTCGCTACCCGGCGCGTACGTCCATCCGGCAGGTTGCCGTGATGGATTCGCCCGGTCGCAACGTCAGCATGCCGTGAGCGGCTGGATGGGGCAGATTGAGCGCGTTGTTGGCATGAGAAACCGGCTCCAGCGCGAGAATGCCCCGCTCGGCCGGCGGGGTGAAGACCACCAGGTGACGCAACGGCGCCTCGCTGGACAGGCGCAGGTCGAGGTTGCGACTGGGCCAGCGCAGCCGGGCCTGTCCGCCCCAACCGGCGAAGCAGTTATCCAGCCCCGGCTCGCCCACCGGACGCAGCGTCGAGAACTCCCATTCCGCCGGCACCTTCACCTGCTGACTGGGCAGTTGCTGGTCGTCCGCCAGCCATACCGAACTGGCGTCGAACGCCATCTCCACCGCGTCATGCCGCAGGAAATACGGATGCCAACCCAGCCCGGCCGGCATCGGGACTTGCCCTGTGTTGGTCAGGACGAGGCGAAGCCCGAGCCCGTCGGCGTCGAGGCGCAGGCGATGGGTGAGCTGGAAGTCGAATGGCCAGTCCTGTGCATTCGCCCCTTGGGCGCGATGCTGCACCTCCAGCGTGAGGCTGGTGCCGTCCATGGCCGTCGGCGCCCAAGCCCGCTTCCAGGCGACGCCGTGCAACGGCAGCTCGAATTCGGGTGCGTTGCGGCGCAGGCGATGGGTCTGCCCCTCGAAGGTGAACTGGCTGTTGCCGATCCGGTTCGAGTATGGCGCCAGCACGAAGCAACCGGTCAGCCGAACGTTGTCGCTGCCATCCCAGGGGCGCAGCAGGTCGAGGTCGCCATGGCGAAACCGCGTGATCGCACCGCCCAACCCCGGCGCGACGGAAAGCGCCAGATCGCCCCGACGCAGGTGCAGTTCTTTGTACGAAGCCATTGGTATTTCCTCGTAGCGCTTACCCGTATCAATCGACTGCCTGCTTCAAGCGACGTTCAGGACGCACGGCTTAGCGACAGGCTGATGCCATCGCACCACGGCATTGCCGGCAAGACGCTGCACGTCTATCTGTCCTGCCTCAACGGACCGGCGCACCATGCCAAGCCCTGAACAGGCCCCAAGCGGTCGACCGCACGAACGGGCACGCCCGTTCGCCGGTCGGCACCCGGCAGGTCGGTACGCTTGTGGCGTGCCGTCCGCCGGGCTGCGCGGGTTCGGAGAGGTAACCGCACCCCGGCTTCTGGCCAGGATGCGCATACGGTGCGCGCCGAGGGCGAACGCCGTATCCGTTGCAGGCGCAGCGCTGTTGCTACGCCTGGCGACGCGGGGCCGCATCGATCAGGTGATGGGCGCCGGGTTGAACAGCACCAGGTCGTTGTGCAGCTTGTGCTGCTCGGCCCAGGTCTTCTTCCGACCGCTGGCGACGTCCAGGTAGTAGTGGAACAGCTCCCAGCCGAGCTCTTCGATGGTCGAGCGGCCGCTGGCGATGCGCCCGGCGTCGATATCGATCAGGTCCGGCCAGCGCTGCGCGAGTTCGGTGCGGGTCGCGACCTTGACCACCGGCGCCATCGCCAGGCCATAGGGCGTGCCGCGGCCGGTGGTGAAGACATGCAGGTTCATGCCGGCGGCCAGTTGCAGCGTGCCGCAGACGAAGTCGCTGGCCGGCGTGGCGCAGAAGATCAGGCCCTTGCGATCGACCCGCTCACCCGGACCGACCACACCGTTGATGGCGCCGCTGCCGGATTTGACGATCGAGCCCAGCGACTTCTCGACGATGTTCGACAGGCCGCCCTTCTTGTTGCCGGGCGTGGTGTTGGCACTGCGATCGGCGGCACCGCGCTCCAGGTATTGGTCGTACCAGTCCATCTCGGCGATCAGCGCCTCGGCGACGTCAGGCGTCTCGGCCCGCGCGGTGAGCATGTACACCGCATCACGCACTTCAGTGTTCTCGGAGAACATCACGGTGGCCCCGGCGCGCACCAGCAGGTCGGCCGCGTAACCGAGCGCCGGATTGGCGGTGATGCCGGAGAAGGCATCGCTGCCGCCGCATTGCATGCCGAGCACCAGCTCGGCGGCCGGCACGGTTTCGCGGCGGCGCCCGTCGAGCTTCTTCAGGCGCGTTTCGGCCAGCGCCATGATCTGCTCGATCATCTCGCCGAAGCCGGTGTTCGATTCCTGCAGGCGATACAGCCAGGGGTCGCGCAGGTCGACCGACGGGTCGCCCTCGTGCATCACTTGCTCGGCCTGCAATTTTTCGCAGCCGAGGCTGATGACCAGCGCCTCACCGCCCAGGTTCGGGTTGCGCGCCAGGTTGCGCACGGTGCGGATCGGGATATAGGCGTCACGGGCGTTGATCGCCACGCCGCAGCCATAGCTGTGGGTCAGCGCCACGACGTCGTCGACGTTCGGGTACTTGGGCAGCAGCTCCTTGCGGATGCGCGCCACGGCATGCTCGAGCACGCCGGTGACGCACTGCACGGTGGTGCTGATGCCGAGGATGTTGCGCGTGCCGACGGTACCGTCAGCGTTGCGGTAGCCCTCGAACGTGAAGCCCTCGAGCGGCTCGAGCTTTTCCGGCACGGCGGTGGCGCGCGGCAGGCTTTCGAGCGGCGGCGCGCTCGGCATCTTCAGTTGGGTTTCCTTGACCCAACTGCCACGGCGCAGCGGCTCCAGGGCATAGCCGATGATCTGCCCGTAGCGGCGCACCGGCTCGCCCGCGGGGATGTCGACCAGCGCGACCTTGTGGCTCTGCGGCACGGCTTCGACCGTCACGAGCCCGTCTGCGAACTGCGCACCGGTCGGTACGCCGCCGTCATTGACGACCACGGCCACGTTGTCGGCCTCGTTCAGGCGGATGCAACGCGGGGAATCCTGGTGATGAATCAACTGCACGGTTTCACTCATTTCGCTCTCCGGTTGGCCCGGCATGTTGTTGTTTGCACCGGCGGGGCTAGAGCCCGCACGGCTTACGGATACTCAGGCGGGAGCCTGTTCGCGAGCCCTTGCCGCCCATTCGCGACCAAGATCGCTCCTACAAAAAAGCATTGGGACCACGCTTGCCCAGCGCTCGGCGCCAGCCCATGCAATCGCCCCGACCTGTCACCGACCCACCCTGTAGGAGCGAGCTTGCTCGCGATCGCTTCAACCCATTCGCGACCAAGGTCGCTCCTACAAAAAGCACTGTGACCGCGTTTACCCATGCAATCGACCCGACCCGTCACCGCCCCACCCTGTAGGAGCGAGCTTGCTCGCGATCGCTTCAACCCATTCACGACCAAGTCGCGCCACAAAAAGCCTTGCGACCGGTTTGCCCATCGACTCAACCGATGTAGGTGGTCTTCACCGTCGTGTAGAACTCCTGCGCGTAGCGACCCTGCTCGCGCGGCCCGTAGGACGAGCCTTTGCGCCCGCCGAACGGTACGTGGTAATCGACCCCCGCGGTCGGCAGGTTGACCATCACCATGCCGGCCTGCGCATGTCGCTTGAAGTGGTTGGCGTATTTCAGCGAGGTGGTGCAGATACCGGCGGAAAGGCCGAATTCCGTGTCGTTGGCCATCGCCAGGGCCGCTTCGTAATCCCGTACCCGGACGACGTTGGCGACCGGTCCGAAGATTTCCTCGCGGCTGATGCGCATGTCCGCGGTGCTGTCGACGAACAGCGTCGGTGCCAGGTAATAGCCTTCGGTCGCACCGCTGGCGCGCTCGCCCCCGCAGGCCAGGCGTGCGCCCTCCTGCTTGCCGAGCGCGATGTAGCGCAGGTCCTGTTCCAGCTGCGCGGCGGACACCACCGGACCGACGTCGACCCCAGGCGCCAGCGCCGAGCCGACCTTGATCCTGCCGACGCGCGCCGTCATCGCCGCGACGAAGCGGTCGTAGATGCCGTCGGTGACGATGATGCGGCTGGACGCCGTGCAGCGCTGGCCGGTGGAGTAGAAGGCACTCTGCGTGCAGAGCTCGACGGCGACGTCCAGATCGGCATCGTCCAGCACGATCTGCGGGTTCTTGCCGCCCATTTCGAGCTGGACCTTGGTGCCGCGCGCGACACAGGCCTGGGCGATGCCACGCCCCACGCCGACCGAGCCGGTGAAGCTGACCGCATCGACCTGGCGTGAGCCGACGATGGCCTCGCCCACTTCCTTTCCGTGGCCCATGACGAGGTTGAACACACCGGCCGGGAAACCCGCCCGGGAAATGATTTCGGCGATGGCCCAGACGCAGCCCGGCACCAGCTCGGCCGGCTTGATGACCACGCAATTGCCGTAGGCCAGCGCCGGGGCGATCTTCCAGGCCGGGATGGCGATCGGGAAGTTCCACGGGGTGATCAGGCCGACCACGCCCAGCGGCTCGCGGGTGATCTCGACGCTCACGCCGGGGCGCACCGAGGGCAGCGTTTCGCCGGCCTGGCGCAGGCACTCGCCGGCGAAGAACTTGAAGATGTTGCCAGCGCGAACGACTTCGGCGATGGCTTCGGGCAGGGTCTTGCCCTCCTCCCGCGCCAGCAGTGTGCCGAGCTCGTCGCGACGGGCGAGGATTTCCAGCCCGACCTGTTCGAGCGCGTCGGCGCGCGCCTGGATGCCGAAGGTCGACCACGCGGGAAAGGCCCGGCGCGCCGCGTCGATCGCCGCCTGAACCTGGCCGGCGTCGGCCTGTGCGTAGTCGCCGATGACATCCGACAGGTCGGATGGGTTGATGTTCGGTTCGTAGCGGTTCGAGGCGACCCACTGGCCGTCGATGAAGTTGTCGTAACGCGTTACGTCAGCCATGCGAAAAGTCCTCGGGAATACCGCCGGTCGCTACACCACGGCGGATGGCGCGCCGACGCAACCGTCGGCGCGCATGGGTCGCTTACTGCGCGCCCTGCTTGGCGATCAGCGCGGCCAGGCGTTCGTACTCGTCGGGGCGCAGCTCGGTGAGCGGCGCACGCACCGGGCCTGCGTCGTAGCCGGCGATCTTCGCGCCCGCCTTGACGATGCTGACGGCGTAGCCCTTGCAGCGATTGCGGATGTCCAGGTACGGCAGGAAGAAATCGTCGATCAGCTTGCCGACGGTCTCGTGATCGTCGCGGGCGACGGCGTGGTAGAAGTCCATCGCCGTCTTGGGGATGAAGTTGAACACCGCCGACGAGTACACCGGCACGCCCAGCGCCTTGTAGGCCGCGGCATAGACTTCCGCGGTCGGCAGGCCGCCGAGGTAGCTCAGACGATCGCCCAGTCGGCGACGGATCGACACCATCAGCTCGATGTCGCCCAGTCCGTCCTTGTAGCCGATCAGGTTCGGGCAGCGCTCGGCCAGTTGTTCGAGGTGAGTGGCGGTCAGGCGGCAGACGTTGCGGTTGTAGACCACGACGCCGATCTTGACCGACTTGCACACCTGCTCGACATGCGCCGCGACGCCATCCTGGCTCGCTTCGGTGAGGTAGTGCGGCAGCAGCAGCAGGCCCTTGGCGCCCAGGCGCTCGGCTTCCTGCGCGTACTGGATGGCCTGACGGGTCGGGCCGCCCACGCCTGCCAGGATCGGCACGCTGTTGGCGCAGGTGTCGACCGCAGTCTTGATGATCTGCGGGTACTCATCCGGGGCAAGCGAGAAGAACTCGCCCGTGCCGCCGGCGGCGAACAGCGCCGAGGCGCCATAGGGAGCGAGCCACTCGAGGCGCTGGACGTAGCCATCGCGATTGAAATCGCCGTTCTGGTCGAAGTCGGTCAGCGGGAACGACAGCAGACCAGACGAGAGGATGGCCTTCAGTTCTTGTGGGTTCATTATTCGAACATCCTGTTTAACGAGGGTGATGAGGGAGCGAGGCTTCAGCCTGTGAGATACGTTATCGTACAACTACCATAACGCCAACTCTTTTTTCTGCCCCTCGACGGTCCTGCACACCAGGCATTGAAAGCCTGCTGAAAGCTTCGTTCGGTTCGGTATGACAGGTTTCATGCACAGCGATGGCCCCCTGAAAATACGGCGGCTTTTTTGTTTGACAGCCCGGAAGTACGGCTGCTAAAAAATCCCTCAACTCGTATGACAACTTACGACAACGATCCAACAATAAGAAAGCGAGTCCACGGCCATGCCTCGACACCGCCCCGCTCAAACGCATGATTCCGACGCGCCTCTTGCCGGCGCGCTTCAAGCACCCTCGCCGTCTTCACCTTTCGCTTCCAATGCCCGCGCACCACGGCGCGCAAGCCCTCGCAGGCTGGCGATCGCTTCTCGCGCCGCGCGGGCAACCGAGCCGTCCCTCCTCAACAATCACAACACCGGAGTTAACTGGTAATGGCTGAACCGATGACAGCGACCCCTACCGTACGGGAGATGCAGGTCATACCTGTTGCAGGTTATGACAGCATGCTGCTCAACCTGTGTGGCGCGCATGCTCCCTACTTCACCCGCAATCTCGTGCTGCTCACCGACAGCGCCGGCCGCACCGGCATGGGTGAAGTACCGGGCGGCGAAGGCATCCGGCAGGCGCTGGAGCGCACCAAGGGACTAGTGATCGGACAACCGATCGGTTTGTACAACCGCACCCTGAACAGCCTGCGTTCGGCCATCGCCGGTAACGTCAGCGGTCCGCAGACGACCAGCCATCAGGTGACCTCCGACGCCGAAGCGGAGGTACTCAAGCAGCCGCACGAGATCAACCTGCGGCTGGACAATGTGATCACAGCGGTGGAAGCCGCCCTGATCGACCTGCTGGGCCAGCATCTCCAGGTGCCGGTCGCCGAGTTGCTCGGCGCGGGCCAGCAGCGCGATCGCGTGCCGATGCTCGCCTACCTCTTCTACATTGGCGACCGCACCCGCACCGACCTGCCCTACCTCGCCAGCACCGGTGACGACTGGTATCACCTGCGCCATCAGGAAGCGGTCACGCCCGAAGCCATCGTCCGCCTCGCCGAAGCGGCCGCCGCGCGTTATGGCTTCAACGACTTCAAGCTCAAGGGCGGCGTGATGCGCGGCAGCGAGGAGATGCAGGCGATCGCCGGCATCAAGGCACGCTTCCCGGATGCGCGCGTCACGCTCGACCCCAACGGGGCCTGGTCGCTCGACGAAGCCATCGCCCTCTGCAAGGGACAGGGCCACATCCTGTCCTACGCCGAAGATCCCTGCGGCCCCGAGAACGGCTATTCCGGTCGCGAGATCATGGCCGAGTTCAAGCGCGCCACGGGCATCCCGACCGCGACCAACATGGTCGCCACCGACTGGCGCCAGATGGGCCACTCGGTGCGCCTCGACGCGGTCGACATCCCGCTCGCCGACCCGCATTTCTGGACCATGCAGGGCTCGGTGCGGCTGGCGCAGCTGTGCGAGCACTTCGGCCTGACCTGGGGCTCGCACTCCAACAACCACTTCGACGTATCGCTGGCGATGTTCACCCACGCCGCCGCCGCGGCGCCCGGGCGCATCACGGCCATCGATACCCACTGGATCTGGCAGGAAGGCCAGGAGCGACTGACCCGCGAACCACTGCAAATCGTCGGTGGCGAAGTCGCCGTTCCCCAGAAGCCGGGCCTGGGCATCGAACCGGACATGGACCGGATCATGGCCGCGCACGAGCTCTACAAGAAGGTCGCCACCGGCGCGCGCGACGACGCGATGGCCATGCAGTACCTGGTTCCCGGTTGGAAGTACGACCCCAAGCAGCCCAGCCTTGGGCGCACCTCGCGCTAAAGCGAACCCCGTCAAAGAGGACACAATAATGAAAAAAACCCTTCGCACCGCCATCGCCTCGGCCTGCATCGCGCTGACCGCCGGCATCGCCCACGCCGCCGAAACCGAGTGGCCCAGCCGCACCGTCCAGGTGATAGTGCCCGCCGGTGCCGGCGGTGACACCGATTTCAACGCCCGCACCATGGCCAAGTACTTCTCCGACATCACTGGAGAGAACATGGTGATCACCAACATGAATGGCGGCGGCGGCACCGTTGCCCTCGCCCAGGTGAAGAATGCCGAGCCCGACGGCACCACCATACTGTTCGGCCACACCGGACACCTGCTGGTGAACGAAGTCTCCGGCCTGATCGACTACAGCTACGATGCGCTGGACATCTGCTGCATCGCGGCCGTCGACAAGGGTGCGGTCTTCGTCACCAGCAAGGCATCGGGCATCGAAACGCTCGACGAGCTGATCAAGAAGGCCAAGGAAAGCCCCGACGACGTGATCTATGGCACCGAGCTGGGCGGGTTCTCCCACCTGCAAGGGCTGATCTTCGAAGACATGGCCGACGTGGACCTCAAGATCGTCGACGCCGGCAGCGCGGCCGAGAAGATCACCGCGCTGCTCGGCGGGCGGATCGACGTCGCCGCCATCACCTACGGCGCGGTGCAGGACTACGTCGAGACGGGCGACATGCACATCCTTGCCCAGCCGAACGAGGAGCGGAACCCGCTGCTTGGCGACATCAAGACCTTCAAGGAACAGGGCCTCGACTTCGTCATGGACAAGCCCTACATCATCGCCTTCCCCAAGGGCACCGATCCGGCGATCGTGCAGAAGATGTCCGACATCATGAAGCAGATCACCGAGACCCCGGCCTACGCCAAGGAGCTGGAAAAGGGCTTCAAGCAGCCGGTCACCTTCTACGGACATGACGTCGCACCGGGCCTGCTGAAGGAAACCCGCACCGACTACATGCAGTACCGCGACCTGCTGCGCCAGCAGTAAGCCCCGCCACCGGCGGCCTCGGGTCGCCGGCTTCCCCCGCTTCACCCACCGGGAGCCCGCCATGAAGACCATCCGCATGAAGGAGCTGGCGATCGGCATCGCCATGCTCGCCATCGGTCTGATCTACCTCGCGATGACCATGCAACTACCCGACAAGGGCCTGATCGATTCGGCCTTCGTCCCGTACATCCTCGCCGGCACGATCTGCCTGCTCGGCGTCCTGCAACTGCTTGCCAGCCGGCAACCCGACGTCGGCCCGCTGACCACCGAGGAAAAGATCGAAGCCGAAGCCGAGAAGGCCGCCGGTGCCAGCGACTACGGCACCGTCGCCAAGACGCTCGGCCTGATCGTGATCTATGCCGGCCTGCTCAACCTCGTCGGCTTTCCGATCATGACTGCGCTGTACCTCTACGTGCAGTTCCTTGTGCTGACCCCAACCGGACACAAGACCAACCACCTGGCGTACGTGGCTATCGCGATCATCAGCTCGGCCACCATCTACGTAGCCTTCCGCTACGGCTTCGACCTGATGCTGCCCTCCGGGCCGTTGTTCAACTTCTGAGGACCGGATCATGTGGGAACTCTTTTTAACGGGCGTCGACGCTGTGATGTCGGTGCAGATCATGATCCTCATCGTGCTCGGCGTGGCCGTGGGCATCGTCTTCGGCGCGGTACCGGGCCTGACGGCCGTGATGGCCATCGCCCTGTGCCTTCCGCTGACCTACGCGCTCGGCCCGGCAGCGGGTCTTTCGCTGCTGGTGGCCCTGTTCGTCGGTGCCACCTCCGGCGCGCTGATCTCGGCCATTCTGCTGAAAATCCCCGGCACGCCGTCCTCGGTCGCGACGACCTTCGACGGCGGCCCGATGATGGAAAAAGGCGAAGGCGTGAAGGCCCTCGGCGCCGGCGTGGTGTTTTCCTTCCTCGGGACGATCGCCAGCATCATCGCGCTGATGACCATCGCCCCGCTGCTGGCCAAGGTCGCGCTGCGCTTCGGCCCGCATGAATACTTCGCCATCGCGGTGTTCTCGCTCACGCTGATCGCAACGCTGTCGACCGGCTCGATGGTCAAGGGGTTGTTCGCAGGCACGCTCGGTTTCGCCTTTGCCACGGTCGGCATCGCGCCGGTCGATGCGATCCGCCGCTTCACCTTCGACGAGCCGAACCTCAACAGCGGCTTCGACATGCTGGTGGTGCTGATCGGCATCTTCGCCATCTCCGAGGTGATCAAAGTCGCCGAGAGCGTACGCAGCGGCAAGAATGCCGCGATCGGCAGCGTCAGCATGAAGTCGATCAAGGGGTTCGGATTCTCGATGAAGGAGTTCTTCGGCCAGATTCCGAATGCCACCCGTTCGGCGCTGATCGGCATCGGTATCGGCATCCTGCCCGGCATCGGTGCGGGTACCTCCAACATCGTGTCCTACATCGTCGCCAAGAAGCGCTCGAAGTACCCCGAGAAGTTCGGCACCGGCGTGCTCGACGGCGTGGTCGCCAGCGAAACCGCCAACAACGCCGGCATCGGCGGGGCGATGATTCCGCTGCTGACCCTCGGCATTCCAGGCGACGCGGTGACGGCGATCCTGCTCGGCGGCTTCATGATCCACGGCATCCAGCCCGGCCCGATGCTCTTCATCAGCCAGGGCGCGCTGGTCTACACCATCTTCGTGGCGCTGATCGTATCGGCCGTGCTGATGCTGTTGCTGGAGTTCTACGGGCTGCGCATCTTCATCAAGCTGCTGGCCGTGCCGAAGCACATCCTGCTGCCGATCATCCTGGTGCTGTGCGTGGTGGGCGCCTTCGGGTTGTCGAGCCGGGTGTTCGATGTCTGGACCATTCTGCTGTTCGGTCTGATCGGCTACGGCTTCGTCAAGGGCGGCATTCCGCCGGCGCCCTTCATCATCGGCTTCATCCTGGGGCCGATGGCCGAGACGAACCTGCGGCGCGGTCTGATGCTGTCGGACGGCAACTTCGTGGGCTTCCTGACGAACCCCATCTCCGGCGCCTTCCTGCTGCTGGCGGTGCTGTCTGTCGCCTGGCACGTGGTCGGCAGCCTGCGTGCTCGCAAGAATGCCTCGACGGAACTGGCCCAGGCCTGACCCTTCTCCAAGCGCCCCTGCGGGGGCGCTTGCCTCTCGCCCCCTTCCCTTTCCCTCTCCGCCGTTGCCCCGCTCTATTTCGGGCTCCACCGTCATCGTACAACCATCAGACGGGCTTCGAGCCGGGCGATAGCCCGCGTCTGCGACATTGGTTCAATGGCGCCCCGGCATGCCAGCTTCTACGTTGGTGGCAGTTCGAGGGATCAGATGCGTCGCATCGATCATCAAACGAGCGTGCTTGAGCGGTTGGCCGCCCAGCGAAGGGGTCGGCGAGGATCGACCGGTCGCTACTGTTTCGCCATGACAGCGGGTTGACAAAGAAGGGCAGGCTGCAAAATAATCGGCGCAAGTCATCTGACAACCGATGACAGCAAAAACAACGACAAAGGCCAGACCATGACGAATCCGACCAGCACGCCCTACAACCGCCTGCTTCTCACCGGCGCCGCCGGTGGCCTGGGGAAAGTCCTTAGAGAGCGTCTGCGCCCCTTCGCCAACATCATTCGCCTTTCCGACATCTCGCCGATGGCGCCGGCCGAAGGTCCCCACGAAGAAGTGGTGCCCTGCGACCTGAGCGACAAGGCGGCCGTCCATGCGCTCTGCGAAGGCGTCGATGCCATCTGCCACTTCGGCGGCGTCTCGGTCGAGCGCCCGTTCGAGGAAATCCTCGAAGCGAACATCAAGGGCGTCTTCCACATCTATGAAGCCGCCCGCCGTCATGGCATCAAGCGCATCATCTTCGCCAGTTCCAACCACGTCATCGGCTTCTACAAGCAGACCGAAACGATCGACGCCCACGCACCACGCCGTCCGGACAGCTACTACGGCCTGTCCAAGTCCTACGGCGAAGACATGGCGACCTTCTATTACGACCGCTACGGCATCGAGACCGTGAGCATCCGCATCGGCTCTTCCTTCCCGGAGCCGGCCAACCGCCGGATGATGAGCACCTTCCTCACCTACGAAGACCTCACCGACCTGATCGGCCGCAGCCTGTTCACCCCGAACGTGGGCCACACGGTCGTCTACGGCATGTCGGACAACCGCGACATCTGGTGGGATAACCGCCTCGCCGCTCACCTGGGCTTCAAACCGCAAGGCAGCTCCGAGCCGTTCCGCGAAAAAGTCGAAGCCCAGCCCCCTGTCCCTGCCGATGATCCGAACGCGATCTATCAGGGCGGCGCCTTCTGCGCAGCAGGCCCGTTCGACTGACCCACTGCGACACCCTCGCCCGCGAACAAGAAAAAGAGAGACGCAATGGCAACCCAAGCAGAACTCATCGTCGACGCGCGCAACGCCACCGGAGAATGCCCGGTCTGGGTGAGCAGCGAGCAGGCCCTCTACTGGGTCGATATCCCCGCCCGCCAGCTGCTGCGCTGGGATGCGACTACCGCCGAAGTCACGCGCTGGACCGGCGACGAAATGATCGCCTGCATCGCACGGCGCGCCGGTGGTGAGAATCGCTGGATCGCCGGCATGGAAAGCGGCGTCTTCGAGGTGATGCCGCAGGCCGACGGCACCCTGGCCGCGACCCGGCTGGCCTCGGTGGACCATCCGCGGGCGGCAATGCGCTTCAACGATGGGCGCTGCGATCGCCAGGGCCGTTTCTGGGCCGGCACCATGCTGCTGGACATGGCGGCGGGCGCCAGCGTCGGTTCGCTGTATCGCTTCGATGGCGCGACCGAGGGTGCGGTCAAGCCGGTCCTGAACGACTTCATCGTGGCCAACGGCCTGGGCTTCAGCCCCGATGGCCGCACGATGTACCTCTCCGATTCGCACCCGAGCGTGCAGAAGATCTGGGCGTTCGATTACGACCTCGACGACGGCATGCCGAGCAACCGCCGCCTGTTCATCGACATGAACGCGTACCCGGGCCGTCCCGATGGCGCGGCGGTGGATGCCGAAGGTTGCTACTGGATCTGCGGCAACGACGAAGGCCTGGTACACCGCTTCACCCCGGATGGCCGCCTTGACCGCTCGCTGCCCGTACCGGTGAAGAAACCGACCATGTGCGCCTTCGGCGGCGCCAACCTGGACACCCTGTTCGTCACCTCCATCCGGCCTGGCGGCGATCTGACCGACCAGCCGCTGGCCGGCGGCGTCTTCGCCCTGAACCCCGGCGTCACCGGGCTGGAGGAACCGCTCTTCGGATAATCGAGCACAACACCGGGTGATGCCCCTCGGGGGTCGCCCGTTCGCAACGCGGCAACCCAACAACAACAAAACGGAGATTCACATGAATTTCAAACGCAAGTTGCTTCTCGCAGCGCTCCCGTTCGCCTTCACCTTCGCTGGCGCGGCGAACGCCGAAATGACCCTGAAGATCGCCGAAGTGCACCCGGCAGGCTACCCGACCGTGGTGGCTCAGGAGCACATGGGCGAGAAGATCGAAGAAGCCACCGACGGTGAACTGAAGTTCCGCATGTTCTCCGGCGGCGTGCTGGGCTCCGAGAAGGAAGTGGTAGAGCAGGTCCAGCTCGGCGCGGTGCAGATGACCCGCGTCAGCCTCGGCACGCTCGGCCCGGTCATCCCCGAGGTCAACGCCTTCAACATGCCGTTCGTGTTCCGCGACCACGAGCACATGCGCAAGGTCATCGACGGCCCGATCGGCCAGGAGATCCTCGACAAGATCACCAACTCCGATTTCAACATGGTCGGCCTGGCCTGGATGGACGGTGGCGTGCGCAACCTCTACACCAAGGAGCCTGTGCGCAGCATCGAAGACCTCAAGGGCATGAAGATCCGCGTGATCGGCAACCCGCTGTTCATCGACACCCTCAACGCCATGGGCGCACAGGGCGTGGCGATGGCTACCGGCGAGATCTACAGCGCCCTGCAGACCGGCGTGATCGACGGCGCGGAAAACAACCCGCCGACCATGCTCGAGCACAACCACTACCGTGAGGCCAAGAACTACACCCTCACCGGCCACCTGATCCTTCCCGAGCCGATCGTGATTTCCAAGACGACCTGGAACAAGCTCACCCCCGAGCAGCAGGACATCGTCATGAAGTACGCCAAGGAAGCGCAGATGGAAGAGCGCCAGCTGTGGGACAAGAAAACCGAGGAAAGCGTCGCCAAGCTCAAGGAAGCTGGCGTGGAATTCATCGAAGTGGACAAGCAGCCCTTCTATGAAGCCACCGCTCCGGTTCGCGAGAAGTACGGCGCCGAATTCGCCGACCTGATCAAGCGTATCGAAGCGGTCGAGTAACCTCGGTCACTCAAAAATACGCGGCGGCTTCGGCCGCCGCGCTCGTGGTGAAGTCATGAAAAACACGATCCTGCGCGTCAATGACGTGATCTACACAACCTGCATCTGGGTCGCCGGGCTTTCCGTCGCCCTGATGTCCCTGATCATCCCCTGGGGCGTGTTCGCCCGCTACGTCCTCGAAAGCGGCTCGGGATGGCCGGAACCCGTCGCCATCCTGCTGATGGTGCTGTTCACCTTCGTTGGCGCCGCAGCAAGCTACCGTGCCGGCGCACACATGGCGATGGACATGGTTGCCGAACGCCTGCCGCAGTCCTGGCAAGGAGCAATCGCTCTCTTCGTGCAGATCGTCATGGTGATCGTCTGCCTGTTCATGACTATCTGGGGCACCAAGCTGTGCATCACCACCTGGAACCAGTACATGAGCACCCTTCCCACCTTGCGCGTAGGCATCACCTACTCGCCGATCCCGATTGGTGGCTTCCTGACCCTGATTTTCATCCTCGAACGCCTGTTCCTGGGTGACCAGAGCAAACGCCGGGCGGTCGATTACGAAGCCCTCGAAGAAAGCAAGGAGGCCGTGTAAATGGACGCGCTCATTCTGCTCGGCAGTTTCGCGCTGCTCATCACCTTCCGCATGCCGGTCGCCTATGCACTGGGCCTGTCGGCACTGATCGGCGCCTGGTGGATCGACATCCCGTTCGGCGCGGTGATGATCCAGGTCGCTGGCGGCATCAACAAATTCTCGCTGCTGGCCATTCCCTTCTTCGTGCTGGCCGGCGCGATCATGGCCGAAGGTGGCATGGCTCGCCGCCTGGTGGCTTTCGCCGGCGTGCTGGTCGGCTTCGTTCGCGGCGGGCTGTCGCTGGTGAACATCATGGCGTCGGCCTTCTTCGGTGCCATCTCGGGCTCGTCACTGGCCGACACCGCCTCCGTCGGCTCCGTGTTGATCCTCGAAATGGAGAAAAAGGGCTACCCGCGCGAGTTTTCGACCGCCGTGACGGTCAGCGGCTCGGTGCAGGCGCTGCTCACCCCGCCTAGCCATAACTCGGTGCTTTACTCGCTCGCCGCGGGCGGGACCATCTCCATCGCCGCGCTGTTCGTGGCCGGTATCGGCCCGGGCCTGTTGCTCAGCGCCGTCATGATGGGCATGTGCCTGTTCTTCGCCAAGAAGCGCAACTACCCCAAGGGCGAAACCATTCCGCTGCGCCAGGCGCTGAAGATCTGCGTCGAGGCGCTGTGGGGCCTGATGACGATGGTCATCATCCTCGGCGGCATCCTCTCCGGCGTGTTCACCGCGACCGAATCGGCTTCGATCGCCGTGGTCTGGGCGTTCTTCGTCACGATGTTCATCTACCGGGACTACAAGTGGAGCGAGCTGCCCAAGCTGATGCACCGCACCGTGCGCACCCTGTCGATCGTGATGATCCTGATCGCCTTCGCCTCGGCGTTCGGCTACATCATGACGCTGATGCAGATTCCCTCGAAGATCACCACGGCGCTGCTGACCATCTCGGACAACCGCTACGTCGTGCTGATGTGCATCAACTTCATGCTACTGGCGCTCGGCACGCTGATGGACATGGCCCCGCTGATCCTCATCCTCACGCCGATCCTGATGCCGGTGATCACTGACATCGGTGTCGACCCGGTGCATTTCGGCATGATCATGCTGGTCAACCTGGGTATCGGCCTGATCACCCCGCCGGTCGGTGCGGTACTGTTCGTCGGCGCGGCCATCGGCAAGGTCACGATCGAAAACACGGTCAAGGCGCTGCTGCCGTTCTACCTGGCACTGTTCGCCGTACTGATGGCGGTCACCTACATTCCGGCCATCTCCCTGTGGCTGCCGAGCGTGGTGCTCTGACAGGCACACATTAGCTACACGAAACCGCGGCTCCCCCGAGCAATCGGTGGGAGCCGTTTCTTTTTTCCCTTCGAACCTGGTATTCCATCCACCCCCGAGTGAGTTGCGACATGACTGCTACCGATAACCCCGCTCCCCTCCCCCGCCACATCGCGATCGCGACGTTGCTCTGCCTTGGATGCGCCTTCGCCGGCAACCATGTGGCCGCCCGCGTCGCCTTCGATGACGGCGCGGGTGTCCTGCTGGCGATCCTCATGCGTTCGGGGGGTACGCTGCTGGCGCTGGGGATGCTGGTGTGGTGGCAGCGCCAGCCCATCCGCCTGCCGCCGGGTGCCTGGCGCTGGCAGCTGGTACTGGGCTTGCTGATCGCGACGCAGAGCATCTGCCTGTATTCGGCCGTGGCACGGGTGCCGGTAGCGATCGCGCTGCTGGTAGCCAATGTGTTCCCGATCCTGCTGGTGCTGCTCACCTGGGGCCTCGGCGGCCCGAAGCCGACCGCGCGCCGGGCCATACTCATGGGGGTGATCCTCGTCGGGCTGGTGTTCGTGCTCGACGTGCCCGGTCGCCTGAGTTCCGGCGAGCGCATGCAACCGGAGTGGATTCTGGGCATCGCGCTGGCCTTCACGGCGGCGACCGTGTTCGCGGTGGCGCTCTGGATCACCGATCACAAGCTGTCGACCCTGCGTGGCTCGGTGCGCAGCATGCTGACCATGTCGATCGTGTTTTCCACCAGTGCGATCGCCGGCTTCAGCGGCGTCCTGCCCGGCGGGCTGGACCTGCCCGCCAGCAGCACGGGCTGGACGGCGCTCGCCACGCTGGTGGTGCTCTATTGCACCGGCTTTACGCTGCTGTTCGTCTCGGTGCCGCGACTGGACATGCCGCGCAACGCACCGGTGATGAACATCGAGCCGGTCGCGACGCTCATCATGGGCTGGATCGTGCTCGACCAGATGCTGGCGATGGGGCAGATCTTCGGCGGCCTGATCGTGATCGCCGGGATCGTGCTGCTCAGCTACAAGAAGGACTGACGCCGCGGAACGCGCACAGCAAAACGCCCGCATCCAGCGGGCGTTTTTTTGGGTCATGCGAGACTTCAGGCCTGCCCCGACTCCGCCTCCTCATGCGCCTGACGCAGCCGCTCGCGACTGTTGGTCAGGTGCAGGCGCATCGCCGCGCGCGCCGCGTCCGGGTCCTGCCGGGCGATGGCGTCGTAGATTTCCTCGTGCTCGCGCATCAGGCGGGCGTTGTAGTGCGACTGGTCGTCATGGGCCAGGCGGGCCGAATTCACCCGCGTGCGCGGAATGATGGCGGTGCCCAGGTGATTCATGATGTCGCTGAAATAGCGATTCTCGGTGGCCTGCGCGATCTGCAGGTGGAACTGGAAGTCCGAGCCGACGGCATCGCTCGCGTGGATCATGCTGTCGTTCAGCGCGTCGAGGAACTCGCGCATCGCCTTCAGTTGCTCCGGCGTGCGTCGCTGCGCGGCGAGACCGGCGGACTCGACCTCCAGGCTGATGCGCAACTCGAGGATCGCCAGCACGTCGCGCAAGGTGACGATGGTCGCCGGATCGATCCGCAAGCCGGTGCTGCTGGGCACGTCGAGCACGAAGGTGCCGATGCCGTGGCGCGTCTCGACCAGCCCCGACGCCTGCAGGCGTGAGATGGCTTCGCGCACTACCGTTCGGCTGACGCCTTGCGCTTCCATGATCGCCGACTCCGTCGGCAGCTTTTCGCCGCGCTTGATCACGCCATCGCGGATCTGCTGTGACAGCTCGGTGACCAGTTCCTGGGCCAGGCTGCGATGCTTGCGGCGGACACGGGGTGCAGTGCTTGCGTTTTCCATATTGATCCGACGTTGAGTTTCAAATGCCGCGTATGGTAGCAAAAGTTGTCTGACGACATGACGCTTCGATCGCCGTGCCGCCCGGCGCGCGATTCGACCTTGGTCTTAGCCGCACTCCACCATCGTTGTATAGCCCGGAACTGGCGCCTCGCCGTACAAAGTGAGGACAAGAACACAATGCCGCCAGGCCGAGGATATCCATGACCGCTTCCCTTTACCCTGTCCGTCCCGAGGTCGTCGCACAGACGCTGACCGACGAGGCCACCTACAAGGCGCTGTACCAGCAATCGGTGGTCAACCCGGATGGCTTCTGGCGCGAGCAGGCGCGACGCATCGACTGGATGAAGCCGTTCACCAAGGTCAAGCAGACCTCCTTCGACGATCACCACGTCGACATCAAGTGGTTCGCCGACGGCACCCTCAACGTGTCTTACAACTGCCTGGACCGTCACCTCGAGGAGCGTGGCGACCAGGTGGCGATCATCTGGGAAGGCGACGACCCGTCCGAGCATCGGGAGATCACCTACCGCGAGCTGCACGAGGAAGTCAGCAAGTTCGCCAACGCGCTGCGCGGCCAGGACGTGCACCGCGGCGACGTGGTCACCATCTACATGCCGATGATTCCCGAAGCCGTGGTCGCCATGCTCGCCTGCGCCCGGATCGGCGCGATCCATTCGGTGGTCTTCGGCGGCTTCTCGCCCGAGGCGCTGGCCGGCCGCATCATCGATTGCAAGTCGAAGGTGGTCATCACCGCCGACGAGGGCTTGCGCGGCGGCAAGAAAACCCCGCTCAAGGAGAACGTCGACGAGGCCCTGACCAACCCGGAAACCTGCAGCGTGCAGAAGATCATCGTGGTCAAGCGCACCGGCGGGCACATCAAGTGGCACTCGCATCGCGACATCTGGTACGAGGATCTGATGCAGGTCGCCGGCAGCGTCTGCGCCCCCAAGGAGATGGGCGCCGAGGAGCCGCTGTTCATCCTTTACACCTCCGGTTCGACCGGCAAGCCCAAGGGCGTACTGCACACCACCGGTGGCTATCTGGTTTACGCCTCGATGACCCACGAGCGCGTGTTCGACTACAAGCCGGGCGAGATCTACTGGTGCACGGCCGACGTCGGCTGGGTGACGGGCCACAGCTACATCGTCTACGGCCCGCTGGCCAACGGCGCCACCACCCTGCTCTTCGAAGGCATCCCCAACTACCCGGACGTCACCCGCATGGCGCAGGTGGTGGACAAGCACAAGGTCAACATCCTCTACACCGCGCCGACCGCCATCCGCGCCATGATGGCGCAGGGCAATGCCTGCGTGCAGGGCACCAGCCTCGCCTCGCTGCGCCTGCTGGGTTCGGTCGGCGAGCCGATCAACCCCGAAGCCTGGGACTGGTACCACAAGACCATCGGCCAGGAGCGCTGCCCGATCGTCGATACCTGGTGGCAGACCGAAACCGGCGGCATCCTGATCAGCCCGCTGCCGGGCGCCACGGCGCTCAAGCCAGGCTCGGCCACGCGTCCGTTCTTCGGCGTACAGCCAGCGCTGGTCGACAACCTCGGCAACCTCATCGAAGGACCCGCCGAGGGCAACCTGGTGATCATCGACTCCTGGCCGGGTCAGGCACGCAGCCTGTACGGCGACCATGATCGCTTCGTCGACACCTATTTCCGTACCTTCAAGGGCATGTACTTCACCGGCGACGGCGCACGCCGCGACGAGGATGGCTACTACTGGATCACCGGCCGCGTCGACGACGTCCTGAACGTCTCCGGCCACCGCATGGGCACCGCCGAGATCGAGAGCGCGATGGTCGCCCACGCCAAGGTCGCCGAAGCGGCGGTGGTCGGGGTGCCGCATGACATCAAGGGCCAGGGCATCTACGTCTACGTGACGCTCAATGCCGGCGAGGCGCCCTCCGAGCAGCTGCGGCAGGAACTCAAGCAATGGATTCGCCGCGAGATCGGCCCGATCGCCGTGCCGGACGTCATCCAGTGGGCGCCGGGCCTGCCGAAGACCCGCTCGGGCAAGATCATGCGCCGCATCCTGCGCAAGATCGCCACGGCCGAGTACGACGCCCTCGGCGATATCTCGACACTCGCCGATCCTGGCGTGGTGCAGGTATTGATCGACACCCACAAGGAAATGACCGCCGTCTGCGCCTGACGCCCCGCCATGCGAAAAGCCCCACCCGGCCTGCCGGGTGGGGCTTTTTCGTTGTCTCGAGTTTCGTTGCCTCGGATCATTGGCCATCGCTAATGGCATCACTCGGCGATGGAAGCCGGAGCCAGCCCAGTACCTGGCCATCACCGAGATACCAGCGGCCCTCACGAGAGCTTAGCGCCAGGGTTTCCCTGGAGCTGCCAAAGGGACCTGGGTTTTGTTGAGCGATCTGCAGTGTGTCGCGGCCGACACTGGCAATGATTGCAACGTGCCCGTAGCGGTTGCGCAGTGAGGGGGCGAAGACCAGCAGGTCATCCGCCTTCGGCGACATGGTGCCGCCGTTGGCGAACTGCCACATGGCTCGCTTGGCATTCAGGCCGCCATCGCTGAGGGTCGGGTCGAAGAAGTCTTTGGCATGCCCGTAGGTGTCTGGCATGCGGTGCCCGTGACGTTCGAAGTAGTAGCGTTTGACGAACTCGACACACTGATAACGAAGACCCAGGTTGTAACCGTCTCGAGTCAGGTTACGACCTTGCACGCTGTTGACCCCACCGTTGTAGTAAATGGCTACGCCGTTCAGCTCGTCGAGTTGCTCGCCTACGGCATGCTGGGGGTTGGGGTCTACTCGGGTAACGGCGGCATAGACTGCCAGCGCCGTCAGCGGCAGTAGCGCGCCGGCAGCGAGTAAGGCGTATAGACGTTTTCTCATATGAAGACTCGCTGCCGCCGGATCGACGCGGCACTGTGGCGATCAGCGTGCTTTACGCTCGAATTCGTCTATTTCGACAAAGGCTTTACGGTGCTCGGCTTGCGAGGCGTAATCACCAACGATTTCCTTGACGGCCTTACCGGTGAGGTTTTCACCCGTTTGAGCGTCGCGAGAAAAGGTGATCGCGAAACGTCTACCGGCTAGTTCCAGATAGAGGTAGTAATAGTCTTCCGGCTTGTTTGGTTCGGCGAACGCGCTGTAGGCGTAGCGGATGCGGTGGGCAAGCTTCGGAGGGTTAAGTATGAACGCCTCGGTATCTATGTTTTCGAAATAGCTGCCATCGAACGCCTCGGCTGCGGCATATGGAAGTTCGCTTAGCTGCCCGCGGGTAAACGGCTTGGGCTGGCTACGCAACATGGTGACATTGCTGGCGCCTCCGTCGGCCTCGATGTTCCGCGTTTTGTACATGCCGCGAGCAAACCACTGGCTCGCATCGAACATCGCTTCATTATCAAAGCCACCGTAGTACATCATTACTTTCTTAGGCATCTCGCCCTCCTTGGCATTGAGATCAGGTCCAACGATTAGATTGATGGCGATTGCGGCGCACCATAGAAACGTCGTTATCCTGGATTTCATAGCGGCTTGAATTCCAGCAACGTAGCCGGCCCCCCAGTCGGCGATTCCCCGGCTCGAACGGGGCGAACCGCACCCTCGGCGTCCAGCGGGTACCCTATGGACTGCTCGTATTCGTCGCGACTGTTTGCGAGGAGGCCGTGGCTTAGATTCGCCAGGAGGTTCAGCGTCGGTGTCGTTGCTCGCCTTTCGGTGAGCGTTTAACCGTCCGAGATAGTCGCTGAGCTGGCGCCTGTATGCCTTCATGGCGTGTGCATCCGCGTTGATCTTATTGCGGGCGGTGGTTAGCCCGGCACGGTCATCGGCATTGCCATAGGTCTGATCGTAATTGCTGCGCCGCGGGAACGCCCAGACCGGGGTTTGCGCGGCGTTGGCTATAAGCTGCGCCAAGCTCTGTTCGTAGAGCGGGTTTTCCCCTTCACTCACGTATACATCGGCATCGATGCCGAGGCCGGTCCGGCAAGCATAGGAATGGATCTTGCCCCTCAGGTCGAACGCTTCCGCCTTGAGCATCAGTGCCTGGGCGTCGCGCATGCGGTAGCTATCGGCCTTGGCTAACTCGTATCCAAACTCGATGGTTCCAACCAACCCATGGGCAAACAGATCGAGCTGCTTTATCTCTCGTTTTTTGCTGATGCGTAAGTTGATGAAGTCGAGAAGATGGGCGATCGAATCGAGCTCCCTGTATTTGGCGCCGTAACGTGTTTCGACCACATCCTTCACGGCATCGAGCAGGCGGCGTTCATAGTCCTCGGTGAATATCAGGAAGATGCGTTGGGTGCTGTCGTCCGCGCTCGCTTCCGGGTAGAGGCGAATCTGCCGGATGCCCTGATTGATGAAGCGCATCTTGTTGCCCTTTTGACCCCGCAGCCTCTCCATCATCGTCATATGCGATGCGCCGACTACGGTGATGAAGTCTCTCTGCAGGGTAATAGGGATTTGTTGAATGGCGTGTTGCGTGCCTGTCATTCCTGTGTGCGGTGCTGTCATTGCATCTGTCCTTAGAAGCTAATGCCCTTTTGCTTGAGGTATTTGGCCGCGTCCCGTCCCCAGCGGACGATCACGGCCTGGGGGTCTTGAGTGAACACTCGCTCGGTATTGCCATAAGCATTGGTGTACCCCACGAAACGCTGACCATCGGCACATTCCACGCAATAAAGCGCGTCCTCGACGGGCTGACCGGTGTTGCTGTCGATCAGCTGGTACTGCTCGCTATGTCTGGGTAGAACTTCAGGTGCGGTAAAGGGTGCGCTACCCGATTGAGTTCCGACCATGACGTCACCGGAGCCTGTGATGATGATTCCGCCGTGGGCCGTGGCGCTGCCCAGAAAGGCGATGGGCTGGCCGTTCACCAAGATGCTGCCGATACCCTCGGCAACCGCATCTCCACAGCCCGTACTGTCTCCGACCCTCAAAGCGGGCAAGCCATTGATCAGCACATTGGGAGAGCCACTGGTGGTGGCGTTAGTGCCGTGTCCGGTTTTGGGGCAGGCATTCAAATCGGTAAGGCGAGCGGCGGGCTTGGCCATTGTCGACATCCTTGTGCATGGGGCGTGCATTCTGGGCGGTATCGGTGACGCTCGATGTGGTCGGGATCACCGTGCGAAAGGTTCCTATCCAGCCGGCATGCCCACGCCATGCCACGAGGGCCGCTCGACACCTTGGGATCTTCGCTGCCAGTGTTTGCGCGATAACGCTCGTCAGCAGGGAACGCGCTAGGCGCGTTCCGCCAGCAGATGGCTCAGGACCGAACGCAGCTTGCCGGCCTTCACCGGCTTGTTGAGCACGGGCACGCCTGCGCCCTGCAAGGCCTGGCGACACTGGTCGCTGCGATCGGCGGTGATCATCACCACCGGCAACGAGGCGCCGAAGCGCGCGCGCAGCGCCAGCGCCGTGTCCCAGCCCGTGGCGCCTTCGTCGAGGTGATAGTCCGCCAGCACCAGGTCCGGCGGCAGGTCGCCCACGGCCTGCATCGCACCGGCCTGGTCGGTGGCGAGCAGGACCTCGCACCCCCACTGTTCGAGCAGCGCCGCCATGCTGTCGAGGATGCGCCGTTCATTGTCGATCACCAGCAGCCGCCGTCCCGGCAGCGGGTCGCCGATTCGCGTCGGAACGCTGCGAGCCGCCGCGCGCACCGGAGCCTCGACGGCGAGCGGCACATCGATGCTGAACACCGAACCCCGCCCTACCCGAGAGCGCACCTGCACCCGATAGCCCAGCATGCTGGCGATCCGGTCGACGATCGCCAGCCCGAGCCCCACGCCCTTGCGCTCCTCAGCGCGTTGCCGGCCAAGCTGGTTGAACTCCAGGAAGATGGCGCCGATCTGGTCGGTCGGAATGCCGCGCCCGGTGTCCCACACCTCCAGGCGCAGCTGGTCGCCCCGCCGTCGCGCCGCCAATAGCACCGCGCCGCGATCGGTGTAGCGACAGGCGTTGCTGAGGAAATTGCGCAGGATGCGCGTCAGCAGGCGAAAGTCGGTGCTCACCGCCACGGCCGGGATGCGCGCGCGCAGCGTCAGCCCGGCAGCCTCGGCGACCGTCTGGAATTCCGACACCAGCGGTGCGAACAGCTCGTCCAGGCGATAGACATCGATGTCCGGCTTGATCGCGCTCTGGTCGAGCTTGGAAATGTCCAGCAGGTCGGTCAGCAGGTCTTCGGCACCTTCGAGCGCCTGGTGCGCCCGCTCGACCAGCGTCTGCTCGGCAGCCGGCAGGTGGCGTTCTCGCAGCGTGGAGATCAGCAGCCGTGCGGCATTGAGCGGTTGCAAGAGGTCATGGCTCGCCGCGGCCAGGTACTTGTCCTTGCTCAGGTTGGCCGCCTGCGCCGCGTCGCGGGCCTCGCGCAGCGCACGCTCGGCGCGCATGCGCACGTCGATCTCCTCGGAGAGGTGTCGGTTCATCGTTCGCAATTCGTGGGTGCGCTCGGCCACGCGATGTTCGAGTTGCTCGTTCAATTGCACCAAACGCAGCTGGGCCTGCTTGCGCTCGGTGATGTCGGCGACGAACCCCTCGACCAGCCCGTCTTCGTCCGGCTTGAGCAAGAGGTTCATCATCACGTGGATTTCCCGCCCGTCGCGCCGGCGCAGCCGGGTCTCGTAGCCGAGCAGCGCGCGGTGCGCCTGAAGCGCCTGGCGGATGAGCTGCAGCTCGGCCTCTCCGCCGACGAACAGATGCGCCGCCAGGTCGGTCAGCGACCAGAGCGCATCCTCGGGGCTGGCATAGCCGAGCATCCGCGCCAGCGCCGGATTGGCGGCGCGCACGCCTTCCTGCAGGCTCGCCTGGAAGATGCCATGCACCGCATGCTCGAACAGCCACTTGTAGCGATTACGCTCGGCCTCGAGTTCTTCGAGCCGGCTGATCAGCTCGGGGTAATGGCTCTTGCGGACCGAGTGACTGCCGAGGCCGAGCAGGTCGGTCAGTGCCTGGCGAGGGTCGTCAGAGGGCCTCGGCATAGACGACCTCGACGTCCCGTTGAGTCGATTCGCGAGGGTTGGTGAGGATGCACGGGTCCTGCATGGCGTGCTCGGACAGCATCGGAATGTCCGAGATACCGACGCCATGCAGTGCCAGCGTCTCGTTGAAACCAACGGCCTGCTTGAAGGCGATCAGGTGATCGACCAGCCGCGCCCGCACCTGCGTGTGCGTCAGGCCGCGCGTGTCGATGCCCAGCGTCTCGGCCACCACCTTGAAGCGCTCGGGCGCCGCGCTGTAGTTGAAGGCCACCACGTGCTCGACCAGCACCGCGTTGCACAGCCCGTGCGGCAGGTCGAGAAACCCGCCGAGGCTATGCGACATCGCATGCACTGCGCCGAGAATGGCGTTGGAGAACGCCAGCCCGGCCTGCATGCTGCCGAGCATGATTTTCTCGCGCAGCGCGATGTCGCCCGGCGTGGCGATCATCGCGGTCAGGTTGCCGTTGATCAGCCGCATCGCCTCCAGCGCATGGGGATCGGTCAGCGGGCCGTGGCCGGTCGATACGAACGCCTCGATGGCATGGACCAGCGCATCGATGCCGGTGCAGGCGGAGAGGAACGGATCCATGCTCAGGGTCGTCTCCGGGTCGATCAGCGAGACGTCGGGCACCGCGCCCTTGCTGACGATCGAGAACTTCATCCGCTCATCCTGGTTGGAGATGATCACGAACTGCGAAACATCCGCCGAGGTGCCCGCCGTGGTGGGAATCAGGATCAATGGCGGACTGGGCACCCGCAGCGTATCGACGCCCTCGAACTCGATGATGTGCCGCCCATGCGCAACCGCGATGCCGATGCCCTTGGCGCAGTCCATCGGACTGCCGCCGCCGACCGCGACGATGACGTTGCAGCCCTGCGCGCGGTAATGCTCGGCGCCCTGCATCACCTCTTCGGTGCGCGGGTTGGGCGAGACCTCGGTGAACAGGCAATGCTCGATGCCCTGCGCCGCCAGGCTGGCCTGCACGTCGGCCACCCAGCCGGCCGCCACCACCCCTGGATCGGACACCAGCAGCACCTTGCGCGCGCCATAGTTGGCGGCGTAGTTGCCGACGCTGTGCCGGCACCCGGCGCCAAAGATGATTTCAGGGGAGACGAATTTGCGATGCAGGCTGATGTTGGCGCTCATGCTGGGGACTACTCGGCGTTCTTATTGTGATATCCGCGTTTTTTCCGCTTCCGGCAGCCTACTGCATCCGGCCGTCTTTGCAATCCGACCGATGGGTCATGCCGCCAGCGCCGGCGTGTTCCGGGCGAGAACGCATCCGACCGAGCGACACAGCCATTCGCGATGACCGATGCCCCGCAACGAGGCGCACAGGCCCGCGCACGCGTCGTTTCGGCGCTCGTGCGAACCCATTGGCGGCCATGAAGGCGGCCGGCGGCGCGCCTGGCGGGTTTGGCGCGCCCCTTGCTAACTCACCTTCGCGGGCAACCAACGGCGGTTGCCGCCAGGACCCGGCGTTGGGTCGCGCGACGACTGTCGCACGCAATCTAACCCCCCGCTCGCGGCATCAGCGACGGGGTACGCCATAGCCCGCATGAAGGTATTCCGATGTCCACGAGCTTCTGGAAAGCCGGCCACGCGCCGACCCTGTTTTGCGCCTTTCTCTATTTCGACCTGAGTTTCATGGTCTGGTACGTGCTCGGACCGCTTGGGGTCCAGATCGCCAGCGACCTGCAACTGACCACCCAGCAACGCGCCTTCATGGTCGCGACGCCGATCCTGTCCGGCGCGGTGCTGCGGCTGTTCATGGGCTTGCTGGCCGACCGCACCGCGCCGAAGACCGCCGGCCTCGTCGGACAGGTGCTGGTGATCCTCGCCCTGGCTGCGGCCTGGCTGATGGGCGTGCATACCTACGAGCAGGCGTTGCTGCTGGGGCTGTTTCTCGGGATTGCGGGCGCGTCGTTCGCCGTCGCGCTGCCGCTAGCGTCGCAGTGGTACCCGCCACAGCATCAGGGCAAGGCGATGGGCATCGCCGGCGCCGGCAACTCGGGCACGGTGTTGGCCGCGCTGTTCGCGCCGGGTCTGGCGGCGCTGTTCGGCTGGAACGCCGTATTCGGTCTTGCGCTGATCCCGCTGGTGCTGACGCTCGGCCTGTTCGCCACCTTCGCCCGCAACGCGCCGAACCGACCGGCGCCCAAGTCGCTGGGCGATTACCTCAAGGCGCTCGGTGACGGCGACAGCTGGTGGTTCATGTTTTTCTACAGCATCACCTTCGGCGGCTTTCTCGGCCTGGCCAGCACCCTGCCCGGCTACTTCCATGACCAGTACGGCCTCGACCCGGTAAAGGCCGGCTACTACACCGCCGCCTGCGTGTTCGCCGGCAGCCTCATGCGGCCGCTGGGTGGCGCACTGGCCGACCACTTCGGCGGAATTCGCGCCCTCCTGGTGATGTACATGCTGGCTTCGCTCGCCATCGCGGCGGTCGGCTTCGACCTGCCGAATCCGGTCGCGGCGCTCGCGCTGTTCGTCGTCGCCATGCTCAGCCTGGGCGCCGGCAACGGTGCGGTGTTTCAGCTGGTGCCGCAGCGCTTCAGCCGCGAGATCGGCGTGATGACCGGATTGATCGGCATGGCCGGTGGCATCGGCGGCTTCTGCCTGACCGCCGGCCTCGGTGCGATCAAGCAGCACAGCGGTGGTTATCAGATGGGGCTGTGGCTGTTCGCGCTGCTCGGCGTGCTCGCCTGGTTCGGCCTGTATGCCGTGAAGATGCGCTGGCGTGCCACCTGGGGTTCGGCCCGGGTCACGGCTGCGCGCGTTTGAGATCGCCCGGACAACGACTCAGCGCCGCATGATCAGCCCCTGGCGGGCGACACGCACCAGCTGCTGGACCTGTTCGGCGAGTGTCGACGGGTCCAGCGCCTCGACCACGGCCAGATCGAAGCTGTCACGGGCGAACCGGTGCAGCGGCTCGCCCGGCGCGTTGAACTGGATGAGAAAGGCATTCGGTCGGCCACATCGACGTGACCAGCCATCCAGCCGCCTGAGCAGCGAGGGTTGGTGCCGGCCGACCAGCAGAATGCGCGACGAAGCCGTGCGGTGCAGCCCGGAGGCCAGCGGTCCGAAACGAAGGGGGGTGGCGGGTAGGGTCATCTCGAAATCTCGCCTCACGGGTTCCGCTGGGAAGCGGTGGGAGGCGGCACCGAACCAGCGCTTTAGCGGTATTTATCAGAGCTTCGCTCCCGCGCCCCGCAAGTAGCTGTGTAAATCGGCGCTGAGACGAACTGTAGAAGCGCCCGCCGTGGCGCGTCAACCTCGCGCGCCGTGCACCAGCGGTGTACGCCATCGCTTCAAGCTGGTGCAGCAGCGCGGCCGCCGAATGCCCGGCAACCGCCTGCAACCGCCATCAGGCGGGCATCGACGCCGGGTTGGCACGGCCAGTGCAACGGTTGCGGCAACGAGCGTGGCCCCAACGTTGGGTGCCGCCTTCCAGTGAGCGGATCGGGACAAAGGCGTCCCCTGACGGGCAACCGACGGACGCCTTTTCATCGATACGACAGCGCGATCCGGCAGACCGGACGCGGAGGACGGCATGAAGAAACTCAGACTGGTGGTGATCGGCAACGGCATGGCGGGCATCCGCACGCTCGAGGAGCTGCTCGAGCTCTCGCCCGCGCTCTATGACATCACCGTGTTCGGCGCCGAGCCGCACCCCAACTACAACCGCATCCTGCTGTCGCCGGTCCTGGCGGGCGAGCGGACCTTCGATGACATCGTCCTGAACCCGACCTCCTGGTATGCGGCCAACGGCATTCGCCTGCTGACCGGGCGGACCGTGGTGACGATCGACCGCGTACGCCGGCGCGTCATCGCCGACGACGGCACCGAAGCGCGTTACGACCGCCTGCTCATTGCCACCGGGTCGCGGCCCTTCACGCTGCCGATTCCCGGCAACCGGCTGGACGGCGTCATCGGCTACCGCGACATCGCCGACACCGAGACCATGCTGCGAACCGCCCGCACGCATCGCCATGCGGTGGTCATCGGCGGTGGCCTGCTCGGCCTGGAAGCGGCCAACGGGCTGGCCCTGCGCGGCATGAGCGTCACGGTGGTGCACCTCGGCGAGTGGCTGATGGAGCGCCAGCTCGACCGCGCCGCCGCCGAGCTGTTGCAGATGGAGCTGGAATCGCGTGGCCTGCGCTTTCTGCTGAACCGGCAGACGACCGACCTGATCGGCGATGAGCGAGGCCGCGTTCGCACCGTGCGCCTGGCCGACGGCGAAACCCTGCCGGCCGACCTGGTGGTGATGGCCGCCGGTATCCGCCCCAACAGCGAACTGGCCCAGCAGGCGGGCTTGCCCTGCCATCGCGGCATCCTGGTCAACGACACCCTGCAAACCTACGACCCGCGCATCTACGCCGTCGGCGAATGCGTCAGCCACCGCGGCGTCGGCTATGGTCTGGTCGCACCGCTGTTCGAGCAGGCCAGGGTCTGCGCCAATCACCTGGCGATGCTCGGCTTCTCGCGCTACGAGGGCTCGGTGACTTCGACCAAGCTGAAGGTCACCGGCATCGACCTGTTCTCGGCCGGCGACTTCCTGGGCGGCGAAGGCACCGAAAGCATCACCCTGCGCGACCCCGTCGCCGGCGTGTACAAGAAACTTGTCATGCGCGGCGACCGGCTGGTCGGCGCCTGCCTGTACGGCGATACCCGCGACAGCGGCTGGTACCTGCGCCAGGTCCGCGAACGCCGGAACCTGAGTGACCTGCGCGATCGCCTGATGTTCGGGCCGACCGGGCATCAACACACCGACAGCGGCAGCGTCACCGGCAGCGGCGAAACGACCACCGACCTCGCCCGCCAGGCGCTCCCGACCGCCCACAGGCTTACCGTTTCGGAGCAACCGGCATGACCCGGCCCGCCCGAACCACGGCCTCGACCTGCTGCTACTGCGGCGTCGGTTGTGGCGTGCTGATCGAGCATGACGGCGAGCGCATTCTCGGTGTCGCGGGCGATTCATCCCATCCCGCCAACCTCGGCAGGTTGTGCAGCAAGGGCACGACCCTGCACCTCACCGGCGACCTGGATGCGCGTGCATTGCACCCTGAGTTGCGCCTGGGCAAGGGGCTGCCGCGCAGCCGTGTCGCCTGGGACAGCGCGCTGGACCATGCCGCCGGCGTATTCGCCGACACGCTCCGCCAGCATGGGCCCGAGAGCGTGGCCTTCTACGTATCCGGCCAGTTGCTGACCGAGGACTACTACGCCTTCAACAAGCTCGCCCGCGCCCTGGTGGGCACCAACAACCTCGATTCGAACTCCCGCCTGTGCATGTCTTCGGCCGTGGTCGGCTACAAGCGCAGCCTCGGCGCCGATGCACCGCCGTGCTGCTACGAAGACATCGAGCAGACCGATTGCCTGCTCATCGCCGGCAGCAACATGGCCTACGCCCACCCCGTGCTGTTCCGCCGGCTCGAAGAAGCTCGTGCCAGGCGCCCGCAAATGAAAGTGATCGTCGTCGACCCGCGGCGCACCGACACCTGCGAGCTGGCCGACCTGCACCTGCAGATCCTGCCAGGCACCGACGTTGCGCTGTTCCACGGCTTGCTGCACCTGCTGCTTCGGGACGGACACGTCGATCGCGGCTTCATCGCGTCGCATACCGAAGGCTTCGACGCACTCGAAGCGCTGGTGCAGGATTACACGCCGGCGCAGGTGGCCGAGCGCTGTGGTATCGACGTCCGTGACCTCTTCGCCTGCGCTCAAATGATCGGCGGTGCGGCGTCGTTTCTGTCCCTGTGGTGCATGGGGCTCAACCAGTCGACCGCCGGCAGCGCGAAGAACAGCGCGCTGATCAACCTGCACCTGGCCACCGGCCAGATCGGCCGGGTTGGCGCCGGCCCCTTCTCGCTCACCGGCCAGCCCAATGCGATGGGCGGCCGCGAGACGGGCAGCCTGTCCAACCTCCTGCCGGGGCATCGCGAAGTCGCCGATCCCGCGCACCGTGCCGAGGTCGCCGCCTACTGGGGCGTGCCCGCCGTGCCGGCACAGCCGGGGCTGTCGGCGATCGAGCTGTTCGAAGCGGTGCATGACGGGCGGATCAAGGCCCTGTGGATCGTCTGCACCAACCCCGCGCAGTCGCTGCCCGATCAGCAGCGCGTGCACCAGGCGCTCGCCGCCTGCCCCTTCGTGGTGGTGCAGGAAGCCTTCGCCACGACCGAAACCTGTCGCCACGCCGATCTGCTGCTGCCGGCCGCGAGCTGGGGGGAAAAGGACGGCACGGTGACCAACTCCGAGCGGCGCATCAGCCGCGTGCGCCAGGCGGTACCCGCACCCGGCGAGGCACGTCCTGACTGGGCCATCGCCTGCGATTTCGCGCGTCGCCTCGAGCGTCACCTGCGTCCGGGGGCGCCAAGTCTGTTCGACTTCCAGACGCCCCAGGCCCTGTTCGAGGAATACAAGGCGCTCACCGCCGGCCGCGATCTGGATTACAGCGGCCTCGATTACGCCCGGATCGACGTGCACGGCCCGCAGCAGTGGCCCTTCCCTACCGGCGCCGCAACGGGCACCGCACGCCTGTACGCCGCCGGACGGTTCCCGACGCCTAGCGGTCGAGCCCGCTTCATCGCCGATGCCTACGTTCCGCCGATTGAATCGCGCGACACGCGTTACCCGCTCACGCTCAACACCGGCCGACTGCGCGACCACTGGCACGGCATGAGCCGCACCGGCACGGCGGCCCGGCTGTTCGGTCACGTCGAGCAGCCGTTGCTCGGCCTGCACCCGCAGACGCTGGCGCAGCGTGGCCTCGTCGAGGGCGAGCTGGTGCGCGTGCGCAGTCGCCGCGCCGGGCTCGTGCTGCCGGTGCAGGCCGATCCCAGCCTGCGGCCGGAGCAGGCCTTCGTGCCGATGCACTGGGGCGACCGCTTTCTGAAAGGGCTTGGCATCAACGCGCTGACCCTGCCGGCGCGCGATCCCCTGTCGCAGCAACCGGAACTCAAGCACGCCGGCATCGAGATTGAACGGGTCGACCTGCCGTGGCACTTCTTCGCGCTCGCCGAGGGCCGCGTGCAGGCGCGGCTCGAAGCCGTGCGGCCGATGTTCGAAGGCTTTGACTACGCCAGCTTCTCGCTCGCCGGGCGGGACCGCGCGGCCCTGGTGATCCGCGCCGCACGCCAGGACGCGCCCGGCAGCGAATGGCTGGAGATGATCGACCGCCTGCTGGATCTCGCCGACGGACCGGTCCTGACTTATGACGATCCACGCCGCGCCGTCGGCAAGCGGGTACGCGTGGAACAGGGACGCCTGCTGTCGCTGCGCCTGGCGGGCGAAACCGCTGCACGGGATTGGCTCAAGCAGCTTTGGCAGGACGGCACACTCGACCCGGCGCTGCGACCCTGGCTGCTCGCGCCGCTGAGCGAGGCGCCACGGGCGACGACCGCTCCCGCCGGCAAGACGCTGTGCAACTGCATGGACATCAGCCAGGCGCGTGTCTGCGCCGGAATCGCCGCCGGGCTCGATCTCGAGGGCCTCAAGCGCGAGCTGGGCTGCGGCACCCAATGTGGCTCCTGCATCCCGGAAATCCGACGCCTGATCGCTCGGCAGCCGGTCGATGCGTAGCACAGGACGATCGGCGCTCGCCCACGGCGGCGCCGGAAGCAAACGAGGTACGGGCAATGCCCGACGAGGAAATGGCATGGCAGCGAAAGTCTGGCTGGTCGGTGCGGGTCCGGGCGATCCGGAGTTGCTTACGCTCAAGGCGGTGCGCGCACTGGGTGAAGCCGAGGTGGTGCTGATCGACGATCTGGTCAACCCCGCCGTTCTCGAGCATTGCCCGAACGCGCGGGTGATTCCTGTCGGCAAGCGCGGCGGCTGTCGCTCGACACCGCAGGCGTTCATCCATCGGCTGATGGCGCGCTACGCGCGGCAGGGCCTGTGCGTGGTGCGCCTGAAAGGCGGCGACCCCTGCATCTTCGGACGCGGCAAGGAAGAAGCCGATTGGCTGGCCGCACGCGGGATCGAGGTCGAGCTGGTCAACGGCATCACCGCCGGACTGGCCGGGGCCACGCAATGCGGCATCTCGCTCACGCACCGTGGCGTGGCACGGGGCGTCACGCTGGTCACCGCCCACACGCTCGACGAAAGCAGCCTCCAGTGGCGGGCGCTGGCCAACACCGGCACGACGCTGGTCGTGTACATGGGCGTGGCGCGGCTGGAGCAGGTTCAGAGTGGATTGCTCGACGGTGGGCTCCCCGCGTCGACACCTGTGGCGATGATCGAAAATGCCTCACTGCCACAGCAACGCGAATGCCGCACGACGCTCGGCGAAATGGCCGCCCACGCGCTCACCTTCGCGCTCAAGAGCCCGGCGATTCTGGTGATCGGTGAGGTGGCGGCTCAGGCGGCGGTCTCCGTGCTGGAGCACACCGCCTGACGGGGCAGGCTCAACGGCGCGGCGGCGCCCGGCGAGGCTGGACCCGGACCGGAATCGGCTGCGGCCGCGGGGGTTCGACCCACCCCAACAGCACCGCCAGGTTCCAGCTGACACGATTGAGCCATGCTTTCATGAATCGACCCTCCTACAACGCAATGGTTGGGTACCGCCGGCGGCGCATGCTGCCTGCCTGACAGCCTAGCCCATTGCCACCGGTGCGGCGACTTGATTCATTCCGTGACGCCCGCTCCTGCGCCGGCCGCAGCCAGCGCCGCTCGGGCCGTGCCGCCTGGCCCGACATCGGAGGCCTCGCATCGTCACCGATGCGCCGGCCCTCATAAGGTGCGACCGGTACCGCCGACATGAGTTCGCCGGGCGGAGTCATACGGTCAGAACGTCGCCTTGAGCCCGGCGTAGAGGGTGCGCCCCGGCCCCGGCTCGAAGTAGCGGCCGAAGGTCGCGTTGATACGGATATTGTCGTAGTAGTCCCGGTCGGCCAGGTTGTCGATACCGAGGTAAGGCTCGAACTGCTGGCCGGCCCATTCGAAGCGCTTGCCCAGCCGCAGGTTGATCAGCGCATAGCCGCCGATGCGGGTCTGGTTGGCATCGTCGGCGTACTGGGGGCCGAAGGCATTGAGGTTGATGCGGCCGTACCAGCCGTCGCGTTCGTAGGCCAGTTCGGTGAACAGCGCCTGGCGGGCGATGCCCGGCAGCCGGTTGCCGTCGAACACACCGTCCTCGGTCCGGTAGTCGACGTACTCGAAGTCGTTGAGGGTGTAGGCCGCGATGAGCTGCCAGCTCGGCGCGAAGCGCCAGTCCAGGCTCGCCTCGAGGCCGTCGCGGCGCGATTCGCCGGCGTTGCGGTAATAGCTGCGCCCGGCCTGCCCTGCCAGAGTGTAGGGCACCAGCTCGTCTTCGATATCGACGCGGAAGATCGCGACCTCGTAGCGCAGATCGGACCACTCGCCCTTCAGCCCAACCTCACGGTTGAACGCCTGCGCCGGGCCCAGCGACGGGTTGAAGCCGCCGCCGGCCGGGTTGGCCAGCTCGTTGATGGTCGGCGTCTCGAAGGAGGTGGCAACACGGCCGTAGAGACTGTGGTGCGCATCGAGCCGGTAACTAAGGCCGGCACTGTAGTTCCAGTCCTCGAGCCTGCGCGAACCGGATTCGTCCGGATCGGTGGCCGTCACGAAGGCATCGTCGACTTCCAGTTCGACCACGTCATAGCGGGCGCCAAGCGCCGCCAGCCAGCGTTCGCCCAGGCTGACCTGGTCTTCGACGAACAACGCCCAGCTGTCGGCTTTTTCACGCTGGTCGCTGGTCAGTGCGCCGCGCTCGCCGAGCAGATTGTCATGACGCGTGCGGTTATCGCGTTGCGCCTCCACATCCACCCCGCCGGTCACGGCATGCGGCAGGCCGAATGCGGTGGTGCGATGGGTGTACTGCGCGCTGGCGCCGGCGAAATGCCGGTCGAACGCGCCCTGCCCGCCGTCCTGGAACGGCAGGCGGTTGGCGAAATCGCGATGCCCGTACCAGGTGCGCAGCCGGTAGCTGTCCTCGCCCGGTGCGTAGCCATCCCAGATCAGCGCCATGCGCTGCTGGCGAATCGTCTCGTCGCCGCCGAAGCGCAGGTTGTTCGGCGCCGCCTGATCGCGATCCGCACGGACCTCGCCTATCCGCAGGCCGCCCGGATCCTCGATGCGGTTGTCGATGGCATTCACGGTCAATCCCAGCTGGCCGGCGGTGGCGTACCACTTCAGCTTGCCGGTGACGTTGTAGGTCTCGGCGTAGCCGTGCTCGCGATAGCCGTCGAGCTCGGTCCGGCTGAACGCGACCAGCCCGCCCCAGTCGCCCACGCTGGTGCCGGCCTCGACACGCGCCCGGCGATAGCCCAGCTCGCCGACGCTCAGGTCGAGTTGCGTATAAGGCACGGCCGGAGGCTCGCGGGTCTCGATCAGCAGCACGCCACCGGCGGCGTTGCCGTACAGCGTCGAAGCCGGGCCACGCAGGACCTCGACATTTTCCACCAAACCGAGGTCCAGGCCGTCCAGTTCGGTCTGCCCATCAGGCATGGTCAGCGGTACGCCATCGACCAGCACCCGCACGCCCCGCACGCCAAAGCTCGCCCGCGCGCCGAAACCGCGAATCGACAGGCGCATGCCCTGGGCCAGGTTGTAGCGGTTCTGCGTCAGCACGCCGGGGATTGGCGCCAGCAGACGATCGAGCGCAAGCCGCTGCTCGCCTTCGACATCGGCGGACGACACGCTACCGACGGCGGCCGGCGTGCGAATCCAGGCCGACTCGGTGCGCGGCGCGGTGATGATCAGCGGCTCGGTCTCGAGCGCCTCCTGGGCGCAGGCGAGCGGCGACAGGCCGGCTGTGGCCGCGGCCAGCAGCCAGGCGCCGCAGGTGTTGTGATTGGTGTGAAACGACACGGCACTGTCCTTGTTCGGCTAGAGGGATTCGCACCCAGGCAAAACAGGCCGTGTCGACGCACGGCCTTATCGTCTTGGGCCTGCCGGCGAACCGGCGAGCCTGCAATGGACAGCGATCGGCGATCAATGCTCCGCTCGATGGGTTCGCTCGGCATCCGACGCCCTGCGCCGGTAGGGAAAGACATCGATCACCTTGCCCGCATTGATGGCCTGCTGAAGGCTCTTCCAGTAGTCGGCGTCGTACAGATCGCCATGCAGCCGCGCGAACAACCGGCGTTGGGCCTGGTCGGCGAACAGGAAGCGCGGGAACTCCTCGGGAAAGACGTCGTTCGGCCCGACCGAGTACCAGGGCTCCGAGGACAACTCGTCCTCGGGGTAACGCGCCTCCGGGATGTAGCGAAAATTCACCTCGGTCAGGTAGCAGATCTCGTCGTAGTCGTAGAACACCACGCGGCCGTGCCGGGTGACGCCGAAGTTCTTGAGCAGCATGTCGCCCGGGAAGATGTTCGCCGCGGCCAGTTGCTTGATCGCCAGCCCGTAGTCTTCCAGCGCCTGGAGGGTCTGCTGTTCGCTGGCCGATTCCAGATAGAGGTTGAGCGGCGTCATGCGGCGTTCGGTCCAGCAATGGCGGATCAGCACGGTGTCGCCCTCCACCACCACGGTCGAGGGCGCGACCTCCAGCAGCTCGGCCAGGCACTCCGGCTCGAACTTGGCCAGCGGAAAGCGGAAGTCGGCGAACTCCTGGGTATCGGCCATCCGCCCGACGCGGTCGACGTTCTTCACCAGCCGGTACTTCTCGATGACGGTGTCGCGGCTGATGTTCTTGGTCGGCGAGAAACGGTCCTTGACGATCTTGAACACCGTGTTGAAGCCCGGCAGCGTGAACACGCTCATGACCATGCCGCGCACGCCCGGCGCCATGACGAAGCGGTCGTCGGTCGTCGCCAGGTGGTTGATCAGCGCGCGGTAGAACTCCGACTTGCCCTGTTTGTAGAAGCCGATGGAGGTATACAGCTCGGCGATGTGCTTGCCGGGCAGGATGCGCTTGAGAAAGCCGATGAACTCCGCCGGAACCGGCACTTCCACCATGAAGTACGAGCGGGTGAAGGAAAAGATGATCGAAACCTCGGCCTCGTCGGTGATCAGCGTGTCGGGGACGATGCCGCGGCCTTCGCGGTTGAGCAGCGGAATCACCAGCGGCCATTGCTCGTCGAGCGTCTGGATGCGCCCGACCAGATAGGCGCCCTTGTTGCGATAGAGCACCGAGGAGAACAGCTCGACGGTCAGCTGCGGGTCCTTGCAGACCCAGTCGGGCAGGCAGTCGACCAGCTCGCCGAGCAGGCGCTCGACGTCCCGATCGATGTCCTCGTAAGGCACGGCGAAGGCGTACTCGTCGAGCATCCGCCGCAGCATGCCGGCCAGATCGCCCGCCGGCCGGTACACGCGTGTCTGCGCCGGGCGCGCATGAAGGCGCACGGCCGGACGCGTGCTGTGGATGAACATAGTGTTGTCGCTGATGCAGTCATGGCTGAACAGGCAGCAGAAGATCGAGTTGTACCAGGTCTCGGACAGCTCATCGTCCAGCCGCACGTCAATCAGGTCGATGTAGGCCTGCTTGACCTCGGGCCAGCGCTCGACCTGCAACAGATCCAGGTCAGCGAAGTGCGCACGCAGCGCCTCGCCGGTCTCGGCGACCTTCTCCTCGTAGAGCCGAATCCGCGCAGCGGAGGCCTGCTGCGCCTCCTGCCACTGCGCCTGTTCGAAGCGCTGCCGCGCGCCCTCGGTGATCTGGCGGAAATGGTCGCGATAATCATCGAAACCGAGAAGGATGCGGCGGGCGATCTCCGCGGCCGGCCATTGCTGTGACATGGAGCGTTCTCTCAGGGAGCCTGGACGGCGAGAGTAGCCAGCGGACCAGGGCAAGGAAAGCAGCACTTTGGTCGCGATGATGACGCCGAGGAGGCGAAGGCGTCCTTGGGCCACGACGGCATGCGCAGAACCCACTCATTGTCCGGGCTGCCGGCAGGGTGGGCTTCAGCCCACCTTTCTGGAGAACTGCCATCTGTCCGCTGGTGCCGCATGTCGGCTTGGTCGCGAACTCGATGAGCAGGATTCGGATTGCCACTCACGGATGCGCGGACGAGACTGGCCAGGTCCCTCTGGAGTCGCTCGCATGCGTACCCTCGATCTGCTTCGTCTCACCGGCCTGGCCGCCATCTGGGGCGCCAGCTTTCTGTTCATGCGCATCATCGCGCCGGTGCTCGGCACCTTCCCGACGGCGTTCTTCCGCGTGCTGCTGGCGACGGTCGGGCTCCTGGCCATCCTGCTGGCGATGCGAACGCGCTGGTCGTTCGACGGCAAGCTGGGCGCCTGCCTGGTACTCGGCGTGGTGAATTCCGGCATTCCCTTCGCCTGCTACGCGGTCGCGGCACAGTTGCTGCCGGCCGGCTACTCGGCGATCTTCAACGCCACGACGCCTTTGATGGGCGTGCTGATCGGTGCGCTGCTCTTCGCCGAGAAGATGACCGGCGCCAAGCTGGCCGGGGTCTGCTTCGGGCTGGTGGGCGTTGCGCTGCTGACCCGCACCGGGCCGGTGGCCTACGACATGGAATTATTGGTCGGCGCCCTCGCCTGTCTCGGTGCGACCGCCTGCTATGGCCTGGGCGGCTTCCTCACCCGCCGCTGGATCAACGACCGCGGCGGTCTGGACAGCCGCCTGGTGGCCTTCGCCAGCCAGGCCGGCGCCGCCCTGGCGATGCTACCGTTGTTCGGTGTGTCGGTCGCGATCGAACCGCCGGCCTCCTGGGGCGACGGCACGCTCTGGGCAAGCCTGCTGGCCTTGGGGATCGGTTGCACGGCCTTCGCCTACATCCTCTATTTCCGCCTGCTCGCCGATATCGGCCCGGTACGTACGCTGACCGTGACCTTCCTGATCCCACCGTTCGGCGTGTTCTGGGGCGTCCTGCTGCTGGACGAGCCGCTGTCCTGGGCTTACCTGCAAGGCGGCACGCTGATCGCCATCGCGCTGTGGCTGGTTCTCAAGCCCGCGCCGGCCGAGCCGGAGCCGGCTATACCCTCGGAGGTGCAAACCGCCGAGTTGGAGCCGGAGCGGCGCGCACCCTGATCGCAGACACCGGCGCCAGGCCCAACAAGCGGCCTGGCGCCGTGGGCCTTACTGCACCATTTCCTGGTCGGTGAACAGGTCGGCAAACAGCATGCTCGACAGGTAGCGCTCGCCCGAATCGGGCAGCACCACGACGATCGTCTTGCCCTGCATGTCGGGCTCCTGGGCCAGCCGGACCGCCGCAGCCACGGCGGCGCCTCCCGAAATGCCGCAGAGCATGCCCTCTTCGCGCATCAGGCGCAGGGCCATCTCCTTGGATTCCTCGTCAGTCACGCACAGGGCGCGGTCGACCATCGAGAGGTCCAGGTTCTTCGGGATGAACCCGGCACCGAGCCCCTGGATCTTGTGCGGGCTGGGCTTGAGTTCGTCGCCAGCCATCGCCTGGGTGATGATCGGCGACGCCGCCGGCTCGACCGCCACCGACAGGATCGGCTTGCCCTGCGTCCCCTTGATGTAACGCGACACGCCGGTGATGGTTCCGCCCGTGCCGACGCCGGCAACCAGCACGTCGATCGCACCGTCCGTGTCGTTCCAGATTTCCGGCCCGGTGGTTTTCTCGTGGATCGCCGGGTTGGCCGGGTTCTCGAACTGTTGCGGCAGGAAATACTGCGCCGGATCGGCGTTGGCGATCTCCGCGGCCTTCTCGATCGCACCCTTCATGCCCTTGGCCGGCTCCGTCAGCACCAGTTCCGCGCCCAGCGCCTTGAGCACCTTGCGCCGTTCCAGGCTCATGGAGGCCGGCATGGTCAGCATCAGCTTGTAGCCCTTGGCCGCCGCGACGAATGCCAGGCCGATGCCGGTGTTGCCGGAAGTCGGCTCGACGATGGTCATGCCGGGCTTGAGACGGCCCGACTCCTCTGCCGCCCAGATCATGCTCGCGCCGATGCGGCACTTGACCGAGTACGCCGGGTTGCGACCCTCGACCTTGGCCAGCAGCGTCACGCCCTGCGGGCCCAGCCGGTTGATCCGGACCAGCGGCGTGTTGCCGATCGACTGTGCGTTATCTGTGTATATGCGGCTCATGGTCACTGTTCCTTTGTCGTTTGCCTGGCGTGCCGTGGGTGCGGAAAAGGGCGATGAACACGCTGAACCCCTGTTTCCGAAGGCAGTCAGTTTAGGCATGAGAAAGTCAGCTCGCATCACTCTCGTCACCCTGATCGTCATCGCGCTGCTCCTGGTGGCCTTGCGCGTGGCGTTGCCCGGCCTGGTTCGCGACTATCTCAACGAGAAGATGGCGGACATGGGCAGTTATTCCGGGCACATCGATGACGTCGACATTTCGCTCTGGCGAGGCGCCTACCAGCTCAACGGGCTGACCATCGAACAGGTGACCGACGAAGCGGAGATTCCCTTCCTGGAAGTGCCGGAAGTGGACATCGCGGTGAGCTGGGCGTCGCTGTTCGGCGATGGGGCACTGGTGGCGAAGCTGACGCTGCACAGTCCCGAGCTGAACTTCGTCGACGGTGAAGGGGAAGAGGACCAGACCGGCGAAGGCGTCGACTGGCGCGACAAGCTGCGCGAAATGGTGCCGATCCGGCTGGAAATCGTGGAAGTCATCGACGGCGCGGTGCACTTTCGCAATTTCACCTCCGAGCCGCCGGTCAACCTCTATGCGAACCAGATCGACCTGACCGTCCACGGGCTCAGCAACGCGGGCGACGCGCAGGCCAAGCGCAGCGCCAGCCTCGTCGGCAGCGCACTGTTTCTCGCCCATGCGCCGCTGGATGTGCAGGCCGAGTTCGACCCTCTGGTGCGGATGGAGGACTTCCATTTCATGTTGCGCATCGTCGACGTGCAACTGACCCGCCTGAACGACTTCGCCCGTGCCTACGCCAATTTCGATTTCAAGAGCGGCACCGGCGATCTGGTCGTCGAGGTCGACGTGGTCGACAGCCAGCTCGATGGCTACATCAAGCCGCTGCTGCACCACGCCGAAGTGTTCGACTGGCAACAGGACGTCGAGCAGCAGGACAAGGGCTTCTGGCGCAATGTCTGGGAGGGCCTGGTGGGCGCGGCGGAGAGCGTCCTGCAGAACCAGCCGAAGGATCAGGTCGCGACGCGCGTCGAACTCGATGGCAGCCTGAAAGACCCGGAGGTCAGCCCGTTCCAGATGTTCGTTGCCATCCTGCGCAACGCCTTCATCGAAGCCTTCCAGCCGCGCTTCGAAAACCCCGAGCAATGACGGGCCGCCCGCAGCCAGGTGCGGGCGCAACGATCATTCAGTGACTGAATGCCGGCACTTCGTTCACAGCATCGGCGACCGCCGGTATAGTCGATCGCCTGCTCACGCGTCAGCCCGGGCCCCAGCACAAAGGAAATCCCAATGAAGTTCGAAGGCACTCAGTCCTACGTCGCCACCGACGATCTGAAGCTCGCGGTCAATGCCGCCATCACCCTGCAACGACCCCTGCTGGTCAAGGGCGAGCCCGGCACCGGCAAGACGATGCTCGCCGAGCAGCTGGCCGAATCCTTCGGTGCCAAGCTGATCACCTGGCACATCAAGTCGACCACCAAGGCGCACCAGGGCCTGTACGAGTACGACGCGGTCAGCCGTCTGCGCGACTCGCAGCTGGGCGTGGACAAGGTCCACGACGTGAAGAACTACATCAAGAAGGGCAAGCTCTGGGAGGCCTTCGAAGCCGAGGAGCGCGTGATCCTGCTGATCGACGAAATCGACAAGGCGGACATCGAATTCCCCAACGACCTGTTGCAGGAACTCGACAAGATGGAATTCTTCGTCTACGAGACGAACGAGACCATCAAGGCCAGGCAGCGTCCGATCATCATCATCACCTCGAACAACGAGAAGGAGCTGCCGGACGCCTTCCTGCGCCGCTGCTTCTTTCATTACATCGCCTTCCCCGATCGCGACACGCTGCAAAAGATCGTCGACGTGCATTTCCCCGCCATCAAGCAATCGCTGGTCAGCGAAGCGCTGGATATCTTCTTCGACGTGCGCAAGGTGCCGGGCCTGAAGAAGAAACCCTCGACCTCGGAACTGGTCGACTGGTTGAAACTGCTGATGGCAGACGAAATCGGCGAAGCCGTTCTGCGCGAGCGCGATCCGACCAAGGCGATTCCGCCACTGGCCGGCGCGCTGGTGAAGAACGAGCAGGATGTCCAGCTGCTCGAACGCCTGGCGTTCATGAGCCGCCGCGCCAGCCGCTGAGTCGATTCGCCACCGCCCCGGCACCGTTCGAACCCTCGGCTGGAGAATTCGACATGCATACCGGAAGCTGCCTTTGCGGCGCGGTCAAATACCGCATCGATGCGGACATCGATTCGCTGACTCATTGCCACTGCAGCATGTGCCGCAAGGTGCATGGCGCGGCGTTCGCCACCTACGCGAGCGTGCCGCTGGATCGCTTTCACTTCACCGAGGGCAAGGAGGAGCTGGGCGTCTACCACTCGTCCGAGCACGTGACGCGAACCTTCTGCAAGCATTGCGGGGCGAACCTCCAGTTCGTCGACAATCGCGAGCATGAGGTCGGCGTTGCCGCGGGCACCCTCGATTCGCCGCTGCCACCGCCGCCGCAGTCACACATTTACACCGGATCGAAAGCCGACTGGTACGAGATCCGGGACGGGTTGCCGCAACATGCGGACGACGCCTGACAGTCATCACATCCGCCGCGCCGGAGCGGGCGCGGCCAGAGGTAGCTATGCTGCTTGGCCTGTTCAATGAAATGCGCGCGGCCAAGGTGCCGGTTTCAGTGCGCGAACTGCTCGACCTGATCGATGCGCTCGACCACAAGGTCGTCTTCGCCGACATGGACGAGTTCTACTTTCTGGCCCGCACCATCATGGTCAAGGACGAACGCCACTTCGATAAGTTCGACCGGGCCTTCGGTGCCTACTTCAAGGGTCTGGAGAACCTCGACCAATACTTGCAGGCACTGATTCCCGAGGAATGGCTGCGCAAGGAATTCGAGCGGCTGCTGACCGACGAGGAAAAGGCGCAGATCCAGTCACTCGGCGGGCTCGACAAGCTCATCGAGGAATTCAAGAAGCGCCTCGAGGAGCAAAAGGAGAAGCACGCCGGCGGCAACAAGTGGATCGGTACCGGCGGCACCAGCCCGTTCGGCTCGGGCGGCTTCAATCCCGAGGGCATCCGCGTCGGCGACGCCGGCAAGCGCCAGGGTCGAGCCGTGAAAGTCTGGGATCAGCGCGAATACAAGAACCTCGACGACCAGGTCGAGCTCGGCACCCGCAACATCAAGATCGCCCTGCGTCGGCTACGCAAGTTCGCGCGCGAAGGCGCCGCCGAGGAGCTGGACATCGACGGCACCATCGACCACACCGCCAAGGACGCCGGCCTGCTCAACATCCAGATGCGGCCCGAGCGACGCAATACGGTCAAGTTGCTGCTGCTGTTCGACATCGGCGGCTCGATGGACGCCCACGTGAAGGTCTGCGAGGAGCTGTTCTCGGCCTGCAAGACCGAGTTCAAACACCTGGAGTACTTCTACTTCCACAACTTCATCTATGAATCGGTGTGGAAGAACAACTTCCGCCGCACTTCCGAGCGCACTTCGACGCTCGACCTGCTGCACAAGTACGGCCCGGATTACAAAGTAGTGTTCGTCGGCGATGCGGCCATGGCCCCCTATGAGATCACCCAGCCGGGCGGCAGCGTCGAGCACTGGAACGAAGAAGCCGGCTACGTGTGGATGCAGCGCTTCATGGAGAAGTACAAGAAGCTCGTCTGGATCAATCCCTACCCGAAGGACACCTGGGGCTATACCAGCTCGACCGGCATCGTGCGTGAACTGGTCGAGGACCGGATGTACCCCCTGACGCTCAGCGGGCTCGAAGAAGGGATGCGGTTTCTCTCGCGCGGTTGAACCAATCAGGCCAGGCGACGGCGCCGGGAACGGTGCCGCCGACCGCCGGCCAGGCGAAACAGCAGCAAACCGGCCAACTCCACCAGCCAGGCCAGCACGAGCGCGCAGCCCAAGCCCCAGGCGATGGCCGCCGGACTGAGCAGAACCTGGAAGTGGTAACTCCGCCAGACCTCGGCGATCAGCGAGCGATCGGCCCTGAACGCCAGGTGCCATACGCGCGCGTACCAGGGCCCTTGCATGGCGCGCCACTCCAGTTCGAGGATGCGGGCACGCTCGACCAGCCGCTCGATGCTCTGCGCATCGCTCTGGAACACCGCATCCTCACTGTTGCGGTAATGCTCGACCAGCGCCGCCATGTCGCCGGAGAAAAACCGCCGAGCGGTCTCCCGAAAGCCCTGCAACCCTTCCTGCGCCTCCAGGCGCCTCGCCTCGACGTGGCGGTCGTAGGCCTCGATGAAGCCCGGCACCTGCACGCCCACCAGCAATCCCAGCGCAAACACCACCAGGCGCAGGTAGCTTCTCAACATGCCGGCGACTCCACCTGCCCGCGCGCGACACAGGCGCCCAGCCGCCACAGGCTCCATTCACCGGAGCGATGAGTCGTCCAGGTTTCGTTCTGGGTAAGCGGCTCGGTGGCCAGCACCGTGACCACATCCTTGGGCGTGGTTTCATGCTGGAAGTCGACGGTCAGCTCGGCATCCCGCAACTGCGCATGGCCGAACGGAGCTTTGCGGGTGATCTCGACCAGCTTGGTGGTGCAAAAGCTGAACAGCCAGTCGCCGTTGCTCAGCAGGCAGTTGAACACCCCATGCGAGCGGTACTGCGCACAGGCCTCGACCATGATCGGCAAGATGGCCTCAGCCGCGCACGGCTCGGGAAAGTCGTGGCGAATGCGGTTGAGCAGGTCGCAGAACGCCAGCTCGCTGTCGGTTTCGCCGACCGGCCGATAGTGCCCCTGCGCGGGCCGGAAATCGGCCAGTTGGCCGTTGTGCGCAAAGCACCAGTTCCGGCCCCAGAGCTCGCGCACGAACGGATGCGTATTGACCAGCGACACCTTGCCGACGTTGGCCTGGCGAATGTGGCCGATCACCACCTCGCTCTTGATCAGGTAGTGCTGGACCATCTTGGCGACCTCCGACTCGCAGCTGGCCACCGGGTCCTGGAACAGCCGCAAGCCCTTGCCCTCGTAGAAGGCCAGCCCCCAGCCGTCCTTGTGCGGGCCGGTCTTGCCGCCGCGCTGCATCAGGCCGGTGAAGCTGAACACGATGTCGGTCGGTACGTTGGCGCTCATGCCTAGCAATTCGCACATCTGCTGGTCCCCGGGCCGTTATCGATTCGACGGGTCGTCTCGGTGTGAGGTTCGCTAGAGCCGTGGCTCGACGCGCGGTCCCCCCGCGCCGCCGAAGCTTGCGCGTGGCCCATCGAAGCGTTCGCCATCGGCCAGCCGCTCGCGCAGCGTTCGCCCATCCGCCTCGGCGGGCTGCGCGGGTTCGCCACGGTGCGCCCGCCGACGCTCGAACAGCCAGCGCACCCCCGCCAGAATGAGGTAAAGCGCGAAGGCGATGAAACCATACAACGCCAGGTCGGCGACCGCGCGCCAGGCGTTGTTGCCTACGTCAAGCAGGATATCGAGGGCCGTGATGGCAATCGCCGGGGCGAAGAGTTCGCGCTCGGCATCGACGATGGTCGGCGTCGCCAGCAGCACGGCGACCAGCAGCCGCAGCGGTTCGCGCAGCCAACGCCAGAGCGGCCGCGTCATCCGGAACCAGACCAGCAGGCAGCCCAGGGCAGCGATGCCGTAAGCGGCCCAGGCCATCGAGTAATCGTTTTCGAAGATCAGCATGGGAGTCTCTCTGTGGAACGGATCGTCGCAGCGCGCATTCGGTCCGGCCGGCATGATAGCAGCCCTCCGCGCGGTCCCCGAACCCCGTCGCGGCTGCCGTCGACCGCTCGCAAGATGCCGCAATGCCACAGCGGTGGGAATGTCCGCCATGCCGGTGCCATACTTGCGACAGACCTACTTGCTCAGGAGGAGACACCATGCCGTACCGGAACATTCTGGTTGCCACCGACCTTAACGACGAGTGCCATCCCGTAGTCGAGCGCGCGCAGGACCTGGCCAACGCCAGCGGCGCCAAACTCACCCTGGTGCATGTGATCGAACCGATGGCCATGGCCTTTGGCGGAGACGTGCCGATGGACCTGTCGATGCTGCAGCAACAGCAGTTCGACCAGGCCCGCGAGCGGCTGGATACCTTCGCCGGCCGCTACGCGGGCCTGCCCTCCGAACAGCGCCACCTCGCCTACGGCCAGCCACGCCAGGAAATTCACCGACTGGCGCGTGAACAGGGTTGCGATCTGATCCTGGTCGGCAGTCATGGCCGACACGGCCTGGCGCTACTGCTGGGCTCGACGGCCAATGACGTGCTGCACGGCGCACCCTGCGATGTGCTTGCGGTTCGGCTCAACCGCGGGGAATGAGCGCCCGCCGCCCGCGTGCCCCGCAGCAACGGGCACGCGGGATCACGCGGTCTCGATGTCGTCGTCGGTGATCATCACGAGCGGGCGTATCTTGCGCAGCTGCGCTTCGAGCGAATACGTCAGGCTCGACGCCATCGAGAAAAATGTCAGGAATGCCTTGAGGTTCGAATCGCCCTTGCAGGTGTCGTGAATGCGCTGCCAGAACGCCTGATTGACCAGCTGCAAGGCCTGGAACGCCTCCACCAGCCCGCGCAATTCCCAGTCGGGCTGCCGCCCCTCGCGCAGGTTGAAATACTGCCGCGTCAGGTAGAGCGAGACGGCACGCAGCACGAACTCCTGGTTGCTGGCGAACGGCAGATGCTGCTGCGCCATCGGCCTCAGCCGCGACAGCACCGGGCAGGCACTGGTCGCCATGATCACGCCCAATAGCGCCCGCAGCCCCTCCTCCAACCCGACCAGCTTCGCGTACTCGCGATCGGGCGTACGAACGCGAACGTGCGCCTTCTGGATCGCAGGCAGGCCCTGGAAATCCTCGATCACCCGGTGCAGGTCCACCGCCGCCGGGCAGTGGGCGAAGCGCTCCCTGCTCAGCGGGCAGTTGCTGCACTGATGATGCCCGAGGCGCGTCCAGGCGGGCGCACGAGCGGCCGACTCCGGGTCATGGACCCGGTCAAGCACGATGCGGTAGTTGAACTCGTGCTCGTCGTCGAGCGTGATCCGATATTCGATGGCCATCCGAGGCTCCGCCTTTACTAGTCCTCGAGCTCGGCCCAGCGTTCCAGCAGCTGGTCGAGTTCGTTCTGCAGGGCATCGAGGCGAGCGAGCACCTCGGTCGTCTCGCCGGCAGGTCGCTGGTAGAAGGTCGGCGCGGCGATTTCCGCCTGCGCTGCCGCCAGGGCCGTCTCGACACGCTCGATCTCGCCGGGCAACGCCTCCAGCTCACGCTGCAACTTGTAGCTCAGCTTCTTACGCGGCGTTGGTGCCGCCGGCTGGGCTGCGCTGGTCGGCTGCGCGGGCTCCGGCGCGGTCGACGGCTCGGCCCCCTGCCCCGCCTTGCCCGGCCCTTCGCCGACGCCAAGCAGCCGCGTCGAGCCGCCCTGGCGGAGCCAGTCCTGATACCCGCCGACATACTCGCGTACCACGCCCTGGCCCTCGAACACCAGCGTGCTGGTCACCACGTTGTCGAGGAACACGCGGTCGTGGCTGACCATCAATACCGTGCCCTGGAACCCGAGCAGCACCTCCTCGAGCAGCTCGAGCGTTTCCACGTCGAGGTCGTTGGTCGGCTCGTCGAGTACCAGCAGGTTCGCGGGTTTGCTGAACAGCTTGGCCAGCAACAGCCGGGCGCGCTCTCCGCCGGACAGCGCCTTTACCGGCGTGCGTGCCCGCTGCGGGCTGAAGAGGAAGTCGCCGAGATAGCTCAAGACATGCCGGTTCTGGCCATCGATGGTGATGAACTCGCGCCCCTCGGCGAGGTTGTCGATGACCGTCTTCTCCGGCTCGAGCTGATGGCGGAGTTGGTCGAAATAGGCGACCTCGAGCTTGGTGCCGAACTCGATCCGGCCCTCGGTCGGCTGCAGGTCGCCGAGCAACAGCTTGAGCAGGGTGGTCTTGCCGGTACCGTTGGCGCCGAGCAGGCCGATGCGGTCGCCGCGCTGGAGCACCATCGAGAAATCGCGAACCAGCGGCGGCTGGCCCGGGTAACCGAACGAGACCTGCTCGGCGACGATGACCTGCTTGCCGGACTTCTCGGCGGATTCCACCTGGAAACTGGCCTTGCCCTGACGTTCGCGCCGCTCGCTGCGCTCGGCGCGCATCGCCTTGAGGGCCCGCACGCGGCCTTCGTTGCGGGTACGGCGAGCCTTGATGCCCTGGCGAATCCAGACTTCTTCCTGCGCGAGCCTCTTGTCGAACAGCGCATTGGCCGTTTCCTCGGCCGCGAGCTGCTGCTCCTTGTGCACGAGAAAGCTCGCGTAGTCGCCGTTCCAGTCGATCAGGTTGCCGCGATCGAGCTCGAGAATCCGCGTCGCGAGATTCTGCAGGAATGCGCGGTCGTGGGTGATGAACAGGACCGCGCCATTGAACCCGGCGAGCGCATCCTCGAGCCAGGCAATGGCGCCGATGTCGAGATGGTTGGTGGGTTCGTCGAGCAGCAGCAGATCGGGCTCGCTGACCAGCGCCTGGGCGAGCAGGACGCGACGACGCCAACCGCCGGACAGCTCGGCCAGCGTCTTCTCGGCCGGCAGTTGCAAGCGGCTGAGCGTGCTTTCGACCAGTTGCCCAAGACGCCATCCGTCACGGGCCTCGAGCTCCTGCTGAACATGCATCAGCTGCTGGAGGTCGGCGTCGGTGACGATGTTCTGGCTCAGATGGTGGTAGCGGGCCAGCAGCTCGCCGACGCCCGTCAGCCCTTCGGCCACGACGTCGTAGACGGTACGCGCATCGGCCCGCGGCAGCTCCTGCGGCAGCTCGCCGATCTTCAGTCCAGGCGCTCGCCAGATCTCGCCATCGTCCGGCGAACCGCCCTGCACCAGGCGCAGCAGGCTCGATTTGCCGGCTCCGTTGCGGCCGATGATGCAGACCCGCTCCCCGCGCGCGATCTGCCAGGACACATGATCCAGCAGCGGCGTAGTGCCGTAGGCGAGGGACACGTCGGTGAACTTGAGCAGGGTCATGGGTACCTCCGAAAACAGGCCGCGCATAGTAGCAGAAGGCACTTGCGCCGAACGCCGCGCGCATCATCACGGCCATCGATCGGCCCGAAGAGGGGCGTTCGTCGGAAGCCCGGCATTAATCCGCATGCAAGACTGGCCGTACGGTTGATTGCCCCTGGCCCCGCGTTAAGCTAGCCGCCCGAACCCGCCGTTCCCTCGCCCCGGTAGTCTTTCATGCGCGGCCGATTTTCCCGTTTGTTCCTTTGCCTCGTCCTCGGCACGCTCACGATCGAGGCCACCCAGGCAACCAGCCTCACCCAGCAACGCCAACTCTACGATGAAGCCAAACGCGCCCTGGCCAAGGGCGACCGCGGCCCGTACCTGCGCAGCGCCGATGCGCTGGCCGACTACCCGCTGGCGCCCTATCTCGAATACGAAGACCTGACCAACCGTCTCGACAGTGCGAGCAACGCGGAGATCGAGCGCTTCCTGGCCGATCACGGCGACCTGCCGCAAGCCAACTGGATGAAGCTGCGCTGGCTGCGTCGGCTGGCCAAGCGCGGCGACTGGGACACCTTCGTCCGTTATTACGATCCGAAGATGAATTTCACCGAGCTGGACTGCCTCTACGGGCAGTACCAGCTGGGGCACGATCAGCTGGCCGAAGGCTTCAAGACGGCCGAACGTCTGTGGCTGGTCGGCAAGTCCCAGCCCGATGCCTGCGATCGGCTGTTCGACAACTGGGCGGCCGAGGGCCAGCTCACCGAACAGATGCGCTGGAAGCGCGCGAAGCTGGCGGTCGAAGCGGGCAACTACAGCCTGGCCAACTACCTGAGCAAAGGCATGACCTCGCTGAAGGACGAAGCCAAGCTGCTGGTCGAGACGGCGCAGAAGCCACGCCTGTTGCAGCAGACCGGACGCTTCGCGCCGCCGAGCGAAGCGATGGGCGACATTGTCTCGGTCGGTCTGCGCCGGCTGGCACGACAGGACCCGGAGAAGGCGCTCCAGCTGCTCGACGGCTATGCCCGCCGCCTGTCGTTCTCGGCCGAGGAAAAGGTGGCCATCGCCCGTCAGGTGGGCCTGACCCTGGCACGTCGCTTCGATCCGCGCGCCCTGGCGGTCATGGCTGAATACGATCCGGAGCTGCGCGACGACACGGTCAGCGAGTGGCGCGCACGGCTGTTGCTGCGCCTTGGCCGCTGGGACGAGGCCCATGCACTGATCGCGCGATTCCCCGCTTCGCTGGCGCAGACCAACCGCTGGCGCTACTGGAAGGCGCGCACCCTCGAGTTGGCGCAGCCCGAAAAAGATCAGCAGATCGCTTCGCTTTACGGACCGGTGTCCGGCGAGCGCGATTTCTACGGGTTCATGTCAGCCGATCGCATCAAGGCCCCGTACAAGCTCAACCACGATCCGCTCGAACTGAGCGATGCCCTGATCGCGCGCGTTCGCAACGCGCCCGGCATACGCCGCGCGCTGGAATTCCACGCCCGCGGCCAGATCGTCGACGGCCGGCGCGAGTGGTACCACGCGAGCCGCTTCTTCGATCGCGACGAACTGGTCGCCCAGGCGCGCATCGCCTATGACATGGAGTGGTACTTCCCGGCGATCCGCACCATGAGCCAGGCGGAATACTGGGACGATATGGACATTCGCTTCCCCATGGCCTATCGCAGCAGCCTCGTGCAGGCGGCGCGCGCGCGAGACATCCATGCCAGCTGGGTATTCGCCATCACCCGGCAGGAAAGCGCCTTCATGGCCGATGCTCGTTCCCATGCCGGCGCCACGGGTTTGATGCAGCTGATGCCGGCGACCGCCAAGGAAACGGCCCGGCGTTTCGACATTCCGCTGTCATCGAACAGCCAGGTGCTCAATCCGGCGACCAACGTGCAGCTCGGCGCGGCCTACCTGAGCCAGGTCTACGGCCAGTTCAACGGTAACCGCGTGCTCGCCTCGGCCGCCTACAACGCAGGTCCCGGACGTGTCCGGCAATGGCTGCGCGACGCTCGCCACCTGCCCGTCGATGTCTGGGTGGAGAACATTCCCTTCGACGAAACCCGCCAGTACGTGCAGAACGTGCTGACCTACGCAGTGATCTACGGGCAGAAGCTCAATGCGCCTCAGCCCTTGGTGGAATGGCACGAGCGCTATTTCGACAGCCAGTGATTGGCCGCGGCCTCGAACGAAGGGACGGCCTGGCCGTCCCTTTTTTCATTCCAGCCGCTCGACCGGCATGCCAACGTCCAGTACGCCGGGGCCATCGGCGATCAGGTTCTGGCCGAAGAACACCCCACCCTCGCGCTTGCGGTAGCGCATGAGCGTCGCCAGCGGCTCGCCATCCGCGGCGCGCTCGCCCGTCACCGGGTCGACCGTGGGGATGACGCAGCGCGAACAGGGCTTGGCGACGCGAAACGTCATGTCGCCGATGCGGATGCGCCGCCAGTCGTCCTCGGCGAACGGCGCGGCGCCCGCGACGACCAGGTTCGGCCGGAAACGAATCATGTCGAGGGCCCGACCGACGCGCGCCGACAGGTCATCCAGCGAAGACTGGCCGATCAGAAGAAAGGGGAAACCGTCGCTGAAGGCCGCCTTGTCGCCGGGCGAGGCGTAATCGAGATCGACCTGCAACCCCTGCTCCGCCGGCAGATACACCAGCCGGCAGGGCCGCCCGAGCGCCTGACCGAGCCAGTCGGCTGCCGCATTGCCCGCATCGGGCGCGCTGACCTGGCGCCCCCAGATGGTTACCAGACGAGCTTCCGCCCCGCGACCGGGCAAGGCGACAGGCAGATCGGGCAGACCCGGAGCACGCAGCAACAGGCCGTCACCACCCAGCCACTGCGGCTGGATGCGCGCCATCTGAGGAAGCACCCGCTGGGTGAGAAAGCGCCCGCTGTCCGCGGCGACCACCATCCAGCGACGATCGCCGACCAGGCCCAACGCATCGGCCTCAGCCCGCTGCAGGGCGTGACCGGCGGCGGATTTGACGGGGAAACGGTAGATCGAGGACAGCTCCATGCGCACCTCCAGGACGAAGGCGCGCAGGATAACCCAGGAATCAGGCCGGCTCGTCGCGCATCAGGCGATCGCGAATGACGTCCACCAGCTTGTCGGGCTGGAACTTGGAGAGGAAATTGTCGCAGCCGACCTTTTGCACCATCGCCTGGTTGAAGCTGCCCGACAACGACGTGTGCAGGACGACATAGAGGTCGCGCAGCCGCGGGTCATGGCGGATTTCGGTCGTCAGACGGTAGCCGTCCATCTCTGGCATTTCGGCGTCGGTGAATACCATCAGCAGCTTGTCGGTCAGGCAATGGCCGGCATCGGCCCAGCCACGCAGGGTATTCAGCCCCTTGAGGCCGTCGCTGGCGGTGTGGATCTTCAACCCGAGCTGGCTGAGCGTCTCGCGCAGCTGGGACAGCGCGACCGTCGAGTCGTCGACCAGCAGCACTTCGCGTCCGCGGGCCTTTTCCAGCAACGGATCGGCCAGGCGCTCGGCGGCGATGCGGGTGTCGTACGGCACGATCTCGGCCAGCACCTTTTCCACGTCGATGATCTCGACCAGCTGCTCCTCGACCTTGGTGATCGCCGTCAGGTAGTGATGACGCCCCGCGCTGCCGGGCGGCGGCATGATGGATTCCCAGTTCAGGTTGAGGATGCGGTCCACCCCGCCGACCAGGAACGCCTGCACGGAGCGGTTGTACTCGGTCACGATGATGGTGCTGCGCTCATCGACCGTCAGCGGCCGCAGGCCGATCGCCTGGGAAAGATCGATGACGGGCAGGGTCTGTCCGCGCAGGTTGACTACGCCGCGCACATGCGGATGGCGGTGCGGCATCAGCGTGAGCTTCGGCAGCTGAACGACCTCCTGCACCTTGAAGACGTTGATCGCGAACAACTGACGGCCGGACAAGCGGAACATGAGAATTTCCAGGCGATTCTCGCCCACCAGCTGGGTGCGTTGATCGACCGTATCGAGAATGCCGGCCATTGCAGGCTCCTTAATGAACTGACCCAAGGGGTATCGGCCGCCAGTGCGGACTCTTGACCGCAGTCTGTCGGCGATCGAGCGCCATCATCGCGCCATCACTCCTGTTGCGCAAAGGCCGATCCGGAGGGTCGCTCAGCCGCTGCCGGGCATTGGCTCGGTCGCGAGTGGCAAGGCGTCGCGCAGCAAGGGGGAATGTGCCGGCAGATGCACCCGCAGCGCCTTGGGGCGAACGCTGAACTGCATGTCTCGGCAGCACAGCGGCTCCCCGTCGAGGTTGACGTAGACCGGCTCGGGCGCCTGAACCCGGACGTTTGCAAGCCGGGCCGTCACCGCCACCGAATCGACGCCGTGCAGGCTGCCATTGAACAAGGTGCTCAAGGTGTCGAGCGGCCCCTCGGGCGCGGGGACAATGCACAGATCCAGCAAACCGTCGTCGACGCTGGCCTGCGGGCACAGCACCTGCCCGCCGCCGGCCTGGCGGCCGTTGCCGATCCCGATCGCGAGGAATTCGCCGGCCCAGTGGAAATCGGGGCCATCGAACTCGCCATACATCGAATGCACGTCGGCGAAATGCGTCAGCCCTGTCAGCAGATAGGCACCGCCCCCGAGCATTTTTTTCAACTCCTCGGATGTCGTCGCGGTCACCTTCGAGCCGAAGCCGCCCGTCGCCATGTTCAGGAAGAAGTGGTCGTTCATCTGGCCGATATCGATGGTCACGGCCGGCTCGTCGAGCAGTGCGAGCGCATCGAAGGGGAGCGCCGGCACGCCCGCGGATCGGGCGAAGTCATTGGCCGTGCCCAGCGGCATCATGGCCAGGCTGGCCTGCGCGCGCGCGGTCACCAGGGTCTCGCACACGTCGCGCAGCGTGCCGTCGCCGCCGCCGGCGATCACCGTCGGGTAGCCGGCATCCAGCGCATCGAGTGTCGCCCGGCGCGCGTCGCCGGCTTCCCAGGTCAGCCGGACGGCGATGTCCCAGCCAAGTTCGCGCTGCGCCTTGACGGCCTCGCGTACCTCGTCGTTGCAGGCCTGCTTGCCATGCAGGACCAGGAAGGCCTTGGCGTCGTTCATAACAATGCTCCGTATCGATCCCAGAAGCTCAGACCCAGCCCGGCAGACGAAGTTGTATCGGCCCTGCCGCTGCCGTCGGTCTGGAAAAGACGGATCGATCCAACCGGCGACGACAACCCGTCGGCAGGAAAATTCCGCGGCAAAACAAGGATCTGCCGCTTCGAACCAGGATTAAGCATTTTTTTGACGGCAAGTGGCCATGCTGTGAACTCGGGTCGAGAGCGGCGGTCGGAGGTGGGGTCCGGAGACGGGATGCGATGGCCGCCTGCCATCAAGGGCCCACGTGTCGCGGCGATTAATTGAGTATCGAGCTAGCAATAGCTGAGGAAGGAGCCTTGTATGCGCTTTCAGTCCGTAGGAACCCTCGAGTACGCACACCCCAGTTTCGTCGACTATTTCCTTGCCAGCGTCAGGCTCATTCACGGCATCACGGCGGTATTGCCCGGCGTGCTGCTGATGGCTTTCCTGCCGCTGGACATGCCTAATGCCGGCGCGCCGTTCAGTGCCTTCCTGGTGTTCTTCGGCATCCTCAGCATCGTGATCTTCCAGACGCTCGGGATCTACAGCGAGGAAATCTTCAGCACGCTGCTCCGCTTCCGGTCGATGCTGCTGGCCTGGGCCGCGGCGTTCACGCTGCTGATCTTCATGCACCAGGGCATGGGCCTGCTCGATTACCTGGAGCCTTCGCACCTGGCCTTCTGGTTCGCCACCAGCATGGTGCTGTTCGGGGCCGAGCGCCTGCTGATGCTCTCGATCTTCCGCCGCCTCATGAACCGCGGCATGTTCCTGCAGAACGCCGTGATCCTCGGCGGCACCGACAACGGCGTGCGCGTCGCCGAATACCTGCAGCACAACCGCGACATCCGCACCGGCGTGCTCGGCTTCATCGACGACCGTCTGGAACGCCTGCCCAGCACCCTCGGCAACCTGCCGCTGCTCGGCAACATGCGTGACCTGGAGCGCATGATCCGCGAGGAAAAGGTCACCCAGGTGCTGGTTGCCCTGCCCTGGTTCGCCGACAGCCGCATCGGCCAGCTGATCAACGAGCTGCGCCGCCTGCCGGTCAACGTGCTGCTGGTGCCGGACATGGTCGCCTTCCGTCATGCCAACAAGCGCATCACCGAAGTCGCCGGCCTGCCGACCCTGATCGCCTCCGACCTGCCCCTGCGCGGCTGGTCGCCGCTGTTCAAGCGTCTCGAAGACATCCTCCTGTCGAGCCTGGCCCTGCTGGCAGCGGCCCCGGTCATGCTGCTGATCGCGCTGGCCATCAAGCTCGACTCGCGTGGCCCGGTGCTGTTCCGCCAGAAGCGCTATGGCTACAACAACCGGCTGATCGAGGTATTCAAGTTCCGCTCGATGTACCACGAGAAGTCGGACGCCAACGCCGACCGCCAGACCACGCGCCATGACGATCGGATCACCCGCGTCGGCCGCTTCATCCGCAAGACCAGCCTGGACGAATTGCCCCAGCTGCTGAACGTCTTCCTGGGCAGCATGTCGATGGTCGGCCCGCGACCCCATGCCACCGCGACCAAGGCCGCCGGGGTCCTGTTCGAAGAGGCTGTCGCCGAATACTCCGCGCGCCATCGCGTCAAGCCGGGCATCACCGGATGGGCGCAGATCAATGGCTATCGCGGCGAGACCGACACGCTCGAGAAGATCGAAAAGCGCGTCGAGTTCGACCTCGACTACATCGAGCGGTGGTCGGTGTGGTTCGACCTCTACATCCTCTTCAGAACGGTACCGGCCTTGCTGTTCAACAAGGACGTGTACTGACGACTGCGCGGGGCGGCGGCACGCCCGCCTCGCACATCCACCAGCCAGACATTAGCCAGGACGCGCACCGCGTACTTGCCGTATCACGCGGAAGGAACTTAATGACCAACGCCAATCTCTCAGTCTTGTTCGCCGATTCGTGGCAGTCGCGAACCGCTGTCCGCGGTTCGGGGAGCTGACCCATGTTCAAGAACATTCTGGTCGTTTGTGTGGGAAACATCTGCCGCAGCCCAACCGCTGAGGCGTTGCTCGCCCACAAGCTTCAGGGACGAGACCTCGCCGTCAGCTCGGCAGGTATCGGAGCATTAGTAGGACATCCGATGGACAAGACCGCCCACGACGTTTTGCAGGACAACGGGCTGGAATTCCCGACCCACCGGGCGCGGCAAGTCGAAAGCGACATGCTGCACCAGGCCGATCTGATCCTTGCGATGGAACACAGCCATATCCAGCACCTGCGGCAAATCGCGCCCGAGGTGCATGGCAAGACCTTTCTCATCGGCAAATGGCGTGACGACCTGGAAATCCCAGACCCCTACCGTCAGGCCCGCCCTGCCTTCGAACACGTCTACAGCCTCCTGACGCAGTCCGTCGAGAGCTGGCTTCCTTACCTGAAATAAAGAAGAAGGAACTTCGATGACAACCATGCCTCGTCCGATCTACGAAACCAAAGAGGAAAAGGACATCGACCTTGCCCACCTCTTTGCCACCTTCGTCAACAACCGCGGCCTGATCCTCGGCATCACCGGCTTCTTCGCCGCCCTCGGCATCGCCTACGCTCTGCTCGCCACGCCGGTGTACATGGCCACCGCGATGATCCAGATCGAGCCCAAGAACGGTCTGCCCAGCCTGACCGACGTCGTCTCGTCGAATCCGCCGGTTTCTCCGGCGCAGACCGAAATCGCGCTGCTGAAGTCGCGCTCGGTCGTGGGCCAGGCAGTCGATAACCTGAACCTCGACATCATCATCAAGCCGCACCACTTCCCGATCATCGGCGGGTTCATGGCGCGCCGCTTCGAACCCTCCGAGGAAGGCGAGCTGGGCTGGTACCCCGCCGGTTTCGACACCTACGCCTGGGGTGGCGAGGTGCTCGAGATCACCGACCTCATCGTGCCGGAGACGCTCTACGGCGAAGAGCTGACGCTCGAAGCGGCCGAGGGCAACGCCTTCATCCTGCGCGACCCATCGGGCGAAGTCGTCCTGCAGGGCAGCGTCGGCGATACCGTCACCAGTGACGCATTCACCATCACCGTGACCAAGCTGATCGCGCGGCCGGGCACGACCTTCACGGTCATCAAGAACCGCACCTACAACACCACCGAGAGCTACCAGGAGCGCCTGGCGGCCGGTGAGCGCGGCAAGCAGTCGGGCATCGTCAACGTGACGCTCGAAGACACCGACCCGCAAAAGGCCGTGCGCGTCCTGGAAGAAGTCGCCCAGCTCTATGTGGAGCAGAACGTCGCACGCAACGCGGCCGAAGCCACCCAGAGCCTCGAGTTCCTGAGCAAGCAGGTACCGGAAGTCCGCAAGCAGCTCGAACGCGCCCAGACAGCCTTGAACAAGTACCAGACCGGTGCAAGTTCGGTGGATATCAGTGCGGAAACGCAGTCTGTCCTCGACCGTATTGTCGATCTGGAAAAGCAGATTTCCGAGCTCAACCTGCAACGCAGCGAGATGGAGCGCCGCTTCACCCGCCAGCACCCCAATTTCCAGGCGCTGATGAATCAGATCGGCTTGCTCGAGCAGAAGAAGGCCGAACTCGAAGCGCAGATCAAGACGCTGCCGTCCACCCAGCAGGAGCTGCTGCGTCTGAACCGGGACGTGGAAGTGGCGACCGAAACCTACTCGATGCTGCTCAACAAGACCCAGGAGCTGGACATCATCCGCGCCGGCACCGTGGGCAACGTGCGCATCATCGACCACGCCGCGGCCGACCTGGACGATCCGGTCAAGCCCAACAAGCCGCTGGTCGTCATCGTCGCCACGCTGCTTGGCGGCCTGATCGCGGTGCTCTTCGTATACGTTCGCGAAGCGCTCAAGCGCGGCGTGGAAAACCCCGAGGACATCGAGCGCCAGGGCATTCCGGTGTACGCCGCGATCCCGTTCAGCGAGAAGCAAGGCCAGCTGGAGAAGCGCCTGGCCAACTTCAAGCGCGACAAGAGCAGCGCCTCCTACCTGCTGTCGGTGAACGATCCGGCCGACCTGGCCACCGAGGCGATGCGCAGCCTGCGTACCAGCCTGCACTTCGCCATGATCGAGGCCAAGAACAACGTCCTCATGATCACCGGCCCGAGCCCGGGCGTCGGCAAGTCGTTCGTGACCAGCAACCTCGCGGTCGTCACCGCCCAGTCCGGCAAGAAGGTCCTGCTGATCGATGCCGACATGCGCAAGGGTTACCTGCACAAGGTCATGCGCTGCCAGTCGGACAAAGGCCTGTCGGACATCCTTTCCGGGCGCATCACCCTGTTCGATGCCATCCAGAAGACGCAGCTGAACAACCTGCACGTCGTGACGCACGGCCAGCTCCCGCCGAACCCGTCCGAACTGCTGATGCACGAGAACTTCGCTCGCTTCGTCAAGGAAGTCGGCGCCATGTACGACCTGGTCATCTTCGACACCCCGCCGATCCTGGCGGTGACCGATGCCGCGCTGGTCGGCAGCCAGGCCGGCACCACGCTGATGGTGACCCGCTACGGCCTCAACGGCATCAAGGAAATCGAAGCGGCGAAGCGTCGCCTCGAACAGAACGGACTGCTGGTCAAGGGCGTGATCTTCAACGCCGTCGAACGCAAGACATCCGCCTATGGCGAATACGGCTACTACCAGTACGAATACCAGACCACCAAGTAACACCTGCGGTGGGCGGCCCTGCACCCGCCCACCGCAGCTGCACCAGGCCCCTCCAACAAGAACATGCGGCCGGCAACTGAAATGGAATTTGGACGACGCTCATGTTGTCAATGATCCGCCTCGCAGCCACCGCTGCCTGACGGAGCCCCGTGTGAAGCGCCGAACGGCGGTTCGCAACCCGAACTCGTGCGAAACGCATCGACACAGGTTGATCCAGGTACAGCCATGAACAGCTTTTTCGAAAGACGCACCCTCAGCGCCGCCCTCGCCCTTGGCCTGTGCCTCGGTTGGATGGCACCCACGCTCGCGGCGAACGATAAGGACGAAGCCGGCATTGCGCTGGTGGGTATCAACCTTTCCGCGGCCGGCTTCGCGCCCGGCGCCCTTCCGGGAAAACACGGCACCAATTACTTCTTCCCGGAGAAAAAGCACTTCGCCTATTACCAGGAAAAAGGCATCGAGCTGATTCGTTTCCCCTTCATCTGGGAGCGTATCCAGCACGATCTCGACAAGGGGCTGAACTTCGACTACCTGCGACTGCTCGAGCGCACGCTCGACTACGCCGAGGACCATGGCCAGAAGGTCATCCTCGATATGCACAACTATGCCCGCTACAAAGGCGACATCATCGGCAGCCCGAACGTGCCTTACGAGGCTTTCGCCGATGTCTGGCGCCAGCTCGCGGAGAAATTCAAGGACCACCCTGCCCTGCTCGGCTACGACATCATGAACGAGCCGCACGGCACCGCCGGTCTCTGGCCAGGCGCGGCGCAGGCGGCGGTCGACGCGATCCGCGAAGTGGATGACGAAACGCTGATCTTCATCGAAGGCGAACGCTGGTCGAGCGCCTTCCACTGGCCCCAGGTCAACAAGAACCTGCTCATCGAAGACCCGGCCGACCGGATCGTCTACGAAGGCCACCTCTATTTCGACCCCGACTTTTCGGGGCGCTACCAGAAAGGCGATGCCCAGAACGTGGACCCGATGATCGGCGTCGAGCGGGCGCGCCCCTTCGTCGAGTGGCTCAAGGCCAACGGCCAGAAGGGTTTCCTCGGCGAATACGGCATACCGGGCGACTCACCCGCCATGCTCGAGGCGATGGACAACATGCTCGCCTACCTCAACGAGCATTGCGTACCCAGCGCGTACTGGGCGGGCGGCCCCGGCTGGGGCGATTACGCGCTGTCGGTCGAACCGCGCGACGGCAAGGACCGGCCGCAGATGGCCGTGCTGCAAAAGCATCTTGAGAACGACTGCACCGAATTCGGCCCCGAGCCGGCGGTCCAGACGCCCGAACAGACGCCCGACGCCTGACCGTCGCTCGCCCACGAACAACCCCCTTTGGAGACACCTCGACCATGAAATTCGGACTGCTTTGGCATTCGTTCTCTTCCGGCAATCTAGGCGTCGGCGCACTCAGCCTGTCGAACATGCTGCTCATCGATGAAGCCGCGCGACGCAAGGGAATCGAGCCCGAATTTCTGATCATCGGCTCGTCCGGCCCCTGCGACTACCCGCCAGCGGCCGACCGGTTCAAGTACGAGTTCATCGAGTTCAACGAGAAAAGCCTGCTGAAGAATCCCGTCGGGCTGTTCCAGGCGATCAAGTCCTGTGATGCGATCTTCGACATCGGCGAAGGCGACAGCTTCTCCGACATCTATGGCAGCAAGCGCCTGATCAAGCTGCTGCTCAGCAAGGGCATGGCGCTGGCGGCGCGGGTACCGCTGATCCTCTCGCCGCAGACCATCGGCCCGTTCAAGTCGGATACCAATGCCAAGGCGGCCGCCTGGGCGATGCGCAAGAGCACGCTGGTCTTCGCGCGCGATCACCAGTCGTTCGCCGTGCTCGAGCAGTTGGGCATCACCAACCGCGACGAAGTCATCGACGTGGCGTTCCACCTGCCCTTCGAGCGCAAGATCGAGCCACGCGACCCGTCGCGGCTGGCCGTAGGCATCAGTGTCTCCGCCCTGCTCCACCACGGTGGCTACGAGGGTACCGCCAACCAGTTCGGCCTGAAGGCCGACTACAAGGCGCTCACCGACGCACTGATCGCCCGTCTGCTGGCCGAGGGTCATGAGGTCCATCTGGTACCGCACGTCATTCCGCTCGGGTTTCCGGCCGAGGACGACTACGCCGTATCGCGCAGCCTGCAAGAGCGCTACCCCGCGCTGAAGGTCGCACCGCGCTTCCGCGGTCCGATCGAGGCCAAGTCCTACGTCAGTGGGATGGACTTCTTCATCGGCGCCCGGATGCACGCCACCATCGCCGCGTTCTCCGCCGGCGTGCCGGTCGTGCCGCTCGCCTACAGCCGCAAGTTCGCAGGCTTGTACGAGTCGCTCGACTATCACCGTGTCGTCGATCTGAAAACCGAGACCACGGAAGGAGCGCTGGCAAAGGTGTTCGCCCACATGGCCGAGCGCGACCAGCTCAAGGCGGAAGTGGCGGCCAGCGCCGAGATCATCAAGCGCAAGCTCGCCGCGTACAGCTATTCGCTGGAGTCGCTGATGACCTCGCTACGCCAGGGCCAGCCTGTCCTGCAGGACTGACATGCGCGATCACGCTCTGATGGGAGTGACCACCGCGGCACGGACCGCCGTGGCGCTCGGCACCCTGCTGATTCTGGCTCGCACGCTCGGCCCGACGGACTTCGGCTTCATTTCGATCGTGATCACCTGGTCGACCATCGTCGCCCTGGTGACCGATTACGGCTTCGGCATGCGGGCGCTGCGCGATATTGGCGCAGAGCGCGAGCGAGCCGGCGAAATCATGTCCTCGAGCCTGGCGGCCAAGACCCTGCTGGTCATTCCGGCCTGCCTGGTGCTGGTTCCGCTGATCCTGCTGGGGCTGGACCTGACGACCGAGGAGCGAATCGCCGCGGTGCTGTTCCTTCTGGGCCAGCTGGCGTTCTCCTACGGCGACCTGACCCTGACGGTGTTCCGCAGCATCGGCCAGTTCCAGCGCGAGACGCGCATCGTGGTGGTGACCGCCCTGCTGCATTTCGCGCTCATCGCACTGGCGATCCTGCTGCGCAATGACGTGATCGCCGTGGGGCTGGCGTTCCTGGTTTCGCGGTTGATCTATGCGGCGATGGCGCTCGGGGCGCTGTCCCGGCTGGTGCATCTGGGCAGCATCCTGCGCTCGACGCGCCAGGCCGTCGCGCAGCGCTTTGCCAGCTCGACGAGCTTCGCGGTCGACAGCGGCGCGACCAACATCTTCGCGCAGCTCGACGTCATCCTGGTCAATCACCTCGCCGGACGCGAGGCGGCTGGCATTTACTTCGCCGGCTCGCGCCTGTTGCAAGGCGCGGTGCCTTTCAGCGTCCTGCTGGCCAGCGTGCATATCCCGCGGTTCGCCCATCGGCTACACACCGGCGCGCGCGATCTGCTGCGCTACGGCGCGCGGATCGAGCTCGAGTACGTCGTGCTGGGCCTGATCTTCGCGCTAGCGTTCTATTTCATCGGGCCGCTGTTCACCAATCACTTCCTGGGCCCGGACTACGCCGAGCTCAACACCCTGTGGCTGGCGTTCGCCTGCTTCACCGCGGCGCGCTTCGTCGCGGCGGGCCTGGGCGTACAGCTCATGGCGCTGGGTACCGGCTTCCTGCGGACGTTCGGCATCATCGCCTCCGGCGTGATCACCGTCGCCTGCTACTGGTGGTTCATCCCGCTTTACGGCATTCAGGCCGCGCCCTGGGTTTCGACCCTGGGCATGGTCGTGCTGACGATTATCTACGGCGGCGCGGTGAGTTCGATCTACCGCCGCCAACGGACGAGCGCTGAGGCGCCGACGATGAGGACTGGTTCGTTATGAAAGCTCGCTTGAATCGCATCCTGAAGAACGACCTGTGCAGCGGCTGCGGCATGTGCAGCGCAGTGGCCGAGGAAGACGCGATCCAGATGCGGATCAACCGCGACGGCTATCGTCGTCCCTTCCTCAACGCCGCGTTCAGCGACAAGCCCATCGCCAGCGAGCAGACCAGCCGTGCGTTCGGGGCCTCATGCCCGGCGCTCGGGCTGGACATCCGCCCGTACAAGACCGAGCACTACCACCCCATCTGGGGCGAAGTGCTGGAGGCGCTCAAAGGCTATGCCGGCGACGAGGAAATCCGCCGGGCCGGCTCTTCGGGTGGCGTGATCTCGGCCCTGGCGCAGTATTGCCTGGCCAAGGGGCTGGTCGATGGCGTGATCCAGATTCAGGCATCCGAGCAGGATCCGCTCGAGAACGTCGCGGTCATCAGCCGCTCCCGGCAGAACGTGATCGCCTCGTCCGGTTCGCGCTACGCACCAGCCTCCCCCGCCGAGGCCTTGCGCTGGGTCGGGATGTCGACCGAGAAGTACCTCTTCATCGGCAAGCCCTGCGATGTCGCCGCCGTCCGCCAGATGCAGGCACATAGCCCACGCCTGCGGGAAAACATTCCGTATGTCGTTTCCTTCATGTGCGCGGGAACCCCGAGCCTGGAAGGCACTCATCAGGTGCTGGAAAAACTCGGCGCGCCACGCGACGAGGTGACGGCCTTCCGCTATCGCGGTGACGGCTGGCCCGGCCTGACCAAGGCCACCTTGAGGAACGGCGAAGCGAAGACCATGACCTACAACGACTCCTGGGGTAAGGTCCTCAACCGGCACCTGCAGACCCGCTGCAAGATCTGCCCGGATGGCATCGGCGAGTTCGCCGACATCGTCTGCGCCGATGGCTGGGAAGGTGACGAGAAGGGTTACCCCTCGTTCGAGGAGCGGGAAGGCAACTCGCTGATCTTGATCCGTTCCGAGACGGGGCGCGCATTGTTCCGCAACGCCGAGGCCGATGGCGTGGTCAAAGCCGAAGCCTTCGACGTCGGCGGCATCTTCGCCATCCAGCCCTTCCAGTACTACCGCAGGACCACCATCCTGCCGCGGCTGATGGCGATGAAGCTGCTGTTGCTCAAGACACCGAGCTACAAGGGGTTCGAACTCGGCAAGGGCATGCGGGAGATCGGTCTGTACCAGAGCTTCAAGGCCTTTACAGGGCTGCTGGTCAGGCGCAAGAAGATCAAGAAGCGTGCGCTCGAGACGGCGTGAAGCGGATGGCCGCACAGGGACAAACAACTAGGGATTCAGGTTCGCCATGACAACCATCAGTTCACGAATTTTCTACTTTCCGATCCTGGTGCTGACGATCGCGCTGCACTTTTCGGTATTCGGGGAAAGTCCGCACAACCCCTATGGTCTGACCGGCATCAACGAAGCCTACCTGGCGATGTGCATCCTCTTCGTGTTCGTGCTGGTGCTCGGCCAGACCGACGAGGCGCCGCGTGAATTCCGCCTGCTGATCTATTACTGCGCCTACAGCATTTTCGTCTTCGTCCTGCTGCCGGCGGTGTTCTCCCGCTTCACCTATGGCCAGCCGATTTTCTACGGCATCGTCGAAGAACGACGGGTGATGTTCTGCCTCGGGTTCGCACCGCTGCTGTTTCTATCCAAGCGACTGACCACGCTGCAATTCGAGCGCGCCTTCCTGTACGCGGCCCTCATGGCGGCCTTCCTGTCCTGGTGCTTCAAATTCGGCGTGATTCCCGACCTGCGCGAAGAAGTGCGCTCGGACGACCGTCCGGATCGTTCGTCCATCGGCCCGCTGTTGCTGTGCCTGGCCTACTTCTATTGCATCCAGGTGTGGTCCAAGGGCGCCTCGCCGATCGACGGCGACAAGCGCAGCAAGAACTTCTACCTGATCATCGCGGCGATCCTGCTGCTGACCCTGGTATTCGCGACCCAGACGCGCCAGCTCATCGTGCTGTGCCTGTGCTTCACGCTGTTCTGCCTGCGCGCCAAGGCGGTCATCTGGGCGGCGGCCCTGTGCGTGTTGCTGTCGCCCTTCTATTTCTACCCGAGCCTGCTCGAAGTGCTGGGGTTCAATGCCGACTTCTATGGCGAAACGCTGGATGGCGACATCGAGGAAGGCGTGCGATCGCAGACCATCCGGCTGATCTTCGGCCACCTGGACATGGTCAACTGGCTGCCCAGCGGCTCGCTGTCGCTGATGTGGCAGGACGGCTTCGTGCCTTATTTCGGCGAGCACTTCTTCCTGTCGGACGTCGGGCTGTTCGGCACCCTGTTCCGCTTTGGCTTCCTGGCCTTCCTGATCGTGCCGATCACGCTGTTCTTCTATCACCGGATGGCCAAGACCATCACCCGCGACATGACCTTCATCTACCCGACGGTGCTGGCGTTCTTCGTGATATGGCCGCTCAACGGTCTGTTCGAGTACTGCCAACCGGTATTCGCCATGCTCTACGTGATCCATTCGCTCAAAGCTCGCCACCTTCGCAGTCAGGAACGTATCCATGAACGTCGCGCTTATTCTCAACTACAAAGCTGCTACTGAAACCATCAGCTGCGTCGAGAGCCTGCTGGCGCACTGCCCTGCGCTGGACCACGTCGTGATCATCGACAACGACTCGCAGGATGGTTCGGTCGAAGCGTTCCGCGAATGGCAGGCAGCCAAGGCGCCAAGCCGCGCCACGGTGCTCGCCAATCCAGAGAACAACGGCTATGCCGGGGGCAACAACTACGGCCTGAAGTGGGCCATGGCGAACCTGGACGTGACGAACTTCTGGGTCGTGAACAACGATACCTACGTCGACTCCGATGCCCTGACGCCGCTGCTCGACGCATTGCGCGAGAACGATCGCCAGTTCGTTGGCTCGGCTATTCTGGCCGCCGACAACGGTCGGCTGGAATGCTATGGCGGCGGAAAGCTCTTCCCGCTGCTGGGCAAGGCCAAGCTGCTCGGCAAGGGCCGTACCGTCGAAGAGATGATCCAGACCGGCGAACAGCCCGACTACGTCATGGGGTGCAGCCTCGCCTTCTCCGCCGCGCTGATCGACAAGGTCGGTCTGATGGATGAAACCTACTTCATGTATTCCGAGGAGGTGGACTGGCAGTTCCGCGCCAAGCGCCTGGGCATCGGCATCCACGTCGTTCCGCAGAGCCGGCTTTATCACTACGGGTCGCTCAGCTCCAATGGCGGTCGTTCGGCGTTCTATCACTACTACCGCAATCGCGCGGCGACTCGCTTCAACAAGCGTTTCTACGGGCCGGTGTTCGCACTGGCCTCGGCCTGTTTTCTGTCGGCGATCACCGTCGCCAAGGAAATCAGACGCCCCGCCCTCGCCTGGTCAGGCATCAAGGGCGCCTTCAAGGGAGTAACGATGAGTGTCAAGTGAGACAAACCAGGCATTCGGTGTGCAGTTCTACACCGGCAGTAAGGCGGCTCTGCTGGCTTGCATTCGGGACGGCGTCAAACAGCCGTACTCGTTCATCGTCACGCCCAATGTCGACCACCTCGCCCAGCTGGAGACGAGCCAGCCCCTTCGCGATGCCTACGCGCGGGCCCGCCTGCGGGTATGCGACAGCCGCATCCTGACGCCATTGCTCCGCTCGCTCGACGTGCCGATCGAGGAAGTTATTCCCGGCAGCGACCTGACGATAGACCTGCTTCGCTGGGCCGATCGCGAGCGCCTGCGGCTGGTGCTGATCGGCTCGCAGGAGGCCGAGTGCCGCAAGCTACGCGACCTCTACCCCGGTATCACCCTTTACCACCACAACCCGCCGATGGGCTTCATCAACAAGCCTGACGAGGTCCAGCGCTGCCTCGACTTCGTCAAGGCGCATCCGTCCGAACTGGTCTTCTACGCCGTCGGCGCGCCGCGTCAGGAGTTGCTCGCGGCAATGATCCAGCCGCACGAGCGAAGCGGTATGGGCTTTTGTATCGGCGCCTCGATTTCCTTTGCGACCGGCAGCATCAAGCGTGCCCCGGTCTGGATGCAAAAGGCCCACCTGGAGTGGTTCCACCGCATGCTGTCCGAACCCGGCCGGCTGGTGAAACGCTACGTGCAGGACGCCCTCTACATCGTGCCCGCCTACCTGCGCGAGCGTGCCCGCAAGCATCACCGGGCCAAACCTGCCAAACAAGACACGTAACAGGACGGAAATAACTCGCGCGCTGAACCCTCATCTGACGAGACGGTCTATCCCTACTGCAAGGCAGCACTTCGATGTCAAAGCGATATCGTTTTGATGCCCAGCAGGCGGAATCACTTCGATCGGGCCGGCCCTTGGCCGCCCGACTCGTCAGGTCCGGCCTGCCAGCCGATGACAAATCTATAAGGAGAACGCACGTTGGCTACCGCCTCTTTCGGGTCGCCCTGGAGCTCGGAGCGATGAAGCCGAGCACCACCCGTACGCCGCCCCTTTTCGTAAACGTGAGCGCAACAAGACTCACAGCTCCCGAAAACTCTCCGTCAAGGATGAACAACGCATGAAATCGCTACTCGCGCTGACCGTCGCTTCCACGCTCATTCTGCAGGGTTGTGCCTTCGCTCCTGGCCAGCACCTGGATCCGGATGAATTCGATCAGAAGGGTGCGACGGCCGAAGACGGCAACGTCAAGCTGGTCCGCATCACCCCCGAATTGCTCAAAGGCGACCTGTCCTCCACCGACGGCACCGCCAGCAAGGACGTGCTGCTGTCCTACAAGCCGCAAGCCTACGAAATCGGCCCGAACGACCTGCTGTACATCACGGTCTGGGACCACCCCGAGCTGACCGCCCCCTCCGGCCCGCAGCAGCAGATCGATGCGAACGGTCGCCTGGTACGCCCTGACGGCACCCTGTTCTACCCGTACATCGGCAACATCCAGGCCGCGGGCATGACGATCGAGGAGCTGCGCTCGACCATCGCCAATCGCCTGAAGAGCTATATCGACAGCCCCCAGGTGGACGTCGCCATCCTTCGCTTCGGTAGCCAGCGCGTCATCATGACCGGCGCCTTCGATACCGCCGGCGAGGTGCCGATCACCACCGCGCCGATGACCATCACCCAGGCACTGGGCCAGGCGGGCATCGACACCGAGAACGCCGATCTCACCGGCCTTACGCTCAAGCGCGACGGGCAGGAATACCTGCTGGACATCGACTCGCTCAACCGTCCGGATTCATGGATTCACCAGATCTACCTGAAGAACGGTGATCAACTGCACCTGCCCTACAACGATCAGAAGAAGATCTATGTCCTGGGCGAAGTCATGCAGCCCCAGGCCATGACCTTCAAGGCCACCAGCCTGAATCTGATGGATGCCATCGGCAGCTCCGGCGGCTTGCGCCAGGACACGGCCGACGGCGAGGCGGTCTACGTCATTCGCGGCGCCGAGAACATCGCGACCGAAACCGCGACGGTGTTCCAGCTCAATGCCGAATCGCCAACCGCGTTCGCGCTGGCCAAGCACTTTCCGCTGCAACCGCAGGACGTGGTCTTCGTCGGACCGGCCAACATCACGCGCTGGAATCGCTTCATCAGCCAGCTCCTGCCATCGGCAAGCGTGATCGGCACCGGTGCAGCCGCCGATTACAACCTGTCCCGGTGACACGACAGCGTCCCTCACCGCCCAGCGGATCGGTGGCACACCGATCCGCCGAGGGCACGAGGCCAGGGCTAGCCCTGGCCTCGTGGCCTTTTTCTTTTCAGGCCTCTAACCGTCCATTCAAGGAGACGCTACGGCGCTTGCTCCCCTGGGAGTCTCAAACCGGCTGGCCCCCGCCCGTACAAGGAGTGGTTCATGAAGTACCGCATCAATCCCTGGAGATTCGCGTTCTGGATCGCCGTGGTCTCCATTCTTTATCTGGGCGTCAAGAGCACACCCAACACGCAGCTGTTCTCGGGCGCCGACAAGTTCTACCACTGGCTTGCGTTCACGGTCCTGACGGTAACCGCGCACTATGCCTATCCCCGCCTTCCGTTACCGCTGCTGTGCCTGACGATCATCGCCGGTTCTGCCGGAATCGAGTTGCTGCAAACCCTGTCCCCCGACCGCACGACCTCACTGGCGGACCTGACCGTCAATATCGTGGGGGTCTTGAGTGGCTTGGCGATCACTCAGCTGCTCAGCGGCGATCAGGATCATCCTCGCGGACACACCAAACCCAGCCGGCGCAAGAAGCGCCATAAACGACGGCGGCACAGCCACACCGAGCGGCATGTTCACTCGGCTGATGACGCGCACGAGCCCTCGGAGGGGCACGAAAGCGCACCTGCGTTGGTCGTTCGCCCGCACTGAGTGAAGACACAAGAAGGAAAGCAAGAAGGCGTCAGCGATCCTGGCGCCTTCTGCGTGTCTTACGTCAGGCCATCGCCTTGCGCACGCGCAGTCGCGTCGCCGACAACGGCTTCGGAGGGGTCAGCAGGAAATACAGCTTGTAGCGCTCGATGATGACCTGGGCGACAAGCGGACCAGCAAGGCCGATCACGGTCCCGACGATCAGGTGAAGCACAACGGAGTCGATGCCGAGAAACGAGCTGAGGATCACCCGGGCTCCGCTTCCGGCGAGGATGTGCATCAGGTAGATCGTCATCGACGAAGCACCGACGTACATCATGAAGCGATTCGGCGATCGTCCCGCCCACATCGAAACGGACACGACGAACAATATCGAGACCGTCGCCAGCGCCAGCACCGGCACGCCGCCCACCTCGTAGTTCAGGCCGAAGGTGACATGAAACACATACTGACCGGCCAGAAACAGCACACCGAAGAGCGCACTGAGCGCCACGCAACGTTCGGCGAAAAAGCCCTTGATCTCGTTGAACCACACGCCTAGCGCAAAGAACACGGCGTTGCCAAATACGAAGCGCGTGATGGTATCGATGCTCAACGGCTCCTTGAACACGTAGAGCATGGCAAAGGCAATGAACAACACAGGGAAGGCGCGCCGATCGAACATGGCATAAATGAACGTGCACACCACGAAAATGAAGAACAGCGCATACAGAAACCAGAACTGCGCTCTGGGCATCCATAACAGCGACAGCACCTCGGTCAGCGTGACCTGGCCATTGGTGTAGTTCGACAGGACGACTTCCAGCAGCCCCTGCAAGAGCGACCAGACAATGAAGGGGTAAACGATGGTGTCGACCTTGTTGACGACCAGACCGGTACGTCCACGCTTCATCAGCGAGTCGTAGAAAAACAACCCGGAGAGGAAGAAGAACAAGGGCATGTGGAAGCTGTAGATGATGCTATCGACCAACCGATAGCTGCCTTCGTCCATCGGCAGGCCGGCATTGAATACGCCCCTGGCCACATGCCCGTACACCACCAGGATGATGCCGATGGCTTTGGCGTAATCGACCCAGACATTTCTCTCCTGCATCACTGTCTCCTTGTGTAGTAAGGCACTCGAACCGCCGGCAGCCGGCCCGAACAGGAGCAGTAGACAATCGGAAAAGGGGTTGGTGCGGCGGCGACGCAGGCATCGCATGCCTGGTCGCCACCGTCAGCGCCTGTCAGCCAAGCAGTTCCGAAAACGGAATGAAGGTGGCGGTGTCGCGCTCGCGCAAGGTGCTTCCCTCGCGTATCTCGACCAGCCCGTGCGCCCAGGCAGCGCCCCGCAAGACCGATGAGCTCTGATTTGCATAGAGCACCGCAACGCCGCCTTCCAGCCGCGCCCGGAGATACTCACGCCGCGTACCTGGCTTGGGCCAATCGAAGCCGATCGGCACCTCGAAGCCTAGCGGCGCCACCTGCGCGACGCCCATCCGGCGCAGCAGATACGGGCGGGCCAGCATGCCGAAGGTGACGAGCGTCGAAGCGGGATTGCCGGGCAAGCCAATGACGGGCGTCCCCTCGTAGTGTCCGAACGTGAGGGGCTTGCCCGGTTTGATGGCGAGCTTCCAGAAGGCTATGTCGCCGGCCGCGCGCAGTGCTTGGCCCAGGAAGTCCGCCTCTCCGACCGATACACCGCCCGTCGAGAGGATCAGGTCGGCTCCGGCCAGCGAACCAAGGCGCTGCTTGACCGCTTCGAGGTCATCGCACAGGACGCCGGCATCGATCACCTCGCAACCGAGCCGCTCGAGCCAGGCCGCGAGCAGGTAGCGGTTGCTGTTGTAAATCTGCCCCGCGCCGAGCGCATGGCCGGGCTCGATCAGTTCATCGCCTGTCGACAGCAACGCGACGCGAGGCCGCCGGATGACCTCCAGACTGTCCGCGCCGATGGACGCCGCCAGGCCAAGTTCGAAAGGCCCGATCACCGTGCCCGCCGGCAGCATCACATCTCCGCACCGGGCCTCCCCTCCCTGCGGACGAATGTGCTGGCCGGGTTTGATCGGCTGTAGGAATCGCACCCGCTGCTCGTCGAGCAACTCGGTGTTTTCCTGCATTTCGACCGCGTCGGCACCCGCCGGAACAGGGGCGCCGGTAAAAATCCTCGCGCAGGTTCCCGGCTGCAGCGGCTCGGGAGCGGTGCCGGCGAAGACCTTCTGGCTCACAGGCAACGGTACGCCGGCTTCCGCGTACCGAATGGCGTACCCATCCATCGCGCTGTTCGGCCACGGCGGCAGATCGATCTCGGTCACCAGCGGCTTGGCGAGCACTCGGCCTCGAGCCGACGCCAGCGGGACGCGCTCGACTTCCTGTAGGGGTTGCGCCTGGCCCAGCAACCGCTCGAGTGCTTGTTCGACGCTGATCAAGCCGTCCCCGGCGCAGCAACTCATCCGCGCGTCTCGCATGGCAGGGCTTTCTTCAAGTGCGCGACGAAATTGCAGGGCCGATGCCGCGCGTCGAGCTGTTCGCGAAGAATGCCGTTCCAGGCAGTCCGGCATGCACCGGTCGAGCCGGGGAGACAGCAGACCAGGGTTCCGTTCGCCAAGCCGGCCAGCGCGCGCGACTGGATCGTCGAGGTGCCGATCTCCCGCTCCGAAAGCTGGCGGAACAGCTCGCCGAAGCCATCGACCTGCTTATCCAGCAGGCAGGCAACCGCTTCGGGCGTGCTGTCACGCCCGGTGAAGCCCGTTCCGCCGGTAATGAGCACCACCTGTATATCATCCTCGGCAATCCAGCTGGCGACCTGTGCGCGTATCCGGTACAGGTCATCCTTCAGCAGCACCCGTGCAGCGAGGCGATGACCGGCCTCGGTGAGCGAGTCGACGAACAGTTGTCCCGAGGTGTCGGTTTCGAACGTACGGGTGTCACTCACCGTCAGGACGGCGATATTGAGCGCTACGAAATCCTGCGAAGCCAGATGACTCATGGGGCCTTTCCGTTGAGAAGTCGAAGTTCGGGGTGTTATATCACAGGCTTTTCGGCGGAGCCCTGACGTGACTGACGCACCCTCTTGCTCGATCCTGATCCTCGCTGGCGGCCAAGGTTCTCGCATGGGTGGAGCAGACAAGGGACTGGTGCAATGGCGTGGCAAACCCATGGTTTCCTGGGTTCACGACGCTATACGTGGACTCACCGATGACCTGATCATTTCCTGCAACCGCAACGCGACAATCTACCGAACGTACGCGGATCGGCTCGTCATGGATGCCGGACCAGGGTTTGCCGGCCCGCTCGCCGGTATACGGGCGGGTCTGGCCGTAGCCCGGCATGCTTCGCTGCTGATTCTGCCGTGCGACTGTCCTCGCATCGACTCGGTGCTCGTGCGCCAGCTCATCGAACTGGCGAAGGTCGATCCGTCCCGTCCTGTTCTGTGCAAGCGTGGCGGGCAGTTCGAACCCTTGTTTAGCGTGCTGCCAGTCTTGCTCGCTCCGACGATCGAACAGGCCTGGGCCAACGGCGAACGGAGCCTGCTTCGCATACTGCTGACGAACTCGCCCTCTCTCCTTGAGCTGGCCCCACATGACGAGCGCCTGGCCAACCTCAATACGCTCGCCGAACTCCAAACGCGAAGCGGGAACTAACGTCTTTCGCACCCATCACAGCGATGCAATCCCAGACATATGAGGAATCCGCCATGATTTGCCGCCCTCTCAATGCCCTCCTCGCGGTTATCGCGCTTGCCGCACTTACCGCCTGCTCGAGCCCGAGCGTAATCACCCTCAATGACGGTCGGCAGATCCAGACGCTCGACGAACCCGAATACGAAGAAGACGAAGGCTTCTACGAGTTCGAGCAACTGGACGGCAATCCCGGCCGGGTCAACAAGGATCAGGTACGCACCATCGAGGAGCTCTGAAGACCTCATACGGATCGGCTGGGCCGGCTTTGTCGAAAGCCCCGCTAAGCGCTTGTGCATCAAAACAATTTATGTACAATGCGCGCCAGCCCTCGGAGCGTAGCGCAGCTTGGTAGCGCGTCTCGTTCGGGACGAGAAGGTCGCTGGTTCGAATCCAGTCGCTCCGACCAATTCCCGCGTACGAAGCTGTCCGGTCGTACATGAAAAACCCCACTTCGGTGGGGTTTTTTCGTTTCAGTTGGCCGAACGGCCATAGCTAGTCACGATGGAAGCACAGTGCCATCATATGCGCACCCCGCTTTCGTCGAACGATACGCACATGTCCTGGCTACTGCTCACTGGCATTCTTGCCGCGGTCACACTGGGCTTCTACAAGTTCTCCATTACGGCGCCAACGCTACCGCACGGATTGGCAATGGGCTCGGCCGCCCTGTTGTCGCTGATCATTACCCTCGGGTCACTCAGCATGGCCGTCTTGCAAGCACTGGCGTAGACAGGGTTTCAGCAATCGGCCGGCAAAAGAAAACGGACGACTTGCTCGGTGTTGAACGGCCAATCGAGTTCGGCCCCATTGTCGGCACGCCGCAATACGGGAATACGCACCCCATAATCTTCCAACCACTCGTCCCGATCCGATATCTCGATCAGTTCGACCATCAATCCGTGCTCGACGAGCGGCATCAGCAGCAGTTCGGCCTGTTCGCACAAGTGGCAACCAAGGGTTCCAAACAACTGGCAATCAGGTAGGTTCACTGTTCTCTCTCCATCATCGCCGGCAAGTCTAGCACCCGCCCCTGACAGTCGTTTGATGACCGGAATTCGGCAAAGAGTTGTGAACAGTGCCGCACGCTATAGCCCATGCAGGATAACCATTCGACGCCGGTGAAATGTGACGCTAGGATGTCGCCACCTCCGGCAGGCTCGACGGCTGCCTGAGGGAGCACTTCATACAATGAAAGGCTTAGTGCCGATGCATCGGTAACCCGGTCAATCGGCTCAGCGGGAAGCGTGCGGCAAGAAAGCCAACCGTGATATAGGCAAGTGCCAATGAGTACTTTGACGGATAAGGCAGGCTGACTAAAGTCTAACTGTCGCTGTAATTCCGTCATGCTTTATTCACAGCGCCGCACCTAGCGACACAGAGCATCACCCATATCAGGAGAATATAAGAAATGCTCAAAACCCCAATCGCCCGTGGCGTTGCCCTCGCCACTCTGGGAGCAAGTCTGGCAATTCCATCGATGGCTCAGGCTGAGTTCTTGAAAGACAGCAAAGCCAGCTTGGAAATGCGTAACTTCTACTTCAACGCAGATAACCGTCAATCCGGCCTGGCCTCTGAAGATTCCAAGTCGGAAGAGTGGGCACAGGGGTTCATCCTGCGCTATGAGTCTGGTTTTACCGAAGGCACCGTTGGATTCGGTCTGGACGCTATCGGCCTGCTAGGCGTCAAGCTGGATTCGAGCCCGGATCGCACGGGTTCTGGCATGCTGCCGGTCGGCTCCGATGGCCGGACCGATGACGACATGAGTGCGTTCGGCCCGACTTTCAAGGCACGCATTTCCAAGTCGACGCTGAAAGTAGGCACCTTGATTCCTAAGCTGCCGACCGTGCTTCCAACCGACTCGCGCATCCTGCCGCAGACGTTCCGTGGCGCACACATCAATTCAGGCGAAATCAAGAACCTGACTGTTGATTTGGGCCGACTGACCGAAAACAGCCTCCGTAGCGAAGCCGGTTACGAAGACCTTACCGCCACCAACGTGTCGGGCGGCAAGGCAACCGACAAGTTCGATTTCGCCAGCGCCAGCTACAAGTGGGGCGATAGCGGTCTTACTACCTCCTACAACTACGGTCACCTGGACGAGAACTACAAGCAGCACATCGTCAACCTGCTGCATGTATTGCCGATCAGCGAAGGTCAATCCCTGAAGACCGATTTGCGCTATGCCCGCTCTACTGAAGATGGCAACGCCAACGTCGATAACAAGGCGATCGGAGCGATGTTTACCTATAGCCTCAGCGGCCACTCCTTTGGCCTTGGCTATCAGGACATGAGCGGAGACACTGCTTATCCGTACATCACTGGTACCGATGCATTCTTGGTCAACTATGTGATGATCGATCCGGCCTTCGCCGATGCGGACGAAAAGTCCTGGCAGGCTCGTTACGACTACAACTTTGCAGCCATGGGCATTCCGGGCCTCACCTTCATGACTCGCTACGTCAAAGGCGAAGATTTCGGTGCCAACGGCAACGGCGAAGAGTGGGAACGCGACACGGATATCGCTTATGTGATTCAGGGTGGTCCGCTGAAGAACCTGGGCATCAAATGGCGTAACGGTAGCTACCGCGGTGAAACCGCCGCTGGCGCTGATCGCGAAATCGACCAGAACCGCCTGATCGTCAGCTACACCCTGCCGCTGCTGTAAATAGCAACGCGCAGTAAGGAAACCCGCCAATTGGCGGGTTTCTTTTTGGGCGGTCGTCCGGAGGGAACCTTGCTTGCGGTCCATGCTCGAAAGCAGTGGCATCGAAAGCCCACCCAGGCATCTCTTCGAAAAAGGAACTGCACGATGGCGCTAGAACCGACCACTCCACTTACCGACGACGAAACGGGCACGACCAGCCAAGCCTCCCAGTCGCACGGGGCGCTGTTCGATACCGAAGCCCACAAGCGCAATCTTCGGACGGCGCAAAATGCATTGATTGAAGAATTCCAGACACTGATCGCCGACACTGAACGTTTGCTCAAGCACACCCAGGACACCGCCGGCACCCAGGCTCAGGAACTGCGCACCCGCATCAGCGCCAACATCAGCCGTGCCCAGGGCATGATGAAAGAGCGCCAGGGCCAGCTGAATACACAAGGCCAGGCCGCCATCCAATGCACTGAGGAATACGTACATACCCATCCTTGGCAGTCGCTCGGCATTGCCGCGGGCGTTGGCTTCTTGCTTGGACTGATAAGCGCGCGCCGCTGACAAGGACCGGACGATGGATGCGACTCAACCGGGCGATGACGCACCCAAGCCATCGTTGAAAAAGCTGGGCGGCGCCTTCGTGGGATTGCTGCAAGGTCACCTTGAACTGATCGGTATCGAGTTCAAGGAAGAGAAGATTCGTACGTTCCGCCTGTTCCTGCTGGCCGGCATCAGCCTCATTCTGGCGCTGCTCATACTTGTCGGATTGTCGGCCGCTGTAGTCATCGCCTTCTGGGAAACGCATCGCATCGCAGCGATCCTCGTGCTGTGCCTGGTGTACGCCATCGCGCTGGCGGTATGCGTGCTACGTGCCGTCAACCTCGCACGCGAATGTGCCGATCCCTTCAGGGCCACCCTCGAAGAGCTGGCCCGAAACCGAGAGAGGTTGCTGCCATGAGTCTTCCCCTCAGTAATGCGACGGAGCTGAGCATGCGCAAGGACCTGGTACGCCTGCGCATGGAGATGCACCGCCAGCAGCTGCTGTACAACGCCCAGCCGCTCTCCAACCCGGTTCAGCAATTCAAGGGAATGCTGGCGCATCGGGCGACGGCCTCGGCTTCGAACAAGCGCCCGCTCATGCTCGCCACCACCGTGGTGCTTGCGCTCTTCGGCAAGCGTTTGGGCAAGGTCGGGCGGCTGGCAAGGATCGCGCTCGCCGTCTACCCCTTGATCAAAGGCAAGCAACGGCTTCAGCGGCACTGAGCAGCTTCGTCATCCAGTGTTAATCTCGGCGCGTGCCGGCCTGGCCGTGGCAGCACGCGTGACTATGGACGGCGTTTTGATGACGGAGATCGCCCTTTGGAGTGGGAAACACTACTGACACGCGAGCGCCTGGGTAAGGCGGTGCAGAGCGACGACGAATTAGGCCGAAGCCCTTTCCACAAGGATCATGATCGGATCATCTTTTCCGGTGCGTTCCGCCGGCTCGGTCGCAAGACGCAGGTTCACCCCGTTTCGAGCAACGACCATATCCATACGCGCCTGACCCATTCGCTGGAGGTGAGCTGCGTCGGCCGCTCGCTCGGCATGCGGGTTGGCGAAGTGTTACGCGATGCGCTGCCCGCCTGGTGCAGCCCTGCGGACCTCGGGATGATCGTCCAGTCAGCCTGCCTGGCACACGACATCGGCAATCCTCCCTTCGGTCATTCCGGTGAAGACGCGATTCGTCACTGGTTCCGGCAGGCTGCGGATCGCGGCTGGCTGGATCGGATGAGCGAGGCGGAGCGCCATGACTTCCTCAGTTTCGAAGGCAATGCGCAAGGATTCCGCGTACTCACGCAGCTCGAATATCACCAGTTCGACGGCGGCACGCGACTCACCTACGCCACGCTCGGTACCTACCTGAAATATCCGTGGACCTCCCGCCACGCCGAAGCGCTGGGCTACAAGAAGCACAAGTTCGGTTGCTACCAGAACGAGCTGCCGCTGCTCGAGCAGATCGCATCCAAGCTGGGCCTGCCACAGATCGAAGACCAGCGCTGGGCCCGCCATCCGCTCGTTTACCTGATGGAGGCAGCCGACGACATCTGCTATGGCCTGATCGATCTGGAAGACGGCCTGGAAATGGAGTTGCTGGACTATGCCGAAGTCGAGGCGCTGTTGCTGGGCCTCGTCGGCGATGACCTGCCGCAGACCTATCGTCAGCTGGGCCCGCAGGATTCTCGCCGGCGCAAGCTGGCGATTCTTCGCGGCAAGGCGATCGAGCATCTGACCAACGCCGCCGCACGCGCCTTCGTCGATCAGCAACAGGCGCTGCTGAACGGCACCCTGGCGGGCGATCTGGTCGAGCACATGCACGGCCCGGCCAAGACGTGCGTCCTGCAAGCCAAGGCGCTGGCCCGCCAGAAGATCTTTCAGGACAAGCGCAAGACGCTGCATGAGATCGGCGCCTACACCACGCTCGAAATCCTGCTCAACGCGTTCTGCGGCGCGGCATTGGAACAGCACCATGGCGGCGATCTGTCGTTCAAGAACCGCCGCATCATGGACCTGCTCGGCAATAACGCGCCGCGTCCAGAGTGGCCGCTGTATCAGTCCTTCCTACGCGTGATCGACTTCATCGCCGGCATGACGGACAGCTACGCCACGGAGATGGCTGGCGAGATGACGGGCCGCTCCAGTCCGGTTTAGCGATGAGACGGTACTTGCGGCAGATTCTTCGCTGGAAGCCAGGCCACCCGGCATGGGGTGCCGCTGCCGTTACCGGCTTTGGCTGTGCCCTGCCGTTGCTGCTCGGCTTGTTCAGCGGCCACCCCGGTTTTCTCTGGGCGACGGTTGGCGCATTCCAGGCGGCGAAAGCCGATCCCCTGCATCGCCTCGGCATGCTGCGCATGCTGTTGCTGATCGGCCTCGGCGCCTGCAGCGCAGGCCTCGGCTTCTGGTCGGCGCACCATCCACTTGCAAGCCTAGGCCTGTTCGCCTTTTATGCCCTGTTGCTGGCCTGGCTCCAGCGCTTTGGCGAGGAAGCCGGCAAGCTCGGCATCGGGCTTGCGATCTGCCTGTGCCTCGGACAGGGGCAGGTCGGCGTGAGCACCTTGGGCAACGCGCAGGCGGTTGCCGTGCTTTTCGCGCTGGGCGGTCTCTGGGTCACGCTGCTGGCGTTCGGTCTGCGCGGCATGCATGGCCTGCGGATGTGGCCGTACATGCCGCGCCTGCTTGGACTGCTCAAGGTTCTGCGACGGCATGCCCGGCGCACGCCTATCCGCCAATGGCGTGTCCAGGCTATCACCTATGTTTCGGCTGCCGCGCTCGCCGGCCTGGTCGTGAATCTCACCGAGCAGCCGCGTGGCTACTGGCTGACCCTGGCGGTCTTCACGACGCTGCAACTCGATCTCAACAAGAGCATCGTCCGCGCGATACAAGCCGGGCTCGCCATCTTTCTGGCCGCGGCCGTCCTGATCTACCTCGGACATAGCCTCGCCGAGCCGGCCTTGATGGTGATGATCCTGCTGCCGCTGGTGACGCTGTCCCGCGCCTTTCAGGCGCATCACTACGGCCTGTTCGTCCTGCAGACGACGCTCTGTTTCGTGCTGTTGGCCGAAACGCTCGCGCAGGACTGGAATCTTCCACAGATCAGGCTGGTCAACGCGTTGACCGGGGTCCTGCTGGCACTGTCGGTGGCCTTGTTCATGCATCTCATCCAACGCTGGCTGGGTAGACGCAACCAGCGTCGAGAGAAGAGCGGCAGTGTTCCTTGATCCGGATCAGCCGGCCGCGCCAACCGGAGTATTCGGATACCAGACGTCAATCAGCGGGCTCAGCGTAAATCCCGCGAGTTCCTGGCGCCCTTCCAGCCAGGTTTGTACGGCTTGGCGCTGCTCCTCGGTCACCGAGCCCCGACGAGCCAGGCAGATGAAGCCGTATTCCTCACCGCCGATGAAACCCAGACCGTTGGCTTCGATCGCTTCGTCCAGGAACGATTGAAAGAACGACCGGACCGCCTCGGCGTCCAGCCCCTCGCGATAGTTCAGCTGCAACTCACAGCCCAACTCCTGAAATTCATCCACACAGAGCTTCTTGCGCAAACGTCGGGAACGGATAGCCACGGCCGGGCACCTTTTTCTTCGAAATGGGCGGGCACTCTAGCAGCAACCGGGGCATGGCACGACCCGCAGCGGCAGGAGCGATCCTCTGCTAGCGTGCAAGTATCGTCGCCTGTCGGATAGCGGCACATCGCCGTGAGCGTCGGGCATAATGGCGCCAATTTTTCCCCTCTAGCTGTGGGTCACAGAAACATGCAGCGAATTCTGTCTTTTCGCCGTTCCGCCGCGACATCGGCGCTTCGTGGTCTGGCGATGCTTGCCTTGTCCATCCCGCTTTCACTCCCTGCCGTGGCAGCCAATCAGGAGCTGCCGCGCCGCGTCGAACAAGCGCTGAAGGCCAACAAGATTTCCAGCGAATCCCTGTCGGTCGCGATGCTGCCGCTCAACGGCAGCGGCGCCCCTACGTTCGTCAATGCGGATGTATCGGTGAACCCGGCTTCGACGATGAAGCTGGTCACCACCTATGCCGCGCTCGAGCTTCTCGGCCCCGATCACAAGTGGACCACCGAGTTCTACGCGGACGGCCCGGTCAAGAATGGCGTCCTGGACGGCGACCTCTATCTCAAGGGCGGCGGCGATCCGAAGCTGAACATGGAGAAGCTCTGGCTGTTGCTGCGTGACTTGCGGGCAAACGGTGTTCGGGAAGTGACAGGCGACCTGGTGCTCGATCGGGGCCATTTCATCAAGCCGGATCTGCCCGTGTTCAAGGATGATGGTGGCGATCAGAACAAACCCTTCCTGGTCGGACCGGATTCGCTCCTGGTCAACCTGAAGGTCGTTCGCTTCATTGCCCGCAACGATGGTGGCAAGGTGTCGATCGTCGCCGAGCCGCCGATCGACACCATCCGCATCGACAACCGCGTCCAGGCGCTGCCGCGCGCCAAGTGCCCGGGCTGGCCCGATGTACGCTACAACCCTATCGCCAACGCAGACGGCGGCGTGACCGTCGTGGTGACCGGCAAGCTCGCCCAGGGCTGTAGCGGCCAGACATACCTGTCCATGCTCGACCACCCCAGCTACGCCGCCGGCACGGTGCGCGCGCTGTGGAAGGAGCTGGGCGGGACCATCCGCGGCGCGGACCGCATGGGCGACGTACCGAAGGGCGCGCAGCTGCTGGCACGCGCTTATTCGCCGGACCTCGTCGAAATCATCCGCGACATCAACAAGTACAGTAACAACACGATGGCACGGCAGTTGTTCCTCAGCCTCGGCGCGGAATTCCGCAACGAGGCCGATGGCGACGACTCCAAGGCGGCACAGCGCGTGATCCGTCAGTGGCTGGCCAAGAAAGGCATCACGGCGCCCCACCTGGTGATCGAGAACGGCTCCGGCCTGTCGAGGGACGAGCGCGTCAGCGCGCGAGAACTCGCCATCCTGCTGCAAGCAGCCTGGCAGAGCCCCTACGCTGCCGAGTTCATTTCATCGCTGCCGCTGGCCGCCATAGACGGCACCATGCGCAAGCGGTTGCGCAATACACCCGTGGCAGGCAAGGCACACATCAAGACGGGCACCCTCAATACCGTTCGGGCGATCGCCGGCTACAGCCGCGACGGCAACGGCAACACCTGGGCAGTGGTCGCGATTCTCAACGACCCGCGCCCATGGGGCGCCTCGTCGATCCTCGACCAGGTGCTCGTCAGCCTCTCGGGACAAACCCCCGGTACCACCACCGCGCAACGCTGACCCGATCACCGCGCCTGGATCTTCCAGGCGCGGTGAATTTTCGGATTGCGCCTGAAATCCTCGTCGATCGTCTGATCGCTGATTTCCTCCACCCGATAACGCTGGCAGAGCCCTTCTTCGAGCGCGAAACGACGGAAGTTGTTGGAGAAGTACAGCGTGCCGCCGGGCGCAAGCCGAGCCATCGCTAGGTCGATCAGGCGGACCTGATCCCGCTGCACATCGAACACACCTTCCATGCGCTTGGAATTGGAAAAGGTGGGTGGATCCATGAAGATCAGGTCGTACTGGCCGCGGTCCGCGTCCAGCCACTCCATGACGTCGCCCTGCTCCAGGCGATGCTTCTCGGAGAAGCCGTTCAGCGCGAGGTTACGACGCGCCCAGTCCAGATAGGTCCGTGAGAGGTCCACGCTCAGTGTGCTGCGTGCGCCACCCTTGGCGGCATGCACCGTTGCCGTCGCGGTGTAGCAGAACAAATTGAGAAACCGCTTGCCCGCCGCTTCGCGCTGGATGCGCAACCGCAGCGGCCGGTGATCCAGGAACAGTCCGGTGTCCAGATAGTCGGTCAGGTTGACCAGCAGCTTGACACCACCTTCCTCGACCTCGCGGAACGTACCTTCCGAGCCCTGACGCTCATACTGCCGAGTGCCGCTCTGGCGTTCGCGTCGCTTGACCACCACCTGCGATGCGTCGATCCCGAGCGCCTGGGGAATGGCCGCCAGGGCATCGAGCAGGCGGGCCTGCGCCTTGTCGGCGTCGATCGAGCGCGGAGGAGCGTATTCCTGAACATGGACGCGATCGCCATACAGGTCGATCGCCAGGGCGTACTCGGGCATGTCGGCGTCATACAGGCGGTAGCATTCGATGCTTTCGCGACGGGCCCATTTAGCGAACTGTCGAAGGTTCTTCTTCAGCCGGTTGGCGAACATCTGCCCGCCTTCGCTCAACCGCACCGGCGCGCTTTCCGGCCGATCCTGCTGGCCCTGGGCTTCCTTGCCCGCCTCACGTGCGCCGATCACGAATTGCGTCGGCTCGACGCGAATCAGCAGCAGCTTGCTCGGCAGCGCACCGTTCCAGAAGGCGTATTGCTTGTGGCTGCGCAATCCCATGCGCTTGCCGAGCTCCGGCGCAGCGGTGAAGATCGCCGCCTCCCAGCCCAGGCAAGCCACCCGCAGCCGCTCACCCAGATGCTGATAGAGATACAGCAGGCTGGCCTCGTCGCCGAGTCGCTCGCCATAGGGTGGATTGCAGATGACGAGACCGGCCTGGCCGCGATCGGGCACTGGCTCGAACGTGGCCAGCTCACCCTGGTAGACCTTCACCCACGCGGACAAACCCGCGCGCTCGATGTTGTTGCGCGCAGGCTGGATCAACCGCGGATCGGCCTCGTAGCCTCGAATCCACAACGGCGGCTTGGCCAGCCCTGCGGTCGCCCTGGCCTGCGCCTGCGCATGCAGGCGGCTCCACAGCGCCGGCACATGGCCCAGCCAACCGCTGAATCCCCAGCGCTCGCGCCGCAGGTTCGGTGCGATATCGGCGGCCATCATCGCCGCTTCGATCAGAAAGGTGCCGACCCCGCACATCGGATCGGCCAGTGCGCGTCCCTGCTCGGCCAGCGCCGGCCAGCCGGCCCGCAGCAGCAGCGCCGCCGCAAGGTTCTCTTTCAGCGGCGCGGCACCTTGCTGTAGGCGATAGCCACGCTGGTGCAGGCTTTGCCCGGCCAGATCGATGGAAACGACCGCCTGCCCTCTCTCCAGCCGCACATGAACACGCAAGTCGGGCGCGATCTTGTCGATGCTCGGTCGCTGGCCGGACGCCGTGCGCAACCGATCGACAATGGCGTCCTTGACCTTCAGCGCGCCGAAATGCGTGTTGTCGATGCCTGCCCCGCGACCGCTGAACTCGACGGCGAGGCTGCCCTCAGGGAGCAAATGCTCATGCCAATCGATCCCATGGATCGCCTCGTAGAGCTGCTGCGCGCTATCGACCTCGAAGCGTCCCAGCGACAGCAGCACACGGTTCGCCAGGCGCGACCACAAGCACAGCCGATAGGCCGTTTCCAGGGTCGCCTGGCCGACCACCGCAGCCACCTGTTCCCGGGCCGCTTCGAGTCCGAGGTCGGCGGCCTCCTGGAGCAGCAACCCTTCGAGGCTCTTGGGACAGGTCAGGATCAATTCGTAGCGGTCGGTCATGTGGTTTCCAGCGGGCCATTTCAGGCGAAGGGAACAGGAATGTGCGTTTGGTTCAGCGCTCGACAGGCAATGCCGGCAGCTGGACACCTTGCTTATGGGTAACGCGGCAGGATCGTTACCTGCTTATGACAAAACGATCATTCCAGCCGGCCGCTGGAATGGGTTAGAACGGACTCGACTCGACGACGCAATGCCGTCGGGAGGAATGCGCCACGCCGGCAGCGCATTCCGTCGGCAGCCTGTCTGCCCGGTCTCCAAGCAGACCCACGGAAACACCAGTCAACCACTGAGGGCAATACCCAATGAGAAGACTCAAGCGTGATCCGATGGAACGAGCATTTCAGCGCGGTTATCAACACGGCGTTCATGGCAAGTCCCGCGACCTTTGTCCCTTTACCCATCCCAACACCCGGCATGCCTGGCTCAACGGCTGGCGTGAAGGCCGGGGAGACAATTGGGATGGCTTGGTCGGCACGGCCGGTCTGCATCGTTTGAATCAACTTCACGCCGTAGGCTGATCTCGGATCACAGCGAATTCACAAGGCACGCCCTACCCGGGCGGCGGGCCTGAAGGCCCAGGGCTCCGCAAGGAGCCCTTCCGCCGGGACGACTACCGACGCGGCAACGCCGCGATCGCATCCACCGATTCACGAATCAACGCCGGTCCCTTGTAGATGAAGCCGGTATAGAGCTGAACCAGCGTGGCGCCCGCCTCGATCTTCTCTGCCGCATGCCGGCCTTCGGTGACACCTCCCGCCGCGATGATGGGCAACCGACCGGAGAGTGCCTGCGCCAGCACGCGTACCGTATGGGTGCTCTTTTCACGAACCGGCGCACCCGACAGACCGCCCGCTTCATCCGCATGGGCCAGCCCCGCCACCCCGTCGCGCCCGAGCGTGGTGTTGGTCGCGATGATGCCGTCCATGCCGGCCTGGAACACCGCCTCGGCGACGAGGGCGACTTCCTCGTCGGTCATGTCCGGCGCGATCTTGATGGCCACGGGCACCCGCTTGCCGAAGCGTACGTCCAGGTCCTCGCGCTTCAACCGCAGCGCCTCGAGCAGTTGCTTGAGCGAATCGCCGAACTGCAGGCTGCGCAGACCCGGCGTGTTCGGCGAGCTGACGTTCACCGTGACATAGCTGGCGTGCGGGTAGACCTTCTCCAGGCATAGCAGGTAATCGTCCTCGGCACGCTCGACGGGCGTATCGAAGTTCTTGCCGATGTTGATGCCGAGCACACCCTTGAACCGCGCGGCCGCGACGCGCGCGAGCAACGCATCGACCCCCTGATTGTTGAAGCCCATGCGGTTGATGATGGCTTGCCCTTCCGGCAGACGAAAGATGCGCGGCTTGGGGTTGCCCGGCTGCGGGCGCGGCGTGACGGTGCCGATCTCGACGAAGCCGAATCCGAGCTGCGAAAAGCCCTGGATCGCTGCGCCATTCTTGTCGAGCCCGGCCGCCAATCCCACGGGGTTCGGGAACTCGATTCCCATCGCCGTGACCGGCAGTTTCGGTGTCTTGCACAGCATGCCGTTCAGGCCGAGCCGGCCGCCGGCACCGATCAGGTCGATCGAAAGATCATGCGAGGTTTCCGGGGACAACTTGAAAAGCAGGTCGCGGGCCAGGCTGTACATGCGCACTCTTGTATCGGAAAAAAGTCAGGCGCGGAGTATAGCCGCCCGGCCCCGTCCGTGCAGGCGTTCAGGCCAGGCGCGTCAGGGCTTTGAGCTCGCCTGAGTCCGAAAACTCGAGGCGAAAGGAACCATGGATGCCTTCGCGAGTCAGATACGGGCGCAAATGGTGTACCGGAAGACTGACGCGCCGCCCGTCCCGGCTGGTGGCCATGATCCGATTGGCGCGGCCCTGATAGACGGCGACCAGCCGTTCTGCAGGCAAGGCAATGTCAAGTACCAGGCTTTGCATGGAGGCTCCTCAAGGATGAACCTAGCGATACTGCCACAGCGCCCCGCCACGCCGGTCGCCGAGCGGTCGTGCAAAACGGATGCAACGCCGTTTCGGCTCTGCCACACTGCCTCACGAATTCGTGGAGCTCGCCCATGATGCCGAGCCTGTCCGAGCAGATGCCATCCCTCAGTTCCCGTCTCTCCCAGTTGGCTTCGCGCCTTGGCTTCAGTGCCCGCGGCGCGCGTGCGCGACAGGTGCTGGAACAGGCGAGCCGCGTGCGCTTGCCATTCCAGCCGCTTCCCGAACCCTCGCCGAGCATCTTCTGGCACGACGGTCCACCGCTTCAATACCTGCTCGAGCTGCCTCGCGGCGCCTTGTCCGGGCCGGTGAAGGATGACAAGGACCGCGCCCACGCCGCCTTGCAGCGCCTGGTGACACGCGAATCCGAGCTTCACGCCGCATTCGACCTGCGCCTCGTCGATGGCGTGGGCGGCCATGGCATTCCCGGCACGCCGTTGCTGACGCTGGAAGCCTTCGCCGCCACGCCCGAATGCCGCCGGCTGCGCATCATCAGCTTCAAGGACTGCATGCGTGCGCTGCGCACCGCGCTGCCCGTCATCGACAGCGAAACGCCCGTCGAACTGCGCCAGGCCACCTGGCTGGGCGAGCGGCTGTTCTGGGCGGGCGACCACCATGTCGATGCCTTCGCCAGCGCGATCGCCTATGCCCGCCTGCGCGGGCTCGAGCTGATGCGACCGGCGCGCCTCACCGATTACCGCCTCGATCTCGGCGGCTTGCAAACGCTGGATCAGACCTACCATGTGCTCGCGATGCCGGCGCCGGCCTGGAATGACCGGCAGTTCATGAGCCTGCTGCTGGACGATCGCACACCCTACGCGCGCCTGACGCTGCTGCGTAGCGAAGGCAACTCCGAGCTGTTGCTGCTGGAAAAGCGTCACCCCATCGCCGATGCACTGGGCGAAGGGCTGAAGCTGGCCGGCGCACCGGACATGATCGGTTACCTGCGCGACCTTCCGCGCATCACGCGCTTTCGCCGAGGCAACACCCTGGAATGAACGAGGCCGGCGCAATGCCGGCCTCGCTGTCTTAGCGCCGAAGAAGATACGTTCCTCGCAGCATCGCCGCCGCACGTTCGGCGGCGATGCTGCGCGTGCTAGCCTCGTGGCCCGCTTTGCGCGAGGTCCTGCAGCTCGCGGCTGGCGACCGCGTACATGGCGTAGTCCGGCTGGCTGGCGCTGCGCAGCTCGCCAAGCATCCGCCGCCAGCGCTGCACCTGCCCCTCGCGCTGATCCATCCATTGCGCGAGCCGGTCGTCGAGCTGATCGGCGCCCGCGACCATGTTCAGCACCGATACCGTGATCGCCCGCTGCTGCTGGTCCACGTCGTCGCGGAAGCCCTCGCGCGCAAGCGCCTGCCAATTGCTGTCGACCGGTAGCGAGGTCAGCTGCGACAGGTACCACGACAGCTCCAGCGCGCCGCCGACGGAGAAGTAGGTCGCCGCGACCTGCTCCAGCGGCTGACCGGTGGCTTCGGCCGCTTCGATGATGGGCAGCAGCGTATAGAGATGGCTGGTACCCGCCACGACGCGCGCCAGCGCCTCGGGTACGCCCGCTTCGATGTAGTGCCGGAAGCGTGCCTGCCACTGGCTGTGCGCGTCACCCTGCAGCAGTTCGTCGAGACGCGTGTAGAGCGACTCGACCCGAGGGCCGAAATGCTCGACGTCGCGCGTCGCGTCCAGCTCGCTGCGGCGGTTGCGCAGGAACCAGCGCGTCGCACGACGTGCCAGCCGAGTCAGCTCGTCGAGCAGCGTCAGTTGCAGCGACGCGGGGACGCGGTAGTCCAGCGCCTCGATCTCGCGCCACCAATGCGGGAGCCGGAACACGTCGCGCACCACGATATAGGCACCGGCCACGCTGGCGTGGCTCATTCCGGTCGCCTCCATCAGGCGATGGGCGAAGCTGATGCCGACGTTGTTGACCAGGTCGTTGGCGATCTGGGTACTGACGATTTCGCGCCGCAACCGGTGCCGGTACATCGCCTCGCGATAGTCTTCGGCCAACCGGCGCGGGAAGGCGGTTTCCATTTCACGAACGAAGTACGGATCGTCCGGAATATCGGAGCGCAGCAGCGCCTGCTTCAGGTCGATCTTGCTGTAGGAGATGAGCACCGACAGCTCGGCGCGGGTCAGGCCCAGGCCGGCCGCGGCACGCTGGGCCATCACCTCGTCCGAGGGCAGGAACTCGAGCGTACGGTCGAGCGACCCCTCGGCTTCCAGGGTGGCGATCAACCGCTTGTATTCGCCGGCGCGCTGCACCGAGCGATGATTGGCCTGGGAAATCGCCTGGGTCTGCTTGTAATTGTCGTGCAGCACCAGGTCACCGACCGCATCGGTCATTTCCGCCAGCAGCAGGTTGCGCTGCTTCTCGGTCATGTCGCCCGCGCTGACCACCTCGTTGAGCAGGATCTTGATGTTGACCTCATGGTCCGAGCAGTTCACGCCGCCGGCGTTGTCGATGAAGTCGGTGTAGCTGGCGCCGCCGGCGAGGTTGTATTCCACCCGCCCGAGCTGGGTCATGCCGAGGTTGCCGCCCTCGCCCACCACCTTCGCCCGCAGCTCGGAGCCGTTGACGCGCAAGACGTCGTTGGCCTTGTCGCCGACGTCCGCATGGCTCTCCTGGCTGGATTTGACGTAGGTGCCGATGCCCCCGTTCCAGATCAGGTCGACCGGCGCCTTGAGCAGCGCGTGAATCAGCTCGGCCGGGGTCAGTTCGTCGGCCTGGATGTCGAAGCGGCTTTTCATCGGCTCGCTGATCGCGATGCGCTTGGCCGACCGTTCGAAGATGCCGCCGCCCGCCGAAATCAGCGAGCGGTCGTAGTCGGTCCAGGACGAACGCGGCAGGTCGAACAGGCGTTGGCGTTCGGCGAAGCTTGCCGCCGCGTCCGGGTTCGGGTCGATGAAGATGTGCAGGTGGTTGAACGCGGCCACCAACTGCACCGCCTCCGATTGCAGCAGTCCATTGCCGAAGACGTCGCCAGCCATGTCGCCGATGCCGATCACGGTGATCGGGTCGGTCTGGACGTTGATGCCATGCTCGCGGAAATGCCGCTGCACCGACACCCAGGCGCCCTTGGCCGTGATGCCCATCTTCTTGTGGTCATAGCCGGCCGAGCCGCCGGAGGCGAAGGCATCGCCGAGCCAGAAGCCATAGTGAGCGGCGATGCCGTTGGCGATGTCGGAGAAGGTCGCGGTGCCCTTGTCGGCGGCGACGACCAGGTAGGGATCGTCCTCGTCGAAGCGCACCACGTTGGCGGGCGGCACCACCTGGCCTTCGCGCAGGTTGTCGGTGATGTCGAGCAGGCCGCTGATGAAGATCCGGTAGCAGGCGATCGCCTCGGCCTGCACCTCGTCGCGGGTACCGCCGACCGGCAGCCGGCGCGGAACGAAACCGCCCTTGGCGCCGACCGGCACGATGACGGCGTTCTTCACCTGCTGCGCCTTGACCAGGCCCAATACCTCGGTGCGGTAATCCTCTTCGCGGTCCGACCAGCGCAGCCCGCCGCGAGCGACCTTGCCGCCGCGCAGGTGCACGCCCTCGACCCGCGGCGAATAGACGAAGATCTCGAAGCGCGGCACCGGCCGCGGCATCTCAGGGATGGCACGCGGATCGAACTTGAAGCTGAAGTAGTCCTTGGCCCGGCCCTGCTCGTCCGGCTGGTAGAAGTTGGTCCGCAGGGTCGCCTTGATCAGCGAGAGGTAGCGCCGCAGGATGCGGTCTTCGTTAAGCACCGCGACGCTGTCGAGCGCAGTCAGGATGGCCTGTTCGAGCCGTTGCTGCTTGTCGGCCAGGTCTTCGTCGCCCAGCTTGCGCGCCAGGTAGAAACGGGTCTTGAACAGCCGCACCAGTTCGCGCGAGATCGCCGTGTGATTGAGCAACGCCGAGGCGATGTAGCCAACGTCGAAACCCATGCGGATCTGTTTGAGATAACGCGCATAGGCGCGCAGCAACGCCACTTCGCGCCAGGTCAGGCCGGCGGTCAGCACCAGCCGGTTGAAGGCGTCGTTCTCGGCCCGGCCGTCGAGGATGGCAATGAAGGCGTCCTGCAGCGGCTCGTTGATTTCCAGCAGGTCGATTTCGAGCCCTTCGGCGTAGGTGAACGCGAAGTCATGAATCCAGTACTGCCGCCCATTGCGCTGATGCAGCTTGTAGGGAAACTCGCCCAGCACCCGCAGGCCGAGGTTCTCAAGGATCGGCAGCATGTCCGACAGCGGCAGCGGGCTGTCGAGGTGGTACAGCTTGCAGTGCAGCTGGTTATCTTCGGCCGTGATCGGCTGGTAGAAGCTCATCACCAGCGGGCGGTCGTCGCTCAGGCTGAGGATGTGCTGCATGTCGACCGCCGCGGAGTTGGCGGCGAAGCGCTCGCGGTAGCCGGCCGGGAACCCCTTCGGGAAATCGTGCAGCAGGACGGTGCCCTGCGCCTCGCCGAAGCGCTCGATGATCAGGCTGGAATATTCGTCCTGCCAGGTCCGGCAGGCTTGCATGACTTCCTGCTCGAGCTGCGCCGGATCGATGCGCAGCTCGCGGCTCGGGTCGATGCGCAGGATGAACTGCACCCGCGTGAGCACCGACTCGGAGAAATAGGTCCAGAACTCGCAGTCGCTCGCCTGCAGGCGATCCATCAGCACCTGCTGGATCTTCAGGCGGGTCTCGGTCGAATACAGGTCGCGCGGCACATAGACCAGGCAATAGCAGAAGCGGCCGTAGGGATCGGTACGCAGGAACAGGCGCAGCTTGTTGCGCTCCTGGATCTGCACGATGGCGATCGCCGTTTCGAACAACGCGTCGACCGGCGTCTGGAACAGCTCGTCGCGCGGCAGCACTTCAAGCACCTGGCCGAGCTCCTTGCCCAGGTGAGCCGAGTCGTTGAAGCCCGAGCGCTCCACCATGATCTCGACCTTGCGGCGGATGAACGGAATCTCCCAGACGCTCTGGGTGTAGACCGACGACGTGAACAGGCCCATGAAGCGGCATTCGCGCAGCACCCGGCCCTGCTCGTCGAACTGGCGGATCGATACGAAATCCGGATAAGCCGGCCGGTGCACGCGACTCGGCACGGCGGCCTTGGCGAACGACAGCAGCAGCGGCTCGGCCAGGTAGGCGACCGCGCGCGGTTCGATGCGCAGGTCCTCGGCGTCCAGCCCGGTGCGCAGCCGGCGCGACAGGCCCAGCAGCGAGGGCTCGTCATAGACGATGCGACCGCCGCCCGCTTCCTCGGTCACGGTGAATTCTTCATAGCCGAGGAAGGTGAAGTGGTCATCGGCCAGCCACTCGATGAACGCCCGCACCTCGGACGTTTCGACGCCACCGCGCTCGCCATCGCCTTCGCGCAGGCCGACAGCCAGCTCGGCCGCCCGCGCCTTCATGGCCTGGAAGTCGCCGACCGCCAGCCGCACATCGGCCAGCACGCTGTGCAGCGCCTGCTCCAGCTCGCGCAGTTCGGCGGCACTGGCGCAGCGATCGATCTCCAGGAAGATCAGCGACTCGGGCTTGCTGCGTTCGTTCGCGCAGCCCTTGGGCAACAGCTCGACGAGGTTGTCGTCGGCGTCGCGGCAGACCTGCAACACGCTGTTCTGCAGGGTGTGGATGCTGTAGCGGCGACGCGTCAGCTCCATGCGCACCGAGTCGACGAGGAAGGGCATGTCCGGATGCAGCACCTCGACCACCGTGTGCGTCGACTGCCAGCCATGCTTTTCGTAATCGGGGTTGAAGACGTTGACCATCGCCACGTCCGGTTCGCGATGCTCGAGCAATCGCCAGGTGGCCAGCGTCGAGCCGACCAGATCGGACATTCGCCGCTGTGTGAGTTCCGTCAGAGGGGTGATGCCGAAGAACTGCTCCGCGAAGAGCCCCACTTGTGGCAGGAACTCGTCACTCACATGCTGCGCCAGAGCCGCTTTCAGTTGGTGCTGGAAGTCGGCCTTGCTGGTCGCACTGAAGAACGCCATGTTTACGCTCCGCTTGATCTTGTCGAAGTGATGGCGGATCGGGCACGGGTGCTGCAGCGTGACCGATCCGCCGGCTGTGCCGGTTCGAACGCGGTGGCCCATCGTTGGAGTTCAGCGCTGGACAGCCTTGCATCCATGCCGGCTCAAAGAGCGTGACGCGCCATCCGTCGTGCACGTCACGCGTGTTCTGATAGATACCGGCCCGGCCAGTTCCCTCGTTCGTCGCTACAGCATAGGCGGACCGGCGCAGACCGTCGGCTCAGCTGGTGTGGACCATCTGCGGCAGGAACAGGACGATGTCCGGGAACGCGGTGATGATGATCGCCGCCAGCACGATCAGCCCGAAGAACGGCAGGCTGGCCCGCGCCACGGCGCCCAGGTCGCGGCCGGTGAGGCTCTGGATCACGAACAGGTTGAAGCCCACCGGCGGCGTGATCTGCGCCATCTCGACGATCAGGATGAGGAAGATGCCGAACCACAGCAGGTCGATGCCCGCCGCCTCGACCGCCGGCATGATCACCGCGGTGGTCAGCAGGATGATCGAGATGCCGTCCAGGAAGCAGCCCAGCACCACGAACAACAGGGTCAGCGCCAGCAGCAGCAGGTAGGGCGAGAGCTGGCGATCGACGATCCAGTCGGCCAGCTCCGCCGGCAGCCCGGTGAAGCTCATCGCCGCGGTCAGGTAATGGGCGCCGAGCAGGATGAAGAAGATCATGCAGGAGGTGCACACCGCGCCGAGCAGGCTGGCCATGAAGGTCTCGCGCGTCAGCGAACCGGACACCAGGGCGATGACCAGCGCCCCCACCACCCCGACGGCCGCCGCCTCGGTCGCGGTCGCGAAGCCGCCGTAGATCGAGCCGATCACCGCGACGATCAGCAGGCCGACCGGGATCAGCAGCTTGGCGCGCCGCAGGCGGTCGACGAACCCCAGCCGCTCGGGCTCGTCCGGGATGCTGCGGCGATTGAACAGCGACCAGAGCACCAGGTAGCCGGAGAAGATCGTCAACAGCATCAGCCCCGGCACCAGCCCGGCGATGAACAGGCGCGAGATCGACACCTGCGCCGCCACGCCGTACACGATCATCATGATCGAGGGCGGAATCAGCAGGCCGAGCGTCCCCGCGCCGGCCAGCGAGCCCATCGCGATGGCGTCCGGGTAGCCGCGCTGCTTCAGCTCGGGCAGCGAGATACGGCCGATGGTCGCCGCCGTCGCGGCCGACGAACCGCTGACCGCCGCGAAGATGCCGCAGCCGAGCACGTTGACGTGCAGCAGCCGACCCGGCAGCCCGCGCACCCAGGGCGACAGGCCACGGAACATGTCCTGCGACAGGCGGGTGCGGTAGAGGATTTCCCCCATCCAGATGAACAACGGCAGCGCCGTGAGCGTCCAGCTGGCGCTCGCCGCCCAGCTGGTGGTGGCCAGGATGGAACCGGCCGGCGCGCCGCCGAAGAATTCCATGCCGGTGATGCCGACGCCGAGCAGCGCCAGCGCCACCCAGACGCCACCGGCCAGCAGCACGAAGAGCGAGACCAGCAAGGTCGTCGCGATGATCAGATAATCCACGCGAAGTCGTCCGTAAGTAATTGCCGGAAAGAAAGCCTGCTCACTCGCTCATGACCGCCTGGCCGTCGGCAACCTCGAAGGGGCGACCGCGCAGCAGGCTGACGAGTCGGTCGAGCATCGCCACGACCAGCACCAGCGTGCCGATCACCATCGGGACTTGGGGAATCCACATCGGCACCGGGATCAGCCCCGAGGACAGGTCGCCGAAAACGTAGCTCTCATAGACGAACAGCGCGCTGTACCAGGCCAGGTAGGCGCTGATGCCAAGGCCGACGACATTGGCCACCACGTCCAGCCCCTGGCGACCGCGCGCCGGCAGTGCCTTGAACAACAGCGAAACGCGGATGTGCGCGCCCCGGTGCAGCGCATACGGCAAGCCGAGAAAACCCGACGCCGCCATCGCATAGGCCGCCAGTTCATCGGAAGCCGGCACCATCGTGCCGGCCAGGCGGGCGATGATCTGCGCCACGATCAGCAGGCAGATCAGCACCATGAACACCCCCGACAGCACGCCGCACAGGCCATAGAGTCGTGTCAGTGATTTCATGCGTCACCTCTTGCGCAAGCCGCGCCCTTCGGGCACGGCAGGTGGCTGTGGGTCACTGACGGTATTGCTCGATGATCGCCGCGCCATCGGCGCCGGACTTGTCCAGCCATTCGCGGGTCATGGTCTCGCCGATCGTGCGCAGGCCCTGCTCGACGTCGTCGGGCGCGTCGGCATGGACCTGCATGCCGTTCTTGGCCAGCGTCTCGATCAGCTCGGCGGTTTCCGCCTCGGCAGTCGCCCAGCCCTTTTCCTTGGCACGCGCGGCGGCTTCGAGCACGGCGGTCTGCGTCGCCTCGGGCAGGCGCTTGAAGGCGCGCGCATTGACGATCACGAAGTTCTTCGGAATGAAGGCACGCACGTCGTAATAGTGCTTGGCGAAGTCCCAGGCCTGGGTGTCGACGCCCGTGGTCGGCGAAGTCAGCATCCCGTTGATCATGCCGGTGCTGAAGGCCTGCGGTACTTCGGTCACGTTGATCACGGTCGGGATCGCGCCCATCAGCTCGACCATGCGCGAGGTCGCCGGGTTGTAGGCGCGGAACTTCATTCCCTCGAAATCCGCCATGCTGGTGACCGGCTGCTGGGTGTAGATGCTTTGCGGCGACCAGGGCATGGCGTACAGCAGCTTCAGCCCGTCCTTCTCGAGGCGCTGCTCGATGGCCGGCCGGCTGGCCTGCCAAAGCTTCTTCGCGTCGTCGTAACCGCGCACCAGGAAGGGCACGCTGTCGACCTCGAAGATCGGATCTTCGTTGCCCAGCGCCGAGATCAGCATGTCGCCGAGCTGGACCTGGCCGGTCTGCACCGCGCGCTTGACCTCGGGGCGCTTGAACAGCACCGAGTTGGAATGCACGCGGATCTTCAGTTCGCCATCGGTTGCTCTTTCCACGTCTTCGGCGAAAGCCTTGGCCACCTGGGTGATCGAATTCCCCTCGGGGTTCTCGACCGTCATGTTCCATTTGTCGGCAGCCTGGGCGGTCGCGCCGGCCAGGCCTAGCAGGCCGGCCAGCATGGCCGGGGCGAAGCGGTTCTTCGATAGGATCATGGCCCTTCCCTCGTCGTCATTGTTGTTATGTCGCCGGCGCAGCGCTGGCGTGGGACCGAGTCTCGGCAGTCATCCCGCGCCTGTCCAACTAGAAAAATCGGCGCCAGACGATCAGAAAAGGTTATAGACGCTGCCGGAGGCGCAACGAAAAAGGCCCCGTGCGTTCGGACGGGGCCTTGGAGGGAAGCGTCGGTCTCAGCCGATGCGGAAGCGACTGGTGCGCTCGCCCAGCGCGCGGACCTGATCGGACAACCCGCGCGTATGGCCATCGAGGGTCAGGCGCAGATCGCGGGTTTCGCCCGTGTGGGTATTGATGTCTTCCATCTTGTGGGCGATCTCGTCGGTGGTCGCGGAAATCTCTTCCACCGCCACGACCACCTGGTTCATCTCGGAGGCGAGCTGCTCGACCGATTGGGTGATGCGATCGATCGAGGACGCCACCTCGCCGGCGTCCTCCTCGCTGCGCTTGGCCAGCGCGAGCCCCGACCCGGTGAGTTCGTCGACCTTGCGGGTCTGCTGATCCAGCTCGGCGACGATGCGGGTGATGTCGGTGGTCGCGGCGACGGTCTTTTGCGCCAGCGAGCGCACCTCGTCGGCCACCACCGAGAAGCCCCGCCCCGCTTCGCCGGCACGCGCCGCCTCGATGGCGGCGTTGAGCGCCAGCAGGTTGGTCTGGTCGGCGAGGCTGTTGATCACATCGATGATGCTGCTGACCTGGCTGCCGCAGCGGGTCAGCGAGGCGACCTGGGCGTGGGTGTCATGGATCAGCCCGGACAGGCGGCGCATGTTGTCGACGCTGCCGCCGATCACCCGGCTGCCATTTTGCGCCGAGGCGCAGGCGGCATCGGTCGCGGCGCCGACGTCGGTGGCCCGCTGGGCGATTTCGTTCACCGTGGCGGAAATCTGATGCGAGGCGGACGCGGCCTGCTCGGTCTGCTGCTCGACCTGGCCGCTGTTCTCGTCCAGGCGCTTCATCGCATCGTTGAGGTAGGCATGCAGCTGGGTCAGGTCGCGGTTGGCGTCCACGACCTGGCGGATTAGCCCGGCGATGCTGCCGATCATGTCGTTGACGGCCATGCCCAGGCGGTTGAATTCGTCGCGCGGATTCTTGCCGACCGCCATCTTGCCGGTCAGGTCGCCCGCGGCAACCTGCGACAACAAGGCGCTGACCTTGCCCAACTGGCCGAGCAGCGCCTGCGACGCACGGATCAGGGTGACCAGCACCAGCGCGGCGGCCGCCAGGAAAGCCAGGCCCAGGATCGTCCGCGCCGAGGATTGCGCGGCTTCCACGTCCTTAGCAGTGGCCGCGATGATGCCTTCGGTGAGGCTGGCATCCAGCCGGTCGACCTCGCCTTCGATCGCCTGGCTGCGCGTCGCCATCGCCGATTCCAGGTCGCGCAGCTGCGCGATCAAGCCATCGACACGAGCGAATACCGCGGCGAAGGCGCGGGCGTCCTCGCCGATCTTGCTGTCCTGCCAGTCCAGCTCGACGATCTGCGCGTTGAGTCCCTCGATCGCCTCGCGGGCCTTGGCGGCGAACTCGGCGTTGAAGGTCGACAGGTAGTCGCGCTGCGCCGACAGGGCATCGCTGATGAACGGCGCGATGAGGCTGATCTTGATCGCATCCAGCGCCTTGCCGGCATTGGCAAGCGCCAGGCGCTCGTTGTCCTTGGGGCTGAGGCCGAGCGTCTGGTTGAGCGCGAGCCACTGCCGGTGCGCCTGCACGTCGGCCAGTACGGTGGCGGCTATCTGCTGCGCCGCGGCGGTGACACCGGCATCGCCAAGGGCGCGCGAGCGCTGCTCGAACGCCTGCGCCTGCGCTTGCACCCGTTCCAGCTGCTCGGTCAGGCGCGGCGCGGTATCGGCCGAAAGCTGGCCGCGCAGGCCACGCAGACGAAGCCAGCCGTTGAGCAGTTCGATCGATGCGCTGCGGAAATCCGCGGCCGATTGCTGCGCTTGAAAGGAATCGGCCAGTCGATCGTTGACCCAGAGGGCCGAGCCCACCATGACGACGAAGCTGACGAGCGAGACGCCGATCAGCAGCCGGAACTTTTGCTTCCATGACAAGTAGATAGGCATGCCGGTATCACTTTGTTGGTAGTTGTCAGACAACTGTGTCGGCCACGGCGGACGGTTCTTTAGCGCCGATCGCTCACGGGGTGTCGGCGATGCCGTCCGGCAGCAGCACACGGTCGTCGCCCGCCTGCTGGGCGAACTCGGCGACCACCCGCTGCGCCAGCGCCACCAGGTTTTCGCTCAGCTCGAGGCCGACGCCGGTGCGCCAGGTCGCCACGATGTCCATCGGCGGCAGCTCCGGTACGCCTTCCACGAGGGCCAGCGAGCCATCGGCCAGTTCGTCGACCACCAGCGCCGCCGGCAACGCGCCAACGCCGAAGCCATCGCGGATCAGCCGGGTCATGGCCGCCACCGAGTTCACGCAGCTCACCCGCGGGTTCTGGATATTCCCGGTGTGCAGCAGGTTGAGCAGGTCCTGGTGGGGACGGGAGTTCTTGGAGAAGGTGATGATGCGCTCGCCGCTCAGCGCCTCCAGCGAGTGGTAAGGTCGGTTCAGCAGTGACCGCGACGACACCACCCAGTTGACCGCGAAACGCGCCAGCGCCTGGTTGCGCACCGTATCGCTGCGCAACATGTCGGTCTGGAAGACGAGGTCCAGGTAGCCCTTGTGCAGCTGCTCGCACAGGTTGCGGGCGGTGTCGGCGGTCAGCTCGATCTCCACCGAGGGGTATCGCTCCATCAGCCGCGCGACGAAGGGGCTCAGCCAGGTGTGCACCACGGTGTCCATCGCGCCGACGCGGATCAGTCCGCCCGCATCGCCCGGCTGGCTGATCGCCTGCTTCATCGCCTGCATGGTGTCCATCACCTGCTCGGCGTATTCGAGCACCCGCACGCCTTCGGCGGTCAGCGTCACGCCGCGCGAATCGCGCAGGAACAGCTGCACGCCCAGCTCGCTCTCCAGCGCGGCGATGCGGCTGGAAATGGACGCCTGGGTGCTGAACAGCTTCTCTGCCGTCAGGCGGAAGCTCTTGAGCCGGGCGACCCAGACGAAGGTCTCGAGAAATCTCAGGTTCATGGCGCCGCGCCTCCTGGCCGTGCGGTTGCCGGCTTGCATAGCGCCGCAAGCCCTCGGGCGCACCATGAGCCAGCCCGCAGTGGATGCGCAAGTGCGCCGGGCAACGGAAATTCCTATCCCCGGCGCTCGCCATAATTTGTTGGACGACCCGTCGAGGCAAAACCAAGATGCGGCCATCGACACGCACACCGATCGGAGGGACCACCGTGCCCAAGCTGCTGCTCAACTGCGACATCGGCGAAAGTTTCGGCGCCTGGCGCATGGGCCTCGATGCCGAGGTCATGCCCTACATCGATTGCGCCAACATCGCCTGCGGCTTCCATGCCTCCGATCCGGGCACCATGCGCCGCACCGTGGCGCTCGCGGCCGAGCACTCGGTCCGCATCGGCGCCCATCCGGCCTACCCCGACCTGGTCGGCTTCGGTCGCCGCTCGATGGCCTGCTCGCCACAGGAGATCGAAGACATGGTGCTCTACCAGGTCGGCGCGCTGGACGGCCTGTGCCGGGCCCAGGGCCAGCAGGTGCGCTACGTGAAGCCGCACGGCGCGATGTACCAGGACATGATGCGCGACCCGGCCAAGCTCGCCGCGGTCCTGCGGGCGGTGGCCAGCTACGGGGGCGACCTGCCGCTGATGCTGATGAGCACGGCGGACAACACCGCCGCGCAACGGCTGGCCGACGAGCACGGCGTTGCGCTCCTGTTCGAGACCTTCGCCGACCGCGCCTACGATCGCGCCGGCTATCTGGTCGCCCGTAGCGAACCGGGCGCGGTGCACCACGACAGCGAGATGATCGTCGCCCAGGCCATCGCCCTGGCCCGCGGCGACGCCCTGACGGCCAGCGACGGCAGCGCCCTGCGGTTGCGCTCCGACACCCTCTGCGTGCACGGCGACAACGCCGGCTCCGTCGCCGCGGTACGTCGTATCCGCGAAGCGCTGCAGGCGCTGGAGCCGGCATGACGCCGCGGATCGAGGTCTCGGCGCTCGACTGCCTAACGCTGCGGCTGTTCGACCGCATCGACGAGCGCAACATGCCCTGGCTGCTGGCCGCCGCCGAGCGGCTGACCGAGCGCCTGGGCAGCGCGCTGATCGACCTGGTGCCGTCCTACACGACGCTGCTGATCCACTACGACCTCAATCGGCTCACGGTCGATCAGGCGCGCGCCGCGGTACTCGACGCGCTGAACGGACTGACCGCGGCCGAAGACCTGGGCGGCCGGGAACATCTCGTGCCCGTGTGGTACGACCGCCGTGTCGGGCCGGAACTGGCGCTCATCGCCGAGCGCGCCGGGCTGGAGGTCGACACCGTGATCGAGCGCCACGCGGCCCATGCCTACCAGGTGTTTGCGCTGGGTTTCGCACCGGGCTTCGCCTTCATGGGGCTGGTCGAGGAATGCCTGGCGACACCGCGGCTGGCCACGCCACGCAAGCGGGTCGCGGCCGGCAGCGTCGGTATCGCCGACCGCCAGACCGCCGCCTACCCGGTCGCCTCGCCGGGCGGCTGGAACCTGATCGGTCGCACGCCGGTGCGCCTGTTCGACTATCGGCAGGACGGCTATAGCCTGCTGCGCCCGGGCGATCGCGTGCGCTTCGAGCCGATCGACCATGCGGCCTTCCTGCGACTGGGCGGCGACGACAGCGCCATGCCCGCTATGGAGCACGACCGATGAGCCTGCGCATCGAACGAACCCGTGCGTTGGCGCTGCTGCAGGACGATGGCCGCTTCGGCGTCCGCCACCTCGGGGTCACCCAGGGCGGCGCGCTGGATTGGGTATCGATGCGCTGGGCCAACTGGCTGCTCGGCAATGCCTTGGCGGCTCCGGTCCTGGAGATCACCCTCGGCGGGCTCGCGCTTTCTGTCGAAGCGGATGGCGTGCTGGGGCTCGCGGGTGCCGATCTCGGCGCAACGCTCGACGGCGCGCCGCTGCCGCCGTGGCGCGCAGTCGCCGTTCGCCGCGGGCAGCGCCTCGCCTTCGACGGACCGAAGCTGGGCGTGCGCGCCTACCTCGCGGCGCCCGGCGGGTTCGAAGCGCCCGCCCTGCTCGGCAGCTGCGCCACGGTCGTGCGCGAAGGCCTGGGCGGGCTGGAAGGCGACGGCAAACCAGTGGCCGAGGGCGACGTGCTGCGCTGGCGCGGTCCGCTGCCGGAACACCGCCGCATGCCGGCCACTGCCATCCCCGACTGGTCTGGTTCCGCCACGCTGGATGTCGTGGTTGGCGCGCAGATCGGCGGCTTCGATGGTCAGAGCCTGTTCGATGCGTTCAACACGCCGTGGCAGATCGATACCCGCAGCGATCGGATGGGCATGCGCCTGCTGGGGCCGGCCCTGCGCAGCAAGACCCGCACGATGATTTCCGAAGGTGTGCCGCTGGGCGCGGTGCAGGTCCCGCCCGACGGCCAGCCGATCGTGCTGCTCAACGATCGCCAGACCATCGGCGGCTACCCGCGGATCGGGGCGCTGACCCCGCTGGCGATCGCCCGTCTCGCCCAGTGCCTGCCGGGCTCCGCGGTCCGTTTGCGGCCGGTCGTCGCCGCCCAGGCGCAACAGGCGCACCGTCGTGCGCTCGCCAGCTGGCCCTAGCGCACACCGGCACCGATCCGCCAGCGGCAGGCACCCGCCGCGCCGCCTGGCTCACAAACCAGAGCCGGCTGTACGCATCGCCATCGCGCCTGCAATACAATCGCCCACCGGCCCGCGCGCCGCACGGACGCCGGGTCATGTCGGGTTTGATTACACAGGATGCCGTGATGGACCACCGTGAAGCGCTGCTTGCGCTGCGACAGTTTCTCTCGAGCCAGATCCTCGGCCAGGAGCGCCTGGTCGAACGTTTGCTGATCGCCCTGCTCGCCGATGGCCACATGCTGGTCGAAGGCGCACCGGGCCTGGCCAAGACCCGTGCGATCAAGGAGCTGGCCGACGGCCTCGAAGCCGAGTTCCATCGCATCCAGTTCACCCCCGACCTGCTCCCGGCGGATATCACCGGCACGGAAATCTACCGCCCGGAGACCGGCAGCTTCGTCTTCCAGCAGGGGCCGATCTTCCACAACCTGGTGCTCGCCGACGAGATCAACCGCGCGCCGGCCAAGGTTCAGTCGGCCCTGCTCGAGGCGATGGCCGAGCGGCAGGTCAGCGTCGGTCGCAGCACCTACGACCTGTCGCCGCTGTTCCTGGTGATGGCCACGCAGAACCCGATCGAGCAGGAAGGCACCTACCCGCTGCCCGAAGCGCAGCTCGATCGCTTCCTGCTGCACGTGAAGATCGGTTTTCCCGATGCCGCGGTGGAGCGACGCATCCTCCAGCAGGCGCGCGGCGAGGCGATCAATGGCGAGGCGGCGCCGGAGCATCGCGTCAGCCAGCAGGCGATCTTCGCCGCCCGCAAGGAGATCCTCGGGCTCTACATGGCCGATGCCGTGGAGGAATACCTGGTCCAGCTGGTCATGGCCACGCGCACGCCGGCCAAGTTCGATGCCGAGCTGGCGCAATGGATCGCCTATGGCTCGAGCCCGCGCGGCTCCATCGCGCTCGATCGCTGCGCCCGGGCGCACGCCTGGCTCGCCGGGCGCGACTTCGTCAGCCCGGAAGACATCCAGGCCATGCTGTTCGACGTCCTGCGTCATCGGATCATCCTGTCGTTCGAGGCAGAAGCCGCCGGCATGGATCAGGACCGCGTCATCCAGCGCATTCTCGACGTGGTGGCGGTGGCCTGATGCAGCCGCGGCCGCCCGACCCAGTGCCCACCGCGCCCGAAGACGAGGGCGTCTACACCAGCCTGGCCGAGCTGATCGACCTGCGTCATCGCGCCCGTGAAACCCCCTTGTTCGTGACCCCGCCACGGCGCAGCCCGCTGGTGGGCCTGCATCATTCCAGGCTGCGCGGCCGCGGCGTGGACTTCGATCAGGTGCGCATCTACCAGCCTGGCGACGACGTGCGCACGATCGACTGGCGCGTCACGGCCCGCACCCAGGAGCCGCACACCAAACTCTTCCACGAAGAGCGGGAGCGACCGATCTTCATCCTCGTCGAACAGAGCCATCGGCTGTTCTTCGGCAGCGCGAACCTGTTCAAGTCGGTGCTCGCCGCGCGCGCCGCCGGGCTGATCGGCTGGGCCGCGCTGGCCAACAACGATCGGGTCGGCGGACTCGTGTTCAGCGAGCGCGACCATCACGAAATACGGCCGCGGCGCGACAAGCACAGCCAGCTGCGCCTGCTCGACCGGCTGGTGGCTGCCAACCGGGCGCTCGGCGCCGGGCTCGCCGACCCGGCCGATTGCTTCGCACAGGCGGCGCGCCGGGCCCGCGAGGTGCTGCGTCCGGGCAGTCTGGCGGTGGTGCTCTGCGACGTCCGTGCCCTGACCGACGCCGCCAAACGGCAGCTGCATTTGCTGGGACGTCATGTCGATCTGTTGCTGCTCCCCGTTTCCGATCCGCTGGACCACGCCCTGCCAGCCGCCGGCCTGCTGCGTTTCGCCCAGGGCCGCGGCCGCCTCGAGCTGGACAGCCACGACCACAACCTGCGCCTGGCCTATAAACAGCAGGCCCAGGCGCGCACCGCGCGCTGGGAACGCCTGGCGAGCCAGCTCGGCGTGCCCCTGCTGCCGCTGGATACGCACACCGATCTGATCGAGCAGCTGCGCCTGCACCTGGGCCTGCAAGGAGGCGCGCGGCGATGAACCCGCTCGATCAGCTCGCCCCGCCGATCGCTCCGCCAGCGGTGCCCTGGTGGCCGCCGGCCCCGGGGTGGTGGGCGCTTCTCGCAGTGCTGATCGTCGGTGGCTGGCTGTCGTGGCGGCTCATCCGGCGGCTGCGTGCCCAGCGCGCCGGGGCGACGAACCCACCGGCGCTCGATCCGCACCGCGAAGCCGCGCTGGCCGAACTCGCGGCCTTGCCGCGTCCCTACTCGGGCCAGCCCGCCAACCTCTGGCTCCAGCAGATCAACGCCCTGCTCAAGCGGCTGTGCCGGACGCGCTATGCGCAGGACAATCCCCATACGTTGAGCGGCCGCGCCTGGCTCGCGTTTCTCGACAATCGCTGCCCGGCCGCCGGCCTGACCCGCTGGATGGTGCTCGCCGAGGGCGCCTACCGTGCCGAGTGCCGACTCGATGACAAGGCGATCGACGGCCTCTACCAGGCGGTCGATACCTGGATTCGCAAGCATGCTTGAGTTCGCCTGGCCATGGCTGTTCGTCCTGCTGCCGCTGCCCTGGCTGCTGCGCTGGTGGCTGCCGGCGTCGGACAGTCGCGAGGCGGCGCTGAAGGTCGCCTTCCTGCCCGAGTTGGCCGCCCTTGCCGGACGTCATGCCGGCATTGGCCTGCCGGGCTGGAAGCAGCAATTACCGTACGCGGCCATCTGGCTGCTGCTGCTCACCGCGGCAGCGCGGCCGCTCTGGGTGGGCGAGCCCGCACCGCAACCCACCAGCGGCCGCGACCTGCTGCTGGCCGTCGACGTGTCCGGCTCGATGGAATACCCCGACATGGAATGGGAAGGCGAGCAGATCAGCCGGCTGGAACTGGTGCAGCGGCTGCTCGGTGATTTCATCGAGGGGCGCCACGGCGATCGCGTCGGCCTGATCCTGTTCGGCAGCCAGGCCTACCTGCAATCGCCACTGACCTTCGACCGTCAGACGGTACGCGCCTGGCTGGACGAAGCCCTGATCGGCATCGCCGGCGGCAACACCGCTATCGGCGATGCCATCGGCCTGGCGGTCAAGCGCCTGCGCGACCGCCCCGCGGACAGCCGCGTGCTGGTCCTGGTGACCGACGGTGCCAACAATGGCGGCGAGATCGATCCGCTGGTCGCCGCGCGCATCGCCGCGCGGCAAGGCGTGAAGATCCACACCATCGGCATCGGCGCGCCCGCCGACGCCGCGGACCCGGCGATGCCGTTCGGCTTCTCGCTCGGTGTCGAGCTGGACGAGGCGACACTGCGCGAGGTGGCTGCGCTGACCGGTGGCCGCTATTTTCGGGCCGGAACGCGCCAGGAGCTCGCCGCGGTCGGCGCCGTGCTCGACGAGCTGGAGCCAGCCGCCCAGCCGCCGGAGCAGGCGCGCTACGCCTATCCCTTGCATCCCTGGCCGCTCGGGCTGGCGCTGGTCGGCAGCGGATGGCTCGTCGTCGCGAGCCTCTGGCCCAAGCGGCTGACGCGTCGACGCCGGCGAGTCGCCCCATGAACGATTGGCTGCCCCATCTGTTGCGCCCGTACTGGCTGCTCGCCTGGCCAGCGCTCGGCTGGCTGCTGTGGTCGCTCTGGCATCGCCAACGCCGCACCGGCCGCTGGCAGCGTCTGCTGCCCGAGCGCTTTCAACCTTACCTGCTGACCCGCGGCCGCCTGCGCAACAGCCGGCTGCCCTGGGTCCTGCTCGGCATCGGCTGGCTGCTGGCCGGCATCAGCCTTGTCGGCCCGAGCTGGCGGCAGCTCGAACAGCCGTCGCTGGAACGGTCCGATCCGCTGGTCGTGCTGCTCGAAGTCACCCCCCGGATGCTCGCCTCGGATGTCGCCCCGACGCGGCTGGAACGGGCCAAGCGCAAGCTGCTCGACCTGCTCGCCGCCCGCCCCGATGCGCAGACCGCCGTGGTGGTGTTCGCCGGCAGCGCCCATACCCTCGTGCCGCTGTCGAGCGACATCGCCACCACCGGCAACCTGCTCGAAGCGGTCAAGCCATCGATCATGCCCGAGGAGGGCCGACGCACGGACCTGGCGGTCAGGCAGGCGCTGGCCCTGCTGGAACAGGGCGGACAACCCGATGGTCGCCTGCTGCTGATCGGTACCGGTATCGATCCCGAGGCCGAGCGCACCATTCGCGAGGCCTTGGGTGACGATGGCGAGCGGCTGTCGATCCTCGGCATCGGTACCGCTGCGGGCGGGCCGATCGTGTTGGAAGACGGCAGCCTGCTCAAGGACGATGCCGGCTCCATCCTGCTGCCCCGGCTGGATGCTGCCGGATTGCGCGCCTTCGCCCGCGAACTCGGCGGCCGGTATCAGACTGCGCGGCTGGACGATGCCGACCTGCGTCGACTCGAGCTGCTGGAGGCGCGGGGGGCGCTGCATACCCAAGACGAGCTCACCCGGCTGGACACCTGGGAGGACCAGGGTCACTGGCTGCTCCTGCCGTTGGTGCTGCTGGCGGCCTTCGCCGGGCGCAAGGGCTGGCTGTTCTGCGTCCCGCTGCTGCTGGTGAGCGCACCGCCGGCGGAGGCCTCGCTCTGGCAGGATCTGTGGTGGCGCGCGGACCAGCAGGGTGCGCGGCTGTTGCGGGAACAGCGACCCGAAGAAGCCGCGACGCGCTTCGAGGACCGCCGCTGGCGGGGCCTCGCCCACTACCTCGCGGGGGATTACACCGCCGCAGCCGAAGCCTTCGCCGCAGGCGATACCGCCGCCGACCACTACAACCGCGGCAATGCCCTCGCCCGGCAGGGGGCCTTGGCCGAAGCCATCGAGGCCTACGACCAGGCCCTCGAACGGCAACCCACGCTCGAGCAGGCCGAGCGCAACAAGGCGCTGGTCGAGTCCCTGCTCGAACGACGCGAAAGCGCCGGCAGTCAGCCCGCCGCCGGCGAACCCGAGGCACCGCCCGCACGCGAGGCAACCGGCGGACAGTCCGCCCCTTCACCCGCCAGCCCGCCCTCGGAGCAGGAGGCCAAGGGTCGCTCCGAATCGTCCGACGAGGCGTCGTCCGAGTCTTCGTCGACCGGCACAACGGACTCGGCCGCCTCCCCCGCGACCGATGAAGCGTCGGGCGGTGCGGCCGCCTCGCCGTCAGAGGCCGAACCGCAGCCATCCGCCAGCGACGAACCGGGTCAGGAGCGCGCACTGGCCACCGAACAGTGGCTGCGCCGCATTCCCGATGATCCCGGCGAGCTGCTGAGGCGCAAATTTCTCATCGAGCAACGTATGCGACAGGAAACCCGACCATGACCCGCCTGCTCCCCTGCCTGGTACTGCTGTTGCTGAGCGGGCAAGCCTGCGCCGCCGGTCTGACCGCGCGGGTCGACCGCACCCGCCTGGCGCTGCACGAAACACTGGAGCTCACCCTCGAAACCGAGGACGCCACCCAGTTCGGCGCCCCGGACCTCGGCCCGCTCGCCGCCAGTTTCCAGGTGGCATCGACCCGTCAGCAGAACCAGTTGGCCACCGTCGACGGCCAGGCGCGGGCCCTGACGCGCTGGCTCATTACGTTGCAGCCGCGCAAGACGGGCTCGCTGGAAATACCCGCACTAAGCCTCGGGCAATGGCGCAGCGAACCCATCCAGCTCACCGTGCAAGCCGACGACCCCGCCAGCGAAACGCTCGCTCCGGTGTTCATCGATGCGACGCTCGATCGCGATCATGTGTATGTGCAGGGCCAGATCGTGCTGACGCTGCGCATCTTTCACTCCGTCTCACTCTATGACGACAGCAGCCTGTCGCCCTTGCAGATGCCAAACGCCATCGTCGAGCGGCTCGGCGAGCCGCGTACCTACGAGAAGCGGGTGAACGGCATGCTTCATGGGGTCATCGAGGTGCGCTACGCGATCTTTCCGCAGCAGAGTGGGCACCTGACCATCCCCGCGCAGCTGTTCAGCGCCACCACGGTGGCGGCCACGGACGGCTATTCGCCCTTCGGGCCGACGCCGGGCCGGGTGACCGAAGTGAAATCGCCGGTGATTCCGCTGGAGGTGGCACCGATTCCGCCGTCCTATCCGAAGGACCAGCCCTGGCTGCCGGCCCGTCGCCTGACGCTGGTCGAGGCCTGGACCCCGGCGCCAGCCGAGGCGCAGGTCGGTGAGTCACTGACGCGCAGCCTGCTGTTGCAGGCCGAAGGCCTGTCGAGCGCCCAGTTGCCGCCGATCGAAACGGCCGAGGTTCCTGGTCTGCGCCGTTACCCGGACCAGCCGAGCCTGGCCAACGAAGTTGGCCCCGGCGGGGTGACCGGCAGTCGCGAGCAGCGCGTGGCGCTGGTACCGACCGAGCCCGGCAAAGCCACGCTGCCACCGATTTCCGTGACCTGGTGGAACACCGAGACCGATCGGCTCGAGGTCACCGAACTGCCGGCGCATACGCTCGACGTGGCGATGAACCCGACGATCGAACAGCCGCCCCTGGAATCACTGCCCGCTCCTGTAGCGGCCCCTTCGGCGTGGCCGGCCTGGCCGTGGCAGATCAGCACGCTGGTCCTTGCATGCACCACGCTGCTGGGTTTCGGCCTGTGGTGGCATGCCCGGCGCCAGCCGGCGGTGCACCGCAGCGCAGCCAGCGGTCCGAGCCCGCGCACCTTGCTCGACGACCTCAAGCGCGCCTGCCTGGCCAACGATAGCCAGGCGACACGCCAGGCCCTCGATGCCTGGGCCCGCCAGCAACCGGAGACCCTCGCCGACATGGCAGCCCGCTTCGTCCCGCTGTCCGACGCCCTGGACGAGCTCAACGGCGCGCTTTACAGCGAAACCGGCCAGCGCTGGCAAGGCGAAGGTCTCTGGCGAGCGGTGCAGGCGCTGCCGGCACAGGAGCAGCAAGCGATCGAGCAGGACCAGAGCGCACTGCCCCCGCTCTACCCACGCTGACCAGCAGCCGGCCAGGGCGCTTGAAGCCAGGGCCGAACCTCACGCCCCCGGCTTCCCGCAATCCAAAAAAAACCGCGGCCTAAGGCCGCGGTTCGGTCAACGCCTGATCGCTACGCCGCCTTGATCTTGGCCGGACGCACCAGGAAGCGGGCCAGCGCTGGCAACAGCCAGATCGCACCGAACATGTTCCACAGGAACATGAAGGTCAGCATCAGGCCCATGTCGGCCTGGAACTTGATGGCCGAGAACACCCAGGTCACCACGCCGATACTCAGGCAGACACCGGTGAACAGCACGGCCTTGCCGGTCGACTTGAGCGTTTCGTAGTACGCCTCCTGCAACGGCATGCCGGCCTTGAGGTAGGTTTCCAGCCGGCTGTAGATGTAGATGCCGTAGTCCACGCCGATGCCGACGCCGAGCGCGATCACCGGCAGCGTCGCGACCTTCACCCCGATGCCCATGAACGCCATCAGCGCGTTGCCCAGGATCGACGTCAGCACCAGCGGCAGCATCACGCAGAGCGTCGCGGCGATGGAGCGGAACGTCAGCAGGCACATGAAGCCGACGGCCGCGTAGACCGCGATGAGCATGGTGGTTTCCGACTCGGCGATGACCTCGTTGGTCGCCGCCTCGATACCGGCATTGCCGGCGGCGAGCACGAATTCCAGCCCCTCGCGGTTGTTCTCCTCGGCGAACTCACGGGCGGCCTCGATCACGTGCTCGAGCGTTTCGGCCTTGTGGTCGTTGAGATAGACGATCACCGGGGCCAGCGAGCAGTCGTTGTTGTACATGCCCTCGGCACGTGCAATCGAGTTGTTCAGCACGAACTGGTTACGCGACAGCGTCTCCCACTTCAGGCTGCCCTCGTTCATGCCCTTGATGCCCTGCCGCGCGACCGTGACCATCGATACCGCCGACTGCACGCCCTCGGTGTTCTGCATCTTCCACATCAGCTCGTCCATCGCGGCGAGCGTGTCATAGGCCGCACAGCCTTCCGGCGCGGTCTTGACCATGATTACCAGCACGTCGGAACTGGTCGAGTAGTTGCGGATGATGAAGTCGTTGTCGAGGTTGTAGCGCGAATCCGGGTGCAGCTCCGGCGCGCCCTGATCGAGGTCGCCGATCTTCAGGTTCTGGCTGTACCAGAGCCCGCCGAGCAGCGCGAGCAGCGCCAGGAAGACCGAGATCGGCGCGACCTTAGGGCTGGCGAAACCGGACAGCGCACGCCAGAACGGATGCTCGCGCACGGCGTCTTCCTGGCTCTGCTTGATCGCGCGCTTGCTGATGCCGAGGTAGGAAATGGTCACCGGCAGCAGGATCAGGTTGGTCAGAATGATCACCGCCACGCCGAGCGACGCGCCGATCGCCAGTTCGCGGATGACCCCGATGTCGATCAGCAGCAAGGTGACGAAACCCACTGCGTCGGACAGCAGCGCCACCAGGCCGGGGATGAACAATTGGCGGAACGCCATGCGCGCCGCCGTCAGCGAATCACCGGCATCGCTCGAGGCGATGGCGATGCCGTTGATCTTCTGCACGCCATGCGAGATGCCGATCGCGAACACCAGGAACGGCACCAGCATCGAATAGGGATCGAGCCCGAAGCCGAAGGTATGGAGCAGGCCGAGCTGCCAGATCACCGCGACCAGGGTGGTCACCACCACTGCGATGGTGCTGCGGACGCAGCGGGTGAACCACATCAGCAGCGCAAGGGTGATGCCGATGGCGATGATGAAGAACATCGCAACGTCGACCAGACCATCGATCAGGTCGCCGACCTTCTTGGCGAAACCAATGATGTGGATATCGACGTTCGGGTTCTGCGCCTCGTACTTGTCGCGGATTTTCTCCTCGAGTTCATGGGAGAACTTCTGGTAATCGAGCGCGATCTGGCGGCTGGGGTTTTCCGGGTCCGGGTAGGACTCCATCAGCGGCACATCGATGATGCTCGACTGGAAGTTGTTCGCCACCAGACGGCCGATCTGGCCCGACTTGAGGATGTTATCGCGCAGGTCTTCGAGGCTCTCGGGGGATCCGTCATAGGTCTGCGGAATGACCTCGCCGCCGGCGAAGCCCTGCTCGGTCACCTCGGTCCAGCGGACGCTCGGGCTCCACAGCGACTTCAGGTTGGAGCGGTCCACGCCATGGATGTAGAACACCTCGTCATGGATCTGACGCAGGGTCTCCATATACTCCTTGGAGAAGATCGTCCCTTCCTTGGCTTCCACCGAAATGCGCACGACGTTCCCCATGTTGGCCAGGTCGTTGCGGTGCTCGAGCATGTTCTGGATGTAGGGATGCCCGAGCGGGATCATCTTCTCGAAGCTGGTCTGAGGCCGCACCTGGGCGGCCTGGTAGAACAGGAAGATGCTGATCAGCAGGCACAGCAGGATCACCGCCGGGCGGTGATCGAAAATCAGGCGCTCGAGGAACGAGGGCTTGTTGGGCTCAATTTTCATGCAAAGGCTCCCGGCTTAATTCGATTGGGCTTGGTCTGCGCCCGTTGGCGATGCGACGCGTACGCCGCCCTGCCCAACCAGGATCAGGTTGCCTTTGGAATCGGAGGTCACACCGGCGAGCGAAAGCCGGTCCGAGCGGGCATGCACATCGAAGCTGCGTCCCTGGTCGTCGCTGATCAGCACGGCGCCGCCGTGCCCGACCACCACCAGCCGACCGTCGGGCAGGCGCGCGCCGTCCGCGAGACCGGATTCGAGCAAGCCGCCATTGACTTCGTTCAGCTCCACCTGCTCCCAGCTGTTGCCGAAATCGGCCGAACGGAACAGATGCCCGCGCAAGCCAAAGGCGATGACGCCACCGGGTTCGCCGCTGCCGATCACGCCGAACAGCGAGCCCTCGTAAGGGGACTCGACGCGCTCCCAGGTCATGCCCTGGTCGGCGGAGCGAAACATGCCACCCATTTCGCCGACGATGAAGACGCCGCCGCCGGGAATCGCCGCGATGGCGTTGAGGTGGAAGCCATCTTCGTTATCGAGCCGATCGGCGATGTCGTGCCAGGTCTTGCCGCCATCGGTGGTTTCGAGGAGCGCGCCGTAGGCACCGACGGCGATACCGTGCTGCCGGTTCTCGAACCAGACGTCGAGCAGCGGCGCTTCGCGCTCGCGCTCTTCGTACTGTCGGGTCCAGGTCTGGCCGCCGTCTTCGGTCGCCAGAATGAGGGCATCGTGGCCGACCGCCCAACCGTGGGTGTCATCGACGAAGTAGACCGCGGTCAGCATCTGCCGCGTCGGCACCTTGGCTTGCTGCCAGGTGGCGCCACCATCATCGGAATAGAGGATATGTCCGCGATCGCCCGCCGCCACGAGCCGATCACCGGCCCGCACGATATCGAGCAGCAGGCTTTTGACGGCCTTCTTCGATTCGATCGAATAGCGGATCTGCGAATCGCTCTCCTGCGCATGGGCGGGTAGCCCACTCAGGGCGAGGAAGGAAATGACACTGCAGACCGAGAGCAGCCTGAGCAGCGGAACACGGCGATGGATCACCGCCGCGCGAAGGCCGTTCGCGATGCGGCCGGACTGGGTGCGCCACACGGGCTCACGCATACATACCCCCTTTATTCTTATAAGTAGGGCCTGCTCTGGTAGCAGACGGGGGCCATCCTAGCCACGCGCGGAAAGCGGTGACAATGCGCCGCACGTTATGTTTTGTAAGCGCTCGAACCCGCGCCACAGCTGCGATCAGCGGTGTTTATGGCGCCGCCAAAGGTTGCCGAATGAAGGTGCTCGCGAAGGGTCGCGGAGTGGGGGAACGGACGGCGAGCCGGCGTGGATCGCTGGCTCGCCGATCGGTCAGGCAAGGCTCTTGCTGACCACCTCGTAGACATCACTGGACAGGCTTCCCGACGCGAGGATGCGCTCGAGTTCGCCCCGCATCAGCGCCTGTCGCTGCGTGTCGTACTTGCGCCAGCGCGTCAGCGGCGCCAGCAGGCGCGAGGCGATCTGCGGGTTCAGCGCGTTGAGCATGATCACCTGGTCGGCGAGGAAGCGGTAACCCGCGCCGTCGGCACGATGGAAGTTGACGGGATTCTGGTTGGCGAAGGCACCGATCAGCGCGCGCACCTTGTTCGGGTTCTTCAGGGTGAACGCCGGATGCTGCATCAGCTGCTGCACGCGCTCCAGCCCACCGGGAAGCGGGTTGGCCGCCTGCACGCTGAACCACTGGTCCATAACCAGCGGGTTGTCCTTGAAGTGCTCGGCAAAGGTGTCGAGCGCCAGCGCCCGCTTCTCCTCGAACGGCGATTGCACCAGGTTCGCCAGGGCAGCCAGCCGCTCGGTCATGTTGTCCGCGGTATCGAACTGGTCCAGGCACAGCGCCAGCACGTCCGAACGCTCGCTGAGCATCAGGTACGACAAGGCGATGTTCTGCAGCGCACGACGGGCGAAATGCTCGGCCGACGCGACGTATTCGGTCTGCCGCGAGACTTCGCGATTGGTCATGTAGCGCTGGTAGAGCGGCCCGAACAGGCGGTCGGCCAGCTCGCGCCGGGCAAACTCCCGCGCGGCGTGGATGGCGTCGACGTCCGCGACCTCGGCAATCTCGGTCAGGTAGGCCTCGCCCGGCAGCGACAGCATTTCGGCGACCATCGCCTGGTCCAGTGTTTCGTCGCGCAGCACCGTCGCCAAGGCCTCGGCCAGCCGCGCATCCATCGCCAGCGCCTCGCCACGCTGGTGCTGAGCCACGAGGTCCTGCAACACCTGCACGGCCAGCTGCTGGCCAGCCTCCCAGCGGTTGAAACCGTCGCTGTCGTGCTGCATGAGGAACATCAGTTGGTCACGGCCGTAGGGGAAGTCCAGCTTCACCGGCGCGGAGAAATCGCGCAGCAGCGACGGCAGCGGCTTTTCGGCGATGTCGAGGAAGGTGAAGGTCTGCTCGGCCTCGGTCACCGACAGAACGCGGTGAGTGCCGACGGCCGCCTCTTCGCCGTCCAGCCGCAGCGGCAGGTCGTTGCCCTCCGCATCGAGCAGGCCGAGCGCGACCGGAATCACGAACGGCTGCTTGTCGGGCTGGCCCGGCGTCGGCGGGCAGCTCTGGCTGAAGCTGAGGCTGTAGCGTCCGGCCGCCTGGTCGTACTGCTCGCGCACCGCCAGGCGCGGCGTGCCGGCCTGGCTGTACCAGCGCTTGAACTGCGTCAGGTCGACGCCGTTGGCGTCTTCCATGGCCGCGACGAAGTCGTCGCAGGTCACCGCCTGGCCGTCATGCCGTTCGAAATACAGGTCGGTGCCCTTGCGAAAGCCCTCCGGGCCGAGCAGCGTGCGGATCATCCCCACCACTTCGGCGCCCTTCTCGTAGACCGTCAGGGTGTAGAAGTTGGAAATCTCGATGAAGGATTCCGGGCGCACCGAATGAGCCATGGGGCCGGCGTCCTCGGCGAACTGGTGGGTGCGCAGGTAGGCCACGTCCTCGATGCGCTTGACCGTCGCCGAGTTCATGTCGGCGGAAAATTGCGCATCGCGCAGCACCGTGAAGCCTTCCTTCAGCGACAGCTGGAACCAGTCGCGACAGGTCACGCGGTTGCCGGACCAGTTGTGGAAATATTCGTGCGCGACGATCGCCTCGACCCGCTGGTGCGCAGCGTCGGTGGCGGTCTCGGCCTTCGCCAGCACGGCGCTGGAATTGAAGATGTTGAGGCCCTTGTTCTCCATGGCGCCCATGTTGAAGTCGTTCACCGCGACGATCATGAAGATGTCCAGATCGTACTCGCGGCCGTAGACCTCTTCGTCCCAGCGCATGGAGCGCTTGAGGCTGTCCATGGCGTGCTGGCACTTGTCGATGTTTTCCGGCTCGACGTAGATGCGCAGCGCCACCTCGCGACCGCTCATGGTGGTGAAGCTGTCTTCCACGCACCAGAGGTCGCCGGCGACCAGCGCGAACAGGTAGGCCGGCTTCTTGAACGGGTCTTCCCAGGTCGCCCAGTGCCGGCCGTCGCCTTCCTCGCCGCTGGCGACCGGGTTGCCGTTGGACAGGAGGATCGGATAGGCCTGCTTGTCGGCGCTGACCGTGGTGGTGAACCGGCTCATCACGTCCGGGCGGTCGAGGTAGTAGGTGATCTTGCGGAACCCTTCGGCCTCGCACTGGGTGCAGAACATCTTGCCGGACTTGTACAGGCCCTCCAGCGCGGTGTTGCTTTCCGGGTGGATGCACACGGTGCTGTCGAGGGTGAAGGCGGCGCTGTCGGGCTGAAGCGTCAGACCGTCGTCATCGAGGCGGTAATCGCTCGGCGAAAGCTCCCGATCGTTCAGCTTCAGGTGCAGCAGTTCCAGCTCCTGGCCGTGCAGTTCCAGCGGCGGCAGCGCCTCGCCGGGACGTTCGGGATTGCGCCGCATGACCAGCTGCGCGTGCACCAGGGTGCGGTCTTCGTGCAGCTCGAAGGTCAGGTGGGTTTCATCGATCAGGTACTCCGGCGCCTGGTAGTCCTTGAGATGGATGACTTTCGGCTGTTCTGTACGCATGGTGACCCTCTTGGCTCGGCCCGGACATCGGCGGGCGCTGGACGGTGACTGGAGTGCACGCGTGGCGATCGTCGCCTCGCTAGGCGCTGCTGGCGGCCACGCGGTAGGCCGTGAACTTGCGGACGTTGATCACGCCGGTGTCGAACATCAGGTACTGACCCTTGATGCCCATCAGCGTGCCCTCGACGACCGGCGTCTTCTCCAGATCGAGGCTGACGATCTTCGTAGGATAGACCGTCACGGGATAGCGAATTTCCACCACTTCGGCATCCGGCAAGGGCTGAACGGCCTGCAGGCCGAAGCGTGCTTGCAGCGACTGCAGTCCTTCGGCGCAGGCATCGAGCACCTGCTCGCGGATTCGCGGCAAGTCGAGCGACTCGGCATCGCCCTTGAGCAGGGCGCGCCAGTTGGTGCGGTCGCCAACCTGGCTGCGCAGCAGGTCTTCGACCAGGCCGGACTGTTGGCGCGTGGCCACCCGCAGGATCGGCAGCGCCTGGCTGGCGCCCTGGTCGAGCCAGCGGGTGGGCAGCTGTGTCGCTCGTGTGATGCCCACCTTGATGCCGGACGAATTGGCCAGGTAGACGATGTGATCGGTCATGCAGAAGCGCTGGCCCCACTCCGGATCGCGACAGGTGCCGAGCTCGTGATGGCAACGCTCAGGACTGACGATGCAGGTGTCGCATTGCGGCAGCTTGGTAAAGCAGGGATAGCAGTAGCCCTGACTGAAGCTCTTGCGGGTCTTGCGCCCGCAGTGGCTGCAATGGATTTCCCCGAGGTATTCCAGTCGCACCGTCTTGCCGATCAGCGGATTGACCGGCACCCGGGTTTCACCCAGGCGAAAGCTGTACTGCGCGGTCGTGCCCAGCTCGACCGCCATCTTGTCGAGGGCACCGCGTGCGAGTTCCTGCATCAGTGGCGGGTTTCGGAGGCGTTGGTGAACAGCGCGTTGGGAATAGGCTGCTTCTTCGAGCCGCACTCCTGGGTACCCATGAAACCGGTGCGTTCTTCCTCCGGCAGGTTTTCCTGCTCCCAGGCGATCATCGCCTGCAGGCACAGTTCGCGCTGCTCGGGCGTGAGCTTGCGCCCATCGCCCCACTTGCCCAGCTCGACGGCCAGCTTGAGGTTCTCGTAGATCTCGGGGGTGATGGTACGGATGGCATCGAGGAAGGAAGACATGCGGCAGCTCCTGAAAACGAGCGGCCATTCTAGCGGCGTGGGACCCGATGTGGGAGCGCGACCCGCTCAGCCGCGACGGGCGCGCGACAGCAGACCGCCGATGATGCCGGTCGCGCACCCGGCAACCAGACCGCTGACATGCGCCGCGTTGGCGATCGCCACGGAGCCGAAGCTGACCAGCTCGATCACACCCGTCAGGCAAATCAGCAGCCAGGCCAGCATCAGCACCACGACGCCCGGCGGCAACCGGTAGGCCGGGCTCGGGGCGAGCTTCTGGAACAGCCAGCAATGACCGAGCAGGCCGTACAACACGCCGGACAGCCCACCGAAAATGCCGGCGCCGCCGTACAGGTGCTGCGCAAGGTTCGAGGCCAACCCGAACAGCAGCGTGAGACCCAGCAACGCCAGCGGACCCTGGCGGATCTCGATCCGACGCCCCAGCTCCCAGTACCAGAGCGCGTTCATGGCCAGGTGCAGCCAGCCGAAGTGAATGAACATCGGCGTGAACAGCCGCCACCACTGTCCGGCCTCGAGGGTCGCGCCCAGCGACGCGAAGTAGGCGTACTCACCCTCGATGCGAAAACCAGTGAAACTGAGCCAGCGCACCGCGTCCAGGTTCTCGCCCAGCGCCGTGATCGCCGCGACCACGAGCGTGACGAGGATCATCAGGGCGGAGAGAGGATGGCCCCTCAGCTGGCGCAACACGCCGCCGCGTCGGGCGGGCTCGACGCCGAGCCCCTCGCCATCGGGGCAGCGCGCATACAGCTCGCGCACCTGCTCGGCGAATTCCTGCGGCACGCGCACGACCTGCTCACCCGCCTCTTCGCTCACACGGTGAGGCACGCCGAGGCGACGCAGCAGGCTGACGAATCCGCTGAGATCCTGGCTCAGCGGCAGGCGCAGCGCTTCGGCGATCTGCATCAGGCCTCCGGTCGCTCGACCTCGACCCAGCAGAACTTCGCCGGGTCGATCCGCGCTTCGCCATCGAAGCGATAGGCCACCAGCTTGCCGTACTTCACCGCGCTGTAGTCCAGGCACGCCAGGTTGGGACGCAGGGGCGCCGGCGTCCCGCTTCGCCAATAGTGGCCGACGAACAGCGGCGGCTCGTCCGGGCCATAGAGGAACAGGCGATCGCGCTGGGCCGGCGACAACGGCAGGCAGGCGGCGTGATCGGGCAGACCGTCGGGCTGAAACACGACGTCACCGTAGGTCTCGGGCCGCTCCTCCCAGAACTTGGTGCGGAACACCGTTCGGGTGAAGCCCTCTTCGCTGGTGAGCGTGACACCCTTGGGTAGCGGCAGATCGATGCCGCGCAGCAGGCGATCCAGCGCGGTGCAGGCGAAGCTGCCATCGACGGCCGCTTCCTGCAGAAAGGCGACGTCCAGCCGCCCTTCGTCCAGTCGCTCGCGCAGCTTCGCGATCACCGCGCCATCCCAGCAGGCGTGCACCACGCGAAACACTCCCGCGTCCAGATAAAGCGGCAGCTCGAGAAACCACTCGCGAAACGCCTGCCACTCCTGCGGATGCGCGTCGAACTGTTCGAAGGTGTCCCGCAGCAGCCGCTCGTAGCGCGGCGTGTGTTCCCGCACGAACGACTTGCCGCTGCCGGGCGGGGTCGGCGTGTACCAGCCCAGCGCGTTGAATTCGTGATTGCCGAGGATGCAGTGGGCATGGCCGCCGTCGACCATGTCATGGACCAGGTGCAAGGCTTCACGGATGCGCGGGCCGCGGTCGATCAGATCGCCCAGGAAGATCGCCTGGCGATACGGGTGGCGCCACACGCCATGCTCACGCCGATAGCCCAGCTGCTCCAGCAGGCGAGCCAGGGTCAGCGCACATCCGTGGATGTCGCCGATGAGGTCGTAGCATCGCGCCGGATCGAGCCGCATCAGTCGCCTCCGCCAAGGCGGCTGCCCCAACCGAGCTTGGTCCGACAGACCTCGTAATAGTTGTGGTCGAGCGGATGGATCAAGTGCAATTTCTGCGGCTTCTTTCGGACCGTGATGGTGTCACCCGGCGCGCAGGTGAAGTGGTTCTGACCATCACAGGAGACTTGCGGATAGATCTGCATGTTGGGTGAGACAACGACTTTCAGCTCGCTGTTTCCATCGACCACGATCGGCCGGCTGGACAGCGTATGCGGATACATCGGAACCACCACGATCGCATCGAGCTTCGGGTGCATGATCGGCCCGCCGGCCGAAAGCGAATAGGCGGTCGAGCCGGTCGGGGTGGCGACGATCAGCCCGTCGGCCTTCTGGCTGCAGACGAAATGGCCGTCGATGTACAGCTCGAATTCGATCATCCGCGTCGACTTGCCCGGATGCAGCACCACATCGTTGAGCGCGTCGCCCTCGCCCACCGTGTCTTCCTGTCGACGCGCCAGCGCCTCGAGCAGAAAACGGTTCTCCAGCAGGTACTGGCCGTTGAGCACCTCGGCGACCTTCTCTTCCAGCTCGTCGGGCCGGATGTCGGTGAGAAATCCCAGGCTGCCCCGGTTGATACCTAGCACCGGCACACGATAGCGACACATCACCCGCGCCGCGCCGAGCATGCTGCCGTCGCCACCGACCACGATCACCAGGTCGCAGGATTCGCCCAGCACCTGCTTCGAAGCGGTCTGCAGACCGTGTCCGGGCAACACATCGGCAATGGTTTCTTCGAGGATCACGTGCAGATGACGCTCGGCCAGGAAGCGCTTGAGTCGGCGAATGCTGTCGAGCACCTGGGCGCTGCCCAGGCGACCGATGATGCCGATGTTGCGGAATTGCTCCATTGAAGCTCCGTGGGGCCCGGGATTGAGTCGCCGGATTATGGGCGAAAGCTTCCGGCAGCGGCAAACCAGCGGGCTATGCTCTAGCCATGACCCTTCCCGACCTCGACGAGACCCTCGCGCGGCTGCAGCGCCGATCGGTGCGCGACCTCGCCTGGACACTGCTGTCGCCGCCCATGCTTGGCGAACCGCCTTGCCGCCAGCGCCATCCGCTGACTGGCAGCGGCTGGCACGACCGGCCCGAGCGCCTGGTCGACTGGCTCGTCCGCCATGACGATGCTCCCGAGGCGCTCGAAACCTGGCTCGCCCGCGGCAGCACGCGACGGCTCGGCCTCTATTACGAGCGCCTCTGGCAATACGCACTCACCCATGCCCCCGGCGTAGAGCTGCTCGCTGCGAACGTTCCGGTCCGCCGCCAGGGTCACACCCTCGGCGAGCTGGACCTGCTGCTGCGCGACGCCGATGGCCTCCATCACCTCGAGCTGGCGGTGAAGCTCTACCTCGGCCTGGATGCCGATTCGGGCCAGTTCGATCGCTGGATCGGCCCCGGCGGCCATGACCGGCTGGACCTCAAGCTCGACCGCCTGCAACACCATCAGCTGCCGCTATGCGCCACCGACGAGGCGCGCGATACGCTGCGCGAATTCACCCGCGAGCCGGTCGAATCGTCGATCTGGCTGGCGGGGTACCTGTTCGACGATGCCACCCGACTGCCCCAACGCCCGTTCGGGACGCACCCGGCGCTGCCGCCCGCCTGCTGGCTGCGGTATGGCGAACGACAGCGGATCGGCGGCGGGGTCGATACCCGTTGGCAATGGCTGCCCCGGGCCTGCTGGCTCGCACCGGCAACGGCGACCGACGGCTGGGATGGGCCGGCCGTACAACGGTGGCTGGACAGCTTCTGCGAGCTTCGACAGCCGCAGCTGTTGGCGAGGCTGAGGCCTGGTCCGGGTGGCCAATGGTTGGAATGCGGGCGGGTCTTCGTCGTGCCGGACGACTGGCCCGCACAGGGCTAGCTCGCCCGCTCCAGCAGCGTCCGACGCCCCTGCAAGCCACCGGTATGAACGACGATGATCCGAGAACCGGGCGCGAACCGGCCCGCGGCGAGGGTCAGCCGCAACGCCAGCAGCGCCTTGGCCGTGTACACCGGATCGAGCGGTACGCCTGTCTCGGCCTCGGTGTCGGCCATGAACGCCAACAGGGTTTCATCGATGCGACCGAAACCGCCGCGGGCCGCTTCGATCAGGCAATAACCGGCATCGAGTCGGCCCGCCTGTTCCAGCAGTGCGGCTACCGCGTGCCCGACACCATGCGCGGGCGGTCCGGCCAGCGCGCCATAGACCGGGTGCGCCCCGGCCTCGCCGATGACCAGCCCCGCCAATGTGGTGCCCGTACCGGCTGCAAGCCAAAGCGCCGTGTAGTCATCCCAGCCCAGGTCGCCGAGTTGCCCGCGCAAGCCGCCCACCAACCGTGCGCAGCTTTCAGCCGCAGCCAGGCTGCAGCCGCCCTCTTCGATGCAGACGAAACCTGGATAGCGCGCCTGCCACGGCGCCCAGAAGCCAGGCTGGTGGCGGGCGCGATAACCGCCATAACCCAACCAGTGCAACGTCATGCCAGCCTGCTGGAGATCGACGACCGTTGGCGTCTGGCAAGGCTCGCCTCGCAGAAGCCCAACGGTAGGCAGGCCGAAGCGCTGGCCGGCCGCCGCCAGTGCATGGAGATGGTTGGAATGCGGCCCGCCCAGGCCGATCAGCCCGGTGGCCGGGGTTGTCCCGTCAGGCTGGGCCGAACAGGCGGCGAGGTAGGGAGCGAGCTTGTACCACTTGTTGCCGCTCAGGTGCGGATCGATCGAATCCAGCCGCAGCATCGCCAGCTCGACGCCCGCGTCCCGTGCCCAGGAAAGATCCAGCGGTTGCAGCGGCGCGGTCGCCGGCGGTGCGAACGGCGACGCCTCGAGCAAGGGTCAGCTCCCGGTCTTGCGTAGCGCGCCCTGGTGCAGTTCGCAGCACTCGGACTCCACGAGCACGAATCGACCGGGCGAATCCACCCGCGCAACCGACTTGGCACAGACCCCGGCGCCCAACCGCTCGGCCTGGCAGACCGGGGCCTGGTAGTGCGCCAGCCAGCGGCGGTAATGCTCCAGCGAAACATTGCACTTGCTGGCCGCGTACGCCTGGGGGCTCTCGACGTAACGCGCCAGTTCGGTCAGCGGCACGGTCAGATGGCCGGCACCGGGATGATAGGCGACGAACATCAACCCGCTGGCGGCCAGCTCTTCACGCGCACGCTTGCCGGCGGCAACCTCGCGATCGCTCGCCTCCTGTTTCAGCCGCTCGATTTCCTGCTGCAACTGACTGTCGAGTTCGTCGCGATAGCCCAGCTCCACATCGCGCACCGCGACCTGCTCCTGGTAGTCGGCTACTGCCGCGGCGATGCGGGCCTGCATGTCGGTCTCGAGGCGCTGGCGCAACGTTTCCACTTCCGATTGGCTGTTGCGCTCGAGCGCGCGCACCTGCCGGGCGAGCTCTTCGCGCGCCTGCTGGTACTGCTCGGAACCAGCCGCCAGCTCGGCCTTCAGCCCGGCATTCTCCTGCTCCAGCGTATCGACGCGGGCGCGCAGCCGGTGCAGCTCGTCATGCAGGTCTCGGCGCTGCTGCTCCGCCTGCTGGCGAGCACTGGCCAGGGCCTCCTCATGTTCGCGCAGCAGGCTGTCGATCTTCAGCCGCTGTCGCTTGATCAACAATGCGGCCTTGAGCCGTTGCTCCTGATCGGGCCGCACCGAGGATGGCTCGGCCGATGGGGCGTCGGCGGCGTACCAGCGGTCTTCGGCGGCGACCTGCAGCCGCTCGGGCGCCACCATCGGAGGGACGTCTTCCTCGACGAGCAAGCCGAGGTTGTTGCGCCGCATGCAATCGCGCAGCAACGCCAGATCGCTCTGGCCCGCCGTCTGGCCCGGGTCCCACAGGTGCATCTGGTGCCAGTTCACCGGACAGCGGCTGCGGCAGGCGAGGCGGATCGGCCCGGCGCCCAGATCGGGACCGCGACCGGCACGCTCGGCCAGTTGCCGCAACGGAATGTTCCAGCCGCTATCAGCACCGCCCTCTTCGGTGAAATCCAGGTAGAACAGCACCGCCGAGCGTATCTGCAAGCGCGAATTGACCAGCACGTAAGCCGCACGCATCTGCTGGTCGGCGAACTCCGGCAGGTCCACGACGCCATCGAGCAGCGCCTCGAATTCCGGGTGGAGCATTTCCTTGCAGATCCCCTGTTCGTTGAAGAACAGTACGGCTTCGACCATCTGCGGCTTGTTCTGCATGCTCGGCGTCCTTCGTCGGCCGGTGGCCTCGTGGAGCGCCCGGAAATGGGCGCGGCGTTTGGGCCGGTAGTCTAGGAGAATTGGCGCGCCGCGCAGTGTGACTGGGTTGGCAGGCATCTGGCCGCTGTCGCGGGCGCGCCTGACCGAGCATGACGAAATGTGACGGGATTGGACACGCGCTCGAGACCCGACACGCCATCCGGCGTGCCGGGTCCTGCACTCAAAGGCTGGCAGCCAGGCGCGAGCCCTGATCGATGGCGCGCTTGGCGTCGAGTTCAGCGGCTACGTCCGCGCCGCCGATCAGGTGCACCGTACGACCGGCCGCCTCCAGCGCCGGCTGCAACTCGCGTAGCGGATCCTGACCGGCGCAGACGATGATGCTATCGACTGGAAGGACCTGCGGCTCGCCCTCGCCCACTCGGACATGCAGGCCCTGATCATCGATCTTCAGGTAGTCGACCGCGTTGACCATGCGTACCTGTTTGTTCTTCAGCCCGGTGCGATGTATCCAGCCGGTCGTCTTGCCCAGGCCGCTGCCGACCTTGCTCTTCTTGCGCTGCAGCAGGAACACCTCGCGCGCCGCTGCATGCGGCTGCGGCTCGACGCCAGCGATGCCGCCGCGCGCCTCGAGCGACAGGTCGATGCCCCACTCCTTCCAGAACGCTTCGCGATCGAGGCTGGTCGATTGGCCGTCATGGGTGATGAGCTCCGACACGTCGAACCCGATCCCGCCCGCGCCGATCACCGCGACGCGCCGACCGACCGGCTTGCGGCCGAGGATCGCATCGAGATAGCCCATCACCATCGGATGATCGATGCCGGGAATCTCCGGCGTGCGCGGCTGGATACCGGTGGCCAGGATGATCTCGTCGAAGCCGCCTTCTATCAGCGTATCGGCGGTGACGCGCTGGCCAAGACGAAGCGTGACGCCCGTGCGCTCGATCCGGTTGCGGAAGAAGCGCAGCGTCTCGTGGAACTCTTCCTTGCCGGGAATGCGCTTGGCCACGTTGAACTGGCCACCGATCTCCTCGGCGCTGTCGAACAGCGTGACCTCGTGCCCGCGCTCGGCCGCGACGGTGGCTGCCGACAGCCCCGCCGGCCCGGCCCCTACCACCGCGATGCGCTTGATCTGGCGCGTCGGCAGGTAGTTGAGCTCGGTCTCGTGGCAGGCGCGCGGGTTGACCAGGCAGCTGGTCAGCTTGCCGCTGAAGGTGTGATCCAGGCATGCCTGGTTGCAGGCGATGCAGGTGTTGATCTCATCCGCACGGCCGGCGGCGGCCTTGGCGACGAAATCCGGATCGGCCAGAAACGGCCGGGCCATCGACACCATGTCGGCATCGCCCTCGGCGATGACCCGCTCGGCGACCTCCGGCGTGTTGATCCGGTTGGTGGTGACGAGCGGGATGCCGACCTCGCCGCGCAGCTTGGCGGTCACCTTGGTGAAGGCAGCGCGCGGGACCTTGGTCGCGATCGTCGGAATACGTGCTTCGTGCCAGCCGATGCCCGTATTGATCAGGGTCGCGCCGGCCAGTTCGATGGCCTTGGCCAGCTGGACGATCTCGTCCCAGGTACTGCCGCCTTCGACCAGGTCCAGCATGGACAGCCGATAAATGATGATGAAGTCGCGGCCAACCGCTTCCCTCACCCGCCGAACGATCTCGACCGGCAGGCGCATGCGGTTCTCGTAGGTGCCGCCCCAGCGATCGGTCCGGTGGTTGGTGTGGGCGACGAGGAACTGGTTGATGAAGTACCCCTCCGATCCCATGATCTCGACGCCGTCGTAGCCGGCTTCGCGGGCGAGCGAGGCACAGGTGGCGAAGTCGGCGATCTGCTTCTCGATGCCGGTCTCATCCAGTTCATGCGGCGTGAAGGGATTGATCGGCGCCTGAATGGCGCTGGGTGCGACCAGCTTCGGGCTGTAGGCATAACGCCCGGCATGCAGGATTTGCATGCAGATCAGCCCGCCCGCCTCATGGACCGCCTGCGTGACGATGCGATGCTCGGCCGCTTCGGCCGGCGTCGACAGCTTCGCCGCACCGGCCCGCACCGCGCCTTCTTCGTTCGGCCCGACGCCGCCGGTCACGATCAGGCCGACACCGCCCCGTGCGCGCTCGGCGAAATAGGCCGCCATGCGGTTGAAGCCGTCCGGCATTTCTTCGAGACCGGTGTGCATCGAGCCCATCAGGGTGCGGTTGCGCAGTGTCACGAAGCCGAGATCGAGCGGCGCGAGCAAGTGTGGGTATGCGGTCATGATTGCCTCTGTTCTCAGGCGGGGCGCGTATTCGACGCGTCCCTTCACGGTGAAACCCGTCTCTGCGGACGGCGACTTGGCCGCACGATAAGTCGGCGCCGCCACCGCAGCAATGATCGGAAACAACGCTTCGCTAACCCAATCGCGCAGCCATCTTGGCAGACGTTTCGCCCTTCACTAGGCTGTGCGCTCCATCGCCCGGCTCACCCATGCGCACCTTGAAGACCCGCACATTAAAGGCCGTAGTGCTGCTGCTCCTCGCTGCGATCGGCCTGTTCGTCTATCTCGACTGGGCTCGCGAGCGTGACGACGGCCCGTTGCTGTCCGATCTACGCCCTGCCGCGGTGACCCAGTACGGCGCACCCGGCCCGCAAGGCAACCTCATCGGCATCGAAACCCGTCTGACGCCCGCCGACTATCAATCGCCCGCGCGCCTCGCGCTGAAATTTTCCACCTACCTGAACCAGGCCCGCGCGGCCGGGCTGCTCACCCCGGAGAGCGTCGTGGTGCTGCCGGAGCACGTCGGCACCGGCCTGTTCGCGGTCGGCGAGAAGCCCGTCGTGCAACAGGCCCGCACGCTGCGCGATGCGATGCAATGGATGGCGCTGAGCAATCCCTGGCGCTACCTGCGCGCGCTGCTGGCCAACGGGGGGCGCGACCGTCGCACCGAAGCCGTGCTGCGCATGAAGGCCGATCGCATGGCGGACCATTACCAGCAGGTGTTCGGTGGCCTGGCGCGCGCGTACGGCGTCACGCTCGTGGCCGGTTCCATCGTGCTGCCCGAACCGCGACTCGAGCAGGGCGAGCTGGTCCCCGGCGAGGGGCCGCTGCGGCAGGTGTCGGTGGTCTTCGGGCCGGATGGCCAGCCGCTGCCGCCGCTCTGGACGAAAAGCCGTCTGGACCGCTACGAGCGCCGCTACAGCAGCCCCGGAGCGGGAGAGCCGCCCTCGCCGACACGAACGCCGGCAGGTCGGCTCGTCGTCCGACTGGGTTGCGACAGCCGCCTGCCGATCAATCCGACCGCGCAACTGCTGGCCCTGCCCGGCGCATCGGCACCCGGCAGGCAGTGCCCAGAGACGATGGGCGAACCCACGGTGCCCCGGATGGCGGTGCGCACCCAGGGCCTTCCCTGGAACCTGCTCGGCTCACCGAAGCGTCCCGCCGCCACGCCCGCGAATGACACCGCCAGGATCAAGGTGCAATGGCTGCCGGCGCCTTGAAGCACAAGCCAATGAAACTGGGCGACCTTTCGGTGGGCTTCGTGCACAGCCTTGCCGACGCTCTGCGGCTGCGTGGCATCGAGCCTGACCAGCTGCTGCTCGACTACGGCCTGGATGCCGCGCGGCTGGCCGAACCCCAGGCGCGCATTTCCATCCCGCGCTACATGCGCCTCGGCCATGCCGCGATGCAGCTGGCCCAGGACCCCGCGCTCGGCCTGGAGATGGGCCGCCTGCGCAAGCCGAGCCACCTGGGCCTGGCTGGCCTGACGGCGACGCAGGCACCGACACTGCGCGAGGCGGCCCGTGCGCTGGTCCGCTTCGAGCCGCTGTACGCCTCCAACTACCGTGGGCAGTCCAGCTTTCACGAAGATGCCCAAGGCGCCTGGATACGCTTCTACTCGATCAGTCCCTACAACGCCTTCAACCGGTTCGTGGTCGACACGGTGCTCGCCAGCTGGATCAGTCAGCTCGGCGCCGTGGTCAGCCAATCGGTGGCGCCGCGCGCGGTTCACGTCGAGTTCGATCCAACCGACTACCACGCCGCCTACGAGCCCTGTTTCGGCCAGCCGGTCGAGTTCGGTCGCGAGCACAACCAGCTGCGGCTGGACCAGGCCACCCTTTCGCTGCGCAATCCCGACCATTGCCCGGGCGCCTGGCATCAACTCGTGGCGCTGTGCGAGGCCGAGCTGCACCAGCGTACCCGGGCGCGCAGCCTGCGCGACCAGGTCACCCAGCTGATCGGCCCCATGCTCAAGGGGCAGGAGCCCAGCCTCGAACAGGTCGCCGCGCGGCTGCGCCTGCCGGCCTGGACGCTGCGTCGCAAGCTCGCCGAGGAAGGCAGCGGCTTTCGGACCCTGCTCAACGACACCCGGCGCGACCTGGCCATCGCCTACATCCGCGATACCGATACTGCTTTCGGCGAGATCGCCTGGCTGCTCGGTTTCACCACCGCCGAAGCCTTCCAGCGTGCATTCAAGCGCTGGACGGGACAGCCGCCCGGCGAATACCGGCGCATGCTCAAGCGCCAGTCCTGACCCACCGAGCCGGCGTCGCCGCTCATCGCGCCAGATGAAACCGGTGCGCGGGGCACGAGTCTGTCCCTTGCCTGACCCGCACCCGCCGGGTCGCCCGCACCGGAGAACCCGATGCCCACTCACCCCATTACTCGCTCCCCCGAACGCGAGCGTCTGCTGGAAACGCTCGAGGCACTGCGCGCCGAGATGACCAGCACGGCCTGCCTCGCCCCGCTGCACGATCACCCGCTCGATCCGAGCTACCGCCAGAGCGCCGAGAACCTACTCCATTACCTGTGCCTGCGACGCCACGATCTGCGCGACCTGCAAATGCACCTCGCGCAACTGGGCCTGTCGTCGCTCGGGCGCTGCGAGCCGGCAACGCTGGCGGCGGTTGATTCGGTCATCGCCGCACTGCGCGGACTCAACCATGACGCGCCCGCTGCGCTGACCCACGGGCTGACGCTGAGCGACGGAGAACGCTTGCTCGACGCCCATGCCGAGGCCCTGTTCGGCCCGATCACAGACGAACGGCCGGTGCGGATCATGGTCACGCTGCCGAGCGAATCGGCACGGGATGAGTGGCTGATCGAGGACCTGGTAAAGGGCGGCATGGAGTGCGCGCGGATCAACTGCGCGCATGACGATCCACCTACCTGGCAGGCCATGATCGAGCGCGTTCGGGCAGCGGAAAAATCGGTCGGGCGGTCCTGCAGGATCACGCTCGATCTCGCCGGTCCCAAGCTGCGTACCGGGCCGATCGCAACGGCGCCTGGCGTGGTGAAAGTCCGCCCGATGCGCGATGCCTTCGGTCGCGTGCAGCGGCCCGCGCGGATCTGCCTGGCATGGAAGCCACACGACGCCATCGGCCCTGAGGTCCAGGCAAACCTGCCGATCGTCGGTGGCGAGCCGGCCGATTTCTCGCCCGGCGACGTGCTCAAGCTACGCGACGCGCGTGGCGCCAAGCGCCGGCTGACGGTCGTCGCCGTGGAGGATTCGTTCGTCCTGGCCGAACTCCACAAGACCGCCTATTTCACCGAAGGCCTGCGCCTGAAGCACCGTCGTGCCGGCAAGACCAGACGGCACCTGGCGATCGGCGAACTGGCAGCTCGTGAGCAGAAGCTTGTCCTTGCGGTCGGCGATCGGCTGCTGCTCACGGGCGACAAGACGCCAGTCGATCCAACCGACTTCGACACGCAACAAGGCAAGCCGGCACGCATCGGCTGCACCCTGCCGCAGGTGCTGCCGGCCATTCGCACGGGCGACTCGGTCTGGTTCGACGACGGCAAGATCGGCGCACGGGTCGACAAGGCCGGCGAAGAGCAACTGCTGCTACGAGTGACCCATGTCGCTCATGCCAGTGGTCGGGCCAAGCTGGCGAGCGACAAGGGCATCAACTTTCCGGACAGCCTGCTACCGCTGAGCGCGCCCACCGACGAAGACCTCGACGCCCTCGCCTTCGCCGCGCGACATGCCGATATCGTCGAGATGTCCTTCGCCAACCGTGCGCAAGATGTCGAGAGCCTGCTCGAGCATCTGGAGCGACTCGATGCCGCCCACCTGGGCGTCGTCCTCAAGATCGAGACGCGCACCGGGTTCGAGAACCTGCCGGCCATGCTGCTGGCAGGTATGCATCGCCCCCGATTCGGCGTGATGATCGCGCGCGGCGACCTCGCCGTGGAAAGCGGCTTCGAACGGCTCGCAGAGGTGCAGGAAGAAATGCTCTGCCTTTGCCAGGCGGCGCATGTACCGGTGATCTGGGCCACGCAGGTGCTGGAGAGCCTGGCCAAGAGCGGTGCGCCCTCACGCTCGGAGATCACCGACGCGGCGATGGGCGTCCGCGCCGAATGCGTGATGCTGAACAAGGGACCCTACATCCTCAAGGCGCTGTCATCGCTCGACGATGTGCTACGCCGTATGCAGGGCCACCGCAGCAAGAAGCGCGACCTGTTCCGCCCGCTGCGGGTCGCTACGCTAGCCGCGTCGAACGAAGCGCCAGACTCAAGGGAACGATAACGACAGAAACGAAAAAGGCGGCCTCGGAAGACCGCCTTTTTCTGGCTTCGGTGAAGCGTATATGGCGCAGCGGACGGGACTCGAACCCGCGACCCCCGGCGTGACAGGCCGGTATTCTAACCGACTGAACTACCGCTGCGTGTCGGCTGGACTTTCGTCCATATCTCGCAAGAGTTGGTGGCTGATGACGGGATCGAACCGCCGACCCCCTGCGTGTGATGCAGGTGCTCTCCCAGCTGAGCTAATCAGCCGATCGCCTTGCGAGGCGCGCAATTTACTGATGAGGTCCTGCCAAGTCAACACGCCGCCTCGCATTTTTTTGGCAGGGCACCTCCGGGCGCGACGACAGTCCAAGCGGAACGCCCGAGGCGAGGCAGGCGGCGTTCGCGTCAAATAGCCTGTCATCTAAATCCGTTAGTGTTGCGGCCTGGCGTTTTTCGGCTGCTATGATCCAGTGCAGTCACCGCACCGCCTGTACGAATGGAGTCTTCCTACTTGCCCCGCCCCGGTAGCCTGCAGAATTACCAGCGACACGCGCCCTTGGTGGCTGCCACGTTGTTGCTGTGCCTGTTTGCCGTTTATCTGGCATGGCAGGTGATGCAGTGGATGGCGCTGATGGCGGCCGCGGAAACCGCCGGTACCGATGCGGTACAGGCCACGGGGGCAGCGCCCGATCTGGCAAGGCTCGAACAACTGTTCGGCCCGCCTCCGGCGAGCCAGGCTGGCGGCGCTCTGCCGGCCAGCGACCTGAACCTGACCTTGCACGGCAGCTTCGTTCACGCCGACCCCGCGCGCTCGAGCGCGATCATCGAGCAGAGCGGCAAGCCGCCGGAGCGCTATTCGCCTGGCGACGAGATCACCTCCGGCGTGCGTCTGGAGCGCGTCCTGCCCGACCGTGTCGAGCTGAGCAAGGATGGTCGGCAGCAGGTACTCGCCTTTCCGACATCCCGCTCCTCCGGTACATCTTCGAATGCGGGCGACTACCCCGATCCCTCCACGGGCCTGCCGCCAGGCACCGCGCCAGTCGATCCGGAGGCCGCGCTCATGGAGCAACAGATGGAAGCCTTGCGCCAGCAGATGGAAGGCGTCATGAACGAACAAGCACAGCCCACCGATGCTCCCATGGAAGACAACTAGACAATGCTGACCCACCTTACCCGCCCTCTGGTCGCCTTGCTGGCGGCAAGCACCATCGCCGCTCCCTTGCCGCTCCATGCGCAGGAACCGGGCATCCAGCCAAGCACCGAGTCGACTCGCGAAGGCTGGACGATCAACCTGAAGGATGCCGATATCCGCGCCTTCATCGATCAGATCAGCGACATCACAGGGCAAACCTTCATCGTCGATCCTCGCGTCCGTGGCCAGGTAAGCGTGGTGTCGAGCGCGACGCTTTCGCTGAGCGAGGTCTACCAGCTCTTTCTGTCCGTGATGGCGACGCACGGGTTCAGCGTGTTGGCGCAAGGTGACGTGGTCCGCGTGGTACCCAACGCCGAAGCGAAAGCCGAAGCAGGAACCGGCCCGACCGGCGGTGCGCAGCTCGAAACGCGGGTCATCCAGGTCCAGCACACGCCGGCGACGGAGCTCATCCCGCTGATCCGCCCGCTCGTACCGCAGTACGGGCACCTGGCCGCGGTGCCCTCGGCCAATGCGTTGATCATCAGCGACCGTAGCGCCAACATCGCGCGCATCGAGGACCTGGTGCGCTCGCTGGACCAGGCGGAAACCAACGATTACACCGTCGTCCCACTGCAATATGGCTGGGCGGTGGACATCGCCGAAGTGCTGCGCAATGCGGTGAACCGTGGCGAAGCCCAGGGCGTGCAGAACACGCAGATCATCGCCGACTCCCGGACCAACCGCCTGATCTTCATGGGGCCCGCCGGGGCTCGTAACGAGCTGGCTTCGCTGGCCCGCACGCTCGACACCCCCTCGACCCGTTCGGCGAACACCCGGGTCATCCGGCTGCGGCACAACGACGCCAAGTCACTGGCCGAAACGCTCGGCGAGCTGTCGGAGGGCTTGCAGCAACCGGGACAGACCGAACTGCAAACTTCGACGCCCCAGCCGATCCTCATTCGCGCCGACGAGAGCCTCAATGCGCTGGTGCTGCTGGCCGAGCCGGAGCTGATCGGCACGCTGGAAAGCATCGTGCGCCAGCTCGACGTTCCGCGCGCGCAGGTGTTGGTCGAGGCAGCGATCGTGGAGATTTCCGGCGACATCACCGATGCGCTCGGCGTGCAATGGGCGATCGATGCGCGCGGCGGAACGGGCGGCCTGGGTGGCGTGAGCTTCGGCAACACCGGGCTGTCGGTCGGCACCGTGCTCAATGCCATCGACGAAGGCGAAATACCGAACGACCTGCCGGACGGAGCCGTGATCGGCGTCGGCACCCGCAGCTTCGGCGCGCTGATCACGGCGCTTTCGGCGAACAGCAACAGTAATCTCCTGTCGACGCCCAGCCTGCTGACGCTGGACAACCAGGAAGCGGAAATCCTGGTGGGCCAGAACGTGCCCTTCCAGACCGGCTCCTATACGACCGACTCGGCAGGCGCCAACAACCCGTTCACCACGATCGAACGGGAAGACATCGGGGTGACCTTGAAGGTCGTGCCGCACATTAACGAAGGGGGCACTCTGCGCCTGGAGATCGAACAGGAGATCTCTTCCATCGCCCCCAGCGCTACGGTCAGTGCCGAGGCGGTCGACCTGATCACCAACAAGCGCTCGATAAAAAGCACGATCCTTGCCGAAGATGGCCAGGTCGTCGTGCTCGGCGGCCTGATCCAGGACGACATCACCCGCACCGAAGCCAAGGTACCGCTGCTGGGAGACATCCCCTTGCTGGGCGCGCTGTTCAGGTCGACCGAGGAAAGCCACGTCAAGCGCAACCTGATGGTATTCCTGCGTCCGACGGTCGTGCGTGATCGGGCCGGCATGGCCGCCTTGTCCGGGAAGAAATACAGTGACATCCGCGTCATCGAAGTGGGCACGGGCCGCCCAACCGTGCTGCCTGCCGATGCCGACCAACTATTCGATCCGCAGGGCGTGCCGGCCATCGACTTGCGGGACGAAGATGACGTCGGCACGCCCCCACCGACCCGGCTCGAACCCTTTTCGGCACGGGATAACCCGCCGCAGGCCGCCGCCTTCGAATCGCCACCCTTGATGGAAGGCTGGTCCATCCAGCTGGCGAGTCTTTCGACAGCAGAAGCGGCCGAGTCCCTACGCGGACGGCTACGCAGCAGCGGCTATAACGCCTACGTGCGTTCAAGCTCGGGACTGAACCGCGTCTTCGTGGGGCCGGTCGCCAGCCAGAATGAAGCCTATCGCTTGCGCGACGAGCTGAAGAAGGTGCAGCAGCTGGAAGGCTTCGTCGTGCGCTACCAGCGCTCGGAGGATTGACGGCTGCCAGCCGCATGCCGGCCGACATGCGGCTGGCATGCGGGCGAATTACAGACGCGCCAGGCCGCGCGCCAGATCGGTCTTCAGATCCTCGACTTCTTCGAGGCCGACCGCGACCCGGATGAGGCTGTCCGAAATACCCGCCTTGGCGCGCTCTTCCGGGGAAAGCCGACCATGGGTGGTAGTCGCCGGGTGTGTGATGGTCGTCTTGCTGTCGCCCAGGTTTGCAGTGATGGAAATCAGGCGAGTCGCATCGATGAAGCGCCACGCCGCCTCCCGGCCGCCAGCCACTTCGAAGCTCACGACCGCACCGAACCCCGTCTGCTGTTGTCGTGCCAGCGCATGCTGCGGGTGGCTCTCGAGACCGGCGTAATAGACCTTGGCCACACCGGGCTGCGCTTCGAGCCACTCGGCGAGCGCCTGGGCGCTTTGACAATGCGCCTGCATCCGTAGCCGCAGGGTTTCCAGGCCCTTTAGAAAGACCCAGGCATTGAACGGGCTCAGCGTCGGCCCCGCCGTGCGCAGGAAGCCGACAATGTCCTTCATCTGCTCCCGCCGTCCGGCCACGACCCCGCCCAGGCAACGGCCCTGGCCGTCGATGTACTTGGTCGCCGAATGGATCACGATGTCGGCGCCTAGCGTGAGCGGCTTCTGCAGGATCGGTGTGCAGAAGCAATTATCCACCACCAGCAGCGTTCCGTGTGCATGCGCGACGTCGGCGAGCGCGCGGATATCGACGATTTCTGCCAGTGGATTGGACGGCGACTCGACGAACAGCAGCTTTGTGTTCGGCTTGATCGCCGCGTCCCAGCCAGCGATATCGGCCAGCGGAACGTAGTCGACCTCCAGGCCGAAGCGCTTGAAGTACTTGTCGAACAGCGACACGGTGGCGCCGAACACGCTGCGCGATACCAGCACATGGTCACCCGCGCTGCACAGCGTCATCACCGTGGCGAGGATGGCCGCCATGCCGGAGGCCGTCGCCACGGCCTGCTCGGCCTGTTCCAGCACCGCGATCCGCTCTTCGAACGTGCGCACGGTGGGGTTCGTATAGCGGGAATAGACGTTGCCGGGCGTCTCGCCGGCGAACCGTGCGGCGGCCTCTGCCGCAGAGCGATAGACATAGCTCGAGGTCATGAACAGCGGCTCGCCATGCTCCGCTTCAGGCGTCCGGCGCTGCCCGGCGCGCACCGCCAGCGTGTCATCCGCGACGCCGTCCAGATCGCTATCCAGTCGCCCTGCTTCCCACTCTTGCGTCATGTGAAACCTCGCTTCGAACCGCAGCCGGTCAGTTGTTGTAGAGATCGATGATCGCACTCACCGCCTGCAATTTCGCCTTGCTGGCATCGTTACGCGCCTGTTCGATGCGCGACAGGTAGGTCGCATCGATATCGCCGGTGACATAGTTGCCATCGAATACGGCACAGTCGAACTGATCGATCTTCACCTTGCCGCCACCCACGGCGTCGATCAGGTCGGCCAGGTCCTGGTAGACCAGCCAATCGGCGCCGATCAGTTCGGCCACCTCTTCGGTCGTGCGATTGTGCGCGATCAGCTCATGCACGCTGGGCATGTCGATCCCGTAGACATTCGGATAGCGCACGGCTGGCGCGGCCGAGCAGAAGTACACCTTCTTCGCCCCCGCCTCGCGTGCCATCTGGATGATCTGCTTGCAGGTGGTGCCCCGGACGATCGAGTCATCCACCAGCATGACGTTCTTGCCGCGGAACTCCAGATCGATCGCGTTGAGCTTCTGGCGCACGGATTTCTTGCGCGCCGCCTGCCCGGGCATGATGAAGGTGCGTCCGATGTAGCGGTTCTTCACGAAGCCTTCGCGAAACTTCACCCCGAGCCGGTTGGCCAGCTCCAGGGCGGCCGTGCGGCTGGTATCGGGAATCGGGATGACCACGTCGATGTCATGCTCGGGCCGCTCCCGGAGAATCTTGTCGGCGAGCTTTTCGCCCATCCGCAGACGCGCCTTGTAGACCGATACGCCATCCATGATCGAGTCGGAACGCGCGAGATAGACATGCTCGAAGATGCACGGCGCATAGCGTGGGTTGGTCGCGCATTGGCGGGTGAAGAGCTTGCCCTCCTCGGTAATGTAAACGGCTTCGCCCGGCGCCACGTCGCGGATCAGCGTGAAGCCGAGTACATCCAGGGAGACGCTTTCGGACGCGATCATGTACTCGACGCCCTGGTCGGTATGGCGCTGCCCGAAGACGATCGGACGGATAGCGTTGGGGTCACGAAAGCCCACAATGCCGTAGCCGGTGATCATCGCCACGACCGCATAGCCGCCCCGGCAACGCTCGTGCACCTTGGCGACCGCCGCGAAGACGTCTTCCTCGGTCGGCTGCAGCTTGCCTCGTACCGCCAGCTCATGGGCGAAGACGTTGAGCAGCACCTCCGAATCGGAACTGGTGTTCACATGGCGCAGGTCCGACTCGTAAATTTCCTTGGTCAGCTGATCCACATTCGTCAGGTTGCCGTTATGAGCCAGGGTGATGCCGTAGGGCGAGTTGACGTAGAACGGCTGCGCTTCGGCCGAACTGGAGCTGCCAGCGGTGGGGTAGCGGATGTGGCCGATCCCCATGTTGCCGACCAGGCGCTGCATATGTCGCTGCTGGAAGACGTCGCGCACCAGGCCGTTATCCTTGCGCAGGAACAGGTGGCCATCATGGCTGGTGACGATACCGGCGGCGTCTTGCCCTCGGTGCTGGAGCACGGTCAGGGCGTCGTACAGCGCCTGATTGACGTTCGACCTACCGACGATTCCGACGATCCCACACATGAGAAACAACCTCGCAACGTTCAGGCAATGGACGGCTTATGGGCCGTCCGATGGGAATCTAGGCACCGACCGGGGCATCTGCCCAGTTGCTGCCGACACTCAGGATGAGGTTCTTCGACCAGTCCGCAACCATCAGGAAATGCGGAATCAGGGCTGATTCTCGCCACCAGGGGTCACTCTGTACGGGCGCCAGGCTCAGCAGGCCTACTAAAACCACGACCAGCAATCCGCCCCGAGCCGCTCCGAAGACCATGCCAAGAAAGCGGTCCGTGCCCGAAAGGCCAGTCACGCGAATCAGCTCGCCAATCAGGAAGTTCACCAGCGCGCCGACCAGCAGCGTGACCACGAACAGGATGGCGCAGGCGGCAATGACCTGGATCGACGGTGTACTGATGTAGGGCGCCAGATAATGGGACAGCGCTCCGCCGAACATCCAGGCGACAACCCCGGCGACAACCCATGTGACCAGCGACAGGGCCTCCTTGACGAACCCCCGCTTGAGACTGATCAGGCTGGAAACCGCAACGATGCCAACGATGGTCCAATCGACCCAGGAAAGTTCCACTACGGAGCCTGCGCAAAAGAAAGGCGGCGGATTTTAGCAGAACCCCGATGGGGGGTTAAGGTCGCCCGGTCTGCGCCTTAGCGGCTTTCAGGCTTGAACTTGACGACGAAACCGTCGAGCTTTTGCTGGCGATGAAGCTGATCGCGCAACTGGTTCGCCTGATCGCGCTCGATCAGCGGGCCGACGAACACGCGGTTCATGCCGTCCACGCTGCGAACGTAGGCGTTATAACCCTGCTTGCGCAGCTTGGCCTGGAGCGCATCGGCGCTCGCCCGGTTGGAGAGGCTTGCCAGTTGCACGGACCAGCTTTCCGGCAGGTCATTGGCATCCAACCCCGGTTCGGATCGCTCCACCGGCTGAGGCTCTGCCGGCATCGGTTCGATCGGCTTGGACGGCACCACGGGCACATCCCCCGGCGTTTCAACCTCGTCTTGTGTGTCAGGCTGCGATGGTACGGCGGGCGAATCCGGAACCGCGGCCAGGGTTTCGGCCTGCGTCTCGGTCGGCGGGGTCGGGCTGACATCCGGCGTCGGCTCGGGGACGGCTACCGACTCCAACTCGATCCGCGGTGCAGCTGGCATCTCCGGCATCGGCGGCGCATCGACGCGAACGTGCCGAAGCTCGTCTTCACGGTTGAACAGCATCGGCAGGAAAATCACCGCCAACGCCATCAGCACGAGCGCTCCTACGATTCGCTGCCTCAATCCTTTCTCCACCACCGGCGCCCCCCGCCCTATGTCAACCGCTGCATCCAGTCGAGCCCTTCGGCTACGCAATAGAACGAGCCGAACACTAGCAACTCGTCGTCTTCAGTAGCCTGCTCGCATTGCTGCTCGAGAGCCTGCCCGACACTGCCGCATGTCGCGACCAAAGCCCCACGCTGTGCGAGCGCCTCCTGCAGCTGCTCGGATGAGCGTGTCCGGGGCGTTGGCAGCGGCGCCACCACCCACGCATCGACGTGGTCGAGCAGCGCATCGAGAATACCAGACAGATCCTTGTCGGCCAGCAGGCCGAACACCCCCAGCCGGCGACCGCTGACCGGCCGCCGGGTCAACTCACGAGCCAAAAACTCGGCCGCATGGGGGTTGTGGCCGACGTCGAGCAGTACTTGGAGACGCTTGCCCCGCCATGTGACGACGCGGCGATCGAGGCGACCGGTCATGCGCGCCGCACTCAGCGCGGCGTTCGCCGGGATCGCGCCGATATCGAAGCCAAGCGAAAAGAACGCCTGCAATGCCAAGGCGGCGTTTTCGACCGGCAGCGAGGGCAGCCTCAGGCCGGCCAGTTCGACAGCCGCCCCTTGAGCATCCAGCCCACGCCAGTGCCATGTGTCCTGGGATACGCAACAATCGAAATCCGCCCCGCGCTGCAACAGGGCGGCACCCACCTCGCAAGCGGCGTCGACGAGCGTAGCGGGCGGCATTCGATCCCCGCAGATTGCCGGTCGACCCGGGCGAAAGATACCGGCTTTCTCGCGCGCGACGCTCTCACGGGTATCGCCAAGCCACTCGGCGTGATCGAGGCCAATATTGGTGACGACGGCAACCTCCGCGTCGATCAGGTTCACCGCATCGAGGCGTCCGCCAAGTCCCACCTCCAGGACGGCGACGTCGAGCGCTGCGCGTTCGAACAGCCAGAACGCCGCAAGCGTCCCCATCTCGAAATAGGTGAGCGATACCTCGCCACGGGCACGCTCGACCGCCTCGAACGCCTGGCACAACGCGTCGTCGCTTACCGGCTGCCCATCGATGACGACGCGCTCGTTGTAACGCAGCAGATGCGGCGAGCTGTACACGCCGACCTTAAGGCCTTGACTCGTCAGCAGCGCCGCTAGAAAGGAGCAGGTAGAACCCTTGCCGTTGGTGCCGGTGACCGTTACGACGCGCGGCGCGGGCCGAGACGCGCCAAGTCGCTCGGCGACAAGGCGCACACGGTCCAGCCCCATGTCGATCGCTACTGGATGCAAACGCTCCAGGTACGTCAGCCAGGCATCCAGGCTTCGGGCGGTCATGCGCTGGCAGCCACCCGAGGCACGTCCGCAGGCGACGGACGATGCTGCAGCTGGGCCAGCAAACGAGCCAGACGCGGGCGAAGCTCAGTACGCGGAACGATCAGGTCTATCGCCCCGTGATCCAGCAGGAATTCGCTGCGCTGGAAGCCCTCGGGAAGTTTTTCCCGAACGGTCTGCTCGATCACCCGCGGCCCGGCAAATCCGATCAGCGCCTTCGGCTCGGCAACGATCACATCGCCCAGCATCGCCAGGCTTGCGGACACCCCGCCATAGACCGGATCGGTCAATACGGAAATGAACGGCAGGCCTTCTTCACGCAGGCGCGCCAGCACGGCCGATGTCTTGGCCATTTGCATCAGGGAAATCAGGGCTTCCTGCATCCGCGCCCCACCGGATGCGGCGAAACACACCAGCGGGCAACGCAGTTCCAGCGCCACATTGGCCGCCTGGACGAAACGCTCGCCGACGATCGCGCCCATCGAGCCGCCCATGAAGGAGAACTCGAACGCACAGGCCACCACGGGCGAGTCCATCAGCGTGCCGCGCATGGCGATCAACGCGTCCTTCTCGCCCGTCTGCTTCTGCGCGCCAGCCAGACGGTCCTTGTAGCGCTTGCTGTCCTTGAATTTCAGTCGGTCGACCGGCTCCAGCTCGGCACCGATTTCCTCGCGACCGTTCTCGTCGAGGAAGATGTCGAGACGAGTACGCGCGTCGATGCGCATGTGATGCCCGCACTTGGGGCAAACATCGAGCGTCTTCTCGAGCTCCGGCCGGTACAGCACCGCCTCGCATGCCGGACACTTGTGCCAAAGACCCTCGGGCACGGAACTCTTCTTCACCTCCGATCGCATGATCGAAGGAATGAGCTTGTCGACCAGCCAGTTACTCATGGTTCGTTCTCCACAATGAATAGGGTACGGACCCCGCGGGTGATCGCGTGCAGCCCTGAAACCGGCACCGACCCAGGCAGGCCAGTGGTTATAAAGCTACTGGACGGCGTTCGCCTTGTGGCCGTCACACGGCGGCCCTCACCTTGCATACGAACGCACGCACGCGTTCATGATCCTTGACGCCCTTGCTCGACTCGACGCCGCCGCTGACGTCGACGGCGTAGGGTCGGGCCGTCTCGATCGCCATCGAGACGTTATCCACGGTCAAGCCACCAGCCAGGATGATCGGCTTATCGAACTCGTCGGGAATTAGCGACCAATCGAACACTTCGCCTGTACCACCCGGCACACCGGCCACGTAGGTATCCAGCAGGATGGCGGCAGCGCCCGGATAGGCCCGTGACTGCGCATGAATGTCATCACCGGGCTTCACGCGAAGCGCCTTGTACCAGGGTCGTCCATGCCCTGCACATGCCTCGGCCGGCTCATCGCCATGAAATTGCAGAACGTCGAGAGGGACCGCGTCGAGTATCTCGCCCAGCTCGCAGCGGCTCATGTTGACGAACAGACCTGCCACCGACACGAACGGCGGCAGCGCCTGCACGATCGCGCGCGCGGTCGCAATGTTCACGGCCCGCGGGCTGCGTTCGTAAAACACCAGGCCGATGGCGTCTGCACCGGCTTCGGCGGCAACCAGGGCGTCCTCGACCCGGGTGATTCCACAGATCTTGCTACGTACGATGCTCACGGTTCACCGCTCGGAAAAGCCCGGATGGTAACAAAGACGGCAATAGTGCAGCAGTTGCAGCCATCAAATCCCGGATGCGCTACCGCGCCTTACCGACATCGGGCAATCCGGAAAGGAAATGCGGACCGAGGTAGCGCTCCGGCAGGGCGAACTCGGACGGATACTCCACCTGGACGAGGTAAAGGCCGAACGGATGGGCGGTGACGCCACCGGCCGCCCGACGCCGCGCCGCCAATACCTCTTTCGCCCAATTCACGGGCCGTTCGCCGGCCCCGATCGTCATCAGCACGCCAGCAATATTGCGCACCATGTGATGCAGAAAGGCACTGGCGCGCACATCGATGACCATGAATCGTCCCGATTGCAGTATCTCGAGGTGATGAATGGTCTTGATCGGCGACTTAGCCTGGCACTGTCGGGCCCGGAAGGAGCTGAAATCATGGGTTCCCACCAATGGGCGGGCCGCATCGCGCATCCGCTCGATATCCAGCGGTCGATGGTTCCAGGTTACCTGATCGGACATGTGCGCCGGGCGGATGGGATCGTTGTAGATCACATAGCGATAACGTCGGGAAACCGCGCCGAAGCGGGCGTCGAACGTAGGCGGCATAAGCTGCGCCCAGGTGATGCTGACGTCGGGCGGAAGATTGGCGTTGCCGCCCATGACCCAGGCGAAGGGCGTGCGCTCGACCGTTGTGTCGAAATGAATGACCTGCCCGCTGGCGTGGACTTTCGCATCGGTGCGCCCCGCGCAGGAGATTGTCAGTGCCTCGCCTCCGGCCACGCGCGAAAGCGCTTTTTCCAGCGACTCCTGAACCGAGGGGATGCCACCACGCTGGCGTTGGAAGCCGTGAAACCGGCTGCCCTGATATTCCACGCCCATCGCGACCCTGAAAACGCCAGCGGCAGCCTCTCCGGCTGCCGCTCGTTCAACTGACTGAAGCATCATCAACCAAGTCGGGCAAGCATCTCGCGGGCTTCCTGCTGCTGCAGGTCGCTACCTTCACTCATGACTTCGTCAAGGATGTCCCTCGCCCCGTCGGCATCGCCCATGTCGATATAGGCCCTGGCGAGATCCAGCTTCGTCGCGGTTTCATCGGCATCGCTCAAGAAATCGAATTCTTCGTCCAGCGCATCGCCGGAACCGCCCGAGACTTCATTGACCGGCTCAGCCGATTCGGCGAGACGATCCGACAAATCATCGAGCTCCGCGCTCACGGCATCGAGTTCGTTGGCCAATTCGGCCGGCGCGTAGGGTTCAGCCGGTGCTTCATCGATCGCCAGATCGAAATCATCCGGCAGCTGGGTATCGAACGCTGAACTGGTAGCGGGGGTATCGAGCTGATCAGTGGAATCAACCTGCTCGGCGATCGTGGCCTCCTGCTGGTCAAGGTCGGACAGTTCGAAATCGAAGTCGGCAAGCGGGTCCTGTTCGACCAGTGGCTGTTCGTCCAGGTTGAGATCCAGCTCCGAATCGGACGCAGGCGCCAGCGTCGCCTCGTCCAGCGCCAGCAAGTCATCGCTGAGGTCGTACTGGTTGTCGAAACTTGCATCCGGGCTGGCTGGTCCGTCAGTCAGTTCCCCTGCCTTCGGCTCAAGCGGTTCGTTATCGAGCGCATCGAACTCCAGCGCCAGGTCATCGAGCGTCACTTCATCATCCGCGGCAGGTGACGCATCACGGACCGGATCATCCAATTCGAGATCGAGATCGTCGAGGTTCAGCTCATCCGAGTCCGTTGAAGACATGGCCGCATAGCTGGCGGCGCCAGCGCCTGCGAGCCCTGCTCCAGCAACGGCGGGCACCATCGACGGAAACTTGGCCTTGAGACGGTCGATCTCGGCGTTCGCACCGCCAATTTCGCGCAGCTCCGCTTCCTGGCGCGCAAAACCCTGGCGATCACCGAGCTCGGCGTAGACTTCCATGAGCTTCAGGCGGATATCGGTCCGCTGCGGCTCGTCGTTCGCAGCAGACTGAAGCAGATCGGCTGCCTGGTTGAAACGGCCGTAGGCGATGTAGATATCCGATTCGGCGATGACATCGTGGGGCTTGGCCGTCTCCAGCGGCGCGTGCTGGATACCTTCCTCCGGCTCCGCCAGGTCATGCGTGAATGCCTGGCTCTGGCCGAGGCCGAAGGTATCGGAATGCTCGCTCGCGAGACTTTCTTGAAGCTCCGCTTCCCTGGCCGCGTTCCGCCGGGACAGTGCCATCAGACCGATCAGCACGAGAAGCAGCGCGCCGCCACCAACCAAGCCGAGGGTCACCGGATCTTCCAGCAGGCCTTCGATCAGCCCTTCCTCCGGCGTTTCGGCGACCGGAACCGGCGCCACAGCCGGCTGCGTTGGCTCAGGTTGCGCGGCCGGTGCTGCGGGCGCCGGGCTGGCGGTTGCGGGTTCGGGCTGACCCGCCTCACCCTGGTCAGGCGAAGGTGCCGAAGCAGAGGGCGCGACCGGAGCCTCGATGGATTCGGGAGCGACCGCCTCCTCGCTCGGCGCCTCGCTGGAGACAGGCGCGCCATCCAGTGGCTGCCCTTGCGCAGACGTGCTCGCTTGCGAGGCATCGGTCGCCAGTTGTGCCTGCAACTTGGCTAGTTGATCGTCCTTGAGCGCCATCAGTCGCTGTAGGTTATCGAGCTGGCTTTGCAGGTCACCGAGGCGATCCTTGAGCTCGGCATTCTCGCGACGGCTCGAATCCAGGCTTTCCTGGGTGACCGCCAGTTTGTCGGCCAGCGCCTTGCTGTCGCCCGCCGCGCCTCGGTCGCTACCGGCGGTTGCCTCGCCGCGCGTCGGCGCGACCAGGCGGAGGTTATCGCCGGTTTCGACCTGGCTCGGCGAGGCGCCAGCCTCGGTACGACGAGTCGCATCGACCTGCCTGTTGCCGGCCGGAGCCGGGTCACCAGCCTGGCGCCAGGCTGCATTCTGCTGCGCGACCTGGGCGATGGCCTCGGCCTGCGAACGTTGGCCAATCTGCGCCTCGTTAGGCAGACGCAAAACCTGCCCGCTCAGCATGCGGTTGATGTTGCCACCGATGAAGGCGTTGGGATTGAGGTCCTGGATCGCCAACATCGTCTGGTGAACGGTGCCACCCTGCCGATGCTGCTCGGCGATTTCCCACAGCGTATCGCTCGCGGTGGTTCGGTATTCACCCGCACCAGCCGCAGGGCCCGATGCCGGAATTGCAGGACGCTGTACGGCCTCGGCTCGCTGCCGGGCGACCGGCTGGGTCGCTTGGGGTGTGATCGGCAATTGCGGTGCGACGGCCGCGGCCGTCTCCGGCGAATAAAGCGGCGGGTCGAGCAGCAACGTGTATTCACGCAGCAGGCGGCCATTAGGCCAGAGCACTTCCACCAGGAAGTTCAAATAAGGTTCGCGAACCGGCTTGCTTGAAGTAATTCGAATGACGTTCTTTCCGTCCGGCCGCAATACCGGCGTGAACTTGAGATCAGTCAGAAAATACAAACGATCCACGCCAGCCTTGTTGAAGGCTTCGACACTGGCAAGCGACGGCACCACTTCCCCTGGTCCGAGGGACTTGGCGTCCAGCAATTCGATTTCCGCCACCAGTGGTTGATTCAGCGACGACTTGAGGCTGACTTCACCGAGCCCTAGCGCATACGCCATTTCGGTGGTCAGTGCGGTCGCCGCCGCGATTGCCAACACCAGATTACGAACCCGAACCATAGTGGAATCCTTGTCTCTATCTCTCGAACTTCGAGGTTAATTCACTGCCCGCGCCCGACTTGCGGTTCCCCGTCAGCGATCCAGCAACACGTCTCGTATCTAGAATAGTTCTGCAAATTGCGGGCAAGTATCTTTGACAGATAGGGTTTTATCAACAACGCGCCCGACCGCGTGGTCGCTCATAGCCGGGCCTTTTTCGCGTTATCAGACGCAATCCACAATTCAACCGGGAACTTCAAGGCGGCAAACAGCAGGGTCATCGCTCAGCATTGCTGGCCGCAAAGTGCCTATCAGGTGCCCAGATACGACAACGCCACCTTCCGGTGGCGCGGTCTCGCATCTTCGGATCAGCGCTCGAGCAGGATCCGCAGCATCCGCCGTAGCGGTTCGGCCGCACCCCACAGCAACTGGTCGCCTACGGTGAACGCACCCAGATAATGCGACCCCATGTTCAGCTTGCGCAGCCGACCGACCGGGACGGAGAGGGTCCCGGTGACCGCAGTCGGCGTCAGCTCATGCATGCTGTTTTCGCGATGGTTGGGCACCAGCTTCACCCAGGGGTTGTGCTGGCTGATCAGCCCTTCGATATCGGAAATCGGGACATCCTTGTTGAGCTTGATGGTCAGCGCCTGGCTGTGGCACCGCATCGCACCGATTCGTACGCAAATGCCATCGACGGGAATCGGGCTCTTGAAGCGGCCGAGTATCTTGTTGGTCTCGGCCTGGGCTTTCCATTCCTCGCGGCTCTGTCCATTCGGCAATTCCTTGTCGATGTACGGAATGAGACTGCCGGCCAGCGGCACCCCGAAATGGTCGACAGGAAAGTCGCCGCTACGCTGCGTCTCGGCGACCTTGCGATCGATATCGAGGATGGCGCTGGCCGGGTTGGCCAGCTCGTCGGCGACGGCCGACTCGATGGTGCCCATCTGACGAATGAGCTCGCGCATGTTCTGCGCCCCGGCGCCGGACGCCGCCTGGTAGGTCATGGCGCTCATCCACTCGACGAGCCCAGCCTCGAACAGACCGCCAAGCCCCATGAGCATCAGGCTGACCGTGCAGTTGCCACCGATGTAGTTCTTCGTTCCCGCCTCGAGCTGCTGATCGATCACGCGACGGTTGACCGGATCGAGGACGATGACGGCGTCGTCCTGCATACGCAGTGCCGAGGCGGCATCGATCCAATACCCGTTCCAACCCGCTTCGCGCAGCTTGGGGAACACATCGTTGGTGTAGTCGCCGCCCTGGCAGGTCAGGATCACATCCAGGCCTTTCAGCTCGTCGATGCTGTAGGCATCCTTCAGCGGCGCGATGTCCTTACCGATGTCCGGGCCCTGCCCGCCAACATTTGACGTGGTGAAAAACACCGGCTCGATCAGGTCGAAGTCCCGCTCTTCCAGCATGCGCTGCATGAGCACGGAACCGACCATGCCCCGCCAACCGATCAGACCTACACGTTTCATCTGCAACTACACCTATATTGAGTGGCCCGCCGCGAGACGGGCCGAAAGATTACAACGCCGAGAGCGCGGCGACTACCGCATCACCCATGCCCTGCGTACCGACCCGCGTGCAACCGGGCGCTGCGATGTCGCCGGTGCGCAGCCCCTGGTCGAGCACCTGGCTGACCGCCTGTTCGATCGCGCCGGCGGCAGCCGCCTGTTCGAAGCTGTAACGCAGCATCATCGCCACCGAGAGGATGGTCGCGAGCGGATTGGCGACCCCCTGGCCTGCAATGTCAGGCGCCGAACCGTGACAAGGTTCGTACATGCCCTTGTTGTTCGCATCGAGCGACGCCGAAGGCAGCATGCCGATGGAGCCGGTCAGCATGGAAGCCTGATCCGACAGGATGTCCCCGAACATGTTGTCCGTCACGATCACATCGAACTGCTTGGGTGCGCGTACCAGCTGCATGGCCGCGTTGTCGACGTACATGTGGCTCAGCTCGACCTCGGGATAATCCCTGGCCACCTCCTCCACCACTTCCCGCCACAGCTGGCTGGAAGCCAGCACGTTGGCCTTGTCGACCGAGCAGAGCTTGCGGTTGCGCACCCTGGCCATGTCGAAGCCCACGCGCGCGATCCGGCGGATTTCGCCCTCGCTGTAGGGCAAGGTATCGAACGCCTGACGTTCGCCGTTATCCAGCTGCCGCTGGCCGCGCGGGGCACCGAAATAGATGCCGCCCGTCAGCTCGCGAACGATGAGGATGTCCAGCCCCGACACGACCTCGGGCTTGAGCGTCGAGGCGCTGGCCAGTTGCGGATAGAGCGTCGCCGGACGCAAGTTGGCAAACAGCCCCAGCGCCGAGCGGATCTTCAGCAAGCCGCGTTCCGGGCGGATGTCCCGTTCGATCTTGTCCCACTTCGGGCCGCCGACCGCACCGAGCAGCACGGCATCGGCCGCCTGCGCCCGCGCGAGCGTCTCGTCCGCCAGCGGCACGCCGTGCCGGTCGATCGCGGCGCCACCGATCACGTCTTCGGTCAGCTCGAAGCCCAGCCGGAACTTGTCATTGGCCAGCCGCAGCACCTTGACCGCCTCGGCCATGATTTCCGGCCCGATGCCATCGCCCGGAAGAATCAGAATCTGTTTGGACATAGTCTTTCCTTCGAAAAAGCTTGCTCAAAGCCGAACGCTGCAGCCGGGTGCTGATACCTGCGGCTTGCAGCTCCAGCTCATGTCATTTGATCGCGCCGAACAACCACGGCTGGGCATCGCGGTGCCGCGCCTCGAACGCCCTGATCGCGTCAGCGTCCTGCAGGGTCAGGCCGATGTCATCGAGGCCATTGAGCAAGCAGTGCTTGCGGAAGGCATCGACCTCGAAGCGGTACTGCACCCCGTCCGGGCGCGTCACGGCTTGCGCCGCGAGGTCGACGGTCAGCCGGTATCCCTCGGTGGCCTCGGCCTGGCGAAACAGTTCATCGACCTCCTGCTCGTCCAACACGATCGGCAAGAGGCCGTTCTTGAAGCTGTTGTTATAGAAGATGTCGGCGTAGCTCGGCGCGATGATGGCGCGAAAGCCGTACTCTTCCAGCGCCCACGGCGCGTGCTCGCGGGACGATCCACAGCCGAAATTCTCCCGTGCGAGCAGGACGCTGGCGCCCTGGTAGCGCGGGAAGTTGAGCACGAACTCCGGATTGATCGGCCGCTTGGTGTTGTCCTGGTTCGGTTGCCCGACGTCCAGGTAGCGCCACTCGTCGAACAGGTTGGGACCGAAACCGGTCCGCTTGATCGACTTGAGAAACTGCTTGGGAATGATCTGGTCGGTGTCGACGTTGGCGCGATCGAGCGGGCAGACCAAGCCGGTGTGCTGGGTAAAGGCTCTCATTGCTGCGCACCTCCGCTGAGCAATTCGCGAACATCGATGAAGTGACCGGTCACCGCGGCCGCCGCGGCCATCGCCGGACTGACCAGATGGGTGCGACCGCCCGCCCCCTGGCGGCCCTCGAAATTGCGGTTGGACGTCGAGGCGCAGTGCTCGCCGCTGCCAAGCTTGTCGGGGTTCATCGCCAGGCACATGGAGCAACCCGGCTCGCGCCATTCGAAGCCCGCCTCGATGAAGATGCGGTCCAGCCCTTCGGCCTCGGCCTGCTGCTTCACCAGGCCGGACCCCGGCACCACCATCGCCTGCTTGATCGTCGCGGCGACCTTGCGCCCTTTGGCGACCTCGGCCGCAGCACGCAGGTCTTCGATGCGGGAGTTGGTGCAGGAACCGATGAACACGCGATCCAGTGTGATCTGCGTGATCGGCTGGTTGGCCTGCAAGCCCATGTATTTCAGCGCCCGCTCGATGGAGCCGCGCTTGACCGGATCGGCTTCGACGGCCGGATCAGGAACGCACTGATCGACCGCCAGCACCATTTCCGGCGAGGTTCCCCAGCTGACCTGCGGCTTGATGTCCTCGGCGCGCAATTCCACCACGGTGTCGAACACCGCATCGGCGTCGGAAACCAGCGATTTCCAGAGCGAGACGGCGTTGTCCCAGTCCGCACCCTTGGGCGCGAACGGACGGCCTTCCACATAGGCGATGGTCTTGTCGTCGACCGCCACCATACCGACGCGGGCGCCCGCCTCGATGGCCATGTTGCAGAGGGTCATGCGGCCTTCCATCGACAGGTCGCGGATGGCGCTGCCGGCGAATTCCAGCGCATGGCCATTGCCACCCGCGGTGCCGATCTTGCCGATCACCGCGAGCACGATGTCCTTGGCCGTGACGCCGGCCGGCAACCGGCCTTCGACCCGGACCTGCATGTTCTTCATCTTTTTGGCGACCAGGCACTGCGTCGCGAGCACATGCTCCACCTCGGACGTACCGATGCCATGCGCCAGCGCACCGAAGGCGCCGTGCGTGGAGGTGTGCGAGTCACCGCAGACGACCGTCATGCCCGGCAGGGTCGCGCCCTGCTCCGGGCCGATGACATGGACGATACCCTGGCGGATGTCGTTCATCTTGAATTCGAGAATGCCGAAGTCATCGCAATTCTCGTCCAGGGTCTGCACTTGCAGACGCGAGACTTCATCGGCGATCTGCTCGATGCCGCCCTGGCGCTCGCTCGCGGTGGTCGGCACGTTGTGATCGGGCGTCGCGATGTTGGCGTCGATGCGCCAAGGCTTGCGGCCCGCCAGGCGCAGACCTTCGAAAGCCTGCGGCGAGGTCACCTCGTGAAGAATGTGGCGATCGATGTAGATGAGCGAGGAGCCGTCGTCTCGGCGCTTCACTTCATGCATGTCCCAGAGTTTGTCGTACAGCGTCTTGCCAGCCATCGGACTGTCCTCATCAGTGCTCCGCAAGGGTCGATAGCCCTTGCGGTTATGGGGTCATGCTAGGGGTGGTGACCTGATTACTCAAATTCATATTTTTCATCCAGCCCATTCCACGATGGAATCCGTTACGCTGGTTTCAACCGACCGCCGAAGGAGCGCACGTGGATCTCGCCAGCCTGAATGCCTTCATCGCCATCGCCGAATCCGGCGGCTTCTCGATTGCCGCCGAGCGCCTGCATCTGACGCAGCCGGCGGTGAGCAAGCGCATCGCCGCGCTCGAGCAGCAGCTCGGCGTGCGCCTGTTCGATCGGCTGGGCCGCGAGATCGGCCTGACCGAAGCGGGCCGCGCCCTGTTGCCACGCGCCTACCGGATCCTCAACGAACTGGACGATACCCGCCGCGCGCTGAGCAACCTGAGCGGCGAAGTGAGCGGTCGGCTCAGCCTGGCGACCAGCCACCACATCGGCCTTCACCGGTTGCCGCCGTTGCTGCGGACCTTCACGCGTGCGCATCCGCAGGTGAACCTCGACATCCGCTTCCTCGACTCGGAGGTCGCCTATGACGAAGTCCTGCACGGTCGCGCGGAGCTGGCGGTGATCACCCTGGCGCCCGAGACGGCGATGCCGGTGCGCGCGGTTCAGGTGTGGGACGACCCGCTGGCCTTCGTCACCGCGCCGGAACATCCGCTGGCCTGCAACGGCCAGGTCCGCCTGAGCGACGTCGCGGGTTATCCCGCCGTGTTTCCCGGCGGCAATACCTTCACCCACCACATCGTGCGCCGACTGTTCGAGCGCGAAGGGCTCAATGCCAACATCGCCATGAGCACCAACTACATGGAAACCATCAAGATGATGGTCTCCATCGGCATCGCCTGGAGCGTGCTGCCACGCACGATGCTCGACGAACAGGTGGTCGCGCTGCCGCTGCCGGGCGCCCGGCTGAGCCGCTCGCTCGGCTACATCGTCCATACCGAGCGATCGCTGTCGAATGCTGCGCAGGCCTTCATGGCGTTGCTCGACCAGGCGCGCGATCCCTTGCATGGCACGCCGCCGACTGGCTAACGTGGCCGCCATAACAAACCGAGTCGTAGGCTGAACACGATCAGGAAACGACCCGCCAATGAGCATCGATGGGCGCACCATGCCAGAGACCGCAGCAGTACCCTTTCCCTCGATCCACCCTGCGCCGAGCCCGCCCGATGCCACCTGGCACGAGGCCTCGCGACTGCTTGCCGGCCTCGAGGGCAGCGGCCTGGCCGTCTGGTCGTGGACGCTGCACAGCGGTCGCTTCGAGTTGTCGGCAAGTGGATCCCGACTGCTCGGCCTGGCCTCGCCCCTCACCGAGTCGCTGGATTACCTCGAACAGGTCACCCCGCAAGACCGCCCTGCCACCCGCGCTTTTTTCGAAGCGGTCCTCGCGGGGTTCGATTCGCTGTACAGCTATCGCCACCGCGTCGGTGCCGATGGCCGCCGCTGGGTCGAACTGACCGGCCACCGCGATGCAGGCCCTGACGGCGAGCCGATGCTGATCGGCGTGATGCGCGACGTGACCGACCAGCATGAGCAGTCGCTGCGTCTCATCAGCTCGGAGCGACGCTTCTCCAGCCTGTTCCAGCAAAGCCCGAACGCCGTGTTGCTGGTGCGCTACAGCGATGGCTGCATCACCGACGCCAACCAGCACTTCGCCCGCGTCTTCGGCTGGCCGGAGCACGAAGTGACCGGCAAGACCACCGCCGAAATCAAACTCTGGCAGGACCCGGCCCAGCGCGCGCATGTACGCGCACGCGCCCAGGCCGGCCGCGCCATCGGCACGCAGGTCGTGCATCTGCGGCGCCGCGACGGATCACCGATCGAGGGCCTGTTGAGCTACCAGTACCTCGACCTGGAGGGCACCGGGCATGTGCTCTGCACCTTCGTCGATGTACGGGAACGCCGGCAGGCCGAAGCGGCCCTGCGCCGAAGCGAGGAGAAGTTCGGCCGCGCCTTTCGCTGCACGCCCGATGCGCTCGTCATCAGCGACCGGCAGAGCGGGCGGCTCATCGAGGTCAATCCCAGCTTCGAGCGCCAGTTCGGCTGGAGCAAGGAAGACGCAATCGGCCGCACCTCGCTGGAGCTTGGCCTGCTGACCGCATCCGATCGCACGCGCCTGCTGACCGCCCTGGCCGACAACGGCAACGTCAGCGACCTGGAGGTCGAGATCCGCGACAAGGCCGGCGCCGTTACCCATCACCTGTTGTACGGCGGCGAAGTCGAGCTCGACGGACAGGCCTGCCTGATCATCACCGCACGCGATATCACCGCTCAGCGCGCCCAAGCCAAGGCGCTGGAGGAAAGCGAAGAGCGCCTGCGGCTGGCGCTGGACTCGGTCGAGCTGGGCACCTGGGACTGGCACATCCCCAGCGACATGCTCTATGCCTCCGCCCGCTCCTCGCACCTGCAAGGCATCCTGGTGGGGCCCTACCACGGCTCGTTCCGCGAATTCTTCGCCCATGTCCCGGCGGATGATCGGCGGCTGATGCGCATCGCCTTCCGCGACGTGGTCAGCGGCCAGCGCAAGGACTACCAGGTGGTCTACCGATCGCTGCAGCGCGACGGCACCGTCCGCCATCTGGAAAGCACCGCCCGGCTGTACCGCGACGAGGCCGGTGCGCCGCTGCGCATGGCCGGCATCATCATGGACATCACCGACCGCGTGCAGCGCGAACAGCGTCTGGCCGCGTCCGAGGCGAAGTTCTCCACGCTGTTCCAGGGCAGCCCCGACCCGATCTGCGTCTCGCGCATCCGCGACGGCGCCTTCATTGAGGTCAATCCCAGCTTTTGCCAGACCTTCGGCTGGTCGGCCGAAGAACTGGTCGGCCGCACCACGCCGGACATCGGCTTCTGGCTCGACGAAAACCGACGCGTCGCGCTGTACCACGAACTGGTGCGCAACCAGGCACTGACCAACGCCGAGGCCGACTACCGAACCCGCGACGGACGCGTCATCACCTGCGTGGTTTCCAGCCGCTTCATCCATGTCGGCGGCGACCTGTGCATCACCACTACCTTTCGCGACATCACCCAGCGCCAGCAGGCCGAGGCGGCCCTGCGCGCCAGCGAAACCAAGTTCGCCCGCGCCTTCCACTCCAGCCCCGATGCCATCACCATCACCGATTGCGAAACGAGCCTGTTCATCGACGTCAACGAGGGCTTCCACCGCCTCACCGGCTACCGCCCGGAAGAAGCCATCGGCCGGTCCGCCACCGAACTGGGCATCTGGGCCGATCCCGAGCAGCGCCAGCGGATTCTCGACGCAGTGGCCCGCGAAGGCCGGCTGGTGCACTGCGAGATGCTTGGCCAGGACCGCGACGGCCGGGTGAAGGACGTCGAGGTATCGGTCGAGCCGATCGAGCTCAACGGGCGCGCCTGCCTGCTACTGACCGCTCGCGACATCAGCCAGTTGAAGGAGGCGCAGGCGCAGATCCAGCACCTCGCCTACCACGATCCGCTGACGAACCTGCCCAACCGGGCCTTGCTGATGGACCGGCTGACCCAGCAGATCGCCCTGCACAAGCGCCATCAGTTGCGCGGCGCCTTGCTCTTCCTCGATCTGGATCATTTCAAGCACATCAACGACTCGCTGGGCCATCCGGTCGGCGACGCGGTGCTGAAGATGGTCACCGCGCGGCTGGAAAGCAGCGTTCGCGAGGAGGACACCGTGGCGCGGCTGGGCGGCGATGAGTTCGTGGTGCTGCTGACCGGGCTTTCAGGCAAGCGCTCCGAGGTCACCCGGCAGGTTCGGCAGGTCGCGGAGAAACTGCGAGCGCTGCTCGCCGAACCCATGCTGCTCGAAGGCCATCGGCTGCAGGTCACGCCCAGTCTCGGTATTGCCCTGATACCGGATCACGGCGACACCCCGGCCGATCTGCTCAAGCGCGCCGACATCGCGCTGTACCGCGCCAAGGATGCAGGACGCAACGCGATCCAGCTGTTCCGCAGCACCATGCAGGACGCCGCCAGCGCGCGTCTGCGGCTGGAAAACGAGCTGCGTCTGGCGCTGCTGCGCAGTGAATTCGAACTGCACCTGCAACCCCAGGTCGACGGCCGCAGCGGCGCGATCGTCGGGGCCGAGGTGCTGCTGCGCTGGCAGCACCCGACGCTGGGCGCGCAATCGCCCGCGACCTTCATCCATATCCTCGAAGAAAGCGGATTGATCGTGGACGTCGGCAGCTGGGTTCTTGGCGAAGCGGGCCGCATCGGCGCCAGTCTTCTCGCCGAGGGAATGATCGAGCGGGATCATTTCGCGTTCTGCATCAACATCAGTCCGCGGCAGTTCCGGCAGAACGACTTCGTAGAGCGCGTCGAGACCCTGCTCGGCGAAAGCGGCCTGCCGACGCGCATGGCCAAGCTTGAGATCACCGAGGGGATCGTCATCCAGAACCTGGAGGACACCATCGGCAAGATGAACCGTCTCAAGCGGCTGGGTGTGAGCTTCGCGATGGATGATTTCGGGACGGGATATTCATCGCTGACCTACCTCAAGCGATTGCCGGTGGATCTGCTCAAGATCGACCAGTCCTTCGTGCGGGACGCTATCGCAGACGGCAACGACGCGGAAATCATCCGCGCCATCGTCAGCATGGCCGACAGCCTCGGGCTGGCAGTGATCGCCGAGGGCGTCGAGCAACAGGCCCAGCTCGAGCTGCTGTTGCAACGCGGCTGCCACCTCTACCAGGGTTACCTGTTCAGCAAGCCGCTGCCGTTGCCGGCGTTCCGTGAGTTGCTGGCGAGCCAGGGCGAGCAGCCTTCGAATCCATGAAAAAGGGGCGCCACCCGGGCGCCCCTCCTTTGCCGAGCACGCCAGCGCCTTACGAGGCCTGGTTGCCCTCCAGCGCCGGACGCTGGGCCTGGCCGATCGGAATGCGCTTGGGCTTGGCCTCTTCCGGGACCATGCGCACCAGCTCGATGTTGAGCAGGCCATTGGTCAGCGCTGCCCCGCGCACTTCGATGTGGTCGGCAAGCCGGAACGACAGCTTGAATGCCCGCTGGGCAATGCCCTGGTGCAGGTAGGTGACGTTCTCGGCGCTGTTTTCGCGCTTGCCGCCGCTGACGGTCAGCACACCGCGTTCGACTTGCAGTTCGAGGTCTTCTTCCTGGAAGCCCGCCGCGGCCACGACGATCCGGTACTGATCATCGCCGTGCTTCTCGACGTTGTAGGGCGGGTAGGAACTGCCGGTCTCGTTGCGCAAGGCCGACTCGAACAGGTCATTGAACCGGTCGAAACCGATCGACTGACGGAACAAGGGAGCCATGGAAAAACTGGTCATGATTGCGTTCTCCTGATTTCAGCGAGTGATTGCTTCGCGGGACCCGACTTCGGCATCCCGCATTGCCGAAAATGTGGACGCGCCTCGCCTTTTCAAGTCGCCCAAACCCTCCCACACGCCAAGCCGACGAACGGTCAGCCGATCAGGGCAGCTCGCCCTCACGCGCCAGGAATTCATCGCGCAGCTCGCGCTTGAGCACCTTGCCGATGGCGCTGCGCGGCAGCTCGCCACGCCATTCGAGCCGCGCCAGGCGCTGGGTCTTGCCGACCCGCGCATTGAACCAGCCCAGCAGCTGCTCGGCACTTTCGCGGCCATCTTCCCGCGCCACCACGAAGGCGACCGGCGATTCGCCCCAACTCCTCGATGGAATGCCCACGACGGTGACGTCGGCGACGGCCGGATGCTCCCGCAGGATGCCTTCCAGGTCGCTCGGATACAGGTTGAAGCCGCCCGAAATGATCATGTCCTTGCGACGATCCAGCAGCGTAAGAAAGCCATCGGCATCGAAACGACCGACATCTCCGGTGCGGATGAAGCGCTTGCCGGCCTCGTCGAACCATTCGGCTTCGGCTGTCTTGTCCGGCTTGTTCAGGTAGCCCTGCATCATCGCCGGCGAATGCCCGACCACTTCGCCGATCGACCCCGGCGGCAGCTCGCGACCGGCCTCGTCGATGAGCCGAATGTCGTGGCCGTCGGCCGGACGCCCGACGGTATGCAGCTTGTCCCGGAACAGGTGCGCCTCGAGGATGCAGGTACCGCCACCCTCGGTCATGCCATAGAACTCCACCAGGCCACCTGGCCAGCGCCGCAGCACGTCCGCCTTGAGTTCCGCATGGAAGGGTGCGCTGGTGCAGAACTTGTAGCGAAAGGCACTGAGGTCGAAGGCCTCGAACGCCGGGTGCGCCATGATCCGCTGGTACTGCACCGGCACCAGCATCGAGTGGGTGATGCGATGCCGCGCCGCCAGCTCCAGGTAATGCCCGGCATCGAACTTCTGCAGCAGCACCACGGTACCGCCCAGCGCCAGCGCCGGCAGGAACGCGACCAGCGTCGTGTTCGAATACAGGGGCGTCGAGATGAGCGCCCGTGCGTCGCAACCGTACGCGTACGCGGCACTGCGCCGGATGTGCGCCCAGCGCATCGCATGGGACTGGACGATGCCCTTCGGCGTCCCGGTCGTGCCGGACGAATAGATGATGTTGAACGCCGACTGCGGATCGACCTCGACCGGCCTTGGACTGCGCCCATCGCCCAGCCAATCGCCCAGCGCATCGAGCGCGACGTGCCGTGCCTGCTCGACTGCCGGCGCCTCGGCCAAGCGATCGCGGCCCACCGCGTCGACGAAAAGCAGCCGCGCCTGCGCATCCTCGAGCATGCCATGCAGGCTCTGCGCGCTCGCCGACGGTGCCAGCGGCGCGACCGCGACGCCCGCACGCAGCGCCCCCAGGAAGACCACCGCGTAATCGATCGAATTGAGACCGCAGAGCGCGATGGCCTCGCCCGGCTCCACGCCCTCTCGCTGAAGCGCGGCCGCGACCGCATCCATCTGGCGATCGAGCTCGGCGAAATCGAGCTGCCGCGCGTCCTGGATCAGCGCCGGCTGGTTCGGCGCAACGGCAGCCCAACCGGCAATGAGTTCGGCGAGGGTGCCGAAGGGGCGTTCGAGAAGTGTCTGCGGATGAATCGCGGTCATGCCTGGCTCGCCTGTCGGACCCGGAAGCCCCAACCTTCGGAGGGATTGCGCCGCGACGAAAGCGCTATTCATCGGCGCGATGGCAAGCGATAAGGCCCCAGGCTGCGTCTCTTCTCATCGAGCGCACGCGGAGCGGCGTGGCCCAAGCGAAGCGCTCGCCCGCATGGCGCCGCGCGAAGGCTCAGGCGCTCAAGGCTTCGAGCGGAACGTCCCAGGTGTGCAGCGCGAGCAAGGCATCGATGCGCTCGCACGCCTGCTCGCGGCGCAGGTGAACGAACAGTTCGGCCGCTTCCGGGTAATTGCGTGACAACATCCCCACCCACTGCTTGAGCCGCCCAGGCGCATAGCGCGGCGACATCTTGCGGCAGGCCTGCTGCCAGAATTCACGCACCAGGGGCATCACGGCCTCCCAGCTCATCGCGATGACCGGCTGGCCCGCCTTCGCCGCGGCAATCTGTCGGGCCAGATCGGGCCGCGAGACCAGGCCACGGCCCAGCATCACCTCGTCCGTCCCGCTGATTTCCCGACAGCGATGCCAGTCCTCGACCGACCACACCTCGCCATTGGCAAGCACCGGAACAGCAACGCTGTCGCGCACCCGCGCGACCCATTCCCAGTGGGCGGGCGGTTTGTAGCCCTCGACCTTGGTGCGCGCATGCACGACCAGCTGCTCGGCCCCGCCGTCTGCCAGGGCACGCGCGCAATCGAGCGCACCCTCCGGGCTGTCGTACCCGAGCCGCATCTTGGCGGTCACCGGCACCGCCGCCGGCACGGTACGCCTGACTTCGGACAGAATGCGCAACAGCAGCTCCGGCTCCTTCAGCAACACGGCACCGCCGCGGGAGCGATTCACGGTCTTGGCCGGGCAGCCGAAATTGAGGTCGATCACCGGCGCGCCGAGCGCGACCGCCTGCGCTGCGTTGTCGGCGAGGCATGACGGATCGGAACCGAGCAGCTGCACGCGCATCGGCACGCCCGCCGGGGTGACCGCACCCGACGCCAGCTCCGGTGCGAGCTTGTGGAACGCGCTGTCCGGGAGCAGCCGGTCGCTTACGCGGATGAACTCCGAGACGCACCAGTCGACGCCACCCAGCCGGGTCAGCAGGTCTCGCAGGATGTCATCGACTAGCCCTTCCATCGGGGCGAGAGCTATTTGCATGGTCCTGGCCCACCGCAAAAAGCGCGCATTCTAGGGGTCGATGCGTCACGCCGCGAGCCTGCCGTCGCCTCAGCGCGCCTCAGCGCGCCTCTTCGTTCGGCCCCGGATCGACGTCATCGGGCGCCTCCCCGATGCGCGGCGTGGGGCCGTTGTCGTACAGGCCATCGCCAATGCCGACGCCTTCGGTCGATGCCGTACCGTCGGTGGTATCGGTACCGCTGTCGACGCCGACATCGTCCACGTCGCGACCGATGGCGTCCCCCACGATCGACTTCTCCTTCACCTCGACACCGGCCATGCCGTCGCCAGGCAGGTCAGCGGCGATGGCCAGCCCGGCGGCCGAGGCCAGGGCGATCGACAGACACAGGCGCGGAAAGATGGATCTGTTCATGTTGCACTCCTCGATTCGTGGTACGGCAGCTCAATCGTCGTCCGGCTCATAGCGGCCACGGTGTTCCATGCTGCGCTCGTTGCCAGCATGGCGCGGCTCGTCGTCGAGCCGAGGCGCCTCGTTCAGGGCCGGAACGATCGGCGGGACGATTGGACCGGTGCCCGTGGATTCGCCAGGCGCCACCTCCGGCGCGTCAAGGCGATTGGGCTGGCCGGCGGTTTCTTGGGCATCGTCCGAGGCCGCCGCATGGATTGCGCCGCTCACTGCAAGGGCCAATGCTGCTGCGCACGGCATCCAGCGCATGGGTCGTCCCTCCGATTAAGCCGTCACACTCTTTTGGTCAGCCCACAGCGGCGAGAGTGCGGAAAATACGCGGGCCGGCCTGACCGAAGGTCGCCACTCGAACCGCTGGCAGCTGACGAGGTCCCATGATTAAGCCGCCGCAAGTGAGCGCGGGAGTGACGAGCGAGGGATTGGAGATGGCGACCTTATGGGTACTGGGTTTGATGGTGATCGGCTGGTTATGCGTTGCACTGGCGATGCTCTGGGGGTTGTTGCGCATCATGCGCCATCATCGCCCGGGCCTATCGCGCGACGTCACCGCCAGCAGCCGGGCGCAGCCATCGCAGCGATCCGAAGACAGCCTCGTATCGCTAAATGCCTGAACATCCAAACTTTTTTGCCTGCATTGGTTGACACCTCGGATTCGTTCTGTAGAATGCCGCCACACAGACGCGGGATGGAGCAGTCTGGTAGCTCGTCGGGCTCATAACCCGAAGGTCGTCGGTTCAAATCCGGCTCCCGCAACCAAATCGAAAAGCCCCGGTGCGAAAGCATCGGGGCTTTTTCATTGCGCTCAGAAAAAGCACGGCCAGCCGGAGGCATTGCCCCCGGCTGCTTGGTCCTATCACCGATGCCGGACGGCGAATCAGCGCCCGGCGCGGGATTCCTGGAGATAGAAGCGCGCCTTTTCTGCCTTGCGGACACAGCCGTGAAACGCCTCGAATTGCTGCTGCGTCTTGGCGCCGGCGAGCAGCGCCATCGCTTTCGAATAGCTGACAGTGCCCGCAAAGCCCTCCGCCTCGGCCAGACTCTGTTCCGCCCAGGCGGCTTCAAGCTCGGCGGCACAAGCGCCACGGTAGGCCGTTTTGCCTGCACAGCCGGTCAATGCCAGCACGACCGCGATCGTCATTACAGATGCCTTCATGGGGGCGTTCTCCCTTTCGTTCGCGTCAAAATTGAGCGTGCCGTTCCCGCAGGTAGTCGACTACCGCGCCCTGCGTGCCGGCGAACTCGATGCGCTCGGCCTTGCTGGCTCGCTGGTAGGCATACATCGGATCGTAGTAGTCGGCCAGCAGGCCCTCGATCCAGCCCCGATGCAGATCGACCGCGCCAGAGCGCGTCTGCTCCGCCAACGCCTGCTCGAGCAGCTCGGAGAGACCCTGATAGCGATCGCCACCGAGTCGCTTGCGGATATTGACCAGGCTTTCACGCAGTCGGTCGGCGAAGGCGACGAACCCCTCCTCTTCTCCGCGTTCGGCGACGAACTCGGCACCGAGATCGACGACGTAGTCGCGCAGGATCCGTTCGACCCGTCCTTCGAAGCTGTCCTCCAGCCAGACCAGCGGAAAGGCCTGCATGCCGTGATGCAGGGGCAACGGGATCGAGCAGCGGCCGATCAGCCGCGCCTCGTCCTCCATGACGAACGTACCCACCCCCCGCTCCCGCAGCTTCAGCAGGCGGATCGACAGCGCATTTTCGAAATCGATCTGGCTGGGCTGCGGCGTTGCCCGCTTGCCGAAGCTCGAACCGCGATGATTGGCCAGGCCCTCGAGGTCCAGGCTGTTGTCCAACTGCATCAGCACCTCGGTCTTGCCGGTGCCGGTCAATCCGCCGACCAGCACGAACGAAGCCTGCTGCACCGCTTGCTCCATCACCTCGATCAGGTATCCGCGCATCGCCTTGTAGCCACCCAGGACGCGCGGATAGGCGATGCCCGCCTCGTCCCGGAGCCACTGTTGCACCAACTGCGAGCGCAAGCCGCCGCGGAAGCAATAGAGGTAGCCGTCCGGGTGCGCCTGGGCGAAGGCTGCCCAGGCCTTGATCCGTTCCTCCTTGAGGCGACCGGATACCAGCTGATGACCAAGCGCCAATGCGGCCTGCTGGCCGTGCTGCTTGTAGCAGGTCCCGACCTTTTGCCGCTCCACATCGTTCATCAGCGGTCGGTTGACCGCGCCGGGGAAAGCGCCCTTGGCGAATTCGATGGGCGCGCGCGCATCCATCAACGGACGATCGTTGAGGAAGATGTCGCGAAAATCGGCGGTGTCGTCGCGCATCAACGGACCTCGACCGCATGCGGCCCAGCCGGCACGAGCCGGCCGATGGCCTCGGGCGTCAGGCCAAAGGACTCGGCCACCGTCAGGAAATCGGTCACGCCACCGGGCTCGACCGCCACCAGCAGGCCGCCACTGGTCTGCGGATCGCACAGCAGGGCCTTGTGCGCCTCGCTGAGCGGCGCGATGCGATGCCCGTAGCTCTCGTAGTTGCGCTGCGTACCGCCGGGCACGCAGCCCTGAGCGACGTACGCCTCGACACCCCGCAGGCGCGGCACGCGAGCGTACTCGATCTCGGCGGTCAGCCCGCTGCCGTCGGCCATCTCGACCAGATGGCCCAGCAGGCCGAAACCGGTCACATCGGTCATCGCCCGCACTGCCTCGAGACGACCGAATCGACTGCCCGGCCGATTCAAGGTGCACATCCAGTCACGCGCCAGGCCCACATCCTCGTCGCGCAGGAGGGCCTTCTTCTCAGCCGTGGTCAGGATGCCGATACCCAATGGCTTGGTCAGAAAGAGTTCGCAGCCGGCTGTGGCCGTGTCGTTGCGCTTCATGCGGGCCTTGTCGACCAGCCCGGTCACGGCGAGCCCGAAGATCGGCTCGGGCGCATCGATCGAATGGCCGCCTGCCAGCGGGATGCCGGCGGCGTCGCAGGCCGCACGCCCGCCAGCGACCACCTCGCGGGCGACTTCCGGTGGCAGCACGTTGACCGGCCAGCCGAGGATGGCGATCGCCATCAAGGGGTCGCCGCCCATGGCATAGATGTCGCTGATCGCGTTGGTCGCCGCGATGCGGCCGAAATCGAAGGGGTCATCGACGATCGGCATGAAGAAATCGGTCGTCGACACCACGCCGCGGGTGTCGTCGATGCCGTAGACCGCCGCATCGTCGCGCGAGGCGTTGCCGACCCACAGCCTGGGATCGAGGTTCTGTGCGCCGCTTCCGGCGAGGATGACGTCGAGGACCTTCGGCGAGATCTTGCAGCCGCAGCCCGCACCATGGCTGTACTGTGTCAGGCGGATCGCTTGGCTCATGGGGCCTCCGTCGAGCTCCGGAAAGGGCGCGGATTGTAGCAAAGCGTCCGGTCGGTGGCAGTGCGGCTTGCGGCGGCCCGCCCCAGCTGGGAAGCTTCCCCCGAACCGGATCAGGGAGGAAAGCATGGGCAAACGCGTGGCATTGGTTCTGGGCTCCGGCGGTGCGCGCGGGTATGCCCATGTCGGCGTCATCGAGGAGATCGAGGCGCGCGGCTACGAGATCGCCTGTATCGCCGGTTGCTCGATGGGCGCGGTGATCGGCGGCATCCAGGCGGCCGGCAAGCTCGGCGAGTACCGCCAGTGGATCGAAAGCCTCGATTACCTCGATGTCCTGCGGCTGCTCGACCTGAGCTTCAGTCTGGGCGCGATACGCGGTGACAAGGTATTCGGGCGCATCCGCGATATCGTCGGCGAAATCGCCATCGAGGATTTGCCGATCCCCTTCACCGCCGTCGCGACCGACCTCACCAACCATCAGGAAGTGTGGTTCCAGGAAGGCTGCCTGCACCAGGCGATGCGAGCCTCGGCGGCGATTCCGAGTCTGTTCACGCCCGTCGTGCAGGGTAACCGGATGCTGGTCGACGGCGGCCTGCTCAATCCGCTGCCGATCGTGCCCGTGGTATCGAGCCATTGCGACCTGATCATCGCCGTGAACCTCAACGCGACCAACCACCGACAATACCCCCTTCCGGTCATCGAACGACCCCCGGCCGCCAAGGGCAGGCTGGATCTGATGGTTGACTCGCTGAGCGCTCACCTGCCGTTCTGGCGCCGGGAGGCCGAGGTCGAAGCCGGACTGCTGGCCGACCAGGCCGCGCTGGGCCACGACCAGCCGCCGGCGGCACCGGAAGGTCCGCGGTCGGCGCCACGATCGGCCGAGGGCTCGCAGGTCATCGATGCGACCGGCCCTGCGTCGTTGCTGGAACTGGTCAACCAGAGCTTCGAAGCCATGCAAACGTCGCTGGCGCAATACAAGATCGCTGGCTACCCGCCGGACGTGCTGGTCAACGTGCCGCGCCGCGCCTGCCGCTTCTTCGAGTTCTACAAGGCGCAGGAGCTGATCCAGCTCGGACGGATCATCGCCTCCGACACGCTGGACCGCTACGAAGCCGAGCGTTGAGGCGCTCAGCGCACCTTTTCGTCGCCCGCGCCGGGTAGCGCCGGCTCGTCCGGCGGCACCGGGACTTCCTTGGCCACCCAGTCTCCGAGCAGGCTGTAGGCGACGGCCAGCAGTGTCGGACCGAGGAACAGGCCCATGAAGCCGAACGCGAAGATCCCGCCGAACACGCCGAGCAACACCACCACCAACGGCAGGTTGCCGCCTCGGCTGATCAGATAGGGCTTGAGCACGTTGTCCACGCCGCTGATGACGAAGACACCCCAGATGCCCATGAAAATCGCGTAACCGAAGTCGCCCTGCCATACCAGCCACGCCGTGGCCGGGACCCACACCAGCGGCGGCCCCATCGGAATCAGGCTGAGCACGAAGGTCAACAACCCCAGGATCAGCGCACCCGGGACGCCGGCGATGGAGAAGCCGATCAGGGCGAGCACGCCCTGCGCCGCGGCGGTACCGATCACGCCATTGACCACGCGCTGCACCGTGGCGGCCACCAGCGCGAGGTAATGGTCGGCACGCTCGTCGATCAGGCGATGCAGCAGGCTATGAACGAACGCCGCCAGCCGCGGGCCGTCGCGATAGAAGAAGAACACCAGCACCAGGCTTAGCGCCAGCTCGAGCATGCCGCCACCGATCCGGGCGCTGCGCACCAGCAACCAGTTGCCCACTTCCCCAAGATACGGCCGGATGCTGGCGAAAAAGGCTGTCCCCTGCTCGTCCAGGGTTTCCCAGGCGTTGACCAGGCGCGGACCGACCAGCGGCAGTTCGTTCAGCCAGACCGGCGCCGGCGGCAACCCTTCGACCTGCACGCCGCGCAGGAACACCGTGGCGCTACGCACATGATCGGCAACGTTGAGCCCCAGCCAGACCAGCGGGATGGCGACCAGCACCATCCAGCCGCAGGTCAGCACGCCCGCGGCGAGCGTTTCGTTGCCCTTGAAGGCGCACGTCAGCCAGCGCATCAGCGGCCAGCTGGCGAAGGACAGCACCGCCGCCCAGAACAGCGCCGAGGCGAACGGCGCGAGGACCCACAGGGAAGCGCCGAGCAGCGCCAGCAGCAGAATCTGCACGAGCAGACGGTCATTGTTGGGCATGGACAGGCCTGTTCCAGTCAAGCGAACCCGAACATCCGGTCGGTGCGGGCGAAGGGCGCGAGTGTGGCATCTCAGCCCGCCCCGCACCAACAGGGCGTCGGGGTTTTCGACCGCTCAGCGCAAGCGCCGCAGGTGCAGGCCCGGAGCGTCGCCAGCTTCGGTCTGCAGCCGTGCGGCCCGCACGCCTTCGGCCACCAGCGCGGCTTGCCAGATTTCCGCCTCCGGCCCGGAGAGCGCCACGCTGAGGGTGCGATCGAGCTGCAAGGTACGGGCAAGCAGCGCGCGCCAAGCCGGCGAAGGGGCCGCCAGCCCCGGAAGATGCAACACGCCGACGCTATGCAGCTGGCGCAACAAGGTGCCTGCGGTAGGTAGAAGCTCACCCAAGGACGCCGTGGGATGGAACGTCTCGACGTGCAGGTACGGCCGTCCGCTGCCGCGGGTAATGCCATAGAGCGCCACCAGCCGGTCTTCCGGCTCGGTCATGCGCGCCAGCAGGTAGGCCTGCTGGCTCTCCGGCCCGTAGAGGTAGGACCGACCGAAGACCTCGTTGGCCCAGAGACTGCTCGAGCCGCAATCGCGCCCCTCGCACCAGAACAACAGCTCCGCGCCCTCGTCCAGCAGGTGCTCGCGGGCGTTGGTGAACGCCTCCAGCCCGGTCTGGCGATCCGACAACCGATAGGTGACCGCCTCGAGCCGACCCAGGGCCTCGACCTTGGCGTCCATGCGCAGGCGACCGCTGATGCGCCGCAGCCCGTCCATCGGATAACGCCGCTCGACCGACTCCTGCACGACCTCACCGGTGGCGGTTGCGTCTTCAGGCATGGGGACGGCGGCCTGGGCCGTCGTGATCGATAGCCACAACGCACCGACGACCGACAACACCACCGCAGGCGCTCGACTCATGACATCGGCACCGGTCGTCCCGAGAAGCTCGGCGCAGAAAATCTAGGGTCTAGCCGGCGCCCTTCAGGGGCCCTGCGTGCCAGATGACCGCTCGGCGTCGCGGTGGTATTCGGGTCGATCATTGCGCCTCCTATCGTGTCCGGCCACGTTCCCCAGTTGCCGCCGCCTCGTCAAGCCGGCTTTGCGACCGAATCTTGCAGCGCACCGCGATCGGCCAGGAACGGCTGGGCAAGCTCGGCGACCGCGCGCGCACCCTGCTCGTCGTCCAGATGCAGATGATGACCACCCGGCAGCCGGCGGATGTCATAAGGAAGACCGGTGAGCATCGCCTGCCGCTCGGGCTGCACCATGAGCCCCTGCTCCGCCAGCACCAGAAGCGTCGGGCAGGCGACGCGGCGGGCGAACGCCAGCGCATGAGCCTGCGTCAGCCGCAGGGGCGATGGCAGGGTAAGCCGGGTATCGGTGCGCCAGGTGTAGCCACCCGGAACGGGCATCAGGCCGCGCTCGGCCAGCCGCTCCGCCGCTTCCCGACTGACCGCGCCGACGCCTTTCATGCGCGCCGCGACGGCCTGGTCCGGTGTCGCGTACACAGGCTTTCGCTTGCTCTGCACGCGCAACTGCGCTTCGAGCGCCGCACCGAGCTTCTCGGGCGCCTGCTCCGCCTCGCCGGTATAGGGCACGACCCCGTCGATCAGCACCATCCGCTCGATGCGCTCCGGCAACGCGCCGGCCAGCATGACCGAGACGATGGCCCCCATCGAATGCCCGAGCAGCGAGAAGCGCGACCAGCCGAACTGCTCGGCGGTCTGCAGCACGTCGTAGGCGTAGTCCCAAAGGGCGTAGTTCGCACCGACCGGGCGGTGACCGGAATGCCCGTGCCCTGGCAGGTCGAGCGCCAGAATGCGCAACCCATCCAGCCGGGGCGCCAGGCGGCTGAAGGTCGCCGCATTGTCCAGCCAGCCATGCAGGGCGATGACCGGCCGGCCGTCTTCCGGGCCATAGAGGTGCGCGGCCACTTCCACATGCGGCAGGTTCAGGCGAACCTCTTCGAAGCGTGCGGTCATGCGAAGGTCTCCTGCTTGCGCGTTTCGCCGAGCCAGCCAAGGGCGAGCGTCCTGATGGCCTCGGCCGTATCGCCGGGGTGCTCGAGCGGGAACATGTGGCTGCCTGGCAGGCTGAGCGCGCAGCCCTGTGGCATCAGCCGCGCCAGCCAGGTGTGATGAGGCTTGATCACATCGCTCTGCCGCCCACGGATCATGGCCAGCGGCACCTTCATCGTCAGCGGCCAGCCGGGCGTTCGGTGGGGGAAACTGCGGTAGATGCGCAGTTCGGTCTCTGGGTCGAAGCGCAATCGCACGCCGTCTTCGCACGGTTCGAGGCCGTGCTGCAGATAAGCCGACAGGCACGCCGGCGCGAAATCGCGGAACAGGCGCTTCTGCTCGAAATAGGCACGCGCCTCGGCGAGATCGTCGAACCGCTCGCGACGCCCCTGCGTGCGTGCCGCCGGGGTGAGCTGGTCGAAATAACCGAGCCGCTTGGCCAGCCAGACGACGCCCTGGTCGAGCCAGGTGGCGACCGGCGAGTCGAGCATGATCAACCCCTTGTACAGATCGGGTCGACGCAGCGCCGCGTGGTAATGAAGCACGCCACCCAGGGAGTGACCGACACCCAGCACCGGCCCGCTTTGCGCCTCCAGATGATGGATCAGCTCGTCGACCAGCGCCTGCCAGTTGTCTTCGACCGGAAAGCGCGGGTCATGGGCATGACGGTCGAGGCAGGCGACCTCGAACGTCGGCGCCAGGTGCTCGAAGAGCGGCGTATAGGTCCCGGAAGGGAAGCCATTGGCATGTGCGAAGAACAGGGAATGAGGCATCTGACGAAGGCCGCGACCACAAAGCGGTCATTCTCCGCAGCCCGAACCACCCGGGCAATTGCATAGACCCGGTGAATGACCGTCACAGCCGCCAAAGGCTGCGACAGGCCGGTCAGGCGCCGAGACGCGGCGCGCGGTCGCTCAGCGGGACGACCGCAACGGTCAGCCGCGAAATGCAGCTGGGCTTGCCGTCGTCGCCGCTCAGGCGAATGTCCCAGACATGGGTGCTGCGACCGAGATGCACCGGGCGGCAGACCGCCGTCACTCGCCCCGTGCGCAGCCCGCGCAGGTGGTTGGCATTGACCTCGAGCCCGACGCAATAGAAGGCACTGGTGTCGATACAGAGATAGCTCGCGCTCGATCCGAGCGTCTCGGCCAGCACCACCGATGCACCGCCATGCAACAGGCCATAGGGCTGATGCGTCCGCGAATCGACGGGCATGCTGGCGGTGATGGAGTCGTCGTCGAATGCTTCGAAGCGAATGCCCAGCACTTCGCCGATTCCGTTGCGCAGGTTGGCGTTGAGGTGTTCGAGATCGGGCTGTGTGTGCCAGATGGACATGCGTGATTTCCTTGTGAATCAGCCGTTGGGATGACGGAGCGAGACCAGCCGCATCAGGCCGGCGGCGATGCTGTCGCCTTCCAGCTCGGCCAGGCTGCCGGTGGCCATGGAGATGGCCTGGTCACGGTGACCATGTACCAGCCAACCCGCCAGGAGGCCGACGAACGGCTGGTGCGTGACAATGAGCAATTCACTTTCGGACCGGCGATCGAGGTACAGCATCGCTTCGCGCAGGTCCGACTCCGGCTTGACCCAGGGAACCGTTTCGACCGCTCCCGAGTAGCCGATCGTCTGGCGGACCACCTCGGCCGTCTGTTGGGCCCGGTTGAACGGGCTGGCGAGGATCGCCCCGAGCGTCGCCTCGAGCAGATGCGCCGCGCTACGCGCCGCCTCGGCCCGCCCGACCTCGGTGAGATTGCGTTCGGCGTCGCTGCGCGCACGCGGCTCCGCCTCACCATGCCGCAGGAGCCAGAGCTTCATGGCGCCTTGCCCTCCTCGCCGCCGGGTGTCGGCTGAACCACGTCCACCACCTCCAGGTCGGCTGGGCGCGGCTGCGGCCAATCGGACAGCGGCCAGGGCTTGCGATCGGTATTGAACGTGCCGTAGCGGCCGATCTGCGCCACGTACTGGCTGAGGCTGTCGCCGAACCCCTGCAAGCCCTCGTTCGGGCGACCATTCACCAACCGCAGGACCAATTGCAGAATCACCACGGCGAGCAGCACCAGCTCGGCGAGTTGCCAGGCGAAGAAAAACACCAGCGTCCATAGCACCCGCAGCAGCAAGGCCTCGTGATCGGCCTGTCCGTAAACTTTCATGAGCCCTCCTTAGTCAGCGGCGCCCGAAAGCTGAAGCCATCGGGCGAAAGAAAATCGACATCCGTCTTGGGTTCGGCCCGCATCAGCCTGTCGATCACCTGTTCGAGCGTACGCCCCTCGAACAGAATGGCATGCAGCCCTGCGACCAGCGGCATGTAGACCTGAACCTCCTCGGCCTTGCATTTCAGCACCTTGAGCGTATTGACGCCTTCGGCCACCTCGCCGAGGCGCGACACCGCCTGATCCAGCGACAACCCTTCCCCAAGCGCATGGCCGACCTGGAAATTGCGGCTCTTGGGCGAAGTGCAGGTCACGATCAGGTCGCCGACGCCGGCCAGCCCGAGAAAGGTCACCGGGTTGGCGCCCAGACGCACGGCAAAGCGCGTCATCTCCGCCAGCGCGCGGGTGATCAGCATGCTCTTGGTGTTCTCGCCCATGCCCATCGCCGCCGCCATGCCGGCGATGATCGCGTAGACGTTTTTCAGCGCCCCGCCCAGCTCGACCCCGAACCTGTCGGGGCTGGCATACACGCGGAAGGTACGCCCGTGCAGAACCGCCTGAACGCGCCGGCACAATGCCTCGTCTTCGCTCGCGATGACGCTCGCCGTCAAGGCATGCTCGGCCACCTCGCGCGCCAGGTTGGGTCCGGACAGCACCCCGATGCGGGCGGTAGGCGCGATGTCTTGAAGGATGTCGCTCATCAGCCGGAAGCCGTCGGCCTCGATACCCTTGGTCGTGCTCACCAACCATTTGCTGCCCAGCGTCGAGGCCACCGGCGCCAGCGCCTTGCGCAACGCACTGGAGGGCAAGGCGACGAACACCAGCTCGCACGCTTGGAGCGTGGCGTCCAGATCAGCGGTCGGCTCGACGCTCGGGTGCAACGCGATGCCCTTCAGGTAACGCGGGTTCTGTCGCTCGCGCCGCATGGTTTCGGCCTGCGCCGCGTCGCGCATCCATAGCCTCGCCGCATTGCCGTTCTCAGCAAGCAGGTTGGCGATGGCGGTACCGAAACTTCCGCCGCCGAGCACAGCAATGGGTTGTTGAGTCATGTGCGATCCGTGTTGGGCCAAGCGTTGGCGACGCCGGCATTATACGAAGGCGCACCGACAGCGGCGAACCCGCCGACCAGGCCGTCGTCGCATGCTGTTACAGAACGCTGGAAAACATGTGCGCGCCGCAAACGCCGGGCCAGGCGCAATCGGCGGATGGTCGCAGGCGATCAGGGCAAGGGCTCGCCAACGCACGCGCAAAGGAGTGTTAAAGTAGCGCGCCTTTTTTCCGGCCCGCCTCCGGCGGCGGAAACGCCAGGCTGTGACTTTCGACAGCGCGCCGCTGTCTATGACACGTTCACGCGCGGCCCGGCTCGCGCAAGGCGCCAATCCGTCCGCAGAAGGACCATGAGGAACACGCATGACCAAACAACACGCCTTTACTCGGGAAGATCTGCTGCGTTGCAGCCGCGGCGAGCTCTTCGGCCCAGGTAATGCGCAATTGCCCGCACCGAACATGCTGATGGTCGATCGCATCGTCCACATCAGCGAAACCGGCGGCAAGTTCGGCAAGGGCGAACTCGTAGCGGAGCTGGACATCAACCCGGACCTCTGGTTCTTCGCCTGCCATTTCGAGGGCGACCCGGTCATGCCCGGCTGTCTCGGCCTCGATGCGATGTGGCAACTGGTTGGCTTCTACCTCGGCTGGCAAGGCAATCCCGGTCGTGGCCGGGCGCTGGGCTCGGGCGAGGTGAAGTTCTTCGGCCAGGTCCTGCCGACCGCGAAGAAAGTGACCTATAACATTCATATCAAGCGCACCATCAATCGCTCGCTGATCCTGGGTATCGCCGACGGCACCGTCAGCGTCGATGGGCGCGAGATCTACAGCGCCGAGGGCCTACGGGTCGGCCTGTTCACCTCCACCGATAGCTTTTGAAGGACATCCGCATGCGTCGCGTCGTGATCACTGGCCTGGGCATCGTTTCTTGCCTGGGCAATGACAAAGACACCGTTTCGGCCAACCTGCGCGCCGGACGCCCTGGTATTCGCTTCAATCAGGAATACGCGGACATGGGGTTGCGCAGCCAGGTTTCCGGCTCCGTCGACCTGAACATCGAAGAGCTGATCGACCGCAAGGTCCTGCGCTTCATGGGCGATGCGGCGGCCTACGCCTATCTCGCCATGCAGCAGGCAATCAAGGATTCCGGCCTCTCCGAGGACGATATCTCCAACCCGCGCGTCGGCCTGATCGCCGGCTCCGGCGGCGCCTCGACCATCAACCAGATGGAAGCCATCGACACCTTGCGCGACAAGGGCGTCAAGCGCATCGGCCCATACCGTGTGCCGCGCACCATGAGCAGCACCGTCTCGGCGTGCCTGGCAACCCCGTTCCGCATCAAGGGCATCAACTACTCGATCGCCTCGGCCTGCGCGACCAGCGCGCATTGCATCGGCCATGCGATGGAGCAGATCCAGATGGGCAAGCAAGACGTCGTCTTCGCCGGTGGCGGTGAAGAAGAGCACTGGAGCCAGAGCTGTCTGTTCGATGCCATGGGCGCCCTCTCCAGCCAGTACAACGCGACCCCCGAGAAGGCCTCGCGTGCCTATGACGCGAACCGCGACGGCTTCGTCATCGCGGGCGGCGGCGGCATGGTGGTCGTCGAAGAGCTCGAACATGCACTCAAGCGCGGCGCCAAGATCTACGCCGAGATCGTCGGCTACGGCGCGACCTCCGATGGCTACGACATGGTTGCGCCGAGCGGCGAAGGCGCGCTGCGCTGCATGCAACAGGCGATGTCCACGGTCGACGGCAGCATCGACTACCTGAACACCCACGGCACCTCCACGCCCGTCGGCGACGTGGCCGAGGCGAAGGCCGTACGCAACATGTTCGGCGATAAGATTCCGGCGATCAGCTCGACCAAGAGCCTGTCCGGCCACTCGCTCGGCGCCGCCGGTGTTCACGAAGCCATCTACTGCATGCTGATGATGGAAGGCAACTTCCTGGCCGGTTCGGCCAACATCGATGAGCTCGACCCTGAGGTTGCCGATCTGCCGATCCTTCGTGAGACCCGCGAGGACGCCCAGGTCGACACCGTGATGAGCAACAGCTTTGGTTTTGGCGGTACCAACGCCACGCTGGTGCTGCGTCGCTGGAAAGGCTGAGTCGTAGCGCTGAACAGGAGCCCCGCCACGTGCGGGGCTTTTTATTGGTGCTGAGGCGCTCGCCCGCCCGGATGGCTGCACCAATGAAAAAGCCCCGGCGTGCCGGGGCTTCTTTCTTCACCAATTCGAGATCAGTGGCCGCGCAGCATTTCTCTCGGAACGTACTTGCCCAGCTCATGCTTGCCGATGGATGCTCGGTGCACTTCATCCGGACCGTCCGCGAGCCGCAGCGTACGCTGCATCGCGTACCAGTGCGCGAGGGGGAAATCCTCAGAAACGCCGGCCCCGCCGTGAATCTGAATCGCCCGGTCGATCACCCGCAACGCGACGTTCGGCGCCACGACCTTGATCTGGGCGATCTCGCTCGCCGCGATCTTGTTGCCGACCGTATCCATCATGTAGGCGGCATTGAGGGTCAGTAGCCGTGCCTGGTTGATCTCGATGCGCGATTCGGCAATGTGATCGAGGTTGGCGCCCAGACGCGCCAACGGCTTGCCGAACGCCGTTCGGCTCACGGCGCGCTCGCACATCAGCTTGAGCGCACGCTCGGCGACACCGATCGAGCGCATGCAGTGATGGATGCGGCCCGGGCCAAGACGGCCCTGGGCGATCTCGAAGCCACGGCCTTCGCCAAGCAGCACGTTCTCGTAGGGCACTCGAACGTTTTCCAGCAGCACCTCGGCATGACCGTGCGGCGCATCGTCATAGCCGAAGACCGGCAGCGGGCGCAGCACCTTCAGGCCAGGTGCGTCCATCGGCACCAAGATCATCGAGTGCTGCTGATGACGAGGCGCATCCGGATTGGTCAGTCCCATGAAGATCATGATCTTGCAGCGCGGGTCGCAGGCGCCTGACGTCCACCACTTGCGCCCGTTGATGACCCACTCGTCGCCTTCGCGTACCGCACGCGCCTGCATGTTGGTCGCATCGGATGACGCCACGCCCGGTTCCGTCATGCCGAAGGCCGAACGAATCTCGCCACGCAGCAGCGGCTCGAGCCACTGCTTCTTCTGCGCGTCGCTGCCGTAGCGCACCAGCACTTCCATGTTGCCGGTATCCGGCGCCGAGCAGTTGAAGGCTTCCGGGCCCAGACCCGAGCTGCCCATGATCTCGGCCAGCGGTGCGTACTCGGTGTTGGTCAGCCCGAAGCCCAGCTCCGAGTCGGGCAGGAAGAGGTTCCAGAGGCCTTCCGCCCGGGCCTTTGCCTTAAGCTCTTCGACGATGGCGGTCGGCTGCCAGCGATCGCCCTCGCTGACCTGCTGATAGAAGATCTTTTCGGCGGGATAAACGTGGGCATCCATGAACGCCTGAACGCGCTCACGGAGCTCCTGAACCTTGGGGGAGTAGGCGAAATTCATGAACTCGTCCTGCTGGTGATGGCGGTTGTCAGACAAATGCTAGTGGAGGGGTTTGGATTTATCGAAGCTATTTTCTGCGTGTATAAACATTCATCACCGATATATGATCGCTCGGATTCGTGACGCAGGAGCGCATGCACCATGAACCTCAGCAAGGTCGATCTCAACCTGTTCATCGTCTTCGACGCCATCTACACCGAAGCCAACCTGACGCGTGCGGGCCAGATCGTCGGGATCACCCAGCCAGCGGTATCCAACGCCCTTGCGCGGCTGCGGGAAACGTTCAATGACCCGCTGTTCGTGCGCACCGCCCAGGGCATGGTGCCGACGCCGATGGCGCAGAACATCATCGGCCCGGTGCGCAACGCCTTGCAGCTCCTGCGTGTATCGGTCCAGGAAAGCCGCACCTTCAGCCCGTCGCAGGCGAACAAGACGTTCCGCATCAGCATGACCGACCTCACCGAGGCGGTGATCCTGCCGCCGCTGTTTCAACGGCTGCGCCGCCTTGCGCCGAACGTGAAGATCGAAAGCTTCCTGGCCAAGCGCCGCGAGACGACCAAGGAACTGGCCGCCGGCCGGCTCGACTTCGCGGTCGACGCGCCGCTCAACACCGACCCCCAGGTACGCCACGTCAAGTTGCTCGAGGACCGCTACGTCTGCGCCATGCGTCGCGGTCATCCGCTGGCCAAGGACCGGATCAGCCTGGAGGAATACCTCGCGCTGACCCATATCCACATTTCCAGTCGCCGCAGCGGCCTCGGCCTGATGGACCTGGCGCTGGGCAAGATGGGCGTCCAGCGCAAGGTCGCCCTGCGCTCGCAGCACTACATGATGGCGACCCTCGTGCTGCAGCAGACGGACATGGCGATGACCGTGCCCGAGCGCTTCGCACGCCGGCACGACCTCCATTTCGTAGCGCTGCCGGTGGACGTACCGGATCTGGAAACCCACATCTACTGGCACGAGAGTACCGACCAGGACCCGGCCAACCGCTGGATGCGCGAGCAGATGATCGAGATTGCCCAGCAGATTTCCGCTCAGGAGAAGCCCGCCGCATGAAGGCCATGGCACGCCATATTCTCGTCGGGACCGAGGCGGAGGCCTCGCGCCTGAAGAAGCGACTGGCGCAAGGTGAGGCGTTCGATGTGCTGGCTCGCAAGCACTCGCTGTGCCCATCCGTCAAGCGTGGCGGCGATCTGGGCGAAATCAGACCGGGGCAACTGGTGCGCCCGGTCGACCAGGTGATCTTTCGCAAACCGACCCGAACCGTCCATGGGCCGGTCAAGAGCCAGTTCGGCTACCACCTCATCGAGGTGTTCTACCGCGACGGCGCCTGAGCGGCACCGTCGGCACCGATGGCGGGCTAGCCGACCGCGGTGCTCCAGTCGATCACGCCGAACTGCCAGGTCGCCAGGATCACCAGGCCGAAGACGATCCGGTACCAGGCGAATGCCGCGTAGCTGTGATTGCCGATGAATTTCAGCAGGGCTCGCACCGCCAGCATGGCGAACAGAAAGGACGTCACGAATCCGATCGCGAAGACGGGCAGATCCTGCGGCTGGAACAGGTCGCGGTACTTGTAGCCCGAATAGACCGCGGCCCCCACCATCGTCGGCATGGCCAGGAAGAACGAGAACTCGGTGGCGGCCTTGCGCGACAGGCCGAACAGCAAGCCGCCGATGATGGTCGAGCCGGAGCGGGAGGTGCCCGGGATCAGCGCCAGGCACTGTGCGAAGCCCACCTTGAGCGCCAGATCCCAGGTCATGTCGTCGACCGTCTCGGCCTTGATCGAGTGCGTGCGGTGTTCCGCCCAGAGCATGACCACCCCACCGATGACCAGCGCCGTCGCGACCGTGATGGGGTTGAACAGGTATTCGTGGATCAGGTCGGCGAGCGCCACGCCCAGCACCACGGCCGGAAGGAAGGCGATCAACAGGTTGACCGTGAAATGCTGCGCTTCCCGCTCGCGCGGGAGCCCGACGACGATGCCGAATATCTTGCGTCGATACTCCCAGACCACCGCCAGGATGGCGCCGAGCTGGATGATGATGTTGAAGGCCAGTGCCCGCTCACCGCCGAATCCGATGAGGTCTGCCACGATGATCTGGTGACCGGTGCTCGACACCGGAAGAAACTCGGTAATGCCTTCCACGATACCGAGAATGAGTGCCTGGGCGGCAATCCAAAGGTCCATCTAATCCCCGTCAGCGATACCGCGATCGCGCTTAGAACATGAAAAAAAGGTGCCGGGCCCTGCTCGGCGCTTCTCTGACTCGCCGTTGGGCTGGAAATTCACCTCCCATGCGCGAGGGGCTCATTTTTAGCGACAAGCCGCCGAAAAGCTATGCAGGACTTGCCGCAACCGCTGCTGGCGAGCGACCCATAAGAAACGACAAGACTTGCCTTTCCGGAGCGTCCCATGAGCCTCTTTCGTACCTTTTCCATTCGCCATCGCCTGTGGCTGATACCCGTCGTCTCCACCGTCATGCTGTTCATGCTTGGACTGGTCATGACATTCCAGATGAAAGATGACCTGTACCAAGGCAAACAGGAGATGACGCGGCATGTCGTCGAAACGGCCTACGGCGTGCTGGAGCACTACCATCGGCTGGCGCAGGCCGGCACGCTCACCGACGAACAGGCCCGGCAGGCCGCGCTGGAGACGGTCCGCGCGCTGCGCTATGACCAGAAAGACTACTTCTGGATCAATGACATGCAGCCGCGCATGGTCATGCACCCGATGGTCGCCGACCTGCAGGGCAAGGACCTGACCACCTACAAGGACCCGACCGGCAAGGCGCTGTTCATGGAGATGGTCGATGTCGCCAAGCGTGACGGTGCCGGCCTGGTCGAGTACCAATGGGCCAAGCCGGGCGAGACGGAGCCCTCGCGCAAGATTTCCTACATCAAGCTGTTCGAGCCCTGGCAACTCATCATCGGCTCGGGTATCTACGTCGATGACGTCGAGGCCGAGTTCACGGCCTTCCTCGTTCGCTTCTCCCTGGTCGGCGGAGCCATCGCCCTGCTGCTGGCCGGCATGGTCGCGGTGCTCATCCGCAGCCTGACGGTTCCGCTCGAACATGCACGCGCCGCGATGGCGGATATCGCCCGCGGCGAAGGCGATCTGACCCGCCAGCTCGATGTCGACGGTAACGACGAGCTCGCGGCGCTGGGCCGTGATTTCAACGCCTTCACGCAGAAAGTGCGGCAGCTGGTTGCCAAGCTGCTGGATACCGCCGGCTCGCTCGACGGCTCCTCACGCTCGCTCGATGGACTCGCCAGCGAGACCTATCGCTACAGCGAACAGCAGAGCCAGCAGGTCGAGATGGCGGCGACCGCGGTCAACGAGGTCACCTATGCCATCCAGGAAGTCGCCAAGAATGCCGAGCAGGCGTCCGGCGAAGTGGACAGCGCCGAACGCCAGGCCAAACAGGGCCTGGCCAATATCGATGCCAGCCTGCGCCAGATCGATGCGCTGTCGGGCACCATCGACGAGGCGGTGAGCGTGATCCAGTCGCTCGCCAACGAGACCACCCAGATCGGATCGGTGCTCGAAGTGATCGGCTCCATCGCCGAGCAGACCAACCTGCTCGCGCTCAACGCCGCGATCGAGGCCGCGCGTGCCGGCGAGCAAGGCCGTGGCTTCGCCGTGGTCGCGGACGAGGTGCGGCTGCTGGCACAGCGCACGCAGAAATCGACCGCCGAGATCCAGACGATGATCGAGCGCCTGCAGGGCAATTCCAACGCCGCGGTTAAGGTGATCACCGAAAGCAGCCGTGCCTCCCAGGCCACGGTGGAACAGGCGAGCCAGGCCGGCGAGAGCCTCGGCCAGATCGTCCAGGCGCTGCGCAACATCGCCTCGCTGAACGCCTCGATGGCAAGCGCCACGTTGCAGCAGTCACACGTGGTCGAAGAGATCAGCCAGACCATGACCCAGGCCGCCGGGCTCGCGCAGGACAGCACCCTGGCGGCCGATCGCTCGAGCACAGCGAGCCGGGAGCTGGGTGTGCTCGCCGGCGAGCTCAACCGCCTGCTGTCTCAGTTCAAGGTCTGACCGACGGCTCACTGGGCGCTGGATACCGCTCCGGTATCCAGCCCGCCGGGCGATTCCAACGTGTGCTGCGCTCGGTCATGCCGGGCAGGCTCTCGCGCAGGTTCCGATCGAATGCTCGTTTACCGCTGGTAAACGGGCATGCGGGCCAATCCGCTCTCTCCCCTGCCTCTGTGCAAGCGCCTCGTTCTCCCCTGATCTGCACTCGCTACGCCCTCACACGACCTGCCGCCGCGGCGTTTCAGCGATCTTCGTCAGGTTTCCTGCGGAAAAGTCGCCATTTTCGAACTGACGTGTGACTTTGCAGTCATCTGCGTACATCCATGTTCGTAACGCGGGCCAGCAGGCCTGCACGAATGCAGTTTCGGATTGGGTACACGCGGAGAGACACCCACACATGAACACTCAGCTTCGTTTCAATGAGGCGCTTCTTATCACCGACCGGGCCTTCAAGCCCTTCCAGTGCGTTGCCTGGACGCTGCCCGAGGGCAATGGCGAGGTCAGCATCACCGTCATCGATCGCACCCACTCCCGCACTCTGGGCCGTCGCCGTTTGACCAAGGCCGTCTACAGCGACCCGGCCCAGCTGGCGGCGACGCTCGAGCAGGCCCGGGAAGACCTGAGCCGCGATGGCGTTCACTTCGCCCCCTGGCACATGCCCGAGTGAGGCCGGCAGGCCCCGACCCGTTCGGGGCCGCGCCCGAGTGAATCCCTGAGGCGCTTTCGCTGTCTGAAACCACAAGACAGACAGGAGGCCTCCATGAAAGGCGCACAAGCCTACGTCAACGATCAGTGGAACACCTGCGGCCTCAGCAGACTGCCGCAGGATGCGCAGGCCCATACCGTGACCCTGCACTTCATCGTTCCGCGCGACACCCAGTACACCGACCTTCTCCAGCGCATCGCTGACGTGGCCCGCTCGCATCTATGCGAGGCCTATCCCGGACGAACCGTTACCTGCGAGCCGATTGCCGGGTCCGTCATCGGCGACGGCAGCGGCGATGGCATCAATCTGCATTACCGGATCGGCCCGGCCGATAACTGACGCAGACGAGGCACGCCATGCTCACCCCTCGAAACGCTCTGTCGCTCGCCGAAGCGACCTGCATCGCCGAACTGGCCTTCCTGCCCTACCGTGCGGTCACCACGGCCGATCGAGAGGACGCGAGCTTCTCGCTGCGCGTCGTCGACGAGCACGACCGGATGCTCACCTCCGTCGCCCACGTGGCGCGCAGCCAGTACCAGGACAGCCGGCACCTCGCGGCCCTCATCGAGCACCTGCGCCTGGAGCTGAGCCGGGACGGCCATTCGCTCGCCCCCTGGTCGATGCCTCATCAGCCGGGCGTATCGAACGAATGAGCGACTCGATCACGGCGTTCGACTGGCAGCGGATGCTGCTCGACCAGTTCCCCCTGATGTTCCTGGCCGAAGTGGCCGTGCGGGCGGCATTCGCCTTCCTGGCGGTGTTCCTCTTCCTGCGCATCTCCGGGCGACGCGGCATTCGCCAGCTGTCCCTGTTCGAAGTACTGATCATCCTGACCCTCGGCTCGGCCGCCGGCGACGTGTCGTTCTATGAGGACGTGCCGCTGCTGCCGATCACCGTGGTCTTCGTCACTCTGCTGGCCATCTACCGCCTGTCGGTCTGGGGCATGAGCCACAGCCCGAGATTCGGCCGATGGCTCGAAGGCAAGCCGGTGACCATCATCCGTGACGGGTTGTACGAGCTGTCTAGCCTCAACGGCTTGAGCATCTCCTCCGATGAGTTCTTCATGGAGCTGCGCCAGCAGGGCGTCGAACACCTGGGCCAGGTTCGCCTCGGCATTCTCGAGATCGACGGAGACGTGAGCCTGTTCTTCTATGATCGCGACGAGGTCCGCATGGGCCTGTCGGTGCTGCCGGACGATCATCGCACCGAACACCGGGCCGTGCCGCACGGCGGCGTCTATGCCTGCACGCGATGCGGTTTCACCCAGCCGCTGGAGCCGGGCCAGGCGCAAGCCTGTCCACGCTGCGACAACCGAACCTGGACCATGGCACTCGGCCACCCACGCGCACGCTGATGTGCGGCACGAACGCCCTGCCCCCGGTCTGGTCATTACTGAGAGGCCCCCGGGCTCCGGAGGGTCAATCCTCAACTGACCAGGAGACGCACGATGATCGGTGACTATTCCTCCGTTCGCGACCACCTCACCGCCGCTCGCACCCATGCCGACCAGGCCGAGACGAACAACAACCCCGGGCAGTTCCGCGAGGCCATCGACGAGATGGTCGCCGCGATCGAAATCCTCATGCGCAACACCTCGGAAAAGGAAAAGTAACCACCCCCCGGGCGCCGGCCAGGCCGGCGCCCCCTTCGCAATGGCGAGATCCGTGGGACGCTTGTCATTGCTGCCAACCGCTCGCACCGTGACACTGAGGCTCCGTTCACGCTGCCGAGCGACCCATGACCCCGCCCCGCCTCGTTGCCTGCCTGATCTACCCCGATGTCATGAGCCTGGATGTCACCGGGCCCATCCAGGTGTTCGCGTCCGCCAATGTGGAACGTGCCCGCCAAGGGCTCGAACCGCTCTACCGCCTGCAACTGTTGGCCGATGGCCGCGAGCCGGTGGCGACCTCGTGCGGCATTCGCCTGTGTCCCGACCAGCCCTGGCGCGAGCATCCGCTCGACATCGACACCTTGCTGGTTCCGGGCGGTCTGGGCGTTGGACGGCAATGCCAGGACCCCGCGCTGCTGGCGTGGCTACGCGAAGCCGAGCCGCGCGTGCGGCGCCTTGGCTCGGTGTGTTCGGGCGCGCTATTGCTCGCCGAGGCCGGCCTGCTCGATGGCCATGCCGCAACCACGCACTGGGCCGACGTGGACAGCCTGCGCAGCGGTTATCCGGCCGTCGACGTGCAGGGTGAGCGCCTGCATACCTACGACCCTGACGACGCCAGGGCTTCCCACCTCTTCACCTCAGCCGGCGTGACCGCTGGCATCGACCTGACGCTGGCGCTCGTCGAAGCGGACCTCGGACGCACCCTGGCCCTGGCGGTCGCGCAGCGGCTGGTGATGTTCCTGCGCCGCCCCGGCGACCAGGCGCAGTTCAGCCCCCTGCTCGCGCCCAGCGGCCACGGGCGGGACCGGCTGGCCGCCCTGCTCGCCTGGATACCGGCGAACCTGGCCGAGGACCTGTCCATCGAGGCGCTCGCCGAACGTGCCCACCTGACGCCCCGGACGCTGTGCCGCCTGTTCGCCAGCGAGCTCGGCATGGGGCCGGGCCGCTACGTCGAGCGAGTACGCCTGGAAGCCGCGCGCAGCCTGCTGGTCGGTGCGCAGGCATCGGTCGGTACGGTGGCGCGACTGACCGGCTTCGGCCATCCGGAGAACATGCGCCGCACCTTTCGCAAGCACCTGTCGGTCAGCCCGCAGGAGCTGGCCGCTCGATTCGTCTGACCAGGGGAGAGAGACATGCTGCAACTCAGGCCCAACTGCGAAGCCTGCGACCGTGATCTGCCGGCCGATGCCTGCGACGCGTTGATCTGCTCGTTCGAATGCACGTTCTGCAGCGCCTGCGGCGAACGTCTCGGCGGGCGTTGCCCCAACTGCTCCGGCGAGCTCGTCAGCCGTCCGGTGCGGCCGCCCGAAGCGCTACAGCGCTTTCCAGCCTCGCTGGACCGCGTACTCGCCAACCGGAGGACATGAATCATGCGCATCGTATTGAATGGCCAGATCGCTCGCCTGTTCCTGGCCCAGGCATTGTTCTGGTCCTGCGCCATGCTGGGCATCACGCTCACCTCCCTGGTCGGCCTTCAGCTCGCGCCGACCGACAGCCTGGCGACCCTGCCGCTGGCGCTGACCGTGCTCGGTCATCTGCTGACCCTGCAACCACTCGCCCGCTGGATGCAGCACGCCGGCCGTCGCGCAGGGTTTCAGGCCGGCGCGCTCGCCGGTGCCGTTTCGGGGCTGGTCTGTGCCTGGGCGATCATCGAATCGAGCTTCGCGCTCTTCTGCCTGGGCGCGCTACTGCTCGGCAGCTACCAGGCCTCGGCGATGTATTACCGCTTCGCCGCGCTCGAGGCGGTCGACGAACGCTACAAGGGCCGCGCCACCGCCTATGTCGTTGGCGGCGGCGTGCTCGCCGCGGTGTTCACGCCGACGCTCGGCGAGCTGGCCCGCAACGCCCTCGCCGTGCCGTTCGTCGGGGCTTATCTGCTGATCGCGGTCCTGGGATTGTCGGGCCTGCTGGTGCTGACGGGCATTCGAAGCGAAGCGGCACCGGCTTCGGGCGCTTCCCTACCGGGCAGTCGCCGCGGACTGCTCGCGCGACCGGCCATCCGCGCGGCAATCATCACCACCGCGACCGGTCACGGCGTGATGGTGCTGGTGATGAACGCAACGCCGCTGGCGATGAGCTTCTGCGGCTTCGACGTGCAGACTGGCGCGCGGGTGATTCAGTGGCACCTGCTCGGCATGTTCCTGCCGGCGTTCATTGCTGGTCCGCTGGTCGATCGCCTCGGCAGTCGACAGGTCGGCTGGTTCGGCGCCGGAGCGATCGCCACCAGTGCACTGATCGCCCTGGCGGGCGAGACGCTTGTTCACTTCCTGATCAGCAGTTGCCTGCTCGGCGTGGGCTGGAATCTGATGCTGGTCGCCGGCACGACGCTGCTCGGCGCAGGCCATTCGCCGGCCGAGCGCAGCCAGGCGCAAGGCTTGATGGAGCTGGGCAACGGCTCGGTGGCGGCGGTCATGTCGTTCACGTCCGGCCTGCTGGTCACTGGCATCGGCTGGAATGCGGTCAACCTGGGGGTGCTGCCGGTGGTGCTGCTTGCCGTGCTGGTCCCGCTGCTGTGGCGCCGCACGGCCGCCGCCCCCGCTCAGGGTTCGTGAACGGTGACGCGGTTGCGCCCGGAGGCCTTGGAGTGATAGAGCGCCTCGTCGGCCCACTCGATCAGTTGAGCATGGCTTTCGGTGGGTTCGCCGAGGTCGGCGACGCCGAGGCTGACGGTGAAGCGGATCTCGTGCTCCTGATAGCGCACCGTCAGCGCCTCGATCGCAGCGCGCAGCCGTTCGGCGAAGATCTGACCGCCCTGGCGGTCGGTGTCGGGTAGCAGCACGGCGAACTCCTCACCGCCATAACGGCCGGCCACGTCCACCTCGCGCAGGCTCTCCTTGACCACCTCGGCGACCTTGCGGATCACGCTGTCGCCGGCCTGGTGGCCGTAGGTGTCGTTGATGCGCTTGAAGTGGTCGATGTCGAACATTACCAGCGCGGCCTGGCTGTCGTAGCGCCGATGCCGGACGTGCTCCTGGCGAAGGCGTTCCTCCCAATAGCCGCGGTTGTACAGCCCGGTCAGGCGGTCGGTGTTCGACAACCATTGCAATTCGGTATTGGCCTTTTGCAGTCGTTTGCGGTTGATCGCCACGTCGGTGACGTCGTAGATGATCAGGCAGATGTGCTCGATGTCGCCGTTGATGCCCTTGAGCGGCAGCAGCGTGGTGTTCTGGTACATGAAATCTTCCAGCCCGGTGATCGGCTGGTAGTTCTTGAAGCGCACCAGATAAGGCCGTTGCTCCCAGATGGTGAACGACGGCGTGCCGAGCGTCGCGACGTTCTCCACCTTGTTGCGAAACCACAGCTCGTCGACCTCGGGAAAGAGTTCGAAGAACGAGCGGTGGTGCGCCTCGGACGGCATTAGCCCGGAGCGATTCTCCATGAAGGTGTTCCACACCTCGACGCGGTACTCGCGATCGAACACCACCACGCCGACATCGATGCTCTGCACGATGGCCAGCAACCAGTGGAATTCGTTCAGCTCCATCGGCTCGACCATGGCTCAGCTCATCAGGTAAGTGAGTTTGCGGGACAGCAGCGCCACCGAATCCTCGGTGAACAGCAGCAGCAGGTCGAAGTGCACGTCGTGCCCTTCCAGGCTGTAGCTGATTTCGACCGCCAGGGTCTTCTTCCAGCGCTGCCGGTTGACCTGGATGAGCTCGGAAATCGCCGCGCGCTGCCCCAGCACCTGCGGGTGGCCCTGCGAGAACACCACGTCGATCTGCTCGGCGATGCCGCTCAGGCAGGCGCTGATCAGCAGACTGGAAAGGTCCAGCAGCATTTCCATGTCTTCGTAGCGGTCCAGGCGCATGAGGCGGGCCATGTCGTCGATTTCCGAGTCGTGGAAAATCAGCAGCGCCTCGCCCGCGATGCCGCTGCCGATGTAGCCCTGGCAGACGGCCGTCACCTTGTCGCCACGCGCCGCATCTTCCAGCGCCATCTGCAGCTCGCCGACTTCAAGCACGTTGACGTTCGGAATCGGCAGCTGGACATAGACGCCCAGCACCCGCGCCAATAGCGCCGCGGCGCGGCCCATGCCGACGTTGACCACCTCGGCGAAGGCTTCGCGAAACGCGATGGGGTGATCGCTGGTACGCCCGGCGAGCCCGAGGCGCGCGTCGATCAGATCATGGCTGACGAGGGTCTGGCGGAGCTGGACCGGGTCCACCGGCTTCTTCAGGAAGGCCAGCGCGCCCAGGTCGAGCACCCGGCGCACGGCCTCTTCCTGGATGTCCGCCGACACCACGATGACCGGGCAACGGAACGCCTCGTCGCGCAGGGCCTGGAGCACCTGGAAGCCGTCCATCTCGTCCATCGTCAGGTCGAGTAGCAGCAGATCGATGCCCCCCTGGCGCAACCGTTCGAGCGCCTGGCGCCCCTGGGAAGCCTGGCTGATCTGGACGTCCCAATCGGCCGGCAATGCGCGCACGAGCTGCTTGCGAGCCAGGCTCGAGTCATCGCAGATAAGCAGGGAAAGCGCGGGCATGCGTGGATTCTCTTCTACCGGAGCGACCGACTGACGAGCCGACAGCACGCCGGGATGGCGTGCGAAGGCCTAATAATGTCACAACGCCACTAAAGAGAAAGCAGGAGGAGGTGACCGGCTGTCTACGGCCACCCAAAGCCCGAGCAACGCGGACCGGGATCAGTAGTAGGCGTTTTCGCGGTTCGTGTGGTCAGTGACATCACGCACTCCCTTGAGTTCGGGAATGCGCGCCATCAGCGTCTTCTCGATCCCTTCCTTCAAGGTCACGTCCGCCTGCCCGCAGCCCTGGCAACCGCCGCCGAACTGGAGCACCGCGACGCCCTCCTCGACCACGTCGATCAAGGTGACCTGACCGCCGTGGCTGGCCAGCCCCGGGTTGATCTCGGTCTGCAGGTAATAGTTGATGCGCTCGTTCAGCGGACTGTCTTCGTTGACCATCGGCACCTTGGCGTTTGGCGCCTTGATGGTCAACTGCCCGCCCATGCGGTCGGTGGCGTAATCGACCACCGCGTCTTCCAGAAACGGCTCGCTGGTGGCATCGATCCAGGCGGTGAAGCTTTTCAGGCCGAGCGGGATGTCGTCGGGCTTTTCCTCGCCCGGCTTGCAATAGGCGATGCAGGTTTCGGCGTAGGGCGTGCCCGGCTGGGTGATGAAAACGCGAATGCCGATGCCGCTGGTGTTCTGCTTGGCCAGCAGCTCGGCCAGGTAATCGTGTGCTGCGTCGGTAACGGTGATAGCGCTCATGGAAATTCCTCGCGAGACATGCGGCGCAGTGTACGTCAATGTTGGTACCGCACAAAAGACCAACGGTTTTACTCGGATATGCCGCCGCTCGACAACAACATGAGCCATGTTCATGCAAAGCGCGGCGGCGATCAAAAAGCACACAGCTTTGCTATGCTGGCGCACCTTCGTTCAATGCTCCAGGTAGTCCCCATGTCGTCCTCCCAGACCTCCCGCGCCGCACGTCTTCAGGCCCTTCACCAGGCGCTCCTCAAGCGCATCCTGATCCTCGATGGCGGCATGGGGACCATGATCCAGAGCTACAGGCTGGAAGAAGGCGACTACCGTGGCGAGCGCTTCGCCGACTGGCCGAGCGACGTCAAGGGCAACAATGACCTGCTGTTGCTGACCCAGCCCCAGGTCATCGCCGAGATCGAGCGCGCCTACCTCGACGCCGGCGCCGACATCCTCGAGACCAACACCTTCAATGCCACGCGCGTCTCCCAGGCCGATTACGGCATGGAGGAACTGGTTTTCGAGCTGAACGTGGCCGGCGCCCGTGTCGCCCGCGAGGTAGCCGATGCCAAGACGCTGGAAACGCCGGACCGCCCACGCTTCGTCGCCGGCGTCCTCGGCCCGACCAGCCGGACCTGCTCGCTCTCGCCCGATGTGAACAACCCCGGCTACCGCAACGTCACCTTCGACGAACTAGTCGACAACTACACCGAGGCGACCCGCGGGCTGATCGAAGGCGGCGCCGACCTCATCCTGATCGAAACCATCTTCGACACGCTCAACGCCAAGGCGGCGATCTTCGCCGTGCAGCAGGTGTTCGAGGAAGACGGCGTCGAGCTGCCGATCATGATCTCCGGCACCATCACCGACGCCTCGGGCCGCACGCTGTCCGGCCAGACGACCGAAGCCTTCTGGAATTCGGTACGCCATGCCAAGCCCATTTCGGTCGGCCTGAACTGCGCCCTCGGGGCCAAGGAACTGCGGCCTTACCTCGAAGAGCTGGCGACCAAGGCCGACACGCACGTGTCCGCGCACCCCAACGCCGGCTTGCCGAACGCCTTCGGCGAGTACGACGAAAGCCCGGCGGAAATGGCCACCGTGGTCGAGGAATTCGCCGCGTCGGGCTTCCTGAACATCGTCGGCGGCTGCTGCGGCACCACGCCGGCGCATATCCAGGCGATCGCCGAGGCCGTCGCCAAGTACCCGCCGCGCGCGATTCCCGAGATTCCCAAGGCCTGCCGGCTCTCGGGCCTGGAGCCGTTCACCATCGACCGCGACTCGCTGTTCGTGAACGTCGGCGAGCGCACCAACATCACGGGCTCGGCCAAGTTCGCCCGGCTGATTCGCGAAGAGAACTATGCCGAGGCGCTGGACGTGGCGCGCCAGCAGGTGGAGGCCGGCGCCCAGGTCATCGACATCAACATGGACGAGGGCATGCTGGACTCGAAGAAGGCGATGGTCACCTTCCTCAACCTCATCGCCTCCGAGCCGGACATTTCCCGCGTGCCGATCATGATCGACTCCTCGAAGTGGGACGTGATCGAGGCCGGCCTCAAGTGCATCCAGGGCAAGGGCATCGTCAACTCGATCTCCATGAAGGAAGGCGTCGAGCAGTTCAAGCACCACGCCCACCTGTGCAAGCGCTACGGCGCGGCGGTGGTGGTGATGGCGTTCGACGAGGTCGGCCAGGCCGACACCGCCGCGCGCAAGCGGGAAATCTGCCAGCGCAGCTACGACATCCTGGTCGACGACGTCGGCTTCGCGCCGGAAGACATCATCTTCGACCCGAACATCTTCGCCGTCGCCACCGGCATCGAGGAGCACAACAACTACGCGGTCGACTTCATCGAAGCCTGCGCCTACATCCGTGACCACCTGCCCTACGCCTTGACGTCGGGCGGCGTGTCCAACGTGTCGTTCTCGTTCCGCGGCAACAACCCGGTGCGCGAGGCGATCCACTCGGTGTTCCTGTTCCATGCGATCCAGAACGGCCTGACGATGGGCATCGTCAACGCCGGGCAGTTGGAGATCTACGACGAGATCCCGAAGGAGCTGCGTGACAAGGTCGAGGACGTGATCCTCAACCGCCACGCCGGCGCGACCGAGGCGTTGCTGGCCATTGCCGAGAACTACCGCGGCGACGGCAGCGTCAAGGAAGCCGAAAGCGAGGAATGGCGCAGCTACGAGGTCGAAAAGCGGCTCGAACATGCGCTGGTCAAGGGCATCACCACCTTCATCGTCGAGGACACCGAAGAGGCTCGGCAACGCGCGGCTCGGCCGATCGAAGTGATCGAAGGCCCGCTGATGGCGGGCATGAACGTGGTCGGCGACCTGTTCGGCGCCGGCAAGATGTTCCTGCCGCAGGTGGTGAAATCGGCCCGTGTGATGAAGCAGGCGGTGGCCCACCTGATTCCCTTCATCGAAGCCGAAAAAGGCGACACGCCCGAAGCCAAGGGCAAGATCCTCATGGCCACTGTCAAGGGCGACGTGCACGACATCGGCAAGAACATCGTCGGCGTGGTGCTCGGCTGCAACGGCTACGACGTGGTCGACCTGGGCGTGATGGTCCCTGCTGACAAGATCCTCAAGACGGCCATCGAGGAGAAGTGCGACATCATCGGCCTCTCCGGCCTGATCACGCCCTCGCTCGACGAGATGGTCCATGTCGCCAAGGAGATGCAGCGCCAGGGCTTCACCCTGCCGCTGATGATCGGCGGCGCCACCACCTCCAAGGCCCACACCGCGGTGAAGATCGACCCGCACTACCGCAACGATGCCGTGGTGTACGTCACCGATGCGTCGCGTGCGGTCGGCGTCGCGACGCAGCTCCTATCCAAGGAGCTCAAGCCGGCCTATGTCGACAAGGTTCGCAGCGAATATGCCGTGGTGCGCGAACGCACCGCCGCGCGGAGCTCACGGACCGAGCGGCTGCCCTACGACAAGGCACTGGCCAACAAGCCGCGGTTCGACTGGAGTGGCTACGTGCCACCGAAACCGACGTTCACCGGTGCCCGCGTGCTGGATGACATCGACCTGCGCGAGCTGCTCGACTACGTCGACTGGACGCCCTTCTTCGTGTCCTGGAACCTGGCCGGCAAGTACCCGCGCATTCTCGAGGACGAGGTCGTCGGCGAGGCCGCTACCTCGCTGTTCAACGACGCGCAGGGGCTGCTGAAAAAACTCATCGACGAAAAGCTCATCAAGGCACGCGCCGTGTTCGGCTTCTGGCCGGCCAACCAGGTCGAGGACGACGACATCGAGGTGTACGGCGACGACGGCCAGCCGCTCGCCCGGCTGCACCACCTGCGCCAGCAGATCATCAAGCCCGACGACAAGCCCAACCTGTCGCTCGCCGACTTCGTCGCGCCAAAGGACAGCGGCCTGACCGACTACGTCGGCGGCTTCATCACCACCGCCGGCATCGGTGCCGAAGAAGTGGCCAAGGCGTACCAGGACAAGGGCGACGACTACAACGCCATCATGGTCAAGGCGCTTGCCGATCGCCTCGCCGAGGCCTGCGCCGAGTGGCTGCATGCGCGGGTGCGCAAGGAATTCTGGGGTTACGCGCCGGACGAGGCGCTGGACAACGAAGCCCTGATCCGCGAGCAGTACAAGGGCATTCGCCCGGCGCCGGGCTACCCGGCCTGCCCCGACCACACCGAGAAAGGCACGCTGTTCGCCCTCCTCGACCCCGAAGCTGCCGAAGGCCAGGCCGGGCGCAGCGGCGTGTTCCTGACCGAGCACTACGCGATGTTCCCGACGGCCGCCGTCAGCGGCTGGTATTTCGCCCACCCCGAGGCGCAGTACTTCGCGGTCGGCAAAGTCGACAAGGACCAGGTCGAGCGGTACGCCGCGCGCAAGGGCCAATCGCTGGACGTGGCCGAGCGCTGGCTCTCGTCGAACCTGGGTTACGACAACTGAGGTAAGGACCGGCTCGGCAGATACGCGTCTGCCGGCCAGGGTTCAGACGCAGGCTGGGGCGATCACCGCTCGCTCAGCGTCCGAGGCACGTGTTGCGTGCCGCAGCGGGAGCGAGCAGCGCGATCGCGAGCCGGTTCGCATCCGCAAGGTGTTTCGCCGATTTCAGTGAGCCAGTGCACCGGGATCGGCGACATGGCGGGTGCGCTCTCGGTTGGCCTCCACCTCGGCGATGAACCCCACCGGGTTGCGCGGCGAGATCAGCAGCGTCTGGCCTCGCGCATAGGTGATCCGCAAGCGATCGAGCGACAGCGCCGGACTGGAAAGCGCGCTGCGTGACGGCGCGATATCGCTGATGTCGGCCAGTTCGATGTGCCAGGTGAACGGACCGCTGCGAACGATGAGCTGCGTCGGTTCGAGGATGTAGCGTGTGGACGTCACCAGCCAGATCGGCAGCGCCACGCCCAGACCCAATACGAACAGCGCGACCAGCAGACTGGGCGTCGAGCCTGTTCGAATCATGCCGAACGCCGCCAGCGTCGACACCGCCGCGCCGCCAGCCAGCACCGCCGCCAACCAACCATCCACCTTCGAACGATACACGCGCCTCATCGGCTTCCCTCGCATGACGGGCGCGGGGCCCGGGATGGTCGCCAGTGTAGTCGCGCGAGCCGACGGCGCGAGCCGCCGACAGCGACCGTTCATCCGGCCGTAGTGGCGCTTTGGACCGCTCTAGTCCGGGCCTTGCTGTTCGATCAGGCAATCCTCTCCGCCCATCTCGAACTCGCGGCAGATCAGCGGGCGTCGGTCGTAGATGGTGCAGTTCAGGGTGTTGCGGTCGAGCGCAGCGCACCAGCCGTCATCGAGCCGGGCCATGTACTCGCTGCCCTGCGCGTCGACTTCGATGTAGCGCTCGGGCACGCCGGTGTCGGTGAGCAGCATCACCTGCAAGCGGCAGCAGCGGGCGGTGCAGGTGTCGCAGGTGACCCGGGGGTCAGCGGGCGCATGGCTGGGAAGGTTGCGCAGCGGGATCAAACCGGCTCCGGATGGTTGTGCCTGGGCGCTGGGATGGTACAGCAGCAAGATCGGCACCGACCCGCATTGCGAGCCGACTCGACGAAAGGGAGGCTGGCGCAGGCGAGCACGCAGGGTGGCCGCCTTGTTCATCAGACTCGATAGTCCGGCGAGCCGGCGACGGGCACCCAGGCCGTGCCGGGATGCCCGGGTACGGTCGATCAGCTGACCTTGAAGCGGCTGACCATCGCGATCAGGCGGCTGTTCGAGCTGGCCAGGCCTTCGGTGCTGCGGCCCACGGTCGTACCGGACTCGACCAGTTCGTCGACCATCGTCCGTACCGCGACCATGTTCTGGTTGATCTCGCCGCTGACCGCGCTCTGCTCTTCGGCCGCGGTGGCGATCTGCGCGCTGAGGTCATGAATGCGGTTGACCGCATCGGCCATCTCGTCGAGACCGGTGTTGACCCGCGCGGTCTTGTCGGCGGTCGCCTGGCAGCTGCGCTTGGTCGCTTCCATCGCCGCAACCGCGGCGTCCACCGCCTGTTGCAGGCCGGCGAGCATTTCGTTGATCTCGGAAGTGCTCTGCTGGGTGCGGCCCGCCAATGCGCGAACCTCATCGGCGACCACCGCGAAACCACGTCCCTGATCGCCCGCCCGCGCGGCTTCGATCGCCGCATTGAGCGCCAGCAGATTGGTCTGGCCGGCGATCTCGCCGATCACCCCGAGCACGTCGTTGATGCGCCGTGCATCGGCCTGCATCGCCTGTACCCGCCCGGTCGCGGCGTCCACTTCCTCCACGAGCGCCAGTACGCTGCCGGCGGCTTCATCGACGACGCGGCGCGAATTGGCGGCGTTCTCGTTGGCCTTCTGGGTGAAGGCGGCGGTTTCGTTGGCGCTTTGCGCGACGGAATCGGCGGTCGAGCTCATTTGCGTGATGGCGGTGACGGCCTGATCGGTTTCGCTGGCATGGCGCGCCAGGATGCCGTTGGTATGGGTCGACTGCTCCTTGAGCTGGCCAAGCTCGCGGGTGATCTCGCGGGACGACTCGGTCAGGTCGGCGATCATGCTTTGCAGGTATTTGAGGAAGGCGTTGACGGCCTCGCCGATGCGATCAACCTCGTCTTCCCCGGCAATGGGAATGCGCCGGGTCAGGTCGGCATCGCCCGAGGACAGCGAGCGGATGTTGCCGGCCAGCACGCCGAGGCGCTGCATCAGCGTACGCAGCGCGAACACCATCAGCACGAACAGCAGCGCAACGATCGGCAGCTGGATCAACGCAAGCGTGGACAGCACCGACTCGGTCTTGGCGGTCAGCAGCTCGGTCGGCAGCGCGGCGGCCACCAGCCAGGGCGAGCCTTCGACGGGCCGGAGAAAGAAGGACATCGCCTCGCCATCCGGCGCCGAGAAGGTGCTGCCGTGCTGCATGGTCTTGCTGTCGAGCGCCGCCTTGATCTGGGCGACGAACGGCGAGCGGCCGGCCAGTTCGGACACGTTCTTGAGTACGTTCTCGCCGCCGAGGCCCGGCAGGTTGCTGAGGATCTTGCCGTCCGCTTCGACGATCATCACCTGGCCCTGAATCGCCTGCCCCGTCTTGTCGGCGAGTTCATTGAAGAAGCCGAGGGTCAGGTCGATGGTCGACACGCCATAGGGGCGCCCGTCCTTGCTGATGGCCATGGCGCAGTTGGTGCGCGGCTGGGCGCTGGCGTCGTCCTTGTAGGCGGCGGCCCAGACGCAGCGACCAGCCGCCGCCTGCATGCCGGCCTTGTGCCAGGGTTGTTCGAAGTACTTCAGCGACTCGGCGCTGTTCCAGTAGGTGTTGACCTTGAGCTGGCCGCTGGCGTCGCGGTGATAGAAGGTGCTGTGCTTCTCGACGCCCGGCGTGCGTGCGCCTGGCAACGGCCAGATGCCGCCGCCGAAGACCTGTGGATCGCCGTATTGGTCGACGAGGCCAGGCAACAGGCGATCGATTTCAGCGCTCTCGAGCTGGACGACCGTCTGGCCGATGCTGCGCGACTGGCTCTCGATGCGGACCATCTTCTGCTGGATCTGCTCGCCCAGCTCGTCGACCCGGTGTTCCAGCAGCTGGACTTCGGTTTCCTCGAGCTTGGACGAGACGAACTGGTCGATACCGACGAAGGTCGCGCCAACGGCAACCACGATGAAGCCGGCGAACGCTGTGATATAGCGCGCCTGGATGGTTTTGAGGTACAGCATGAAAAAACCTCGGGAGATAGGGGCAAGAGCGTTGCTCATGCCCTGCTATCGTCCGTCGGCCCGCGTTCTGAAGCCTGCTTACAAAATTTTGCTCAGGGACCGTCCAGTCACTCGCCCTGGATCTTGCTCAACAGGTCCCGCGCCAGCTGCACCGCCTCGCTGCGATGGGTGATATTGAGCTTCTGGTAGAGGCTGCGGATGTGCGTCTTGATGGTCGTCGGCGCGACGTTCAGATGCTCGGCGATCTGCTCGTTCGACTGGCCGGCGTGGATCAGGCTCAGCACCTGCCACTCGCGCCGGGTCAGCGGCGAGTGGCGGATCAGCTCGGGCACATCCGGCCGGTTGATGATGTCCTGGATCACCGCTTCGTCGAGCGTGATGCGGATGGCGCGGCTGAAGTCGCGCTGCTGCTGGGCGAGCTGGATCAGTCGCACCGTGCGCTGGGCTTCGAGCTCGTCGAGCCGGCGCTCGTGTTGCAGGCTCTTGAGCATGGCGATGATCAGCTTGCCGACGCGCAGGAAGCTGCCGATCGCGCCGGTGGTGCTGGCCAGCGTCAGCGCCTTGTGCAGGTGGTCGAGCGCCTGCTGGCGCTCCTCGCGCATCCAGTGCAGCTGCGCCTGGAGGATGTGGTTGCGGTTCAGGTCCATGACCAGGCCGTGGCGCTCGGCGTCCGCCTGCATCTGCCGCAGGATCGGCAGCGCCTTGTCGGTCTGGCTCAGCGACAGGTAGGCGCGCACGTGGTTGCGCGCATTGAACTGGGCGAAATGGTTGGCACCCGGTTTGAGCGGCGGCGCGGTGTGCAGCCACTGGCGGATGGCTTCGCGGTCCTGGGTCGAATCCCAGTAGGTGAGCATCACGGCGTGGGCGTTGGCGAGCCAGTCGATGTGGTAGTTGTCGTCGGCGAGCATGCCCTGCAACTGGCCGATGTAGTCGGCGCAGGCGCTCTGCTGGCCGCGCGCGTGGGCGATGCCGGCGAGCAGCGCGTAGCTTTGCAGCCGCCAGTGGTCGCCGAGGTCGTCGAGCATCTGCAAGCCCTGTAGCGCGCACTGCTCGGCGGCGTCGAGCTGGTGCCACTCCCACAGCACCTGGCCGCGCACCCGGTAGATGAACTCCATGATGGGCGTGGTTTGCAGCTTTTCCTGCTCGACGTACTGGATGGCGCGCTCTTGCAGCGTATAGGCCTTTTGCAGGTAACCCTGGGCAATGGCGATTTCGGACAGCTGCCCCAGGCTCCACACCACCAGATGCGACGCACGAATTTCACGGGCGCGGCGTTCGGCCTCTTCGTACTGCTTCTGCGCCTGCGTCAGCGCGCCCTGCACGAAATGCGCCTCCGCCAGCCCCGACATCGCCGCGACGCGCGAGGTACGCATGATCAACGGCTCGCGCGCCAGCGCGTCTTCGGCGAGCGCGATCGCTCGCTGCTCGTCGCCCTGGTTCATCGCGACCTGCGCGCGTACGGCGTTGAATTCGCCGACCACCCGCGCCCACTCCTCTTCCGAGCAGCGCTCCTGCAGGGCCTGCTCGCCGGCCTTGAACCAGCGCTCGACCTGATCGAACTGATAGGAGTTCTGCGAAACCCAGGCCTGCAGCAACGTGAACAGCGGCGACCCGGCGATGGTGGTCTCGGGCAGGGTGTCCAGGCATTGCTTGAGCAAGGCCAGGCGGCCCTGGCGGTAGAACGCCCGGCCGTGGCGTTCGAGCACTTCGCACACGCGCTCCGGGTTGCGCGCCTGCACCGCGTGGCGTGCCGCTTCCTCGGACAGGTTCTCGGCGAATAGCGCCTCCGAGGCGCGCAGATGCAGTTCGAAGACGCGCTGCGGCTGGTGCGTGCGCAGCTCGCCCTGGAGGAACACGGCGAACAGCGGATGGTAGGTGTACCACTGGCGCAGCCCGTCGAGGGCCTGCACGAAGAGGCCGCCACGCTCAAGCCGTTCGAGCATTTCGCGGCCGTTGCAGCCCTCGGTCAGGCGGTCGGCGAGCGCCGCATTGAAGCGATCGAGCAGGCAGGTCGCTTCGAGAAAGTCATACAGCGACCCCGGCAGCCCTTCGATCACCTGCTCGCGCATGTAGTCGCGGATGTCGGGATGGCCCAGTTGCAGGTTTTCGAGGAATTGATCCATCCCGCGGGTGGTCTGGACTTCCTGCAACGCCAGCTGCAACGCACAGGGCCAGCCGCCGATGCGGCGGTTGAGCCGTTCGACCTGCTCGCGGTTGATGTTCACCGGCAGGCCGAGGTCGAGCAGCGCCTGGACTTCGTCGTCCTCGAAGGCCAGCTGCCGCGCATCGAGCGCAAGCAGCTGGTGCTTGACCCGCAGTTCGGCGACGCCGAGGTCCGGCACGGTACGGCTGCACACCAGCAAGGTCAGCCAGGTCGGCATGTTGCGCAGGAAGAAGCGCAGCGCCGCGATCAGCTCGCGGTTGTAGATCACCTCGAATTCGTCGAACACCAGCAGCAGCGGCGAGTGCTCGACCGGCAGCTCGGCGAGCAGGCGCGTGACCAGCGCCTCGATACCGGGGGCGCCCTGCTCGGCCAGCGCCACGGCGATCGGACAACCGCCCTCCACGCGCTGATCGAGCGCCTGGGCGAGGTAACGGCCGAACTGGGCCGGATCGTTATCGCCCGGATGCAGCCGGAACCAGGCCGTCGGCCCAGCGAAATCGCGGCCCCACTGGCAGGCCAGGGTCGTCTTGCCGAAACCGCTGGCGGCCTGGAGCAGCGCCAGCCGAACCTCCGGCAGGCGCTGGAACCACTCGTCGAATCGGGGCCGATCGAGCAGCCCGGTGGGCAGGGAGGGTGCTTGCAGCTTGGCCGGAATCAACGGTAGGGGCGTTGGTAACGCGGCGTTCATAGGGTTCTTCCCTTTCTTGTCCTTGTTCGAATCCTGACGCGACATATCGGTCGGGCCGCTGTGTACTCAGCCTTTCACCCCGCCTGCCGTGAGTCCGCCGACGATCCACTTCTGGCAGTACAGGAACATCAGGGTGATCGGCAGGCCCGACAGCACGGCCGCCGCGGCGAAGTCGCCCCAGAGGTAGTTCTGCGGATAGAGGTACTGCTGCGCGCCTACGGCCAGCGTCAGCCGGTCGACATCCATGAGCAGCACCGAGGCGATCGGGTATTCGGTGACGCAGGTGATGAACGCGAGGATGAACACAACCGCCAGGATCGGCACGCTCATCGGCAGCAGGATGTGGAAGAACGCCTGCCAGGTGGTGGCGCCGTCGACGACCGCGGCCTCCTCGAGCGAGGCATCGATGCTTTCGAAGTAGCCCTTGATGGTCCAGATGTGCAGCGCCATGCCCCCGAGCGAGGCGACGATCACCGCGCCGTGGGTGTTCACGCCGAGCCAGGGCACGTGTTGCCCGAGCTGGTCGAACAGCGCGTAGATCGCCACCAGCGACAGCACCGGCGGGAACATCTGGAAAATCAGCATGCCCTTGAGGATCGGCGCCTTGCCGCCGAAGCGCATCCGCGCGAAGGCGTAGGCGCTGGTGGTCGAGAGCATCAGGATCAGCGCCGAGCTGATGAGCGCGATCTTGATCGAGTTCCACAGCCACAGCAGCACCGGGAACGGCGGCTGCACGACGGTGCCGTCGTCCTGGGTGTAGGGAATCCCCAGGGCCAGCGACCAATGCTCCAGCGTCGGGTTTTCCGGGAACAGCGCGCCGGTCGCGAAGTTGCCCTCGCGGAACGAGATGCTGATGACCATCAGCAGCGGGAACACGATCAGGGCAATGAAGCCGAGCAGCCCCAGGTGGGTGAGCCAGAGGCGGTACTTCACGGATTTGGGTTGGACCATAGCCATCGCGGGTACTCCTCAGACCTTCACTTTCGACAATTTCAGGTTCAGCCAGGCCATCGCCCCGACCAGCATGAAGATCATGGTGGCGATGGCGGCGGCCAGGGCGAAGTTCTGCCCCGAATCCTGGAACGCGATGCGGTAGGTGTAGCTGACCAACAGGTCCGTGGTGCCGGCCGGCGTGGTGGCGCCGATGATGTCCGGGCCACCGCGGGTGAGCAGCGTGATCAGCACGAAGTTGTTGAAGTTGAAGGCGAAGCTCGCGATCAGCAGCGGCATCAGCGGCTTGATCAGCTGCGGCAGGGTGATGCGCAGCAGGTTGTCCAGCGGCGTCGCGCCATCCATCGCCGAGGCCTCGTAGTGATCCTTCGGGATCGCCTGCAACAGGCCCATGCACAGCAGCAGCATGTACGGGTAACCGAGCCAGGTGTTGACGATCAGGATCATGCTGCGCGCCAGCGTCGGGTCGCTGAACCAGTCCGGGCGGATGCCGAACAGGGTGTCGAGCAGCAGGTTGATCTCGCCAAAGTTCTGGTTGAACAGGCCGCGGAACACCAGGATCGAGATGAACGCCGGCACCGCGTACGGCAGGATCAGCATCACCCGGTAGAACGGCTTGCCGCGCACCAGCTCCCATTGCAGCAGGTTCGCCAGCACCAGGCCGACCGCCAGGGTGAAGACCACCGTCAGTCCGGCGAAGGCCACCGTCCAGACGAATATCTGCAGGAAGGGTCCGCGGATGCTCGGGTCGGTGATGACCTTGGCGAAGTTGTCCATCCCCACGAAGACGCTGAAGCCGGGCGGCACGATCTCGCCCTGCTCGTCCACGTAGAAGCCGCGCTCGAGGTCGGGCACCAGGCGCTCGCCGGTCTTGTTGCTGATCAGCGCACCGTCTTCGGCCAGGCGATAGAGCGGCTGCGCGGCGGCGAATTCACGTAGGCCGTACATGCGCAACAGGTCGCCGCCAGGGCCGGCGAGTACGCGCTGGTCCAGCTCGTTGCGCCGCTTGATGACGTCACGCAGCGGCAGCGCTTCGCCGAGTTCGACTTCGCTCGCCGGGCGCATCGCCAGCGGCGTCTGCGGATCGGGCTCGCCGGTCAGCGGCTCGCTGACGAACACGCCCTGCTCGCCCTTGTCGATCCGCACGCGATCGCCTTCGGGGCTGGCGTGTAGCGTGAAACGGTAGCGCTCGCCGGCCAGGAAGGTCTGGTTGAGGTGATACTGCTGCACCTGCTCCTGACTGAGCAGGTTGCTGCCGCTGTAGTTGGTGAAGCCGATGCCCACCGTGTATAGCAGCGGAAAGATGACGAACACCAGCATGCCGGCGACCGCCGGGTAGATGTAGCGGTGGGCATAGGCGCGTCGATTGATGAAGACGTAGCTGGCCAGGCCGGTCACCACCAGCCCGAGCAGCGCGAAGGCCAGTTGCCGTTGGGCATAGAGCGCCACCACCAGGTAGAGGGCGAAGGCATTGAAGGTGAGCCAGACCAGCCAGCGCAACCCGGTTTTCAGCGTGGGGTGGAGCGTCCAGGATCGACTCATCATGGCAGGGCTTGGCAACTCGGCACGGGCATTCACAGCAGGGTCCTTTCGAGCCAGAAGACATGTCGCCGGCGGCACGCGGCCGCCGGCGCAGGTTTCAACGGGTAATGCGCTTGGCTGCATCGTCCAGGGCGGCGTCAACGGTCTGCCGGCCCGAGGTGATGTTGGTCAGCGCGGCGGCCATCGACGACCAGAACGTGCCCATCTCGGGGACATTCGGCATCGGCTCGCCCATCTGCGCGTTCTCGAAAGTGGCCTTGATGTGTGGGTTGGAGGATAGCTCCTCCATGTAGGCCTCATTGGCGACGGCGCCCAGTGGTACGTCGGCGTTCACCGTCTTGAGCCCTTCGACCTCGAGCAGGTAGTTCTCGAGGAATTCGACGGCCAGGTCCTTGTTCGGGCTGGCGGCGTTGAGCGTCGCAGCCATCACGCCGACGAAGGGCTTGCCCGGTTCGCCGTTGATCGCCGGAATCGGCGCCACGCCGAAGTCGATGCCGCTCTTCTCGATGTTGCTCCAGGCCCAGGGGCCGCTGATCATCATCGCCGACTCGCCCTTGTTGAAGGCGGCCTCGGCGACGCTGTAGTCGGCGCCCTTGGGCATCACGCCCTTCTCGATCAGATCCACCAGAACCTGCGCGCCCTGCTTGGCACCGGCGTTGTTCACACCGGTCTGCTTGACGTTGTAGCCGTTCTCGGTCTCCTCGAAGACGTAACCGCCGTTGGCGGCCAGCAACGGCCAGGTGAAGTAGGTGTTGTTGTAGTCCCAGAGGATCGCGCGCTTGCCGTCGGCGGCGAGCTTCTCGTTGAGCGCGATCACCTCGTCGAAGGATTTGGGCGGCGTGGGCACCAGGTCCTTGTTGTAGATCAGGCCGATGGTCTCGAGGGAGATCGGGTAGCCCCACAGCTTGTTGTCGTAGCCCACCGCCTTCCAGGCGAAGTCGGCGATCTCCTCCTTGGTGTCGGCGCTCGGCGTGATCGGGCTGATCAGGCCGCTCTTGGCCCATTCGCCGATGCGGTCATGGGCCCAGATGAAGATGTCGGGACCGTTGCCGGTGGCGGCGGCCTGCTGGAACTTGTCGGTGGCGCTGTCCGGATGGGCGACTTCGACCGGGATGCCGGTCTCGGCGGTGAACTTCTCGCCCACCTCCGCCAGGCCCTTATAGCCCTTGTCGCCGTTGATCCAGACGACCAGCTTGCCTTCTTCGATGGCCGCGATGGCCTGCAATGGGAGACTCAGCGTCGCAGCCAGACCGATGGTGGCTGCACCCCACAGCTTCTTGTTCATTCTCGATTTTCCTCGTGGCTTCTTATTGTTGATCCCACCCGCGAGGCCCCTGGGCGTTTGCGGTCCGTGAATACTCGGCCAGGCCCCGGGTCGGCGCATCCTCCCCGCGGGAGGAGGACGAGGGCGTAGAAACAGGGCGTAGATCGCCGCTGCGCAGCATCCGAAACCCGCCGACGACACCCCCGATTACGCCTGCACCTGGCGGCCATCAAGCCGTTAAATGCGACGAAAACAACAACGGAGCGACACAATGCACCGACTTCCGTCCGCTTGTCACCCGCTGGTCATGGGCCTGCTGCTCCCCGCTTGCGCAGCCTTCGCCGACCCCGAGCTACCGGTCCGCCTGGATGACCGATCGGTCAGCCTCGAGTGGGCGGACATGCAATCCGGGCGCTACAGCACCGAAGTCGAACTGGCGCCGGGCGTGCTGCTGATCGGCGACGCGACGCAGCCGGCCAAGCCGCTCGCGCCCTACCGGCGCCAGCCCCTTGCCTCGGGCAGCGCCTATCGCTTCGAAGTTCCGGCGCCGGGCCGCTATCGCCTGATCGTCGAAACCGGGGAATCCCCGTCGCTGCGCCTGCTGCCTATAAAGGAGAAGCCGGCCGCCCCGGCCGTCGTGGCGTGCCAGCCGTGGAACGGCGAGGCGGTGGAGGTCGCCGTCGGCGAGGTGTTCGCCGACGGAACGCTGCTGCGCGATGGCTACAGCGGCCAGACCGCCAGGGTCGAGAACGGCCGCATCCGCATGACGCCCGCGGCGGGCAGCGACGGCCTGCTGCTGCTCGAGCGCGCCGACAGCGACGCGCAGCCGGCCGGACGCGACTGGCGCAATGCGACGGTGTACTTCGTGATCACCGACCGCTTCGCCAATGGCGACCCGTCCAACGACAACAGCTACGGGCGTCAGCCCGACGGCCAGCAGGAAATCGGCACCTTCCACGGCGGCGACCTCGAAGGGCTGACCGCGCGCCTCGACTACATCGACGCGCTCGGCGTCGATACGCTCTGGATCAGCGCGCCGTACGAGCAGATCCACGGGTGGGTCGGCGGCGGCGACAAGGGCGACTTCCGCCATTACGCCTATCACGGCTACTACGCGCTGGACTACACGCAGCTCGACGCCAACATGGGCGAGGAAGACGACCTGCGCGAACTCATCGCACAGGCGCACGCCCGCGGCATCCGCGTGCTGTTCGACGTGGTGATGAACCATCCCGGCTACTCGACCCTCGCCGACATGCAGACCTTCGACTTCGGCGGCCTGCGCGACGGCATGGCGCAGTACCTGCCCGAGCAGTGGACCCGCTGGCAGCCGGAATCCTTCGAGAACCTGCACGCCTACCACAACCTGATCGACTACCAGCACCCCGACTGGGCCGACTGGTGGGGCAAGGAGTGGGTGCGCGCCGGCATCGGCGACTACGACCAGCCGCCGAGCGTGGTCGTGGACCCGGTCAAGGGCCTGCTGGCCTTCCTGCCCGACTTCAAGACCGAGAGCGAGGCGCACGTCGGCCTGCCGGTCTTCCTTCAGCACAAGCAGCCGACCCGTGCCGTCGCACGCGAGGATTACCGCGTGCGCGACTACCTCATCGAATGGCTCACCTTCTGGGTGCGCGAGTTCGGCGTCGATGGGTTCCGCGCCGACACCGTCCGGCATGTCGAGCCCGAAGCCTGGGCCGAACTGCGCGCCGCGGCGGACAAGGCCCGCGCCGAGTGGTCGGCGGCGCACCCGGACGATCCGCTCGCCGGGCAGCCGTTCTGGATGGTGGGCGAGGTCTTCGGCCACGGCCCGGAACCGAGCCTGTACCAGGACAACGGCTTCGACGCACTGATCAACTTCGCCTTCCAGGATGAAGTCGCCCTGCCCGCCAGCGAATGCCTGGCCCGTGCCGAAACCAGCTACCAGCACTACGCCGGGCTGCTGGCCAGGAATGCCGGCCACAACTTCATGAGCTATGCCTCGTCCCACGATACGGCCCTGTTCAGCGACAAGGCCGCCGACAGTCTCGCCCGACAGCGCGGCCTCGCCGCGGCGCTGCTGCTGGCGCCCGGCGCGGTGCAGATCTTCTACGGCGACGAGAGCGCCCGCCCGTTCGGCCCGAGCGGTTCGGACCCCTTCCAGGGCACGCGTTCCTCGATGGACTGGAGCCGCCACGAAATGCCTGAGGTCGCCGCACTGATCGAGCATTGGCGGCGCATCGGCCAGTTCCGCTCACGCCACCCGGCCATCGGTGCCGGTGAGCATCGGCCCTTGTCGAAACAGCCCTACGCCTTCGCCCGCGTGAAGGGCGACGACCGGGTGATCGTGGTTCAGGCCGGTGGCGACGATGCGCTCAACCGCTGATCTGGCCGAGCGCCTGGGCGATGGCGTCCTTCACGGACTCCTCGTCGGCGGGCCGCACCACGCGCGCCCGCTCCTGCCCCAGGCGCACCAGCACCACCGTCGGCCACAGCTTGACCTTGTAGCGCCGGCCGAGCCGGCGGCCCTTGCCGTCCTCGATCCTGATGTGCCGGACTTGCGGGTACTCGGCCAGCGCCCGCTCGATGTACGGCTCGGCGGCGCGGCAATGGCCGCACCAGTTGGTGCCGAAATCCAGCGCTGTCACGCCGTCGAGCGAATCGACCTCTTCGCTGGAAAGGGTTTCGGGCTTGTAGATGTCCGCCATGTCTGCCTCCCGTCTCTCTGTGCTATCGACCTTGCCCAGGCGCGGTCGACTCCCTGCCGGCAATCGGCTGCGCCCGTCTCGCCGCCGGGCCGATCGACCTCCACCCACGTCTCGAACCCCTCTGGACAGGAGCCTGCCCATGACGCCGCAGAATGACCGCCATCACGCCCAACTGGCCTTCGTCGCCAGTGGTCAGGAGCTGGAAGTCGGCGACCCGCGGGATTGCCCGCTGCCGCTCGACCAGCTCGCCGCCACCAACGGCAGCGAAACCTACGTCAGCCAGCGCCTGCCCGGCGGCCTTACCGCGCACGTCTACCGCATCGAGGCGGCGGGCCGCAGCTGGACGCTCAAGCGCGCCCGCGAAAAGTGCCTGGTCCAGGGAATCGACGGACAGACCTCGTTCCTGAACGAGGTGCAGCGACGCGCCGACCTGCGCCGTCTCAAGCAGCAGCCGGCGCTGGCCGAGCGGCTGTCGGGCATCGTCGACACCTGCTACGCCAGCTTTCGCCGCGGCGTGTTGCTGTCGCCGTGGATCGACGGCGCGCCCGTCGCCCGCTGGGATGAGCCGCGCCTGCTGGACCTGTTCGACACCCTGATCACGCTCAGCGCCAACGGCCTGTTCGAGTGGGACCTGTGTCCCGGCAATGTGCTCGACGACGGGCGGATCCGTCTGTTCGACTTTGGCTACATGTACCGCTTCGACCCGCTGCGCGAGTACAACAGCGACGGCCTCGCCTGCCCCGGTTTCCACCCGGCCGAACGCTTCGAGACGCGGCAGTTCTTCGCCTGGCTGCTGGGCGAGGAAGCGCACGGCTCGGAACGCGCACTGGCGGCGTTCCGGCTGGAGAAGGCGATCGCCCGCGAGGCCTACCGCGCCTGGCGCACCGGCCTCTATGCACGCGGCGCCGAAGCGCACGTGCTGGAGCGGCTGGACCGGATTCTCGACGACTGGAGCCGGGCGCTCGCCGGCTCGGTCGAGGCGCTGTACCTGCGCGAGGCCTGGCGCTCGCACCGGCTCGATCTGGCCGACGATCTCGGCGGCCAGACCTGTACGCCGCTGACCCTCAAGCGCATCGGCTGGATGCAGCGGATGGTCGCCGAGCACCATCAGGACCTGCTCGCCGCCGGCGCGCTGGCGAACGAGCCGACCGCCGACCGCGCCGCACTGGAACAGGCGCTGGGTATCGCCCAGGCCCAGGCGCTCGATTGGCAGGTCGGCGAGCGCGCCGCGGCCGGCACCGCCTGAGCGGCGCCGGGAATCAGGTGCGGTAACGCGCGCAGAGCGCCTGCTGCTCGGCCGACATGCGGGCCTGGCGATCGCTGCGCTCGGCGATGGCGATCACGCTGCCCATGTTGCGTTCGGCGGCGTCGTCGACTTCGTGCATGCCGCGCGAGACCTCCTCGGCGGCGAGCCGTTGCTGCGCGGTGGCCTGGTCGATCTGCCGTGACATGACGGCGATGTGCGCGATCTGCTCGCGAATGTCCTGCATCACCGCATCGGCCTGGCCGACCTGATCGAGGTTGGCCTGCATGTGCCCGCGGCTCTTCTCTACCGAGTGCACGGCGGCGGCGATGCCCTGCGCCAACCGCTCGATGCGCTGCTGGATCTCGCCGGTGGACTGCGCCGTGCGCTGCGCCAGCCCGCGCACCTCGTCGGCGACCACCGCGAAGCCCCGGCCCTGCTCGCCCGCGCGCGCGGCTTCGATGGCGGCGTTGAGGGCCAGTAGATTGGTCTGCTCGGCGATGCCGCGGATGACGTCGAGAATCTGGCCGATCTGCTCGCTCAGCGCCTCAACGTTGGCGATCTCGGCGACGCTCGCTTCGAGCTGATCGGCCAGGCTGCGGGTGCTGTCGCTGGTGCCGGCCATGATCCGGCTGCCGCGGCTGGTCAGGTCTTCGACGCTGCCGACGCGCACGGCGGTGTCTTCGGCATGGCGGGCGACCTCGCCGAAGCTGGCTTCCAGTTCGGTGAGGCTGGCCACCAGCGAGCCGATGCTCGCGCGCTGCGCCGCCAGCCCGTCGCGCGCACCGGCGCAGGCCTCGGCGTTGCTGCGGGCGATGGCGTCCTGTTCGTTGGCGTTGTGGCCGAGTTGCGCCAGCGCATCGCGCATGTTGGCGGCCACCTGATTGAGGTGCGCCGAGACGCGGCCGAACTCATCGGCGCGGCGGTATTCGCAGCGCCCGCCCAGGTCGCCCTCGGCCAGGCGCCGCAACGCGGTCGATACGGCGTCGAGCGCCTGGCGCATGGTGCGGCTGAGCCAGATGCCCATGAACAGCGCGATCCCGATCGACAGCGCCGCCAGCGACAACACCGTGTTCACGCCGCGCCGGTAGGTGGCGCGGGCTTCGTCGAGCCGGGCCTGGTTGACCGCCTGCGCGGCGGCGATCAGTTCACCGATGTCGGCGCGGGCCTGGGCTTGCAGTTCGGCCAGCGCGCCCTTTTGTTGGCGGTTGTCCTGCTTGTCGCGCAACCACTGGTAATAGTCGCCCAGCGCGCCATCGCCCTCGATCGCCGCGTGCCGCAGGATTTCGGCGAACTGCGGGCGGAAGGTATGCGCGTAGTCGGTCCGGCTGTCCTGGTGCGGCTCGAGATCCATCAGCACGTTGTCGAGCTTCTTCTCCAGATCCGGCACACGCTGGGCCAAGGTCGCGCTCGCCTCGTCCAGCCGCACGCTCGAGCCGGCGCCGATGGCGTCGAACAGCAGCGCCTCGGCCTGCTCGAGCGGAATGATGAACTGCTTGATCGAATAGGCCACCAGATCGTCCTTGGTGGCGAACTGGGCCTGCAGGAGGTCCTGCTTGAGTCGCGAGAACTGCAATTGCAGGTCGCGCAGGCCGACGGCGTTGCGCTCGATCCGCGCCAGTTGCGCGGCATGCGCGTCGATCAGCGCCAGGCTGCGGCTATCGAGCTCCGGCAGGATGCGCTCCAGCCGCTCGCGCGCGGCAGGCTGGTCGGGCGTCAGCCGTTCGAGCCGTTGCAGCAGTTCGACGGCCTTCGCATGCAGCGCACGGTGCTGCTCGGCGTAGGCGCCCAGCGCGCCGGGCTGATCCTCGGCCAGCGCGTTGGACAGGTTCTGCGTCAGGCTCTGCAAGGCGCTGAAAAAGCTCTCGCTGACCAGCAGCCGCGACGCCGTCCCGGCCATCTGTTCGGTGTTGTCCTGCAACCGCGTGATCGCCATTAGGCTGGCACCGCCGACCAGCATGAGCAACGCCACGAGCGCAGCAATGAGCAGGTACAGCCGCGGAAGGAAACCCAGCGCGAAGCGCCTGTGCAGAACGGGACGGGACATGGGAGGTACTCCTGGCTGACGGGCAGCGTTTTTGTTATGCCCGTCAGGATGTTCCCGCCAATAACCCGCCGCATCCTCCCCGCCGACCGCCGGCCAGGGCGTAGCCGCAGGCGTAGCACCTTCCCGACAGGGCGTACCTGGACGGCGGTGGGGCCGGCAATGGCGCGACGCCGGCACTCGCGCCGAAATGCCGTTCGCGAGCGAGCTCGCTCCTACGAATGCCAAAACGGCGGCGTTCTCTGTAGGAGCGAGCTTGCTCGCGAAGACGTAAGTGCATTCGCCAAGCATGCGCCGGGCAAGCCGGCGCGCGGTGGGTCAGAAGGCGCCGCTGGTGCTGGCGCCGGCAGCGACCTGGACGCTGTTGTTGCCGCCCGGTTGCCATTGCCTGACGGCGCTGGCGTCCGCTTCGTTGCGGATGATGCACTTCCACTCCACCGTTTGCCCGGCGGGCAGGCCGATGCTGCCCTTCCAGGTCGGGTAGGCGCTGGTGTCGGTCAGGCGCACGGCGCTGGCCGGGCTCCAGTTGCCCAGTTCGGCGACACCGCCGACGGCATAGACGCTGTCGCCCGGCTGGGTGACGCCGTTGTTGCAGGTGAAGCCGACCTGCACCAGACCACCCGTGTCGCCGCTACCGTCGTTGCTGCCCGCGCCGGTGCGCCAGACGCGAATCGCGCCGCTGGAGCCGTTCATCGCTTCGCTGAAGGTGCCGCTGGCGACCTGCGACGGGTTGCCGAGGTTGGAGTTGAGCGCGATGACCAGCGTCTGCGACGTTCCGCTGATGGTCGCCACCAGCCCCGAGTAGCCCGTGTGGAAGCTGATCGGCGAATCGGCGCGCACGCCCGCGGTGCGGCGGATCTGGATCAGCTGGCGGATGAAGTCGCCGTAGCCCCAGTCGTACATGTGCGCCCAGTACACCACCGGCGTGCCGGGCGTGGTCAGGATGTAGGCATAGGCCTGGCGGATCAGTCCGTCCTGCAAGGGCCAGTGGTGCTGGCCGCCGTTCTGGCCGGGCGAGTAGCCGGTGTCATGGTTGTCGACGAAGGTGACCGCCACTTCCCGCCAGCGCGGATCGGGGTTGCCGTTCAGGCCGTACCGCCAGTCGGCGATCGAACCGTTCTGCATGCGCTCCTTGAGCGCGAAGTCGAACACGGTGCAGTCCGACCGATCGGACCAGTCCTTGATGACCTCCTGCCAGGTGGCGGTGTTCTGCCATTGCCAGCTCTGGTATTCGCTCGGCGACTTCCACAGCTCGCCGACGCAGAAGGCGTCGTCATGCGCGGCGGTCATCCAGCTATCGACCCGTTCCGGCGCATAGCCGCGCACGAAATCGAAGCGAAAGCCGCCCGCGCCGTAGTTGCCGCGCAAGTTGCCGAACTCGTTGCGGAACAGGGCGAACACATCCGGGTGGCCGGTGTTGAGATCGGACTCGCCGCCGATGAAGCGATCGCCGTCATCGCAATCGTTGGCGTAATTGCCGGGATCGGCGCAGTCGTTGCGCCAGTAGCCCTGGCCGGCGGGAAAGTTGATTTCCTTGTCGGGGTAGCCGCGGTTCATGTGGTTGGGCACCACGTCGTACAGCACCTTCACGCCCGCCCCGTTGAGGGCGGCGGCCGCCTGCTTGAGCTGCGCGTCGCTGCCGTAGCGGCCGTTCTTGTTGAAGTCGTGCCAGAAGTAGCCTTCGCCGCCGCCGGAAGTGCCCTTGGCGGGGTCGCTCCAGCTCGAGAAGTCGCGCCAGGGCACCGGCATCCAGATCGCTGAAAAGCCGTCGGCCGAGACGGTGGAGGCCTTGTCGCGCAGGATGTTGTACCAGTCGTTGGGCGCCTCGCGGACGACGTTCCAGTGAAAGCCCTGGAGGATGATTTCGTCGCCGCCGTGATAGCGCACGTCGTTGGGGCTGTTGCCCGCGACGTCGGCCAGCGCCGTCTGGCAGGTCAGGGGCAGGAGGATCGCCGCCAGGCAGGCGGCACGCAGGGATCGGCTCATCGCAACACTCCGTTCTTGTACTTGTGCGGGCGTCCGACAGCCGGGCCAGGCCCACGGACGGTGGATGGCTGCCGGCGGTGCGTCCGACCGGCAGGGCCAGCCTGCGCCGGCACCCGTCCCGCACAAACCTCCCCCGAGGCACTTCCTGCCGGCGTAGTGGCCAGGCCGATGGCGGTCTCGACTGCGCCCCGCCGCTGCGCTCCGCCCCTCCCCGCCGGCCGCTTCGCTTTCTACCCCTGCGCTACGCCCCGCCGCTCCGCCGCGCTTTTTTTCCGCCGGGAGGATGTGAGGTCAGCCGGCCATCACCGAGTCTTGCCGCACCGCAGCCAGCCGCCCGGACATGCCGGCGGACCGGAACGGCGCCACTCAAGCACGACCACAACAAAAACAAGGGACTTCACACATGAAGCACATCCAGCAACCCACCTTCCTGCTCAAGCCCGGCTATCTGCTGGCCGCCCTGCTCGTCAGCGGCCCGGCGGCGGCCGTCGATTTCCACGGCTACATGCGCTCGGGCGTCGGTGCCACCGCTGGCGGCGGCGATCAGGCCTGCTTCCAGGTCGCTGGCGCGCCCGCCAAGTACCGCCTCGGCAACGAGTGCGAGACCTACGCCGAGATCGGCCTGGGCCAGCAAGTCTGGGAAGAGGGCGAGAAGAGCTTCTACGTCGACACGATGATTGCCTACAAGTCGACCCAGGAGAACGACTGGGAAGGCAGCGACACCAACGCCGACGGCAACTACAACCCCTATGACGAAGCCGGCGACGTCGCGCTGCGTCAGTTCCACGTCATCGGCAAGAACCTGATCGACGCCCTGCCCGGCGCTGACATCTGGGCCGGCAAGCGCTACTACAAGCGCCATGACGTGCACATCAACGACTACTACTACTGGGACGTGTCGGGTCCGGGCGCCGGCATCGAGGACATCGACCTCGGCTTCGCCAAGGCCAGCGTGGCCTGGATGCGCAACACCGACGGCGACTGGGTCTACCAGGGCTCGGGGACCGGCACCAACATCGCCAACGACACCCTCGACTTCCGCCTGGCCGAAATCGACGTCAACCCCGGTGGCAAGCTGGAAATCGGCTACGACTACGGCAAGGCCAACCTCGCCGACTTCCAGGAGCGCGACGACGGCTACGAGGACCAGAAGGGCCACCTCGTCACCCTCGAGCACACCCAGGGCAACTGGTTCGGCGGCTACAACAAGCTGGCCGTGCAATACGGCACCGACGGCATCATCGGCAGCAGCGGCCGCAACAGCACCGGCAACAGCGACGGCGACATGCTCCGCGTGGTCAACCAGGGCGTGGTCGGGCTGAGCGAAAACATCGAGATGATGTACGTGCAGATCTACGAGGATAAGGACTTCGACAACGAGTCCGGCCAGACCTGGGCCTCCTTCGGCGTGCGTCCGGTGTACAAGTGGAACGACGTGATGAGCACCGCGTTCGAGTTCGGCTACGACTACATCGAGCCGCAAGCCGACGACCAGGATTCGCGCGACCTCAAGAAATTCACCATCGCCCAGCAGTGGTCGGCCGGCCGCAGCTTCTGGGCCCGCCCGCAGATCCGCGTGTTCGCCACCTACGCCATGTGGGACGGCGGCCGCTATCAGGCTGCCAGCCAGTCGATCGACGCCGGCGACGACGACGGTCTGACCTTTGGCGTCCAGGCCGAAGCCTGGTGGTGATGCGTCGCCCAGACCGGTGAGGGAACCTCGCGAGCGACGGTCATGCCTGCAACGCAGCATGACCAGGCGCAGCGGTGCTCACCCGGTCTGGACCGACGGCGACGTGCGGGCCTCTCCTCCCAGGGTCGCGTCGCCGACCGGTTCGATTCACCGTGTTTCCGCTCCCACCGTTTCGGCGGTGTTTTACCCCGGCCAGGGCTGGCCGGGGTCTTTTCGATTTGGCGATCGGAGTATTCCCATGAGAATGACCCGCTTTACCCTCCTCGCACTGGCGGCCGCAGTCGTGGCCGGCTGTGGCAGCGAACCGCTGCGACGGGTGGACGCGCTGACCCCTACACCCGCGCCGCTTGAAGTTTCCGAACACACTGCCCGCCAGGCCCTGGCGGCGGCCCCGATCTGCTGCGAGCGGATCGACCAGCTGCCGTACCAGCCGATTAAGGCGGACTTTTCCGGCGACGTGGTGATCGACACCAGCGCCCCGGCCTACGCCTTCGACAGCGGCAAGAGCTTCTTCCGGGCCTTCGCGCTGCCGGTTGACAGCAAGTCGTTCGAGATCCGCCTGTACAGCCAGGCCGGCGACACGGTGCTGGCCCCCAGCGCCATGCTGCTGGATGCCGATTTCCGCATCACCCGGCTGCTCGATGCGGACGACTTCACCTACGTGCCCGCCTCGGGCATGAAGGGCGACAGCCTCGACGCTCGTCTGCGTATCGATCGGCTCTACCGCGACAACCCCAACAACGAGCGCTACCTCGTGCTGTTCACCTCCGAGGCGCAGATGGACGGCCAGACCACCCTGGTGCATCCGGCCAAGGCCTACGCCGAGGCGCTCGGCAACGAGCCACCCGCCGTACCGGACCCGGTCGCCCAGCACGCGCCGACCGGCATCATCAAGATGGTGCTGATCGAGGACCGCGTCGCCGGCCAGGAGGCCAACACCTACGTGCCGGCCTACAGCACCGGCCGCGAGATGGGCGCCACCCTGCCTGCCGTGCCCGCGCCATCGGTGCTGCCCGAAACCCAGGCGTACTACCGCCAGGCGATCGACGCGGCACTGGCGGAAAAGGACCTCGAACGCGCCCTGCGCCTGGCCGACGAGGCCGCGCGGGTCGGCGACAGCGGAGCCAAGGCCTACCTGCTGGAGCACATCCAGATCAAGTGACCATTCAGTGACCTGGAGGGGCGCGCGAGCTCCCCTCCCTTTTGCAGGACGCAGCCATGAAAACAAGAACAATCCTTCTGCCATTGCTTACCCACCTGGCCCTGCTCGCCGCCCCGGCCCATGCGCTGGAACGCGACACCCTGAGCATCTGGATCAACCAGGACAAAGGCCACCAGGCCGTCGCCCGGATCGGCGAGCGCTTCGCTACGGCCACCGGGATGGAGGTCGTCGTCGCCACCCCCGACGACCTCGCCGCCCGCTTCGATCGCCTGGCCAGCACGGCCAAGGGCCCGGACATCGTCATCTTCGCCCACGACCGCTTCGGCTCCTGGATCAACAACGGCCTGCTCGCCACCGTCCAACCGAGCCAGGCCGCGCTCGATCGTGCGCCCGCCTTCGCCTGGGATGCGGTCACGATCGGCAACCGGTACTACGGCTATCCGCTGGCGACCGAAGTCGTCAGCCTGATCTACAACCGGGACCTCGTCCCCACCCCGCCCCGCACCCTCGCCGAGGTCGCCGAGCTGGATCGCAACCTGCGCGCCCAGGGCAAGCGGGCCATCGCCTGGGATTACCGCAACCTGTATTTCTCCTGGCCGATCATCGCCGGCAGCGGCGGCTACAGCCTGAAGAAGAAGGACGGCATCTACGACCTGACCGACGTCGGCCTCGCCACGCCCGGCGCGGTGGAAGGCGTCGCGTCGATCAAACGCCTGCTCGACGACGGCGTGCTCGACCGGGCGGCCGACTACGCCGGCATGATGGAGGGCTTCAAGCGGGGCGAGATCGCCATGATCGTCAACGGACCCTGGGCCTGGAACGAGATCCGGCAGGCCGGCATCCGCTTCGCCCTGGCGGACATCCCGACCGCGCGCGCCGACCAGCCCGGCAAACCCTTCGTCGGCGTGCTGGCCGCGGCCATCAACAGCGCCAGCCCCAACCAGGCGCAGGCCCAGCGCTTCATCGAGGACTACCTCACCAGCGCCGAAGGCCTCGCCGAAATCAACGCCGAAAAACCGCTCGGGGCGGTGGCCAACCTGGAGATCATGGCGCGCCTGTCGCAAGACCCGCTGATCGCCCATACCTTCGCCTCCGCCGAGCGCGGCGAGATCATGCCCGACATACCCGAGATGAAGCGTTTCTGGGCCTTGGCGACGCCACGCCTGGCCAGCATGCTCGATGGCGAGAAGCCCATTCCCGAGACGCTGGCCTACATCGCCGGCCGTCTGGCCAAGGGCGCGCAGTTGCAATCCTGGCGCCGTCGCCACTACCCCAGCGCACCGACCGAACCCTAGGAACCTCGCCCACGCGCCACCCGGCGGCAGATCAGCGCTTGACGTGGACGATCAGCTTGCCCGTGACGTGCCCGGTCTGGTTTTCGCGGAAGGCATCGGCCAGGCGCTCGAGTTCGAAGGTTCGGGCGATCGGGACGTCCAGACGGCCCTGGGCGGCCATCTCGGCAAGCACCTGCAGTGCTTCACCGTCGGGCCGCACCCACAGGTAGAGGCCGCCGGCCTGCTGGACGGCGTCATCGACGATCGATCCGTGCCGGCCACCGGCCTTGAGCACGGCGCGGGTCGTCTCGAGCACACCGCCGATGAAGTCGGCCACGAGGTCGACGCCCTCGGGGGCGAGCGACCGAACCTGTTGAGCGACATCCCCGCGATAGTCGACCGGCTCGACGTCCAGCGAGCGCAGGAAGTCGTGGTTCTTTTCCGACGCGGTACCGATCACGCGCGCACCGAGGTTTCGAGCGATCTGCGCGCCTAATACGCCGACTCCACCAGCCGCGTTGTGGATCAGCACCGTCTCGCCCTCGCGCAGGCCCAGCCGCGTCAACAGCTGATACGCCGTGAGCCCGGCCAGCGGCAGGCCCGCCGCCTGGTCCCAGTCGACTCCATCAGGCTTGCGCGCCACCGCGCGGGCGGCCAGGGTGACGTATTCGCAGAAGGTCCCGCCGTGGACGAAATCCTTGCGCGCGTAGGCCAGCACCTTGTCGCCGGGCTCGAATTCGGGCGTATCGGGCCCGACGCTTTCCACCACGCCCGCCACGTCCCAGCCCGGAATGACCGGAAACAGCGGCAGCATCAGGCCGTCCAGCATCCCGGCCATCAGTTTCCAGTCGACCGGGTTCACCGCGGCGCTGTGTACCTCGATGCGCACCTCGCCCGGCCCGACCCGCGGCATCGGCTGGTCGGTGAGCTGAAGCACGTCGGGATCGCCGTAGCGGTCGTAGGTCATGGCTTTCATGCAGGGCTCCTCAGGCGAGCGCGACCGGAAGGCCGGCCGCGCGGAAGTGGTCCTGAGTTGGGCCGGCGTGCCGGCCCGAGGTTCACTGCTGGAGGACGGTCGCCACGTTGGCGGTGCCCTGCTGGAGAATGACGGCACTGTCGCCACCGGCGAACCCGCCCAGCTGCTGCACGCTGGCCTGGTTGGCATCGCCAAGTTGGGTGATGCTGGCCGACACGTACAGCGCCGACTGGTCAACGTTCGCGAGGTTGCCGTTCCCTTCCTGGACCAGATCGATGACCGGATCGTCGAAGCTCTGCCTGAGGGTGACCTCGTTGCCATTGCCGACCGAGCGGCCGCGAATGGTCGGTGCGCGCCCGTACTGATCGATGGTTGCGACGTTGCCGTCGCCTTGCTGGGTGAATTGCAGATTGCCCTGCTCCGCGCCCTGGGCGATCACCGCCTGGTTGAAGTTGCCGACCTGGTCGAACAGCACCATCCCGCTGAATTGCTGGCCGCTGGTCTGCGTCAGCGCCATCACGTTGTCATTGCCGGTCTGGGTCAACGCCGTCCCGCCGCCGTAGCCTGCGGTGAACTGGGAAACGGTGATGTCGTTACGGTCGCCCGTCTGCACCGTCGTCGCCTCGCCGAAGCTGCCCTGATAGACGGTCAGACGGTTGTCATTGCCGGTCGCCGTGGCATCGAGCGTGTTGGCGTAATACTCCTGGGTGACCACGAACTGGTTACCGGCGCCATTCTGATAGACCCGCGCTACGGAGCCATTGCCCAGCACCTGGGTCAGCTGAAGGTCATTGCCTTCGCCCCGTTGCTCGATCTGGGCGACATGGCCGAACCCCTCGTCCTGCTGGTCGACGACAACGCTGTTCAGCGCTCCGTCCTGGAAGGTGGTCGCGCTGCCGCTTCCGCTGAGCGTGAGCGAGGATTGGTTGCCAGTACCCAATTGGGTCTGCTCGGACGTGCCGTCCAGCGCGTAGGCGGAAGCCGAACAGACAAGCGCGAGAAGCGACAGGGAATAAAAGGATCGACGCATGGGAACACTCCATTGCAGGCCATTGCCGGTGCCGCGAGCAGAACGCAGCGGCACAGTCCGGCCGGATTCTGTCGCTGGCGCAACGCCGCCGATATCCATCGACAGATTGAGGGCTGCCGATGGGTGGCTGAAATCGGCTTAATCCGCGGCCGCCTTGCCCGTTCCAGACAGGCTGAGCTCAGCCAGTCGATCGGCGTCTTCGCCGGGTAGGCGACGAGCGGTATCCCCGAATCTTTGATTCGCCACGCCTGCACGCGCATCGCCAGCCCTCGACGGGCCTGGCCTGGCCGCTTCGATTAGCCGGATAAATCGATGCGCCCGAGCCAAAGCAGAAAAGGCTATACATCGCCGCTCAAGCGAGTAGAGTGGCCGCCACTGCTCTGCAGCTGTTACAGCGTACCCGGCTTGATGTATTGATTTTGTCGTTCCATCTCCTCGGTCGTTTTCACTTTTGCATCCAGTCTCGGCCTGCCTGTCGCAGCGCCGCAGCCAATTACTCCCTGGAGATACAAACATGTCGACTCGTCAATCCGGTACGGTCAAGTGGTTCAACGATGAGAAAGGTTTCGGCTTCATCACTCAGCAGGATGGCCCGGACCTCTTCGTCCACTACCGTTCGATCGAAAGCGCCGGCTTCAAGAGCCTGGCCGAAGGTCAGGCCGTGACCTTCAACGTGGTCAAGGGCCAGAAGGGCCTGCAAGCCGATCAGGTTCAAGTCGTCTAAACGACACCTGTCGCAAAAAGCCCCGCCAGGCGGTCCGCCTGGCGGGGCTTCTTCATTTATACGCCCCGTCTTCCGACGCTCGCCTGTAACGAGCGCTGCCACCCGGCAGCCGAGAGGTCATTCCGTGCCCGGCTATCGCGTCAAACGCCAGACCGTTTCGGTCGGCGACATGCACTTCGTCATGCATTCCCTGCTCGACCCCGACCAGTACCACGATCCCGACGGCGCTGCCCTGGCGCTCGGTATCGACGAGGACAGCTGGGCGCTGTTCGGGCAGGTCTGGCCGTCCGGCATGGTGCTGGCCAACGCCCTGCTCGGGCTCGATCTGCACGGCAAGCGGGTGCTGGAGCTTGGCGCCGGCCTGGCGCTGGCCAGCCTGGTGGCGCATCGGCGCGGCGCGGACGTGACGGTCAGCGACTACCACCCGCTGATCCCGATCTTCCTCGCCGACAACGCACGGCTCAACGAACTCACCCCGCCGCGCTACCGGGCCCTCGACTGGGAAGACTGCCCGGACGACTTCGGCCGGTTCGACCTCATCATCGGCAGCGACCTGCTGTACCACGCGGAGCATCCGATGGCGCTGGCCAACGTGATCGACCTGCTCTCGGCGGACCAGGTGGACGTTCTGCTCGTCGATCCCGACCGGGGCCTGTCACCGTCCTTCTGCCAGGAAATGATCGCCCTCGAATACAACGCGCACGTCGAAGACGCCGGCTGTGTGCTGGCCAACGGCGAAGCCTACGTCGGCTCGCTGCTGCGCTTTCGCCGCGACGACGATGCGCTGCCGGTCGCCCACGGCCGCCCGTACGAGCTGCCTATCCACGCCTGAGGCTGTCCGCACCCACGAAACGGTCCGGCCTCAGGCCGCGATCAGGCGGATGAGGGTGATCTCCGACGGCGCGCCAAAACGCAGCGGTGGCCCCCAGTAGCCGGTGCCGCGGCTGATGTACACCTGGAGCCGCCCGGTGCGTTGCAACCCGGCGACCCAGGGCTGCTGCCAGCGCACCAGGTGCATCCAGGGCCAGAACTGGCCGCCGTGAGTATGCCCGGACAGCTGCAGATCGAAGCCTGCCTCGCGCGCCGCGGCGGCCGAGCGAGGCTGGTGAGCCAGGAGGATCTTCGGTGCATGGGCCGGCGCGCCGATCAGCGCCGCGGTCGGGTCGCTGCGGTGGGTGGGCTCGAAGTGGTGCGCCGAGTAATCGGTGATGCCGGCGACCACCAGATCGGCATCGTCATGGCGCAGCCGCACATGCTCGTTCAGCAGCACCGGCAGGCCGAGACGGGCGAACTCCATGATCCAGGCCCCGACGCCGGCGTAGTACTCGTGGTTGCCGGTGACGATGTAGCTGCCATGCCGAGCCTCGAGCCCGGCGAGCGGCGCCACGTGCTCGCGTAATTGCTCAACGCTGCCGTCGACCAGGTCGCCGGTGATGGCGATCAGATCCGGTTCGAGCCGGTTCGTCCGCTCGACGATGGCTTGCAGGTAGCCGCGACGGATGGTCGGGCCGACATGGATATCGCTCAGCTGGACGATGCGAAAGCCATTCAGCGCCGGCGGCAGGCCTTCGAGCCGGATGTCGCGCTCGACCACCCGTGCCGTGCGCCGGGCATTGAGCAGTCCGAACAGCGTGAACAGCCCCACCGCCAGCAGCACGACCAGCGCCGAGCCTTGCGCCAGCCCTCGGTTGCCCCAGCCCAGCAGATCGGCGACCGCCACGATGAACGCCCGCATCAGCGACAGCACCGCCAGGCTGGAAAAGATGCCCATCGCCAGCAGGCCCGGCCAGACCAGCCAGCGCTTCCCGGCCGACGAGCGCAGACCCAGCGGCAGCAGCACCATCGAGACGCCCAGGTACAACCAACCGAACCCGCGTCCCAGCGGACCGAACGGCAGATCGCCGACAAGCGTCACGCCAATGAACAGGTGCAGCAGCACCAGCACGCCAACCATCATCAGGCGAGTACGCATCGCCGATCCTCATGCAAAGCCCGAGCATGGGACGTTGACGCCTCGTCGAAGGTCCGTCCAGCCGTTCTTGCACAGACAGGTTGCGCCGTCGACCGCCCGCCTCGTCCGGCTGGCGGTCAAGCCATGCGCCGAGCGGCAGAAAGCTCCGAAGGCCAGCGGCCGACGCCTGTCCGGTTTTTGATCGCCGTCATCAGCCGGTCATCGAAGCCGGCCTAGGCTAGCCGGCAGTCAGGCATTCCGTTGGAGACCCTGCCATGCAATACCTCACGTCCGGTCTGATTCTCAGCAACCTGTTCAGCTTCGCCCATACGCGCCCCGACAGCGAAGAGGTCATCCACGATGACGCCCCGCCGGCACCGGGGCGCCTGAATGACGAGCGCCCGCCTCGCATCGGCGCGCGCCGGGCCGCCCGCACGCGTCACCTGTCCGAGTCGCTGCAAGGCAGCTGCCGCTAGAACGCCGCGGCCGTGGCGAGCGGCGCTCCGGCGGCGCGGGCGTCACTGCTGGACGGCGTTCGCCAGGTTGCCGTTGCCCTGCTGGATGATCGTCGCGCTGTCGCCGCCCAGGCTCAGGAAATCGCTCATGGTCTGGCTGATGGACGCCTGGTTGGCATCACCGATCTGCGTGATCGAGGCGTTGGCGTAGTAGGCTTCCTGCACCACGCTGGCCAGGTTGGCGTCGCCCTGTTGCAGTAGATCGATCACGCCTCCGTCGAAGTCCTGCACCAGCGTGACCTGGTTGTCGTCACCCTCGGAACGGCCATGCAGCTCGCTACTACGGCCCCACTGCGTGATATCTGCACTGTTGCGGTCGCCCTGCTGGACGAACTCGAAGGTGTTGAAACCGCCACCGTGGCGCACCCTGCCCTGGTTGTCCGCACCGACCTGATCGAAGTACACCGTCCCGGTGTAATAGCGGCCGCCGCCGATCTGGGTCATGTCCAGCTGGTTGCGGTCCCCGCTCTGATGAAGCACCGCACCGCCACCGTAGCCGTATACCTCCTGCCAGAGGCCGATGCGGTTGCCGGCGCCCTCCTGCCGTGTTTCGCCGGAGCCGTAGCTGAACTGCATCACCTCGAGTCGGTTGCCCGTGCCGACCGCGGCGGCATCGAGGCTGTTGGCGTAAAACTGCTGATCGATCAGGAAGACGTTGCCGGTACCTTCCTGGTACAGCGTGGCGTAGGAACCCGATCCCATGTGCTGTTGCAGGTCGATGAGGTTGGTGTCGCCCTGCTGCTCGATCTGCGAGACGTGCGGATAACCCTCTTCGGACTGGATCACCGAGACCTCGTTCGAGACGCCGGTCTGAACGACCTGCGATTGGTTCAACACACCGTACTGCGTGACCGCGGCGATGTTGCCGTCGCCGGTCTGCAGGGTGGCCGACACATTGTCGGCGCCGTATTGCTGGAGGTAGGCATCGTTGTTTTCGGCATGCGCACCGGTGGCGCTCAACGACGCCAGCAGTGACAACGAGAGGGAGAACGGCAAACGAGAGGACGACAGCGAGGGCATTTTCATGGGAGACACTCCTTTGCAAGCACCGCCGCGACCCGATGGCGCGACGGGCGGATCGATTCTGCTCGTCGCGTTTACGCCGCCGATATCCATCCAAAAGATTAGGCCGAGCCATCCAATCGCCGACTTCGGCTTAATCCCATGCCGACGGCACGAAACAATCGCCGCGCTAGAGCGGCGCGCCATCACGTCCGCATAAAGGCCCGTGTACGACCGATCGTCGGCTCGATCGCAGAAAGCCATCCACGAACCATCGCCCGCCCACGCCCCGCTTTCGCGAGCCCTACAGAAGTCCCGCCGGCTCGGCTTTTCGTAGGAGCGAGCCTGCTCGCGAATGGGCGCCGTTCGCGGCAACGCTTTAGCCGGAGCGGCGACAGTCCGTATAGTCGGAGCCTTTATTCCCCAAGCGGCCGCCCTCCGAATCGCCATGACCGATCTACCCAACCTCGATCCCCGCTGCGTCGATCTGCCGGATACCGACAGGCTCGCCGTCACCCGCACCTTCACGCACGAACCGCGCATCCTGCTGCTCTATGGCTCGATCCGCGAGCGCTCCTACAGCCGGCTGCTGACCCAGGAAGCGGCGCGCCTGCTGCGTCACTTCGGCGCCGACGCGCGCATCTTCGATCCCTCGGGCCTGCCGCTGCCCGACGATGCCCCGGCCGAGCACCCCAAGGTGCAGGAACTCCGCGAGCTGATGCAGTGGTCCGAAGGCCAGGTGTGGTGCTCGCCGGAGCGGCACGGAGCGATGACCGCGGTTTTCAAGGCCCAGATCGACTGGGTGCCGCTCGCGCTCGGCGCGGTTCGCCCGACGCAGGGCAAGACGCTGGCGGTGATGCAGGTCAGCGGCGGCTCGCAGAGCTTCAACGCGGTCAACCAGCTCCGCGTGCTGGGACGCTGGATGCGCATGTTCACCATCCCCAACCAGTCCTCGGTGCCCAAGGCCTACCTCGAATTCGACGACGACGGCCGAATGAAGCCCTCGCCCTACTACGACCGCGTGGTCGACGTGATGGAGGAACTGGTCAAGTTCACCCTGCTGCTGCGCGAACGGGCGGACTACCTCGTCGACCGCTACTCCGAGCGCAAGGAATCGGCCGAAGCGCTCTCCCAGCGCGTCAACCAGCGGACGATCTGACGCGCATGCTCAAGACCTTCGCGCTGTTCGCCCTGACCGCCGTGGCCGAGATCGTCGGCTGCTACCTCCCCTATCTCTGGTTGCGCCAGGGCAAGAGCGCCTGGTTGCTGCTGCCGGCCGCGCTGTCGCTGGCCCTGTTCGCCTGGCTGCTGTCGTTGCACCCGACCGCCGCCGGCCGCGTCTATGCAGCCTATGGCGGCATCTACATCGGCGTGGCGCTGATCTGGCTGTGGCTGGTCGACGGCATCCGCCCGACGGGCTGGGACCTGCTCGGCGCCGGCATCGCCGGCCTCGGCATGGCCATCATCATGTTCGCCCCGCGTGCCTAACCCCTTCGAAGGAGCACCCATGACACTCACTGTCGGTATCAACGGCTTCGGCCGCATCGGTCGGCTGGCGCTGCGCGCTGCCTGGGACTGGCCCGAGCTGGCGATCGTCCGGATCAACGACCCGGCCGGCGACGCCGCCACCCATGCCCATCTGCTCAACTTCGATTCGGTGCATGGCCGTTGGCAGCACGAGGCGAGCAGCGACGGCGACGCGCTGGTGATCGATGGTCGCCGCATCCGCGTCACCGCCAACAAGGCCATCGCCGACACAGACTGGTCCGGTTGCGATCTGGTGATCGAGGCCAGCGGCAAGATGAAGACGGTCGCCGTGCTCCAGGGCTACCTCGACCAGGGCGTCAAGCGCGTGGTCGTCAGTGCCCCGGTGAAGGAGCCGGGCGCGCTCAACATCGTCATGGGCGTGAACGACGGCTCGTTCGATCCGGCCCGGCACCGCATCGTCACCGCAGCGTCCTGCACCACCAATTGCCTGGCGCCGGTGGTAAAGGTGATCCACGAGGCGTTCGGTATCCGCCACGGCTCGATCACCACCATCCACGACCTGACCAACACCCAGAGCATTCTGGACCAGCCGCACAAGGATCTGCGTCGCGCGCGGGCGTCGGGCATGAGCCTGATTCCCACGACCACTGGCTCGGCGACGGCGATCGCCGAGATCTTTCCGGAACTGAAGGGGCGGCTGAACGGCCACGCCGTGCGCGTGCCGCTGGCGAACGCGTCATTGACCGACTGCGTGTTCGAGGTGGAGCGTGCCACCACGGCGGAGGAGGTGAACGACCGCCTGAGAGAGGCCGCCGAAGGGCCCCTGAACGGCATCCTCGGGTACGAGACGCGGCCCCTGGTGTCGATCGACTACCGCACCGACCCGCGCTCATCGATCATCGATGCGCTGTCGACGATGGTGGTCAATGGCACGCAAGTGAAGCTCTATGCCTGGTACGACAACGAATGGGGCTACGCCAACCGCACCATGGAACTGGCACGCAAGGTCGGGCTGGCGTGAAGGCGGACGGGCCGGCACGGCGGTCGATTACCGCGCCGGCCGCGCGCTCGTCAGCCCTGGCTGTCCGACTTGGGCATCGGCGGCGCGACACTGCTCTGGATGCTGCCTTCGCGCATGCGCTCGCCGCCATCCGGCCCGTCGAAGCCGGTCACGATGTCCTGCGCCTGCTTGAGATAACGCTTCTCCTGGCCTTCCGGGCGGCCTGCCGAATTCCACATCTGGTCAGCCAGTTCGCGAATACGTTCGTCACGGGTCATGGGATTACTCCTTTGAAGTGTCCGTCTACCGGCGCGGCAGCGACGCCTGCCCCGCGGCACGGAACGCGTGGCCACCGCGCGCAGCGGTTGTCTTCAGAGGAAACCCGCCGAGCGCAGAAGGTTCCGGCTGCACCGGCCGCGCCCGACGAGCGATCGCCCGGGCCGAGGCGCGACGTTCGGACAGGCTCAGCGGCGGATGGTCAGGCCGATCACGCGCGATACCACCAGCGCGATGTACATCAGGCCGGCGATTTCTTCGAGCATGACCAGCGCACGGGCCATCGGCCGCACCGGCAGGATGTCGCCCAGCCCCACCCCCGACAGCAGCGTGATGCTCAGGAACAGCAGCTCGAGCCAGGTGCGCGGCTGGTCCGGATCGAGCAGCGCGGTGAAGCTGCCGGGCGCGATGATCTGGCAGGCGGCAAACGCGTAGGCGAACGCCCACGCCAGCAAGGTGAAGGTCGCACCGACCGCGAACAGCTCGTCGGTGGTGGTGCGCTGGTCCTCCGTCATGTAGCCGATCAGGCTGAAGGTCGCGTAGAAGTAGAACGCCGACTCCAGCACGACCAGCACCAGCCGCAAGGTCGGCGAGTCGGTCAGCTCGACCATCACCGTCAGCGCCAGGATCGAGGCGGCGAGCACGAAGGCGACCGAGTGCAGCGTCGGGCTGCGGCTGACCATGCGCAGCGCCGACACCAGCACCACCACGCCAAAGGCGCCGAAGGCGGCGCGGCCCAGCGTGGTGTCTTCCATGAAGGGGTACAGCACGATGCCGAGCAGCTGGATGAACAGCAATCCGGCCGAGGGGTAGCGCACGATGTAGGTCAGCAAAGCGTTTTTCACGGACAGTTCGACATGACGAGGACGCCGAAGGTTAACCGGGATTCGCTCCGCCTGCCGAGCCGCGCCGACCGCCTTCCCGCCGCCACGCCGTGTCTCGCCGTTTCCGACCGGTAACTCATCCCATCTGTGAACCGACCCATGCCACCGCTCTCCCCCGCCGTTCGCCAGTACCTGATCGTCACCGGCAATTACTGGGCCTTCACCCTCACCGATGGCGCGTTGCGCATGCTGGTGGTGCTGCACTTCCATCAGCTGGGCTACACACCGCTGCAGATCGCCGCGCTCTTCCTGTTCTACGAAGCCTTCGGCGTGGTCACCAACCTGATCGGCGGCTGGCTCGGCGCGCACCTGGGGCTCAACCGCACCATGAATGTCGGCCTGGCGATGCAGGTGGTCGCGCTGGCCATGCTGGCGGTCCCGGTCGCCTGGTTGAGCGTCCCGTGGGTGATGGGCGCCCAGGCGCTGTCCGGCATCGCCAAGGACCTCAACAAGATGTCGGCCAAGAGCAGCCTCAAGTTGCTCGTGCCGGACGGCGAGCAGGGTCGGCTCTATCACTGGGTCGCCGTGCTGACGGGTTCGAAGAACGCACTCAAGGGCGTGGGCTTCTTTCTCGGTGGCGCGCTGCTGACCGGGCTCGGCTTCCGGGGCGCGTTGGCGGTCATGGCGACGGCGCTGGCGCTGGTGTTCGTCGCCAGCCTGGTGTCGCTGAAAAAAGACCTCGGCAAGGCGAAGAACGCGCCGAAGTTTCGCGACCTGCTGTCCAAGAGCCGGGCCGTGAACCTGCTCTCGGCGGCACGGTTGTTCCTGTTCGGCGCGCGCGACGTCTGGTTCGTGGTGGCGCTGCCGGTGTACCTCGCCACCTCGTTCGGCTGGGATCACTGGCAGGTCGGCGGCTTTCTTGCGCTCTGGATCATCGGCTATGGCGTCGTCCAGTCGTTCGCGCCGCGCGTGACCGGCAAGGCGCGCGGGCAGGTGCCGGATGGGCGCACGGCGTTCGCCTGGGCGGCCGTGCTGGCGGGCCTGCCGGCGCTGATCGGGCTGGGGCTCGCCGGCGAGCTCGCGGAGCAGCCGGTCCTGATCGGCGGGCTGCTGCTGTTCGGCGCGCTGTTCGCCATCAACTCGTCGCTGCACAGCTACCTCATCGTCAGCTACGCCAAGGCCGACGGGGTATCGCTCGACGTGGGCTTCTACTACATGGCCAACGCGATGGGACGACTGCTCGGCACGCTGCTGTCCGGCTGGGTGTACCAGGCCTACGGGCTGGTGGCCTGCCTGTGGATTTCGAGCGCCTTCGTGGCGCTGGCGGCATTGATCTCGCTCGGACTGCCGCACGACCGACCTCCGCGTCAGGGCAATTGGTAAACCTTACGGGTTTACCGGTTGCGGCCGGTTCGCGAGCAAGCTCGCTCCTAAGAGAAGCCGAAATCACCGCGCTGTCCGTAGGGCGGATTCAGGAGCGCAGCGAACAATCCACCGGGGGCACCGCCACGGCGAAACCGGTGCATTGCTTCGCGAATGCACCCTACGGGGTAACGGTCGTGCCCGGTTCGCGAGCGAGCTCGCTCCTACGCGAGGCGGAACCACCGTGCTCCGTAGGGCGGATTCAGGAGCGCAGCGAACAATCCGCCGGGGCACCACCACGGCTTAACCACCGGGGCCACGACACGGCGAAACCGGTGCATGGCTTCGCGAATGCACCCTACGGGGCAACGGTCGCGGCCGGTTCGCGAGCAAGCTCGCTCCTACGAGGAGCGGAAACACCGTGCTGTCTGAAAAACCTACCCTGGCGCCCACCCCAGCAGCTGGCGCAGGGCGCTGGGCGATTGGCCCGTCCAGCGTTTGAACGAGCGGCGGAAGTTGGTGGTGTCGTTGAAGCGCAGGTAGGCGGCGACGGCATCGTTGCTGTAGCCGCGCGCTTCGTAGAGGTGCAACGCGACGTGCAGGCGGGCCAGGTCGAGCTGCTCCTGGAAGTGCGTGCCGTGCTTTTGCAGCCGGCGCTTGAGCGTCGCCGGGCTGAGGCCGAACGCCGTGGCGACGCGCTCCAGGTTGAGCGGATCGCGGATATGCGCCAGCAGGTAGTCGTGCAGCTGGTCGAGCAGGCTGCTGTGCAGACGCTGTTCGGCGAGCTGGCGCTGGCTCTCCAGCCGGGCGCCCTGCGCGGCGATGGTCGAGGCGCCGGGCCATGGCCGATGCAGCCACTCGCGGGGCAGCACCATGCTGTCGCGCGGGCGCTCGAACCGCAGCGCATCGCCCAGGTGGACCCAGTACTGCTCGATGTGCCGGGGTTGCGCCTGGCGGAACTCGAAGCGCCACGGCAGGCGCTCGCCGGATAGCCAGCGCGTCGCCGATGCCACTGCCGCCATGCTCGCCTCGAGCACGAACCGGTACTGCTCGCCGCAGCCGTAGGCGTCGAGCCAGTGCAGTTGCAGCCGGTTGTCGTCGACTTCCAGCCGCGGCGTCAGCAGCGGACTGAGTTGCGCGCGCTGTTCGATCAGCACGTCCAGCGCATCATGCAGGTGCGCGGCCTGGGCGAAGGCATGGCTGGCCGCGCCGAAATGCCCGGGAAGCGAACGCTGGCCGAGCAGGAAGCCGATGTCCTCGCCAGCCGGCAAGGTGCGCACATTGCCGATCAGCGCCAGCCATTGTTGCGGGGAAAGGCGCGCGGTGCCGGCGACGATGTCTTCGTAGAACAGGCCCGTCCCGCGCAGCAGGCGGTGGCTGTTCAGCCCGCGGCCGAGCGCCAGGTCGATCAGCATGCCGGGCTGGAAATGCCCCGGAATGAAGCGCGTGTCGCACTCGAACCAGCCGGCCGCCGCGTTCATGCGATCAGGCGCGCCGGGCCTGGACAGGCTGCCGTGCCCGTGCCAGCGCCAGGTTGAGCCGCTCCAGCAAGGTCTGCGGATCATCGTGCTGAGCCATCACCACCGCGACGCTGGTCGACAGCGGCAACCGCTCGCCGTGCTCGCTGCTGCGGTGCGCCAGGTGGCACACCGCCTCGCGCAGCTCGGTGGCCAGCACCCGCGCCTGCTGCTCGCCGGTGTTGGGCATCAGCACCACGAAGCGATCCCCCGCCAGCCGGCAGAGCAGGTCCTGCCGCCGCAGGTTGAGTACCAGCAACTGGCTGACCGCCTGCAACACGCGGTCGCCCTCGGCGTGCCCGTAGGCGCGGTTGAGCGCGCTGAAGTCGTCGATATCGAGCATGGCCAGCGACAGCGGCTGGCGATCGTCGCGTGCTTGCGCCAGCGCCTGCTGCAATTGCAGACGCAGGTATTCGGCACCGCACAGCGGCGTCAGGCTGTCGAACAACCGGTATTCGCGAAACAGCCGCTCGCGCTTTTCCATCTGCGCGGTGATCGCCAGTTGCTCGCGGTGCCAGTGGTAGATGCCCAGTGTCATGAGGATGAAGCCCACCGGCATCGGCCCGGACTCCAGCCACTTGTCCCAGCGCGTGCCGAAAGGCAGCTCCACCACCTCGTCGAGCGTGTCGATCCACAACGAGAAGAACAGGCAGGCCAGCCCCAGAAACAGCAAGGTGGTCACCTGCCCGGCCGGACGGCCCCGCAGCAGCAGGCCGATCCACACCAGCACCAGCAGCGCCGAGCCGCCCTCGCCGGCGATGTCCGTCCAGCTCCATTGCGAAACCGGCAGCGAGTCGCCGAGCCACAGGTGCGCCAGCAGCGCGAGGTTGGCGATCAGCAACAGGCCGGCGAACTTGAGGCGATGCAGCTTGAACAGGGCCGGCACGGTGGACAGGGCGGTCATAGGCACTCCGATGTGAACGGACGCCAGCAGAGCAAAGCCACATGACAGCCAGATGGCAGGGCGGGAGGTCATTTCGGCTCAGCCCATTTTTGCGATTCGGCGCCGGCTGTCGACGCGGTGACCGTAGCAACGCCCGCGGTTGCTGGCGCGAATGATCGACAAGCCGGCCGAACGCTGGCCGTTCTTCCGCCGATCCGAGCGGTCCGACGGGTCATTTCGGCGCAAATGGCCCGGCAAAAGCGCTTCATCGCCGGTGTTTGCGGCGGGCGGGGCCATCGCTGTCACGGCACCGTCATCTGCCGCACCTAGCGTCCGCTCCCAGTCGTCGGGCCGTCGCCCGGCCTGGAAAGACCGGGAGGACCCCACCCATGCGATCGTTCCCAACCGCCGCGCGCCGCGCCGGCTTCCACATCAGCGCCCTCACCCTCGCCATCGCCGCCGGCCCGCTGCTGGCCGCCGAGCCGATCGAACTCGAACACGTCGAGGTGATCGGCCAGGCCGCCAGCATCAGCGAAGCGCTGCATGACCAGCGCGCCTCCGACAGCGTCAAGAGCGTGGTGCACGCCGACGGCGTGGCCCAGCTGCCGGATGAGAATGCCGCCGAAGCGCTGCAACGGCTGCCGGGCCTTTCGGTGGAGCGCGACCAGGGCGAAGGCCGCTTCGTCAGCGTGCGCGGCCTGGGGCCGGACCTGAGCGCGGTGACCATCAACGGCACGCTGGTGCCGGCGCCGGAAAGCGACCGCCGTGCCGTGGCGCTCGACGTGCTGCCGGCCGAGCTGGTGCAGTCGCTGTCGGTGGTCAAGACCCTCACCCCCGACATGGACGCCAACTCCCTCGGCGGAACGGTCGAGGTCGAGAGCCTCTCGGCCTTCGATCATGACGGGCTGTTCTATACCCTCGGCACCGAGGCCAGCTACGACGAGAACGCCGGCGAGACCAGCCCGAAGCTGTCCGGCGCCATCAGCGAGCGCTTCAGCCTTGGCGACGGCGTCGACAACTTCGGCGTCGCGGCCGCTTTCAGCTGGCAGGAACGCGAGTTCGGCTCCGACAACGTCGAGACCGGCGGTGCCTGGGACTTCGAAGACGGCGCCCGGCTGGAGGAGTTCGAGCAGCGCGACTACCAGATCGAGCGCGAGCGCAGCGGCCTTGGGCTCAACTTCGACTACCGCCCCGACGATTACTCCAGCTATTACCTGCGCACCCTTTACAGTCGCTTCAAGGACACCGAGACCCGCCACGCCAACGTGATCGAGTTCGCCGATGCGCAGCTGCCCGGCGAGCGCGGGGACGCCGAAGGCGCGCGGGAACTCAAGAGCCGCGAGGAGACGCAGGAGATCCAGTCCTACGTGTTCGGCGGCGAGCGCATGATCGACCTCTGGACGGTCAGCGGCCAGGTCGGCTACAGCCGCTCCAGCGAGGACACCCCCGGCCACCTCGCCAGCGCCACCTTCGAAGGCAACGACGACTTCGCCGACGCCGGTTTCAGCGGCACCCGCAAGCCGCGGCTGTCGATCGGCTCCGCGTTCTACGACGCGAGCAACTTCACGCTCGACGAAGTTGAGTGGGAAACGCAGGACACCACCGACACCGAGAAGAACATCCGCCTCGACCTCGCCCGCGACTACGACGTCAACGGCTACTGGAGCCAGGTGAAGTTCGGCGGCAAGTTGAGCCGCCGCGACAAGGACAACGACCTCGAAGCCTGGGTGTACGAGGACCTGGACGACGCCTTCAGCGATGCCGAGCTGAACCTCACGCAGTTCGGCGACGGTCGCGTCGACTATGGCCTGGGCAACTTCGGCCCCGGCATCAGCGCCGGTGCCATCGAGCGGCTGCTCGCCGGGCTCGACCGCGACGACTACTACAACGCCGAAGAATCGCGGGTGAACGACTTCACCATGCAGGAAGACATCGACGCCGCCTACCTGATGAACACCATCGACATCGATGCGCTGCGCATCATCGCCGGCGTGCGTTTCGAAGGTACCGAGTTCAGCGCCAAGGGCACCGGCCTGCGCGACGGCGCCTTCGAGGCGGTCGAGGAAAACAACGACTACCACCACTGGCTGCCGGGCCTGCACCTGCGCTACCAGCTCACCGACGACACCCTGGCGCGCGCCGCCTGGACCAATTCGGTGGTGCGCCCGACCTTCGGCCAGCTCGCGCCCGGTTTCGTCATCGACGGCGACGAGGCGAGCTTCGGCAACCCGACGCTCGACCCGCTGGAATCGATGAACCTGGACCTCGGCATCGAGCACTACCTCGGCCGCGCCGGCGTGGTGTCGGCCTACGTCTTCTACAAGGACATCGACCACTTCATCTACAACACGGACCTCGCCGGCACGGGCGACTGGGCCGCGTTCGATGAGGCCGACAGCTTCGCCAATGGCGACAGCGCCAAGCTCTACGGCCTGGAGCTGGCCTACTCGCAGAAATTCGACTGGCTGCCGGCGCCCTGGAACGGCGTGCTGGTCGGTGCCAACGCCACCTTCAGCCGGTCGGACGCCAGCATCACCGGCTACAGCGCCGACGCCAGCCGGACGCTCGAGCGCGACATCGACCTGCCGAACCAGTCGGACCGGGTCGGCAACCTGATGCTCGGCTGGGAGGACGACCGCCTGAGCCTGCGGTTGTCGGCCAACTACAAGTCGGATTACCTGGCCGAAGTCGCCGGTATCGACGATGCGGCGCATGACCTCTACGCCGACGACCAGCTGTTCGTCGACTTCAGCGCCCGCTACTTCCTCACCAAGGGCCTGCAGCTGTCGTTCGAGGCGCAGAACCTCACCGACGAGAGCTACTACGTCTATACCGGCAGCCGCTCGTACAACGCCCAGTACGAGGAATACGGCCCGACGTACAAAGTCGGCCTGACCTTCACCCACTTCTGATGCCTGGCAGCGCGCCCGCCGTGGGCGCGCCTGCCGTTGCCTGGACGCACACGATGACCTTCATCCGCAAACCGCTATGGATTGCCCTTTGCCTCGCCGTCGCCGGCTGCCAGTCGGCCGCCACGCCCGCGCCCAGCGCGCCGGCCGGCCTCGCGCTCTCCGCCTGGTCGACCGCCCGCACGGACGGCCTGGAAGCCGCCCAACTGATCGCCACCGACGGCTCCAACCTCGACGCCGACCGCCTGCTCGCCGGCCGTGACGGCCTGCGCCTGCTCGACGGGAGCGGCCGCACCCTGGCGCATCGCGCCGGCTTCTACGGCCCGACCGACCACCGCGTCAGCGCCGATGGCCTGCTGGTCGCGACGATGGACCTGGATCGCCAGACCCCGGTGCTGATGACGCTCCAGGACGGCCAGCACGGGTCCACCCCGCTCGCCTTGCCGCAGCCCGCGTTCAAGGTCGAAGGCCTGTGCCTGTACCGCGATGCCGCGCGCAACGTCTTTCTCTTTCTGGTCGGCGAAGAAGGCCAGGGCGAGCAGTGGCTGGTCGGCCAGGACACCCGCCTGGTGACGCCGCGCCGCGTGCGCGGTCTCGCCCTGCCGCCGGAAAGCGAGCACTGCCAGGTCGACGACAGCCGTGATCGCCTGTACGTCAACGAGGCCGGCGTCGGCCTCTGGGCCTACGACGCGCACCCCGAGGCCGAGCTGAAGCGCCGGCCGGTCGCCCTGATGCAGCCCTTCGGCAACATCGCCAAGAGTGCCGCCGGCATGGCCGTGGTACCCGGCGGCGTGCTGCTGCTCGACGCCGAAGCCCGCCAGCTGCTGCGCTACCGCGACGGCAGCGCCGGCTGGCAGGCCGAGCCGGCCCTCGCCCTCGGCGATCTGGACGATGCCGAGCAGCTCAGCGTCCGCCCCGCAGTCGGCGGCGTCGAGCTGCTGATCGCCCATGACGAGGGGCTGCATGGCGGCACGCTCGACTGGCGCCCCAGCGCCGCCGAAACCGAGGCGTCGCTGCCGGTCGTGCCGGTGCAGGCACAGACCGAACCGGTGCCGAGCCTCGGCGACGCGGCCGATGACCCGGCGATCTGGGTGCACCCCACCGATGCCACGCGCAGCCGCGTGCTCGGCACCGACAAGCAGGGCGGGCTGATGGTCTACGACCTCGCCGGCACGCTGCTGCAGAGCCTGCCGGTCGGTCGGCTGAACAACGTCGACGTGCGCCCGAACTTCCGCCTCGGCGATCGCACGGTCGACCTCGCCGTGGCGAGCAACCGCGACCGCAACGCCTTGCACCTCTTCGCCATCGACCGGCAGTCCGGCGTCGTCAGCGAGCTGGGCCTCGCGCCGACGCCATTGAAGGACATCTACGGCCTGTGCCTGTTCCAGGACCAGGACGGCAGCATCCACGCGCTGCCCAACGACAAGGACGGCCGCTTCCTGCAATACCGGCTCGACGGCCGCGACGGCAGCATCCGCGCCGTGCGGGTCCGCCAGTTCAAGGTCGACAGCCAGCCCGAAGGCTGCGTCGCCGACGATGCCGGCCAGCGCCTGTACGTCGGCGAAGAGAAGCACGGCGTCTGGTCGCTGGATGCGCGCGCCGAGGTCGAGCCGCGCCTCGAACCGGTGATCGAGGTGGGCGAGGCGTTGCATGCGGACGTCGAAGGGCTCGCGCTCTACCGCACGGCCGGTCACAGCTACCTGGTGGTTTCCAGCCAGGGCAACGACAGCTACCTGGTGCTCGATGCCGCCCCGCCCTACCGCCTGCGCGGCGCCTTCCGCCTGGGCCTGAATGCCGAGCGCGGCATCGATGGCGCCTCGGAGACCGACGGCCTGGAAGTCACCTCGGCCAACCTCGGCGGCCCCTGGCACGCCGGCATGCTGGTGGTGCAGGACGGCCGCAAGCGGATGCCCGAGACCGCGCAGAACTTCAAGTACGCCGCCTGGGCCGACATCGCCCGCGCCCTGAAGCTGCCCTGAAGCCCACCGCCGCCGCGTCGCCGTCATCGCACGGTAACGCGGCTGTAATCGAATAGTCCGGCCGACTCGGCCGCAAAAGGAGACAGACATGCACGCCACCCTCGAACAGATGACCGTCTGGGGCCTGATCAGCGAGGCCAGCCTGCTGGTGCAGGGCGTGATGCTGGTGCTGCTGCTCGCCTCGCTGTCGAGCTGGTACCTGATCGTCTGGCGCGCCGGTGTGCTGCGCCGTAGCGAACGTGAACTGAACGCCGTCCGGCAATCCCTGCGCGCGACGCCCGACCTCGCCCGGCTCGCTCGCGCGCTGGGCGAAGGCGCGGCCTTCGATGCCGGCGGCCGGCTGCTGTTCCAGACCGGCTACCGCAGCTACGCCGAGCTGCGCCGCGAGCCCGGTATCGCGCCGGAAACGGTGCTCGAGGGCGTCGAGCACGGCCTGGCGGTGACGCTCACCGAGCAGGAGCAGCGCCTGGAGAAAGGCTTGCCGTTCCTCGCCACGGTCGGTTCGGTCAGCCCTTACATCGGCCTGTTCGGCACCGTCTGGGGCATCATGAATTCCTTTCTCGGGCTGTCGCAGGTGCAGCAGGCGACGCTCAGCACCGTGGCCCCGGGCATTGCCGAGGCGCTGATCGCCACCGCCATCGGCCTGTTCGCGGCGATCCCGGCGGTCATCGCCTACAACCGCTTCGCCGCGCGCACCCAGAGCCTGATGGCCCGCTACTACGCCTTCGCCAATGAAGTGCAGGGCCGGCTGCACCGCACCCTGCACACCGCCACCCCGCTGGCGCAGGCGGCCTGAACATGGCCGTCCTGCGCAGAGCCGCCGGCACGCACGCGCCCAAGGCGGAAATGAACGTGGTGCCCTACATCGACGTGATGCTGGTACTTCTGGTGATCTTCATGGTCACGGCGCCCATGCTCACCCAGGGCGTGAAACTGGAGCTGCCGAAGGTGGCGGCCGAGGCGCTGGCCGCCAACAGCCAGCAGCGCATCGTCACGCTGTCGGTGCAGGCCGACGGCCGCTTCTACTGGCACCTGGGCAGCGAGCTGGACATCGAAACCCGCAGCGAGACCGCCGAGGATTTGGCCGACATGACCGCGCGCGTCGGGGCGCTGGTAGCCGAGCGGCCCGAAACCCAGGTGTACATTCGCGGCGACCACGGCGCCGACTACGGTGCGGTGGTCGCCTGCATCGCCGCGCTGCAACGCCAGGGCGTGCAGCAGATCGGGCTGATCACCGAGGCGCCCTGACATGAGCAGCCTGATCCTCGCAGCCCCATTTGCCCGACCCGGCTGGCAACCGCACCTGCGCGGCATCGTCACCAGCGTGGCGCTGCATGCACTGGCGCTCGCCCTGCTGGTGCAGGGCTTCTCGCCCATGCCCGAAGAACCGGCGGCACCGATGACGCTGCGGACGCAACTGGTGAGCCTGCCCACGCCAGCGCCACCCGCGCCGCCGACTCCCGAGCCGGTCGCCCAACCGCCCGCGCCGTCCGAACCTGCAACGCCCACGCCTGCGCCAGTCGTCGAACCGGAGCCCATCCCGCCAGCCGTCGACGAGGCCGCACTGGCCCGCAAGCGGATCGAGCGACGCCAGGCCGCCGAGCGCGAGCGCCAGGCGCGGGAACGGCAGCGATACGAACAGCGGGAGCGGGAACGCCAAGCGCGCGAACGTGCCGAAGCCCAGGCCCGCGAAGCCGCCGAGCGCGAAGCCCAGCGACTGGCCGATCAGCGTGCCGCCGAGGCCGCCGCCCGTGCCGAGGCCGAGCGCCTCGCGGCCAGCCGCGCCTATGAGCCGATCCGCAAGACGGCGCCGGATTATCCCGGCCGGGCGCTGGACAAACGCATCGAGGGCGACTGCACGGTGCGCTACAGCGTCGATGTCCAGGGTCGCGTACAGAATCCCGAGGCCGAGGCGGACTGCCACCCGCTGTTCATCCGCCCGTCACTCGCCGCGGCGAAGAATTTCCGTTACCAGCCGCGCATGGTCGACGGTCGGCCCGTGGCCGTGCCGAACGTGCGCAACACCTTTCACTATCGTATCCAGTAGACCGGACGAGCCATGAGCCAGAACTTCAGCGAATTCCACGCCACCGTCGAAGCGGCCGACGACCGCTCCATCAACCCGACCGGCGAGCCCAGCCTCGACAGGCTGGTCGATCGCGGCCGACGCAATCTGCTCAAGGGCGGGCTGGGGGCCGCGGCGTTCGGCTTTCTCGCCGGCGGCGCCAGCATCGCCCGCGCCGCCCGGCCCGACGCGCTGATGGGTTTTACTGGCGTTCCGACCCAGCATGCGGTCGACTTCGACCAGGTGATCGTGCCGCCCGGCTACCGCGCCCAGCCGTTCTTCTCCTGGGGCGACGCGGTGCTGGCCGACGCACCGGACTGGCACCCCGACGCCAGCGACGACTGGCAGGCGCAGCTCAAGCAGGCCGGCGACAACCATGACGGCATGCACTTCTTCCCCTTTCCGGACGACCCCAACGGCCACGGCCTGCTGGTGATCAACCACGAGTACGTGAACCCGACGCTGCACCCCGACGGCATGACCATCGTCGACGGCAAGCGCCCGCTCGACGAAGTCCGCAAGGAGCAGGCCGCGCATGGGCTCTCGATCATCGAGGTGAAGAAGGACGGCGACGGCCACTGGCAGCGCGTGCTGCCCTCGCGCTACAACCGCCGCCTCTCGGCCATGACACCGATGCGCATCAGCGGCCCGCTGGCCGGCCACGCACAGATGAAGACCGCCGGCGACCCGAGCGGCCTGGAGGTGCTGGGCACGCTAAACAACTGCTCCAGCGGCTTCACGCCCTGGGGCACCTACCTGATCTGCGAAGAGAACTGGCACAACTACTTCGTCAACCGTGACGCCGAGGACTACGCCCGGCGCGTCTCGCACAAGCGCTACGGCCTGGCGACCGAAGGGCCGAGCAAGCTGTACGCCTGGGAGACGGTCGACCCGCGCTTCGACGCAACGCCGGACGACGAGCAGCCGCACGGCGGCTACGTCAACGAACCGCACCGGTTCGGCTGGGTGGTCGAGGTCGACCCCTTCGACCCGGATAGCCAGCCGGTCAAGCGCACCGCCTTCGGCCGCTACTGCCGGGAATGCTCGGTGCTCTCGCTGGGCGACGACGGTCGCATGGCGATCTATTCGGGCGACGACACCAAGGGTGAGTACATCTACAAGTTCGTCCCGGCCGGGCGGTTCGATGACGAGAACCTGGCCGCCAATCGCGACCTGCTGGACGAGGGCACGCTCTATGTCGCGCGCTTTGACGGCGGCGGCAAGGGCCAGTGGCTGGCGCTGGTGCACGGGCAGGACGGCCTGACCGTCGAGAACGGCTTCGCCAGTCAGGCCGAGGTGCTGCTCAACGCGCGCGCCGCGGCGGATCAGCTCGGCGCCACGCCGATGGATCGCCCGGAGTGGGTCGCCATCCACCCGACCACCCGCGAGGTCTACGTCACCCTGACCAACAACGATGGTCGCGGGACGAAGCAGCCGGTGAACATCGCCAACCGCCGCCCGAACAACCTGCACGGCCATATCCTGCGCTGGAACGAAGCGAACGGCGACCCGACGGCGACCACCTTCGACTGGGAGATCTTCCTGCTCGCCGGTGAACAGCCAGGCGCCAGGGACACCACCGGCAAGCCGGTGCCGGTGAACCTGATCGGCACCATCGACGGCGACATCTTCTCCTCGCCCGATGGCCTGGCCTTCGACCGTGACGGTCGCCTGTGGATCGAGACCGACTACGACGACACCGAAGCCCCCATGCAGGCGATGGGCTGCAACCAGCTGCTCTGCGCAGACCCGCGCACGCGGGAGGTCAAACGCTTCTTGGTCGGCCCGCGCGGTTGCGAAGTCACCGGCATCACCTGGTCACCGGACTACCGCGCCATGTGGGTCAACATCCAGCACCCGGAACTGAGCTACCCGGCCAGCGACGGCAAAACCCGCGCCCGCTCCACCACGGTGCTGGTCACCAAGGAAGACGGCGGCGTGATCGGCACCTGATAGCCGCTCTGCACCTCGCCGCGCTCACCCTCCGTAGGGTGGGCTTCAGCCCACCGGCACAGGACGTTGGTGGGCTAAAGCCCACCCTACGCCACCATCCAACCTTCGCCGTCGTGCCGGTTCGCGAGCGAGCTCGCTCCTACGAAAGGCCGGACTACCGCGCTGTCCGTAGGGCGGATTCAGGCGCGAAGCGAACAATCCGCCGGGGGGCACAACACGGCGAAACCACCGGGGCCACGACACGGCGAGACCGGTGCAGTGCTTCGCGAATGCACCCTACGGGGTAACGGCCGCGGCCGGTTCGCGAGCGAGCTCGCTCCTACGAGAGGCCGAACCACCGCGCTCCGTAGGGCGGATTCAGGAGCGCAGCGAACAATCCGCCGGGGGCACCGCCATGGCAAAACCACCGGGGCCACGCCACCGCAAACCGGTGCGGTGCTTCGCAAATGCACCCTACGGGGTAACGGTGGCGGCCGGTTCGCGAGCAAGCTCGCTCCTACGAGAAGCGGAACCACCGCGCTGTCCGTAGGGCGGATTCAGGAGCGCAGCGAACAATCCGCCGGGGGCACCGCCACGGCGCAACCACCGAGGTAACGACACGGCGAGACCGGTGCATGGCTTCGCGAATGCACCCTACGAGGGTAACGCTCGCGATCGGATCGCCGGGGGTCGCGTCTTCACGCGAACCCGCCATTGGCCCGGATCACCTGGCTGTTCACCCAACTTCCGTCCGGGCCGGCGAGGAAGGACACCGCCGCGGCGATTTCTTCCGGCGTGCCGAGACGCTGCAACGGCGCGAGCTGGGCGATCTGCTCGACCTGCTGTTCGCTTTTTCCGTTGAGGAAGAGTTCGGTCGGCACCGGGCCGGGCGCTACCGCGTTGACCGTGACATTGCGCCCGCGCAGTTCGTTGGCGAGCACGTGCACCAGCCCTTCGACGCCCGACTTGGAGGCGATGTAGGGGCCGTATGCCGGGAAGGCCTTGGCGATCACGCTGGTCGACAACGCGATGAGGCGACCGCCCTCTTCCACCTGCCGTGCCGCCAGGCCGAGCACGATGAAGGCACCGCGCAGGTTGGTGCGCATCACCGCATCGAAGCCGTCGAGGTCGAGGTCGGCGATCGTCAGGTAAGGCATGGTGCCGGCATTGTTGACCACGACATCGATCCGACCGAACGCCGCACGGGTCTCGTCGAACAGGCGCTGCATGTCCGCCAGCTCGGCCACGTCGCCCTGCACGGCGATGGCCCGGCCGCCCTGGTCGATGATGGCTTGCACCACCTCGCCGGCCGCCTGGCGGTTGCCGGCGTAATTGACGGCCACGGCGAATCCATCGGCCGCCAGACGCAGCGCGATGGCTCGTCCGAGACCGCGCGAGGCGCCGGTGACGATGGCGGCACGGGGTGTCTGGTTCATCTGTCGTCTCCTGCTTCGTCCGGTTGCGGGGCGGCATCTGCCGCCGCCTGCCAAAAGTATCGGCACGGCACTGGCCGCTCGGAAGACACGATCCTGCCGACCTGCACGGCGCCGGCCGGACGATCAGGCAACCCCTGTGCTCAGAGCCGTTCGAGCGCCTCGAGCGTGACGAAATCGGCGAGCTTGCCGAGCAGGCGCATGGCGTCTTCGTGGTCCCGCTCGATGGCGGCGGCGCAGGCGCACTCGAGCACCAGGACCTGATAGTCGCGGTCATGGGCGTCGCGCACGGCACTCTGCACGGCCATCGCGGAGCTGACGCCGGCGATGACCACCTGCTCGATCCGGCGGGCGCGCAGTGCGGCATCCAGCTCGGTGCCGTAGAAGGCGTTGACGCGCGGCTTGACGATCACCAGGTCCGCCTTGTCGGCGTCCAGCTCCGGGTGGAACGCCAGGCCCGGGCTGCCCGCTTCCAGCAAGCCCAGTTCGTGGGCCTTGCCGAACAGCTTCGAATGCTTCGGCTGGTTCACGTAGCCGCGGGCGAAGCCGACCTTGACCAGCACGTTCAGCCAGCCGTTCTGGCGTCCAATGGCGAGCGCGCGGTTGGCATGCGCGATGACGCGGCGCGCGGCCACCTGCTCGGCGGAGGACGCCATCCCGCCGTCGGGATGGGTGATGTCGACGATGTAATCCAGACCGATGAAGGCGGTGTTCATGGGCACTCCATCAATGGCGGAACAGCCGCCGCAGGCTCGGGCGCGTCTGCTCCAACTCGGCCCTGACGCGGCTGCGGGTGGCCGCGGCGATCGCCAGCCCGGTGACCCCGGCCAGCAGCGCGACGCCACCGGCCAGCAGCAGGCCGACCTGCTCCGAGCCGAGGCCCACGGCCTTGTCCTGCGCCTGCTGGCTGAAGCGGCCATCGGTGCGGTGCAGCCCTTCGACCGGCGCGTAGAGGTTGTCCGGGCGACCGGGTGTTTCGCTCTCGGGGGTCAATTGACCGTCCCAGGCGCGGTTGGCGAGCATTCGATCCAGCAGACCGGGCATCACCATGTTGCCGAGAATCGACTGGAACGCGGCCTTGCCCAGCCACAGCTCGCGGGGCGTCTCACGGGCGGCCTTGAGGATCGCGCGGGCCGCGACCTCCGGTGTGTGGATCGGCGGTACCGGTTGCGGGCGCTTGTTCATCAGGTTGCGCGCCCAGTCGAATTGCGGGGTGTTGTGCGCCGGCAGCTGGACCATCGTCACCCGCACCCGGCTCCGGTCGTGAATCAGCTCGCAGCGCAGCGAATCGGTGAAGCCGCGGATGGCGAACTTCGCCCCGCAATAAGCCGACTGCAACGGAATGGCCCGGTACGACAGGGCCGAGCCAACCTGCACGATCACGCCGCGGTCGCGCGGGCGCATGTGGCGCAGCGCCGCGAGCGTGCCGTGGACGAAGCCCAGGTAGGTCACCTCGGTGACGCGGCGAATGTCGTCGGCCTTGGCCTCGCTGATCGGCCCGAACAGGGTGACCATCGCGCTGTTGACCCAGACCTCGATCGGCCCCAGCTCCCGCTCGATGCGCTCGGCGGCGCGGTCGACAGCGGCGGCGTCGGCCATGTCGGCAGAGATCGCCAGCGCCGGCACGCCGATGCGCTCCAGCTCGGCGAGGGTGCCGGCCAGGCCCTGCTCGCCACGGGCGATCACTGCCACCCGGTAGCCGGCGCGGGCGAACTGAAGCGCGGTCGCGCGGCCGACACCGGCCGTGCCGCCACACACCACCACGGTTTGTCCAAGGCTCGTCATGGGGTCTCCTGTCAGTGAACGGCGGCCCGAGCCGCCATCGTCTGTTAACGACAAGATCGCGGCGGCGCGAGTTCAGGCGGTCGGCCAGCCGGTGCAACGGCCATAAAAAAGGCCGACCCGGACGCGCCGGGTCGGCCTTTCGCTGCTCGCAGCGAGGTGCGGCGGGACTCAGCCTTTCTTGGTCAAGGCCGCGCCGGCACCGAGGTCGGCGCCTGTCAGCGGATCGACCGTCGGGTCGGACATGGTCCGCTTGGCCATCTGCTCGACGACCTTCTTTTCGCCCTTGGGCAGCTCGACGGTCGCCAGGCCATCGCCGCCGTCGACGGCAGGCTGCGGGCTCTCGACGAACTCCCACTCCGGCCCCTGGTTCCAGGAGCCACGCAGATCGCCTTCGCCCTGCGACATGTTGTAGTACACGCTCGCGTACTGCGGCTCGGGCGGCAGCTTGCCGTTCGGGAAATTGGGCTGCATCGAGTGCAGCGCCTTCTCGAAGGACTTCTGGTGGGCAATCTCGCGGGTCATCAGGAATTTCAGCGCGTCCTTGATGCCCGGATCGTCAGTGACGTTGATCAGCCGCTCGTAGACGATCTTGGCGCGGGCTTCGGCCGCGATGTTCGAGCGCAGGTCGGCCGTGGGCTCGCCGATGCTGTCGACATAGGCGGCAGTCCAGGGTATGCCGCCCGAGTTGATCAGCGCGGTGCCACCGCCGTAAAGCACCTGGGTGATGTGCGAGTCATTCCCGGCGCCGGTCAGCGACCGGTACAGCTCGGACTCCTCTTCGACACCCTCGGCGATCCGGCCCTTGGCGCCCTTGTTGAGCATGCCGACGATCGAACCGATGATCTCGAGGTGGCTCAGCTCCTCGGTGGCGATGTCCATCAGCATGTCCTTGCGGCCTGCGTCGTCTTCGGCCAGGCCCTGGGTGAAGTAGCGCATCGCCGCGGCGAGTTCGCCTTGCGGTCCGCCGAATTGTTCGAGCATCAGGTTGGCGAGCCCCGGATTGGGCCCCGCCACCCTCACGGTGTATTGCAGTCGCTTGTTATGGACGAACATTGTGTTCTCCTGTGCAAATTTTGATCAGCTCCCTATACCCGCTCTCCTTCGATTCACATGGGCATCGCCCGGGTTGAGCCTGTTTTTCACAGCCTCTGTTAAGTGGAGGACGGCATCGGCGAGCCGTTCCCTCGGTGTTTACCTATCGGACCGAAAGCTTTTGCCTATGGAAGACCGCTCGGCGCCACGGGCTGAACCTGCCTGTCGAAGGGGCGCTCGAACCTTGATCGACCCGCCACGGACCGCACATGACCGACTCCCACCCCTGGCACCGCCGTCTGCGGACCTACCTCGACGAGACGGCCGCTGCCCAGCCGACACCCGGTTGCGGTCCGGCGGCCGCCACCACGGTCGCCCTTGGCCTGGCGCTGGTGCTCAAGGGGCTGCGCATTGCACGGCCGCAAGATTCGCCGACGACGGACGAACGCGCCCTGCAGACATCGCAGCGCCTGGTGCATGAAGCCGAGGGATTGATCGACCGGCTGCAGGTGCTGGCCGAAGCCGACATGCAGGCGTTCGCGCAGTACCTGCGCGCCCGTCGTGCGACGGATTCGCCCGCTATCGAGGACAGCGCCCGGCAGGCCTGCGCCGTGCCGCTGGCGACCGCCCATTGCGGGCTGGAAGGCCTCGCGCTTGCCCTTGCCGCCTGGCGGCACACCTCGACGGCGCTGCGCAGCGACACCCTGGCAGGCGGCGTATTGCTGCACGCCGGGATCGAGGCCGCGCTGATCAACGTCGAGGCCGACATGGCCGAACTGGATGAGCCCGACGAGCAGGCGCACGCCGGCAGCGCCCGCGACCATGCACGGCGCCAGGCCGACACGGCGCTGGCGCAGCTTCGGCAGCTGGCGGCCGGTTGATGGCGGCGATCAGCCCTCCCGCTGCAACGCCTCGAGGTGTTCCACCAACTGGACCAGCCGGATCGGCTTGAGCAGCACGCGCGTGCGGGGCAATGCCACCAGGTCGTTGCCCGGATACCCGGACACGATCAGCGCCGGCAGTTGCGGCCGCCGCTCGCGTAGCGCCGCGAGCAGTTCGCGGCCGTTCATGCCGGGCATGGCCAGGTCGGAGACGAGTGCGTCCGCCGGATCGGCCGCGTCGCGTTCGAGCGCCGCCTGTCCGCTCAGCGCCACGCTGACCCGATAGCCGGCACCGTCGAGCATGCTGGCGAACAGCTCGGCGATGCGCGGGTCGTCATCCACCACCAGAACGTGCCGCATCGATCAGCCTTCGTGCCGGAAGGTGTCGGCGCGCACACGTGAGGCAGTGTCCCGCTCGTCGAGCAGGGCCCGAATCCGTTCGGCCACTTCCGCCCTTCGGTAAGGTTTACCGATGACAGAAAACGCTGCCGTATTGAGGCCCTGGCTCGCCAGCTCATCGGTATAGCCGGTCGCCAGCAGCACCGGCAGGTCGGGAAGGCGCTCGCGCATGCGCTCGGCCAGCACCAGCCCATTGATACCGCCCGGCATCATCACGTCGGTGAACAGCAGGTCCATCGCGCCCTGCTCGTCCAGCAGGCGCAACGCCTGCTCGCCACTGGCTGCGCTGAACACGCGGTAGCCAAGCGAACGCAGGTGCGATTCGGCCAGCTGGCGGACATCGTCGCTGTCCTCGACCAGGAGAATGCGCGGCGTGGCATCGTCGCCCTCATTGAGCGTGAGGTTGCCCGGCATCGGATTCACCGACCGCTCCGCCGCCACGGGAAAGATCAGTCGCACGGTGGTGCCCCTGCCCAGCTCGCTGTCGATCTCCAGCCGCCCGTGCGACTGCTGGACGAAGCCGTGGACCATCGCCAGGCCGAGCCCGGTGCCGAGCGGCTTGGTGGTGAAGAACGGGTCGGCGGCGCGGTTCACCACATCGGGCGACATGCCGTCGCCTTCGTCGATCACGCACAGCGTCACGTACTGGCCTGGCTGCAGGTGATGCCGCTCGGAACGTCGTCGCTCGTCGAGCACCGAGGTCCCGACCGTGATGACGCCGCCGTCGGGCATCGCGTCGCGGGCGTTGAGCAGCACGTTGAGCAAGGCCATTTCCATGTGGGCCGCATCCAGCGTGCAGGACGGCAGCCCCGGCCGCAGGTCGAGTCGCAGGTCGATCCGGTCGCCCAGCGCCCTGACCGCCATCTCGCTGAAATCGACCACCAGCCCGTTGAGGTTCAGCCGCCGCGGGTCGAGCCGCTGCTTGCGGGCGAAGGTCAGCAACTGCTGGGTGAGCCTGGCACCGCTTTCCGCCGCGCGCTGGGCGTTGCCGATCGCCGTGGCCAGTGCCGGGTTGTCGCGGCAGTGAAGCTCGGCCACCTCGAGGTTGCCGGTCACGACCTGGAGCAGGTTGTTGAAGTCATGGGCCAGCCCGGCGGTGAGCTGGCCGACCGCTTCCATCTTTTGCGCCTGCCGGAACGACTGCTCGGACAGCCGCCGCCGCGTGATGTCGACCTGCGAGGCGAAGAAGTACAGCAGCCGACCGTCCTCGTCGAACACCGGGCCGATGAACAACGCATTCCAGAACTTGGTCCCGTCGGCCTTGTAGTTGAGGATATCCACGGCCACGGCGCGCTGTTCCTGCACGGCGCGGCGAACCTCCGCGACGGTTTCCGGGTCGGTCTCCTCGCCTTGCAGCATGCGGCAGTTGCGTCCGACGACCTGCTCTTCCTCGTAGCCGGTGAGGTCGAGGAACGCCTTGTTGGCGAAGGCGATGGGGTTGTCCGGCTGGTTCGGATCGGTGATGACCATCGGCATGCGGGTCATCTCGACCGCCGCGAAAAACACGCTGCTGCGGTCTTCGAGGCCCGCCTGGGTCACATAGCCGGCCTGCCAGTGGCGAACGCCCGGATTGCCGAGCGGGCTGAAGCTGTCGCCGTCGAGCTGGCCCTGCGCGGGCAGGCCGAAGGCATCGCCGGGGTCGGATTCGTCACGCTGTTCGGGTGGGGGTGGACGGGTGTCTTTACTGCCAAGGGTCATGCACAGCACCTGAAATCAGCCACCGACCGCGTCGATCGTCACGAAGGGAATTCGGTGGTCCTCGCCGGGTCAGCGCGGTCCGGCTACCGCCATCTTCCCTTTCGAGCCCGAGCCGCGGGCAGGAGTTCAGCCCCGTCGACGGTCGATGGCCGGCGCTCAGCAGGGCACGGCGGTTGCGTCGCTCGGTTGCAGACAGGCATGCAGCGCGGTCGCCGGCATCGGCCGGCTGAGGTGAAAGCCCTGGACCTCATCGCAGGCATCGCCGCGCAGCAGGTCGAGCTGATCGGCGGTCTCGACGCCCTCGGCCGTCACGGCCATGCCCAGCGACCGGCCGAGCGAGATGATCGCCTGCACGATGGAGCGGTCGTTCGGCCGCTCCAGCATGCCGGCGATGAAGCTGCGGTCGATCTTCAGCCCGTCGAACGGGAACGAACGCAGGTAGCTGAGCGACGAGAAGCCGGTGCCGAAGTCGTCCATGCTCAGCCGCACGCCCAGCCCCTTGAGCGCGTTCATGATTGCCAGCGCACCGTCGGCGTCGTTGACCATCACCGTCTCGGTCAGCTCCAGCTCCAGCCGCTGGCCGTCCAGGCCGGTGCTACGCAGCGTGCGCTCGATGTCGGCGACCAGCGCCGGATGGCTGAACTGGCGGGGCGAGAGGTTGACCGACACCGGCACCGGCTCGGCCCAGCCGACCGCCTCGCGACAGGCCTGCTCGAGCACCCATTGCCCGAGCGGCACGATCAGGCCGGTTTCCTCGGCCAGCGGAATGAAGGCCTCGGGCAGCAGCAGGCCGCGCTCGGGATGCTCCCAGCGCACCAGCGCCTCGACGCTGACCAGCCGCAGCGAATCGAGCTGGTACCGCGGCTGGAAGTACAGCCGCAACTCGCCTTCGCGGATCGCCTGGCGCAGCGCCTGTTCCAGCTGGCGACGGGCGGCGATCTGCGCGTTCATCTCGGCGGCGTAGAAGCGCCAGGTGTTACGCCCCGCCGACTTGGCCTCGTACAGCGCGATGTCGGCGAAGCGCACCAGGTCTTCCGGCGCCCGGCCGTCGTGCGGGAACAGGGCGATGCCGATGCTGCAGCCGATGTGGATTTCCTGATTGCCGTACTGGATGGGCTCGGCGAGCTCGGCCACCAGTCGCGCGCAGATCTGCTCCACGCGGTGCTGCTCGTCCTGGCCGGTGAGGACCATGACGAATTCGTCGCCACCGACCCGGGCGACCAGGTCGGTGTCGCGCAGGCGCTGTTGCAGCCGATACGCCACCTCGCGCAGCACGAAGTCGCCCGCCGAGTGGCCGAGCGCGTCGTTGACCGGCTTGAAGCGGTCCAGGTCCAGGCACAGCACGGCGAAGCTGCCGGTCAATGCCGGCGTCGCCAGCCGCCGCAGGCAATCTTCGAGGCGATTGCGGTTGGCCAGGCCGGTCAGCGGATCGTGCCGGGCCATGTGCTCGATGCGCGCACGCGCTTCGATCTCGTCGGTGATGTCGTTGGCGGTGCCGCGGTAGCCGCCGGCGACGCCGACACCGTGCAGAATCGGCCGGCCGGTGAGCCGGCAGGTACGACGCTGGCCTTCGCGCGTCAGGTAGGTACAGGTCAGCGAGTGCCGCCCGTCGCCCTGCAGCGACGCCAGCCAGTCGCCCAGCGCGCCGTCGACGCCTTGCACGAGGCGCTTGAGCGGCTGGCCGATCCATTGGACCGGCGCCTGCCCGGTGACCTCGCCGAACCGGGCCGACAGGTAGGTGATGCGCTGCTCCTCATCGACTTCCCACAGCCAGTCGGTGGCCGACTCGGCGATGTCGCGAAAGCGTTCTTCGTTGGCCTCCATCAAGCGGGCGGCGGCCAGCGCGTGGCGGAACACGACGAAGATCAGCCCGGCGAGCATCAGCGCCGCCATGGCGAACAGCGGCATGACGGTCTCGAGCAGCTCGCGGCCGGCCTCCGGCGTATCCCAGCGCAGCCGCACCTGGCCATCCTCGCTCAGCGGCAGGTGCGGCTCGGCGGCGGCGTCGGCGGCATCGCGCGGCAACCGCAGCCGATCGAGCGCGAGGGTTTCGCCGAAGGGGCCGAGGAAGTCGTTGTCCACCACATCGACGAACACCAGCACCGAGGCCGGCCCCGGGAACCCTTCGAGCTCCGGGATGCCGTCGGGCTGCATCTCGGCGGCCGAGACGAAGCCCGGCTTGTCGCCGACGCGCAGGATGGCCGTCACTGCCTTGCCGTCCTGTTCGGGCGCGCGGGCCCGCTCGACCAGCGCCTGCAGGTCGCCGCTCAGCCAGTCACCGGCCTGGACGTCGCTCAGCTCGCCTTCGATCACCGCATAGGTGGTGCGGTTGCTTGGGTCGACGACGAACACGCCCTCGATGTTGAAGCGTTCGAAGACGTTGGCGCCGACATTGCCCTCCTCGTAGGCCCATTGGCGGTTGGTGGTCAGGTGCAGGTGGCGAAAGATGTCGCCCCACACGGCGTAGTCCAGCGTCACGCTGGCGTGCCGCTCGCGCAGTGCGTCGATGGCACTGCGTGCGTAGAACACGCTGCGGTCGCGGGTCTCATGGTCCTGGCGCAGGGCATCGGCGACGAGCAGGCCGGCGGTGGCCAGCAACAGCATGACCATCACGGCGGCGACCACCGGGAAGGTGCGCCGGGCAAAGGCATTGCTCAGGCGCGCGGATGAGGGCTCGGCAGGCATCGTCAGGGTCCGACAGGTGAAAGGGACCGGCTGTGCGCAGAACGAAACGGGCCTGCGCCGGGCAACGGTGCCAGGCTATCGGCAGCGCGAGCGCTTCTTGAGCTCAGTTCGTCGGCCGATGAAGCCGCACGCAGCCACGCCCGGCGCGCTTGGCCTCGTGCAGCCGATCCATCGGCCGGCGCCGTTGGCGACGCCGGTCAGCGGATCGTCGAAGAACGGTCGCTCAGTCCTCGCGTGAAGCGGCCTGGCCTTCGCAGCGCGCCAGCGACCAGTAGCGCTGCCAGCGCTTGACCAGCGCCGAGGGTGGTTCGGCATACAGGCGCCGGCCCAGGGCGAAGGCCTCCTCGCGCAGGGCCTTGCGGCGCTCGGCGATGAGGCGCTGCAAGGGTTCGATCTGATCGGCGAACAGCTCGGGCTCGTCGTCCATCAACTGGCTCATCACCGCGAGGTCGTGATCGTGGCCGAGCGCCTCGGCCAGTTCTTCGAGCAGGCCGCAGCGGGCGCGCATCATCGCCGGCCACGCCGACAGCAACAGGCGGGTGTGGTACCACTGGTCCTTCACGCGCTTGCGCCACTCGTGCAGGTTCTCGTCGTTCGGGTCGCGACGCGCCGCCGCCAGGGCGCGGCGACCGGCGCGGTAGCTGTCTTCGAGACCGCGCTCGAACAGGCCGAAGCCCTTGCCCGACAACGGCCAGTGCTCGATGGCCCCCAGCGCCTCGTCCAGTTCGCCGATGGCCTGCTCGAACAGCGCCGGATCGATCTGCGCGCCGCCCGTACTGCCGCGCTCGACCAACCGTTGGCGAATCCGCGCATAGGACGGTCGACCGAACAGCGCCGGGGCATGGCTGGCGAGCGCGTCCCAGCCCTCGACCATCGCCGCGGCATCGCGCAGCGCCGACAGCGATCGGCCGACATCCCGCAGCCGCCGGTTCTCCACCGCATAGCACTTGCCCAGCGGGCGACGGATCAGCCGCAGCAAGGCACGCTGCTCCTTGAAGCGCTTGCGCGCCTGATGCACGCCCTTGTCGCGCTCGTCCGGCGGCGAACGCAGCGCCTCGATCGCCCGCTCGAGGCGGTCGCGAGCGATGCGACGCACGTCCTTGGCGGCGTTCTTGTGCGGTTTCAGGCGGTATCCCATAAGTGGGCTCCACGAGGTGATTCGGGTGTTTTTTCGATGCGTCAGGCCAGGTCGAGTTCGATCCAGGTCGGCGCATGGTCGCTGGCATGGGGCTGGTCGCGCACCCAGCGATCGACCCCGGCGTCGTGCAGACGCGCCGCCACGTCGGGGCTGAGCAGCAGGTGGTCGATGCGCAGGCCGGAGTTCTTCTGCCAGTGCTGGCGGAAATAATCCCAGAAGGTGTAGAGGCGCTCGTCCGGGTACCTCGCCCGCAGCGCGTCGGTCCAGCCTTGGGTGAGCAGGCGTGCGAAGCGCTCGCGGCTCTCGGGCTGCAGCAAGGCATCCTTGCGCCACGAACGCGGGTTGTAGATGTCTTCGTCGGTCGGCACCACGTTGTAGTCGCCGGCCAGCACCACCGGATGGCCGCTGTCGAGCAGGCGCTGCGCATAGCCGATCAGGCAGTCGAACCACTCGAGCTTGTAGTCGAACTTGGGGCCCGGCTGCGGGTTGCCGTTGGGCAGGTACAGGCAGCCGACGAGCACGCCGTGCACGGCTGCCTCGAGGTAGCGACTCTGCGGATCGTCCTCCATGCCGGGCAAGCCGCGCCGACTCTCGATCGGATCGCTGCCACGCGCGAGGATGGCCACGCCGTTCCAGGACTTCTGGCCTTGCCAGATGGCGCCATAGCCGGCGGCACGGATCTCGTCGATCGGGAAGGCCGCCTCCTGCGCTTTCAGTTCCTGCAGGCAGGCCACGTCCGGCGCCTCCTGGTCGAGCCACTGCAGCAGCGCCGGCAGCCGCGACCGGATGCCGTTGATGTTGAATGTCGCGATCTTCAGCCTGTCCACGCGTCGCCTCGCCGATTGAGCTTCGTTTCTGTTCAGAGCGTAGGGGGTGGGGTGGCGTTCCGGTGGTGTATCGGGCGGTGATGGCTGGCCGCCTGGGCGTCTCGCTCAGGCGTTTTTGACGCCGCGCTTTCCTCGGCCGGGACGACAGGTTGCGCCTTGCACGGCGCCTCACTTTAAAACGCGCCCCATCATCCGGGTCTGCCTGCTGCGCAGCCAGACTGCCCTCACTCCGGCGCCGCTCCGGGGGCGCGTCACGACGGGACGTCCCTGTCCCGCCGCGCCTCGCTCGGCGTCCTGCCTCGCGTCCCCCTGCGCAACGCCTGCGTTCGGCCGGATGAAAGGGGGGTGGTCCGAGTGGCTTGATGGTTGGGTGCAAGCGGTGGAAAACGCTTTGCGGTTTTCCACCCTACGGTGGCAACAGACGTAGGGCGGATTCTGGAGCGAAGCGAACAATCCGCCGGGGACGCCGCCGATGCGAAGCCGGTGCATTGCTTCGCGAATGCACCCGACGTGCGGCTGTCCCATTCAAGATCATACAACTCTGCTTTTCTGCTTCTCACACCCAAACCACCAGGCCACACCACTCGCCCCTTCAGCAGGCCGAGCGCAGGTGTCGTGGAGGGGGTTGAGCGGCAGGGATGCCGCGAGAGCCGCGAGGGCCATGGATGGCCCTTCGTGGCGTGCCCCTGAAACGGCACCGAAGCGAGGGAACCCCGGCGAAGCCGGGGCCGGATGCAGGGGCAAGCGTTTTTGCTTACTTTTTTCGCGACTGAAAAAAAGTGAGGCGCCGTGCAAGGCGCAATCTGTAGACCGGGCCGAGGAAAGCGCGGCGTCCGAAACTCTCGATCGTGAAGCCAAAAGACAAAAGCTTCGCCCGCAAGCGGGCTCCTACGACATTTCCCAGCATTTCGCCCCGTGCAGGGCGCAATCTGTGATTCCGGGACAAGGAACACACCGCACTCAAACCCCCTAGCGCAACCGTGATCGTCGCGAGCAATCCCCTCAGGGCGCCTCGACCCCTCTGGCCGCCTCCGCCAGGTAAAACCACGCCTGCGTATCCAACGCCAGCGACGCACCCGCCAGCGCCTCCTCGACACGCGGCCAGCGCAAGCTCCCGAGGATCGGCACCGGCGCGCCGGGCAGGCGCCGGATCCAGGCGAGCGCGACCTGGTTGGGCGTCGCACCGAGCGCGTCGGCGACGTTCGCCAGCGCCTGTTGCAGGCCGGCCGGGAAGCGGCCACCGGCGAACGGTGACCAGGCCAGGGCCTGCAAACCCTCGACCTGCATGGTTTGCAGGCGACCATCCCAGGCGGCGTCCTGGGCCATGAGCGACAGCTCGATCTGGTTGCAGCGCAGCGGCAGCGCTTCGCCCAGCAGCCGCCAATGCAGCGGATCGGCGTTGGACAGGCCCAGCCAGCCGATCTTGCCTTCGGCCTGGAGCGCCTCCAGCGTCCGGGCGAGGTCTTCCACCTGCATCAGCGGATCGGGGCGATGCACCAGAAAGCCATCCAGCCGCTCGATGCCCAGTCGCTCGAGCGACCCTTCGACCGCACGGCGCAGGTAGGCGGCGCTGGTGTCGTAATGCTTGACCTGCCAGCGCGAGCGGTCCTGCGGCTTGAGCACGATGTCCGCCTTGCCGATCACGGTCAGCCGCTGACGCAGCGCGGGTTGTAGCCGCAAGGCAGCGCCGAACTGCGACTCGCAGTGGCCCAGCCCATAGATGTCCGCGTGATCGAAGGCAGTCAGGCCCTGTTCGACGCAACGCTCGACGAAGCCCAGCAGGCCCTGCGGATCGGCCAGCTCGGGGTAGTCGTTCAGGCGCATCATGCCGAGCAGCAGCGGCGTGTCCAGGCGGTCGGGGGTGGTCATGGGGGTCCTTTGGCGAAGAGGCCGCTCAGCGCGACGCACCGGGAGCGCGCCAGATCATCCGGGCGATCGGCTGGGTGCAGCGCAAGTCGCGGTATGGCGTGCCTTCGAACAATTCCCAGCCTTCGCCCGGCGAGGTCTGCTGGCAGGCGATCTGCCCGTCCAGTTTGCTTTGCCATTTGTAGTAGGGCGCCGGCCCGGCGAGGGCGAGCGGGGCCAGCAGGGCAAGGGCGAGCGGGACGATGCGCATGAGGCGAAGCCTGAGGGAGAAGGCGCCCACTTTAACCGTGCCGGCCGGGCCTGCAATCCTCCGGCGACGGCCGACCGCTACGCCCCTGGCCTCCCCCGGTCGCGCCGCGTGGCAGAATGCCCGGCATGATCACGCCCGCCTTCATTCCCGCCTGCTGCGCTCCGCCTTCGCCGTGCTGGCCCTTCGCGGAGCCGCTCGCTGGCATCACGCTGCTGACCACCCGCTTCGATGCGACGCGGCTCGAGGCCGACGACTTTTCGCGCTGCGGCATCGCCCAGCCGCGCGGCGTGGCCAAGCGCCAGACGGAATTCCTCGCTGGCCGGCTCTGCGCGCGCGAGGCGCTACGGCAGGCGCTCGGCATCGGCACGGTGCCCGCCGTGGGCGTGGACCGTGCGCCGATCTGGCCGGACGGTGCCGTCGGCTCCATCACGCACGGTGCGGGCTGGGCCGGCGCCGCGGTGGCATCGGCCAGCCGATGGCGCGGGTTGGGGTTGGATGTCGAAGCCCTGCTGCCGCCGGAGCGGGCCGCGCGGCTGGCCGGGGAAATCCTCACCGACACCGAGCAGGCGGCCCTCGCTACCGTGGACGAAGCCGCGCGCGCCTGGCGCCTGACGCTGGCCTTTTCATTGAAGGAAGCCCTGTTCAAGGCGCTGTATCCGCTGGTCCGGCGGCGTTTCTATTTCGAAGCGGCACAGGTGACACAGGCGCAGGACGGCGTGGCGAGCCTGCGTCTGCTGAGCGATCTGGATGCCGAATGGCAGGCCGGCACCGAGCTGCATGGCTACTACGCCGAACTGGACGGTCGCCTGCTGACGTTGATCGCCGTGCCGGCTGCTCCCGCCCCCCGCCGCTGACAGCGGGCCATTCGTCACGGCAAGCAACGTGTCGCGATGCTTGCACGGCCTATCGCGTAGCCGGTCAGCCGGGCGATCGACCCTGCGTTGGCCGGTCCGATGTCGGTCAGGCGTCTTCGTCGCTAGTTGACCGAGCCGTCCTGGCGCCTCGGCCACCAGAGGCCGAAACGCGCCCCGCCGAGCGCCTCGCTACGCCCGAGCTGCGACCGTCCGCCGTGCCAGTAGACGATCCGCCGCACGATCGACAGCCCCAGGCCATGCCCGCCTGAGGCCCGCGTGCGGCTGTCATCGAGTCGCAGGAACGGCGCGAAGATGCGTTCCCACGCCTCCTCCGGTACGCCCGGACCGTCATCCTCGACCTCGAGCAACGCATGGGTCGCATCCAGGCTGTAGCTGATCCGCACCTGGGTTTCGGCGTGGCGCATGGCGTTGGTGACCAGATTGGTCAGCGCCCGGCGCAGGTAGCGCGGCTCGCCGTCGACGCGGGCCTGCTGGTCCCCTTCGGCCAGGCGACCGGGCACACGCTCGACCCGCACGGCCGGACGCAACGGGGCGAGTTCGTCGATCACCTGGTCGATCAGCGCGGCCAGGTCGACCGGCTCGAAGCGCAGGGCCGGCGAGCCCTGCTCCAGGCGCGAGTAGACGAGCATCTCGTCGACCAGCCGGTCCAGGTCCTGGATATCGCTGTCCATGCCGTCGAGGTACTTGCGCCGCGCTTCGGGGGTCTCGGCATCGCCGGTCATCTCCAGCCCGAAGCGCAGGCGCGCCACCGGCGTGCGGAATTCATGGGCGACCGCGCGCACCATTTCGCGCTGGATGTTCAAAAGCCGCTGGAGGTGCGCCGCCATGCCGTTGAAGGCCGATGCCAGCCGGGTCACCGAGTCGCTGCCCACCTCGGGCACGCGGGTTTCGAGATCGCCCCCGGCCACCTGGCTGGCGGCGCGCTCCAGCTCGCGCAGACGTCGCTCCAACTGGCGTACCAGCAGGAAGATGGTCACACCGATCAGCGCGAGGCCGAGTACGCCGATCAGCACCAGCAAGTGCGGCGGGTACGGGTTCATCTGGTAGATCGGCCCGAGCTGCACGATCCACGGCGTGCCGGCCACTGCGGCGAACACATGGATGGCATCGCCACCCTTGTCCAGCGCCATCACGGTGTCGCCCTCGTCGAGCCGACGGCGCTGGTCGTCATCGAGGCTGGCGCTGTTGCGGGTGACCAGTTGCAGTGGATAGCCGAAGCCGTGGCGTTGCTTGAGCGCGGCCAGGCGCTGCGGCTGCTGGTCTTCGGGGACCCGTACCAGTTCGTCGATCAGCAGGTAGATGGTGGCGCGAGCGAGCTGTTCGCTGACCTGTTCGACATCGCCCGTGAGCACCAGCCGATCCGCCGCGCTGACCAGGCTGTAGATGGTCACGGTGTGCGGCCGGGTCTGCTCGACCAGCACCTGCCCTTGCAGCAGGCGCGCCTCCAGCCGGCTTTCCAGCTGCACGTCGTCCAGTGTGCGCACCCGCAGCGGAATGCCGAGCAGCCGGCCCCAGAGGTTCGCCGCCTGGCGCCGCTCGATGGGCGTCATGCGGCTCATGTTGTGGGCCATCAGGCGGAAGGTGCCGGCGGCGAGCTGCTCGCGGTACTGGTCGGCGCGCGCCTCGTTGAGCAGGTGCAGGCCGCCGACGCCCAGCGCCGCGACGATCACCAGCACGGCGATCATGCCGCCGTAAATGCGCAGGAAGATGGAGTTCACGTCAGCTCAGCGCCCGCGCCGCCTCGGCGACGAACAGGTAGCCCTTGCCGCGGATGGTCTTGATCAGGCGTGGATGCTCCGGGTCGTCGCCGATCTTGGGCCGGATGCGCGAGATGCGCACGTCGATGGAGCGATCCTGGCCGTCGTATTCGATGCCGCGCAGCTCGCCGAAGATTTCCTCGCGCGACAGCGTGCGCCCGGCGTTGCTCGTCAGCAGCCACAGCAGATCGAACTCGGCACTGGTCAGCTCGATGCCATCGCCGCGCAGCCAGGCTTCGCGCAGCGCGCTGTCGATCGTCAGCGGGCCGAAGGTCAGCCGCTTGCCGTCGGCTGCCACGGCAGGCGCATCGTTCGCCTCGCGGCGCCTGAGCAGCGCACGCACCCGCGCCAGCAACACGCGCGGGCGGACGGGTTTGCAGACGTAGTCATCGGCGCCCATCTCGAGGCCCAGCACCTGATCCATGTCATCGGCTCGCGCGGTGAGCATCAGGATCGGCCCGTCGTAGCGGCCACGCACCTCGCGGCACACCGAGAGACCGTCGAGCCCGGGCAGCATGAGATCCAGCACGACCAGGTCCGGCTGTTCGCCGACGATCCGCTCGACCGCCCGCGCGCCGTCGGCCTCGATCGACACGGCGAAGCCATTGCCTTCGAGGTACTCGCGCGTCAGTTCGGCCAGACGCTGATCGTCCTCAACGATGAGGATCTTCCAGACTTCGTGCTCCACGTCTCGTTACCCCCGGGTTGCGACGAGGTCGGCATTCTAGCAATCCGGCACGGCTTCGCGGCTTGCCCGGAATCACTTGCAATCAACACTACATATAGTGTTGGCACTATGCCGCCATCGGCCATGCGAAATCGACCTCGAATGCGCGACGAACGGCAAAAGCACGCCATCCGCGGGCTAGCCGGCACCGGCTGCGGTCACCCACCGTGTACCCACAATTTATCCACAGGTTGTTCCGGCGAGGCTGTCTTGCATTACCCCGGAGGCGCGATTATCGTGTTGCCCCACAGGCGGCAGCCCCTACATCTTGGGGCTAGAATCGCAAAGAGACACAAGGCGGAGCGAAACGGACAGGGTTGGGAAACCCTCACGCGCAAGGCCCTGAATCAACGCCCGGCTGCTTCAAAGCCGGCTCAAGCCGCTCGATTCCTCAAGAGCGAGGCTTGCGCAACGGTGCCGAGTATGCTCAGCGACGAGCGTACAAGGTGCCACTAGATGTAGTGGTCATTGGCCACGCTCGTTGTCAAGCCAGGGAGGCGCGCTCGGACCTCTCTCCGTTACAGCAGTACCCGTGTGCCGGCCCGTCCGGCGTGCGGTCGTTATCAGGCACAGGCCGGGCGTGCAGCCCAGAACCAACGCAATTCCAGAACTAGAACTCAGAGACCGGAGACCCTCATGCAGACAGAGACCACACGCGAGAAGCCGCAGCCAGCGCCCTCCGCGGCCGACAGCAGCCAGGACCTGGCCGCCACCGCCCCGGGCCAGCTGCGGGTGATCAAGCGCAACGGTACCGTCGTTCCCTACACCGACGACAAGATCACCGTGGCCATCACCAAGGCATTCCTCGCTGTGGAAGGCGGCAATGCCGCTGCCTCGTCCCGCATCCATGACACCGTGCGCCGCCTGACCGAGCAGGTCAGCACCACCTTCAAGCGCCGCATGCCCTCCGGCGGCACCATCCACATCGAAGAAATCCAGGACCAGGTCGAGCTGGCGCTGATGCGCGCCGGCGAGCACAAGGTCGCGCGCGACTACGTGATCTACCGCGAAGCCCGCGCCCAGGAGCGCAAGCGCAGCGTCGGCGACGAAATCGCCCAGCCGCACCCGAGCATCCGCATCACCAAGGCCGACGGCAGCCTGCAACCGCTGGACATGGGCCGTCTGCAGACCATCATCCGCGAGGCCTGCGAAGGCCTGGCCGAAGTCGACGGCGCGCTGATCGAGCGCGAAACGCTGAAGAACCTCTACGACGGCGTCGGCGAGAAGGACGTCAACACTGCCCTGGTGATGACCGCCCGTACCCTGGTCGAGCGCGAGCCGAACTACTCCTACGTCACCGCCCGCCTGCTGATGGACACCCTGCGCGCCGAAGCCCTGAGCTTTCTCGGCGTCGCCGAAAGCGCCACCCATCACGAAATGGCCGAGCTGTACGCCAAGGCCCTGCCGGCCTACGTTGAAAAAGGCTCCGAGTTCGAGCTGATCGACAGCAAGCTCAAGGGCTATGACCTGGCCAAGCTGGGCGCCGCGCTCGATCACGAGCGCGACCAGCAGTTCACCTACCTGGGCCTGCAGACGCTCTACGACCGCTACTTCATCCACAAGGACGGTATCCGTTTCGAGCTGCCGCAGATCTTCTTCATGCGCGTCGCCATGGGCCTGGCCATCGAAGAGAAGCAGGACCGCGAAGCCCGGGCGATCGAGTTCTACAACCTGCTCTCCTCGTTCGACTACATGTCATCCACCCCGACGCTGTTCAACGCCGGCACCCTGCGTCCGCAACTGTCGTCCTGCTACCTGACCACCGTGCCGGACGATCTGGGCGGCATCTACGACGCCATCCGCGATAACGCCCTGCTCTCCAAGTTCGCCGGCGGTCTGGGCAACGACTGGACGCCGGTCCGCGCGCTCGGCGCCTACATCAAGGGCACCAACGGCAAGAGCCAGGGCGTGGTTCCGTTCCTCAAGGTCGTCAACGACACCGCCGTGGCGGTCAACCAGGGCGGCAAGCGCAAGGGCGCGGTCTGCGCGTACCTCGAAACCTGGCACCTGGACATCGAGGAATTCCTCGAACTGCGCAAGAACACCGGCGACGACCGCCGCCGCACCCACGACATGAACACCGCGAACTGGATTCCGGACCTGTTCATGAAGCGCGTGTTCGACGATGGTCCCTGGACGCTCTTCTCCCCGTCCGACGTGCCCGACCTGCACGACCTCACCGGCCGCGCCTTCGAGGAACGCTACGAGTACTACGAGGAGCTGACCAAGTACGGCAAGCTCAAGCTGTTCAAGACGCTGCCGGCCAAGGACCTGTGGCGCAAGATGCTCTCGATGCTGTTCGAGACCGGCCACCCGTGGCTGACCTTCAAGGACCCGTGCAACCTGCGCAGCCCGCAGCAGCACGTCGGCGTGGTGCACAGCTCCAACCTCTGCACCGAGATCACGCTGAACACCAACAAGGACGAGATCGCCGTGTGCAACCTGGGTTCGGTGAACCTGGTGAACCACATCGTCGACGGCAAGCTGGACATCGCCAAGCTCGAGCGCACCGTGAAGACAGCCGTGCGCATGCTCGATAACGTCATCGACATCAACTACTACTCCGTCCCGCAGGCCGAGAACTCCAACCTCAAGCACCGCCCGGTGGGCCTCGGCATCATGGGCTTCCAGGATGCGCTGTACCTGCAGCACATCCCCTACGGCTCGGATGCGGCCGTCGAGTTCGCCGACAAGTCGATGGAAGCCATCAGCTACTTCGCCATCCAGGCGTCCTGCGACCTGGCCGACGAGCGTGGCGCCTACTCCAGCTTCGACGGTTCGCTGTGGTCCAAGGGCATCCTGCCGCTGGATTCCCAGCAGATCCTCATCGAAGCGCGCGGCCAGAAGTACATCGACGTCGACCTCTCCGAATCCCTGGACTGGGCACCGGTGCGCGAGCGCGTGAAGAAGGGCATCCGCAACTCGAACATCATGGCCATCGCCCCGACCGCGACCATCGCCAACATCACCGGCGTGTCACAGTCGATCGAGCCGACCTACCAGAACCTGTACGTGAAATCGAACCTCTCGGGCGAATTCACCGTGATCAACCCCTACCTGGTGCACGACCTCAAGGCGCGCGGCCTGTGGGACCCGGTCATGGTCAACGACCTCAAGTACTACGACGGCTCCGTGCAGCAGATCGAGCGCATCCCGCAGGACCTCAAGGACCTCTACGCCACCGCGTTCGAAGTGGAAACCCGCTGGATCGTCGAAGCCGCCAGCCGTCGCCAGAAGTGGATCGACCAGGCCCAGTCGCTGAACCTCTACATTGCCGGCGCCTCGGGCAAGAAGCTCGACGTGACCTACCGCATGGCGTGGTTCCGTGGCCTGAAGACCACCTACTACCTCCGTGCCCTGGCCGCAACCAGCACCGAAAAGTCGACCATCAACACCGGCAAGCTCAACGCCGTGTCGGCCGGCGGCAACACCGAAGGCCTGCAAGCCGCTCCCGCCGCCCCGGCCGAAGCGCCGAAGCCGGCACCGGTGCCGCTGGCGTGCTCCATCGACAACCCGGACTGCGAAGCTTGCCAGTAAACGGAAGGCGCGCTGCCCTCTCCTTCCAGGGAGAGGGCAAGAGGTAGAGAGAAGAACGGCGTCTGCGTTGTTGCCGGCTGGATCGGCCCCCATCACGTACTTCAGTACGCTCAGGGGATCCTCACCAGCCGGCGCCTAGCAGCCACTCGCTCAGCTTCACGCTCACTCCGCAGTGGCCGTAAGGCCAAAGCACACAGAACCATCCCCTCTCCCCACGGAGAGGGCTAGGGTGAAGGCCTTTGTAGAAGCGAGGGGGAAACGCCGAGTTCTGGCTCGCAACGGCCCCAACCCACCCGAACACCATTGACTGAACCACGCCCCACCGCGCTAGGTTCGGCACAAGAAAAACACCAGCGGCGCTGGTGCCTGAACGTCGCCAACGCGTGCACCGCCGCACAACCCATATTCCGACCGGCACGCCCGGTCCCGCAGGAGGAACCCGCCATGCTGAGCTGGGAAGAATTCGACAAACCCGAAGACGACGTCGCCACCAAACCCGCCAACGCCGAAGCCACCCCAGACATGAGCCTGGAAAAGCTCGACAAGGTCGGTGACGCCGCCGCCCACGAAGCGCGCGCCGTCGCCGCCGGCGACTCCGATGCGGTCGCCCGCGCCAAGGCCGCCCTGAACGACCTCGACATCCAGGAAGGTCTCAACGAGCTGGAAGGCGAATCGGCCCGCGTGCGCGTCGACGAGAAGCGCATGATCAACGCCCGCGCCGACCTCAACCAACTCGTCCCCTTCAAGTACGAGTGGGCCTGGCAGAAGTATCTGGATGGTTGCGCCAACCACTGGATGCCGCAGGAAGTGAACATGAACGCCGACATTGCCCTGTGGAAGAGCAAGGACGGCCTCACCGAAGACGAGCGCCGCATCGTCAAGCGCAACCTCGGCTTCTTCTCCACCGCCGACAGCCTGGTCGCCAACAACCTCGTGCTGGCCACCTACCGCCTGATCACCAACCCCGAGTGCCGCCAGTACATCCTGCGCCAGGCCTTCGAAGAGGCGATCCACACCCACGCCTACCAGTACTGCATCGAATCGCTGGGCATGGATGAAGGCGAGATCTTCAACATGTACCACGAGATCCCGAGCGTCGCGAAAAAGGCCAGCTGGGGCCTCAAGTACACCCGCTCCATCTCCGACCCGACCTTCCAGACCGGCACCCCGGAGACCGACAAGCAGTTCCTGCGCAACCTCATCGCCTACTACTGCGTGCTCGAAGGCATCTTCTTCTACTGCGGCTTCACCCAGATCCTCTCCATGGGCCGCCGCAACAAGATGACCGGCACCGCCGAGCAGTTCCAATACATCCTGCGCGACGAATCCATGCACCTGAACTTCGGCATCGACATGATCAACCAGATCAAGATCGAAAACCCGCACCTGTGGGACGCCGACATGAAGGACGAAGCGACCCAGATGATCCTCCAGGGCACCCAGCTCGAAATCGAATACGCCCGCGACACCATGCCCCGCGGCGTCCTCGGCATGAACGCCGCGATGATGGAGGACTACCTCAAGTTCATCGCCAACCGCCGCCTGACGCAGATTGGCCTTAAAGAGGAATATCCGGGTACTACCAACCCGTTCCCGTGGATGAGTGAGATCATGGATTTGAAGAAGGAGAAGAACTTCTTTGAGACGCGGGTTATTGAGTATCAGACGGGTGGGGCGTTGAGTTGGGATTGATTCCTAGGTCTAGACCATTAGGACAGATTGGAAGGCGCTTTACCTGAAATGGAAGTTTGGGGCAGCGATTAAAGACCAGAGCCCCGCCTTGCGCGGGGCTTTTTTTGAGAAAAATTAATGAATCTTATAAAAGAGTTCTGGGCAGATCTTGGATGGTTGTCAAACCTCATCACTATTACGCTGGGAATCTTCACAATCATTGGCATATACAAAGCCGTCAAGACCTGGCTAAAAAACAAAAAAAATGAGATTACACCTCACGCAGACATGCAGTCCTTTGTAAGCTCAAAAAACAAACACCCTGCAGACTTAAAATCTAAACGAATAGCAATTGTTGACGACCAACCAGAAAATTACCCAACAGCATATTTGCAGCGATCCGGATTCAACATTACATGTATAACCAGTGTATCCCTAGCAAATTACAAGCACCTACTTGACTACGACCTGATAATTCTTGACGTGACAAACATAGTCGAAGAAGACATGAAAAGAGGCGGCCTCGAACTAATGAAAAGAATAAAAAATGACAACCCCAGAAAGCCTGTAATAGCAGCATCATCAAAATCATACGACCCAACTCTTACGGAATATTTCAAGCTATCTGACAAGCAAATACAGACACCGATTAAAGATCAAAAAATAGAAGAAGCCATCACTGAGACGCTTGAAAAAATCTACTCACCAAAGTCCAAGGCGAGAGAAATTGACGAACTACTGACAGGCAAAGGGCTAAGACAGGACCAGAAAGCCAAAGTCCTAAAATTTGGCTTTAAATACATAGACAAAAAAATAGGCGATATGGATCTAATTAAGTCCTGCACAACAGCCACACACGCTCTTGATGCACATAAATACAAAGAAATGCTAGACCAGCTAAGCGAATCCATATGAAAGAAATACTAAAAATAATCTTGGAAAGCGAGACATCATCACCAGAAGCACCAATATGGATGGATGGCAAAAAAATAAAAAGCAGAATGACAGATCACCCATACTGCTCAACGAGATGCGCAACCAAAGAATGCAGCTCATCCCAAAACGAGGGAGAGTCAGTGTGCGAACTCGGCCTTTCATACTACTCATACAAAGTTGACGAAAGCTGGCTAACAATTTATGGAGTTCTAGGAAGAAAAACCAATCACAGTGACAAATCACTAAAGAAATCCTCAAAAGGGAGAGGCTACAGCAAATATCTCGCAGATATTTGGATGGAAAAAATATCCAGAACAAACAAACTCATCAAAGAACAAGTTGAGATTTCAAGATCCGAAGTTCTACATTATTTTCACGACCCTGTAAAATGGGCGAACCAAATACATATAAGCGCAGAAAAGATAGTTGAGAAAGGCAAAGGACAGAGCTTCGGAGAGAAACTAGAGAATTCAACAAGCGAAACAAAGTCACTATTTCAAGCTGCCAACATGCTTGTTGATTCATTCAAGCTCACAGGAATATATTTCAACCCAGAAAGCGCCAGATATGGAGAAATACAGAACTGCGAAATATATAAACTATTCGATAAAGTTCAATCAATAATATTTCACGCAGAAGGAAAGAAATACAACAAAAGATTCAAAATGAAAGGAACCTCGTACCGAAAAATATCAATATACGAGTCCTTCCCAATAATACCCCTATGCTTAATTCAGAACGCATTAAAATATTCAAAGACAGCGGAAATTGAGATAAGCATAGAAGACACCAGCACAGGAACCGACGTATGCATAACATCGGAAGGCCCGCATCTGGCCGACAATGAGCTAATAGATATATTTAAAAAAGGTGTCCGCGGAAAATATGCAAACCGCCTCCACCACGACGGACTAGGAATTGGACTATATGTCGCACAAAAAATCGCAGAGGCCCACAACTTTAAAATAACTGCAAGCAGTACACATCAAGGCTATGAACGAGACGGGATGCCAATGGCAACTAATGAGTTTAAATTCTCCATACCCGCCATTGGGGTCAGGTAGCCTGTGCGAAAAAGGGACAGATTTATTTTTTGATCTGCGGGCTCGCCGCTCGGTAATTCCCGCCACGCTTTCCTTGGCCCCACCGACAGATTTCGCCTTTCGCGGCGAGTCACTTTCTCTTGTCTGGCCAAGAGAAAGTAACCAAAGAGAAGGCCACCCCGGCATCCGGGCCTGGCCTGCGGCCAGACTTCCCTCGTTCCGGTGCTGCTCCGGGGGCCGTCACGAAGGGACATACCTGTCCCTTCGCTCCTCGCTCGGCATCCATGCCTCGCGTCCCCCTACGCAACACCTCCACTCGGCCTCCTGACGGGGATCGGCGTCCGAGTCGCCCGCGAGTCCTTTGGTTATATGCTTCTTTTGCACGAGCCGGCAGGCGACACCACCCGCCCCTTTCAGGAGGGTGAGTGGAATCGCTGTGGAAGGGGTTGAGCGGCATGGATGCCGCGAGAGACGCGACGGGCCAGGAACGGCCCTTCGCGGCGTGCCCCTGGAATGGCGATGGAGCGAACGCACCCGGAGCGAAGCGCAGGGCCGCATGCAGGGGCAAGACCTTTTGGTTCCTTTTGGGGCGACTGCCAAAAGGAACCCGCCCAGCAGGGCGGAACCAATGCGCCAAGCAACTCGTCCATTTCTAGCTCTACAATTCACTCTCAAGCGAAGCCACCTGAATCCCACACTGAAGTGCTCGCTTACGAATGTAATGCAGAAACCGATACACGCCGTCCAGCTGCGTACGAAGAAGACTCCTAACGCCTCCCCCGTGGATCAAATTGGCATCCCTACATTCTTTGTCCCACAACGGCCTCTCGCACATAGCGCCCATATAGGCAAACTCACTGGCGAAAACTAGCGCGACCGGCTGTATGGGAGCGTCAAAGATGGCACCCACACGCTCCCAATCCTTGTCCTTGCCTTTCTTGGTTAGCCAGTTGTATAGGCTGTCTTCATCAAGCGTTTTGAACGGGCCGCGCTCCAAGAGCGCCACTTCACCGAACAGCGCCTTAAGGCCTTCAAACAACCTCGCCGCAATAAAGCGATCCAGAGCCGTCTGCGACTCGACCATAAATGCGTACATCTCACGCTGATCCATGTCCGGCAGGCTCATGGCGTAGCTATCAAGAGTCATGACTTTTCTCCAAGCCTTGGGTTTCTCCAACCGTTTTAAAACGAGGAGGTATTCGTCAAAAGCGTTTCGTATGCCGCCAGCCGGCGCCTTTTCAGCGCAGTTCTCAGCCCACCGAACCAGCGATGGGAAATACGGAACATGATGGAAAGGTATTTCTACGTTCAGGTCGTCCTGAATATCTGGAAGATCAGGATGAGGCTTGCAGCCAGCGAAACCCTTCCAGCGCAGTATATTTCCAATGAGTGCAAACCCCGCCAGGCTCTCGGACTTCTTGCTCGGATTGGTACGTTTGGCGCTCAGGTAAATCACCGCTATCCGTTTGGATACATCCGGCTCACCGCCAAATAACTTTCTCTGCACGCAACCGATATAGCGACTGATCTGGTAGCGCTGATCTGTTGCGTAGACCTTATTCTCGATGACAAGCGCGTGCTCACCGTCATGTACCAAGATGTCAATACTGTCCTTTTCTCTAATGATCGTGGCGCGATCGGGATCAATGAAGTTTCGGAGTCCGGCCGGTAACTCTTTTAGGAAAATTTTGAGAAATACATTGCCCTGATAATGCGCGCCCTTCGGATTAAGCATGGAGCAGAGGAAGCGTGAATGAAGCGTCACTTCGTTTGACGGCTTCAACATTGATGTAATCAGGCTGTAGTCATGCATCCCTTCTTTAATCTGCTGCTGCTTGTTGGCATTCAAACTCTGGTAATGCTTAAGGCAACGTTTCGCCAGCTCTTCCATGCCGCGTCCTTGTGGTCCGCTGTTAGTGAGCGCGCACTATAGGGCATGACGGAAACATTGCCATCATTTAGCCATCTATCAATTCGCGACACCGGTGCAGCCATCGCGAGGCCGACCGAAGCAGCTGCGATTGCTAGACGTTTTAGAGACATCACCCCACCACCTCACACAACCCACCCGGCACCTTCATCACCCACTCCCTAACCGCCCGAACCGTCGGGTCATCCCTGCGGCTCTCTGGGTACACAAGGTGAAACGGCTTGCCCTCCATCTCCGGCCCGAACGGTTGCACCAGCCGCCCGTCCCTCAGTTCGTCCTCGATCAACTGCCGACTCATCAATGCCACACCCTGCGCGCCGATGGCGGCGGAGATGGCGTGGGTCTCGTCGGAGAAGACCAGCCCGGCACTCACATCCAGCCCCGGCACGTTGGCGAGCTTCTGCCACGACGCCCAATGAATCGGCGCGGACAAGGCGGCTTGCGCACGGAAGTGGATCAACGGGTGTTTGGGCAGCTCGGCAACATCCCGCAAGCCGAGGTGCGGGCTGCAGACCGGGACAAAGGTATTGTCGAACAGCTTCTCCGCCACCAGCCCCGGCCAGCGGCCGTCGCCGTAGCGGATGGCGATATCCGCCGTGACGCCATCCAGCGCCACCGGTTCATGGGAGGTGTGAAAGCGCAGGTCGATATCCGGATGCGAATCGCGTAGCAGACAGACCCACGGCACCAGCCAGCGCACCGCGATGGCCGGTGTGGTGCTGAGGGTGATCGCCTGGCGGCAGGGCTTCGCGCTCAGGCGTTCGACCGTGGCGCTGATGCTGTCGAAGGCCGTTTCCAGTGTCTGTTGCAGCTCGCGCCCCTGGTCGGTCAGCTCCAGCTTGCGCGGTTTGCGCAGGAACAGCGCGACGCCGAGCGACTCCTCCAGCGAACGAATCTGGTGGCTGATCGCCGTGGCCGTGACAGACAGCTCCTCGGCAGCCTGCTTGGCGCTCTCGTGCCGGGCGGCGGCTTCGAAGGCGCGCAAGGCGGAAAGCGAGGGTAACCAACGGTGCGCCATGGCTGAGTTTTCCTCATCTGTATCTGGAAGAAATCGTCGTTTGTCGCCTGTAGGGCCTAACCCTAGGCTGACTCTGCCGCGAATGTCAGATGAATTCTTCTACAGAGGAGACTCGCCATGACGCACCTTCTGCACCTCGATGCCAGCGCCCGCCCCGGCCTCGCCGGCAAGGACGAGCACGGCTCCCACAGCCGTAACCTCAGCCAGCGCTTCGTCAGCCAATGGCTGGCCCGTCGCCCGCAGGATGGCGTGACCTACCGGGACATCGGCCAGAACCCGCCCTCCTTCGTCAGCCATGACTGGATCGCCTCGGCCTTCACGCCGGAGGAGCGCCGGGAGCCGTGGATGAAGGACGCGCTGGCCGAAAGCGACAGGCTGGTCGACGAACTGCTGGCCGCCGATGTGCTGGTCATCGGCACGCCGCTCTACAACTTCGGCATGCCGGCGGCGCTCAAGGCCTGGGTCGATCAGATCGTACGCCTGGGCCGAACGGTCGGCATCGATGAAACCAGGCACCCCGACCCCTACGTTCCCATGCTGGGCGATCGGCCTCGGCACGTCGTCATTCTCACCGCCAGGGGCGGCATCGGCTTCGGTCCCGGCGGAGAGATGGCGCACATGAACCATCTGGAGCCTAATCTGGTGACGGCGCTTAATTTCATTGGCATCACCCTCATCCATCAAATCGCAATCGAGGGTCAGGAAACGGGGGGCGAGGTGTTGGCGGCCTCGGTGGCCAACGCCCGGCGCCAGGTCGATACGTTGGTTGGTGAGCTTCAGGCAATGTTTGAGGCCAGCCCCGAGCATCTCGCGCCCCAACGCCTCCCTAGTGCTGCCTCGGCGTAAGCTTCGTGAACAAGCGCTAATCGGCAAAAGCCTTGAACAGATAGACTGCGGCCCGATTCAACAATAGGGAGATAGACATGGGGACGGACACCCTCAAAGACCCGGCCTACCCGTTTGATCAAGGCTGGAACCCGGACACCGGCTGGAAACCTGACAACGAAGGTAACCACGACTCCAGCTGGATGCCAGATCATGACTGGAGCCGTCAGGCGAAGCTGCCGAAGGCCAAGCGAGGTAACGGCGGCGCCTCCTTCGCAGCCTGGGAGCAAAAAGCCGAAGCCACTCCAGAGCTATCGGATTGGCCACCACCCGACATGCTCAAGCTCCCCGAGGCGCTGCCGCCGGGCTTCTACATCGTGCCGCGCAGCATGTCCGGCGAGCAGGTGCTTGCCACATTATTTGCGGATACGCCTCACAAACATCTGGTCAACCGCATCAAGGCGCTAAATCCAACCTTTACGAAAGGCTTCAAAGCCGGAGAAATGTTCCTCCTCGGCAACCTGATCAATCCAGCTGCTTGTTCACGCGAAGAAGCTGAGCTGATGGCTGCTGCCGCCGAGGTGCGCGCGGCTCTGGAGCCATTGAGCGAGAGCGAAGCCAATTTCATGGCCGACCATCAAGCCGAAATCGCTTTGATGGTGGGCGGCGCAAGCGGGTCGCTGGGGCTCGGCACCGACGTGCTTGGGAGCGGCTTGAAGCAAATCGAGAACACGCTGCGCGATATCGAATACCTTCATCAGCGCGAGTTCGCAGCGCATGGCCATCTACGCAGCCAGCAATTCTTCACGTCCCGCCAACAACTCTACCGCCAACTCGACAATCAGCTGCAGGCGACCCTCCTTGGCAAACAACTGGGACTAGGCAACTACCCAGCCTTGCGCCAGGATCTCGGCATATCCACCCGCAGCCTTGTACACCATTGGAGCAGGGGCGGTGCACCGGGCCAGATTCCCGGATACGCCACCCATATGGATGAGATAGCCAAGGCGGCCAAGTACCTCAAGAACGGCACCTACATAGGTATTGCCCTGGGCGGCACGGCCTCCGTCTTGAAAGTTCAAGAGGTGTGTCAGGCTGGCGAAACCCAGGCTTGTCAGAAGATTCGATTTACGGAGACGGGGAGTTTCGTCGGGGGGCTCGGAGGTGGGTCGGCTGGCATGGGTATAGGAATAGCCGCAGCTCCTTATGTGTGCGGCGCTATAGGTCTGGCCTCCGGCGGGCTTGGCGGCATCGTCTGTGGCTTGGTTGTAGTCGGTGGGGCTTCAACTGTAGGCGGGGCTGGAGGTGGATGGGCTGGCGAATTGGTCGGGGACAAAGTTTATGAAAGGATCCAGTGATGAATTTCAGTACTTGGTTTGAAACTTGGCCATTGGATTTGCAAATAGTATTTTTAATAGCACCTTTTGTGATAGGGCTTTCAGGACTGGCCGTTCAGGCATACGTCACGCATCGCTATTACGATCAAATAATCGCAGCTTTCCCCAACAGCCTAGGGGTCAAGAACTATCAGCGTCTTTGGGCTGGATTCGATTTTGTGTCAAGATTTATGCAGGTCGGAAGCACTGGGGGATTCCTACTTTGGCCAAAAATACATATTCGGCAAGGCACGCTTGATCCGGTTGAAGTTCGTAATTTCCCTCCAGATATAAAACGGCTAATGAGCGTCTCGCTCTGCCTTCTGTCTGTTGGCTTTGCTTGGCTGCTAATCGCAGTAGCTCTGCTCAAATTCGGTAGTATTGAGTGAAAGCTAAGGTACCCAGCCCACCATGCTAGCCCTACAGCAACCTCATCCATATGGACAAAATGGCCATGTCGGTGAAATACCATAAGCTGGCAGCTATATAGACTTTGCCTTTGGGCGGCACGGCCTCTGCAACGGCCTCTGCATTAAAAGTCCGGGAGGTTTGTCAGGCCGGCGAAACCCAGGCGTGTCAGAAGATTCAATTTACCGAGACGGGTAATTTTGCTGGGGCGCTCGGTGGTGGAGCGCTAGCTGTGGCGATTGCTAGTCCTGCGGCGGGATCGGTTTGCGTCGCCCTTGGAATTGCGACAGGCGGACTGGGCGGTGTTGCCTGCGGTCTGGTAGTGGTTGGCGGAGCTTCGGTTGCTGGTGGGGCCGGTGGTTCAGCAGGTGGCGAGTGGATGGGAGAATTCTTGTACGGGCAGACTAAGCCATGACTGAGTTTTGGAATTCTTGGTGGGCATTCGCTTTTATGCTGGCCCCTTTCGCGATTGGGTTCTCAGGCCTGCTCATGATTCTTGTAATGGCATACCAAAATCTCGACACGATACTCCATACGTTCCCAAATAGCGGATACGTGATTAGGCAGAGAATGCTTTGGGGTGACAGCGGCCTTCACTCCCGTTTTGTGTTAACCAGCAGTTTGGCAGCTATAGCATTGTTCCCCAAAGGTCACATAAACCGGGGAGACCTGTTGGAAAGCGAACTACGCAATCTGCCCCACTTCATTAAACACCGCATGGTAGTGGCCTGGTGGCTCTGCTTCGCCGGGATGGCTTGGCTGCTTCTCGCAGTCGGCCTGCTGAAGCTCACGACAGATTGAAGGACACCAGCGATCAACCCCCTCACGTTGACCGCTTTGCAATTGACTCACACACGTGAATGCAGCTTACCTGCTAATCAACGATGAAACACAAGGACGTTCCATGACATCTAAAAACGAGATATCGGTTATTAACTATGTAGGATTGTTTGCGTTGTTAAACGCAGCATTAATGCTATTTTTTAACGTGCTTGCATACGGCTTCGATATTGACCTCGGCTCCGGAGCAAACATAGCAATGCTTATGGGTGCATCCATTATTACCTCTAATCAATTTGTGACAATAAACCAAAGGGCGCCAGACAAGACAGAAAAATACAATTTGATATTAGGCTGCCTATTATCATCAGTTGCCATTTCTATCGCCGGCGTAGCCATATTGATTTCCGTTGTATTAGGTCCGCAAGGGATTACTGAAATAACCGGAATTTTTTCCGCGCTCTCAGCACCGACGTGGCTCATCATTATAAGCGCGGTGACTTCGGTCTATTATTTAATGCTAAATCTCTCATTTGGATGGCATGCGAATAAATTAGCCATGAAAATTCGGTCAAAAGCATAGCACCACATTGTATAGCCCCAGTCATTTTATAAACAAAGAGGAAACCAATTAGCCGGCGTAGCGCCAAGACTCAAAGCAACCCGCCCTGCTCTTGAGCGGCAGAGTTCCTCCAACGCCGAACCTGATGGGCTGCGCCCGGTCGCGTCCGTTTCCTCATTCGTGGGTGCGACCGACTCGTGCCAGTTACCCATATGATTTAAATGGTGCCTATCTACTAGCACTGTCCTGGCTGGTAACCGGCCCTGGAGCGGAGCATCTGCCAGTCGCTGTACAACTTCGGCATGCCGGCGGCGCTCAAGGCCTGGGTCGATCAGATCGTGCGCCTGGGCCGAACGGTCGGCATCGATGAAACCAGGCACCCCGACCCCTACGTTCCCATGCTGGGCGATCGGCCTCGGCACGTCGTCATTCTCACTGCCAGGGGCGGCATCGGCTTCGGCTCCGGCGGCGACATGGCGCACATGAACCACCTGGAGCCTAATCTGGTGACGGCGCTTAATTTCATCGGCATCACCCGCATTCATCAAATCGCAATCGAGGGTCAGGAAACGGGTGGCGAGGTGTTGGCGGCCTCGGTGAAACAGGCGCAGCGAGAAGTCGACGAACTGGTCGCCGAGCTCCAGGAAACATTGACGGACACGCCTATCGCCATGGCCTGACGAAGGCAGCGCAGAGGCCATGCCCCGGCGGAACGGCCAACCTACGATCGATGGGTACGGTGAAGCACTACCCATCGGCACCTTCGCCGGGGCAGAAAACCGATCCTCGACCTAGAATCACGGTCGCGCCACGGCGGGGGCGCCTGCACACCGTTCCGTACCACGAAGCGGCAGCGTCGCGCGTCGCGGGCGCAAGCCCATCACTTGAAAAGGTCTGAACAAGATGACGATTGCCGAAGGCTGCATCCTGGTTGCCTGCCTGCTTCCCATCGCTTGCGCATGGATCGCCAAGGCCCGGGGCTTCGGCAAGCCGCGTGGAGAGGGCGGCTTCGATAACCATAATCCGCGTCAGTGGCTGGCGAGCCTGGAGGGCTGGCAGGCCCGAGCGAACGCCGCGCAGATGAATGGCTTCGAGATACTCCCGATCTTCATCGCCGGCGTGCTGCTGAACGAGCGCTCGCAAGAATCGCAGGCCCTGATCGATGGCCTCGCTCTCGCCTTCATCGCTACGCGGATCGGGTACATCGGTGCCTACCTGGCGGACTGGGCCAATGCGAGGTCGGTGCTCTGGCTGCTCGGCGCCGCCTGCTGTATCGCGATGTTCTTCGTGGGGTAGATCGTCGATCGGCCGGTGGGCCGCCGGCCCAGCTTTGCGCAGTCAGGCGGCTGAAGCACGATCCCCTCACGCTGAACGCCAACGAACAATGGAACCGGACAATGCCGCCTCATCCTGCCCTGACGATCACCGCCCAGCCCGCACGCCGGCCCGGCAGCGGCAGGCCAACATGAACCGGTCGCCAATCCGCCCGTTCTTGATCGCAACCGTGGCGACCTTCGCGGTGTGGGCGCTGTCACCGTGGCTGACGGGGCACGTCGAGCCCTGGGATGCGGACGGCTGGTATTACGCCGTCGCGCTGGTTTTGTCGGGGGTTCTATCCGGTCTCTTGGCCCCGAAGCCCCTCTGGGCGCTGTACCTGGGCGGGATGGCGGGGCAGGTCCTGTATCTGCTTCTACTCCGGCCCATCGACCCGCTGCTGGGCGTCGGGCTGCTGTTCGTGTCGCTGTGGTCGCTGGTATTCGTCACAGGCGGCTTCATCGGCGGGCGCCTGCGGCGCTGGTCTCGGTAGGACGATGGTGCGATTCAAGCGGTACAAGACTTCGCCGCCTTGCACGGCTCGTCTCGGCAACTGCGGTGCGGCGCCGGACACCGCCGGCCATTAAAAGTGGCCCCGCGCTTGCGGGGCCGAATGACGTCACTCGGTGGGAATGTTGGGATCGTCCTCGAACATATCCACGTCCTCATCGGTCAGGCCGCCTTCATCCGGCTTGCCCGCGGCACCCGAAGAGCGGTCCACGCCCGGATCGCTTCGCGAAGGCGCTTCGCGCTCCTGCTGGTTGACTTCCTGGTGCTGCCCAGTCAGGTCGTTTTCTGATTCGTTTGCCATCGTTCACCTCACAGTCAGGCCGCCAGTGGCCCTTCCTGTTTGAACCCTGGCCGGGCGCAACGTGCATGCCGTCAGTCCGAGCGCCGGATCGGCTGACGACAGGTCCGGCGAGCGCCTGGCATGGGGTCGTGGCAGCGCTTGCTCGATGCGTTTGCGCCGTGCCAACCAGCAGCAATCCCTACGCTGGCTTGAGCGCCAGCAGGGCGAATCCGCACAGGATGCCCGCCAGGGCGATCAGCCAGCCGATACGGTACGCGCGGTTCTTCTCCGCCTGGCGAATGGGGTCTACCGGTTTCTTCTGTCGCAAGGCCACGTCCTCTCCAAGGGGCTATCGGCTTGAGTGGAGCGAGAGCATGCACGGCAATCGGCGGATTTCAAAACGATTGCCGGAATCGAACGGCGGGCGCCTGTCAGCCGAACATCAGAAAGCGATGCGCCGCCGTGCCAGCCATCGCGCCGTCACCCACCGCCAGCGGCACAGACCCCGCGCCGCGTGCGACATCGCCACAGGCGAACAGCCCGGGAATCGACGTCGCCTGGGTCGGGTCGGTGCGAATGAACGCCCCCATCGGCCCCTCCTCCAGCGCGCAACCGAGCTGCGACACGAGCGGCGACAGGCGCATGCGCGGTGCGACGAACAGGCCATCCAGCGCCAGGGTGCGGCCCTCTTCGAGGATCACCTCCAGCGGCTCGCCATCCAGGCGGACCACCGGAGCGCGTTCCAGCGCGACGCCGCGTTGCTGCAACTGCGCCAACTCTTCGGCGGACGGCTCGAAGGCTCGGTTGAGCAGGAAGGTCGTGCGGCCCCAGTCGGGCAGCATCAGGGCCTGATGCATCGAGATCGCCGAGACGGCCAGCACGCCGATACGGCCCCGCTGCAACTCATAGCCGTGGCAGTACGGACAATGGAAAACGCGGGTACCCCAGCGCTCGGCCAGGCCTGGAATATCGGGCAGCTCGTCGACGACGCCGGTCGCCAGGATCAATACGCGCGCCTGATACGCCTCGCCCTGCCGATCGAGAAGCCGGAAGCCCTGCTCCGCCCGTTCGACGTGCTGAATCTCGGTGTGCAGCCAGTCGACCGTGCCGTAGTTCATGAGCTGCTCGCGGCCGTGCGCGGCGATCTCGTCCGGCGGCGCGCCATCCTGCGTGAGGAAGCCATGGGAAGCCGCGGCGAACCGGTTGCGACGCAGGCCGGCGTCGATCACCAGCACCCGTCGGCGAGCCCGCGCCAATGGCAGTCCGGCTGACAATCCCGCGTAGCTGCCGCCCAGGATGATTGCGTCATACATACCGAAGCCCCCTCACTAATTTATGTAGCTTTTGAAGTTACACTAATTAGCAGAAAGACGAGAAGTGCATTCGTCCGGTAATCGAGCAGCTTCGGTCGGTTATGGAGGCGCGTGCCCGGACGGCATGCCCGGACACGTGCTGTACAGGCTGTTGAACTCGCTCGACAGGTCAGCGAGGGTCACGGCGCCCAGACGCTGCAACAACAGGGCTTCGGCCTGCCGCAGGGCGTCGTCGAGCACCGCATTGACGACCTGCTCGACGAGGCAATCGGGGTGATCGCGGTCCGGGCCGATGGCGAAGATGCGCGGCCCACCGACCGCCGTGAAGATATCGAGCAACGTCACCTGATGAAGGTCCGCCGCCAGGCTCCAGCCGCCGTTGTAGCCCTTGTCCGCACGCACGTACCCGGCCTTGCGCAGCCCGGTCATGGTGCGCCGCACCACCGCCGCGTTGGTGCCGAGCATCTGCGCGATCTGCTCGGACGTCACCGGCCGCGCATCCCGCGCCATATGCAGCAGGACGTGAAGCATCCGGGACAGGCGACTATCGGTTCTCATGGTGCGCTTCGTCGATGAACTGGGTCCGAACCTTACCGCGCGGGACTGGCAAAGGCCATGCGCGGGCGGAGTCTTCAAGACGCGATCATCGCCAGGCATCGACACAAGGGGCGATAGGCCCAGCATGGAACCCGGCACAGCTGCGCTGACTAAGAACGCTTGCCAGATGTGGATGGCCGGCGAAGGTCGCGGGGCAACGCCATTTTGAATAGGCGTAAAAAGGTGGCCGTTCGCTGCAATGCCGCAGCAAGACGGCGTGGCGCCAACGCACCGGCGACCTTTCATTGCCCTCAACGCGGCCCTGCAGACAGCCCATTCCCAACATTTCGCTCGTTTACTTTGTAAATGCACTTTACTCTTTGTTGAGAATACATAGCATTTGCATGCCCGGCGCCCGGGCGGGTCTGCGATATCGTCGCAGCGAGCCCGAGGCGCGCGGGACCATTTCCTGCAACGAGAGATTTTCGACATGGCTCGAACCGCAGCCAAGGATGGGCGTGCCTGGCAGGTCCTTTTGTTACGCATCGTCATGGCTGTGCTCGGCGGCTATGCCTTCACCTACGCGGCGACCGCTGCGCTGGCGCGGTTGCTGCCCTTCGATCGTTACGATGCGGCGGCCATCGCGATGCTCGCCTCCTTCGTCGTCTACCTGACGTTCGTGCTTTGGGCGCTGACCACGCGCTCGAGCTGGCGCGTGCTGCTGGGCGTGATGGCGACGCTGCCGCTGGCGGCGATCGGCTTCTGGCCGCAACTGCTGGAAGGGCTTCGCTGATGGCGCGCGCACCTTCGCTCACGCAGTCGATGTCCGGCGTGCATACCTGGGTGGGGCTGCTGCTGGGATGGGCGCTGTTCGCGATCTTCCTGACCGGCACGCTGGCCGTCTTCGACAAGGAGATCGACTGGTGGATGGCGCCCGAGCTGACCAACCAGGACCAGGGGCCGGTCGTGGCGGCGAACGTTGCCCAGCGCTGGCTCCAGGCCAACCACCCGACATCGTCGAGCTGGACCATCGCGCTGCCGACCGAGCGTTCGCCGCGCCTGGCCGTTTCGGTCGATGGCCAGCGGCGCGGCGAGAACACACCCCTCGATGCCGAGTCAGGTGAGCCGCTGGCGGTGCGCGACACGCTCGGCGGGGCGTTCTTCTTCCACTTCCACTACACCTTGCACCTGCCGCGGCTGCTGGGTGTCTGGGTGGTGGGTTTCGCGGCGATGGCGATGCTGGTGGCGCTGGTCAGCGGGATCATCATCCACAAGAAGATCTTCAAGGACTTCTTCACCTTCCGCCCCGCGAAGGGGCAGCGCTCCTGGCTCGACGGGCATAACGCCAGCGCCGTTCTGCTGTTGCCGTTCCATCTGATGATCACCTACACCGGGCTGGCGATCTTTTGTGTGCTCTACATGCCGGCCGCCGTGGACGCGCTGTACGGCGGCGATCGTCAGGCGCTGTTCCGCGAGGCCGATCCGGCCGCCGCAGCCCAGACAGGGCGCGGCTTCGGGCGCGATGCGCCGAAGAGCCAGGCCCCCGCCGCGCCCCTGCTGGCGCTCGGGCAGTTCGTCGAACAGGGCGAGGCGTACTACGGACGCGGCATGGTCGCGGCGGTCTCGGTGAGCGATCCGGGACAGGCCGATGCGCGCGTCACGGTGCGGCCGGTGCTGGGTAACCGCATCGAGCTGACCAAGGGTCAAGGGCTGACCTACGACGGCGTAAGCGGCGCGCTGCTGCATGAACCGGCGCCGGCACGCGCGAGCCTGCTGACCCAGCGGGTGCTGGCGGGGCTGCATTTCGCGCAGTTCGGCGGCTATCCGATGCGCTGGTTGTACTTCCTCTGCGGCCTGGTCAGCTGCGCGATGATCGGCAGCGGCCTGGTGCTCTATGCCGTGAAGAAGCGCAAGCAAGCTCGGGACGACCGCTTCCTGGCGGTCGTCGAGCGCCTGAATGTCTCGGTGATCGCCGGGCTGGCGGTCGCCTGCCTGGCGCTGCTGTGGAGCAACCGACTGCTGCCGGCCGCGCTCGAAGCCCGTGCCAGCGCCGAACTGGCGGCCTTCTTCGGCGTCTGGCTGGCCACCTTGCTGCATGCCATGTGGCGCCCGCCCTTCCACGCCTGGCGCGAGCAACTGCTGGTCGCGGCGGTGCTGGCGCTGGCACTGCCGCTGCTGGATTTCCTCAGCGCCGACACGACCGACAGGGTCCGCCTGAGCATCGACTCCGCCGCCGCCATGATGGGCCTGGTATTCGGCTGGACGGCGTGGAAAGTGCCGGCACTGTCGGCGAAAGGCCGCTCCGAGCCGCTCCTTAGGGTTCGCCCAGCCGGAGCGGCACAATGAATCCAGCCGCTTCGTTCACCCTCTGCGTCGTGCTGGCCTACGCCGGCATGCTCGGCCTTTGCCTCGGTATGGATCGCCACTGGAAGCAGCTCGCGACCGGCCGATTACCCGCCTACGCCCAGCGCCTGTGCAGGCCCATCGGCGTGCTGTCGCTTGGGTTGGCCGGTTGGGCAGCCGGGCTTGTCTGGCCGGTCGGCATGGCGATAGTCGCCTGGTTCGGTTCGATCTCGCTGGCCGGCTTCGTCTTGCTGATGCTGATGCCGTACGCCCCGCGCCTTGCGCTCTGGCTGCCCGTCGCCAGCGGCATGCTGCTGGCCGTTGCCGCGTCGCTCTAGGCCGATCGGGTCGCTAGGGCGCGCCAAACAGCCCGACCCAGTAGATGCCAGCCTCGCTCTGCGGGTCGCTCGCATAAGCCCCGCCGAACTGACTGAATCGAGGATTCATCACGACGGCGCATAGCGTCGGCGTGGCCAGCCAGCCGTCGACCACCTCCTGTGGTATGCCGACGCCGGCCGCCAGCAACTCGTTCACCGCTCCGTCGAAGCCAGCCAGCTCGGCGCGATCACCGGGCGTGTAGCCCTCCGCGCCCAGATGCGAGAAGAATCGGCCGTTGGCCATGGCGCGGGCATGCGCCTCGGCCGACTGGCCGAGCACGGCCTGCCAGCTCACCGGCGGCGCGGCGGCGAAGGTCCGGTCGCCACATTGGCGTGGCTCGGCGCGCAGGGTGTTGATCCGCTCCAGCAACGCGCGACCTTCCGCCTGCCAGTCGCCGAGTCGCCCGGCGAGCAGCGGCCGCGCCAACACGATTCGCCAGTCGCGCCCTTGCTGGCTGACGCCGATGTCGACGAATTGCGGATCGAGCAGCACCCGGCAATAGCTCTCGCCCAGGGCGCTCATCGCCGCCTGCGCCTCGCGAGGCCCGGACAGGCTGATCGCCCGTACCGTCGCCATCGGATAGCCCGTCCCGGCGAGCGCGCCTTGCAGGTCGCCGGCCCCGTCGGCGCGCAACACCAGCCGCGAATCCAGTCGCAGCGGCGGCGATGGCACCGAGGCGGCGCCGTCGCAGGCGCGGACCTCGCTGCGGAAGCGGTTGATCGCGTCGACCAGCCGCAGCGTCTCGGCCGCATGGGACGAATCCGGGCTCGAGAGGAACGACAGGGCGAGGACGGCGAACAGGCTCAGGGCACGCATGGCAATCTCCTCGGGGCGTAGCGGCACATCATGCGCGAACCGACCGGCGGTTGCAGCCGGACGGCCGGCCCGCCACCCGGTCGGTGGCCCGCTACAAACCGTCGCAGCGCCGCTACAATGCCGCCCTTCTTTTCTTCAGCCGACTCGCCGCCATGTCCCTGCCCAAACACCATCTCGAATTGCTCGCACCCGCGCGGGACGTCTCCATCGCCCGCGAAGCGATCCTGCACGGGGCCGACGCCGTGTACATCGGCGGACCGAGTTTCGGTGCGCGGCACAACGCCGAGAACAGCGTGGCCGAGATCGCCGAGCTGGTGGCCTTCGCCCATCGGTTCCACGTCCGGGTATTCGTCACGCTGAACACCATCCTGCACGACGACGAACTCGAGGCGGCACGCGCGCTCATCCACCAGCTGTACGACGCCGGCGTCGATGCGCTCATCGTGCAGGACATGGGCATCATGGAACTCGACATCCCGCCGATCGAGATCCATGCCAGCACCCAGACCGACATCCGCACCCTGGCGCGCGCGAAATTTCTGGCCAACGCGGGCTTCTCCCAGCTGGTCCTGGCGCGCGAGCTGAATCTGCAGGAGATCCGCGAGATTCACGACGAGGTGGACACGACGCTGGAATTCTTCATCCACGGCGCCCTGTGCGTCGCGTTTTCCGGCCAGTGCTACATCAGTCACGCGCAGACCGGCCGCAGCGCCAACCGCGGCGATTGCTCGCAGGCCTGCCGCCTGCCCTACACGCTCAAGGATGATCAGGGCCGTGTCGTCGCCTTCGAAAAGCATCTGCTGTCGATGAAGGACAACAACCAGAGCGCCAACCTGCGGGCGCTGGTCGAGGCCGGCGTGCGCTCGTTCAAGATCGAGGGGCGCTACAAGGATGTCAGCTACGTCAAGAACATCACCGCCTACTATCGCCAGCGCCTGGATGAAATCCTCGACGAGCGGACCGACCTCGCCCGCGCGTCCAGCGGCCGCACCGAGCATTTCTTCGTGCCGGACCCGGACAAGACCTTTCATCGCGGCAGCACCGATTACTTCGTCAACGACCGCAAGATCGACATCGGTGCCTTCGACTCGCCGACCTTCACCGGCCTTGCCGTGGGCGAAGTGCTCAAGGTCGGCAAGCACGATCTCACCGTGCAGACGCAGGAGCCGCTGTCGAACGGGGACGGGCTCAACGTGCTGATCAAGCGGGAGGTGGTGGGTTTTCGCGCCAGCGTGGTCGAGCCACTGAAGCAGCTGGAGGAAGACGGCCAACCGCGCTGGCAGTACCGCGTCGAGCCGAACGAGATGCCCGCCGCCCTGCGCCAGCTGCGCCCGAACCACCCGCTCAACCGCAACCTCGACCACAACTGGCAGCAGGCGCTGCTCAAGACCTCGGCCGAGCGACGTGTCGCGCTGCGCTGGCACGCCTATCTGCGCCGCGATGGTCTGCAGCTGACCGCGACCAGCGAAGAAGGCGCCGCGGCGACCGCGCGTCTCGACGGCCCGTTCGGCGAAGCGAAGAAACCCGAGCAGGCGCTGGCGCAACTCGAAGACCTGCTCGGCCAGCTCGGCACGACCCTCTACCACGCCGAGGCCATCGAACTGGACGCGCCCGAGGCGTTCTTCATTCCCAATTCGCAGCTCAAGGCGCTGCGCCGCGAAGCCATCGAAGCCCTGGATGCGGCGCGCGCCACGCTCCGCCCGGTCGGCGGTCGCAAGGCCGAAAGCGTGCCGCCGCCGGTCTACCCGGAGTCGCACCTGTCATTCCTCGCCAACGTCTACAACGAGAAGGCCCGCGCCTTCTACCATCGCCACGGCGTGCAGCTGATCGACGCCGCCTACGAGGCGCACGAGGAAACCGGCGACGTACCGGTGATGATCACCAAGCACTGCCTGCGCTTCTCCTTCAACCTCTGCCCGAAGCAGGCCAAGGGTGTGACCGGTGTGCGCACCAAGGTCGCGCCGATGCAGCTGGTCCATGGCGATGAGGTGCTGACCTTGAAGTTCGACTGCAAGCCCTGCGAGATGCACGTCGTGGGCCGCATGAAGGGGCACATCCTCGACCTGCCGCAGCCGGGCAGCGCGGCGGGCGTGGTCGGCCACATCACGCCGGACGATCTGCTCAAGACCATCCGACCCAAGGCCTGATCGGCCAGAGCCGCGGGTCGCCGAGGGGCGGCCCGCCCTCGCCTGCATCAATCGCACCACGCGCTAAAGGCTGGCGCCGCCGCGCCGATAGCCCGTCACCCGTCCTCGCATGACACCAAGGAACGCTCATGTTCGACCGCCGCTTGAAAACCGAACTGCAAGAGAAAGAGGCAGCCCTGCAGGGATTGCGCCAGCTGGTCGACAAGATGCATGCGAGCAGGCTCTCGTTGACCCTCGACCCGCAGTTCCGCATCGCCAGCTGCAACGACAGCTTCGCCCGTTGCCTGGGCTACAGCCGCGCGCAGCTCGAGGGTCGACCGATGGCCGAGATCGTGCCGTCGTACGTGAAGAACCTGCCCTGCTTCCACAACTTCCGTGGCGCAGTGGCGAAGCTGCAACCGGTCGACGACGACTACCGCTACCTGCGCCAGGACGGCAGCCTCGCCTGGCTGCACGTGCACTGGTACCCGATCGCCGCGCCCAATGGCCAGCTCCTGCACATTCAGGGCTTCGCCAGCGACGTCAGCGATTCGATGCACCTCGCCAAGGAAAACGAAGCCTTCATCACCGCCCTGCTGCGCTCGACCGCGGTCATCCAGTTCAACCTCGACGGCACCGTGATCACCGCCAACGAGCAGTTCCTGCGGACCATGGGCTACAAGCTCGGCGACATCCAGGGCAAGCACCACAGCCTGTTCTGCACCGCCGACGAGGCCGCGTCGGCGGGCTACAAGACGTTCTGGCAGACCCTCAACAAGGGCGAGTACGTCTCCAACCGCTTCAAGCGGGTCGACCGCCACGGCAACGAGGTCTGGCTGGAAGCGACCTACAACCCGGTGCACGACACCGAGGGCAAGCTCTACAAGGTGGTCAAGTTCGCCAGCGTGGTCACCGACCAGGTGATGCGCGAGAAGGAAGTGCGCGAGGCGGCCGGGACCGCGTACGACATTTCGCTGCAGACCGACGTCAGCGCCGAGCGCGGTGCCGACGTGGTCAAGCAGACCCAGGCCACCATGCAGAAGATCGCCGAAGAGGTGCAGTCGGCCACCGACGGCATCGAGGCGCTGGGCAAGCAGTCGCTGCTGATCAGCTCGATCGTGCAGACCATCGGCGGCATCGCCGCACAGACCAACCTGCTCGCGCTCAACGCCGCCATCGAAGCCGCGCGAGCCGGCGAACAGGGCCGCGGCTTCGCGGTGGTCGCCGACGAAGTGCGCCAGCTCGCCGGCCGTACCAGCGCCGCCACCGACGAGATCGTCACCGTGGTGCAGCAGAACCAGGCCCTGGCCGACGAAGCGGTGCGCAACATGTTCGCCAGCCGCGAACAGGCGGTCCAGGGGTTGGGGCTGGCCAATCAGGCCGGTGCCGTGATCGTCGAGATCCAGGATGCCGCCAAGCAGGTGGTCAGCGCGGTCGAGCGCTTCACCCGCGAACTCTGACCCGCTCCGCCGGACGCTGGCCGGCTGCGCTTACGGCGTCGCCGGCTGTGGCTGCGCCAGCCGGAAGGTGGCGAACAGGCCGAGCAGCAGGCCGCCCAGCGCCAGCACGCCGCCGACATAGCCCACGTTCGGCAGCCCCAGGTGAAGGCTCACCAGGCTGCCGAGCAGCGCCCCACCGCCGATGCCGATGTTGTAGATGCCGGAGAACATCGCCATCGCCACGTCCGTCGCATCGCGCGCCAGCGACAGCACGCGCGCCTGCAGCGACAGGCCGAAGCACATGCCCGCCACGCCCCAGATCACCGCCAGCACCGCCAGCGAAACCGGGCTGCGCGCCGCCGGCAGCAACAGCAACAGACAGCTGGCCAGCACCGCGAGCGCCACCAGCGTGAACGCGCGCGGATAACCCGTGCTGTAGCGGCTGAACAGCATCGAACCGAACAGGCCGGCGCCGCCGAACGTCAGCAGCAACACCGTGATCGATTGCCCGCTCAGCTGCGCGATGCGCTCGGCGAAGGGCTCGATGTAGCTGTAGGCGGTGAAGTGCGCGGTGATCACGATCGCCGTCATTCCATAGACGGCCAGCAGCACCGGGCGTCGGAACAGGATCGGTAGGCTGCGCAGCGAGCCCGAGTTCTGGCTCGGCAACAGCGGCAGCGCGCGCGCCAGGACGAACATCGTCAGCCCCGATACCACCGCGATCGCCAGGAAGGTGGTGCGCCAGCCCAACGCCTCGCCCACCACGCGGCCGAGCGGAATGCCCAGCACCATCGCCAGTGCGCTGCCGGTCGCCAGCAAACCCAGCGCCTGCGCCTGCTTGCCGGCGGGCGCGACCCGCACGGCCAGCGACGCGGTGATCGACCAGAACACCGCATGCGCCAGCGCGATGCCGATGCGGCTGACAATGAGCATGCCGTAGCTGGTCGCCACGCTCGACACCAGATGGCTGCCGATGAACAGCCCGAACAGCCCCATCAACAGGCGGCGCCGTTCAATGTTGCGCGTCAGCAGCATCATCGGCAGCGAGGTCAGCGCCACGATCCAGGCGTAGAGCGTCAGCATCAGTCCGACTTCGGCCGGGCGCATGTCGAAACTCGCGCCGATGTCGGTCAGCAAGGCGATCGGCACGAACTCGGTGGTGTTGAAGATGAAAGCGGCCAGCGCCAGTGCCACGACACTGAGCCAGCGGCCGTTGTCGGCGTCGGGAGGTAGGTTCATCGAGTCTCTGCTGGCCCGGGCGGGCTTGCGAAATGACCACGACCGCCAATGCCGCGGCGCGCGAACGGGCAGGCCCGACGCGATCGGCGACGATGGGGTATGGAGGGTGTGACTGAGGAGTCGGATTCTACGCGCCGTGCCCGCGGCGCCTCAACCCGGTGCCAGCGGCCGCGTGGGCGATTCGACCGGCGGTGTCGAGGCTCGCAGGATCGGCTGAACCTACCGATGCGCCACGCGCCCAACCTTCGATAGCGCACTGCATTGGCGTTTCCCCGACGCCCAAACCGACGACCGACCGGAGCCAACCATGACGCACATCCTGATTGCCGCCTTCGACCATTACGCCGACGCCGAACGGGTCAAGCACGATCTTCTCGCCGCAGGCCTGCCGGCCGACGCCCTCCAGCTCTCCGCATCGAGCAACCCGGAGACGGTGGCCGGCAGCCGGGTCGAGGTCGCGCGCCAGCCCGAGGAATCGCTGGGCGAGAAGGTCAGCGGCTTCTTCCACAGCCTGTTCGGCGAAGGCCATCCCGCGCATCTGGCCCATTTTCCCGAAGCGATGCGGCGCGGATCGACCCTCGTCACCGTGACGCTCGACGACGAATCGCGAATCGACGAGGTCGAGCAGGCCATGACCCGCCACGGTGCGATCGATGTCGACGAGCGCGCCGCCCGCTGGGGCGAACGCAACCCACGCCCCGCCACGGCCAGCACCGAGGCACTGACCACCGGTTATCCCGACGCGACGTCGGTCAGCACCGGCCTCACCGAGGAGGACCGGACCAGCGCGGGCGAGATCGCCGACAGCGTGGCGGCCATCCCCGGTCGCTCGGCCAACGCGCGTGCCGGCGGGCGCGACACCACGGCCGGGCGCGTACGCATCGTCACGCGCTGATCCGCTCGCCGACAGACCGCTGGCCAACGGATTTGGCCAACGACCTTGGAAAGCCCGCCGGCTTCGGCTAGCGTCCAGTGACCGCCACCGCTCCGGTTGCGGCGACGACAAGAACCGACCGCGCCACCCCGGCGCGGCCGCACCAAGGACGCAGTGCATGAAAACCCTGATCCTCGCCGGCCTGCTGATGACCGGCACGACGGCCCACGCGGCAACCACCGAGTCGCGGCTCGATAGCGTTCAGCAACGCGGCACCCTGACCGTCTGCACCACCGGTGACTACAAGCCCTACACCTACCTGCGCGACGACGGCACCTACGAAGGCATCGACATCGCACTGGCCGAATCGCTGGCCAAGAGCCTCGGCGTCAAGATCGAATGGGAGCCCACCCGCTGGAAGACCCTGATGCCGGACTTTCTCGACGGCAGCTGCGACATCGCCGTGGGCGGCATCTCCATCTCGCTGGAACGGCAGAAGAACGCCTTCTTCAGCGACCCAATCGCGGTCGACGGCAAGATCCCGCTGGTGCGCTGCGACGACGTCGCCCGCTACCAGACCATCGAGCAGCTCAACCAGCCCTCGGTGCGGCTGATCGAACCGCCGGGTGGCACCAACGAAGCCTTCGTCCGTCGCGAGCTGCCGAACGCGCAGCTGGAGCTGTTCGAGGACAACACGGTGATCTTCAAGCAGGTGGCCGATGGCGAAGCCGACGTGATGATCACCGATGCCTCCGAGGCGCTGTACCAGAAGCGCAACTACCCGGGCCTCTGCGCCGTCAACCCGGACCATCCGCTGCAATTCAGCGAGAAGGCCTTCCTGCTGCCGCGCGACGACGTCGCCTGGAAGGCCTATGTCGACCAATGGCTGCGCCTGGCGAAGAAGACCGGCGAATACAAGCGCATCACCGACCAGTGGCTGGCCCACTGAGGGTTGCCACCGCCGCCGCGGCTGCCGAGTCGATCGTGCAGCGCGGCGGCGGACTTTCCCTACTTAGGGATTGGCTATCAGAAGCGCTCGGCCGGCGCCACGTAGCGCCACTCACCGAGCGGCAGTTTGCCCATCGACACGCCACCGACACGGATGCGCTTCAGCCCGGCGACATGCAGCCCGACGCTCGCGCACAGCGTCTGGATCAGGTCGGGTCCGGGATTTTTGATGACGATGCGCAGGTGGCTTTCGTTCTGCCAGCTCGCCTTGCAGGGCGGCAGAGCCACGCCCTTGTACGTCTGCCCGCGCTTGAGACGGTCAAACCCGGTGGGGCTGATCTCGCCCTTCACCTCGACGATGTACTCCTGCTCCAGCTTGCCGATGTCCGACGTGAGCTTGCGCTGGGTGCGCCAATCCTGGGTGAACACCGCCAGCCCGCTGGCACCGGCGACCAGCGGCACGCTGCCGCTCAGCCGGACGAAGTGGCCCTTGAGCACGCGCTGCTCGAGGGGGTCGAGCGCCCAGTGGGTTTCTGCCCGCAGCAGCTGGCGCAGCGCCTCGTCGCCGCTGAGGGCGCCCGCCGGCTGGTTCAGCAGCAGGGTCACCGGCTCGAGCGGTTGGGGGCTTGCGCCGGGCAGCAGTTCGACGCGCTGATCGGCGACCTTGAACTGCGGTTCGTCGATGACTTCGCCATCGACCGTCACCCAGCCGCCACCGATGTACAGCTCGGCCTCGCGGCGTGAGCAGCCGGTCAATTCGATCACGCGTTTGGACAGGCGGATGGGGTCGGTCATGATGTGCGCCCAGAAGGAAGGACCGGCATTGTAGCCAGGTGGTCGCGCAGGCGGTTGATCGTCTTGCCCGCCGACAGGTCCGACTTATGACAGCCATTGATCAGCGAGGGGTCGGTCATGTCCAGGGAGCACCATCCGCAGCGCAAGGCCATTCGCCTGGAACGACTCCAGCGCTTTCTCGGCTGGGCGAGCACGACCTACCCCGACTTCGTCCCCAAGAGCAAACACCAGGAACAGTGGTTCACGCCCTACACCGGCTTCCCGTACCCGCAGTTCGGTCGCGCCGCCAAGGCATTCTGGCTCGGATTGGATGCGGCCGCGGTCGCCGAGCTGCTGGCCGAGCCGGAGGCGACCTCGCTGGCGGCCCGGGTGCTCGGCAAGCACCGGGAGACCTGGGCCTGCACCGTCGACGTCTTCGGCGCCGAGAAGCGCTTCGACTGCGGCGCCGTGCAGCAGCTCTTGCAACCGGAGTGGGCCTTGCGCATCGGTGACAGCCACAGCGTCGCGGACTTCGACGAGCAGGCGCGACTGGCCGTCCAGCATTGGGTGCGCGGCCGGTTGCAGATCCTCGAAGCGCCTTTCCGGCAGATGAGCGACGAGGAAAAGGCCGCCTGCCTCGCCCGCGTGCCGGACGAGCGGGAGCGGGTCGACGACTTCCTCCCCCGCGCCGTCGAGACGCTCAACGAGGTCTGCCACGAGCTGCGCTATGTGGTCGAGCTGCGCCACGGCGACCTGGCGCTCGACATCCAGCGCCGCATCCCGGCCGGTCAGGGCCATGTGCTGACGGCGGCCGAAGTCGCCGAGCGCAAGGCCGAGGACCGCCGGGAGGTGCAGGAGCGGTTCGACAGCCTCGTCGACGAAGCCGAAGGACTGGACCTCAGCCAGCTCGGCCAGAAGCGCATCGCCGAAATCCTGCTGCTCGAACCCGGCAAGGCGCGCCGGGCGATCCGCGCCGTGGTACGCGATCACCGCGAGAAGATGGCCTTCGCCATCCTGCTCGAAGACCCGCGCTTCGCTCATTACCACCAGCTGTACTCGGCCCGGCGCCTGACGCGCAAGTGGACCGCCCTGCTCGGCCCGACCAACAGCGGCAAGACCCATCGCGCGATCGAAGCCATGCGCAACGTCACACACGGCATCTACCTCTCGCCGCTGCGCCTGATGGCGCTGGAAAACCAGGAACGCATCGAGGCCGCCGGCACACCCTGCTCGCTCATCACCGGTGAGGAGCAGATCATCCGCGAAGGCGCCACGCACTTTTGCTGCACGGTCGAGGAATTCGCCCGCTTCCGCCATCGTCACTGGGAGGTGGTAGTGGTCGACGAGGTGCAGATGATGGCCGACGGGCAACGCGGCTGGGCATGGGTCGATGCGCTGGTCGCCGCGCACACGCCCGAGTTGTTGATGACCGGGCCAGCGCTGATCGAGCCCTCGCTCAAGACACTCTGCGACCTGTGCGAAGACCGGCTGGTGATCCAGCGCACCAAGCGCCTGTCGCCGGTCGAGGTCGCTCGGCACTCGACCACGCTCAAGCACCTGGAGCCCGGTTCGATGCTGGTCGCCTTCAGCCGCCGCACCGTGCTCGAACTCAAGGCCCTGCTGGAGATGACCGGCAAATCGGTGTCGGTGGTCTACGGCGCCCTCTCGCCAGAAGTGCGACGCGAGCAGGCACGGCGCTTTCGCGAAGGCGAGGCGGACATCATGGTCGCCACCGACGCCGTCGGCATGGGGCTCAACCTGCCCGCGCACACGCTGTGCTTCTACACGGACGAGAAGTTCGACGGCATCCAGAACCGCCAGCTCAACGTGCAGGAGGTCAAGCAGATCGGCGGGCGCGCCGGCCGTTTCGGCCACCACGACGAGGGCAGCATCACCGCGCTCGATCCGTCGACGCTCAAGACCATCAAGCGCCTGTTCAACAGCCAGGACCAGCCGGTCGACCTCGCGCAGTTCCAGGTGCGCCCCTCGATCGACCACCTGCGGGCGATCTCCGAACTGATGAACGAGCCGAGCCTGCTACGCGCCTGGCTGACCTTCAACCGCAACATCAACTATGGCGCCGAGTTCGTCTCGGTACTGCCCGACGAACTGGCCGAGTGGATCAAGGCGATCGACGATCCGCAGATCGACCTGGCCCTGCGCTGGATCTTCGCCTGCACGCCCATCCGCGGCGGGCTCGACAGCCCGGCGGCTACTCTCGCGCAGCAATGGCTGAAGAAAGTCGCCCAGGGCAAGGCCATCGACCTGCCGCGTCTGCTGCTCGGCAGCGACCTGGCAACGCTGGAGTCGACGCTGCACGTGATCGAAACCTACCTGCACCTCGCCCGCGCCCTGCCCGACTTCTTCCCCTGGGTGGAAAAAGGCGAAGAGCACCGACGCCTGCTCAACGATGCCATCACCCGCGAACTGTCCCGCCAACGCAAGCCACGCCGCACCGACCAGCGACGGATCACCGGCAGCGACGCACGAGCCTGCACCCAATGCGGCAAGGCGATGCCATTGCTGAGCCGGCAGTTTCGGCTGTGCGAGAGCTGCTGGCGGGAGCGGCGGTAAAGGTTGGGGTGGCATGGCCGTACGTTAGAGGCCGGGGGACGTCTAGTTCTTGCCAGGTGCGCCTTGCACGGCGTGGAAGTTTGGAAGAATTTGTAGGAGCCCGCTTGCGGGCGATGCTTTTGCTTTGTTTCTTGGCGTCTCGCCCGGGCGTTTTGGGCGCCGCGCTTTCCGCGAGCCGGACTACAGGTTGCGCCTTGCACGGCGCCTCACTTTTCTTTGCCGCGCGGCAAAGAAAAGTAAGCAAAAGAAAACGCGCCCCGTCATCCGGGTCTTCGCTGCGCGAAGACTGCCCTCACTCCGGCGCCGCTCCGGGGGCGCGTCACGACGGGACGTCCCTGTCCCGCCGCGCCTCGCTCGGCGTCCTGCCTCGCGTCCCCCTGCGCAACGCCTGCGTTCGGCCGGATGAAAGGGGGTTGGTCCGAGTGGTCTGGAGTGTGGTGCAAGTGAAATCAAAAGTTTGAGCACGCGCCGGTTGGGCACAACATGGATAGCCAGGTAAAGGCTTCGTTGAGTGCAAGCGGTGGAAAACGCTTTGCGGTTTTCCACCCTACGGCGGCTGACGTTTGGGTGATTGCTGCATTACAGACGTAGGGCGGATTCCGGAGCGAAGCGAACAATCCGCCGGGGACATCGCCGATGCGAAACCGGTGCATTGCTTCGCGGATGCGCCCTACGGGTGTTCCCGCGTTCGAGACCACAACAGCTCGGCTTCTGCTTTTCTGGCTTGCCACACCAAAACCAACAGGCCACACCAATTCGCCCCTTTAGCAGGCCGAGCGCAGGTGTCGTGGAAGGGGTCGAGCGGCAGGGATGCCGCGAGAGCCGCGAGGGCCATGGATGGCCCTTCGCGGCGTGCCCCTGGAACGGCACCGGAGCGAGGGGACCCCGGCAAAGCCGGGGCCGGATGCAGGGGCAAGCGGTTTTGGTTACTTTTGCCGCGATTGGCAAAAGTGACGCGCCGTGCAGGGCGCAATCGGTAGTTCGGGCCGAGGAAAGCGCGGCGGCCAAAACACCTCAGCGAGACGCCAAGAAACAGAAGCAAAAGCATCGCCCGCAAGCGGGCTCCTACAAAAACATTTCGCGCCGTGCAAGGCACAACAGAACGCCGCCGATGCGAGACCACAACAGCTTCGCTTTCTGGCTTTTCCACACCAAAACCATCAGGCCACACCAATTCGCCCCATCAGCAGGCCGAGCGCAGGTGTCGTGGAGGGGGTTGAGCGGCAGGGATGCCGCGAAAGCCGCGAGGGCCATGGACGGCCCTTCGTGGCGAGCCCCTGGAACGGCACCGGAGCGAGGGGACCCCGGCGAAGCCGGGGCCGGATGCAGGGGCAAGCGGTTTTGGTTACTTTTGCCGCGATTGGCAAAAGTGACGCGCCGTGCAAGGCGCAA
>NZ_RBZQ01000005.1 GCF_003640395.1 Stutzerimonas urumqiensis | reverse complement strand
AGGATGATCAGCACGATCACCGAGACGGCCTGGTGGGCGAAATCGAAGTGCGCCGGCCGGTGACGTTCGCGCGCCTGGCGGAAAATCAGTCGGACCGGGATCAGCAGCGCGCGACCGCCCGAGGATAGCGAGCCGGCAATGAACAGCGCATAGAGCGTTGCGCGCGGCCAGGCGAGCGCGATCAGCGCGTTGATCATCGCCGGGACCGAGATGAGCAGCACCAGCAGCAGGCCCACCGCGGCGAGCTGATGGTTGAAGGTGAATTCGGCCGGCGCGTTGGGTAGCGGTGCCGCGGCCACCGGCTCGCGGATCGCCAGGCTGGTCAGCAGGCCGGGCACGATCAGCAGCGCAAAGGCGAGGTAGGTCAGCATCCAGGCGCGCTGGTCGTACTCCAGGGCGGTCGCACCTAGCCATTCGGCGAGGAACAGGGCGCCGGCACTGGCCAGCAGCATGGCGATCCGGTAACCGGTCATGTAGCTCGCCGCCAGCGTGGCTTGCAGGCGGTCCTCGACGATCTCCAGCCGGTACGCGTCGATCGCGATGTCTTGCGTCGCGGAGGAGAACGCCACCACCACGGCGAAGGCGATGAGCATCGTCAGGTTGTGCTGCGGGTTGCACAGCGCCATGCCGATCAGGCCGGCGGCGATCAGCGCCTGGGACAGCACCAGCCAGGAGCGTCGCCGGCCGAGCGCGCCGATCCAGGGCAGGCGCCACTGGTCGAGCATCGGCGACCAGACCCATTTGAAGGCGTAGGCGAGGCTGATCCAGCTGGCGAACCCGATGGTCTCGCGCGAGACGCCCGCTTCGCGCAGCCAGACCGACAGGGTCGAGAAGACCAGAACGGCCGGCAGGCCGGCGGCGAATCCGAGAAGCAGCAGGGCGAGCGTGGCGGGGCTGGCATAGGCGGCGAGCGCATCGCGCCAGGTTTCTCGTGACATACGGCTCGGATCTGTCGGGTTGGAACGCGGAAGCCGCACTCTACCCGCTGTATCCCGTCGATTGCCAGCCGTGCCGACGCATGTCCACCCGGTCATTGACGACCGTCACGCCCTCGGCCCGCAGGCGGGCGCGCTGCTCGTGCCCGGCGGGGCTGCCGGCCGGCATGCTGAGCCTGCCGCCGGCCGCCACCACGCGGTGCCAGGGCAGGGTGGTGGCGTCGGGCAACTGGGACATCAGCCGCCCGACCCAGCGTGCCGCTCGTCCGAGACCGGCAAGGCTCGCCAGCTCGCCGTAGGTCACGACGCGGCCGCTGGGAACCTGCGCAAGCAGGGCGTAGACGGCGGAACGGCGCGCATCGGCTTCGAGATCTGAGGCAGGGTTCTGGCGCATCGGTGAGTCCTCCCGGAAACGGGCTCGGGCGAACTTGCCTCCCGTCTGGTGGTCAGTGGTTGCCGTCACCCCGAGCCTGCGGATAATGCCGCCCTTTTCATCGGACGCAAGCCTACCTCATGTATGCCAGAAGCCTTTTTTGTCTGACCCTCGCCGCCCTGCCACTGCCTGCGCTCGCCGATACCGTCTGGTTGAAGAATGGCGATCGGCTGACCGGCAAGATCGCGGTCCTCGATGGCGGCAAACTGCTGATCGAAACCGAATACGGCGGGTCGATCCCGATCGCCTGGAAGCAGGTCGCCACGCTGGAGAGCGACCGGCCGCTGGTGGTCGAGTTTCATGGTTCGCCCCAGGATGAACTCTCGCGCTCGCTGAGCGCGGCCGACGAGGGGCAGGTGAAGCTGGGCAACGGCAGCGAGTCACGAACGGTGCCGCTGGCGTCGATTTCGCAGCTGATCCATCCCAAGCCGCTGATCCAGGACTTCACGTGGGAGGGCAATGTCGACGTCGCGCTGGATTACAAACGCGCCGAAACCAACACCGACGACTACGACGTCTCGTTCGATACCGAGGCCAAGCACGGGCTCTGGCGCCATAACGCCCAGGCCAGCTACAACCGCGAATACCAGGACGGCGTCACCACGACCCACAACTGGGAAGCCGAGTACGCGCTGGACCGCTTCATCGACGAGCACTGGTTCTGGCAGGGACGGCTGGATTACAAGCGCGACCACGTCGAGGAAGTTGCCCGCCAGCGCACCATCGGTACCGGCCCTGGTTACCAGTTCTGGGACAACGAGCTCGGCGCTTTCTCGCTGGCGTCGCTGTTCAACCGTTCCGACTACCTGTTCGCCACCGGCGAGAAGGAAAACTTCTACTCGCTGGCCATCAAGTGGGACTACAACCGCTACCTGGTCGGCAAGACGTTCGAGCTGTTCAGCACCGGCGAACTCGGCAAGCCGCTGTCGAATGTCGCCGATTATTCGCTCGATTCGGAGCTCGGGCTGCGTTACCGCGTGACCGATTGGGCCTCGCTGAACATGAAGGCGGAGAAGGACCTCGTCAGCGGCTCGGAAGGCGACCTCGACGAGACGCGCTACACCATCGGCTTCGGCGTGGGCTGGTAAGCGCGGCGATGCACGAAGCGGGCTCATGACCCGCTTCGCGAACGGACCTTACAGGCGCAGGCCGCCGTCCAGTTCGAGGATGCGTCCGCTGTAATAGTCGTTTTCCAGCAGGTAGGCCACCGAGTGAGCGATCTCCTGCGGCCGGCCCATGCGGCGCAGCGGAATGCCCGCCGTCATCTTTTCCAGCGCTTCGGGCTTCATGCTGCCGGTCATCTCGGTCTCGATGAAGCCGGGCGCCACGCCCGCGACCCGAATGCCATAGCGCGCCAGCTCACGTGCCCACACCACGGTCAGTGCCGCCACGCCAGCCTTGGCGGCGGAGTAGTTGGTCTGGCCAATGTTGCCGGCACGCGAAATCGACGAAATGTTGATGATCGCGCCTTCGTTCTTCAGCTCGACCATCTTGGCTGCCACTTCCCGTGTGCACAGGAAGACCCCGGTCAGGTTGACGTCGATGACCGACTGCCACTGCTGAAGGCTCAGCTTGGTGATCTCGCCATCGCGCACCTTGAGCAGCAGGCCATCACGCAGGATGCCGGCGTTGTTCACCAGGCCGTGGATCGCGCCGAAGTCGCTCGCCACCTGCGCCACGGTGCTCACCACCTGCGCTTCGTCCGCCACGTTGCACACATAGGCGCGTGCCTGACCGCCGGCGGCCTCGCAGGCCGCGACGGCTTCGTCCAGCCGCTCCTGGTTGAGATCGACCAGCGCCAGGCGTGCCCGCTGGCCGGCCAGGTGTTCGGCCATCGCGCGGCCCAACCCCTGGCCGCCACCCGTGATGATGATGACCTTGTCTTCGAGCTGCATGTCGTGTCCTCATGTCGAACCAAAGGGAGCGCCACGCGGTTCTCTCGTCCCATGACCAGCGAACGAAAAGGAGTCACGGCGTGAGCGCAGAGGCGGTCAAGGATGCACGAGTCCTATTGCTCAAGGAATACCAGGGCGTGCTCGGCACGCATTCCAAGGCGCTGCCGGGCTATCCGTTCGGATCGGTCGTGCCCTACTGCCTGGACGCCGCCGGACGGCCGCTGCTGCTGATCAGTCGGCTGGCCCAGCACACCCACAATCTGCAGGCCGATGGCCGCTGTTCGCTGCTGGTCGGCGAGCGGCATGCCGAAGACGTGCAGGCCGCCGGCCGGCTGACGCTGCTCGCCGATGCCAGGCAACTGGTCGATCCGGCGGCCATCGAAGCCGCGGCCCAGCGCTACTACCGCTACTTTCCCGACGCGCAGGATTACCACCGGGTCCATGACTTCGATTTCTGGGTGCTCTCACCCGTGCGCTGGCGCTTCATCGGCGGGTTCGGGCAGATCCGCTGGCTCGATGACATAACCCTGGCCAATCCCTTCGCCGGTCCGGCCGAAGCCTCGATGATCGAACACATGAACGACGATCATGCCGCCGCCATCGCCCACTACGTGCAACTGGCCGGCCTGCCGCAGCATGTGCCGGCGCGGATGGTCGGTATCGACAGCGAGGGCTTTCACCTGCGGATCGGCGCCGCCGTCCATTGGCTCGCCTTTCCCGCGCCGTGCGACAACCCGGGAGCCGTCCGTGCTGCGCTGGTCGCCCTGGCGAAGGCGTCGTCATGGCCTTGTGCCTGAACAGTCGTGCCGCTCTGCATGATTCCGTTACAGCTGGGTCGAGCGTCCTGCTTGAAAAGCCGGTTCGCGACCGCCACCTTGAGACTTCCGGAAGCCGTTCTTCCGTCAAAGGTCCGTGATGCGTATTTTTCTTTTTCTGTTCCTGCTTTTTCCCGCCATCGAGCTGGCGGTGCTGATCAAGGTCGGCAGCTCGATCGGCGTCTTCGCCACCTTGTTGTTGCTGGTTCTCAGCGGCCTGGCGGGCGTCATGCTGCTGCGCCTTGCCGGCTTCGCCACGGCCTGGCGTGCGCGCGAGCGGCTGGCCCGCGGCGAGCTGCCCGAGCAGGAGATGCTCCAGGGCTTGCTGATGGCCGTCAGCGGCGGATTGCTGATACTGCCCGGCTTGCTCAGCGACTTGGCCGCGCTGTTCCTGTTGTTTCCGCCGACCCGGCGCTGGCTGATCGGCGCGGCTCGGCGCCGTGTGGAAAGCCGCGTTCGCCAGGGCGGCATCTACACCCAGGGCGATGACGCGGGCTTCGATCCGCGAGCCGGCGAGCGTCCGCCGATACAGCGGCCGAACGTGATCGAGGGCGAGTACGAGCGAAAGGACCGCTGATCCGCCATCTCACCCAGAAGCCGGCCGCTTTCGAGCGGCCGGTTCTTTTTTGGGCGCGACGCCGGCGCTCGGAGCGCGCCGACGGTCAGGAAAACTGCCTGAGCCGGATAAAAAATTTTGTTCGACGCCCTTGAAATGCTCTGGCCTGCCCGCATGTAGCGGACACCGAAAGGTCGCTGTCGTCCGACAGTCCGTTTTCTGCGGTCCGCCTGGCGGATCGCGCCCGGCCCCGGCCGGCTTTGCCAACCTGCCGATGCACGGCGCATCGGCCAGTAACCACTCAATAGGAGAGATCGACAATGAAGCTTCGTCCTCTGCATGACCGCGTCGTCATTCGTCGCAGCGAAGAAGAAACCAAGACCGCAGGCGGCATCGTCCTGCCGGGCTCCGCTGCCGAAAAGCCGAATCGTGGCGAAGTCGTAGCCGTCGGCACCGGCCGTGTGCTCGACAATGGCGAAGTGCGTCCGCTGGCCGTGAAGGTCGGTGATCAGGTGGTATTCGGCCCTTACTCCGGCAGCAACACCGTCAAGGTCGACGGCGAAGACCTGCTGGTGATGGGCGAGAGCGAAATCCTGGCCGTCGTCGAGGCCTGATTCTTCGGAATCTCCGTTCAATAATTCAGGATTGAGGATCAATCGAAATGGCTGCTAAAGAAGTCAAGTTTGGCGACTCCGCTCGCAAGAAAATGCTGGTTGGCGTGAACGTGCTGGCAGACGCCGTCAAAGCGACCCTCGGCCCGAAAGGCCGCAACGTGGTGCTGGAAAAGAGCTTCGGCGCTCCGACCATCACCAAGGACGGCGTTTCCGTCGCCAAGGAAATCGAGCTGAAGGATCGCTACGAGAATATGGGCGCCCAGCTGGTCAAGGACGTTGCGTCCAAGGCCAACGACGCCGCCGGTGACGGCACCACCACCGCCACCGTCCTGGCTCAGGCCATCGTCAACGAAGGCCTGAAGGCCGTCGCTGCCGGCATGAACCCGATGGATCTCAAGCGCGGCATCGACAAGGCCACCATCGCCATCGTCGCCGAACTGAAGAACCTGGCCAAGCCGTGCGCCGACAGCCGTGCCATCGCCCAGGTCGGCACCATCTCCGCCAACTCCGACGAGTCCATTGGCCAGATCATCGCCGAAGCGATGGAGAAGGTCGGCAAGGAAGGCGTCATCACCGTCGAAGAAGGCTCGGGCCTGGAGAACGAACTGTCGGTCGTCGAAGGCATGCAGTTCGATCGCGGCTACCTGTCGCCGTACTTCATCAACAAGCCGGACACCATGGTGGCCGAGCTGGACAACCCGCTGCTGCTGCTGGTCGACAAGAAGATCTCCAACATCCGCGAAATGCTGCCGGTGCTGGAAGCCGTCGCCAAGGCTGGCCGTCCGCTGCTGATCGTGGCCGAAGACGTCGAAGGCGAAGCCCTGGCTACGCTGGTCGTCAACAACATGCGCGGCATCGTCAAGGTCGCTGCGGTCAAGGCGCCGGGCTTCGGCGATCGCCGCAAGGCCATGCTGCAGGACATCGCCATCCTCACCGGCGGTACCGTGATTTCCGAAGAAGTCGGCCTGAGCCTGGAAACCACTACCCTCGAGCACCTGGGTAACGCCAAGCGTGTGGTCCTGAACAAGGAAAACACCACCATCATCGACGGCGCCGGTCAGCAGGGCGACATCGAGGCGCGCGTCGCCCAGATCCGCAAGCAGGTCGAGGAAACCACCTCCGACTACGACAAGGAGAAGCTGCAAGAGCGTCTGGCCAAGCTGGCCGGCGGTGTGGCGGTCATCAAGGTCGGTGCCGGTACCGAAGTCGAGATGAAAGAGAAGAAGGCCCGCGTCGAAGACGCCCTGCACGCCACCCGTGCAGCCGTCGAAGAAGGCGTGGTACCTGGCGGTGGCGTGGCCCTGGTGCGCGCGCTGCAGGCGATCTCCGAGCTCAAGGGCGCCAACGAAGACCAGAACGTCGGTATCGCACTGCTGCGTCGCGCCGTCGAATCCCCGCTGCGCCAGATCGTTGCCAACGCCGGTGGCGAGCCGAGCGTGGTGGTCGACAAGGTCAAGCAGGGTTCGGGCAACTACGGCTTCAACGCGGCGACCGACGAGTACGGCGACATGATCGAGATGGGTATTCTCGATCCCGCCAAGGTCACTCGCTCCGCGCTGCAGGCGGCAGCTTCGATCGGCGGTCTGATGATCACCACCGAAGCCATGGTCGCCGAGATCGTGGAAGACAAGCCGGCCCCGGCCATGCCGGACATGGGCGGCATGGGTGGCATGGGCGGCATGATGTAAGCCCAGCACTCCTGGCGTAAAAAAGCCCCGCGTCGTGCGGGGCTTTTTTTTGGGTCATGCGTTTGTAACGCGTCTGCTGCAGGGTAGCGGGCTGCCGGGTTTGCCAAGCGGCTATACCGTTTGTCGGGTCTGTGGGCGTAACCGCCAACGCTACTCTAGGGTTAGCTGACCCATCCAAAAACAAGAGCTTGCGACATGAAGCTAGACATCGTGCGAGGAGCCTTCCTGATCGGCGCGCTGGGTCTTGCCTCCTATTGCGCGGCCGAATGGAGCGAGCCGGACGCGGGGGTGATCAGCGCGTCCAGCGGCATGGCCTTGTGCCCCGTTCCGCCGCTTGCTCGCCAGCCCGAGGCGAGCGTGCGTCCTGATCAAGACCTGCTGCTGTTCATCTACAGCCTGTCGCAGGGGATGGGCTCGCGCGGCTGAGCGCTCGGCGTCATGCAGGCGTCTGTACTTCGTTCGTTTTGCCGACGGTCTCGTCGCGGTGCGCCACGAAGGTGTAGACGGTCGGCAGTACGAAGAGGGTGAACAGCGTGCCCACCGACATGCCGGTGGCGATCACCAGGCCGATGTCGAACCGGCTCACCGCACCGGCACCGCTGGCGAGCAACAACGGAACCATGCCGAACACCATCGCGGCGGTCGTCATCAGAACCGGACGAAGCCGAATCGCCGCCGCCTCCTCGATGGCCTGCCGGATACCCAGCCCCTGCTCGCGACGCAGCTGGTTGGCGAACTCCACGATCAGGATGCCGTGCTTGCTGATCAGGCCGATCAGGGTGACCAGTCCTACCTGCGTGTAGATGTTCATGCTGGAGAAGCCGAGGAACAGCGGAACCAGCGCGCCGGCGATGGACAACGGCACCGTGACCAGAATCACCAGTGGATCGCGGAAGCTCTCGAACTGCGCGGCGAGCACCAGGAAGATGATCGCCAGCGCCAGTGCGAAGGTCGCGAACAGGGCGTTGCCCTCCTGGATGTACTGCCGCGACGCGCCAGCGTAGTCGAAGGTGAAGCCCTGGGGCGCCTCCGCCTCGGCGATGCTGCGCACCGTGTCGATCGCATCGCCCATGCTGACGATCGGGAAACCCTGGATCATCGCGGCATTGAGCTGCTGGAATTGCTTGAGCTGGGTAGGCCGGGCACGGTCATGAACGGTGACGAGCGTGGCCAGGGGCAGCAACTCGCCGCGTTCGTTGCGCACGTAGTAGTTGTCGAGCCAGCCGGGATTGTCCCGGTACGACCGCTCGACCTGGGCGATCACCTTGTAGCTGCGGCCGTCGACGGTGAAGCGATTGATTTCGCTCTCGCCGAGCAGCGTGCTCAGGGTCGTGCCGATGTCTTCCATCGAGACGCCCATCTGCGCGGCTTTTTCGCGATCGATGTCGACCACGATCTCCGGTTTGTCGAACGCCAGGTCGACGTCGAGGAAGGCGAACTTGCCCGAGGCCTGGGCCTGCTCGCGAATGCGCTCGGTCACTTGCAGCAGCGACTCGTAGTCGTTCGCCGTGGTGATCACGAACTGGAACGGCAACCCCTCGCCGGTGCCCGGCAGCGAGGGCAGGTTGAAGGCGAAGATCTGCAACCCGGGAATCTGATCGAGCCTGGCCTGGACCTGCGGCAGTATTTCCATCTGCGTGCGCTCGCGCTCGTCCCACGGCTTGAGCAGCATGCCGCCGACGCCGCTCTGCACGCCATCGAAACCGTTGATCTGGAACGAGGAGTAGTACTCCGGGAACGACTCGAAGATCTCCAGGAACTCATCGGTGTAGGCGTTCAGGTAATCCAGGTTGGTCGGCTTGGGCGCGTTGGCCATCATGAAAACGATGCCCTGGTCCTCTTCCGGTGCCAGTTCGCTGTTGGTGAACATCAGGAACACCGGGATCAGGGCCAGCACGATCAGGGCGAACACCACCACCACCGGCCGCGTGTCGAGCGTGCCATGCAAGGCGCGGCGATAGCGCTGCTGCAGACGGTCGAAGAGCTGGTCGAGGCGGTGCGCCAAGCCATGCTCGTTCACCTCGTGGCGCAGCAGGCGCGAACACATCATCGGCGACAGGGTCAGCGCGACGATTCCGCTGATGATCACGGCGCCGGCCAGCGTGAGCGCGAACTCCTTGAACAATGCGCCGGTCAGGCCGTCGAGAAAGCCGATCGGCGCGTACACCGCTGCGAGCGTGATGGTCATCGAGACCACCGGCATGGCGATCTCGCGCGCGCCATCGAGGGCGGCCTGGGTCGGGGTCTTGCCTTCCTCGATATGACGGTGAATGTTCTCCACCACGACGATGGCGTCGTCGACCACCAACCCGATCGCCAGCACCATCGCCAGCAGCGTCAGGAGGTTGATCGAGTAGCCCATCGCCTGCATGAAGAACAGCACGCCGATCATCGACAGCGGGATGGTCACCACCGGTATCAGCACCGAACGCAGTGAGCCGAGGAACAGGAACACCACCACTACGACGATCGCCACTGCCTCGAACAGCGTCTTCACCACCTCGTCGATCGAGGCCTGGATGAAACGCGTGGCGTCGTAGGCGATCGTCGCCTTCAAGGCCGGCGGCAACTGCGCCTCGATCTCCGGCATCACCTTGCGAACCTCGGCGATCACGTCCAGCGGGTTGGCGCTCGGCGTGCCCTTGATGCCGATGTAGACGGACGGAATGCCATTGAACGAGCTGACGGCGTCGTAGCTCTCGGCGCCCATCTCGATGCGTGCGACGTCGCCAAGCAGCACCCGGCTGGTGCCTTCGGTCTTGATCGGGATCGCGGCGAAGGCTTCGGGCGTCTTGAGGTCAGTCTGCGCATTGATGGCGGTCACTACGTACTCGCCCTTGATCTCGCCCGCCGCCGACAGGAAGTTGTAGGCGCGCACGGCCTCGTTCACGTCGTCCGCGGAAATACCGTAGGCCGCCATCTTCAGCGGGTCGAGCCACAGGCGCATGGCGAACACCTGGTTGCCGAGGATTTCCGCCTCGGCCATGCCCGGCAAGGTGGCGAGCTTGGGCTGCACCACGCGCGACAGGTAGTCGGTGATCTGCGGGTTGCTGAGTTCGTCGCTGTAGAAGCTGACGTACATCAGCGCCGTCGAATCGGCCGCCTGCTTGTTCAGCACCGGGTCTTCGGCGTTGGCCGGCAACTGGTTCTTGACCGCGTTGGCTTGGCTGAGCAGCTCGGTGTAGAGCCGGTCGGTGTCGGCGCCGATGCGGGCATAGACCGAAATCAGCGAGACGTTCTGCTGGCTCACCGAGGTCATGTAGTCGATGCCCTCGGCGCTCGCGAGGCTCTGTTGCAACGGCTGGGTGATATAGCCCTGGATGGTCTCGGCATTCGCGCCGGGGTAGGCGGTCGTCACCGTGATCAGTGCGCTCTCCATCTGCGGATACTGGCGCACGTTCAGTTCGGTGAAGGCCTGGAAGCCCAGCAGCACGATCAGCAGGCTGACGACGGTCGCCAGCACGGGGCGCCGGATGAAAGGATCGGTCAGTGCCATGAGTCTGTTTCCTATCTCGCCGGGGCGTCGTCGCCCCGGTCGGGAAGCAATGAGCCGTTACTCGGCCGTATCGGGCGTACGCGGGTCGAGCGTGCGGGTTTCGGCCAGCGTGACGGGTGTGCCGTTGTCCAGCTTGAGCTGCCCGGCCACCACCACGCGCTCACCTGGCTCGATGCCTTCGGTCAGCACGACCAGGCCATCGCGGCGATCGCCGGTCTCGACGAATCGCCGTTCGAGCACAAGGCCGTCGCTCGCGGCAGGGCTGGCAGCCTGTTCGGCATCGGCATCGGCATCGGCATCGGCATCGGCCTGTGCCGCAGCCGCTGGCTTGTCCACCACCACGAATACCGCATCGCCATACAGGCTGTAGCTGACCGCGGTTTCCGGCACGACCACGCGCGGCGCCTCGATCGGCAGCAGCACCCGCAGATCGGCGAACATGCCCGGCAGCAGGCGTCCGTCCGGGTTGTCGAGCTCGGCGCGCACCTGGACGTTGCGTGTGCTGATGTCGACCTTCGGGTTGATCGCCGTGATCGTGCCTTCGAACGTCTCGCCGGGGTAGGCCGCCAGTTCCAGGCGGACCGGCTGGCCGACCGCGACCTGTGGCACCTGCTGTTCGGGCAGCGAAAAATCGACCTGTAGCGTGCTGAGGTCCTGGAGCGTCGCGATCGGCGTGCCGGCGCTGAGGTAGTCGCCGAGGTCGACCTGACGCAGGCCGATGGTGCCGCTGAAGGGCGCGAGGATGCGTTTCTTTGCCAGTGAGGCCTTCAACTGCTCGACCGATGCGCTGGCTTTCTGGAGGCTCGCTTCGAGGCGGTCGAATTCGCTGCGCGACAGCGCCTGGCGGGCTAGCAGACTGCGGCCGCGCTCGTACTCGGCGCGTGCCAGGCCCAGCTCGGCTTCGGCGGTGGCGAGGTTGGCCTGCTCGACGGCCGCGTCGAGGACTATCAGCGGCTGGTTCTTCTCGACCTTCTGCCCCGAACGGAACGACACGGCGCTGACCGTGCCGGCGACCTCGGTGGTCAGGTCGATGCCCTGCACGGCGCGCAGGGTGCCGATCGAGCGCAGCTGCGACTGCCATGTCTGCAGGCGCGCTTCGGCGGCCTCCACCGCTACGGCCGGCTTGGGTGCCTGGAACTGGGCGATCTGGCGGGAAATGGCGTTGTATTTGAAGGCGGCGAGGATCAAGACGACGACGATCACCGCGCCCAGCATGATCAGCATGCGGCGGCGCAACATGTACCTTTCCTTGGGTCGAATCAGGAGCCTTGGTGGCGGGGCCTGCCTTCCGGTCGGAAGGGCAGGCTGTGCACATTAGTCGGCGCCCGGAGGTTAGTCAAAGCCGCCGGGCGCCGCCGTGCGAGCGAGCGATGAATGCGTGCGGAACAGGCGCCCGCGCGGTGGTCAGGCCAGGCGCAAGTGGTTGTCCCACAGGCCCGCAGGCAGCTCCAGTGCGCTGGCGAGGATGCGCTCGCCGCGGCAATCGTAGAGGCGGCAGCGTCCCTGGCCGGAGCTGACCACGAAGCCTTCGTCGACCGCCCCGACGCCGGCGCAGTCGGGCAGCGGCGCGTCCAGGCGCAGCTCGGCGGTATCCAGGTCCCACATGAAGACGCGGTTGCCCCGCGGCGCGGTGACGGCCAGCAGCCGCAGGTCATCGTGGATGGCCAGGCTGGCGGTGTACTGGTTCATCATCTGGCGCTGCGCTTCGCCGAGCGGGAACGGCTGGAAGGCCTGGCCCGGACGCTTGATCGCCAGCAGCGGCGCCTTGTCCAGCGGGTTGCCTTCGTACTGCTGGCCGGACACCACGGTGCCATCCCGCGCGACGGCGAGATGGCGAACGCTGTTCATCTGCTCGGGCAGCCGCTCCTTGCTGACCAGCGTTCCATCGCGCTTGAGCAGCACGAGGCTGGGCTCCATCGCGTCGAGGTTCATCTTTTCGCGACTGTCGGCTTCGGTGCGGATGCCGCCGTTGGCGATCACGAACGTCTCGCCGTCGGGCATCCACAGCAACTGATGCGGCCCAACGCCGTGCGTGCTGTGCTCGCCGGCGCGAGCCAGTTGGCGGCCGTCGACGCGGTAGACGCCGAGCACGCCGCGGCCAGGCTCGGAGGTATCGTTCTCGGTGGTGTAGAACCACTCGCCGCCCGCATCGAAGATCCCGTGGCCGTAGAAGTGCCGATCCGGCGGCGAATCGATGGTTTGCAGCAGGGTGCCATCGCGGGTATCGACAAGGTAACTCTCGCGGCTCGGTCGCCGGCCGACGAATACCGCGAGCGGCAACGCCGGGTGGGCGTAGACATCATGGCAGCGCTCGGTCACTGGGGTCGCGAACGCCTGGGTGCCATCGAGGCGATAGCCGACCGCGTAATGGCGACCATCGCTGCCGTCGCGTGCCGACAGCAGCAGCGGGCCGGTGCCGGCACGATGGGTCAGGGTCCAGCCGCCGAATGCGCTGGCCGCGGCCAGCACGCCGCCGATTCCGAGAAATGCGCGGCGCTTCATGTTCAGTCTCCGTCGTGGGCGTTGAAGCCGATCTGCACGCCAAGTGCCTGGGCCAGGTCGTTCTGATGCAGGCGATGCAGGGTATCGAGCTGCTCGTACAGCTCGGCCAGTCGGGTTCGGCCTTCTTCGGTGCCGACCAGTTCGGCCAATGGCTCGTCGAAGCTGTCGGCCGTCTGGCGCACGCTGGCGTAGGCCTGATCGATGCGGTTCGCGAGGTCGGCATGGGCGTCGTCGACCAGCGAGCGCAGCCCCGACTCCTTGCCGCCTTGCCAGAGCGCTTCGGCCCCGGCCAGCGCCGCGCCGATCATCGGCAGCGAGGCTCCGCTGCGCCAGGCTTCGGCCTGATAAGGCTGCGGATGGCCCTTGCTCAGGCGGCCGAGTGGGGTGCCGAGTTTTTTCTTCAGGGCGTCGAGCGCGGTCACCTGCACGCGCAGCAGGTCGGCGATCGCTTCGTTGGGGTCGGCGTAGCGTGCATTGGGAAAGGTGCGCAGTTGCGAGGCCATGCCATCGTCGCCTTCCCACTGGCCGAGGATGTCCGCCGACAGCTTCTGCTGATGGTCGCCAATGGCGATCAGCAGCGGGCAGTAACGGGCCCTCACCTGTGCGTCGGATAGGTCGACCGTCTTGTCGTGCAGCACGTATTCGTAGGCCGTAAGGCCCTGCACCACGACGCTGCCTTCCTCGACGTCGGCGCTGGTCAGGTCCGGGTTGGCCTTGAGCAGGTTGCCGACCTGGCGGCCGACGAGGTTCTTCTTGTCCGGCCAGAACTGCACCTGCCAGGCGCGGTTGCCTTCGCCGAGCGGGCCGACCAGCATCGGTTGCAGGCCGCTCCAGGCCAGTTGTGCATCACGCAGTACGCGGCGGGCATCGGCCAGGGATTCGTTGCCGGCGCAGAAGGCGCGGGCGCTGGCGGCGAGGCGGCGGTCGGTCTCCGTCCACTGGGTATAGGCCGGCAGCAGCACGCCATCGGCGAGGCCTGCGCTGGCCGCCTGGTAGGGATCTTTCTGCGCGCAGGCGCCGAGCGCCAGGGCGATCGCGGCCGTGGCGCAGGCTGCAATCAGGGAACGGTCGAAAAGCATGGGGCTGTACCTCGTGGCTGATCGTTGGGCCTTAAAGGGATTCGAGAAAGGCGAGCAGCGCCGCGCGCTCGTCGCGGTCGAAGGCCATCACCGCCTCGCGGGCCTGCTCGGCTTCGCCGCCATGCCAGAGGATCGCCTCCAGCAGGTTGCGCGCACGGCCATCATGCAGGAACTGGGTGTGTCCGCTCACGGCTTCGGTCAGCCCGATGCCCCAGAGCGGCGGCGTGCGCCATTCCCTTCCGTTGGCGATGAATTCGGGCCGGTGATCGGCCAGGCCTTCGCCCATGTCGTGCAGGAGCAGGTCGGTGTAGGGGCGGATGGTCTGGTTGGCGAGTTCCGGCTCGACGCCTTCGGCCGCGGTGGTGAAGGTCGGCACATGGCATTTCGCACAGCCCGCCTGATGGAACAGGCTTTTACCGCGAAGAACCTCAGCGTCGTCCACGTTGCGGCGCGCCGGAACCCCGAGGTTGCGAGTGTAGAAGGTCACCGCATCGAGCAGCTTGTCGCTGACCTCCGGCGTACCTCCGTGCGCGGCAGAGCGGCAGGCCAGCTGTGCCTCGGTGCAATCGTCCAGCGTGGCGAGCATGCTGGTCAGCCCCATGTCGCTGGCGAAGGCCTGGGCGTTCTGCTGCTCGAGCGTCGGCAATCCGGCCTTCCAGCCGAACCGGCCCAGGTCGGTCGACTGGGTGCGGGTGTTCCAGACACGGTTGGCACGGCCGGAAATACCGTCGCCGTCCTGGTCTTCCGGGTCGGCATTGGCGAGGATCGCCGCCTCGGGGATGGCTTCCAGCAGACCGAGGCCGATCATGGGCGGTGCAACCCGTGCCGAAAGTTGGGCTTGCGGGTGCAGGGGGCCATAGGCGAGCTGGTCGAGCTTCAGTTCCGGGTCGCGCAGGGTGATCTGGGTGCCGTCGTCCAGCTCGACCTCGACCGGTCGATAGTCGACACGGATGCGCACCTCCGGCTCGACGCCGGGGTTGGCCATGTCTTGCAACTGGCCGCCGTAGACGGGCTCGGGGATGTTGCCGAGCCGTTCCAGCAATGCCTGGTGCTGCTCGTCCGCCGGGATCGAGACGCGCACCAGCATCGAGACGGACGAGGCGGCGTCCGGTCCCGGGGGGTGCCCGCGGCCATCCTTGATGTGGCAGTTCTGGCAGGCATTGGTGTTCATCAATGGGCCGATGCCGTCGCGGGCCGTGGTCGTGGCCGGCGCGATGACCCAGGGATTACGGAAGAAACTGTTGCCGACGCTGAAGTCCAGCCGGCGCAAGGGCGGCAGGTTCGCCGAAGGCAGGGAAAAGGCGTTGTGATCCTGCTGCCTCACCGTTGCGTCTCCACCCGACAACGCCTCGCCCGGCTCGGCTTTCAGGAAGCGCGGGTCGGTCTCGTCGCAGCCGCTCAGGCTGATGGCTAGGAAGACGGCAAGCGGAAGGTACAGCGGGCGCATCGAAAGAGGTACCGGTCGCACGGGGCGATGAGGTTGGGCGGTCGGCAGGCGACCAGGCGATTCAAGGGCAGGGCTGACGGCCCGGGCTGACCCGGGCCGTCTCCGGTCAGAACTGATGATCGGCGGTGTCCGGGTTCAGGTTGTCGATGCCCAGGGCACCGGCAGCCTGCTCGATGGCGGCGGTCTGTTCGACCAACGCCGCGATGGCGGCCCGCACCAGTTCCTGGCCTTCCTGGTTGTCGGCGGCGATGAGCTGGTCGAAGGCCTTGCCGTTATCGGCGCTCTCGACCAGGGCCTGCATCTTGGCTTCGGTGGTCTCCAGGTCGGCCCGCAGGTCGGCGTCGACTTCCGGGTTTTGCGCCTGCACCAGCGACGACAGGCTCGGGCCTTCCAGCGTGGTGCCGTCGATGCGCTGGTACTGGCCGAGGTACACGTTGCGAATGCCCTTGGCGTTGTAGAAGTGCGAGTTGTGGGTGTTGTCGCTGAAGCAGTCGTGCTCGTCTTCGGTGGAGTTGGCTTCCAGCGCGACTTTCATGCGCTCGCCGGCCAGTTCGCCGAGCGACAGGCTGCCCATGCCGAACAGCATCTTGCGCAGGCCGTTTTCGGCCGGTTCGGCCAGCAGCGTGGCGCGGTAGTTGCCGTCCTGATTCGGCTGCCATTCGGCGACCATCACCTTCAGGTCGTCGACCAGCAGGTCGGTCACGGCCTTGAGATATGCGCGACGACGATCGCAGTTGCCGCCGGTGCAGCCTTCGCCTTCGACGTAGTCGGTCGCCGGACGCTCGCCGGCACCTGGGCCGGTGCCGTTCAGGTCCTGGCCCCACAGCAGGAATTCGATGGCGTGATAGCCGGTGGCGACGTTCGCCTCGGAGCCGGCCAGTTCGTTCAGGCTGGCAAGCTTCTCGCCGGTGATCTCGGTGACGTCGATCGTGTCTTCGCCGACCTGGATCTGCTCGTTGGCGACGATGTTGGCGGTCGCGCCCGGATTGCCGAGACCGTGCTGGTAGTCGCCGGCCACGTAGTCGATCAGGCCTTCATCGAGCGGCCAGGCGTTGAGTTGACCCTCCCACTCGTCCACGACCGGGTTGCCGAAGCGGAACACTTCGGTCTGCATGTAGGGCACGCGGGCGGCCAGCCAGGCCTGGCGGGCGGCCGTGAGGGTTTCATCGTTCGGATTGGCCAGGAAGGCGTTCACGGCTTCCTGCAGCTTCACGCCGGCGGCATGGGCGTCGCTGAAGACGGCCAGGGCCAGGTCGGCGTAATGGTTGACGACCTTGGAAGCGGCTTCTTCGCTGACGGCGACCGGTGCCGGCTCGGCCGGCGTCGCGCTCTGCACGGCGGGCGCCTGGGCCTGCGGGGCAGGGGCCTCGGCGGTGTTCTGTTCCTTGTCTTCGCCGCAGCCAGCGAGGGAGATGGCGACGGCCAGCAGGCTTGCGGTAGCCCAGGATGGGGTGCGTAGCATGACGTTATCCTTGCGTTCGTTTGCGTTGCGCCTGTCGGACAGGTCCTTGGGAAGCGCGGCGGGCACGCTTCAGTGGCGCAACATAATGCGAAACATTTGCATTTTTGGAAAGTCACGAATGCCGTCGATTGCGTGCGCGAGGGTAACGAGGGGGCGACGGAGTTCACTCGTCGCCCTCGTCTCATGACGAAGGCAGGCCCCTTGCGCCCATGCCGGTGCGATGGGATTCCTGCCTGATCGGTCGGTGCGGTCGGTCAGGAAAGCGCGGCGGGAATTTCCGTGCCCTGCTGCGCGAGCAGCACGGCGAGATCGCGCGCCGGCACGGGGCGGCTGTAATAGTAGCCCTGGCCTTCGTGGCAGCCCTGGGCGATCAGGTAGGCTTCCTGCTCGCGAGTCTCGACGCCCTCGGCGATGACCTGCATGCCCAGGCTCTTGCCCATCTGGATGATCGCGCGAACGATGGTGGCGTCGCCGTCGTCCTCGCGCAGGTCCTGGACGAAGCTCTTGTCGATCTTGATCTTGTCCAGCGGCAGGCTCTTGAGGTAGCTGAGCGAGGAATAGCCGGTGCCGAAATCGTCGATCGCGATCAGCGCGCCAGAGCGTCGCAGGCTGTTGAGGCTCTGCATCGCCAGGTCGATGTCTTCCATCAGGCCGGTTTCGGTCACCTCGACTTCCAGGCTTCCCGCCGGGAGCCGGTAGATCTGGATCAGGTTGCTCACCACGCGCGGGAGTTCGGCGTGGTGCAGCTGCACGGTCGAAAGGTTCACCGCCATGCGCAGGCTGGTGAACCCCTGATCATGCCATTCGCGCAGCTGGCGACACGCCTGGCCGAGCACCCATTCGCCGATCGCGAGGATGCTTCCGTTCTGCTCGGCGAGGGGAATGAAGCGATCCGGCGGCACCATGCCGCGTTCCGGGTGCTGCCAGCGGATGAGCGCCTCGACGCCGGTGATGCGGCCCAGGCCGTAGTCGAATTGCGGTTGGTAGACCAAGTGGAATTGGGCCTTGTCCAGTGCTTCGCCCAGATCCTTTTCCAGCTCCCGGCGCTGCCGCATCTCGGTATCTATGCTGGCGACGTAGAACTGGTAGCGGCTGCGTGAGCGGGTCTTGGCCAGGGTCATGGTGTGCTCGGCCTTTTGCAGCAGCTTCTCGCAGCTGTCGCCGTCATCCGGCGAGAGCGTGATACCGACCGTGGCCCGCAGGCGAACCGGCTTGTCGTCCAGCACGATGGGCGCCTCGAGCGTGTCGAGCACCCGTTGCGCCAGTTCCGCCGCCTCGTAAGGCTGCTCGATTCCCGGCTGGATCAGCGCGAACTGATCGCCCCCCAGGCGAGCCAGTACGCCCAGTCGACCGGTCTGTGCGCGCAGCCGATCGGCGATGGTGATCAGCAGGCGATCGCCGATCTGGTAGCTGAACTGCTCGTTGATGCCCTTGAAGTCGTCGAGCCCCAGGCACAGCACCGCCACGTGGCGTTGCGATCGTGCGGCGTCTTCGAGAATTTCGGTCAGCTGATCCTGCAATTGCTGGCGATTCGGCAGGCCGGTGAGGAAGTCGTAATGGGTCATCCGCTCCAGGCTGCTCTCGGCTTCGCGGCGCAGCTGCATGTTGCGCTCGATCGAGCCGAGCAGCTCGTTAGTGGTATTGACCAGCAGGCCCAGTTCGTTGCGTTCATGGCCGACCGGCATCGGCAGCTTGCGCTCGCTCGGGCGGTCCGGGTTGACCTGCACCAGTTCGCCGATCAGGCGAGTCAGCGGTCGCGTCAGCAGCCATTGATAGATGGCGTACAGCGCGAACCCCATCGCCAGCGCCCGCAGCGTGCCGACCACGAAGATGATGATCGAGTCGACGACGAAGCCCTTGCCGTACAGGCCGGTATCCAGGGTGATGGTGAGGTCGCCGTAGTATTCGCTGTAGGGCGCGCGGCCGATCAGCGGCGTGGAAAACCGCTGCTCGGCGCCGAGGATCGGGTCTGTGAGCCAGCGGGTCGGCAACGAAAGCGGCGGGCGGGACTTGCTGGCGAGCAGCTCTTCGCCTTCGTGGCCGATCGAGGCATAGCTGATCGACTCATGCTGGAATAGCCCTTCCATGACCTGCGCGCCCATCTCGCGGTCCAGGCTGTAGATCGCCTGGGTGGAGGGATCGGCGGACATTCGCAGAATGCGCTGTGCATCGGAGACGATCAGTTGCCGTGTCGTGAAGGCGTCGTAGACGATTTGCGCACAGCTCAGCAGCACGCCCACGCCGATCGCCGAGAGCAGGACGACGCGCAGAAGCTTGCGTGACAGGCTGTTTCGCAACTCGAGCTTCAAACCGCATTCCCTCTATGAGTCTGTGCAGATAGCCCTGGTGGTGAGCGTATAGATACTAGCGAAGTGACAGTATGCCGTCGCCAATAGCATGACGGCTTTAGCCGTTCGGCGCATCCGAAACCTATTTATCGACCACCCGTTGCGTTTCTTTGGTCGTCCCGACGGGTGACAGGTCGCCCTTGTGGGGCGCATCAACGAAAAAGCCCGGCGAAGGGCCGGGCTTTTTTCGGGACAGTGCAAATCAGCCAGCGAAGTTCTTCGCGACGAAATCCCAGTTCACGACGTTCCAGAACGCCTCGACGAACTTGGGACGGGCGTTGCGGTAGTCGATGTAATAGGCGTGTTCCCAGACGTCGCAGGTCAGCAGCGGCTTGGCGCCTTCGGTCATCGGGTTGACGGCGTTGCTGGTGCTGGCCAGGCCGACGCTGCCGTCGGACTTCTTGACCAGCCAGGCCCAGCCGGAGCCGAAGGTGCCGATGGCCGTCTTGGTGAATTCTTCCTTGAACTTGTCGAACGAACCGAATGCGCTGTTGATCGCCTCGGCCAGCTCGCCGGTTGGCTGACCGCCGCCGTTGGGCGACATGCAGTTCCAGAAGAAGGTGTGGTTCCAGACTTGCGCGGCGTTGTTGAAGATGCCGCCGCTCGAAGTCTTGATGATGGTTTCCAGATCCTTGCCCTCGAACTCGGTGCCCGGGATCAGGTTGTTCAGGTTGGTGACGTAGGCCTGGTGATGCTTGCCGTGGTGGAACTCCAGCGTCTCGGCGGAAATGTGCGGTTCCAGGGCGTTCTTTTCGTACGGCAGCGGCGGCAATTCGAAAGCCATTTTCTATCTCCTGCTTCAGGTGTCGAAGATGGTGCGGCTTGCAAGCGTCGGACCTGCGATCCGGGCGTGAGTGTTCTCGACTTCTTGGCCCGTATCGCCTGGACTTCGGTGCGACTGGCTTGCATGGGATGGCCGTTCACGGGCGGCCTGACAGGCGGATCGGGGCGTTCTCCCCGTTCCGCGAGCGGCCGATCATAGCACCCGACCTGCGCCGAGACCACGCAGCAACCGTGTGGAAAAGCAGGTGCCAGAGCGTCGCGTCATGTCGGATCGCTACAGACCGCGTATGAGTTGCGCGGCGATGAAGAACATCATGCAGGCCACGCCGATGTCCAGCAGGCGCCAGGTCAGCGGCCGCGCCAGCCAGGGCGCGAGCCAGGCGCCACCGAGCGCGAGGGCCAGGAACCAGACCGTCGATGCGCACGCGGCGCCGAGCGCATAGGCGCCGGGGGTGGGTTGCTGCGCGCCGAGCGAGCCGATCAGCAGCACGGTGTCGAGATACACGTGCGGATTAAGCAGCGTGACGGCCAGGGTGGTGGCCAGCACGGCCCGCCGGGACCGGCGAGTGCCTTCGCCCTGCAGCAACGCCTGCGGGCGCAGTGCCCGACGCAGGGCTTGCGCACCGTACCAGAGCAGGAAGGCGACCCCGCCCCAGCGAGCGATCTCGTGGAGCGTCGGGCTCTCGGTCAGCAGGGCCGCCAACCCGAACACGCCCGCGCTGACCAGCGCGATGTCGCAGACGATGCACAGCAGCGCGACCGCCATGTGATGCTCGCGGCGCAGGCTTTGGGCGAGCACGAAAGCGTTCTGCGCGCCGATGGCCATGATCAGGCCGCCCGTCACGAGCAGGCCGTTGAAATAGCTTTGCCAGAGGCCGGTCATGACGCCTCCAGGACGAAGACGGTGGCCGGATCGAGTGAGGTGTAGCGCGTGGACGCCATGGTGAGACTCCGATTGGTCGTAGGCAGTCTCGCCCGCTGCGGCGTATAAGAGAAATCAATGTTGCTCATCTGCGATAAGGAAAATCGATGCTCGACTACAAACTTCTCGCGGCGCTGGCGGCGGTCGTCGAACAGGCCGGATTCGAACGTGCGGCCCAGGCGCTCGGCCTGTCGCAGTCGGCGGTGTCTCAGCGCATCAAACTGCTCGAAGCGCGGGTAGGCCAACCCGTGCTGCTGCGCGGCGCGCCGCCATGCCCCACCGAGCTGGGCCAGCGATTGCTCAATCATGTCCAGCAGGTGCGGCTGCTCGAGCGAGACCTTCAAGCCCAGGTGCCGACCCTTGACGACAGCCGCTTGCCCGAGCGGCTGCGCATCGCTCTGAATGCCGACAGCCTCGCCACCTGGTGGGCGGCCGCCGTGGCGCCCTTCTGCGCCGAACATCGGGTCGTGTTCGATCACGTGATCGAAGACCAGGACGTCGGGCTCAAGCGCATGCGCGCCGGTGAGGTGGCGGCCTGCGTCTGTGCCGCCGAACCGCCGCTGGCCGGCGCCCGAAGCCTTTATCTCGGGGCGATGCGCTACCGCGGGCTGGCGAGCCCGGCGTTCGTGCGGCGCCACTTCAATGACGACCCCTCGGCGGACGCCCTGACGCGCGCGCCGGCGGTCGTGTTCGGACCGGACGACCAGCTCCAGCACCGCTACCTGGCGGCGCTGGGCATCCAGCGGCCGTTCAACCACCATCTCTGCCCGTCGTCGGAGGGCTTCTTCCAGTTGCTCCTGCGCGGGCTGGGCTGGGGGATGGTTCCTGAACTGCAGGTGCGGGACGCGCTCCGCCGTGGCGAGCTGGTCGATGTGCTGCCCGGCCGCTTCATCGACGTGCCCCTGTACTGGCACCACTGGCGCAACGGCGGTGATCTGTTGGCCGAGCTGACCCGCCAGCTGCTGCACGGTGCCGGTGAGTGGCTGGTGGACGCTGGCGGTGCGGCCTGAGCCGTGGCCTCGCCCCGGTTGCCGGGCGTGGCGGGCCGCCGCTTGTTCCGGGCGCGCCGCGGGCCGTTATACTGCCCGCCATTTGTCACGCGCCTGAAAGGTCCCCGATGCGCAACGATGCCGATGACGATCTGGAACACATCCCCAGCCTGAGCGCGGCTCGCGATCACGACGAGCCCTATCCTGCACCCGATCTCGAGCCCGTCCCGCCGGTTCGCCCGGCGTCCTCGCCCGCGCGCGCCAGCGGTCGCAGCCGTCAGAAGACCGCCGGTGGCACCGGTGCGCTGTGGGCACTGGTACTGGCGCTGCTGGTGGCGTTGGGCGGGCTCGGCTGGTGGAGCCATCAGCAGGTCGGCCTGCTGGAGCGGCAGCTGGTCGCCACCCAGGAGAGCTTCGCACAGATCAGCGAGGAGGCCGCCGGGCGGCTGAAGGACATTTCCGGCCAGGTGGTCGCCACCGAATCCAGCGTGACCAGCGAGAGCGAAGCCGTGAAGCTGCGCATCAAGCAGCTCGAGGGGCAGGTGGCCGAACTGGTGCGCCAGCAGCGCGCCGCCGCTACCGAACAGCAGAGCCTCGCGGGGCGCCAGGCCAACCTGGACAAGCAGGTCGCCGGCCTGGACAAGCGGATCGAAACCGTGGCGGGCAGCCAGTCGACGCAGCAGGCGGCCATCGCGCGAAATGGCGACGCGCTCCAGGCGTTGCAGAAGAGCCAGGCGTCGCTCGAGGCGACCGTGAAGGAGCACGGCAAGCTGGCCGCCCGGCTGGACGGTCTCGGCGAAGAGATCGCGTCGCTCAAGCGCCAGGGCAATCAGAGCGAGGCGGTCCGGCGGCTCGAGCAGGATCTGCTGGTCTTGCGCAGCGAGCTGGAAAACCGCCAGCCGCAGGGCGTCGGCATCGCCGATTTCGATGCGTTCCGCGCCCAGATGACCCGCAACATCGGCACCCTGCAAAGCCAGATCGCCAACCTGCAAGGCCAGATCGACGCTCAGCGTTGATCCCACGCGCGCCGGCCGAACCAACGGCCGGCAGCGCCCTCCAAGCCACCGCCGCCTGCGCCCTGCGCAGCCCTGTTCAGCTGGAGTCGACGCCCTGATCCTTCATCTATCGCGCATCCATCTGCGACCTTCCGCTGCTGGCCTCGGTGTCGACAGGCGCCCCGCGGGGCCGGATATGCCCGCGATGCCGAGCCGCGACGAGTTGCCATGAACGGCACCGAGCCACTGCCGCCGGTGCTGGCCGGTCCGATCCTTCGTCAGGCGCGCCGTGACCGACTGGTGCTCTGGCTGGTGGGCTCGGCACCGCTGGCGCTCGACCTGAACCTGTTCCCCAGGGATGGCCAGTCGGCCGAGCGGTGCCTGCCGCTCGGCGATCACTGCCAGCGCATCGTGCTGGGCCGGCACCTTTGCCTGCACCTGATCGACCTGCCGCTGGGCGAGCCCTTGCCGGAAGACTGCCTGATCGAATACGACCTGCGGCTCGCCTCGGGGCAAGGGATCGCGGCGTGGGCGCCGCACCTGCTCACCGACGGCCAGCTGCCGGCGTTCGTCATTCGGTCGCGCCTGGATCGCCTGCTGCATGGCTCCTGCCGCAAACCGCATCATCCGGCGGCCGATGGCCTGCTGGAGGTGGATCGCGTGCTCACCCAGACGCGCGATCGGCCGACCGAGCGGCCGGGGTTGCTGCTGATGACGGGCGACCAGGTCTACGCCGATGACGTCGCCGGCCCGATGCTGGCGGCCATCCACGCGCTGATCGGCCGGCTCGGCCTGTATGGCGAATGCTTGCGCGGCGCGGTGGTCGACGACAGCGATGCGCTCTACCGACACCCGGCGTCTTACTATGGCCGCGAGAGCCTGCTGCCGGCGTTCGAGTCCACCGAGGCGCTGCGCGAGCGGTTCTTCGGTGGCGTCGAGAAGCCGGTGTTCACCACCAGCCACGGCCAGAACCATCTCGTCACGCTTGGCGAAGTGATCGCCCTCTACCTGCTGGCGTGGTCGCCGGTACCCTGGTCGCTGATCGATCCGCAACCGCCCGAGCTGCCTGCTGAAGAGGCGGCACGCTACGCGCGGGAAGCGATCTGCGTGAAGCGTTTCAGCGACGGCTTGCCGAACGTGGCGCGCGCGCTTGCGCAGATTCCGGTGGCCATGATCTTCGATGACCATGACATCACTGACGACTGGAACCTCTCGGCGCGCTGGGAAGAGAGCGCCTACGGCCACCCGTTTTCGCGGCGGATCATCGGCAACGCGCTGATCGCCTACCTGCTGTGCCAGGGCGCGGGCAACGAGCCGGAGCGCTACCGGCCGTTACTCGATCGCGTCGCCGGGCTGAGCGGGCGGGTCGACGCCGCCGGCCGGCTGGATTGCGTGGCGCACGATGAACTCGTCGATGCGGTGCTGGCGCATCCGGGCTGGGGCTACGCGCTCGATACCCAGCCGCCGGTGGTGGTGCTCGATACCCGCACGCGCCGATGGCGCAGCGAGAGCCGGCTGAGTCGTCCGTCCGGCCTGATGGACTGGGAGGCCCTGTCGGAATTCCAGCAGGCGCTGCTCGACAAACCGTCGGTGATCATTGTCTCGCCGGCGCCGATGTTCGGCGTCAAGCTGATCGAGGCGATCCAGCGGCTGTTCACCTGGGCCGGCCATCCCTTGCTGGTCGATGCGGAAAACTGGATGGCGCACCGGGGCGCGGCGCACGTGATGCTCAACATCTTCCGTCACTCGCGCACGCCGGGACGCTACGTGATTCTCTCCGGCGACGTGCATTACTCCTTCGTCTACGAAATCCACTTGCGCGGCCGTCGCGAGGGCCCGCGGATCTGGCAGATCACCAGCAGCGGTGTGAAGAACGAATTTCCGCCGCGCTTGCTGGACTGGTTCGACCGACTCAATCGCTGGCTCTATTCGCCCCGCTCGCCGCTGAACTGGATGACCAAGCGCCGGCGCCTGGAAGTCGTGCCGCGCATCCCGGACCGCAGCCGCGCGGGCGAACGCCTGTGGAACGGTGCCGGCATCGGCTGGCTGGAACTGGACGAAGCGGGCACGCCGGTGCGCATCGCCCAGCTCAACGCCGACGGCTCGGGGCCCACGCTGTTCAGCGGGACCGATCGCTAATCGACCTGGAAAACGTGCTTGAGGTAACTGACGAACGCCGGGTCGGTGCACATCGTCTTGCCCGGTGAGTCGGACAGCTTGGCGACCGGCTGGCCGCTGCAATGGGTCATCTTGATCACCATGTTCGGCGGCGCGACACCCGGCAGGTCGCAGGTCAGGTAGGTGCCGATGCCGAAGCTGGTGCGTACCCGTCCGGCCAGCGCGCGGTGGATGCGCAGCGTCTTGGCGAAGTCCAGCGCGTCGGAAAACACCAAGGTGCGCGTACGTGCATCGATGCCCAGCCGTTCGTAATGGGCGATCGCCTTTTCCGCCCAGACCAGCGGATCGCCCGAATCGTGTCGCAGGCCATCGAACAGCTTGGCGAAGTACAGATCGAAATCCCGCAGGAAGGCATCCATCGTGATGCAGTCGGTCAGCGCGATGCCGAGCGCGCCGCGGTACTCGCGCACCCAGCAATCGAGCGCGGCGCTCTGGCTGTCCACCAGTCGCGGGCCGAGCTGCTGATGCGCCATGATCCATTCGTGGGCCATGGTCCCCATCGGCTTGAGCCCGAGCGTGCGGGCCAGGTGCACGTTGCTGGTCCCGACGAAGCAGCCGGGAAAGCTGTCCTTCAACCGCTCGACCACCACGCCGTGAACCGCGCGCGAGAAGCGTCGCCGAGTCCCGAAGTCGGCGACCCGCAGGTCGGCGAGCGTCGCCTCGTCCGCCTGCTCGGCCAGCCAGCGGCATTTCTCGTCCAGGCGCTCGGCTGCCTGCTCCAGAGTGGCCTCGGGATAGCGAGCGCGATTGCGCACCTCGCTGATGATGGCCAGCAGCGGGACCTCGAACAGAATGACGTGCAGCCAGGGCCCGGCGAGTCGAAGGGTCAGTTCGCCATGCTCGACGGCCAGGTGCAGGTAGCGCAGGTCGAACCGGAACAGGCCGAGAAACCGGATGAAATCCGCGCGCATGAAGGGGATGGCTTCGAGAAAGGCCAGCTCTTGCGGCGTGGCGCGCAGCCTGGCCAGCGCCTCGAGCTGCTCACGGATGGCCGGAAGGTAGGGGCTCAGGTCCTCGTCGGTACGGCAGCGGAACGCCCACTCGACCTCGGCGTCCGGGTAGTGGTGCAACACGGCCTGCATCATCGTCAACTTGTAGAAGTCGGTGTCGAGCAGGCTGGCGAGGATGGGATCGGCGAATGCGCTTCGGCTCACGGGCACGATGGCTCACAGGCGCGATGCGTCGGCGAGATCAGGCACCGCCGATGCCTTCGATGACGCGCCCGCTGCCGCCGCAGTGTTCGCATGGTTCGCCATTGAGCCTGCCGGTGCCATTGCAGGCGGGGCAGATGTTTTCGCCAGTGCCGGGCGTACCCGCCGGTGCTTCGTCGCCGGGATTCATCGGTTCGGTGGAGTTGGCAGGTTGTTTCATAGGGATGCCCTGAAATAACTGGCCGATATATGGCGCAGCGCTGTTAGTTGGCAAAGTCTAGTTGGAAAAAGTTAGTTGGCTAACTGATCCTCTGCCGAAGTAATCGCGCATATATAAAAAGGGCAGGAGCGTTAACGCGGCTCCTGCCCTTTTTAGCGGCGGCGAAATCAGCTCTTGCGGCCACCGCCGTGGCTGTGCTGACCGCCTTTGCGGCCGGCTTCAGCGGCTTTTTCCCGATCGTTCGCGAAGTTGCCCCCGCTGTTATGGCCGCCCTTGCGACCTGCTTCGGAAGCCTTTTCACGGTCGTTGGCGAAGTTGCCGGGGTTCTTGTTAGCCATGTCTTTTTCTCCTCGATGGATTTAGACGCGAAGCCGGTAATTAGTTGCCGGTTTCATGATTACAGAGCGCCAGCTAACGGCGGTAGTTCATATAGCCAGCCAAGCGGCTGACGAATGGTTAGTTGCCGAAATAACGAAAGTTTGCGAACGCCCGATCGTGCCGTTGTTCTAACGCACAGGTTGTAAATCCGAGGAAGGACCATGCAGAACTATCACATCACACAGGACCAGAACCGCTGGGTACTCAAGGAAGAGGGCGACGAGCGCGTCCTGATCGAGGCGCGGACGCAGGACGAGGTCGTCCAGGAGACGCGCGACTACATGAAGCTGCGCGTCGGTTCGGTGAAGATCCACGGCACCGACGGGCAGATCAAGGAAGAGCGGACCTACCCGCGCGACCAGGACCCGCGTGCCACCAAGGGCTGAGTTCAGCGCGCGCGGAGGCGGTCGGGGCGGGTGAGGCGTCGTGCCAGTTGTGCCAGCCATCCGCACAGGATGAAGGGCAGGGTGAGCGGCGCGAGCCCGAGCAGCAGTAGGCCCTGCTGCATCAGCAGGCCGAGCGCGACGCCCGGCAGCAGCATCAGCCGCCCGCCCGGCAGACCGCGCAGGACGAGCGCAATCAGCGCGCCGTTGTAGCCTGCCAGTCCGCTCAGCAGCGGCGCCGTCGGTAGCTGCATCGCCAGGGCCAGCGCCAGTCCGAGGGCGGAGCCGGCCAATGCCCAGCCCAGTGCCGCCCGATCGGCAACGCCGAGGGCCAGCAGCACACATAACCCGGCGAGGGCATGGTCGAGAAAGATCACCTGCCCCACGCCGCGAACGATCGCCACGGGCCATGCGGTCCAGCCGTCGGCTATGGGGACGGCAACCACTGTTGGCGGCACCAGTCCCAGCGCCTGGAGCGATTGCACTGCCAGCACGCCGAGCAGGACGAACGCGAGCGTGTAGGCCGGCGGCCAGGGCCCGCGCTGCCGTGCACGCAACCACCAGGCCTGCATCAAGGCCGTCAGCCACGCGCCGATCACGGTCAGCGCCAGCGCCAGCACCGTCACCCCCAGCGTGAGCGTGAGCAGCGCACCCAGCAGCGCGGCGTTGTAGCCGTACAGGCCTTCGCCGATGTCGCGCCGTCCGTAACCCAGCCGCCAGGCGCCGAGGGTGGCGACGAGCGTGCCGAGCAGGGCACCGATCAGCAACATCGGGGCGCCGATGGCGAAGGCGAGCAGGAGCAGTGCACCGCAGACGGGATGGACCAGCAGGAAAATCTGGCTGAAACCGTTGAGGACGGCGGTCAGCAGCCAGTGCAGGGAGGCGGGCATGGGTCAGGTCGGGCAGTGGCGCCCCGCTCGGGGCGGGGCTCAGGGTTCAGGCGAGGGTCTCGATGCGCAGGCTGTTGGTCGAACCGGGCTGGCCGAGCGGTACGCCGGCGGTGATGATCACGGTATCGCCCGAGCGGGCCATGTTCTGTTCGCGCGCCAGTTCCAGCGCGTTGCGGCAGATGGCTTCCATGTCCTGCAGGCGGGGATGCACCACCGAGTACACGCCCCAGGCCAGCGTCAGCTTGCGCGCGGTCGCGAGGTTCGGCGTCAGGCTGAGGATCGGTGCGTGCGGTCGCTCGCGCGAGGCGCGCAGGCTGGAACTGCCCGACTCGGTGTAGTTCACCAGCGCCGCCACCGGCAGGATGCCGCTGACCCGGCGCACCGCGCAGCTGATGGCGTCCGGCACGGTGGCTTCGGCCTGTGGCCGGGCCACGTCGAGCTGCGCCTGGTAGTCCGGCCCGCTTTCGACCTGGCGGATGATCTTGCTCATGATGCTCACGGCTTCCAGCGGGTAGTCGCCCGAGGCGGTCTCGGCCGAAAGCATCACCGCGTCGGCACCTTCGGCCACGGCGTTGGCCACGTCGGTGACCTCGGCGCGGGTCGGCGCCGGGGAGAAGCGCATCGATTCGAGCATCTGGGTGGCCACGACCACCGGGCGCCCGAGCTGGCGGCAGGCGCGGACGATCTGCTTCTGGATGCGCGGCACGTTCTCGGCCGGCACCTCCACGCCGAGGTCGCCGCGCGCCACCATGATCGCGTCGCACAGGCGGGCGATGGCTTCCAGCTCGCGCACCGCCGAGGGCTTCTCGATCTTGGCCATGAGGCTCGCGCGGTCACCGATCAACTCGCGCGCCTCGGCGATGTCCTGCGGGCGCTGGACGAACGACAGGGCGACCCAGTCGACCCCCAGCTCCAGGCCGAACGACAGGTCGCGGCGATCCTTCTCGGTCAGCGGACTGAGCTCCAGCACCGCCTCCGGCACGTTGACGCCCTTGCGGTCGGACAGCTCGCCGCCGACCACCACCCGCGTGTCGATGGCATCGGCGTGGTTGGCCGTCACCTCGAGGCGCAGCTTGCCGTCGTCCAGCAGCAGACTCATGCCCGGCCGCAGCGCGGCGATGATTTCGGGGTGGGGCAGGTTTACCCGACGGGCGTCGCCGGGCGTCGGGTCCAGGTCCAGGCGCAGGGCCTGGTCGCGCACCAGTTGCACCTTGCCCTCGGCGAAGCGGCCGACGCGCAGCTTCGGACCTTGCAGATCCATCAGCACGCCGATCGGGCGGCCGAGGTCCTTTTCGACCTGCCGCACCCAGCCATAGCGTTCGGCGTGATCGCTGTGGTCGCCGTGGCTGAAGTTCAGCCGGAACAGATTGACCCCGGCTTCGACCAGCCGGCGAATGTCCTCGGCGCCCTTGATCGCCGGGCCCAGGGTGGCGAGGATTTTGACTTTCTTGTCAGTGGTCATCGGTGTGCCTCTCGAGTACGAGGATTGCGCGGAAATCGTTGACGTTGGTGCGTGTCGGGCCGGTGACGATGAGGTCGTCGAGCGCGGCGAAAAAGCCGTAGCCGTCGTTGTCGGCCAGGCGCTCGGCGGCGCTCACGCCGCGTGCCACGGCGCGCTCCAGGCTGTCCGGGGTCATCAGTGCGCCGGCGTTGTCTTCCGAGCCGTCGATGCCATCGGTGTCGCCGGCCAGCGCGTAGACGCCGGGCAGGCCATTCAAGGCTTCGGTCAGGCCGAGCAGGAATTCGGCATTGCGCCCGCCACGGCCGTTGCCGCGTACGGTGACGGTGGTTTCGCCGCCCGAGAGGAATACGCAGGGCGGCTCGATCGGTTGGCCATGCAGGGCGATCTGCCGGGCGATGCCCGCGTGCACCTTGGCCACTTCGCGTGCCTCGCCTTCAAGGTCGCCGAGGATCAGGGGCGTCAGGCCGGCGGCGCGGACGCGATGCGCGGCCGCATCGAGGGACTGCTGCGGACGGGCGATCAGCTGGAAGTGGCTGCGCGAGAGGCAGGGATCGCCCGGCTTGACGGTCTCCGAGCGGGGGTCGTTCAGCCAGGCGCGGACGTTCTCGGGAATCTCGATGCCGTAGCGGGCGAGAATCTCCAGCGCCTGCGCCGAGGTGGTCGGGTCGGCGACGGTCGGCCCGGAGGCGATGACCGTCGCCTGGTCGCCGGGCACGTCGGAAATGGCGTAGGTGTAGACGGTCGCCGGCCAGCAGGCCTTGGCCAGCCGCCCGCCCTTGATCGCCGAGAGGTGCTTGCGCACGCAGTTCATCTCGCCGATGTGGGCGCCGGACCTGAGCAGGGCCTTGTTGATCGCCTGCTTGTCGGACAGCGAGATGCCTTCGGCGGGCAGCGCCAGCAGCGAGGAGCCGCCGCCGGAGAGCAGGAAGATCACCCGGTCGCTTTCCTCGAGGTTGCTGACCAGTTCCAGCACGCGACGGGCGACGCGCTCGCCAGCGTCGTCCGGTACCGGGTGCGCCGCCTCGACCACTTCGATGCGGCGGCAATCGGCACCGTGCCCGTAGCGGGTGACCACGAGGCCCGACAGTTCACCTTCCCAGGCTTCCTCGATCGCCTGCGCCATGGCGGCCGCGGCCTTGCCGGCGCCGATGACGATCGCCCGCCCGCTGCGGTCGGCCGGCAACTGGTCGGCCAGGACCTGGCGCGGGTGGGCGGCGGCGATCGCGGTGTCGAAGAGGTCGCGCAACAGGCGCTGCGGGTCGAGGGTCATGCTGAACTCCTGGCTCTTGGGCGTAGGGCCGATTGCAGACGTCAATGCTCGCCATTGCAAGTGTTTGCAAGCGCTGACGTCTGGAATCGACCAACCCGGCAGTCGGGCCGTGACACCTCCTGCCGGGCGGTCGAAAGGGTTGGCGGCAAGCCGCCGGGTGTTGCTCGGGTAGCTGGCGCCGGCTGGCGGGCGGTCACCCTTCCCGCATCTGTCTGCCTGGGAATGCGGGAAGGGGCGCCCATGGAGCCGTGCGCTGGCACGTCGGGCTGCGGCTTACTCGCCGCGAATGTTGAAGTTAGCCATGTGCTCCAGGCCCTTTATCAGCGCCGAGTGGTCCCAGCCGCTGCCGCCGATGGCCGCGCAGGTGCTGAACACCTGCTGGGCATTGGCGGTGTTCGGCAGGTTGAGGCCCAGCTCGCGCGCGCCGGAGAGCGCCAGGTTCAGGTCCTTCTGGTGCAGGCTGATGCGGAAGCCCGGATCGAAGGTGCCCTTGATCATGCGCTCGCCGTGCACTTCGAGAATCTTCGAGCCGGCGAAACCGCCCATCAGCGCCTCGCGCACCTTGGCCGGGTCGGCGCCGTTCTTCGCCGCGAACAGCAGCGCTTCGGCCACCGCCTGGATGTTCAGCGCGACGATGATCTGGTTGGCTACCTTGGCGGTCTGGCCGTCGCCGTTGCCACCGACGCGGGTGATGTTCTTGCCCATTGCCTGGAACAGCGGCAGGGCGCGCTCGAAGGTGTTCGGGCAACCGCCGACCATGATCGACAGGGTCGCGGCCTTGGCGCCGACCTCGCCACCGGAGACCGGGGCGTCGAGGTATTGCGCGCCGGTGGCCTTGATCTTCTCGGCGAACTGCTTGGTGGCGGTGGGGGAGATCGAGCTCATGTCGATCACTACCTTGCCGGAACCCACGCCGTGGACCACGCCGTCCTCGCGGAAGAGGATGTCCTCGACCTGCGGCGTGTCGGGCACCATCACGACGATGAATTCGGCTTCCTGCGCGACTTCACGCGGGTTGGCCAGGGCGACCGCGCCCTTTTCCAGCAGTTCGGCCGGGGCCGCGTCGAAGTGGGTGGACAGGAACAGGCTGTGGCCGGCGTTGGCCAGGTTGAGGGCCATGGGCTTGCCCATGATGCCGGTGCCGAGGAATCCGATTTTTGCCATGAGAACATCCTCTTGTCGTGGTCTGCGTCAGGCGACGCGGTTGCTGTAGGGGCGGGTTTGCCCGCCATGGGCCAATCGAGCTGGCGCTGCTGCGTTCCCTTTCGCGAGCAAGCTCGCTCCTACAGGGTTGGCTCAGAGTGCGTTGTGGCTCTTCATCCAGCCGAGGCCGGCCTCGGTGCTGGTGGCCGGCTTGTATTCGCAGCCGACCCAGCCCTGGTAGCCGAGGCGATCCAGGTGCTCGAAGAGGAACCGGTAGTTGATCTCGCCGGTGCCTGGCTCGTGGCGGCCGGGGTTGTCGGCGAGCTGCACGTGGTTGATCACGGCGAACTGGCTTTCCAGCGTGCGCGCCAGGTCACCTTCCATGATTTGCATGTGGTAGATGTCGTACTGCAGGAACAGGTTGGCGCTGCCGACCTTTTCGCGGATGTCCAGGGCCTGCTTCGTGGTGGTCAGGTAGAAGCCTGGGATGTCGCGGGTATTGATCATCTCCATGACCAGGCGGATGCCGGCGGCCTGGAGCTTGTCGGCGGCGTACTTGAGGTTGTCGACGAAGGTCTTCTCGACGGTCGCGCAATCGACACCCTGCGGGCGGATGCCGGCCAGGCAGTTGATCTGCGTGTTGCCCAGCACCTTGGCGTAGGCGATGGCGGTGTCGACGCCCGTACGGAATTCCTCGACGCGATCGGGATGGCAGGCGATGCCGCGCTCGCCCTTGGCCCAGTCGCCGGCCGGCAGGTTGAACAGCACCTGCTCGAGGCCGTTGTTCTTCAGCTGCTGCTGGATGGTTTCGGCAGGGAAGTCATAGGGGAACAGGTATTCGGCGCCAGTGAAGCCGGCCTTGGCGGCAGCGGCGAAGCGGTCCAGGAAGTCGACTTCGGTGAACAGCATCGACAGGTTGGCAGCAAAACGGGGCATGGTAGGGCTCCTCGGTTCAGACGTAGGGTGATGGCCACCCGGTGGAAAACCGCGCAGGGTCTTCCACCTGGGAGGCGGTGGATGCGCTTGGCGACATCCACCCTGCGGTTGCGTCAGTCCAGCAGCGCGATGGCGGTCGGTGCGTCCGTGCCACGCTGGGCCAGTTCCTCGAACTCGTTGACGGCGTTGATCTCGGTGCCCATCGAGATGTTGGTGACGCGCTCGAGAATGATCTCGACGACCACCGGCACGCGGTGCGTCTCCATCAGGCGCTGGGCCTCGGCGAAGGCGTTCTGCAGTTCGTTCGGGTCGAACACGCGGATCGCCTTGCAACCCAGTCCCTCGACCACGGCGACGTGATCGACGCCATAGCCCTTGAGTTCGGGCGCGTTGATGTTCTCGAACGACAGCTGCACGCAGTAATCCATCTCGAACCCACGCTGCGCCTGGCGGATCAGGCCGAGGTAGGAGTTGTTCACCAGTACGTGGATGTACGGCAGGTTGAACTGCGCGCCGACGGCCAGCTCTTCGATCATGAACTGGAAGTCGTAGTCGCCCGACAGCGCGACCACGCGGCGGCTCGGGTCGGCCTTGACCACGCCGAGTGCTGCCGGAACGGTCCAGCCCAGCGGACCGGCCTGGCCGCAGTTGATCCAGTGGCGCGGCTTGTACACGTGCAGGAACTGCGCCCCGGCGATCTGCGACAGACCGATGGTGCTGACGTAGCAGGTGTCCTTGCCGAAGAACTCGTTCATCTCTTCATAGACGCGCTGCGGCTTGGCCGGCACGTTGTCGAAGTGAGTCTTGCGCTGCATCGTGCGCTTGCGCTCGCGGCAGGCCTCGACCCAGGCACTGCGGTCCTTCAGCTTGCCGGCCGCCTGCCATTCGCGGGCCACGGCGATGAAGGCATCGAGCGCGGCACCGGCGTCGGAGACGATGCCGAGGTCGGGGTTGAACACCCGGCCGATCTGGGTCGGCTCGATGTCGACGTGGATGAACTGGCGGCCCTGGGTGTAGACCTCGACGGTCCCGGTATGGCGATTGGCCCAGCGGTTGCCGATGCCGAACACCAGGTCCGATTCGAGCAGCGTGGCGTTGCCGTAGCGGTGCGAGGTCTGCAGGCCGACCATGCCGGCCATCAGCCGGTGATCGTCCGGGATGGTGCCCCAGCCCATCAGGGTCGGGATGACCGGCACGCCGGTGATTTCGGCGAACTCGACGAGCTTGTCCGAGGCATCGGCATTGATGATGCCGCCGCCGGCGACGATCAGCGGACGTTCGGCCGCGTTGAGCATCGCCAGCGCCTTCTCGGCCTGGGCGCGGTTCGCGCTTGGCTTGACCAGCGGCAGCGGTTCGTAGGCCTCGATGTCGAATTCGATCTCCGCCATCTGCACGTCGAACGGCAGGTCGATCAGCACCGGACCGGGGCGGCCGCTGCGCATCTCGTAGAAGGCCTTCTGGAAGGCGTAGGGCACCTGGCCCGGCTCGAGCACGGTGGTCGCCCACTTGGTGACCGGCTTGACGATGCTGGTGATGTCGACTGCCTGGAAGTCTTCCTTGTGCATCCGGGCACGCGGCGCCTGGCCGGTGATGCACAGGATCGGGATGGAGTCGGCGCTGGCCGAGTACAGGCCGGTGACCATGTCGGTACCCGCCGGGCCGGAGGTGCCGATGCACACGCCGATGTTGCCGGGGTTGGTGCGGGTGTAGCCCTCGGCCATGTGCGAGGCGCCTTCGACGTGGCGGGCGAGCACGTGGTCGATTCCGCCGATTTTCCGCATCGCCGCGTAGAACGGGTTGATCGCGGCGCCAGGGATGCCGAACGCGGTGTCGACGCCTTCGCGGCGCATGACCATGACCGCTGCCTCGATTGCTCTCATTCGTGCCATGACACTAGCTCCTGTTTTTATTCGATAGCTTTTCTATGTGGCTGAAGCATGACGGGCTGGAATGCGGGACGGAATTGGCCGAGACTTCAGTTCTGCCAATACCTGAGGTATCGAATGGACCGTTACACCACGCTGCGCAGCTTCGTGCTGGTCGCCGAGAGCGGCAGCTTCGCCGCCGCTGCGCTCAAGGAAGGGGTGACACCGGTGGTCATGGGTCGACGGCTCGACGCGCTGGAGCGCCACCTGGGCGTCAAGCTGATGCATCGCTCCACGCGCGGGCTGTCGCTCACTGACCTCGGTGAGCAATACCTGGAGCGCGCCCGCGGGCTGCTACGCGAGTTCGACGAGGTCGATGCGAGCATCGGCGAACACCGCACGGCGGTGCGCGGGCACCTGGTGGTGTCGGCGCCGGCGGCGTTCGGGCGACGCCATGTCGGGCCGCACGCACCGGCGTTCCAGGCGCGGTTTCCCGATGTGCAGCTGTCGTTCAACTTCACCGACAGCGTGGTCGACCTGGTTCGCCACGGCTATGACATGGGCATCCGCATCGGCGAGGTCACCGACCCCAACTACGTGGCGCTCAAGCTGTTCCCCAATCGCCGGGTGGTCTGCGGCTCGCCCGGCTACTTCGCCGTGCACGGCACGCCGCGGACGCTGGAGGCGCTGACCCAGCACAACTGCCTGGCCTTCAACCTGCAGGGTGGGCAGCAGCGCGGCTGGACCTTCCTGCGCGACGGCCGGCAGGTCGCGATCCGCGTGGCCGGCAACCTGGATTGCAACGATGGCGAGCTGCTGTTCGACTGGGTCAAGCAGGGGTTGGGCATCGGCTGGCGCTCGACCTGGGAGATCCAGGCGGCGCTGAAGCGGGGCGAGCTGATCACCGTGCTCGACGAGTACGCCTTGCCGGCATACGACATCCAGGCGGTCTACCCGCAGCAGCGCTATCTACCGGCGAAGGTCCGGTTCTTCATCGATCACCTCAAGGCGATCTACAACGCGCCCGGCTATTGGGAAACCGGCTGAGCGGCGCGCTCCCGGATCTCGCAGCCCTTGAGAACCAGCCGGATGATGGTCTCGGCGGCGGCTTCGTAGTCCGAGTCGTCCAGCGAGGCTTTGCCGGTGACGGTGGTGATCTGCCAATCGAAATCGGCGTAGGTCTGGGTCGCAGCCCAGATGCTGAACATCAGGTGGCGCGGATCGATCGGCGCCATCAGTCCTTCGTCGATCCAGCCTTGCAGGCGGGCAATGTTGTGGTTGGCTTGCGCGTTGAGCTGCGCGACGCGCTCGTGCGACAGGTGCGGAGCGCCGTGCATGATCTCGTTGGCGAAGACCTTCGAAGCGCAGGCGTGATCGCGTGAGATGCGGATCTTGGCGCGAATGAACGCGCGCAGGACATCGCCCGGTTCGCCCGGCTGGTTGAACGGCTCGGCGGCGTCCAGCAGCGGCTCGATGATGGTCTCGAGCACCTCGCGGTAGAGGTTTTCCTTCGACTTGAAGTAGTAGTAGACGTTGGGCTTGGGCAGCCCGGCGCGCTGGGCGATGTCACTGGTCTTGGTGGCGGCGAAGCCCTTCTCGGCGAACTCTTCGCTGGCAGCTCGCAGGATCAGCTCTTGGTTACGCTCACGGATGCTCGACATGGGGCCTTTCGGGTTCGCGGCCACCGGGTCGGTGGCGGACGCGGCATGCTAGCACCGGGCTTCCGCGCCGCTCAAGGCAGAGGGTTCGCCCGTCCGGTAGGCGGAACTGACTGGCGACCCGGCCTGTCGGGTAAGACAGGTGGCCGCGATGCCGGCCGTGTGTTCGAACCCTCGGAGGAAAGCGAGATGGATACCAAAGACACCATCAAGGTATTGAACGACCTGATCGAAACCAGCCTCGACGGCGAAAAGGGCTTCCGTGACTGCGCCGAAGACCTGAAAGACCCCAGCCTCAAGACCACCATGACGCAGCGCGCCCAGGAGTGCGCCAGCGCCGCCACCGAGTTGCAGCAACTGGTCCGCTCCCTCGGCGGCAAGCCGGAAGACGACGCCAGCACGGCCGGCGAGCTGCATCGTCGCTGGGTCGACCTCAAATCCGCCCTGACCGGCAAGGACGACAAGGCCATCCTCAACGAATGCGAACGCGGCGAAGACGTCGCCAAGAAGCGCTACAAAGAAGCCCTCGAGAAAGACCTGCCCGCCAACATCCGGTTGGTCGTCGAAAAGCAGTACCAGGGCGTGCTGCGCAATCACGATCAGGTGAAAGCCCTGCGCGACATGGCACGCGCCAGCTGATCGGGCCCCGCAGGTAAGAAACGCCGGCTGAATGCCGGCGTTTCGTTTTCTGGTCATCGTCGGCCAGCCGTAGGGTGCATTCGCGAAGCGATGCACCGGTGCGGAGGCGGCATTGGTGGCCCAGGCGGATGGTTCGCGCGCTCCTGGATCCGTCTTACGTCGCTGGGCAAGGAAAGGTGAGCCTGAAGGTGCCTCGCGCGGTGGAGTGATCCGTCGATGCCTGCTTCGGCTCGCGGACACCTGCCGGTAGGGCATACCGCCCCGCCATGCGAACAGGGGAGTCCGTAGGAGCCAGCTTGCTGGCGATCAGGTTATGCACAATGCTGACGTGCCTAATAGCTGTAATGATCTCCAACCCACCGATGTACCGAGTGCCGGGCCTGCTGCGAGCCGTGAGTCCGCTGCCCGGATCGCCAGCAAGCTGGCTCCTACAGGTGAGCTGTGCTGAGCCGTTGGCGCAGGGGCGAGGCGCGAACGCCCGCCCAGCCGTAGGGTGCATTCGCGAAGCAATGCACCGGTACGCGGAGGTGGCACTGGCGGATTGTTCGCTGCGCTCCTGAATCCGCCCTACGAGAACTACGAAGGAGGCAATAAAAAAGCCCCGGGTTTTCACCTCGGGGCTTGGAAGTTGGCTCCGCGACCTGGACTCGAACCAGGGACCCAATGATTAACAGTCATTTGCTCTACCGACTGAGCTATCGCGGAACAACGGAGCGCATCCTACTGTTTAGAAAGGAGAAGTCAACCCCGAGGCGATCACAGGATCTGCACGATCGCGTCGGTGATGTAGTCGAGGTTGCGGCGATTCAGCGCAGCGGCGCAGATGCGTCCGGTACCGACCGCGTAGACCCCGAACCGCTCCCGCAGGGCGTCGACTTGCTCGGCGGTCAGGCCGGAGTACGAGAACATGCCGCGCTGACGGCTGACGAAGCTGAAGTCCTGGCGGGCGCCCTTGGCGCGCAGTTGTTCGACCATCGCCACGCGCATCTCGTGGATGCGGTTGCGCATTTCACCCAGTTCCTCTTCCCACAGGGCGCGCAGTTCGGTGCTCGACAGTACGCTGGCAACGATGGTGGCGCCGTGGGTCGGCGGGTTGGAGTAGTTGGTGCGGATCACGCGCTTGACCTGCGACAGCACGCGTGCCGACTCCTCGCGGCTGGCGGTGACGATCGACAGGGCGCCGACCCGCTCGCCGTACAGCGAGAAGGATTTGGAGAACGAGCTGGACACGAAGAACGACAGCCCGGCCTCGGCGAACAGGCGCACCGCGGCGGCGTCTTCCTCGATGCCGTCGCCGAAGCCCTGGTAGGCGATGTCGAGGAAGGGCACGTGGTCGCGCTCCTTGAGGACCTCGACCACGGCCTTCCAGTCGTCCAGGGTCAGGTCGACGCCGGTCGGGTTGTGGCAGCAGGCATGCAGCACGATGACCGAGCGCGCCGGCAGCTGGCGCAGGTCCTCGAGCATCCCGGCGCTGTCGACGCCGCGGGTGGCGGCATCGTAGTAGCGGTAGTTATGGACGGCGAACCCGGCGTTCTCGAACAGGGCACGGTGGTTCTCCCAGCTCGGGTCGCTGATGGCCACGATGCTGTCGGGAAGCACACGCTTGATGAAGTCCGCACCGACCTTCAGGGCGCCGGTGCCGCCGAGCGCTTGCGTGGTCACCACGCGGCCATCGGCCAGCAGGCTGGAGTCGGCGCCGAACAGCATCTTCTGGACGGCGGCGTCGTAGGCGGCGATCCCTTCGATCGGCAGGTAGCCGCGCGGCGCCTGGGCGGCGAGACGGGCCTTCTCCGCTTCGACGACCGCGCGTAGCAGCGGCACGCGGCCTTCTTCGTTGTAGTAGACGCCCACGCCCAGGTTGACCTTGTTCGGCCGCGGGTCGGCATTGAAGGCTTCGTTGAGGCCGAGGATCGGGTCGCGCGGCGCCATTTCGACAGCAGAGAATAAACTCATGGGGGCAGGGCTCGAAGATGAGGGTGGAGAAGCGGGCAACACCCGGAAGCGATCGACCGTTCGGCGAGATGCTGCGCGTCAGGGTTGAAATCGGTGGCAGGACCCTCATAAAGGGGAAATCGCCAAGGTTTCAACGGCCCGCGAATCAGCGTTCGCGGCCTGTGCGTCTGCACGCCTGCCCGGTGCTGGGGCGGTGCTCAAACGGGGCGGTAGTATAGCGGCCATGTCTGCCTGCTGCGAGACGTGGGCCGGCTATTTATGCGGTCATCGGGCGGCTCGTCGTGCGGTTTCTCCGCCGTGCGATTCGACCCTGCGCCGGGTTCCGTCCGCCAGGCATCGGTCCGCGCCTTTGCATGACCGCGCCTTTGCATGAGAGGTATCGATGTCCACGTTCGAACTGGTCACACGTTTCAAGCCAGCCGGTGATCAGCCCGAGGCGATCCGCCAGATGATCGAGGGGCTCGAAGCCGGCCTTTCGCACCAGACGCTGCTCGGCGTGACGGGCTCGGGCAAGACCTTCAGCATCGCCAACGTGATCGCGCACGTGCAGCGGCCGACGCTGATCCTCGCCCCGAACAAGACGCTGGCCGCGCAGCTGTACGGCGAGTTCAAGTCGTTCTTCCCGAACAACGCCGTCGAGTACTTCGTCTCCTACTACGACTATTACCAGCCGGAAGCCTACGTGCCGTCGTCGGACACCTTCATCGAGAAGGATGCCTCGATCAACGACCACATCGAGCAGATGCGCCTGTCGGCGACCAAGGCGCTGCTGGAGCGCCCGGACGCGATCATCGTCACCACCGTGTCGTGCATCTATGGCCTGGGCGATCCGCAGTCGTACCTGAAGATGGTGTTGCACGTCGACCGCGGCGATCGGCTCGACCAGCGCGAACTGCTGCGCCGCCTGACCGGCCTGCAGTACACGCGCAACGACATGGATTTCGCCCGGGCGACCTTCCGCGTGCGCGGCGACGTGATCGACATCTTCCCGGCCGAATCGGACCTAGAGGCCATCCGCATCGAGCTGTTCGATGACGAGGTGGAGAACCTTTCGGCCTTCGACCCGCTGACGGGCGAGGTCATCCGCAAGCTGCCGCGCTTCACCTTCTACCCCAAGAGCCACTACGTGACGCCGCGCGAGACGCTGCTCGAGGCGGTCGAGCGCATCAAGATCGAGCTCAAGGATCGCCTCGACTACCTGCGCAGCGAAAACAAGCTGGTCGAGGCCCAGCGCCTCGAGCAACGGACGCGCTTCGATCTAGAAATGATCATGGAGCTCGGCTATTGCAACGGCATCGAGAACTACTCCCGCTACCTGTCCGGCCGAGCGCCCGGCGAGGCGCCGCCGACGCTGTATGACTACCTGCCGCCCAACGCGCTGCTGGTGATCGACGAGTCGCACGTCTCGGTGCCGCAGGTCGGCGCAATGTACAAGGGCGACCGATCGCGCACGGAAACGCTGGTGGAATATGGCTTCCGCCTGCCATCGGCGCTGGACAACCGGCCGATGCGCTTCGACGAATGGGAGGCGATCAGCCCGCAGACCATCTTCGTCTCGGCGACGCCCGGCCCGTATGAGGAAGAGCATGCCGGGCGGGTGATCGAGCAGGTCGTGCGGCCGACCGGGCTGGTCGACCCGCAGGTGGAGATCCGTCCGGCGCGCACCCAGGTCGATGATCTGTTGAGCGAAATCCGCAAGTGCGTCGCCGCCGAGGAGCGGGTGCTGGTGACCACGCTGACCAAGCGCATGGCCGAGGACCTGACCGACTACCTGGGCGATCACGACGTCAAGGTGCGCTACCTGCACTCGGACATCGACACGGTGGAGCGGGTCGAGATCATTCGCGACCTGCGTACCGGCGCCTTCGACGTGCTGGTCGGCATCAACCTGCTGCGCGAGGGGTTGGACATGCCCGAGGTGTCGCTGGTGGCGATCCTTGATGCCGACAAGGAAGGCTTCCTGCGCTCCGAGCGCTCGTTGATCCAGACCATCGGTCGCGCGGCACGCAACCTCAACGGCCGGGCGATTCTCTATGCCGATGCCATGACCGGCTCGATGCAGCGCGCCATCGATGAAACCGAGCGGCGCCGGGAAAAGCAGCTCGCCTTCAACGAGGCCCACGGCATCGTGCCCAAGGGCGTGAAGAAGGACATCAAGGACATCCTCGAAGGCGCGGTCGTCCCCGGTGCGCGCAGCAAGAAGCGTCGCGGCGAGGCCAAGGCGGCCGAAGAGGCGGCGCGCTACGAGAACCAGCTGCGTTCACCGAGCGAGATCACGCGCCGTATTCGCCAGCTCGAGGAGAAGATGATGGAGTTCGCGCGCGACCTCGAGTTCGAGGCTGCCGCGCAGACACGCGACGAGATCCAGAAGCTGCGGGAACGGTTACTGCAGGTCTGATGCCACCGGCGGCCATCGTCCAGCGCGAACGGCAGCGACCGCCAGAAGCGGCGGTCGCAGATCGCGCCAGATGCGGGGCTCGTCAGCGCACCACGCGTGCGATCGAACGGGCGAGGGCATCCAGTCGTTCGGCGTCCAGCCCGGCCACGTTGGCGCGCCCGGTTTCGAGCAGGTAGACGGCGTCTTCGGCGCGCAGCCGGCGGACCTGTTCGGCGGTGAGCCCGGTGTAGGAGAACATCCCGCGTTGCTCGGCGATATGCGCGAAACCTTCGCTCAATCCGTAGGGCTCGAGCGCCTTCACCAGGCCATGGCGCAAGGTCACGATACGCTGGCGCATGCCTTCCAGCTCCTCTTGCCAGCAAGCGCGCAGGTGCTCGTCGGCAAGGATCGTCGCGACCACGGCAGCGCCGTGATTGGGCGGCGTCGACCACAGGTTGCGTGCCAGCGAGGCCAACTGGCTGCGAACGGCGGCGAGCGCGTCGGGGTTGCTCGCGATCACCAGCAGGCCGCCGGTGCGCTCGCGGTAGAGCCCGAAATTCTTCGAACAGGAGCTGGTGACCAGCACTTCCGGCAGCGCTTCGGTGAACAGCCGGACGGCGTAGGCATCCTGCTCCAGGCCATCGCCGAAGCCCTGGTAGGCGAGGTCGAACAGCGGCAACAGCTCCCGCGAGCGCACGATGTCCAGCACCTGTCGCCAGTCCTCCGGGGCGAGGTCGAACCCGGTCGGGTTATGGCAGCAGGCGTGCAGCAGCACCACGTCGCCGATGGGAACCTCGTTGAGCGTCGCCAGCATCGCAGGGACGTCGAGTCGGTTGTCGGCACCGACGTACGGGTAGTGCGCGACGGACAGGCCGGCCGCGGCGAACAGCGTCTCGTGGATCGGCCAGGTCGGGTCGCTCAGCCAGATGCGGCGGCCGGGCAGGCACGTCGCGATGAAATCCCCGGCCAGCCTGAGCGCGCCGGTGCCGCCGGGCGTTTGCGTCATCCCGGCGCGCTGAAGGAGCGCCGCGTCGTCACCGAGCACCAGGCGCGTTACCTGCTTGCCGAAATCGGCATCGCCGTGGCCGCCGACGTAGGCCTTGGTCGACTCCTGATCGACCAGCCGTTGCTCGGCCTGCTTCACCGCGGCGAGCACGGGCGTGAGCCCGAAGGCGTCGCGGTAGACGCCGACGCCGAGGTCCAGCTTCGCCGGGTTGGGATCGGCACGGAAGGTTTCCATCAGGCCGAGAATCGGGTCGCCCGGCACGCGCGCAACGGCGTCGAACTGCTTCACTTGCGGCCCTCCGCCGTGGCGGCGACCTCATCGGTACGGGCGGCCATGATGAAGTCGTTGCGGTGCAGGCCCTTGATCGAGTGGCTCCACCAGGTCACGGTCACCTTGCCCCACTCGGTCAAAAGGCCGGGGTGATGGCCTTCGGCCTCGGCAATCTCGCCCACGGCATTGGTGAAGGCCAGCGCGTGCTTGAAGTTCTTGAACAGGAAGACCTTCTCCAGCTCCATATGGCCGTCGCGGGTCTCGATGTTCCAGTCGGGGATCTGCTTGATCAGCGCCGCCAGCTCCTCGTCGGAGACTTTCGGCGCGTCGGCGCGGCAGGCTTCGCAGTGGGATTGAGACAGGGCATTCATGGTACGGATCCTTCTGTTTTTCAGATCGAAGATAGTGAGCCAGTGTAGGTAAACGGGAGCTGGCGATTGGGTCCCCGTAGGGTGGGCTTCAGCCCACCTTCGGGTTGCGAGGCGCTGGAGGCCTTTGGCAACGAACGCCCGGCCGCTTCACGGCGCTCGTTCCCTCGCGCGGGCTTTTGGTGGGCTGAAGCCCACCCTACGCCGCCTTGGGCGGGAACTTCGGTGCGTGCAGGCCCAGCTGCATGGCGCGGCGTACCAGCGCCATGATGTCCTGCTGCGCGACGTCGAACAGGGCGTGCAGCTCGGGGAGCACGAAATACAGCGGCTGCAGGATGTCGATCCGGTAAGGCGTGCGCATCGCTTCGAGCGGGTCGAACGGCTGGTGCTCGGGTTCGTCGGACAGGCTGTAGACCGTTTCCTTGGGTGACGACAGGATGCCGCCGCCGTAGATCTTGCGTCCGGCCGGCGTGTCGACGAGGCCGAACTCGATGGTCATCCAGTACAGCCGCGCGAGGTACACGCGCTCTTCCTTGGTCGCCTTGAGGCCGAGCTGGCCGTAGGTGTGGGTGAACTCGGCGAACCAGGGGTTCGTCAGCAGCGGGCAGTGGCCGAAAATCTCATGGAAGATGTCCGGCTCTTGCAGGTAGTCCAACTCTTCGGGCGTGCGGATGAAGGTCGCGACGGGGAATCGCTTGCTGGCCAAGAGCTCGAAGAAGGTCTGGAAGGGGATCAGCGCCGGCACCCGAGCCACTTGCCAGCCGGTGCTCGCTTCGAGCACGCGGTTGATTTCACCGAGCTGCGGGATGCGGTCGTGCGGCAAGGCGAGCTGCTCGATGCCGTCGAGATATTCCTGGCAGGCGCGGCCTTCGATCACCTTGAGCTGGCGCTCGATCAGCGTCCGCCAGACGGCATGTTCGGCATCCGGGTAGTGGATGTGGCCACGCGCGTCCGGTTCGCGGGCGACGTACTGAGTGGTTTTCATCGGACCTCCTGGCATCGCCGGGGCTGTTGTTCTTGTCGATACCCTCATCTGACCGCAATCGCGCCTTCCTTGGGCAATGAACGCGAGCGGCAGAAGGCGTCGGGTTGGGCTGATTGTGTAAGGTTTCATTTACAGACTTCCCTGGGTCGGCGCCTGAGCCGTCCGTGGCCAGTGCCGCTGTAAACAATCGCTGACGGATTTTTTGCCTGAAGACCAGCGAGGCCACCGCGAACGGGGTGGAGGTTTCGCCGCCTGGCAAGGCCGTTGCGCTGCTACAGTGGATTCCATTGCCGGCGCCCGCCTCGCCGACCGCCGCTGCCAAAGGAGATGCGCATGCACATCGTGATACCCGACGACTACCAGAACGTCATCCGGTCGCTGGATTGCTTCGCCCGGCTTGCCGACCATCGCGTCACGCTTCACCACGACCCGGTGACCGATCGCGATGTGCTGGCCGAGCGCTTCGCCGATGCCGATGCGCTGGTGCTGACCCGCGAGCGCACGGTGATCGACGAGGCGCTGCTGGCCCGGTTGCCGCGGCTCAAGCTCATCAGCCAGACCGGGAAGGTGGCGGCGCACCTGGATGTCGACGCCTGCACCCGTCATGGCGTGGCGGTCATGGAGGGTCGCGGCTCGCCCATCGCGCCGGCCGAGCTGACCTGGGCGCTGATCCTGATGGCGCGCCGCAAGCTGCTTCCGGCGATGCAGGGGCTGTATGGCGGGCAATGGCAGGTCAACCTCGGCGACCGGCTCTGCGGTCAGACGTTGGGGATCTGGGGCTACGGCAAGATCGGCCAGCGGCTGGCGCGCTACGCCCAGGCGTTCGAGATGCCGGTGCTGGTATGGGGCAGCGATGAGTCGCGCGCGGCGGCCGAGCGCGATGGCCACCGGGCCGCCGGCAGTCGCGAAGCCTTCTTCGCCGAGGCCGATGTGTTGAGCCTCAATCTGCGGCTGTCCGAGCGCACGCTGCACATCGTCGGTGCCGACGACCTTGCGCGGATGAAACCGAGCGCCTTGCTGGTCAACACCAGCCGTGCGCAGCTGATCGCACCGGGCGCACTCCTTGCCGCGCTGGACAAGGGAAGGCCGGGCTACGCGGCGCTGGATGTGTTCGAGCAGGAACCGATGACCGATCCCCAGCACCCGCTGCTGCGCCATCCGCGCGTGCTGTGCACGCCGCACCTTGGCTACGTCGAGCGGCAGGGGTACGAGCTGTACTTCGGCGATGCCTTCGCCAACGTCCTGGACTTCTTCGAGGGCAAGCCCTGCACCTTCGCCAATCCGGGGGTCGAGCGTCGACCCGGGTGAGTGGTGGCTTGGGATCGTGAAACGGGTGCGGCAGTCCCTGCGGAAAGGGCAGCCCAAGGTTGTCCGACGTACTTTTGCGAGGTAAACGCCATGCAGCGGCATCGTGGCCTGGCGGATTGTTCGCTGCGCTCCTGAATTCGCCCTACGGGTTTGGCATCGTCGGGTGATCTGATCGCCAGCAAGCTGGCTCCTACAGCTAAGCGCCGCGATTTGGGCTTTTTCGTAGGAGCGAGCTCGCTCGCGAAGCGGGACACGTACGGCGGTGCGGATTCGCGACCAAGGTCGCTCCTACGGGAGCGGGGTGGCTATCCGGTGGCTGAGCGCGCATTCCGCGCAGCGATCAGGCTGTAAGACGGGCGTTACGGCATGGCCGTTTTGCCGGCTGGGGCGCTGTGATTCGCTTGTCGAGCGGCGGATTCGTCAAATAGGCTTGACGGCCTGGCCTTGCTGCCAGTCCCGATAACAACAAGACGGTCCTCCCTTCGTGCGAATCCGCATTCTTTGTCAGAACCGCGTGGGCATCCTGCGCGACATGCTCGACCTGTTGGTCGACTACGGCATCAACGTCGCCCGCGGCGAGGTGGGTGGCGAACACGGCAACGCAGTCTATCTGCATTGCCCCAACCTGATGAATCTCCAGTTGCAGGCCCTGCGGCCAAAGATCGAGGCGCTGCCTGGCGTCTTCGAGCTGCGTCGCGTCGGGCTGATGCCCAGCGAACGACACCACATGGAGCTGAACGCCTTGCTCGGCGCGCTGGAGTTTCCGGTGCTGTCGATCGACATGCACGGCAGCATCGTCGCGGCCAACCGCGCCGCGGCGCAGTTGCTCGGTGTCCGGGTCGACGAGGTGCCGGGCATCAGCCTGTCGCGTTATGCCGAGGACTTCGACGTACCGGAGCTGGTGCGCGCCAACCGCGCGCGCATCAACGGGTTGCGCGTGACGATCCGAGGCGACGTGTTCCTGGCCGACATCGCGCCGCTGCAATCCGAGCATGAAGACAGCGAGGCGCTGGCCGGTGCCGTCCTCACGCTGCACCGCGCCGACCGCGTGGGCGAGCGCATCTACCAGGTGCGCAAGCAGGAACTGCGCAGCTTCGACAGTATCTTCCAGAGCTCCAGGCGCATGGCCGCGGTTGTGCGGGAGGCCCGGCGCATGGCGCCGCTGGACGCACCGCTGCTGATCGAAGGCGAGACCGGCACCGGCAAGGAGCTGCTGGCTCGCGCCTGCCACCTGGCCAGCCCGCGCGGCCAGTCGCCGTTCATGGCGCTCAACTGCGCCGGCCTGCCCGAGTCGATGGCCGAGACCGAGCTGTTCGGCTACGGCCCCGGTGCTTTCGAGGGCGCTCGACCGGAGGGCAAGCTGGGGCTGCTGGAGCTGACGGCCGGCGGCACGCTGTTTCTCGACGGGGTCGGCGAGATGAGCCCGCGCTTGCAGGCCAAGCTGGTGCGCTTTCTGCAGGATGGCGGCTTTCGGCGGGTCGGCAGCGACGAAGAGGTGTACCTGGACGTGCGGGTCATCTGCGCCACGCAGCAGGATCTGTCCGAGCTGTGCGCGCGCGGCGAGTTTCGCCAGGACCTGTATCACCGGCTCAACGTGCTGTCGCTGCAGATTCCGCCGCTGCGCGAGTGCCTCGATGGCCTGGAGCCGCTGGCCCGGCACTTCGTCGATCAGGCCAGCCGGCAGATCGGCTGTGCGCTGCCGCAACTGTCCGCCGCCGCGCTGCAACGGTTGGCCGGCTACCACTGGCCGGGCAACGTGCGTCAGCTGGAAAACACGCTGTTCCAGGCCGTTTCCCTGTGCGAAGGCGGCGTGATCGAGCCCGCGCACATCCGCCTGCCGGATTACGGCGCGCCGCAGCCGCTTGGCGAGTTCGCGCTCGATGGCAGCCTGGCCGAGATCGTAGGGCGCTTCGAGAAGGCGGTGCTGCAAAGCCTCTACGCGCAGCACCCGAGCAGCCGCCTGCTGGGCCGCCGCCTCGGTGTTTCGCACACCACGATCGCGAACAAGCTGCGCGATCATGGCATCGGCGCCCCGCGGGAAAACGGCTAGCGCGCGGTCGGAAGGCGCGGGGGCGGCGGCCCCCGCGGATCGCAAGGCTCGATCAGGCCAGCAGATCGGTGCCCAGCTGGATGGCGACCCACACGGCGAGGATCGTCGCCAGGCCAAGGGCGATGTTCTCGAGCAGGTTGTTGCGGTAGTCGCCCAGCAGCTTCTTCTGGTTGGACATGATCAACAGGCCGATGGAGATGATCGGCAGGCCGACGATGTTCAGGGCGTTCACGCCGATGGTCAGGGTGACGAAGTCGGGCATGCCCGGCAGCGACCAGACCAGGGGCGTCACCAGGATGAACAGCATGAACCACTTGTGCAGCGGATCGTTCTGGAACTTGTCGCCGTAGCGTGCGCGGCGGGACGGCGCCGAGTAGTGCAGGGCGTCGGTGATCAGCATCGGGAAGGCCGTGGTCTTGCCCACCACACTGGCGAACAGGGTGGCGAACACGCCGATGAAGAACACGTACCAGCCGGCCGGGCCGAAGAACATTTCCAGCGCCGCACCCAGGTCATCGAGCGTTTCGACCTTCAGCCCGTTGGGCCGGAGGATTTCCGCACCGACCACCCAGATCGCCAGGTTGATCACGATGCCGACGAACACCGCGAACAGCAGGTCGTTGCGCTGGATGCGCTTGTGCTGCGGACCGGTCCAGCCCTTTTCCTTCATGACGTAGGGGTGCACGAAGTTGGCGATCGAGCCGGCCACCGCGCCGATCACCGAGACCGCCACCAGCAGGGCACCGTGCACGCCCTGGTCGCTTGGAATGCTGAAGCCGAAGGTGCCGGAAATGATGCCGCCGACATCCGGCCCGGCCATCAGCGCGAGCGACAGGAACGCCAGGGTCATGATGGCCAGCAACACCTTCATCACCCCTTCGATCAGCGAATAGATGCTGCGGCCAACCACCAGCCAGACGCCGATCACCACCGCGACCGAGCAGAGCAGCGGACGGTCGATGTGCAGCAGGGTGGCGAGGGCTTCGCCGGCGCCCTTGATCATGTAGGCGTTCATCAGGTGCCCCATGAGCAGCGCGTAGACGAACATGAACCAGGCGAACGCCGGGTGGAGCCGGGCGTAGCCGCCAAGGATGGTCATGCCCTGGTTATTGCAGAGCTGGAAGCGCGCAATCATGTTGACGATCAGAAAGCGCAGCAGCAGCGAGCCGGCCAGCACCCACATCATCGCGTAGCCGTAGTTGGCGCCGGCGACGGACGAGGTGATCAGGTCACCGGCGCCGAGCCAGGACAGGACGGCGATGATGCCGGGGCCGAGCAGTTTGGCGATCTTGCCCAGGCGTGAGGTGGAGGGAGCGGGCGCAGCTTTGGCGATGACGTCCGAACGGGCCATGGAGGGTTCTCCGAATTTGTTGTTGTAGATCGGAAGCGGCGTTAATGACGTAAGACATCATATGACTTGGGGCGTTGCAAGGCGTCTTGGCGCTTTTTTCGCGCGTCTGGCTCGGCGAAATGTAACAGGCACCACAATGTGGGATCAGCCGCTCTGGAACGCCTGTTTTGCTGGCTTTTTGATGGCTTTTGCGGCGGTGTGAGACGCGTGCAGGCGCGCGCTGAACGACACGCTGAGTCATGTGGCGATAGCCCGTGGGTAAGGCGGTGCATTGCTTCGCGAATGCACCCTATGGGGCGGGGCGCCGCCGGGGAGCGACAGTCATACGATCACTCCGAGCAATCACAGCCGTCTGCCAATGCGATGCCTGGCAACGCCCTGGCTCGGCGGACCCGCGTCCTCGGCATGGCGGTGGCGCGACCGGAGGGCCGCGGCCCGCGGTCAGCGCTCGATCATTTCCCGCACCCGCTCGGCGAGCGTATCGACGGAAAAGGGCTTGGTGATCATCTCCATCCCCGGCTCGAGAAAGCCGCTAGCCAGGGTCGCGTTTTCGGCGTAGCCGGTGATGAACAGCACCTTGAGGTCGGGCCGGTCGGCGCGGGCCTGATCGGCGAGCTGGCGGCCGTTGAGGCCCGGCAGGCCCATGTCGGTGATCAGCAGGTCGAGGTTGGGGTGCTCCTGCACCATGCTCAGGCCCACCAGCCCGTCGCCCGCTTCCAGCGGCCGATAGCCCAGGTCATGCAGGACCTCGACGATCAGCGCGCGTACCACCGGCTCGTCCTCGACCACCAGGACGCTTTCGCCCTGGAGGCTGCGGTTGTCGCTTTGGCTCGCCTCGCTCGGCGCGTCCGGCTCGACCTCCGCATGCGCGCGCGGCAGGTAGAGCTTGACCGTCGTGCCCTGGTCGACTTCCGAATAGATCCGCGCGTGGCCCTCGGACTGCTGGGCGAAGCCATAGATCATCGACAGCCCGAGCCCCGTGCCCTGGCCGACCGGCTTGGTGGTGAAGAACGGATCGAAGGCGCGCTCCACCGTCTGCGGCGTCATGCCCGTACCGGTGTCGGTGACCGAGACGCACACGTACTGCCCCGGCTTGAGCGTGCGAAAGCGCGCCGTGTAGGTGCGGTCGAGGTGGGTGTTGCAGGTTTCGATCACCAGCCGTCCGCCGTCGGGCATGGCGTCGCGCGCGTTGATCGCCAGGTTGAGGATGGCGCTTTCGAGCTGGTTCGGGTCGCAGCGGGTCGGCCACAGGCCGCCGGCCAGCACCAGCTCCATGTCGATGGTTTCGCCCAGGGTGCGGCGCAGCAGCTCCTCCATCGCCTGCACCAGGCGGTTGGCATCGACGGTCTTCGGGTCCAGCGGCTGCCGGCGGGCGAAGGCCAGCAGGCGATGGGTGAGGGCGGCGGCGCGGTTGGCCGAGGTCATCGCCGCGTTGTGGTAGCGCTCGATGGCATCGAGCCGGCCCTGGGCGATGCGCACCTGCATCATGTCCAGCGAGCCGACGATGCCGGTCAGCAGGTTGTTGAAATCGTGGGCGATGCCGCCGGTGAGCTGGCCGATGGCGTCCATCTTCTGGGCCTGGCGCAGCGCTTCCTCGGCCTGCAGCAGGGCCTGGGCCTGCTCCTTCTCGGCGCTGATGTCGCGGCCGACCGCATGGATCAGCCCCTCGTCCGGGACGGCGATCCACGACAGCCAGCGGTAGCTGCCGTCGCGATGCCGGTAGCGGTTCTCGAAGCGAGGGGTGATGGCGCCGCTCGCCAGCCGCGCGGCTTCCAGGCGGGTGACCTCGAGGTCGTCGGGGTGGACCAGCTCCAGAAAGCTGTGGCCGACCAGTTCGTCCTGGCGCCAGCCAAGATGCGCCTGCCAGGCCGGGTTGACCGCCGTGATGGTGCCGTCGAAGCGTGCCACCAGCATCATGTCGGTCGACAACCGCCACATGCGGTCGCGGTCGGCGGTACGTTCGGCGACCTGGGTCTCGAGCGTCTCGTTCAGCGTGCGCAGGGCCTGCTCGGCTTCGAGTCGCTTGAGAACGGCACCGGCCGAGCGAGCCAGGGCCTCCAGGGTGGCGACTTCCTCGGCCCCGGATTCGTGCCGCTCGCGCCAGTAGGCACCGATCGCGGCCAATGCCTCGCCGTCGATGACGATCGGCACCATCACCAGGCTACGGACGAAGGTCGGTTCGTACAGCTCCGGCAGCAGCCGCTCGTCCCGGGCCACATCCACGACCACGGCGGTCTGCCGGTGCACCATCGACCAGCCGGAGATGCACGACATCAGCGGGAAGCGGCGACCCTTCCACAGCGGAACGGAGGTGACTTCGCTGGCATAGAAGCACTGGTCGCCCTCGCGCAGCACCACCGCCACGCCGTCGGCGCCGCAAAGCCTGCGCGCGGCATGCGAGACGCTGGACATCAGGTCTTCGAGGTGATGCGCGGCGGGGGCTTTCTCGATCGCTTCGGAGAGAATGCTCAGCCGCTCGTTGCGCGCCTGCGCCAGCGCCTCGGCCTGGCGACGCTGGTCCACCTCGCGTTGCAGGTCCCGGAACAGCCGCGCGTTGTCGATGGCGATCGCCGCCTGCCCGGCGATGCCGGTCAGCAGGTGCTCGTGCTCCTCGCTGAACATGGCGGGCGCTTCATGGCCGAACAGCAGCCCGCCGAGCACCTCGCCGGAGCGCGAGATCACCGGCACGGCTAAATAGCTGCGCACCGGCAGATGACCGCGCGGCATGCCGTGGTGCGGCGCGCTCTTGCCGTAGCGGGGGTCCTGGGTGATGTCGTCCGAGCGCACCACGCCCTGGCCCGTGAAGGTCTGCCCGAATACGGCGGTGTTGCGCGGCATCGGGAAGCGCGAGAACGCCTCGCGCGGTGCGCCCGAGAGGGCATAGAGGGTGTAGCGCTCGCCCTGGGGGTCGACCACGTTGTAGAAGAAGGCGCCGAACTGCGCGCCGCTCAGCGCGACACCCGCGTCGGTGGCCTCCTGCACGAGCTTGTCCAGGTCCAGCTCGGCCGCCAGGCGCGCGCCGACCCGGTTGAGGATGCGCAGCCGGTTGGTCTCCAGGCGCAGCGCCTCCCGAGCGGCTCGGTGGCTGGAGATGTCGATGTGCGCGCCGATCCAGCCGGTGATCCGGCCCTCGTCATCGAATTGCGGCGTCGAGCTGATGGAGAACAGGCCCCAGCTCCCGTCGCGCCGGCGTACCCGGCACTCGACACGGTAGGCGCGGCGCTCGGCGATCGCGGCTTGCCAGTCGGCCATGGCCGAACGGATATCGCCGGGGTGCACCGCCTGCGTCCAGCCCAGGCCTCGGTATTGCTCGAAGGTCTGGCCGGTCAGCGCCTCCCAGCCGGGTTGGGGCGTGTCGACTTCGCCGTTGGCATCGGTGACCCAGACGATCGACTTGACCGATTCGGTCGGCAGCTCGATGTGCGCCTGGTGGGCCGGTGCGGGCGCGGCGTCCTGGTGTCCGTAGGTGATGTCGCGCATCCGTACGTGAAGGCGCTCGGGGTTGCCGCTGTCGTCCAGGCACGGGCCGATCCGTACGTCCCACCAGCGTTTGCCGAGCGGCGCAAGCTCGACCTGTCCCTGGAAACGCGTGCTGGCGCCGTGGCGCGCGGCGGCGACGGCGTTGCGCGCTTCGAGCCGGTCCTCCGGACACCAGAATTCGAGCCAGTCGAGATCGGCGATGGGCGCGCCTTCGTCGAGCCCGAGCAGGCGCCTGGCCCCTTCGCTGAGGTAGCGGAGCCTGCCCTCGAGATCGAGCAGCAGGCTGGCGCCCTGCGCCGCCTGATCGGGCGGATGGGCCGCGCGGCCCTGCTCGCGCGCGACTTCCAGCGCCAGCCGCCGCTCGGTATGGTCGCGGGCGACCTTCACATAGCCGATCAGCGTGCCGTCGGGCTGGCGCAACGGCATGGTTTCGCCCGCCGACCAGAACTCGCTGCCGTCGCCGCGCAGGTGCCAGCGCTCGTCCAGGGCACGGCCGCTGATCAGCGCCAGGTGCCGCTCTTCCTGCGGGCGGCCGCTGCTGCGGTCCTGCGGGGTGAAGAGCCGGTCGATCGGCTGCCCGAGGATGGCCTCGCCCGACCAGCCGAACACGCGGGCCGCGCCGGTGTTCCAGAAGGTGATCCGCCCGGCCAGGTCGGTGGCGATGATGGCGTAGTCGGTGATGCTCTCCAGGATCGCGCATGGCATGCCGTCGAGGGCCGGGAGGGGCGATGGCGGCAGCCGGGAGTCGGTGGATTCGTCCAACGGAATTCTCGCGTGTGCGTACGACAGGTTTCCGCACGGCCTGCAAGGCGGCGGGGCCACTGCAGCTGTGAACATCGCGTGACGCGGCCGGTTCCGGCCGTGCGACCGGCTGCGCAGCACGCCGTCGTAAAGCCGGCTCAGCACTCGATAATGTTGACGGCCAGCCCGCCGCGCGCGGTTTCCTTGTACTTGCTTTTCATGTCGGCGCCGGTCTGGCGCATGGTGCGGATCACCTTGTCCAGCGAAATGAAATGCTGGCCGTCGCCTCGCAAGGCCATGCGCGCGGCGTTTATCGCCTTCACCGAGCCCATCGCGTTGCGCTCGATGCAGGGCACCTGCACCAGGCCGCCGACCGGATCGCAGGTGAGCCCGAGGTTGTGCTCCATGCCGATCTCGGCCGCGTTCTCGACCTGCTGCACGCTGCCGCCCAGCACTTCGCACAGTGCGCCGGCGGCCATCGAGCAGGCGACGCCCACTTCGCCCTGGCAGCCGACCTCCGCCCCGGAGATCGACGCGTTCTCCTTGTAGAGAATGCCGATGGCCGCGGCGGTCAGCAGGAAGCGGACCACGCCGTCGTCGTTGGCGCCGGGCACGAAGCGCGCGTAGTAATGCAGCACGGCCGGCACGATGCCGGCCGCGCCATTGGTGGGGGCGGTGACCACGCGGCCGCCGCTGGCGTTTTCCTCGTTGACCGCGAGGGCGTAGAGGTTGACCCAGTCGAGCACGCTGAGGGTGTCGCGCAGCGCCGCTTCCGGGCTGCTGCTGAGCTGGCGGTACAGCCCGGCAGCACGGCGCTTGACCTTCAGCCCGCCCGGCATGGTGCCCTCGTTGCGGCAGCCGGCGGCGACGCAGTCCTGCATGACCCGCCAGATATTCAGTAACCCGGCGCGCGTTTCGGCTTCCGGGCGCCAGGCGGTTTCGTTGGCCAGCATCACCTGGCTGATCGAGAGATCCTGCGCCGCGCAGTGCGCAAGCAGCTCCCGCGCGGTCGTGAAGGGGTAGGGCAGCGGCGTCCGGTCCTCGACGATGCGGTCGGCGCCGGCGGCCTGCTCGTCGACCACGAAGCCGCCGCCGACCGAGTAGTAGTCGCGCGAGCGCAACTGGATGCCGGCGCCATCCAGGGCGCGGAAGGTCATGCCGTTGGGGTGGTAATCCAGCGGTTTGCGGATGAACGCCAGGTGCTCTTTCTCGATGAAGCGGATCGACTTCTCGCCCAGCAACCGCAACTCGCCGTTGCCGCGGATGCGCTCCAGCCGCGCCGGAATGGTCGCCGTGTCGATGCGGTCGGGCTGCTCGCCTTCGAGCCCCAGCAGCACGGCCTTGTCGCTGCCGTGACCCTTGCCGGTCGCGCCGAGCGAGCCGTACAGCTCGACACGTACCGCCTGGGTCTCTTGCAGCAGGCCGTCGCGCGCGAGGCCCTCGACGAAGCGCGCGGCGGCGCGCATCGGGCCGACGGTGTGGGAGCTGGAGGGGCCGATGCCGATCTTGAACAGGTCGAAAACGCTGAGTGACATGCTGACGCTCTTGCCGAAACGATGGAGGCGCGCGCTGCGCCTCCTGGGTTCCTACAGCGTAGACCGCCAATGCGCGGGCAGCGGCCCGAAGGCTGCCGCGCGCGTAGCCTCAGGGCGTCGTCGGCCGGACCCAGGGCTTGGCCTCGAGGCTGTTGTGTACGGCGGTCGCCGCCTGTGCCGCATGGCCGACCGCCACGCTCATCTGCTTGAGGCCGGTCACCACGTCGCCGATGGCGAATAGTCCGTTTACCGAGGTTTGCAGATGGTCGTCGACGATCAATGCGCCGTCGCCGTCATGCCGCGCGCCGAGCTGGACGGCGAGGTCCGAGCGCACCCGGGCGCCGAGGTTGGGGTAGAGCACGTCGAAGCGATGGGCGTGGCCGTCGTCGGTGATCGTCTCGATCCCGCCCGCCGGGAGGTGGCGAACGGTCGTCAGGTCGCCTTCGACATAGGCGATGCGGTAATGATCGAGCAGGCCCAGCGCCTCGGCCGGTGGCGGCGGATCGCGCCGGGCGATGACGGTGACGCGGTCGGTGAAACTACGCAGGAACACGGCATGACCGATCGCGCACTCGGCTTCGCCATAGACCGCCACGTCGTGGCCGTTGACTTCGTAGCCGTCGCAGATCGAGCACAACCGCAGCGCACCGGCGGCGATCGCCTCGGCGGCGTTTTCCATCGGCGGCAGGGTGTCTTCGATGCCGGTTGCCAGAATCACCCGGCGCGCGACGCAGCAGCGGCCGGTGCCGTGCTCGATCTCGAAGCCGACCCGGTGCGGGCGTATGGCCTGCACCACGCCGTCTTCGATGCGCGCGCCATAGCTGCTGGCCTGGTCGCGCAGGCGCTCGATCAGCGCCTTGCCGGAAATGCCCGGCGGGAAGCCCGGATAGTTGTGCGACGTGGGGATCAGCGCCGCGCGGCTGCATCCGCCGTCGACCACCAGGCAACTGCGGTTGAAGCGGGCGAGGTAGACGGCGGCCGTCAGGCCGGCGGGTCCGGCGCCGACGATCAGGCAATCGAAGTCGGCATCCGGTACCCGTGGGGGTGGCGGTTCGTTGACGCGGTTCGGGTCGTTCATGCGGCTCATCCGGTGGGTAGCTGATGGGCAATAGAAGCCGGGTAAGCCGGGGGAGTTCGCCGCAGCCGATGAAGCGTCCGGTGCGAAACTGAGAGCTGGTTCCGCCTTCGCAGCTTGTGTCGGGCGGGGCGATCCCCAACACTTTCACACCGTTCCGTTCGTGAGCCAGCTCACACCGGACGGCTCTATTCCAAGAACGCCAGGCGGGCGATCGCCCCGACCTGACGCGCGCCGTGGAGCGGCGCTGAATCGAAAAACGCACACAAGGAAGCGGCGCCCACAAGGCGCCGGCTTTTTTCATTTCCGGGGGCCTCATGCTCAAGTCCTGTTTCACCACGGCGATCATCTCGCTGGCCATTCTGTTCGTTCCGGTCTCGCAGGCCGCCGAACCCATCGTCATCAAGTTCGCCCACGTCGTCGCTGAAGATACGCCCAAGGGCAAGGGTGCGCTGCTGTTCAAGAAGCTGGTCGAGGAGCGCCTGGCGGGCCAGGTGAAGGTCGAGGTCTATCCGAATTCGACGCTCGTCGGTGATGCCGACGAAATGCAGGCGCTGCTCGACAACAAGGTGCAGATGCTCGCGCCCTCGCTGTCGAAGTTCGACAAGTACACCAAGCAGCTGCAGGTGTTCGACCTGCCGTTCCTGTTCGACGACGCCGAAGCGGTCGCCCGCTTCCAGCGCCGCGAGAAGAGCCGCGAGCTGCTGCGTTCGATGATTCCGCATGGCATCTATGGCCTGGCGTACTGGAACAACGGCCTCAAGCAGCTTTCCGCCACCAAGGCGCTGCACACGCCCGAAGACGCCAACGGCCTGGCGTTCCGCATCCAGTCCTCGGCGGTCATCGAGGCCCAGTTCAACGCCGTGCAGGCCAAGGGCGTTCGCCTGCCGTTCGCCGAGGCGTTCAAGGCGCTGCAAAGCGGCCAAGTGCAAGGGGCGGAGAACCCCTGGTCGAACATCGCCAGCCAGAACATGCACACGGTCCAGCCGTTCATCACCGAGAGCAACCACGGCGTGCTGAACTACATGCTGATCACCAACGGCACCTTCTGGAACAGCCTGACCTTCGCCATGCGCTCGGAGCTGGAGGGCATCATCCTGGAAGTCACCCAGGCGGTGAACAAGGAAGCAGAAGCCCTGAACCGTCGTGACCGCGACCGCATCCTTGCCAGCGGCACCAGCAAGCTGGTCACCCTGTCGCCTGAAGAACGCGACGCCTGGCGCCAGAAGATGGTGCCGGTGTGGAAGAGTTTCGAGGAAGAGATTGGCGCGGACGTCATTCGTGCGGCGTTGACGGTCAATCGTCGCCACTGATGGGGTTGGTACGCCGGGGGCGTGAGCGCTGCCCCCGGTGGTGCGCGGGTTGCGCTGCACGGCGCGTAATGTTTCGTAAGAGCCCGCTTGCGGGCGATGCTCTTGTCGTTGTTTCTGGGCATCTCGACCGGCGTTTTGAACGCCGCGCTTTCCTCGGCCCGGCCTACAGCTTGCGCCCTGCACGGCGCGTCACTTTCTCTTGTCTCGCCAAGAGAAAGTAACCAAAGAGAAGGCGACCCCTGCATCCGGCCCCGGCTTTGCCGGGGTCCCCTCGCTCCGGTGCCGCTCCAGGGGCCCGCCACGAAGGGCCATCCATGGCCCTCGCGGCTTTCGCGGCATCCATGCCGCTCAACCCCCTCCACGACACCTGCGCTTGGCCTGCTGATGGGGCGAATTGGTGTGGCCTGTTGGTTTTGGTGTGGCAAAGCCAGAAAGCGAAGCTGTTGTGGTCTTGAACGGGACAACTACACGTAGGGTGCATTCGCGAAGCAATGCACCGGTTTCACATCGGCGATGTCCCCGGCGGATTGTTCGCTTCGCTCCTGAATCCGCCCTACGTCTGTGAGGCAGCAATCATCCAAACGTCAGCCACCGTAGGGTGGAAAACCGCAACGCGTTTTCCACCGCTTGCACGGCGATGAAGCCTTTACCTGGCTGACCACATACCGGTGTCCGTCGCTCGACTGGTACGACTTTCGATCTCGCCTTTTGCAAAGGCACCCCAACCATCAAGCCACTCGGACCAACCCCCTTTCATCCGGCCGAACGCAGGCGTTGCGCAGGGGGACGCGAGGCAGGACGCCGAGCGAGGCGCGGCGGGACAGGGATGTCCCGTCGCGACGTGCCCCCGGAGCGGCGCCGGAGTGAGGGCAGTCTGGCTGCGTAGCAGTCAGACCCGGATGATGGGGCGCGTTTTCTTTTGCTTACTTTTCTTTGCCGCGCGGCAAAGAAAAGTGAGGCGCCGTGCAAGGCGCAATCTGGAGGTCGGGGCCGAGGAAAGCGTGGCGTCCGAAACTCCAGACCGCAAAGCCAAAAGACAAAAGCTTCGCCCGCAAGCGGGCTCCTACAATTTTTCGGTGTAAGGCGCAATCTGGATGTCGGGGCCGAGGAAAGTGCGGCGTCCAAATTCCAATCGTGAAGCCAAAAAGCAAAAGCATCGCCCGCAAGCGGGCTCCTATCAGGCGCCGTGGCTTCGCCAGCAAGGACCAGGCGTCCCCCCGGCTCCTACGGACCTCCAAACGCGCCATGCCAGGCGCATCACCGGTTCGACCCGTCGCACGACCGCAGCCGGTCGCACCGCTACGGCATCGCCCGCTACGGAATCGCACCGCTACGGCATCTCCCCACCCAGCCCCCGCTCGCCGGCGTAGCACACCGGTGAGCTGCTGTCGGCGCGGCGTTCCAGTTCTTCTTCCAGCCATTCGGCCAGCACCCGTGCGTTGTTGTGCGTCTCGTCGCGCGCGGCGTACAGCAGCGTGACGGTGCCTTTTGCGGCGCGATCGACCAGCCCCCACCAATGCTCCGGGTGCGCCGCGAGCGCCTTGCGATAGCGCTGGCGGAACGCGGGGTAATCCACCTCACCCTGATGCAGGGCCTTACGCAGGTCGGTCTCGGGTGCCAGGTCGCGCAGCCAGGCGTCATGGGGCAGGTCGGCTTTCTTGAGGCCGCGCGGCCAGAGGCCATCGACCAGCACGCGGTAGCCATCGTCCGGGGCGGCGGGTTCGTAGGCACGTTTGCAACGGATCATGTGGTTCCTCCTGTAACCGAAGACTAGCCTAGCTCGGCAGCCGTGCCCGCGGTTGGCAGGACCGGAACGGCTGGGCGAAGATGCCGGCCTGCCCGCCAGGAGAGTCGCCCGTGACCTATTCATTGCTGCATCTGCTTCACCTGCTCGGTGCCATCGCGTTCATCGGCACGATGTTTTTCCAGGTGGTCATCTTCGGCAAGGTCAAGCAGCAGCTTGGCGAGCAGGCTGTCGAACCGGTCGAGAAGGCCATCGGCGCCCGTTCGCGGAAGGTGCTGCACTGGGTGGTGCTGCTGGTCTACGGCGCCGGGCTCGGCCTGGCCTGGCGTCACCGTCACCTGCTCGCCAACCCGCTGGCGAGCGCCTTCGGCACGCTGCTGACATTGAAGATCGTGCTGGCGGTGGCGGTGTTCGTCAGTTTCGGCCTGGTCGCCATGTTGCTGCGACGGGGCCGGATGACGCCGGCCCGCTACCGGAGACTGCAATGGGCGGTGCTGGCCCAGATGCTGGGCATCGTCGTGCTGGCCAAGGCGATGTTCTACCTGTCCTGGTAGCCGCTAGCAGAACGGGCGCGCGGCGACATGATCTCCGTCAAGCCGACGGTGCAGGCAGTACCGGGCTGATCGGCACCGATTCAGCCGGCTGAGGCTGGTTTGCCGCCGTCGGGTGCGCGGCTATGGTTGAGGCGAATCCTGTCAGCCGAGGTCGCCATGAACGCCAGCTCCGCCATGCCTTTCGCCTACAGCCCGCGCGTGGAATCGTTGCGCGCGCAACTGCTCGACTTCATGGAGCGCTACATCGTTCCGCGTATCCCGGCCTGGCACGAGGCGGTCGCCAGCGGGCAGTTCCCCGTGCCGTTCATGGCGGACCTGAAAGCGCTCGCCCGCGATGACGGCCTGTGGAACCTGTTCCTGCCGTCGCTGCGCGAGGATGAGCCCGGCACCCGCCTGACCAACCTCGAGTACGCCCCGCTGGCGGAAATCATGGGCCGCGTGCACTGGGCCAGCGAAGTCTTCAACTGCAACGCGCCGGACACCGGCAACATGGAGCTGCTGCACCTGTTCGCCACGGCCGACCAGCGCCAGCGTTGGCTGGTGCCGCTGCTCGACGGCGAGATTCGCTCGGCCTTCGCCATGACCGAGCCGGACGTGCCCTCGTCCGATGCGACCAATATCCAGACGTCGATCCGCCGTGACGGCGACAGCTACGTCATCAACGGCCGCAAGTGGTTCATCACCAACGCCTCGCACCCGGACTGCAAGCTGCTGATCGTGATGGGCAAGACCGACCCGGACGCCGACAGCCATCGCCAGCAGAGCATGATCCTGGTGCCGTTCGACACGCCCGGCGTCGAGCTGGTGCGCAACATTCCGGTGATGAACCACGTCGCGCCGGAGGGGCACAGCGAGCTGCTGCTGCGCAACGTGCGCGTACCGGTCGCGAACCTGCTCGGCCAGGAGGGCGACGGCTTCCTGATGGCCCAGGCGCGGCTGGGGCCTGGCCGCATCCACCATTGCATGCGTTCGATCGGCCAGGCCGAGCTGGCCCTGGAGCTGATGGTCGAGCGCTGCCAGGAGCGCAAGGCGTTCGGCCGCTACCTGCATCAGTATTCGAACATCGCGGACTGGATCGCCGAGTCGCGCATCGAGATCGAACAGGCGCGGCTGCTGGTGCTCAAGACCGCCTGGATGATCGACGAAGTGGGGGCCAAGGCGGCGCGCAAGGAAATCGCCATGATCAAGGCGCTGGTGCCGCGCATGCAGCTGCAGGTGGTCGACCGCGCGATGCAGGTCTATGGCGCGATGGGGCTGACGCCCGACACGCCGCTGGCCGACATCTGGACAGGCGCCCGCGCGCTGCGCCTCGCCGACGGACCGGATCAGGTCCACCTGCGCAGCATCGCGAAGATGGAGCTGAAGGCCAGCGAGGCGCGCCGCGGATCGACGGCCGCCTACCTCACACCCTTCGTGCGGGGCTGATCAGCCGCCGACGCTCGGATCGGTCTTCGGCGCCAGCAGGGCGGCGTCGAAGGGGTAGCGGCGCGGCGTGTGCTGCACGGTAACCCACTGGTCGGTGGTGAAGGCGTCCACCGCCCAGCGCCCGTTGAAGCGGCCGATGCCCGAGTTCTTCTCGCCGCCGAAGGGGTTGAAGATCTGGTCGTTCACCGGCTGGTCGTTGACGTGGCACATGCCCGACTCGAACCGGCGCGCGAAGCGGACGCCGCGTTCGAGATCACGCGTGAACACGGCGGCCGACAGCCCGTACTCGGTGGCGTTGGCGATGCGCAGGGCATCCTCCGCATCGCGAGCCCGCATGATCGGCGCCACCGGGCCGAAGATTTCCTGCCGGGCGAGGACGGAGTCTTCGCCGACATCCGCGAAGACATGCGGCGGGAGCACCAGGCCGTCCGGTTCGCCGCCGAGCAGTTCGCGGGCCCCTTCGGCGCGCGCCTGGGCGATCAGGTCGGTCACCGAGCGCAACTGGCTGTCGTTGATGATCGGGCCGATGAAGGTCGCCGGGTCGTCCCGTCCGCCGACCTTCAGTTGCCGGACGCGCTCGACATAGCGCTCGATGAAGGCGTCATAGACCGGCGCCTCGACGATCAGGCGGTTGGTGATCATGCAGATCTGTCCCTGATGCAGGAACTTGCCGAACACCGCCGCTTCCACCGCCTGCTCGAGCTCGGCGTCGCCCAGCACGACCAGCGGGCTGTTGCCGCCGAGCTCCAGGTCGGTGCGCTTGAGGATCGGCGATTCGGCGGCGAGCCGGGCGATGCGCCGGCCCACGGGCGTCGAGCCGGTGAAGGCGATCACCCTCGGCACCGGATGGCTGACGAAGGCATCGCCGATCACGCTGCCGGCACCCGGAATCACGTTCAGCACGCCCGCCGGCAGGCCGGCTTCCTCGAACAGCTTGGCGAACAGCAGACCGCCCGTGACCGGCGTATCGGATGCCGGCTTGAGCACCACCGCATTGCCGACCGCCATCGCCGGTGCGATGGAGCGTGCGGCCAGTTGCAGCGGCCAGTTCCAGGGGCTGATGACGCCGACCACGCCGACCGGCTCGCGATAGACGCGGCTCTCCATGCCGGGTGTGTCGTTGGGCAGGATGCGGCCTTCGACGAGGTAGGGCAGCGCGCTCGCCTCGAGCATGACGGCGCGCACGGTCTGCCATTCCAGCGAGGCCTTGAGCCGCGTGCTGCCGGATTCGTTCACCAGCCAGTCGATGATCTCGTCGCGCCGCCGCTCCATGATCCGCGCCACCGCTGCGAACACGGCGGCCCGCTGCGAAGGCCCCTGGGCGGCCCAGTCCCGTTGCGCCGCCGTGGCGGCCGAGTAGGCCCGGTCGAGGTCATCGGTACCGGCCTGGGCGACGTGCAGCAGCGGCTCGCCGGTCCAGGGCGAACGGTCTTCGCGCGGGGCTTGCTGGCCGGTCAGCCAGTGGCCATCGATGAACAGGCGATCGAAGCCGTCGTAGCGGGAAGGGGACGGATTGGGCATTTGGGGCTCCTCTTGTGCCGGTTAAGTTCCAGGCGTGCCGACCGATCGGCCGACCGGGCACGTCGTGTTGGTCATCTGGACATGAGAGTTCCGGGCGGGACGGCAATTCACGCACCTGCCGGTAATCGCCCGCTTTGGGTGCGACGATCTGCCGCCGGGTGCGGCTCGCCGGAGGCGAGTCGCGTTGACGCATATCAAGGAGGGGGTGAGACCGGGTTAATACCATGCGGCCGTGATTCAGCAGCAAGCGGTAGCGACATGAACGATCAGCACCCTTCGAAAGCCAGTCTCCTGCGCGCCTGGGGCGTCCGGGTGGCGCTGTTGATGGCCTGCCTGTTCAGCGGGTTGGCCTTCGCCACCAAGGATTACGGCGACATCGAACGCCAGCGCATCGCCGAGGTGCTGCCCGCTGTCACCGAGGTATCCGAGCCGCAGGGCGAGCATCAGGTCCGCCGCCTGATGGCCGGTGACGACGTGGTCGGCTACGCGTTCCAGAGTCTCGATGTGGTGGATATTCCGGCCTACTCGGGCAAGCCGGTGAACCTGCAGGTCATCCTCGACCCGGACGGCGTCATCCTCGATGCCTACGTGCTGGAGCACCACGAACCCATCCTGCTGATCGGCATTCCCGAAGAGCAGCTCCACCAGTTCACCGCCAAGTACAAGGGCATCCGTGTCGATCAGCGGGTGATCGTCGGCCATTCCAGCGACCCCGAGGCGGTCACCGTCGATGCCGTGACGGGCGCCACCGTGACCGTCATGGTGGTGAACGAGATCGTCATGCGTGCGGCCCATGAAGTCGCCGTCGAGCTGGGTCTGGTGGAGGCCTCCGCCGGCGCGGCCAGCAAGCCGGCGACCATTCGCCAGGACCTGTACGCGCCCGCCACCTGGGCCGAGCTGACCGGCAATGGCGCCATTCGCCGCCTGCACCTCACCCGCGGCCAGGTCGACGAAGCCTTCAAGGGCACCGAGGCCGAAGGCGTCGACACCGCCTCGCCGGAGGAAGCCGGCGACACCTTCATCGACCTGTATGTCGCGCACCTGAACGCACCGACCATCGGCCGCAACCTGCTCGGCGAAAACGGCTACCGCTTCCTGATGGACGAGCTTGAGGAGGGCGAGCATGCCATCGCCGTGATGGGCCTGGGCATGTACTCCTACAAGGGCTCGGGCTACGTGCGCGGCGGCATCTTCGATCGGGTGCAGCTGCGTCAGTTCGGCAACATCATCAGCTTCCGCGACATGGACCACGAGCGCCTGGAGGACCTGTTCGCCGAAGGCGCGCCGGACTTCACCGAGATGTCCATCTTCACCGTGCGCGAGCACGTCGGCTTCGATCCGGGCACGCCTTGGACGCTGGAGCTGCTGGTGCGGCGCCAGACCGGGCCGGTCGACGGCATCTTCACCAGCTTCGAGCTGCCGTATCAGATCCCCGAAGCCTACATCGACCGCCCGCAGCCGACCGCCGAGGAGCTGGCCGCGATCGAAGAGGCCAACCGGCCGATGTGGGTCAACATCTGGTACGCCAAGAGCTTCCAGATCGGCGTGATCCTGGCCGCCCTGGCGCTGCTGACGGTCATCCTCTTCCTGCAGGACAAATTCACCCAGCACCCGACCTTCCTCAAGCGGCTACGCGAGGGTTACCTGGTCTTCACCGTGGTGTTCATCGGCTGGTACGCGCTGGGGCAGCTGTCGGTGGTCAACGTGCTGACCTTCGTCCATGCGCTGGTGCAGGACTTCCGCTGGGAGCTGTTCCTGACCGACCCGGTGATCTTCATCCTCTGGACGTTCACCGCTGCCAGCGTCCTGCTCTGGGGGCGCGGCGTGTTCTGCGGCTGGCTGTGCCCCTTCGGCGCGCTGCAGGAGCTGATCAACGAGGCCGCCCGCAAGCTGAAGATCCGCCAGTTCGACGTGCCCTTCGCCATCCATGAGCGGCTCTGGGCGATCAAGTACATCGTGTTGCTGGTGCTGTTCGGCATCTCGCTGGAGTCGATGACGCTGGCCGAGAAGGCCGCCGAGGTCGAGCCGTTCAAGACCGCCATCACCCTCAAGTTCGACCGCCAGTGGTGGTTCGTAGCCTACGCCGTCGCGCTGCTGGTGGTGAACATATTCACCCGCAAGGTGTACTGCCGGTACATCTGCCCGCTGGGCGCGGGGCTCGCGATCACCGGCCGCTTCCGGCTGTTCGACTGGCTCAAGCGCCGCAAGGAATGTGGCAACCCCTGCCAGCTCTGCGCCAACGAATGCGAAGTGCAGGCCATCCACCCGGACGGGCACATCAACCACAACGAGTGCCACTACTGCCTCGATTGCCAGATGACCTACCACAACGAGAACAAATGCCCGCCGCTGATCGTGAAGAACAAGCGCGCCAAGCGCGGCAAGAAGGCACCCGCCCAACCCGACCTGATTCCGGTGGTGCAAGTCACCCCCGAACCGATTGCCGCGGCTCTCTAACGGCCGAGGCCTACCAGCGCCCGATCGCAGGCGAACTGTTTCACTAAGGAGTGGAACCATGAAAGACAAGCAACCCAAGTCCAACACAGAAGTCCTCGAACAGGGCGGCCTGAGTCGGCGCAACTTCCTCGGCGCCAGCGCCGTGACCGGCGTGGCCCTGGTCGGCGCGACCGCACTGGGCAGCTCGCTGATGACGCGCGAGTCCTGGGCCGCCGCGGTCAAGGATGCGCAGCAGAAGATTCACGTCGCGCCGGGCGAGCTGGACGAGTACTACGGCTTCTGGAGCGGCGGTCACCAGGGCGAAGTGCGCGTGATCGGCGTGCCCTCGATGCGCGAGCTGATGCGCATCCCGGTGTTCAACGTCGACTCGGCGACCGGCTGGGGCATCACCAACGAAAGCCGCCACATCATGGGCGAGAGCGCCAAGTTCCTGAACGGCGACTGCCACCACCCGCATATCTCGATGACCGACGGCAAGTACGACGGCAAGTACCTGTTCATCAACGACAAGGCCAACAGCCGCGTCGCGCGCATCCGCCTCGACATCATGAAGTGCGACAAGATGCTGACCGTGCCGAACGTCCAGGCCATTCACGGCCTGCGTCTGCAGAAGGTGCCGCACACCAAGTACGTGTTCGCCAACGCCGAGTTCGTCATCCCGCATCCCAACGATGGATCGAGCTTCGACCTGCAGGCCGAGAATGCCTACACCATGTTCAACGTCATCGATGCCGAGACGATGGAGATGGCCTTCCAGGTGATCGTCAGCGGCAACCTGGACAACACCGACGCCGACTACACCGGGCGTTTCGCCGCGGCCACCTGCTACAACTCCGAGAAGGCCTACGACCTCGGCGGCATGATGCGCAACGAGCGCGACTGGGTCGTGGTGTTCGACATCCCGGCGATCGAGAAGGCCATCAAGGCCGGCAAGTTCAGCACCATCGGCGATTCCAAGGTGCCGGTGGTCGACGGCCGCGAAGGCTCCGAACTGACCCGCTATATCCCCGTGCCGAAGAACCCGCACGGCTGCAACACCTCGTCCGACGGCAAGTACTTCATCGCCAACGGCAAGCTGTCGCCCACCGTCACCATGATCGAGATCGCCAAGCTGCCGGACCTCTTCGCCGGCAAGATCACCGATCCGCGCGGCGTGGTCGCAGCCGAAGTGGAAGTGGGTCTCGGCCCGCTGCACACCACCTTCGATGGCCGCGGCAACGCCTACACCACGCTGTTCATCGACAGCCAGGTGGTCAAGTGGAACATGGCCGACGCGGTGCGCGCCTACAACGGCGAGAAGGTCAACTACATCAAGCAGAAGCTCGACGTGCAGTACCAGCCGGGCCACATCCACGCCTCGCTGACCGAAACCAGCGAAGCGGACGGCAAGTGGCTGGTCGCGCTGTGCAAGTTCTCCAAGGACCGCTTCCTGCAAGTCGGCCCGCTGCACCCGGAGAACGACCAGCTGATCGACATCTCCGGCGAGGAGATGAAGCTGGTGCACGACGGCCCGACCTATGCCGAGCCGCATGACTGCATCCTGGCGCGTCGCGACCAGATCAAGACCAAGAAGATCTGGGACCGCAACGACCCGTTCTTCGCCCCGACCGTGGAAATGGCCAAGAAGGACGGCATCAACCTGACCGCCGACAACAAGGTCATCCGCGACGGCAAGAAGGTGCGCGTGTACATGACCTCGATGGCGCCGGCCTATGGCATCACCGAGTTCACGGTCAAGCAGGGCGATGAGGTCACCGTGGTGATCACCAACATCGACGAGATCGAAGACGTGACCCACGGCTTCGTGATGACCAACCACGGCGTGGGCATGGAGATCAGCCCGCAGCAGACTTCGTCGGTCACCTTCGTCGCCGACAAGCCCGGCCTGCACTGGTACTACTGCAGCTGGTTCTGCCACGCGCTGCACATGGAAATGGTCGGACGGATGCTGGTCGAGCCGGCGTAAACCGGGCGGCCAATCGCGAGCAAGCTCGCTCCTACGGAAGGGTGCTGCATTTTTGTAGGAGCGAGCTCGCTCGCGAACCCAGGCGACTGAAGAGGTAAACGCAGTGCTCGGATTTCAGGCCACCCACCCGCTATGTCCACTGGCATTTCTGATGCTTCTGCCGCTGTCTGGCCTGGCCACGGCGGCCGAGCCTCGACCCATCACCTCGCTGCCGCTCGAGCCGCAAGGCGAGGCCCACTGGCGGCTACCTGCCGGCCAGTACAGCGGCCAGTTCACCATCGACCAACCGCTCACTCTGCGCTGCGAACCGGGCGCGATCCTCGACGCACAGGGCGAGGGCAACGTGCTGACCATCGCCGCGCCCGACGTCACCGTCGAAGGCTGCACGCTGGTCGACTGGGGTCGCGACCTCACCGAGATGAACGCGGCCATCTTCGTCGAACCGGCCGGCCGCGGCGTGACGCTGCGCGGCAACCACCTGCAAGGCCCGGGCTTCGGCATTTGGCTCGACCGCGTCGAGAACGGCTCGCTGATCGACAACCGCATTGAGGGCGATCCGTCGATTCGCTCGCAGGACCGCGGCAACGCCATCCACCTCTACGCCGTGAAGAACGCCCGGGTGATCGGCAACCACGCCCGCCACACGCGCGACGGCATCTACATCGACACCTCCAACGGCAACCACCTCGAAGGCAACGTGCTGGAGGACCTGCGCTACGGCGTGCACTACATGTTCGCCAACGACAACCGCGTCATCGGCAACACCACCCGGCGCACCCGCACCGGCTACGCGCTGATGCAGAGCCGCAAGCTGACCGTGATCGGCAACCGCTCCGAGCAGGACCAGAACTACGGCATCCTGATGAACTACATCACCTATTCGACGCTGCGCGACAACGTCGTGCTCGACGTGCAGAGCGGCGGCACCGAGGGCGACAGCATGATCTCCGGCGGCGAGGGCAAGGCGCTGTTCATGTACAACTCGCTGTTCAACACCCTCGAGCACAACCACTTCCAGGGCAGTGCGCTCGGCTTCCACCTGACCGCCGGCTCGGAAGACAACCGGATTTCCGGCAACGCCTTCGTCGGCAACCAGCAGCAGGTCAAGTACGTCGCCACCCGCACCCAGGAATGGTCGCAGGACGGGCGCGGCAACTACTGGAGCGACTACCTCGGCTGGGACCGCGGCGGCGACGGCCTGGGCGATGTCGCCTACGAGCCCAACGACAACGTCGACCGCCTGCTGTGGATGTACCCGCAGGTACGCCTGCTGATGAACAGCCCCACCATCGAACTGCTGCGCTGGGTGCAGCGGGCCTTTCCGGTGATCAAGTCGCCGGGCGTCCAAGACAGCCACCCGCTGATGCAGCTACCCACCCGGGACCTGGACGTCCCCTTCCAGGAGAAGCGGCCATGAATGCCGTCGAAATTCGCGCCGTGCGCCAGCGCTACGGGTCGATGCAGGTCCTGCATGGGCTCGACCTCGACCTCGGCGAGGGCGAAGTCCTCGGTCTGTTCGGCCACAACGGGGCCGGCAAGACCACCACCATGAAACTCATCCTCGGCCTGCTGCGCGCGAGCGAAGGCGAGGTGCGCGTGCTCGGCCAGGCGCCGCATGACCAGGCGGTGCGCCGCCAGCTCGGCTACCTGCCGGAGAACGTCACCTTCTACCCGCAGCTCACCGGCCGCGAGACGCTGCGCCACTTCGCCCGGCTCAAGGGCGCGTCGCTGGCACAGGTCGATCAGCTGCTCGAGCAGGTCGGGCTGGCCCACGCCGCCGATCGCCGGGTCAAGACCTACTCCAAGGGCATGCGCCAGCGGCTGGGGCTGGCGCAGGCGATCCTTGGCGAACCGCGGCTGCTGCTGCTCGACGAACCCACCGTCGGCCTGGACCCGATCGCCACGGGCGATCTCTACCGGCTGGTCGATCGGCTGCGTCAGCAGGGCACCAGCGTGATCCTCTGCTCGCATGTGCTGCCGGGCGTCGAAGCGCACATCAACCGCGCGGCGATTCTCGCCGGCGGCCATCTGCAAGCGGTCGGCACGCTGGCCGAACTGCGTCACGCTGCCGGGCTGCCGGTGCGCATCCGCGCCAACGGCCTGGACGGCGCGGACGAACTGGTGCGGGGCTGGCAGTCGGCCGGCCACGACGTCCAGGCGGTCGGTCCTGATGGCCTCGAGGTCGCCGCGCCCCAGGCCGAGAAGGTTGGGCTGCTGCAACGCCTGCTCGCCAGCGGCGCACCGACCGAACTGGACATCCACCAGCCCTCGCTGGAAGACCTCTACCGCCACTACATGGAGCGCGCCATCACGCGCACCGGAGGGAGCGCCGCATGAACGCCATCTGGAACATCGCGCGCAAGGAGTTCAGCGACGGCCTGCGCAACCGCTGGATCCTGGCCATCAGCCTGCTGTTCGCCGTGCTGGCCGCGGGTATCGCCTGGCTCGGGGCGGCGGCCTCGGGGCAGGTGGGCTTTACCTCCGTGCCGGCGACCATCGCCAGCCTGGCGAGCCTGGCCACCTTCCTGATGCCGCTGATCGCGCTGCTGCTGGCCTATGACGCCATCGTCGGCGAGGAAGAGGGCGGCACCCTGATGCTGCTGCTGACCTATCCGCTGGGTCGCGGGCAGATCCTGCTGGGCAAGTTCGTCGGCCACGGCCTGATCCTCGCGCTGGCGACGCTGATCGGTTTTGGCGCGGCCGCCCTGGCCATTGCCGTGCTGGTCGATGACGTCGAGCGCGGGCTGCTGTTCTGGGCCTTCGGTCGCTTCATGCTGTCCTCGACGTTGCTGGGCTGGGTGTTCCTCGGGCTGGCCTATGTCATCAGCAGCAAGGCGGGCGAGAAATCCACCGCCGCCGGGCTCGCGCTCGGGGTGTGGTTTCTGTTCGTGCTGGTGTTCGACCTGTCGCTGCTCGGCCTGCTGGTGCTGGGCGAAGGCCGCTTCAGCCCGGACCTGCTGCCCTGGCTGCTGCTGCTCAACCCCGCCGATGTGTACCGCCTGATCAACCTGTCGGGCTTCGAGGGCAGCGGCACGGCGATGGGGGTGCTGTCGCTGGGCAGCGATCTGCCCGTGCCGGGCGGCGCGCTGTGGCTGTGCCTGCTGGGCTGGGTCGGCGGCGCCCTGGCCATCGCTTACCTGGTGTTTCGCGGCCGTGCGGCCTGATGAGGAGTTGAGATGAAATCGACCACGCTGTCCTTCCTGCGCGCCCTGGGCGTGCTGATGTTCGGGCTGTTGCTCGCGGCCTGCGGGGAACCGGAGGAAGCGGCGCAATCGCTCGCGCCGGTGGCCTTCCACCCGAGTGACGAATGCCATGTCTGCGGCATGGTGATCAGCGACTTTCCCGGTCCCAAGGGCGAAGCCGTCTCGGCTGCCGGGGTCAGGAAGTTCTGCTCGACCGCGGAAATGCTCGGCTGGTGGCTCCAGCCGGAGAACCGCTCCAGCCAGGCCAAACTCTACGTCCACGACATGGGCCGCAGCGCCTGGCACGCGCCGGACGACAGTCATCTGATCGACGCAACCACCGCCTACTATGTGGTCGGTCCGCGTCTGCAAGGCGCGATGGGTGCGGTGCTGGCCTCGTTCGCCGACGAGCAGGCCGCGCAGAACCTAGTCGCCGAGAAGGGCGGGCGCGTGGTGCGCTTCGAGCAGATCGACCAGGAGCTCCTGCAGGAAGCCGCCGCCGCGCAGCATGGCGGCGCTGGCCACGGGGCGCACGGCGACCATTCGGGACATTGATCGTATTCGCGGGACACCGCGGGACTACTGCAAGAGAGGTGTGAGATGGGTATCAGTATCTGGCAACTGTTGATCGTGCTGCTGATCGTGGTAATGCTGTTCGGCACCAAGCGCCTGCGTGGGCTGGGCTCGGACCTCGGCGGCGCCATCAGCGGCTTTCGCAAGTCGATGGGCGACGGCGAATCGTCAGCCCAGCCCGCAACCAAGGCCGACGTCGTCGAGCCACGTTGAGTTCGCCCCGCCGCGCGCGTTCTGCGCGCGGCACCTTTCTCCTCCGCGCCGAACGCCGTTCGGCGTCGCGAAAAACCGCGCTTTCTTCCCCAGACGCCTGCGTACCGCCCGGATCGACGCGGTCGCGGCCGCTTGTCGTGCGCCGCCTATGGCCGACCGCTATGACGCCGGAAGCTGATTCCGATCAAGTGTGGCCGGCCTCGCGAACCTGTAGAAAGTAACCACCGACGCATGACGCCGCGAAGACGACGCCCGGTGCGTCCTGGCATGAATTCTGGAGGCCTGCAGTGCATGTTATCGATAGGCGCAAAGCCCTGAGCATTCCCCCGATCTGGCGGTTGGCGTTCCGACCGTTCTTTCTCGCCGGCAGCCTGTTGGCGCTGGTCGCCATTCCCCTGTGGGTGTTGGCCTGGACCGGCGTGATCGCGGCCTGGCAACCGACCGGGGGCTGGCTGGCCTGGCATCGCCACGAGATGCTGTTCGGCTTCGCCGCGGCCATCGTCGCGGGCTTCCTGCTGACCGCCGTGCAGACCTGGACGAGCCAGCCGAGCCTGTCCGGCAATCGCCTGGCGGCGCTCGCGCTGCTCTGGCTGGCGGCGCGACTGGCCTGGCTGTTCGGCCTGCCGGTGCCGGTCGCCATCCTGCTCGACGTGCTCTTCCTGCCGGCGGTGGCGCTGCTGATGGGGCGGATGCTGTTCGCCGTCCGGCAGAAGCGCAATTACCCGATCGTGATCGTCCTGAGCCTGCTGAGTGCGGCCAATATCGAGGTGCTGGTGGGACTGGCGCAGGGCGACGACGGTCTGCAACGCCAAGGCGTGCTCGGCGGGCTGTGGCTGGTGGGTGCGCTGATGATGCTGATCGGCGGGCGAGTGATCCCGTTCTTCACCCAGCGCGGCCTCGGCAAGCTCGAAGCGGTCAAGCCCTGGCCGCGGCTGGACATCGCCCTGCTGGTCGGCACCGGCGCGGTTGGCGTGCTCTACGCTATCGGGCTGGCGCTGGTGCCGCAGGCCTGGCTCGCCGTGCTGCTCGCGGCGCTGGGCATCGGCAACCTGGTGCGGCTGGTGCGCTGGTACGACGCCGGCATCTGGCGCGTGCCGCTGCTGTGGTCGCTGCACCTGGCGATGCTCTGGCTGACGGTCGCGACCTTCGGGCTCGCGCTGTGGAACCTGGGCCTGCTGGGCAGTGCCAGTCCGTCGATTCATGCCTTGTCGGTCGGCGCCATGAGCGGCCTGATCCTGGCGATGATCGCTCGCGTCACGCTCGGTCATACCGGGCGGCCGCTGGAGCTGCCGGCCGGCGTGCCAGCCGCCTTCGTGCTGTTCAACCTCGGGGCGCTGGCGCGGGTGTTCCTGACCGGTGCCTTCCCCGTCGGTGGCCTGTGGCTGGCCGCCTCCTGCTGGGCCGCCGCCTTCGCCCTCTATGCCTGGCGTTATGCGCCGATGCTGGTGGCGCCGCGCATCGACGGTCATCCGGGCTGATGCCGGATGGCCATCGCCGAACCCCTTCGAATTCGCCCGGACACGGGCGCTCAGCCAGCCGCCCGGCCGTGCCCGGGCTCGGAGTCGAGATGAAACGTGATTTTCAGGACCGCCTGGCGGTCGTCACCGGAGCCAGCTCCGGCATTGGCCTGGCCCTGTGCGGAGGGTTGCTGCAAAACGGAGCCCGCGTCGTGGCGATGTCCCGCACCCCTGGCGAGCTGCCGGCGCTGCGCGAGGTTCATGGCGACCGGCTGCATTGGGTCAAGGGCGACGTCACCTGCCAGGACGATCTGCAGCGGCTGTGCCGCGAGACCACGCCGCTCGGCCCGGTCGATTACCTGGTGCCCAACGCGGGTATCGCCGAGCTGGCCGACAGCCTCGACATGACCGCCTTCGCGCGGCAGTGGGCGGTCAACGGTGCCGGTGCGCTGTCGACCCTCGCGGCCTTGCGCGGCGTACTGGCCAACCCGGCCTCGGTGGTCTTCGTCGGCACCTTTCTGAGCCGCATCAGCTTCCCCGGCCTGGCGTCCTACATCGCCACCAAGGCGGCGCTGGCCGCGCAGGTGCGCACGCTCGCGGTCGAATTCGGCGCCCTCGGCGTGCGCCTTAACATGGTCTCGCCCGGCCCGACGGCCACCGCCATCTGGGATCGCTTCGGCCTGCCCGAGGCGCAGCTCGAGCAGGTGGCCGACTCGATCAGCAAGCGCCTGCTGCCGGGGCATTTCCTCGACGCGTCGGCGGTGGCCGATGTGATCCTGTTCCAGCTGTCGCAGGGCGCCCGCGGGGTCTACGGCGGGGATTGGGTCGTGGACAACGGTTACACCCTGAGCTGAGGAGCGCGCCATGTGGGGACAGCGGACAAGGCGGATGCAAGCGCTGCACGCGCAGGTCGCCGCGCTCGAGGCGGAAAAGGCCGCGCAGGCCGGCCGCATCGCTGCGCTGGAGCTGTCGTTGGCGGAGTTGCAGGCGGCCGATGCGCAGAATCGTCGGGCGCTCGATTACTACCGGGGCGTGGCGGCGCAACTGATCCGCTTCGGCGATTCGGTGGCGCACCTCGGCGACTCGTTCGAATTCCTCACGCAACAGCTGGGCGACAACCGCCAGCGCGCCGATCGGGTGGCCGGTGCGGCGCTGGGCAACCAGCAGCACTTCGGTGAACTGGGCAGCCAGGCCAGCGAGATGGAAGCCGGGCTGGCACAGGCCTCGGCGCTGGTCGACCGGCTGGCCGACCATTCGCGCGAGATCAACGGCATCGTCGATCTCATCAGCGGCATCGCCAGCCAGACCAACCTGCTCGCGCTCAACGCGGCCATCGAGGCGGCGCGGGCCGGTACGGCGGGCCGCGGTTTCGCGGTGGTCGCCGGGGAGATACGCCAGCTGGCCGAGCGAACCGCCCGTGCGACCGGCGAGATCGTCGACAAGATTCGCGAGGTGCAGGGCGAAACCACGCGGGTGCAGAGCTGCATCCAGACCCAGGGCACGCTCGCCGATACCTTCAGCCAGACAACCCGGGACGCGGTCGCCGCGATGCGCGAGCTGCACGATCTTGCCGGCCAGATGCGCCAGGGCACGCAGCATTCGTCCTTCCGTGCCGGTATCGAGCTGGCGAACCTCGACGAGCTGTCGCTCAAGTTCGGCGTCTACAACCATCTGCTCAATGGCGAGGGCCAGCCGATGCCGACCCTGCCGGACGAGCGTGCCTGCCGTTTCGGCCGCTGGTACTACGGCGAAGGGCGGCGCGACATGCACGGCCTCGAGCTCTTCAACCGCATCGAGCGACCGCACACCGCCGTGCACAGCGAGGGACAGGCGGCGCTGGAAGCCTGTGCCCGTGGCGCGCTCGAGGCGGCGCTGGTCCACCTGCAACGCATGGAAGAGGCGAACCTCGACGTCATGCGGACCGTCCGCGAAGTGGTGCAGCAGGGCGAGGCGCGACACACCCCGGCGGCCCGCAAGGTCGGCTGACAGCGAGCGACCGGCATCGCCGAAGCGCAGGCCGGCCACCCCGGACGGGGCTGTAGCGTCGATCGAGGCCCTGGCCGCCGTGATCGCTAAAGCTTGAAGCCCTCGACGATGTGCTCGGCCAGCGTCTCGCTTATCTGGGAATGTTTCTGCGGGTTGCGCACCAGCACGATGCTGCTCTGCGGCAGTTCGGGCAGGCCTTCGGCGGGGCCGAGGATGCGGAAGTCGGCCGGGATCAGGCTTTGCAGTTGCGCCGTCACCGCCAGCCCGGCCCCGACGATCGCGAGGATCGCCGACAGGCTCGGGCTGCTGTAGGCGACGCGGAACGGCTTGTCGAGGCCATCGAGCGCATTGCAGGCCCAGGCGCGGCAGAAGCAGTCGGAGTTGAACATGGCCAGCGGCATCGGCTGTTGCTCGTGCACGTTGAAGCCTGCGGCCTCGGCCCAGACGAACCGCTCCTGGCGCAGCAACTGGCCGATCTCGGTCCCTGGCTCGCGAGTGACGATCGTCAGGTCCAGGTCATGCCGCTGAAGCAGCTGGTACGACGGCTCGCAATGAACCTCCACCTGCACCAGCGGGTAGGTCTGGGCGAAGCGCGCAAGGACGCCGGGAAGAAAGCGCATCACGTAATCGTCCGGCGTGCCGATGCGCACCGACCCCACCATGTGCGGCTCGCGCAGGGTGGTCAGCACCTCGCCGTGCAGCTTGAGGATGCGCCGCGCATAGCCGAGCAGGACTTGCCCCTCCGCCGTCAGCCGCACCTGCCGCCCGCCGCGGTCGAACAACGGGCGTTGCAGCACGTCTTCCTCGAGCCGCTTCATCTGCATGCTCACCGCCGATTGAGTGCGGTTGACGACTTCCGCGGCACGCGTGAACCCGCCGTGATCGGCGATGGCGACGAAGCTTCTGAGCAGCTCCGTGTCGATGCTGGGGTAGGTGGCCATCCATCAATCTCCGAGATGAGTCACATCAGAAACATTCGTTGGCTTGATTCTAGGCCGACTCGCAGACTGATCGCCATCCCACCTTCCAGAGGACGACGACATGACTGCACGCACGATTTCCCTGAGCGTTATCGGACAGGCTTCAGGCCAGCTGCTCCGCCACGGATGGCGCCAGGTGGCGCGCTGGCGCGAACTGGCGGCGCAGCGCTACCGGCTGGCGCAGCTCGACGACGCCGCGCTGAAGGACCTGGGCCTGTCCCGCGCCGACGTGATGCTGGAAAGCGAACGGCCGTTCTGGGACGACCCGCGGACCGAGCCTCGCCGAGCGCAGCGCGCGTCGGCCGGTTGGCTCGACCTGCGAGGCTGGCACATGCCGGGGTTACGCCGCCGTTGAGCGGGCTAGCCGGCGGTGAGCTTCTGCGCGGCGAGCGACAGGCTCACCGCCACCAGCATCAGCGCGAACAGGCGTTGCAACAGCGGGCCGCCCAGCCGTTGCGCCAGCCGGTTGCCGGCGATCACGCCGCAGGCGCCGCCGGCGGCCAGCCCGGCAAGCAGCGCGGTCTGCAACTCGGCGCCGGTGACGTACAGCGCGAAGCCGCCCCCGGAGACCAGCGCGATCACCGCCATCGAGGTCGCGGTCGCATGCAGCATCGACAGCGGCGTGCACCACAGCAGCGCCGGCACGATGAGAAAGCCGCCGCCGACGCCCATCAGGCCGGAGAGCACGCCGACCCCGAAGCCGACGCCGAACAGCGGCGCCAGTCGTAGCTGGCCGTTTCCGAGCCGTTCGATCCCGGCGCTGCGCCACATCCGCCAGGCCGACCAGAGCACCAGCACGCAGAAGCCGACGATCAGCGCGCCCTCGGGCACGTAACCGCCGAGCCACTGGCCGAGCGCCGTGCCGGGCAGGCCCATGACGGCCAGGATCAGCACCGGACGCCAGGCCACCTGGCCCTGGCGGGCCCGCGGAATGGCACCGACCATCGCCGACAGCGCCACCGCACCGAGGCTGACGCCGATGGCGTCGCGCAGCGGCAGGTGCAGGCTGAGCAGCAAGGGCAGCGCCACCAGCGAACCGCCGGCGCCGGTGATGCCGAGCAGCAGCCCCAGCACCAGGCCGATGCCCAGCGCCTCGAACAGCAGCACGTCCATCAGGCGGGCCGTTCGTCCAGACGTCGTGCCGCCAGTACCTCGCGCACCTTGGCCACAAGCGCCTCGAACGACACCGGCTTGCCCAGGTGACCGTCGAAGCCGGCCTCGCTGGCGCGCTTGACGTCGTCCGCGCTGCCGTAGCCGGTGAGCGCGATGCCCGGCAGATCGGCAAATTGCGGGCGTGCGCGTACCGCTTCCATCAGCTGATGACCGTCCATGCCGGGCATGCCGATGTCCGACAGCATCAGGTCGAAGCCCTGCGCGTCGAGGCGTTCGAGCGCTTCGGGACCGCTGCCGGCGGTGACCACCGTGGCGCCTTCAAGCTCCAGTAGCGCCTGCAAGGTCTCGCGCACGTCGGGCGAATCGTCGACCAGCAGGATGCAGGTCCCGATCAGGCTTTCGGCATCGGCCGCCGGTGTCGTTTCCTTCGCCGGGGCGACCTCCAGCAGCGGCAGCCAGACGCTGAAGCGCGTGCCCCGGCCGATGCCCTCGGAATAGGCCTGCACCCGCCCGCCATGCGCCTCGGCCAGTTGCCGCACCAGCGCAAGACCAATGCCCAGGCCATCCTTGTGGCGCAGCGCATGACCGTCAGCCTGGCCGAACAGGTCGAAGATCAGCGGCAGGAATTCAGGGTCGATGCCGCGCCCATCGTCGCTGACGTCCAGCCGGGCGAAGGTACCGTCGACCTCGCAGCGGATGGTCACCTGGCCGCCGGTGGGCGTGAACTTCACCGCGTTGTTGATGAGGTTCCAGGCAATCTGCTCGACCCGGCACGAATCGGCGTCGAGGGTCGGGCCGCCTTCCGCCGGGCCGATGAAGTCCACGTGCAGGCCCGCTTCGTCGATGTCGCTACGCACGCTGCGCAGGATGCCGTCGATGACCTGGTCCAGCTCGACCGCGGTGCGCTTGAGCTTGAGCTTGCCGGTGCGTACGCGGCTGACGTCGAGCAGGTCGTCGATGATCTGCGCCTGGCTGCGTACCCCTTGCAGGATGGCTTGCGCGGCCTTGTTCATCGAGGCCGAGCCGCGGATGACCGGGATGCGCGACAGCAGCTCGGCATTGAGCTGGATGAGGTTGAGCGGGTGCTTGAGCTCGTGCGAGACCACGGCGAAGAACTGATCCTTGCGCAGACTGCTGGCCTTGGAGCGCTCCAGCTTGGTCTCCTGCGCCATCTCCTGCCGTTTGCGCTGGGTCAGATCGCGGGCGATCTTGACGTAGCCGCGCACCTCGCCGTTGCCCAGCGGGCTGACCACGCCGCTGCAATACAGGTGCGTGCCGTCCTTGCGCCGATGCCAGCGCTCGTCCTCGGCACGACTGTCGGCCAGCGCCCGTTCGCGCTCGCGCGCAGCGGCTCCGGCCATGCGGTCTTCCTCGAGGAAGATCAGGTCGGCCGACTTGCCGATCACTTCGGCCTGGGTGTAGCCGAATATCCGCTCGGCGCCGCGGTTCCAGCTGGTCACCAGGCCCTCGGTGTCCATCGTGATGATGGCGTAGTCGCTGGTGCTGTCGGCGACCAGCCGCATCAGTTCTTCTTCCTCGCGCAGCTTTTCCTCGGCCTGCCGGCGGGCGGTGATCTCGATGAAGGTCAGCACCGCGCCGTCGATGCGGTCCTCGTTGGTGCGGTAGGGCAGCAGCCTTGCGATGTACCAGCGACCGTCGCGGCTGCGGACTTCACGCTCGATCTGTCCGAGCGATTCGAACACCTTCGCCGCGTCGTCGGCCAACTCCGGGTAGGCCAGCCGGTGGGTGATGTCGAGCAGCGAGCGGCCGGCGTCGCTGGCGATGATGCTGAAGATGTCCGTCGCGCGCGGCGTGTACCACTTGATGCGCAGGCCGCGGTCGACGAAGACGGTGGCGATGTCGGTCGAGGCGATGAGGTTCTGCAGGTCGTCGTTGATCTTGCTGGTTTCTTCGACCTTGGCCTTGAGCTCGTGGTTGACGGTGGTGAGCTCTTCGTTGATCGACTGCAGCTCTTCCTTGCTTGTCTCCAGCTCCTCGGTGGCCGAGCGCAGCTCCTCGTTGATCGCCTGCAATTCCTCGTTGGAGGCCTTGAGTTCCTCGGTGGAGGTCTCGGCCTGCTCGATGGTGGCCTGCAACTGCTCCTTGGTGCGCTGCAGCTCGTCTTCGAGCTGGGCGATCAGCCGGTCGGTGTGCGGGTCGCGCGGTTCCTGCGGCTCGGCCAGGGTGCAGTCCACCTCGTCGAACAGCACCAGGATGTAGTCCTGGCCCTGCTCGTCGGTGAAGGGCCGCACCACCATGTTGATCTGCAACGGCTTGCCGTCGCGCTCGACCTGGGCACGGCGGGCCTCGACGCTGCTCTTGCTGTGGATCGCCTGGAACAGCGCGGTGCGCAGCTCCAGCCGCAGTTCGGGTGCGATCAGCTTGAGCACGTTGTGCGTCGGCTCGCCGCCGGCGTAGCGCAGGAAGTGGCCGGCGCGGTCGGACATGTGGACGATGTCCAGCGCGCGATTGACGATCATGCTCGGCGGCGCATACAGCTCCAGGACCTGCTGATGCAGTTCGGCGAACGAGCCGCGGCGGCGCACCTCCGGCGGGCTGCGTAGTGGTTCGGTCGGCCGCAGGAAGCCTTCGCTCGGCATGATCGGCGTGTGCCGGCTGAGCGCGCCGATGCGGGCGCGGTACAGGCGATTCTTCTTGTCCACCGGGGTGAAGAGATCGGGGCAGGCATCCGCCGATTCGGAACTGCCGAGCATCAGGTAGCCGCCCGGCCGCAAGGCGAAGTGGAACATCCGCAGGATGTCCTGCTGCACGCTGCGGTCGAGGTAGATCAGCAGGTTGCGGCAGCTGATCAGGTCCAGACGCGAGAACGGCGGGTCGCGCAGCAGGCTGTGCTGGGCGAACAGCACCTTCTCGCGGACCTCCTTGCGCACGCGGAAATAGCGGCTCTCACGGACGAAGAACTGCTGCAGGCGGTCGCCCGGCACGTCGGTGACGATCGATTCGGGGTACAGCGCAATGCGCGCGGTGCTGATCGCGCGCTCGTCGATGTCGGTGGCGAACACCTGGAGCTTCGCGCCGTTGTTCTGCACGGCCGCCTGCTGGCAGAGCAGCATCGCCAGCGAATAGGCCTCCTCGCCGGTCGAGCAGCCGGCGCACCACACGCGGACCTCGTTGGCCGGCGAGCCGTCATAGCCGAACAGCTCCGGGATGACCTCGCGTTCGAGGGCCTCGAAGGCCTCCGGGTCGCGGAAGAAGTTGGTCACGCCGATCAGCAGGTCGCCCAGCAGCGCCTGGGTCTCTTCGGGCCGGTCGCGTAGAAGGTCGCGGTAGGCCTGGAGGTTCGGCTGGCCGTTGACCTGCATGCGGCGCTCCATTCGCCGCAGGATGGTGGCGCGCTTGTAGTGCTTGAAGTCGTGTCCGGTGCGGGCGCGCAGGCTGGCGATGATCTCGCGCATGGCGGCCAGGTCGGCGCGGGTCGGGCTCGAATCGGCCACCGGGTCGTCGTCCTCGCCGGGATCGCCGGGGACGCGGGTTCGGCGCATTTCGCGCCAGAGCTGAACGATGCGTGCCGGCATCTCTTCAACCGGCAGGACGAAATCGATCTGACCGGTGGCGATGGCACTGTTGGGCATCGAATCGTATTCGGCCTGCTGCGGATCCTGGACGAGGGTGACGCCGCCCTGTTCCTTCACGCGTACCAGGCCCACCGAGCCATCCGCGCCAGCGCCGGACAGCACGATGCCGAACGCGTGGTGCTGGTGGACATCGGCCAGCGTGCGGAAGAACAGGTCGATCGCCACCTGGCGCCCGTGCCGGCGATCCGGCTCGCTCAGGCGCAGGTAGCCGTCGTTCATGGTCAGGTACTTGCCCGGCGGGATCACGTAGACGTGGTCGGCTTGCAGCGGGACCGGCTTGTCGATCTGGAGGACCGGCATGTCGGTGGCCTTCTGCAGGATGTCGCCGGCATGGCTCTCGTGATCGGGCGACAGGTGCATCACCACGACGTAGGCCATGCCGCTGCCCTCGGGGATCGCCACGAAGAAGCGGATCAGCGCCTGCAAGCCACCGGCGGATGCCCCGAGGCCCACCACTGGAAACGGCAGGTGGCTGATCTGAAGCGGGGGCAGGTCGTCTATTGGGTGGGCGACAGGTTCCGATGGCTTGCTCATAGTCGACTCATCGAGCGGAGCGGGCGCTCCGGGGTTTCGGTACAGGCGTCACGATACGGGGGAAGCGTGCATTGCGCGACCTTATTGCCGCTATGCCGGGCCGGCCTGCGGCGCAGGCGTACCGCGGACGACCTGGCGCAGCAGGAACCGATTGGGGTGGCAGGCCTGGGCGACGGCGCGTGGCAAGGGCAAGGGTTCGTCCTCGATCCAGGCGGCCACCAGCTCGGCGGCGAGCGGTGCGGTAATCAGCCCTCGGGAGCCGTGCGCGGCGTTGACGTACAGCCCCGGCCGCCAGGGGCAGGGCGTGTCGGGTCGCAGGCGGGCGTCCTTGCCCAGCGCGGCGTAGCGATCGGCGAAGGCCGAAGCGTCGGCCAGCGGGCCGACCAGCGGTAGGTAGTCGGGTGTGGTGCAACGATAGGCGGCGCGCCCCTCGAGGCTGTCGGCGTTCAGATTCGCCACTTCGAGCCGTGCATGCAGGTCGGGGGAAATAGCGGCCAGCAGATCGAGATTGGAGCGGTGCTCCTCGGCGCGGAGCGACAGATCGGTCGCCGCGAAATCGAAGCTCGCGCCCAGCGTATGCTCGGTGCCGCGTACCGGTGCGACGTACCCTTCGGCGCACAGCACCGTGCACAGCGACTGGCTGGCCGCGGTGGCCGGCACCTGCGTGATCTGCCCGCGAATGCGCTTGAGCGGCAGGCCGGCGGTCTGCTCGAAATGCGTGATGTCCGCTGCACCGGCCAGCACCACGACCGGCGCGCGGCCGAGCACCTGGCCGTCACCCTGCGCTTCCCATTCGTCATCGATGCGCCGCAGCCTGATCGCCTCGCGGTGGGTGACCTGCGTGATGCCCGGTTGGCTCGCCAGCCAGCGGCACAGCGCCGGCGGATGCAGCCAGCCGGCGTCCGGGAAGAACAGCCCGCCGCTGTCGAGCCCTACGCCCGCCAGCGCCTGGGCCTCGGCACGATCGACCGCGCGCAGCAGATCGGCCGGATAGGCCGCGGCGAGCTGCGCCTGGCGCGCCTGCTCGCGCTCATCGAAGGCCAGCTGCAACACACCGCAGGCATCCCAGTCGGCGCCGCGCTGAAGGCGCTCCAGCAGGCGCCGGGTATGGCCGAACCCGGCAACCACGAGTTGCGAGAGCGCCGTCCCGTGCGCGGAGAGCTTGAGGTAGAGCACGCCCTGCGGGTTGCCCGATCCTTCCTGCGCAACCTCGGCATGGCGCTCGATCAGACTCACCTGCCAGCCACGGGCGGCCAGGCTCGCAGCGGTCGCGCAGCCGGCCAGCCCGGCGCCGATCACCAGGGCGCGGCGATCGGCGGCGGGCTTCGGCGGACGGGCATACCAGGGGTCGACCGGTGTTTGCGCGCTACCGATATAGCGCCCTCGGAGGATCTCACGCTTGTGCCCGAACCCCGGCACCCGTGCCATGTCGAAACCGGCCTCGATCAGCCCTCGGCGGACGAACCCGGCGCTGGTGAAGGTGCCGAGCGTGGCGCCCGGCGCGGACAGTCGCGCCAGCTCGGCGAACAGCGCGGGCTGCCACATGTCGGGGTTTTTGGCGGGCGCGAAACCGTCGAGAAACCAGGCGTCGACGGAGGCATCGAGTGTCGGCAGCGTGTCCAGCACGTCGCCGATCAGCAGGGTCAGCGTCACCCGGCCGCCGTCGAACACCAGCCGCTGAAAACCGGGATGGATCGCACGGTACTGACCGAGCAACGCGGCCGCCTGCTCGGCGAGGCTCGGCCACAGGCGCAAGGCGCGGGCGAGGTCATCGCGGGTCAGCGGGTGTTTCTCGACGCTGACGAAATGCAGCCGCGCGCCGCTCGGTGCGGTACTGGCGAACAGCGACCAGGCGCAGAGAAAGTTGAGGCCGGTTCCGAAACCCGTCTCGCCGATGACCAGTCGCTCCTGCTCGCCAAGCGCGGCGAAGCGGCGTTCGAGGTCGTTCTGCGCCAGAAAGACATGGCGCGTTTCCTCCAGACCCGACGCGCGCGAGAAGTACACGTCGCCGTAGCGGCGCGACTGCGGCTGGCCGTGCGCGTCCCAGTCGAGCGCGGCGGGCTGGAATTCGGAAGGGGCGGGGCGGTCGGACATCCAGAGCGGTCCTGTTGCGAAAAGAACGGCATTCTATCCGACCGCCCAGCCGCCCGACCCGCGTGAGGAGTTGCCGATGTTCGAAACCGCTCAGATTGGCCATGCCGTCGACAAGGACACCTACGAGGCCGAGGAACCCGCCCTGCGTCAGGCCCTGCTGGAGGCCCAGCACCAGCTCAGGGAGCAGGCGCGCTTTCCAGTGTTGCTGCTGATCAACGGCGTGGAAGGCGCGGGCAAAGGCGAGACGGTCAAGCTGCTCAGCGAGTGGATGGACCCCCGGCTGATCCGCGTCGAAAGCTTCGACGTGCTGACCGACGAAGAGCAGGCCCATCCGCCGGCGTGGCGCTACTGGCGCAAATTGCCGCCCAAGGGCCGCATGGGCGTGTTCTTCGGCAACTGGTACAGCCAGATGCTGCAGGACCGTCTGCACGAGCGCATCGACGACGACGACCTGGAGCATGCGGTCGACCGGGCGCTGCGCATGGAAAAGATGCTGACCGACGAAGGGGTGCTGATCTTCAAGTTCTGGTTTCACCTGTCCAAGCCGCAGATGCAGGCGCGGCTGGATTCGCTCAAGGACGACCCGTTGCACAGCTGGCGCATCAGCCCGCTGGACTGGCAACAATCGGAGACCTACGACAGCTTCGTCCGCCACGGCGAACACGTGCTGCGGCGCAGCAGCCGCGATCATGCGCCCTGGTACGTCATCGAGGGCGCGGACGAGCGCTACCGCAACCTGGCCGTCGGCCGCATCCTGCTCGATGGCCTCCAGGCCGCCTTGCGTGGCGCGCCGTGCGAGGTCGCGCCGCCGCACAGCGCGCCCGTCGCCGCCAGCCTGGACGGGCGCAACCTGCTCGACACGCTTGACCTGTCGCAGCGCCTGTCCAAGGGCGACTACAAGCAGCAGCTGCTGGAAGAGCAGGCCCGGCTGTCGCAACTGATGCGCGAAAAGGCGCTGCGCGAGCGGGCGGTTCTGGCGGTGTTCGAAGGCCACGACGCGGCCGGCAAGGGGGGCGCGATTCGCCGCGTCACCGCCGCGCTCGACCCGCGCATGTACCGGACCGTGCCGGTCTCGGCGCCCAGCGAGGACGAGCGCGCCCAGCCCTGGCTCTGGCGCTTCTGGCGCAACGTGCCCGAGCGCGGCAACTTCACCATCTTCGATCGCTCCTGGTACGGCCGCGTGCTGGTCGAGCGAGTCGAGGGCTTCTGCACGCCGGCCGAATGGCTGCGCGCCTACGACGAGATCAACGACTTCGAAGAGCAACTGATCGAGGCCGGCACCGTGGTCGTCAAGTTCTGGCTGTCGATCGACCCGGACGAGCAGCTCGAGCGCTTCAAGGCGCGCGAGGACGATCCGCTCAAGCGCTTCAAGATCACCGACGAGGACTGGCGCAACCGCGAGAGGCTCGGCGACTACAACCTGGCGGTGAACGACATGGTCGCGCGCACCAGCACGGCCATCGCGCCCTGGACGCTGGTCGAGGCCAACGACAAGCGCTTCGCGCGGGTCAAGATCCTGCGCACGCTGAACGACGCGCTCCAGGCCGCCTGCGACGAATGACGCTGCCATGGGCTGACATATCCCCGCTGAATGGTCGTCGCCGCCCCGATTTTCGCGGGCCTATCATCGACGCATCGTCCACTCGAACAAGAACCGAGGTGTGCCATGCGTGAAGTGGTAATCGTCGACAGCGTACGGACCGGCCTGGCCAAGTCCTTCCGCGGCAAGTTCAACATGACCCGTCCCGATGACATGGCGGCCCATTGCGTCGATGCGCTGCTGTCGCGCAATGACCTGGACCCGGCGCTGGTCGAGGACTGCATCGTCGGTGCGGGCTCCAACGAAGGCGCGCAAGGCCACAACATCGGCCGCAACGTCGCCGTGCTGTCGCGCCTGGGCATCCAGACCGCCGGCATGACGCTCAACCGCTTCTGCTCGTCCGGCCTGCAATCGATCGCCATCGCCGCGAACCAGATCGCATCGGGCTGCAGCGACGTGATCGTCGCCGGCGGGGTCGAGTCGATCACCCTCACCGCCAAGAGCCGCAACAGCGAAAACCTCGTCAACCCGGTGCTGCAGGAGCGCGTCCCCGGCATCTACCACAGCATGGGCCAGACCGCCGAGCTGGTCGCCCGCCGCTACAACATCAGCCGCGAATACCAGGACCAGTATTCCGTGCAGAGCCAGCAGCGCACCGCGCGGGCACAGGCCGAAGGCCTGTTCGCCGACGAAATCGTGCCGATGAACGTGCGCTACCTGGTCGAAGACAAGGCCACCGGCGAGAAGAAAATCCTCGAAGGCGTGGTCGACCGCGACGACTGCAATCGCCCGGACACCACCCTCGAAAGCCTCGCCGGCCTCAAGCCTGCGTTCTCGGAAGACGGCTCGGTGACCGCCGGCAACGCCTCGCAACTGTCCGACGGCGCCTCGATGACGCTGGTGATGAGCCTGGAGAAGGCGCTCGAGCTGGGCCTCACCCCCAAGGCGTTCTTCCGCGGCTTCACCGTGGCCGGCTGCGAGCCCGAGGAGATGGGCATCGGCCCGGTATTCGCCGTGCCGCGCCTGCTCCAGGCCCGCGGCCTGAGTGTCGCCGACATCGACCTGTGGGAGCTGAACGAAGCCTTCGCGTCGCAGTGCCTGTACTGCCGCGACACGCTCGGCATCGACAACGAGAAGTACAACGTCAACGGCGGCTCGATCTCGATCGGCCACCCGTTCGGCATGACCGGCTCACGCACCGCCGGCCACCTAGTCCGCGAACTGCAGCGCCGCAACCTACGCTACGGTGTCGTGACCATGTGCGTGGGCGGCGGGATGGGCGCGGCGGGGTTGTTCGAGGCGTATCGCTGATCGATTCCGTTGAGAAGAGCCCACTTCGGTGGGCTTTTTGCTTTTTGCTTTTTGGGTTTTGGTTGGGGCTGGAGCGATCAGCGTTTCTTGGCCCGGACGCAGGCTGCACCCTGCACGGCGCTGAGGCTTTGGAGGAACTGTAGGAGCCCGCTTGCGGGCGAAGCTTTTGTCTTTTGGCTTCACGATCGGGCCTTTCGAACGCCGCACTTTCCTCGGCCCGGACGACAGGTTGCGCCCTGCACGGCGCGTCACTTTCTCTTGTCTCGCCAAGAGAAAGTAACCAAAGAGAAGGCGACCCCTGCATCCGGCCCCGGCTTCGCCGGGGTCCCCTCGCTCCGGTGCCGCTCCAGGGGCACGCCACGAAGGGCCATCCATGGCCCTCGCGGCTCTCGCGGCATCCCTGCCGCTCAACCCCCTCCACGACACCTGCGCTCGGCCTGCTGACGGGGCGAGGGGTGTGGCCTGATGGTTCTGGTTGGGAAAAGCCGGAAAGCGAAGCAGAAAAGCAGAAAAGCAGAAACCGAGCTGTTGTGGTCTCGAGCGGAAGGCAACCGTAGGGTGCATTCGCGAAGCAATGCACCGATTCGCATCGGCGGCGTTCTGTTGTGCCTTGCATGGCGCGAAATGTTTTTGTAGGAGCCCGCTTGCGGGCGAAGCTTTTGTCTTTTGGCTTTGCGGGTCTGGGGTTTTAGGCGCCGCGCTTTCCTCGGCCCGGCCTACAGCTTGCGCCCTGCACGGCGCGTCACTTTCTCTTGTCTCGCCAAGAGAAAGTAACCAAAGAGAAGGCGACCCCTGCATCCGGCCCCGGCTTCGCCGGGGTTCCCTCGCTCCGGTGCCGTTCCAGGGGCACGCCACGAAGGGCCATCCATGGCCCTCGCGGCTCTCGCGGCATCCCTGCCGCTCGACCCCCTCCACGACACCTGCGCTCGGCCTTCTGATGGGGCGAGTGGTGTGGGCTGATGGTTTTGGTGTGTAAAGCGAGAGAAGCAAGGCAGAAAGGCAAAGCAGGAAGCAAAGCTGTTGTGGTCTCGAACACGAGACAACCGTAGGGCGCATTCACGAAGCAATGCACCGGTTTGGCATCGGCGGCGTTCTGTTGTCTTGCACGGCGCAAAATGTTTTTTGTAGGAGCCCGCTTGCGGGCGATGCTCTTGCTTTTTGGCTTAGTGATCTGGAGTTTCGAACGCTGCGCTTTCCTCGGCCCGGACGACAGGTTTGTTGTGGCTCAATGATTCTGGACACCCCGATAGGGCGCTAAGCTTCGCCCAGCCACACGGTGTTTACATGACCAGAAGATCATTCAGTACAGATTTCAAATTGGCGGTGATGCAGCAATCACCGAACCGTCAGCCACCGCTTGCACGGCGGTGAACCCTTTACCTGGCTGCCCCATGTTGTGCCCAACCGGCGCGTGCTCAGGCTTTTGATTCACTTGCACCTCACTCCCAGACCACTCGAACCAACCCCCTTTCATCCGGCCGAACGCAGGCGTTGCGCAGGGGGACGCGAGGCAGGACGCAGAGCGAGGCGCGGCGGGACAAGGATGTCCCGTCGGGACGCGCCCCCGGAGCGGCGCCGGAGTGAGGGCAGTCTGGCTGCGCAGCAGTCAGACCCGGATGACGGGGCGCGTTTTCTTTTGCTTACTTTTCTTTGCCGCGCGGCAAAGAAAAGTGAGGCGCCGTGCAAGGCGCAACCTGTCGTCCGGGCCGAGGAAAGTGCTGCGCCCGAAACGCCTGCGCGAGACGCCGTGAAAACAAAAGCAAGAGCATCGCCCGCAAGCGGGCTCCTACAGGCTCCGCGCAAGGCGCAACCTGTAGTTCGGCCCGAGGAAAGTGCTGCGCCCGAAACACCTGCGCGAGACGCCGAGGAAACAAAAGCAAGAGCATGCCCGCAAGCGGGCTCCTACAGACGTCGTGCCAGGCGCAATCTGGAGGGCGGGCCGAGAAAGTGCGGTGTACGAAACGTCCGACGTGTAGTTGGGCGCCCGGCGAAGGGAAACAGGGCATCTACCGACTCATCCCCCCGCTGTACGGCCAAATTTCCCCACCGCTGTATCGCATGACGCCCCCACCGCAGGTGCCTAATGGCACGTCCAGCCACAGGAGGGAGGCATCCCCGTGACACCGAAGGATCTCGCGCTGGCCCTGGTGGTGATCGTCGCCTGGGGCCTGAACTTCGTCGTCATCAAGGTCGGGCTCGATGGTCTGCCGCCAATGCTGCTCGGTGCGCTGCGCTTTACCCTGGCGGCGCTGCCGGCGGTGTTCTTCGTGCGTCGCCCGGCGGTGCCGTGGCGTTGGTTGCTGGCCTACGGCATGACGATTTCGGTCGGCCAGTTCGCCTTCCTGTTCTATGCCATGTCGGTCGGCATGCCGGCTGGTCTGGCGTCGCTGGTGCTGCAAGCGCAGGCCTTCTTCACGCTGCTGTTTGCGGTGCCGATGCTCGGCGAGCGCTTCCAGCCGGCGCACCTGGTCGGTCTATTGGTCGCGGCGTGCGGGCTGGCGTTGATCGCGGCGCAGAGCGGCGACCATGCGATGACGCTGGCCGGCTTCTTCTTCACGTTGTGCGCGGCCTCGATGTGGGCGATGGGCAACGTGATCACCCGTCGGATCGGCAAGGTCAACTTGGTGGGGCTGGTCGTCTGGGGCAGCCTGGTGCCGCCGATTCCGTTCCTGCTGCTGTCGCTCGGCCTGGAAGGCCCGGTGCTCATCGCGGCCTCGCTGCGCAGCATTTCGCTCGATTCGATCCTGGCGCTGGTGTACCTGGCGTTCGTCGCGACGCTGCTCGGCTACGGGCTCTGGAGCCGCTTGCTGTCGCGCTATCCGGCCAACCAGGTGGCGCCGTTCTCGCTGCTGGTGCCCGTGGTGGGCATCAGCGCGTCGTCGGTCCTGCTCGGCGAGCGGCTTGGCCCGCTGCAATATGCCGGCGCGGCGCTGGTGATGCTCGGCCTGCTGGTGAACCTCTACGGCGGCTGGCTATGGGGTCGGTTGCGGCTGGCCTGAGCCGGTCGGGGCGGGGGCGGTGCTGCCGCGCACGATCAGGTCGTAGGGCAGTACCACATGCGGCTCGGGCAGCGTCCGGTCTTCGAAGAGGGCGACGAGCATGCCCACCGCGCGACGACCGAATTCCTCCGCGGGCTGGGCGATGGTGGTCAGCGGCGGCTCGCAGTAGGCGGCGAAGGGGATGTCGTCGAAGCCCGCCACCGAGAGGTCTTGCGGCACCCGCAAACCGGCCTGGCGGATGCGCTGGATCGCGCCGATCGCCATTTCGTCGTTTTCGCAGAAGATCGCGGTCGGTCGATCCGGCAGCGCGAGCAGGTCGCCGGCCGCCTGGTAGCCGGCCTGGAGCGTGAAGTTGCCGCGGCACAGCAGCGCCGGGTCGGGTGCGATGCCGGCCGCCTGCATCGCGTCTTCGTAGCCGGCGATGCGTTCGCGCGTCAGCGGGCTGCCCTGCGGCCCCTTGATCAGCCCGATGCGGCGATGGCCGAGTGCGAGCAGGTGCTCGGTCATGGCGCGCGCGGCGGCGCGGTTGTCGAGGCGCACGGTGGGGCAGGGCGGCGCATCGAGCACTTCGCAGGCATTGACCATCGGCGGCGGGGCCTGGCCGTCGGCGCAGGCCTTCTCGAACGGGTTGAACGCGCGCAGCTGGATCACGCCGTCGGCCTGGTGCGCATGGACGAGCTCGGCGTAGGCGGTCTCGACCTCTTCGCGGCCGAGGGTGTCGCACAGCAGCACGCGGTAATCGAAGGCCTGGGCGGCCTCCTGGATACCGCTGATCACGCGCGCGAAGAACACGTTGGCAATGACCGGCACCAGCACCACCAGGTTGCGCGTGCGACGAGAACGAAACTGCACGGCCATCAGGTTGGGTCGATAGCCCGCCCGCTCGACGGCCGCCAGCACGCGGTCGCGCGTCTCGGGCGATACGACTTCCGGCGTCTTCAAGGTGCGCGAGACGGTCGCCACGGACACGCCCGCGAGTTCGGCGACCTTGCGAATGTTCGGCATAACCCCTCGTCATCGAGCCCGGCCGCAGGTTGGCGGGGCGGCGGCTAGAGTACCCCAGCGTCGGCGCAGCGACTAAGGTTGCGCCCGCGCCGCTGATTACCGAACGGAGAAACGCTCCATGCGCTGCCTTGTCGTGACCGCCCACCCCTTGCCGAACAGCCTGTGCGCCTCGCTGCGCGATCGGGTGGTGGAGACGCTGCATGCGGCTGGGCACGAGGTGGCGACCGAAGACCTGTACGCCGAGCGCTTCGATCCGGCCTTGAGCCCGGCCGAGCGGGGCGCTTACTACGCGGGTGGCTTCCCGATCGACGCGATCGCCGATCAGGTCGAGCGACTGCTCGCCGCCGAGGCGATCGTGCTGGTGTTCCCGACCTGGTGGTTTGGCTTTCCGGCCATGCTCAAGGGGTGGTTCGATCGCGTCTGGGCGCCGGGCGTCGCCTACGACCATGCCGACGACTACGGCCCGATCCGTCCGCGGTTGCATGGCCTGCGTCAGGTGCTGGTCGTGACCACCCTCGGCTCGCCCTGGTGGGTCGACCGGCTGCTGCTGCGCCAGCCCGTCAGGCGCGTGCTGGGCACGGCCATCCTCGGCACCTGCGCGCCGCGCTGTCGCCTGCGCCTGTGTTCGCTCTACCGCAGCGAGCGGTTGGGTTCGGCACAGGTGGAGCGCTTTGCCCGCCGGGTCGAGGCACAGCTGCGGCGCTGGCCGGTTTGATCGCCGTTACCGCCCGCGCCGATACCGTTCTGCTGATTTGACACCGTCGGATGCGCTGCTAGATTGCATGGCAATGTAACCGGTTACATTGCGGCAGTATGAGCCGGTTCGCTTCAAGCAGGCGGCAGACGACATGACGAATCGAAAGAGATGAAGAGATGAAAGGCAGAGGCAACGCACGATGGCAGAGATAGGCAAGCGCGTACGGCTGGGCATGATCGGTGGCGGGGAGGGCGCCTTCATCGGGCAGGTCCACCGCCAGGCCGCCGCGCTCGATGGCCATCTCGAACTGGTCTGCGGCGCCTTCAGCCGCGATGGGCAGAACAACCTGAGGACGGGCGAGGCGCTGCACCTCGACCCGTCGCGGACCTATGCCTCCTGGCAGGCCTTGATCGAGGGCGAGCGGGCGTTGCCCGCCGGGCAGCGGATGGAGGTGCTGGCCATCGTCACGCCCAACCACCTGCATGCGCCGATTGCCGAGGCCGCGCTGGCGGCCGGCTTTCACGTGTTCAGCGAGAAGCCGGCGGCCCTGTCGCTGGCCGAAGTACGCGGCCTGGCGAAAACCCTGGCCGGCACCGATCGCCTGTATGGCCTGGCCCACAGCTACCAGGGCTATCCGATGGTCTGGCAGGCGCGCGAGATGGTCCGCGCCGGTGCGATCGGGCGCCTGCGCAAGCTGTGGGTCGAGTACCCGCAGGGCTGGCTCAGCCAGGACCTCGCCGCCGAAGGCAACAAGCAGGCGAGCTGGCGCGGCGCGCCGGAGCAGGCGGGGCCGAGCGGCTGCATGGGAGACATCGGCGTGCATGCCTTCACCTTGGCCGAGTTCGTCAGCGGGCAACGGCTCGAGCGGGTGTGCGCCAGCCTCGGCACCCACGTCGCCGGTCGGCAGCTCGACGATGACGGCGCGGTGCTGTTCCGCACGGATGGCGGCGCCAGCGGGTTGCTCGTCGCCAGCCAGGTGTGTGCCGGCGAGGAAAACGCCCTGAAGCTGCGCCTGTACGGCGACGAGGGCGGGCTCGAATGGCGGCAGGAGGAGCCGAACAGCCTGATCCACCGTCCGCTCGGCGAGCCCATGCGCGTGCTGCGCGCCGGCGTCGACCGGCACGGGCTGTGCGACGCGGCGCGCCGTCGGCTGCGGCTGCCGGCGGGCCACCCGGAGGGTTACCTCGAGGCGCTGGCGAACCTGTACGTCGACTTCGCGCGGGCCGTCCGCTCGGGCGCGACGGGTCACGACGCACCCGGCGTGCCGGGCATCGACGCCGGCCTGCGGGCGATGGCCTTCATCGAAACCATCCTCGAGAACGACCGCGTCGACCGGAAGTGGACGCCGCTGGTCGTCGATGGCACGCAGCCCCCGGACTGATCGCACGAGAAAGGAGTGACCATGCAGCGACCTTCACCACGCCGTATCCAGGGCCCGGGCCTGTTCCTCGCGCAGTTCCTCGGCGACGAGGCGCCCTTCGACACGCTGCCGAACATCGCCCGCTGGGCGGCTTCGCTCGGCTACCGCGGCATCCAGGTGCCGACGCTCGGCACGCAATGCCTGGACCTGGCGCGCGCGGCCGAGAGCCAGACCTATTGCGATGAACTCAAGGGTCAGTGCGCCGAAGCGGGCGTCGAGATCAGCGAGCTGTCGACGCACCTGCAAGGCCAGCTGGTGGCGGTGCACCCGGCGTTCGACGGGCTGTTCGATGACTTCGCCCCCGCCGCGCTGCGCGGACGACCCAGGGCGCGGACCGAATGGGCGATCGAGCAGTTGAAGCTGGCGGCGAGGGCCAGCCAGCGCTTGGGATTGCGCGCCCATGCGACCTTCTCCGGCGCGCTGCTCTGGCCCTACGTCTACCCCTGGCCGCAGCGGCCGCAGGGGTTGGTGGAGGAAGGCTTCGCCGAACTGGCGCGCCGCTGGCGGCCGATTCTCGATGCCTTCGACGAGGCGGGCGTGGACCTCTGCTTCGAAATTCACCCCGGCGAGGACCTGCACGACGGCGCCTCGTTCGAGCGCTTTCTCGAGGTGGTCGATGACCATCCGCGCGCCAACATCCTGTACGACCCGAGCCACCTGCTGCTCCAGCAGCTCGATTACCTGGGCTTCATCGACCGTTACCACGGGCGCATTCGCATGTTCCATGTGAAGGACGCCGAGTTCCGGCCGGATGCGCGCTCCGGCGTCTATGGCGGCTATCAGGGCTGGGCCGAGCGCGCCGGGCGCTTTCGTTCGCTGGGTGACGGGCAGATCGATTTCGGCCAGATCTTCAGCAAGCTGACCCAGTACGGCTTCGACGGCTGGGCGGTGCTGGAGTGGGAGTGCTGCCTGAAGGACGGGGCACAGGGCGCCGCCGAAGGGGCGCCGTTCATCGAGCGTCACCTGATCCAGCCGGCCACGCGTGCGTTCGATGATTTTGCCGGCACCGCCGCCAGCCCCGAGCGCAACCGGCGACTGCTGGGGCTGGATGATCCGGGCCGCTGAGCAGGACTGGCGGCCACCGTGCAAACAACCGTGCAAACAACAAGGACAAGACCATGAGCACACTCAACGCGCGACTGAGCCTGATGATGTTCCTCGAGTTCTTCATCTGGGGCGGCTGGTTCGTCACCCTGGGCACCTTTCTCGGCGCCACGCTGGGCGCCTCCGGCAGCGAGATCGGCATGGCCTTCGCGACCCAGTCGTGGGGAGCCATCCTGGCGCCGTTCGTCATCGGCCTGATCGCCGATCGCTACTTCAATGCCGAACGCATCCTGGCGATCCTCCACCTGGTCGGCGCGGTGTTGCTGTACCAGCTCTACCGTGCCGAGGACTTCGCAGCGTTCTACCCCTACGTGCTCGGCTACATGATCGTCTACATGCCGACGCTGGCGCTGGTGAACGCCGTGGCGTTCCGGCAGATGCGCGATCCGGCGCTGGAGTTCTCGCGCATCCGCGTCTGGGGCACGGTGGGCTGGATCGTCGCCGGGCTGGTGATCAGCTTCCTGTTCGGCTGGGATTCGCAGGCCGCCATCGCCGAGGGAGCGCTGCGCAACACCTTCCTGATGTGCGCGATCGCCTCGGCGCTGCTCGGGTTGTACAGCTTCAGCCTGCCGCGCACGCCACCGCTGGCGCAGCGTGGATCGGGCGGGCTCAAGACCCTGCTCGGGCTGGATGCGCTGGCGCTCTTGAAAGACCGCAGCTTCGCGATCTTCTTTTTCGCCTCGGTGCTGATCTGCATTCCGCTGGCCTTCTACTACCAGAACGCCAACCCCTTCCTGGCGGAGATCGGCGTGGAGAACCCGACCGGCATGATGACGCTGGGACAGGTGTCCGAGGTGCTCTTCATGCTGGCGCTGCCGCTGTTCATCCGGCGCTTCGGCATCAAGAAGACGCTGTTGCTGGGCATGCTCGCCTGGGCGATTCGCTATGCGCTGTTCGCCTACGGCAACGGCGGCGAGCTGCTGTTCATGCTCATCGTCGGCATCGCCCTGCATGGCATCTGCTACGACTTTTTCTTCGTGTCGGGACAGATCTACACCGATGCCAAGGCTGGCGAGACCTTCAAGGGCTCGGCGCAGGGGCTGATCACGCTGGCGACCTACGGCGTCGGGATGCTGATCGGCTTCTGGGTGGCGGGGCGGGTCACCGATCACTTCGCCACGGCGACCGGCCATGACTGGCAGGGCATCTGGCTGTTCCCGGCGGTGTTCGCGCTCGGTGTGCTGGTGGCGTTCCTGCTCGCCTTCAAGAACCCGCGCGAGGTGAAGCTGCCGGCCGAGGCCAAGCTCACCTGATCCGGCACGGTCGAACAGGCGGAGAAAAGGGCGCCGCGCACAGGCGGGCGCAGGCGCCCTGGCGGATCAGTCGAACAGCTTGTTCGCCGTCTTGGCGATCAACTCGCCCTGGAACCGCGCACCCTCCAGCTCGGTTTCGCTCGGCTGGCGCGAGCCATCGTTGTCGGCGAGCGTCGTGGCGCCATAGGGCGCGCCGCCGACCACTTCCTTCACGCCCATCTGACCCTGGAAGCTGTAGGGCAGGCCGACGATGGTCATGCCGAAGTGCAGCAGGTTGGTGATGATCGAGAACAGGGTGGTTTCCTGCCCGCCGTGCTGGCTGGCGGTCGAGGTGAAGGCGCCGCCCACCTTGCCGTTCAGCGCGCCGCGCGCCCAGAGCCCGCCGGCCTGGTCGAGGAAGGCCGCCATCTGGCTGCTGATGCGTCCGAAGCGCGTGCCGGTGCCGATGACGATGGCGTCGTACTGCTCGAGGTCAGCGACCTGCGCGATCGGCGCCGCCTGATCGAGCTTGAAGTGCGCGTTGCGGGCGATCTCTTCGGGCACTGTTTCGGGCACGCGTTTGATGTCGACGGTGGCGCCGGTGCGGCGGGCGCCTTCGGCGACGGCCTCGGCCATCTTCTCGATATGTCCATAGGACGAGTAGTACAGAACCAGAACCTTAGCCATGTGCATCTCCTCGGTGCGTGCCGCTGGGCGGCGTTGCGGGTTGGAGCGTCACCGTCGCACAGGCGTTCCGGTCGATGGCACGAGGATTTCGACCAAAGCGTTCGAGTGAGCCGATCAATCCGTTGCGTCGGTGGCAGCCGGCAGCGTCTCGGGGCGGGCGTTGGTTTCGTCGAGCGCGGCGCGGCAGCGCTCTTCGGCGGTGTCCAGTTCGAGCTGCATCTGGCGGATGTCGAGCAGCTGCTGTTCGAGTTGCAGACGGCGCTCGGCGATCATGTCGAGCATGTGCTGGAGCTGCTTGCGGTTGCCGGCGCGCGGGTCGTAGAGCCCGATCAGCGACTTGCACTCAGCCAGCGAAAAGCCCAGCCGCTTGCCGCGCAGGATGAGCTTGAGCACGACGCGATCCTTGGGCGTGTAGATGCGCTCCTGCCCGCGCCGGGTCGGGGCGAGCATGCCCTGTTCCTCGTAGAAGCGAATGGTGCGCGTGGTGACATCCAGCTCCTGGGCGAGATCGGAAATGCTGTAGGTCTGCGTGGGCGTCGGCATGTCGGCTGCTCTCGAACGGGCTTCAGAAACGGGCGGTAGGAAACGACTATCAGGAGACGGGCGGTAGGAACCGCGGCGGGCGGCAAGGCTACTGCTTCGTCGCGAGCAGTGCACGGCCCACGCGCGAGCCGTTGGGCCGGCCGAGCAGGTCGCTGATCCTCTGCCCGGCGCTGGCCAGCGCAGGCAGGTCGATACCGGTTTCGATGCCCAGGCCTTGCAGCAGGTAGAGGACGTCTTCGCTCGCGACATTGCCGGTCGCCCCCTTGGCGTAGGGGCAGCCGCCCAGGCCGGCGACCGAGGCGTCGAATACCGCGACACCCTCCAGCAGGCTCGCGTAGACGTTGGCCAGCGCCTGCCCGTAGGTGTCGTGATAGTGCCCGGCCAGGCGCTCGCGCGGGACCTCGCGGGCGACGCGATCGATCAGCGCGCGCGTCTTGCCGGGCGTGCCGGTGCCGATGGTGTCGCCGAGCGAGACCTCGTAGCAGCCCATGGCATCCAGCGCGCGCGCCACCGAGGCGACGCGCGCGGGGTCGATCTCGCCATCGTACGGGCAGCCCAGCACGCAGGAGATGTAGCCGCGCACCCGCACGCCCTGCTGCTGCGCCGCTGCCATGACCGGCTCGAACCGCGCGAGGCTCTCGGCAATCGAGCAATTGATGTTCTTCTGCGAGAACGCCTCGGACGCCGCGGCGAACACCGCGACCTCCTGAACGCCGGCTTCCAACGCTGCTTCCAGGCCCTTGAGGTTCGGCGTCAGCGCGCTGTAGACGACGCCCGGCCGCCGTTCGATCCGTGCGAACACTTCGGCCGAACCGGCCATCTGCGGCACCCACTTGGGCGAGACGAAGCTGCCGGCTTCGACATGACGCACGCCCGCGGCGGCCAGCGCCTCGATCAGCCGCACCTTGTCCTCGACGGAGATCGGCTGTTTCTCGTTCTGCAAGCCGTCGCGCGGGCCGACTTCGACGAGGCGGACGTGGGATGGGAGCGGGGTGGTGTCGGTGTTCATCGGGCGGATTCCGTGATCAGGGGTGAGTCGCCGGGGCGGCGACGTGTCGGTGGAAAAGCGCTGGGCGTGTCTTCCACCCCAGGGTTGGGTGGGCGTTCAGGGCTGCATGGAAATGCTTCATCGGATGGCTCCGGTCGGTCATGCCGCTCAGGTGGACGATGCGCGGCCTCGACCACCGCTTGCCTCGGGCGGTGGAGGCCGCTGCACCGGTTTCCATCGACGGCTGGGCTGGCGTGCATGGCGGCCTGTCAGGCCTCCAGTTCCACCAGCGCCGTGCCCTCGCTCACCATGTCGCCGTCACGCCCATAGACGGCCTTGACGACACCGGCCTGCGGGGCGCGGATGCTGTGTTCCATCTTCATCGCCTCGAGCACGACCAGCGCGGCGCCCGCCTCGACCTGCTGGCCGACCTCCACCAGCACGCGAACGATGCAGCCGTTCATGGGCGCGGTCAGCCCGCCCTGATGGCTGTGGCTGGCCTCGACCTCGGCGATCGGGTCGAAGGCGGTCACCGCCAGCCATTCGCCGTGCCATTGCACGTGCAGGGTGTCGCCCTGGCGGATGGCGTTCAGCGGGCGCCGGACGGTGTCGCCGGTGGGTTGATCGCCAGCAAGCTGGCTCCTACAGGGCGCGGTGTCCGGCCCTGGTGCAGCGGTGTGGCCAACGTCGCCATCGCCCTGATCCAACGCCGGCGCATCAGCGCTTTTGTAGGAGCGAGCTTGCTCGCGATCCGGTGGGCACGAGTCCCCAGCCATACCGGCTCCTCGCGGCGAAAGCGTCACCACCCGCGAGGTCCCGTTGCAGCTGAGGTGCAGACGGGTGTGCGCCGGCATACCGAGCCGCAAGCCGTCGCGGCGTTGCCACGGGGCCTGTGGGTCGTCTGGCCGGATGCGCGCGGGTTCGGTGGCCAGAAAGCGCTCGGCGGCCAGCTGCCAGAAGGCCTCGGGCAGGTCGGCGGCGGGCGGCAGCAGGTCCTGCTCGTGGCGCGGAATGAAGCCCGTATCCAGCTCCGCCGCGGCGAAGGCGGGGTGCGCCAGCACGCGCCGCAGGAAGGCCAGGTTGGTTCGCACGCCGCCTACGGCGGTCTCGTCGAGCATCGACAGCAGCCGCAGTCGGGCCTCTTCGCGGTTGTCGCCCCAGGCCACCAGCTTGGCGAGCATCGGATCGTAGAAGGGCGACACCGCATCGCCTTCGCACACGCCACTGTCCGTGCGCCGGCCCGGTCCGGGCGCCGCCTCGCGATATAGCTGCAAGGTGCCGGTCGCCGGCAGGAAGCCGTTGTCCGGGTCTTCGGCATACAGCCGGACTTCGATCGCATGGCCGATCAGCGGCACCTGCTCCTGCGTGATCGGCAGGGCTTCTCCGCGCGCGACCCGAATCTGCCAGGCCACGAGGTCGAGCCCGGTGATCGCCTCGGTCACTGGGTGCTCGACCTGCAAGCGCGTGTTCATCTCCATGAAGAAGAAGTCGCCGCGCTCGTCCAGCAGGAACTCGACGGTGCCGGCGCCGACGTAGCCGATCGCCTGCGCGGCCTTGACCGCCGCTTCGCCCATCGCCCGTCGCCGATCGGCCGAAAGCCCCGGCGCCGGCGCTTCCTCGACGACCTTCTGGTGACGGCGCTGGATGGAGCAGTCCCGCTCGTTGAGGTAGAGGCAATGCCCGTGGCGATCGGCGAAGACCTGGATCTCGACATGGCGCGGTTTGAGCACGTACTTCTCGACCAGCATGCGCGGGTCGCCGAAGGCCGATTGCGCCTCGCGCTGCGCCGAGGCCAGCGCTTCGGCGAGGTCGGCTTCGCGCTCGACCACCTTCATGCCCTTGCCGCCGCCGCCGGCCGCCGCCTTGAGCAGCACCGGATAGCCGATGCGCTCGGCCGCCGCGCGGAAGGTGTCGATGTCCTGCGCTTCGCCGTGGTAGCCGGGGACCAGCGGCACGCCGGCGGCTTCCATCAGGGCCTTGGCGGCGGACTTGCTGCCCATCGCCTCGATGGCCGATGCCGGTGGGCCGAGGAAGATCAGCCCGGCCTGCTCGACGGCGCGGGCGAACCCGGCGTTCTCGGACAGAAAGCCGTACCCGGGATGGATCGCCTGCGCGCCGCTCGCCTCGGCGGCGGCAATGATGCGGTCGATCCGCAGGTAACTGTCCGCCGGCTTGGCACCGCCGAGATCGACGGCCAGATCCGCCTCGCGGACATGCCGGGCGTTGCGGTCGATCGCGCTGTGCACGGCCACGGTGGTCAGCCCCAGCACCTTGGCGGTACGCATCACACGGCAGGCGATCTCGCCACGGTTGGCAACCAGCAGGGTGGTGATCATGCGGCGTGCTCCTTCAGGAAGGCATCGGGAAGGGGCGTGGCCCCGGCTGTCTCGGCGTAGACGCGATGGCGTTCGGGTGGAGTCGTCGTGCCGTGTTCCAGATGGCGGCGACGGGCAATGTCGACGGGGGCGTGGCTCCGTGCTGCGCGCGGGCTGCTTCCCTTCGTGGTTGCGGGCGTTGGCACGGGGCGCGCTGCGGGAGAGCGCTGGCATGCTGCAGGCCTGTTCATGCGTCGCCCTCCTGCCAGCCGGGCTTGCGCTTGTCGAGGAAGGCGCGCAGGCCTTCCTGACCTTCGGGGCTCACGCGGACGCGGGCGATGGCACCCTCGGTATAGCGGCGCAGGGCGGGCGTGAGGGCGCCGCTGCCGACCTCGCGGAACAGGTCCTTGGTGGCCTGCATCGCCTTGGGACCGCTGAGCAGCAGCGTGTCGACCCAGCCGGCGAGTGCGTCCTCCAGCACGTCGGCGGCATAGGCTTCGGCCAGCAGACCCAGCGCGCGGGCACGCTCGCCGTCGAAGCGTTCCGCGGTCAGCGCATAACGCCGCGCGGCCCGCTCGCCGATCGCCTGGACCACGAACGGGCTGATCACCGCCGGGATCAGCCCGAGGCGAACCTCCGACAGCGAAAACTGCGCATCGGACGCGCCGATCGCCATGTCGCAGCAGGCGATCAGGCCCAGCGCACCGCCGAATGCGGCGCCCTGCACGACCGCCAGTGTCGGCAGCTTGAGGTGGTAGAGCGCGTGCATCAGCTCGGCCAGCTCGCGGGCGTCCTGCAGGTTCGCCGCGAAGTCCAGCGCCGCCGCTTGCTGCATCCAGGCGAGGTCGGCGCCGGCGGAGAAATGCCGCCCACGGCCGCGAAGGATGACGAACCGCAGCGACGGGTCGGCCTGCAACGCATCCATCGCCAGGATCAGCTCGCGGATCATCTCGGCGTTGAAGGCGTTGTTCTTCTCCGGGCGGTTCAGCCAGAGCGTGGCGAAGCCGCGCGGGTCCTTATCCAGTTGGAGGGTGGTGAAATCAGTCATCGAACACTCCTGTGCCGCGGGGCGAGCGTTGGTACGAGCGAGGCGCCGAGATCGCCAGCACGCCGGTGCCTGCTGAAGGACGGAAGCCTGGAGGCCGCGCTACAGGCGCGACGTGGCGCTGGCAAGCGAACGCGGCGAACCGTCGGATTGGCGATCGCATGGTCACATCCTGAACACGCCGAAGCGGGTCGGCTCGATCGGCGCGTTGAGGCTGGCCGAGAGCGCCAGCGCCAGTACGTCGCGGGTTTGCGCGGGGTCGATCACGCCGTCGTCCCACAGCCGGGCACTGGCGTAGTACGGGTGGGCCTGGCGCTCGTACTGCTCGACGATGGGCTGCCGCAGGCGGCTTTCGTCCTCGTCGGAAAAGGCCTCGCCGGCCCGTTCGGCCTGCTCGCGCTTGACCTGCACCAGCACGCCGGCCGCTTGCTGCGCGCCCATCACGCCGATGCGCGCGTTGGGCCACATCCACAGGAAGCGCGGATCGTAGGCGCGGCCGCACATGCCGTAGTTGCCCGCGCCGAAGCTGCCGCCGATGACGACCGTGAACTTGGGCACCTGGGCGCAGGCCACCGCCGTGACCAGCTTGGCGCCATGCTTGGCGATGCCGCCGGCCTCGTATTTCTGCCCGACCATGAAACCGGTGATGTTCTGCAGGAACAGCAGCGGAATGCCGCGCTGGCAGGCCAGTTCGACGAAATGGGCGCCTTTCTGCGCCGCTTCGGCAAACAGGATGCCGTTGTTGGCGAGGATGGCGATCGGGTAGCCGTGCAGGTGGGCGAAGCCGCAGACCAGCGTGGTGCCGTACAGCGCCTTGAACTCGTCGAAGGCCGAATCGTCGACCAGCCGGGCGATCACCTCGCGCACATCGAAGGGCTGCTTGGCGTCGGCCGGGATCACGCCGTACAGCTCGTCGGCCGGGTAACGCGGCGGCCGGGGCGCCAGGCGTTGCAGCTCACCGCATTTGCGCCAGTTGAGATTGGCCACGCAGCGGCGGGCGAGGGCGAGGGCGTGCTCGTCGTTTTCGGCGTAGTGATCGGCCACGCCGCTGGTCTTGCAGTGCACGTCGGCGCCGCCCAGCTCTTCGGCCGTGACCACCTCGCCGGTGGCGGCCTTCACCAGCGGCGGCCCGGCCAGAAAGATGGTCGCCTGGTTGCGCACCATGATGGTTTCGTCGGCCATCGCCGGCACGTAGGCGCCGCCCGCCGTGCAGGAGCCCATGACCACGGCGATCTGCGCGATGCCGGCGGCGCTCATGGTCGCCTGGTTGAAGAAGATGCGACCGAAGTGCTCGCGATCCGGGAAGACCTCGTCCTGGCGCGGCAGGTTGGCGCCGCCCGAATCCACCAGATAGATGCAGGGCAACCGGTTCTCGCGGGCGATGGCCTGGGCGCGCAGGTGTTTCTTCACGGTGAGCGGGTAATAGCTGCCGCCTTTCACCGTGGCGTCGTTGGCGATGATCATGCATTCGACGCCTTCGACGCGGCCGATGCCGGCGATCAGTCCGGCGGCTGGCACGTCCTCGCCATACACCTCGTACGCCGCCAGCGCGCCGACCTCGAGGAAGGGCGAGCCGCTGTCGAGCAGCGTGTCGATGCGCTCGCGTGGCAGCAGCTTGCCGCGCGCGGTATGGCGCTGCTGGGCTTTTTCGCCGCCGCCTTCGCGGATTCGCGCCAGCAGTGCATGCAGATCGTCGACCTGCGCCTGCATCGCGTCGCGGTTGACGGCGTAGTCGAGCGAGCGGGGGTTGAGCTGGGTGTTGAGGATGGCCATTGCGCGGTTTCCACCTGTATGTGCCTTCGTGGAAAAGGCCGTTGGCCGTTTTCCACCCTACGCCGGGACGAGCGCTCTGTAGGGTTGGGCTTCAGCCCACCGGCGCACGTCCGCCAATGCGGTGGGCTGAAGCCCACCCTACGTTCGCTATTTCGTTTCGTTGAATAGCTCGCGGCCGATCAGCATCCGGCGGATTTCGCTGGTGCCGGCGCCGATCTCGTAGAGCTTGGCGTCACGCAGCAGCCGTCCGGTGGGGAATTCGTTGATATAGCCGTTGCCACCGAGAATCTGGATCGCCTCGAGCGCCATCTGCGTCGCCTTTTCGGCCGTGTAGAGGATCACGCCGGCGGCGTCCTTGCGGGTCGTCTCGCCGCGGTCGCAGGCCTGGGCGACCGCATAGAGGTAGGCGCGGCTGGCGTTGAGCTGGGTGTAGAGGTCGGCGACCTTGCCCTGGATGAGCTGGAACTCGCCGATGCTCTGGCCGAACTGCTTGCGGTCGTGGATGTAGGGCACGATGACGTCCATGCACGCCTGCATCAGGCCGACCGGGCCGCCGGACAGCACCACGCGCTCGTAGTCCAGGCCGCTCATCAGCACGCGGACGCCGCCGTTCACCTGGCCCAGCACGTTTTCTTCGGGGACTTCGACGTCATCGAAGAACAGCTCGCAGGTGTTCGAGCCGCGCATGCCGAGCTTGTCGAACTTGTTGCCGCGGCTGAAGCCTTTCCACTCCCGCTCGACGATGAAGGCGGTGATGCCGTGGGCGCCTTTCTCCGGCTCGGTCTTGGCGTAGATGACGTAGGTGTTGGCATCCGGCCCGTTGGTGATCCAGGTCTTGCTGCCGTTGAGCACGTAGCGGTCGCCGCGCTTGTCGGCGCGCAGCTTCATCGAGACGACGTCCGACCCGGCGTTCGGCTCGCTCATCGCCAGTGCGCCGATGTGTTCGCCGCTGATCAGCTTGGGCAGGTAGCGGGCCTTCTGCTCGGCGGTGCCGTTGCGGTTGATCTGGTTGACGCACAGGTTCGAGTGCGCGCCATAGGACAGGCCCACCGAGCCCGAGCCGCGGCTGATTTCCTCCATCGCGACTACATGGGCGAGGTAGCCGAGGCCGGCGCCGCCGTATTGCTCGTCGACGGTGATGCCGAGCAGGCCCATTTCGCCGAACTGGCGCCACATGTCCATCGGGAACTGGTTGTCGCGGTCGATCTCGGCGGCACGCGGTGCGAGCTGGGCGGCGACGAACGCCTGGGTCTGCTCGCGCAGCATGTCGAGGGTTTCACCGAGGCCGAAGTTGAGGCTGGGGTAGCTCATGGAGGCGCCTTCTGATCTTGTCGTTGTTCGGGCGGTCGCCGTTGGTGGCGGCCGGGTGCGACGCTGGCAGGTCGCAACCTTTACGTTAACGTAAACCTGGTGACGAAAGCCTGTCAACGCCGGTCGCAGGCGAGGCGCTCAACGGCCCTGGAAACGGGGCTCGCGCTTGTCGTGAAAGGCGCGCTTGCCTTCGGCGTGGTCGCTGCTGAGGAACAGGTCGGCCTGGCGCTGGCATTCTTCTTCGAGCAGCGCCGTCACGCCGCGGGCCAGCAGCTGCTTGGTTGCGGCCAGCGCCAGCGGGGCGTGCGAGCGCAGCGTGCGACAGCGCTCGAGCGCCGCGCCCAGCGTGGTGCCGGCCGGGACGATGCGATCGACCAGCCCGATGCGATGCGCCTCGTCGACGCCGAGCGGTTCGTTGTACAGCACGATCTGCCGCGCCGCGGCCACGCCGACGCGCGCCGGCAGGGTGTGCAGCAGCCCGAGGTCGCCGATCAGCCCGACACGGCCGAAACCGGCCTTGAAGCGGGCATCGTCGGCCGCGATCAGGCTGTCGCAGGCCAGGGCGAGCGAGAGCCCCGCACCGGCGGCCCAGCCTTCGACGGCGGCGAGAATCGGCTTGGGGAATTCCAGCATCAGGCGGATCAGCTCGGCGTTGGCACGCATGCGTTCGACGCCCTCGGCGCGGTCGGCGAGCTGCATGGCGGTGAGGTCGCCGCCTGAGCAGAAGGTCCCGCCTTCGCCGCGCAGGACGATCGCATCGAGGCCTGGGTCGTCGCGGGCGTCGAGCAGCGCCTGATGCAGGTCGTGCTTGATCGCCGCGGAGAGGGCGTTGCGCCGCGCGGGCTGGTGCAACGACAGCACCAGCGTCCGCTCGTGGCGCTGGTGCAGCAGGGTGTCGATGGTCGGCATGGCGGGCTCCGTGGCCGGCGGGCGGAGCCGCCGGCCGGTGCGTCAGAACAGCGTGTCGGGCAGGTAGGTTGCGATCTCGGGGAAGACCATGATGATGCCCATGCCGACGATGTTGACGATCACGAAGGGAATCACCGACCAGTAGATGTCCTTCATGCTGATGCTCGGCGGCACGATGCCCTTGAGGTAGAAGAGGTTGAACCCGAAGGGCGGCGTCATGTAGCCGATTTCCATGTTGATCACGAACAGCACGCCGAACCAGATGGGATCGAAGCCGAGCGAGGCGATGATCGGCAGGAACACCGGCAGGGTGATCAGCATGATGCCGACCGGGTCGAGCAGCATGCCCATGACGAAGACGATGGCCATCATGAAGATCACGATCGCCCAGCGACCGCCGGGCAGGTCCATCATCAGCCCTTCGATCAGCGACTGCGCCCCCATGCCCTGGTAGGCCGCGCTGAAGGCGTGGGCCGCGAACAGGATCCAGGCGATCATGCCGGTCAGCTTGAAGGTGCGGATGGCGGCTTCCTGAAGCACCGGCCAGTCGAGCTTGCGGTACACCGCCGCGGAGATCAGCGCGCCGAGCACGCCCATCGCGGCGGCCTCGGTCGGCGTGGTGACGCCGCCGATGATCGAGCCGAGCACCATCACCACGATGCCAATCGGCAGCAGCACGGCCCGCACCGCGCGCAGCTTGTCGCCCCAGCTGCCGCGCTCTTCCTTCGGCAGGGCAGGGGCCAGGTGCGGTTGCAGGTAGCAGCGCACCAGCACGTAGGTGACCGTAAGGCAGACCAGCAGGATGCCCGGCAACACACCGGCGGCGAACATCTTGCCGACCGACTGGCCGCTGATCATGGCGTAGAGAATCATCATGATGCTCGGCGGAATCAGGATGCCCCAGCCGCCGCCGGTGTTGATGCAGCCCAGGACCATGCGCTTGTCGTAGCCGCGTTCGAGCATCGCCGGCAGCGCGATGGTGCCCATCGCCACCACGGCCGCGCCGCTGATGCCGACCATGGCGCCGAACACCGCGCAGATGCCCAGCGTGCCGATGGCCAGCCCGCCGCGCATGCCGCCGCACCACAGGTGCATCATCCGATAGAGGTCGCGCGCCACGCCGGTTCGCTCCAGCAACATGGCCATGAACACGAACAGCGGAATGGCGACGAGGGTGAAGCTCTCCATCGTGCCCCACATCTGCGAGGCGACCATGTAGAAGGCGTCCACGCCCCAGGTGAAATACAGGAACAGCACCGATACCCCGCCCAGCACGAAGGCCAGCGGCAGGCCGAGGACGAGAAAAAAGACCAGCGTGAGGAAGAACAGCAGCGTCGTGACTTCGATGCTCATTGCGCATCCTCCGCGTGCGTGGCGTCAGTGCCTTGTTCGAGGCCGAGGGCGATGAGGATGTCTTGCAGCAGCTTGGCGACACCCTGCAGGAACAGCAGCGCGGCGCCCAGCGGAATCATCGCCTTGATCGGCCAGATCGGCGGGTTCCAGGCGGAGTAGGAGGTTTCCATGCCCTGGATCGATTCCCAGGCCATGGAGCTGCCGAAGTACAGCAGTGCCGCCATGAACAGAAAGAACATGCTCGAGGTGAAGATGTCGATCCACGCGCGCGCGCGCGGGCCGAAGGAGGCATACAGCAGGTCGACGTTCACATGGTCGCGGTGCGCCAGCACGTAACCGCCAGAGAGCACCACGTAGGCGCCGAACAGCATCTGGCCCAGCTCGTTGGTCCACGACGTGGGGTTGGAAAACAGGTAGCGCATGAACACTTCGAACAGCAGCAGCCCGAAGATGAGGAAGACCAGGTAGGCCACCCAGCGGCCGATGAATTCGTTCAGCCGGGTGATGCCGTTGATGTAGGCATGGATCAGGCGCATGACGGGCCCCACGAGCAAGGATTGAGCGAAGCGTGCCGGCCGCGCGCGAGGCGGGCCGGCCGGTCGGGCGGGGTTACAGGTAGCCGAGGTCGGCGAGGAAGGTCTTGAGTTTTTCCAGCGCTTCGGCAGCCTTTTCGCTGCGCTTGCCTTCTTCTTCCCAGGTTTTCTTCGCGACTTCACGAAGGCGCGCCTGCACGTCCTCGGGCAGCACGTTGACCTGCACGCCCTGCTCCTTGATGGCCTTCTGCAAGGCGATCTGCTCCTGGTACAGGTACTCGTTGGTGCGGTACCAGAACTGCTCGTCCAGCACCTGCTTGACGATCTCCTGGTCGCGCTCGGAGAGCTTGTCCAGCGCCTTCTGGCTGACGATGATCACGTCGGTGCCGGCGATGTTCAGTGCCGGTTTGACGTGGTACTTCGCTACTTCGTAGAAGCTCATGCTCGCCGCGCCCTGCGCCGCGCCCCAGTGCGCGCCGTCGACCACGCCGGTATCCAGCGCCGGGTAGAGCTCGCCGCCTGGCAGGTAGGTGGTGGAAGCGCCGGCCTCGTCGAGGAACTTCTGCAGTGCGCCGGAGGAGCGAATCTTCAGCTTGGTGAAGTCTTCCCAGCTGTTGATCGGGTTCTTCACGACCATCTCGGTCGGGTAGACCTTGTCGGTCGACCAGTAGACGCCATGCTGCGCCGCCTCTTCGCGGAGCATGTCCTCGAAGCCCATGTGCTTGTGGAAGTAGGCGGTCTCCCACACGTTCTGGAAGGCGAAGGGCAAGCCCGAGGCGATGCCGGCGAGGCTGATCTTGTCCTGCGCGTAGCCGGGGGAGATGGTGCCCATCTGGATGATGCCGCGGCTGACCGCGTTGAAGGTTTCCTGCGGTTTGAACAGCGCGCCGGCTTCGAACAGCTGCAATTGCAGGCGGCCGTCGGTGCGGCGCTCGATTTCGTTCTTCAGGCGGACGAGGCTGTCTTCATAGGAGCTGCTGGCGCTCGGCCAGTGCGACTGCACGCGCCACTTGGTGACCTCCTGCGCGGCGGCCCACTGGGGCAGCAGGGCGGAGGCGGCCAGCGCGGCCACGCTGGCCGGGAGCAGCAGCTTCTTGAACAGGGGCTTGAGCTTCATGTCGCTTCCTCTTCTTGTATTTGTCGTGGGCCGGCGTGGCGGTGGCGCCGATCGGCTGCTTTTCATGATCGTCCCGTCGCGGTTGTTTCGCAGAGCAAAACTAACTTTTGCGGGCAAGCGAAAACCTATCACAGCCATTTCATTTTTCAAATCATCGCAATTGTTACCGCCGTTGCCATGCGATTGGCGCCCGGCGCAGGCCGCTGAAACAAGCGACTGAGGCTGACCGATCGGTCATTTCGCCATCGTGCGATCGGCCGATGTTTCGCAGAAGCGGAAAATAACGCGCCATCACTCGCCAGAATGAAACTGTTTTTCGCTTTGACCTTGATCGGGATGCGTGCGAGTTTCTTTCGAAACAAGAATTCGCGAGGAAGCAGGCATGCGATTCACGGGTCGTGTCGCGATCGTCACCGGAGCGGGCGGCGGCATCGGTCGTGCGACCGCGGCGCGGCTGGCCGCCGAAGGTGCCCGGCTGGTGCTGGTCGACTGGGCCGCCGAAGGGCTTGCCGAGACCGTCGCCCAGTTGCCGGCCGGTACGGATGTCATGAGCGCCCCGCTGGATGTCTCGCAGGAAGATCAAGTGCAGTCGCTGGTCGAGCGGGTGATGGAGCGCTTCGGGCAGATCGATGTCCTGTGCAACAACGCCGGGATCTCTGGCAGCGGCTATCCGCCGATCGACCAGCAGGACCGCGACGAGTGGGCGCGCCTGCTCGACGTCAACCTGATCGGCCCGATGCTGCTCAGCAAGCATGTCGCCCCGTCGATGAAGGCTCGCCGGCAGGGCGCGATCGTCAACACGGCGTCGGTCGCCGGCCTTCGCTCGGGCGCCGGCGGCAACGCCTACAGCGCCTCCAAGGCCGCGCTGATCAACCTGACCATGACCTGCGCCTGCGACCTGGGCGAGTGGAACGTGCGCGTCAACGCCGTGTGCCCCGGTCTCGTCGAAACCGGCATGACCCGCCGGGTGTTCGAGGCCGCGCGCGAGCAGGGCAAGGGCCACAAGCTCGGTTCGCGCTGCGAGCTGCGCCGCTATGGCCGGCCGGAAGAGGTCGCCGCGGCGATCGCCTTTCTCGCCAGCGACGACGCCAGCTTCATCACCGGGCAGGCATTGCCGGTCGATGGCGGCAACACCGCGTCGCTGAACCTGCCCGGCATGAAGGTCTAGGAGGCGCCATGACCGATTCCGTCGAAACCCCGCGCAGCCTGCTGGACCGCGATTTGCCGGGCTTCCACCGCGTGCTCGGCTACCGCCAGGTGGCCTGGCGTGACGGCGAGGCGGTGCTGGAACTGTCGCTCGAGGCCTGCCACCTCAACCTCGGCGGCTCGGTGCACGGCGGCGTGCTGTGCTCGCTGCTCGACGTGGTACTCGCCCAGGCCGGCACCTACTGCCCGGACCCGACCCGCATCCGCAAGGCCATGACCCTGACCCTCACGACCACCTTCACCGGCCAGTGCGGCAGCGGCGTGATCCGCGCCACCGGCACGCGGCGTGCGGGTGGCAGCCGCATCTTCAACAGCTCCGGCGAAATCCGCGATCAGCACGGCCACTTGCTCGCCATCGGCGAGGCCACCTTTCGTCTGCGCTCGGGCAGCGAGGCGCCGGAAGGCGTGCCGCTGGTGCCGCACGACGACTCACGACAATAAGGAATCAAGCGATGTTCGAACTGACCGGAACGGCCAAGGACCTGCACACGCGGCTCACCGCGTTCATGGACGCGCACATCTACCCGAACGAGCCTGTCTTCAAGCGGCAGATCGCCGAGGCGGCCAACCGTTGGGAGCAGCCGCCGATCCTCGCCGAACTGAAGGCCAAGGCGCGCGCGCAGGGCCTGTGGAACCTGTTCCTGCCGGAGAGCGAGTTCGGCGCCGGCCTGTCGAACGTCGAGTACGCCCACCTGTGCGAAGTCATGGGGCGCTCCTCGTACGCGCCGGAAGTGTTCAACTGCTCGGCGCCGGACACAGGCAACATGGAGGTGCTGGCGCGCTACGGCACGCCCGAGCAGCAGGAGCGCTGGCTCAAGCCGCTGCTGGATGGCGAGATCCGCTCCTGCTTCTCCATGACCGAACCGGACGTGGCCTCGTCGGATGCCACCAACATCGCCTGCGAGATTCGCCGCGAAGGCGACGAGTACGTGATCAACGGCCGCAAGTGGTGGTCGAGCGGGGCCATGACCACCGCCTGCAAGATCGCCATCGTCATGGGCAAGACCGACCCGACCGCCGAGCGCCACCGTCAGCAATCGATGATCCTGGTGCCGCTCGATACCCCCGGTGTGAAGATCGTTCGCGCGCTCGAGGTGTTCGGCTACGACCACGCCCCGCACGGCCACGCCGAAATCCTCTACGACAACGTCCAGGTGCCGGCGAGCAACATGCTGCTTGGCGAGGGGCGCGGCTTCGAGATCGCCCAGGGGCGCCTCGGTCCGGGCCGCATCCATCACTGCATGCGCACCATCGGCGTCGCCGAGCGGGCGCTGAAGGAGATGTGCGAGCGCGTGCAGAGCCGCGAGGCGTTCGGCCGGCCGCTGGCCAAGTTCGACTCCATTCGCAAGGACATCGCCCGTTCGCGCATCGAGATCGAGCAGACGCGCCTGCTCACGCTCAAGGCCGCGCACATGATGGACACCGTCGGCAACAAGGTGGCCCGCCAGGAAATCGCCATGATCAAGGCCGCCGCGCCGGAAATGGCACTGCGCGTGCTCGACCGCGCGATCCAGGCGCACGGCGCCAAGGGCGTGTCGCAGGACAGCTTCCTCGCGGCCGCCTGGGCCAAGGTGCGCACCCTGCGCCTGGCCGACGGCCCGGACGAAGTGCACCTGGACGCCATCGCCAAGCTGGAACTGGCCCGCTACCCGCGCTGATCCTCGAACCCGACGACAAGAAGGAAGCCTTCCGTGAACAATCCCCTGTTCGACCTGACCGGCAAGGTCGCCCTCATCACCGGCTCGACCAAGGGCATCGGCCGCGCCATCGCCGAAGAAATGGCCAGGTGCGGCGCCAAGGTCGTGATCTCCAGCCGCAAGGCCGACGCCTGCGAGCAGGTGGCTGGCGAACTGAGGGCCGCGGGCTTCGAGGCCATCGCCGTGCCCTGCCACGTCGGCCGCAAGGAAGACCTCGAACGGCTGGTCCAGACCACGCTGGAGACCTGGGGCCGCATCGACGTGCTGGTCTGCAACGCCGCCACCAACCCGGTCTACGGCCCGACCAGTGAGATGACCGACGAGGCCTGGGACAAGATCATGGGCACCAACGTCAAGGGCACCTTCTGGCTCGCCAACCTGGTGCTGCCGCAGATGGCCGAGCGCGGCGAGGGCGCGGTGATCATGCTCTCGAGCATCGCCGGGCTGCGCGGCAACACCACCATCGGCACCTACGGCGTGTCGAAGGCCGCCGAGGCCGCGCTGGCGCGCAATCTCGCTGCCGAGTGGGGGCCGAAGGGCATTCGCGTCAACGCCATCGCGCCCGGTCTGGTGCGCACCGATTTCGCCAAGGCGCTGCTGGACGACCCCGAGCGGGTCAAGCGTGCCGCGGAAAAGACCCCGCTGCGCCGCATTGGCGAGCCGATCGACATCGCCGGGCTCGCCGTCTTCCTCGCCGCGCCGGCCAGCGCCTACATCACCGGCCAGGTGATCGTCGCCGACGGAGGGGAAACCGCATGCTGAGGACGGCCGCATGAGCCAGGTCGAGCTGATCGATGTTTTGCCGGCGCACCGCTTCGACGAGGCGGCGCTGGCCTGCTACCTGCGCGACCATCTGCCCGACATGCAGGCGCCGCTCGTCGTGCGCCAGTTCCAGGGCGGCCAGTCCAACCCGACCTTCCTGCTGGAAACCGGCGGCCGTCGCTACGTGCTGCGCAAGAAGCCGCCGGGCAAGATCCTGCCGTCGGCGCACATGGTCGAGCGCGAGTACCGGGTGATCCGCGCGCTCGGCGAGCACACCGAGCTGCCGGTGCCGATCGCCCGCGTACTCTGCGAAGACGCGGGCCTGATCGGCACGCCGTTCTATGTGATGGATTACGTCGAGGGCCGGGTGCTCTCGCATCCGGCGCTGCAACCGGCGGCACGCGAAGAACGGCGGGCGATTCACGTCGCCGCCATCGACACGCTGGCCGCGCTCCATCGCGTCGATCCAGCCGCCATCGGGCTGGGCGACTACGGCAAGTCGCAGGGCTACGTCGCCCGCCAGGTCAAACGCTGGAGCGGCCAGTACGAGGCCTCGCGCACCGGTGACCTGCCGGCGATGGAGGCGTTGATGCGATGGCTGCCCGACCACGTGCCGGCCCATGACGAAACCGCGATCGCCCACGGCGATTTCCGGCTGGGCAACCTGATCCTCGCCAACGACAGGCCGCAGGTACGGGCGATCCTCGATTGGGAGCTGTCGACGCTCGGCCATCCGCTGTCGGACCTCGCCTATTACTGCCTGCCGTATCACCTGCCCGCCGAGTACGAAGGCATGCGCGGATTGATCGGCATCGATCTCGCCGCCGAAGGCATTCCGTCCGAATCCGAGCTGCTCGAACGCTACTGCCAGCAGACCGGCCGCGCCGGGCTGGAGGACTGGCACGTGTTCGTCGCGTTTTCGCTGTTCCGGCTGGCGGCCATCGTGCAAGGCGTCTATGCCCGCGCGCTGCAAGGCAACGCCAGCAATGCCGATGCCCTGGAGGTCGGCCAGCGCGCCGGCGTGCTCGCGGAGACGGGCTGGCGCATCGCCCAGCAGGGCGCGGAGGGCGCGCGATGACCGCCTTGTTTCGCCGGGTGCTGGTCACCAATGACGACGGCATCGCCGCGCCGGGGCTGGCGCGGCTCGAACGCATCGCGGCGGCGCTGGCCGAGGAGGTGTGGGTGGTCGCGCCGGAGCACGACCAGAGCGGCACCGGCCAGAGCATTTCGCTGCATGCCCCGCTGCGGGTGTTCGAACACGGCGTGCGGCGCTATGCGGTGTCCGGCACGCCGTCGGACTGCGTGATGTTCGCGATGGCCCAGTGGCTGGAGGCGAGCCCGCCGGATCTGGTTCTCTCGGGCATCAATGCCGGCGCCAACATCGGCGATTCGGTGCCGTACTCCGGCACGGTCGGCGCGGTGATGAGCGCGGCCCTGCTGGGGCTGCCGACCGTCGCGCTGAGCCAGGCGTTCACCGACCGCGCGCGCATCGACTGGTCGCCGGTCGACACCTACGCCGAGCCGATCATCCGCCGCCTCTGGGCGCACAGCCCGGAAGGCGGCTGCTGGAACGTGAATTTCCCGGCCTGCGGCGCCGACGAGATCAGCCACGTGCGCGCCGTGCGCACCGCCGAGGGCTCGATCCGCCGTGCGCGGCTGGTCGCTGGCGAAGACGCCCGTGGTCTGCCGTACTGGTGGCTGGGGTTCGAACGCGCGTCGGCGCACATCACCGCGCCGGATGCCGACATCACCGCGCTGCGCGAAAAGCGCATTGCCATCACCCCCATGAGAGACGCCCGCTGCTGGCTCGAGCCCGGCCAGGAAACCGACCTGGCGACGCTCCTCGCGGCGGACTAAGAGGACTTACGCATGTTCACTCGTCACCACGCCGTCTGGCCCGCGTACTTGCCCCGCTCGCTGGCGGTGCCGCGCACCAGCCTGTTCGCCAACCTGGAAATCGCCGCCCGGCGCTACCCGGACAAGACGGCGATCGTCTACTACGGCAGCGAGATCCGTTACCGCGACCTGCTCGCCGAAGTCGAAGCGCTGGCCGGCTACCTCCAACACCTCGGCGTGGCCAAGGGCGACCGCGTGCTGCTGTACATGCAGAACGCGCCGCAATTCACCATCGGCTACTACGCCATCCTGCGGGCCGATGCGGTGGTGGTCCCGGTCAACCCGATGAATCACACCGCCGAACTCGAGCATTACCTGGCCGATACCGGCGCTGCCGTGTGCCTGTGCGGCCAGGAGCTGATCGAGCAGATCGCGCCGCTGGTCGGTCACGAGGCGCTGCGCCAGGTGATCGTCGCCAACTATGGCGAGTACGTGCGCGAACCCACCGACCTGGCGTTGCCGGCCGAGGTGCAGCTGGCCAGCCAGTCGCCCGGTTTCGCCGGCGGCATCGCCTGGTCCGACGCGCTCGCCGCCGGCCATGCGCCAGGCCCGCACACGGCCGGGCCGGACGATCACTGCGTGTTCCCCTACAGCTCCGGCACCACCGGCGCGCCCAAGGGCTGCGTGCACACCCATTACTCGGCGATGGCGACCATCGTCCACCGCGCGGCCTGGACGCAGATGTCGAGCGAGGCGGTGGTGCTGGCCACGTTGCCGTACTTCCACGTGACCGGCATGCAGGGCGCCATGAGCGGCCCGATCTACCAGGGCGCCACCGCGGTGATCATGACCCGCTGGAACCGCGAGGTCGCGGCACGGCTGATCGAGCGCTACCGCATCACCTCGTGGATCAACATCGCCACGATGGCGATCGACTTCCTCTCCGACCCGGACGTCGAGCGCTACGACCTGTCCAGCCTGCGCAACATCGGCGGTGGCGGGGCGGCGATGCCCAGGGCCGTGGAAGAGAAGCTGCGGCGTCTGACCGGCTTGCCGTACATCGAGGGCTACGGCCTGTCCGAGACCATCGCGGCCACGCACATCAACCCGCTCGACAAGCCCAAGGCCCAGTGCCTGGGCATTCCGGTGTTCGACGTCGACAGCCGCGTCGTCGACCCCGAGACGCTGCGCGAACTCGGCCCGAACGAGGTGGGCGAGATCGTCAGCCACGGCCCGCAAGTCTTCCAGGGCTACTGGAACCGGCCCGAGGAAACCGCCAAGGCCTTCATCGAGCTGGATGGAAAGCGCTTCTTCCGCACCGGCGATCTAGGCTGTTACGACGAAGAGGGCTACTTCTTCATGGTCGACCGGGTCAAACGCATGATCAACGCCTCGGGCTTCAAGGTCTGGCCATCGGAGGTGGAAAGCCTCATGTACCGGCATCCGGCGATTCAGGAGTGCTGCGTGATCTCGACCCCCGACCCCAAGCGCGGCGAAACGGTCAAGGCCTGCGTGGTGCTGCGCGAAGCGGAGGTCGGGCGTGTCAGCGAGCAGGACATCATCGACTGGTGCCGCGCCGAGATGGCGGCCTACAAGGCGCCGGTGTGCGTCGAGTTCCGTAGCGCGCTGCCGCGTTCCTCGACCGGCAAGCTGATGTGGCGTGCTCTGCAGGAAGAAGAGAACGCCCGCTGTGCCCAGACGACCGACGCGGCGACAGTCTGAGCCGCCACACCACCGAGCCGCCACGCCAAGGGGAGAGACCCATGCAAACGTCCAGCATCACCGGCCAGGATTCAGGCCGCATCGAGCAACGCGAAGCCGAGTGGCAGGTGCGCAAGGACCTCGCCGCCGCGTACCGACTGGTCGCCCACTTCGGCTGGGACGATCTGGTGTTCACCCACCTCTCGGCGCGCGTACCGGGTGGTGACCATCACTTCCTGATCAACCCCTACGGGCTGCTGTTCCGCGAGATCACGGCGTCTTCGCTGGTGAAGATCGACCAGGACGGCAACATCGTCCAGAGCGGCAGCCTGCATCGGGTCAACCCGGCCGGCTTCACCATCCACAGCGCGGTGCACATGAACCGCGAGGATGCCGGCGCGGTGATGCACCTGCACGCCGCCGACGGCGTCGCCGTGTCCGCGCACCGGGACGGCCTGCTGCCGCTGAGCCAGACCGCCATGCTGTGCCTGGATCACCTGAGCTACCACGACTACGAAGGCGTGGCGCTGGACCTCGGCGAGCGCGAGCGACTCACGCGCGACCTCGGCAACAAGTCGATGATGATGCTGCGCAACCACGGCGTACTCACCCTCGGCCGCGACGTGCCCGAGGCGTTCACCTACCTGTACTTCCTGATGAAGGCCTGCGAAATCCAGGTACGCGCCCAGGCCTGCGGCCCGACTTGGACACCCTCGGCCGCCGCCATCGAAACCACCCGCCAGCAATCGCAGGAACTCGGCAAAGCCGCAAAACTCACCTGGCCAGCCCTGCTGCGGCTGCTCGAAAGCGAAGGGCAGGTCTACGCCGTCTGACGGATGCGCGGTCTCAGGCCCACCGCCTGCGCCGCGCCCCTGCCGCCTCGAGACGAATCGCCCCCGCCCCGTAGGAGCCCGCTTGCGGGCGAGCCGCCCCCGCCAGATCGACAAGAATTGCACCAACCCGTAGGAGCCCGCTTGCGGGCGAACCGCCCCCCGCCAGATCAACAAGGATTGCACCCAACCCGCTGAACCCCCGCTAACGCCCCAATGCCCAGCCGAACCCACAAGGACACCGCATGAAAATCCTGTTCGCGGCCTACGACCCGCAACCCGAACGCTGGACCGACCTGATCGCCGCGCAACTGCCCGATGCCGAAATCATCGTCTGGCAAGCCGGCCTGCCGCCAACCGGCGCCGACTACGCGCTGGTCTGGCAGCCTTCCGAGGCGCTCTTCGAACAGGAGCGCTCGCTGCGTGCGGTGTTCAACCTGGGCGCGGGGATCGACGGCCTGCTGCGACTGCCGAACCTGCCACGCGACATCCCGGTGGTGCGGCTGGAAGACGCCGGCATGTCCGTGCAGATGGCCGAGTACGTCGCCTATCACGTGGTTGGCGCCAGTCGCGACATGGACCTCTACCGCCAGCAGCAGGCCGAGCAGCGCTGGAAGATCCATCGGCCGATCAAGCGCAGCGAATGGCCCGTCGGCGTGCTCGGGCTTGGCCATATCGGCAAGCGGGTCGCGCGGACCCTCGCCGCGCTGGACTACCCGGTGCATGGCTGGGCGCGCAGCGAGCATGCGCTCGACGGCGTGCAGAGCCATGCCGGACAGGCCGGGCTCGACACCTTCCTGTCCGCCACGCGGGTGCTCATCAACACGCTTCCGCTGACCGATGACACGCGCGATCTCATCGACTACCGCCTGCTCAGCCGCCTGCAACCGAATGCCGTGGTGATCAACGTCGGTCGCGGCGAACACCTGGTCGACGACGACCTCATCCGCGCGCTCGCCGAGGGCCAGGTCACCCGGGCCGTGCTCGACGTCTTCCGCCAGGAACCGCTCCCCGCCGACCACCCGTTCTGGCGCACCCCGGGCATCACCATCACCCCGCACATTTCGGCCCGCACCCTGCGCGATGCGACGGTCGAGCAGATCTGCACGAAGATCGGCGCGCTCGAAGCCGGAGCGCCGGTGAGTGGCGTGGTGGATGTGCAGCGGGGGTACTGAGCCGGTCACGGGGGCGCGGTCAGCCGGCGAACGCGACGCTTGCCGGGATGGAAATAATTTGCAAAGCCGGACGGCTTGAGCGCCGCACGGCGCCTGCTAGATTGGCGCCGTGACGCCGGGCCCCTCTGACAGCCGAGTGCTGCCATGTCGGAGTCGCAGTTTGTACAACTTCGACGAAGGAGGGGCTCATGAGCACCCTGGAACCGTTCTTCATGGCCGAGTTTCTCGGCACCGCTACCTGGTTGTGGCTGATCTTCATCGGCATCGTCATCGCGCTCTTGGTCTTCGACCTCGGCGTGCTGCACCGCGAGCATCGCGAAATCGGCGTCAAGGAAAGCTTGCTGCTGTCAGCGGGCTACATCACCGCCGGCCTGCTGTTCGGCTTGTGGGTGTGGCACATCAAGGGCGGCGATGCCGGTATGGATTTCTACACCGGCTTTCTGATCGAGAAGTCGTTGTCCATGGACAACGTGTTTCTCATGGCGATGATCTTCAGCTTCCTCGCCATCCCGCGTAAGTACCAGCACGAGGTGCTGTTCTGGGGCATCCTCGGCGTGATCGTGCTGCGCGCGATCATGATCGGCTTGGGTGCCGCGCTGATCGCCGAGTTCAGCTGGATTCTCTACGTGTTCGGCGTCTTCCTGCTGCTGACCGGCGTGAAGATGCTGTTCAGCAAGGTGGACGATCACCCGGACCTGGCCAGCAATCCGCTGATCCGGTTGCTGCGCCGTCACATGCGCGTCACCGACCGCCTGCACGAGGGCCGCTTCTTCGTGCGCGAGCCCGATGCCAGCGGGCGAACGGTACTTTGGGCGACGCCGCTGTTCCTGGCGCTGGTGCTGATCGAATGCGCGGACCTGGTCTTCGCGGTCGACAGCGTGCCGGCGATCTTCGCCATCACCCAGGACCCGTTCATCGTCTACACCTCGAACATCTTCGCGATCCTTGGCCTGCGTGCGCTGTACTTCGCGCTGGCGGCGATGATCCACCGCTTCGCCTACCTCAAGTACGCCCTGGCGCTGGTGCTGGTGTTCATCGGCTGCAAGATTTTCCTGGTGGGCATCATCGGCAAGACCCCGCCGGTGATCTCCCTGAGCGTCACGGTCGGCCTGCTGGCGGGCGGTGTGCTGCTGTCGCTGTGGAAGACACGCAACGATCCGCCGCTCACCCGCACCGCCAGCGAGACAGACGAGCGGGCCTGAGCGAAGCCGGATGGCGCCTGTCGGGGAGCGCTGAGCGAGGCAGCTACAGCGCTCCCCTCGGCGGCTTTCCGTCATCCACGCATGTCTGTTGCGATAGGGCGCACCGTCAAGGGTCGTTCCGGTCAACAGGTTGCGTCGGCTCCGATCGTGCCCGCCTACGCGCTGCGGATGCGTGATCGGCTCAACTCATAGGCGCACATGTTGACCGTCGCCGCGAGGTTCAGCGACTCGATGGTGCCGCAGCCGTGGATGGTGAACGGCTGCGCATCGAGGTCGGTCAATCGCTCGCGCGGCACGCCACGGGCTTCGTTGCCGAACAGGTAGCAGTCGAAGCTGCCGAAGCCCGCCGATTGGATCGGTTCGCCCTGCATGTCCAGGCAGGCGATTCGCTCGAAGCGCGCACGCAACGCATCGAGCCCGACATCCAGCTCAAGGGGCGTATGGAAGATCGCTCCCATGCTGGCGCGCACGACCTTGGGGTTGTACGGGTCGACGCTGCCGGGGCTGAGCAGGCAGCGGAAACTGCCGAACCAGGCCAGCGTGCGCAGGATGGTGCCGAGATTGCCCGGGTCCTGGACTTCATGCAGGTAGATGGCGCGCTCGTCGCCGGACGCCGAAACCGGCGCGGCTGTGGTTGGCATCGGCACCCGCGCAACGATGCCTTGCGGGGTCTTGGTGTCGGCGATCTGCGCCATCTGGCGTTCGCTGATCAGGTGCGTCCGGAACGGGCTCTGCCAGTGCTCGTAGGCGGCGGTGACGTACAGTTCGCTGCGCTGCAGATGCGGGTGATGCAGCGCGGCTTTCTGCAGTTCGAGAACCAGGTGCTCGCCCTCCACGAGAAAGCAACCGAACTCGGCCCGGTACTTTTTCAGGTGGAGTTTTTTGACCTCGTCGATTTTCATCAGCTTGCCGCTTGGCGGGGCTGGCCACCCGTTGTGTCCAGTAGGGATCGCGCCAGCGCCTCGGCGACCTTGATTCCATCGACACCCGCCGAGAGGATGCCGCCCGCATAGCCGGCGCCTTCGCCAGCCGGGTACAAGCCGCGCAGGTTCAGGCTTTGCAACGTTTCCGGGTCACGGGTGATGCGCACCGGAGACGACGTGCGGGTTTCGATCCCGGTGAGTACCGCGTCATCGCGATCGAAACCGCGAATCTGCTTGCCGAAAGCGGGCAGTGCTTCGCGGATGGCTTCGATCGCATACTCGGGCAGCGAAGGCGCCAGATCGCCCAGGCGCACACCCGGCTTGTAGGACGGCTCCACCTCGCCGAACGCGGTCGACGGCACGCCGCGGATGAAGTCACCGACCAGCTGCGCAGGCGCGCAGTAGTCGCTGCCACCCAGTGCGTAAGCGTGCGATTCCAGGCGCTCCTGCAACTCCACGCCGGCCAGCGGGCCGCCCGGGAAATCCTGCTCCGGGTTGATGCCCACGACGATGCCGGCATTGGCATTGCGCTCGTTGCGCGAGTACTGGCTCATGCCATTGGTCACAACGCGCCCAGGCTCGGAGGTGGCCGCCACCACGGTGCCGCCGGGGCACATGCAGAAGCTGTAGACGGCGCGGCCGTTGCTGGCGTGATGCACCAGCTTGTAGTCGGCGGCGCCAAGCTCCGGGTGGCCGGCATATTTGCCGAGGCGGGCCTGATCGATCATCCCTTGCGGGTGTTCGATCCGGAAGCCCACGGCAAAGGGCTTGGCCTCGATGAACACGCCCTGGCGATGCAGCATGCGGAAGGTGTCGCGGGAACTGTGGCCCAGCGCGAGCACGACATGGCGGCTGCGAAGCGTCTCGCCGCTGGCCAGCACCACGCCTTCGAGCTGGCCGTCGTCGATCACGAGGTCGGTGACCTTGCTCTCGAAACGCACCTCGCCGCCGAGGGCGATGATTTCCTCGCGCATCGCGGCCACCACGCCGGTCAGGCGGAAGGTGCCGATGTGCGGCTTGCTCACGTACATGATCTCTTCCGGCGCGCCGGCGCGTACGAACTCGTGCATCACCTTGCGGGCGTAGAACTTCGGGTCCTTGATCTGGCTGTAGAGCTTGCCGTCGGAGAACAGCCCGGCGCCGCCCTCGCCGAATTGCACGTTGGACTCGGGCGTAAGGGCCTTCTTGCGCCATAGCGCCCAGGTGTCCTTGGTGCGGCGGCGCACGTCCCGGCCGCGCTCCAGCACGATGGGCTTGAAGCCCATCTGCGCGAGCAGCAGCGCCGCGAACAGGCCGCAGGGGCCGAAGCCCACCACCAGCGGTCGTTCATTCAGGCCGGCTGGCGCCTGCCCGACCGGGTAATAGCCGGTATCCGGGGCAGGGCGCACGTTGCGGTCGTTGGCGAGGCGCGCCAGGATCGCCGCTTCGTGCCGGGCTTCCAGGTCAATGATGTAGATGAACAGGATGACGCTGTTCTTCTTGCGCGCATCGTAGCTGCGCTTGAACACGGTGAAGTTCAGCAGGTCGGCGTCGCTGATGCCGAGCCGCTCGACGATGGCCGCGCGCAGTTCGTCGGCGGAATGATCGAGGGGCAGGGACAGCTCGTTGAGGCGAATCATGGCGGTAGTCCTGGCCGGTGACCCCGGCAGAGGAAGAAACGGAAGGTGAAGCAGGGCGCGGAGTGTACGCGTGGCGGCTTGCTGCTGTCAGGTCTTCTCCGATGGGTGTCCGTCAGGCGTCGGTGGCGCGCGCGGGGTGGCTCGCAGCCCCGCGGCGCCGCGATATCGGCTTATAATCGCCGCCACTTTGCGGCCTGGGCGCTTCGCTCCGGCGCGCAGGTCGCTCTTCACCTTGATGCCCCGTGGTTGGCTTTCCCATGAAACGATCCAAAAGCAGCCGCCGGTGGCTGGATGAACACGTCAACGATCCTTTCGTCAAACGCGCCCAGAAAGATGGCCTGCGCTCGCGTTCCAGCTACAAGCTGATCGAGCTGAACGAGAAGGACAAGCTGATACGCCCCGGCATGCTGGTCATGGATCTGGGCTCGGCCCCGGGAGGCTGGTCGCAGGTGGCCGGCGGTATCGTCGGCGAAACGGGGCGGGTGCTGGCTACCGACATCCTGCCGATGGGCGCGCTCGACAATGTGGATTTCGTTCAGGGCGACTTCACCCAGGACGCGGTCTTCAATCAGATCCTCGGCATGCTCGGCGGCAGGCAGCCCGATCTGATCGTGTCCGACATCGCGCCCAATATCAGCGGGGTCGCAGCCGCTGACCAGGCCGCCTCGATGCACCTGGTCGAACTCACCCTGGACATGGTTCGTCAGGTGCTCAAGCCCGGCGGCAACTACGTGGTCAAGGTCTTCCAGGGCGAAGGCTCGGACGCCTTCCTCAAGGATGTTCGCGGTTCATTCGAAAAAGTCGTGATACGCAAACCCGAGGCCTCGCGGCCGCGGTCCAGAGAGGTTTATCTGGTCGCCAAAGGGTTCAAAGGCTAGGGCGCCCACGCCGAGGTATTTCGGCCCGGCGTGGTTGCCTTGTTCCCAGCATGAGTCGTTCCATGACGTCGATTGGACGACCACCCTCAGTGAACCCTGCAAGCCCAATGCGCCTGGCCCTTCGCCGTGCAACAGGTCATGTCCTGGGGGCTGGAACGCGCTGGAGTACATCTTCATATTCGGGCAGGTCGAGGAAGGCGATCACCTCGGCGGCCTTTCCGTCGTCCATTCGCAGAATCCACACGTAGCTGTTGCGGTAGGGCGCGCCGTCGGCGGCCGTTCCGGCGCCATCCCAGTGGACGATCACATGCTCGCCGTCGGCCCAGATGTCCCGGACCGTCGGCTGGACGAAGGTCGCCATGCGGTCGGCGAAGGGTTTGATGGCGCGTTCCATGAAGTCGTCGCGCCCCCTGTAGACGCCGGCGGAGGGGCCGGACCCCTTGATGATCCAGACCGCATCCTCGGTCAGGACGTCATCGAAGAACGAACCCTCTCCCGCCGCCCAGTCGGCGAAGGCCTGCGCGATGAACTGGCGGTTGCGTTCGGTCGCCGCTTCGGCTTCCGGGGGCGTACCTGCCTGTGCGGCGGACACGCCGAGCGGCGCCAGCAGGGTGAACAGGGCGAACACGTAGCGTTGAATGGTCATCGCAGCACTCCTTTCAGGGGGGCGACGCCCGGTCGGCCCGCGACGTGACGAACCGGGCGATGCGCGAATCGGTGAGGTGTGAATCGGACGGTGCGTGCGCGTCAGTAGGGGCTGGCCGTCGGCCGAACGATCAGTTCGCTCACGTCCACGTCCGCCGGCTGTTCGACGGCGTAGGCAACCGCGCGGGCGATCGCATCGGCGGGGATGGCGATCTTGCGGAACGCCTGCATTTCCGCGCGTCCGCCTTCGTCGGAGATGCTGTCGGCCAGCTCCGATTCGGTGACGCCGGGCGAGACGACGGTGACGCGGATGTCGCCACCGACTTCCTGGCGCAGCCCTTCGGAGATGGCCCGGACGGCGAACTTGGTCGCGCAGTAGACGGCGGCGGTGGGGCTCACGGCGTAGGCGCCGATCGACGCCATGTTGATGATCTGACCGGCACGCTGGCGCTGCATCAGCGGCAGTGCCGCGGCGATTCCGTGCAGCACGCCGCGGATGTTGACGTCGATCATGCGGTCCCACTCGTCGACCTTGAGCGCCTCGAGCTTGGAAAGGGGCATCACGCCAGCGTTATTGACGAGCACGTCGAGGCGACCGTGTCGGCTGGCCGCGAAGTCGACGAACGCCTGGACATCGCTTCGATCGGTGACGTCCAGCGCGCGGAATTCGGCGGTGCCACCGGCTGCGCGGATGTCGCCGGCGATCTGCTCGAGCCGTTCGGTACGACGAGCGCCCAGGACGACCGTGGCGCCGCGGCTGGCGAGCAGCCGGGCGGTTGCTTCACCGATCCCACTGCTGGCACCGGTAATCGCGACGACTTTGCCTTCGATGGTGTGCATGGCTGTTCTCCTCTCTGGATGTGCCTCGGTGAGGCGGTGAAGCCAGAGTGAGACCGGGAGGTCGTCGGTCGTTAGCCGATTCCTGCCATGCGCCTGCCTATTTCTACCGAGCCGCCTGGTGGGTCAGGGCGGCGAGGACGAGAACATCGCACTCGCCAATCGCCATCGGCAGCGACGCCAGGACTCACCCTAGCCACCCGGCGACCTCAGGTACTCCACCAGGGTGCGCGCGCAGGCCTCCATGCCGTGCTGCATGATCACTTCATAGCCGTGGGTGTTCTCGGTCGGGATGGCCAGACAGCCGGCGGTTGGCGAGGAGCCCGAGCCGAGCACGGCGCTGGCGTCGGAGGCGAAGCCGGGCATCAGCGCGGGCTGCGGGCAATAGCCGCAGCGCGCCGCCGCCTTGAGCAGGCCTTCCGACACATGCCGTGAGTAGAAGCCCTTTTCATCCCCCGTCAGCACGATCGGATCGACCGACAATCGGGTGTCGTATTCGGCGGCGATGGGACCGACTTCCAGCGCGATGCACAGGGTGCCGGGCAGCGTGCGCGCCGCGTATTGGGCGCCGGAGTTGGTTTCCTCCTCGTTCGTGGTGAACACGAACATGACGTCGGCGGTGAGCGATTCGCGGCAATCGCACAGCATTCGCGCCGCCGTGAGCGCCGTGACGATCGGCGCGCGGTCGTCCAGGAAGTGCGCGGCGATGCAGTCGCGGATGCGCAAGGGCTTGCGCCAGTGCCGACTCAGCACCACCCGCGTGCCGGCCCGCACGCCGAGTTCGCCAAGCTCCGCCTTGCTGTAGCGTGTGATCACATGCACGTCGTTCCACTGCACGTCGCCCTGCAGGACATCCTTTGACTGCGAGGTCTCGGTGGTGCCGTGCATGGTGCCGAAGGACAGCGCGCCGGACAGCACCTGCGACTCGCCGAGGATGTCGACCGGGCACATGCCGAAGTTGACCGGGTAGGCGCCGCCCAGCGCCACGACACGCAGGCGGCCATCATCGTCGATACGCTTGACCACCATCGCGATCTCATCCTGGTGCGCCATGATGCGTATCGCATGCTGCTCGGCCTCGGCGCGCGGCACCTGGGTCGCTTTGATCACGCCGATCAGGTTGCCGGCCGGGTCCTGCCAGACCTCGTCGCAACAACCCGACAGCTCGCGATGACAGATGGCACGCACTTCGTCTTCCTGCCCCGCGGGGCCTCGGGCCAGTAGCAGTTCCTCGAGTAGTTGCAGCTGTTGCTCGACCGTCATGGGGCCTCCTCTCGAATGACGACTCAAGGTGTGACCCGTCGAGGCCGCACAGGTGCGTCGCAAGAGAGGAGAGGGCAAACGGTCGGACCGGGCCGAATCGGTTCAGGCCGGCCCGAAGCTCGGTATTGTCACTGCTCGTCGAGCAGCGGCACGGGCGGCGCGGGGAGGTGGGCGAGGTCCAGGTGTTCGACCTCGTGGAACTCGTCTACCAACATGCCCAGCGTCACGCGATAGAGCTTTTCGCGGTGGCAGAGCAGGGTGGGGTCGCGTTTGACGAAGGACGCGCCGTCATTCAGCAGCCCGTCGATATGTGCGCGCAACGCGTGGTAGCGGCGTTTGTCTGTGTTATCCATAAGCACCTGAACATCCGTGTTCGTGAGGGCGCGGAGCTTATCAGCCTGTGCGCTGAATCACATCCATCGTGCGGATGAGTTCATGGTTGCAGGAGGACGCCGAGCAGTGCGCAGCCGAGCACCACCAGCCAGGGCGGCAGGCGCCAGGTGACGAGTGCGAAGAACGCCGCGACCGCCAGCATGAACGCCGCCGGACCGTCGATGGCCGACGTCCAGACCGGGTCGTAGAGCGCGGCGAGCAGCAGCCCGACCACGGCGGCATTGATGCCCATCAGCGCGGCCCGGGTGCGTCGGCTGCGGCGCAGGCCTTCCCAGAAGGGCAGGGCGCCGACGATGAGCAAAAAGGACGGCGCGAAGATCGCCAGCAGCGCGATCGAGCCGCCCAGCCAGCCGCTCGGCTGCCCGTTCAGCGAGGCGCCGAGGAAGGCCGAGAAGGTGAATAGCGGGCCCGGCACCGCCTGCGCCGCGCCATAGCCGGCGAGGAAGGTCGCGTTCCCGACCCAGCCGGTCGGCACCACCTCGGCCTGCAGCAGCGGCAGCACCACATGACCGCCGCCGAACACCAGCGCGCCGGCGCGGTAGAACGCGGCGATCAGCTCGATCGTCCGCCCGCTCATGACCTCCGCCAGCAGCGGCAGGCCGACCAGCAGCGCAGCGAACAGCGCGAGCCAGATCAGCCCCGTGCGACGCGAGACGGTCACCGGCAGCGCTTGGTGCGCGGCATCCGCATCCGGCCGCAGGCGCCACAGCCCGACCAGCCCGCCGAGCAGGATGACCGCGACCTGTGCCAGCGCGGTCGACCACAGCGACACCAGCGCGGCCGCGCCGATCATCAGGGCGATGCGCAACGGATCGGGGCAGAGGCTGCGGCCCATGCCCCACACGGCTTGGGCAACGACCGCCACGGCGGCGATCTTCAGCCCATCGAGCAGGCCCGCGGGCAGCGCATCGCCCCAGTGCGCCACGCCCAGCGCGAACAGGATGAGCGCGACCGCCGACGGCAGGGTGAACCCGCACCAGGCCAGCGCCAGTCCGGCGTAGCCGCCGCGCGACAGGCCGATCGCCATGCCCACCTGACTGCTCGCCGGGCCTGGGAGGAACTGGCACAGCGCGACCAGATCGGCATAGGCGCGCTCGCCCAGCCACCGGCGCCGCACGACGAACTCGTCGCGAAAATAACCCAGGTGCGCCACCGGCCCGCCGAACGAGGTGCAGCCCAGCCGCAGGAAGATCAGGAACAACGCCCCCAGTGAAGGCCCGTTGGGGTTTTCGTCGTGACCGGGTGCGGTGGTCGAAGGCATGGCTGATCTCCGAGGGATGGCCTGAGCATAAGTCAGTTCTGTGACGCCTGGATGGCACCGGCATGGCAAGCCTACCGTTCGCCGGGAAACCGTCTACAGGGCTCTATCCCGCCATTAAACCGTCACGTTCGCTCTGCAACCTGACCCTGCAACGAACGACGGCCACCGGCACGCCGGCCAGGTCACCGCTCGTTGGCGTTGTGCAGGTTGCAGCCGAGCAGTGGCGGTTTGCGCATGTCCTTTATCCCCCTCCAAGGAGACATCGATATGAGTTCTGTAGCCCCCAGCAGCACCACGTCCGCCGACGCTGCAATCGCCAAGATGGAAGCCGCTTTCGACGCCGCGATCGAAAAGTCGGCCAAGATCACCGAGATCACCACCGAGAAGAAGACTGAGCTCGACGCGACCAAGCAGCGTCCTCAGAACTGATTCGCGCTCGGGCGGCGTTTCGGCGTCGCCCGACGTTTTCACCGAATTCCTGTTTCGCGCGGCACCGCTCCGGCGTGCGGCGTGAACACCGCCACGGGGCTCGAATCCGATGAATGCTCAGCTCTTCGCGACCCTGACGCCGACGGCTTCGCGTGCGCTGGTGGTAGCCGGCGCGCATGCCGGCGCCTCCTTCGACCTCGACCGGCGCGCCTGTCGCATTGGCAGCGACCTGGCCTGCGACGTGGTACTCAGCGACGCGGCCATCGCGCCCGAGCACTTCGTGCTGAGCCCCGAGCGCGGCGGCCGGGTGCGCATCGAGGCGATCGGCGGCGCGGTGCTGGTCGATGGCACCGCACTGGCCCAGGGCACCGGCTGCCTGGCACGGTTGCCGGCGCGGCTGGCCGTCGGCGAGGTGGCGCTCGACCTGCGCCCGACCCAGCCCGTCGCGACGCCGCTGCGAGCCTGGCTCGACCGCCGCGCCGCCTGGGCCGCCGGCAGCCTGGCGGGCGTGGCCTTGTGCCTTTATCCCTTTCTCGCCATGAGCGGCGCCTCGTCGCGACCGGCGCCGATGCCCGAGGCGATGCCGGCGGCGGCCGCGACCCTCCCGGCGCCTACCGAACCGCTCGATGCGCTGCGGGCGCGGCTCGCCGATGCCGGGCTCGAGTCGCTGCGACTCGACGCCGACGGCAGTTACGTGCAGATCACCGGCACGCTGGACGCCGAGGCCATGACCCGCTGGCGCGACGTCCAGCGCTGGTTCGACCGGAGCCACGGCGACACTCACCTGCTGCACGCGGCCGTCACCGAGCGAGAGCGCCCGCCAGCGCCGCGCGTACGGGTGCAGGCGATCTGGAGTGGGCCCAACCCCTATGTCATCGGCGAGCATGGCGAGCGGCTCTATCCCGGCGCGGCAATGGCCGACGGCTGGGTACTGTCGGCGATCGAGGCGGACCGGCTCCTGCTGCGCCGCGATGGCGCCGAGTACGCGCTGACGTTATGAACGCACGTCCGCTGAGTACCCTCCGTTGAGAATCGACCCGCACCGCCTCGGCCGTTCGGCCGGCGCCGAGGTCTCCTCGGCGAGCTCCGCAGACGCCGTTCGACGTTTTGCGCCGGTGGTCAACGGCACGGCCGGCGACAGCTTCGAACGGCTGCTGCGCGCCCGTCGCGATCGACCTTCCCGTGCGCAGCTCAGTGCGCTGGAACGCGCCACGCTGCCCTTGATCGACGATCCGGGCCTGCTCGGAGAGCACCGCTCGCTGGACATCCTCCAGCACCTGCTCGACGCCGTGTTGCCGGCACTGGATGCCGACCCGGAAACCCTCGTCATGCTCGAGCGCATGCTGCTCGAAGAGTGCGACCAACAGCAGGCGCTGCTCGAATTGCTGGCGCAGGAGCAGGCCTCGTGAGCGTGCTCGACCACGAAGCGGCGCTCTGGCTGCAGGTGCGTGGCGACCTCTATGCCCGCGCCGGCCAGCCCCATCGCGGGCTCGCCATGTTGCTGCTCGCCGCGCGGCTGGCACCGGCCCATGCGCCGATCCTGCGGACCCTGGTCGGTGGCTTTCTGGCCGTCGGCGACGGGCGCCGGGCGCTGCTCGCGGTCGATCAGCTCGCCGGGCTGGAAGGCGAGCGTGCCGACCATCAACTGCTGCGCAGCCGGGCCTTCTGGCTGCTCGGCGAGCATGACCAGGCCCGCGACTGCTTCCACCGCTACCTCGCCTGGAGGACCGAATGACCCTGGCTCCGCTCAATCGCCTGGCGCAGCTCGCCGCCGGGCGCAGCGACGTGGTGATCGCCGCCTTCATGCTGCTGGCCGTCACCATGATGGTCATTCCGCTGCCGACCTGGCTGGTGGACCTGCTCATCGGCGTCAACATCGCCTTCAGCCTGCTGGTGCTGGTGGTGGCGTTCTACCTGTCGCGTTCGGTCGACTTCTCGGCCCTGCCGCCGGTGATCCTGCTGAGCACGCTGTTTCGCCTGGCGCTGTCGATCACCACCACGCGGCTGATCCTGCTCGAAGGGGATGCCGGCGAGATCGTCCAGGCGTTCGGCGAGTTCGTCATCGCCGGCGAGGTGGTGATCGGCCTGGTGGTCTTCCTGATCATCACCGTGGCGCAGTTTCTGGTGATCACCAAGGGCTCGGAGCGCGTCGCCGAAGTCGCGGCCCGTTTCACGCTCGATGCGATGCCGGGCAAGCAGATGAGCATCGACAACGACCTGCGCAACGGCGACATCGACCAGCAGGAAGCCCGTCTGCGCCGCTCGCGGCTCGAGCGGGAAAGCCAGCTGTACGGCGCGATGGACGGCGCGATGAAGTTCGTCAAGGGCGATGCCATCGCCGGGCTGGTCATCCTCTGCGTCAACCTGTTCGGCGGCTGGGCCATCGGCATGCTCGACCGCGGCATGCCCTTCGGCGAGGCGCTGCATACCTATTCGCTGCTGACCGTGGGCGACGGCCTGATTGCGCAGATACCGGCGCTGCTGATCGCCGTGGCGGCCGGCACGGTCGTGACGCGGGTGGCATCCGACGACGAGCGCGACCTGGGCAGCGAAATCGTCGGGCAGATGGGCGCCAACCCCAAGGCGCTCGGGCTGACGTCGGCGATCCTGCTGGCGGTCGCCTTCGTGCCGAGTTTTCCGGCGCCGGTGTTCCTCGTGCTGTCGGTGCTGCTTGGCGGCTGCGCCTATCGGCAGGTGCGGCGCGAACGGCCGGAGCCGGTGCTGGCCGATTCGACACCCGCGGCGGGGTTGGCCAGCGACACCGCGCCGGTCGCGCTCGAACCGGGCGGGCCCACGCCGCTGGAACTCGGCGACACCGCCTGCCGCGTCACCCTGTGGCTGGGGCCGACGGTCGAGCAGGGCATGCCGCTCGCGACCGTGCGGGCGCAGGCCGAGCAGGCCCGCGAGCGGGTGATGGAGGAGTTGGGCATCGAACTGCCGCGGGTCGGCGTCCGGTGCGATCCGCGTGCGGGCGAGGGGCGGGTCGGTGTCGATGTCGACGGCGTGCCGGTCGCCGAGACGAGCGTGGTGCCCGGCGGCCTGCAGATCCTCGACGACGAGATCACCCTGGCCCTGGCCGACGTCGAACCGCTGCGCCTGCCGCCCCTGGCGGGTCGCCGCGAAGCGCTGTGGGCGGATGCCGCGGCGCGTGGCGCGATGACCGAGGCGGGCGTCGCCTTCCGCAGCCTCGACGAGGCGCTCGGCGACTACCTCGCGCAGACCTTGCGGCGCTATGCCGCCGAGTTCGTCGGCATCCAGGAGACCCGGCAGCTGCTGGCGCGGATGGAGGCCGACTATCCCGAACTGGTGAAGGAGGCCCAGCGCGCCGTGTCGCTGCAGCGCACTTCCGAAGTGCTGCGCCGACTGCTGGACGAAGGCATCAGCCTGCGCAACCTGCGGGTGCTGCTCGAAGCGCTGGTCGAATGGGGCGGGCGCGACCTGGAAATCCATGTGCTCAGCGAGCATGTGCGCGCCGCGCTGGCGCGCCACATCTGCCACCGATACGCCGATGGCAATCGGGTGATCGCCGCCTACACGCTGACCCGTCCGCTGGAAGAAGCCATCAGACAGATCCTGCGCCGGAGCGACCGTCAGGTGCTGCCCGAAAGCCTGTCGCGCGGTGTCTTGTCCCAGCTGCAAGGCCACCTGGACGGGCTCTCCGGCAGCCTCGAACCGGTGGTGATGACCTCGCCGGACATCCGCCGCTACCTGCGGCAGCTGCTGGTGCGGCACGGCCTCGACGTGGCGGTGCTCAGCTACCAGGACCTGACCCGCGAATTTTCCGTCCAGCCGCTGGCGCCGGTGGAGCTGCCGCGCGGCTACAAGCCGCTGCCGGAGCGTACCGCCACGGCCGCGGCATCCTGATTCACCCTTTGCAAGGAGCGCTCATGCACGACCCTTCGATGGATAACGGCAGCCGTGTGATTCGCCACGGCCTGTGGCTGGTCACCTGTTTCTGCCTGCTGGCCGGCCTGCTGCCGCTCGCCGCGCAGGCACGGCCGGTCACGCTCGATCCCGGCAGCGACCAGCGCATCGGGCTGGCGCCGGGGGAAGGGCGGGTGCTGCGCTTTCCGGGCCGTGTGGAATCCTTGTTCGTCGCTGATCCTGCGATCGCGGACGTGCGGGTCGTCTCCGACGGAGTCGCCTACGTCTATGCCAAGTCGCTAGGCGCGACGGACCTGATCGCGCTCGGCGCCGAACAGCAGGACCGCGGGCGCGTTCGCCTCGAGGTGCGGCCCGAGGCCGGCACGGTCAGGGTCGATCTGGCTGGCCGGCGTGCCCTGGCCAGCGGCAGCACCGACTCGGTGGCGTCGGCGCTCGCCGTCCAGGGCACGCTCGACAGCCAGGCTGCCGAGGGCCAGCCCGCCTTGAACCTCGCGACCTACGAAGGCGCGCCGCAGGTGAACATCCGCGTGCGCTTCGCCGAAGTCTCGCGGCAGCAGCTGCTCAGCTACGGCGTGAACTGGAACGCGCTGGTCAATGCCGGCAACTTCACCTTCGGTCTCGTCACCGGTGGACCGCTGGCGGGCGCCGCGGCCGAAGGCGCGACCAACCTCATCGGCGGCGGCTTCAGCTCCGGCAGCGGCAGCGTCGACGTGCTGCTCGATGCGTTGCAGAGCAACGGCCTGCTGGAAATCCTCGCCGAGCCGAACATCACCGCCATGACCGGCCAGACCGCGAGCTTCCTCGCGGGCGGCGAGATCCCCGTGCCGGTGCCGGTCGGCAACGAGCTGGTCGGCATCGAGTACAAGCCCTACGGCGTGTCGCTGACGTTCACCCCCACGCTTCTGCCCGGCGATCGCATCGGCCTGCGCGTGCGGCCCGAGGTCAGCAGCCTGTCGGGCAGCAGCACGGTGGAAATCGCCGGCCTGACGGTGCCGACCTTCCGCATCCGCCGCGCCGATACGCAGGTGGAAGTCGGTAGCGGCCAGACCTTCGCCATCGCCGGGCTGTTCCAGCGCGACAACACGCAGGACATGGATCGCCTGCCGCTGCTCGGCGACCTGCCGGTGCTCGGCGCGCTGTTCCGCTCCAAGCGGTTCCAGCAGAGCGAGACGGAGCTGGTGATCCTCATCACGCCTTACCTGGTCGAGCCGAGCGGCGAGCGCGAGCTGGCCACGCCGCTCGATCCGGCCAGCGCCAATCCTGCCTGGCAACTGGCCGGCGGCCAGGGCCTCACCCGTCGTACGGAGTTCGGATTCCATGTCGATTGATACGCACCGGGCGCTGCTGCCGATCGTCGCCTGGCTGGGGCTGGCCGCGCTCGTGTCGGGATGCGCCACCGAGCTGGATTCGCCGCGCTACTCGGCGGATTTCAGCAGCGACCTGCGCGACCAGGCGCGACCCTTTCCCGATGCCTGCCTGGCGCTCGCGGTGGAGGACGCCGAACCCGAGCGCCTACCGCCCGGCTGTGCCAACGCGCTGAACCTGCAGCGAATGGTCGAGCACCCGGCCGACTTGCGTCACGGCCGGCAGACCGGCGCTGCCTTCGCCGCGCCGGTGGCGCAGGCCGCCGAGCGCTACCTGCGTGGCGATGCCGAGGCCGGGCAGGAACGCCAGCGCCGGCTGGAAGCGCAGACCGGCACGGCCGGCGTGCCCTGACCCCGAGCGCGCCGCTGGCTGATCGCAGGCGGCTCAGCGGGCGCCGGTCAGCAGCCCGATGGCCCGCGCGCGCGCGGCCGGATCGTCGAGCTGGCGAATCGAACGGGCTTCGGCGAGCAGGGCCAGACGATCCTGCTCGGGCAGCCCGGCCAATGCCTGCGCCGCGCCGGCTTCGTCGCCGATCAGGGTCAGGACCAGCATCTGCTGGCGCAGATGGTGCGGCTCGGCCAGCGGCGAGCGCGCGACCGCGGCGATCGCTCGCTGTGCCTCGTCGGCCTGGTCGTTCAACGCCAGTGCCAGCGCCAGGTTGCTGCGAATGTCGAGATCGCCCGGCGCCTGGTCGATCGCCGTGCCATAGGCCGCCTGGGCGTCGCCGAAGCGACCGGCCAGCACCTGCGCCGTGCCGAGCCGGTTGTAGGCCTGCGCGGTACCCAGTGCCGGCGCGGCCTGCTCAAGCGTCCGGACGGCGCGGTCGAAGCGGCCGAGCTGCAACTCTGCGGTCCCCAGCCCGAGCAGCGCCTGCGGGTCTTCGTCGTCCTGCCGCAACAGGTCGCGAAACGCCTCGGCGGCACCCGCCGCATCGCCGGCCGCGAGCCGGGTTTCGCCCAGCGCGCGCAGCAGGTCCGGGCTGTCGTCGCCCTGCTGCACGGCGCGTTCGTACAGCGCGGCCGCGGAGGCCGGGTCGCCGCCGCGGCGTACCTGCTCGGCCAGCGCCATGAGCCGGTCATGGTCGCCGAGGGGCGCGGTCGACTGGCTGGCGCAGGCGGTCAGGGTCAGGCAGAGGAGGGTGGCGGACAGGCGCAGCGGGGCGAACTCGGGCACGGACATCTCCTGCATCGGGTGCAGCGCACGATTGGGCCAGAGCCGCATGACAGCGCCGTGACATCCGCCTGGCGACGACACGCCGCGCTGCAACCTGAACGTCATCTGCCTTGGCGATACTCGGGCCATTGCCAGGAACCGTCACGGCGGTTCCCGCGTTCGGTCGCTGGAATGCGGTCGTGCAGTCGCGCCATACAGGACAGTGTGAATGCCGGGCCCAGGTCCGGCCGCTAGCCGCATGGAACGAACATGAACCTGCTTCGCCCGGACCTCTGCGCCCTATGCCGATGCGCGTGCCTCGCGCTGGCGATCGGCCTGCCGCTGCCTGCGCTCGCCAGCCCGGACTGGTTTGCCGAGCCCTACCGCTACCGCGTGCTCGATCAGGACGTGCGCGGCGTGCTCGGCGAGTTCGGCCGCAACCTCGGCGTGCCCGTCATCCTTTCCGATCAGGTGCGTGGCCGCGTGCGTGGCGACATCCAGGCCGCCGATGCGCGCGCCTTTCTCGATCGCGTGGCCGCCGCCGCCGGCCTGTCCTGGTACCTCGACGGCGACGCCGTGGTGGTCGACGCCGCCAGGGACGTCGCCACCCGCAGCTTCGATGTCCGCCGCTACGACGCTCAAGCCCTCGATCGGCTGCTCGACTCGCTCGGCCCGGGCGCGGGCATCGCCGCCCGGCTGGACGCACGCCAGGCCCTGCTCGCCGTCTCCGGCCCGCCCGGCTACATCGGCCACGTGCAACGCCGCCTCGACAGCCTGCGCCCGCGCGGCGGCGCTGCACCCAGCCTCGGCGTGCGCGTGTTTCGCGGCGGCGCCGACACCGAGGTGGCCAGCGACCGCAGCTGACACCGACGCCCGTGCCATCCGGCACATCCACGCAGGAGACCTTTGCATGTCCATCAATCCCGTAGACACCAGCGTCGTCACCGGCGGCTCCAGCGCCGCCGCCAATGAGCGGACCTTCGACGAGGCCATCGAGAACGCGCAGAACGAGCTGTCGGAGGCCGACTTCAACGAGATGCTGATCGTCGGCGCCATCCAGATCGGCGGGCAGATGATCCTCATGCCGCGCGCCACCGAGATCCTCAACGAAGCCATGTCGGACGAGTGACCGTCCGCACCCACCTGGACTGACCGCAGCGCACGAGGGGCACCATGACGCCGACGATTTCCACCGCCACCCTGCCGTCCGGCCCGGAGCTGGCGTCGCAGAACCTGTTCGAGCACCTGGCCGGTCAGGCCCAAGTCGCGGGGCAGGGAGCCAGCCCCGCGCAACTGGGCGAAGGGCTGGTGAACGGCCTCGACGGCTTTCTCGAGCGCACCCGCCAGTTCGCGATCCGCGCCGAGCAGCTGGATGCCTCCGCCGCACCGGGAGCGGACGCGGCCGGCCAGGCGGCGCCGACGCGCATGGCCGACGCGCAACTGGAAAAGGTCGCCGAATCGCTCAGCCGCATGTTCGATCACGCCATCGAGACGCAGATGGTGGTGCGCGGCGCCACGCAGATTTCCGGCGCAGCCAACACGCTGTTGCGAGGCCAGTGATGCGCATCAAGCCGACCGTCCTGTTGCTGCTCGCGCTGCTGATCCAGGGCTGCGATACCGACCTCTACACCAACCTCCAGCAGCGCGAGGCCAACCGCATGGTGGCGACGCTGCTCGAACGCGGCATCGCCGCCGACCGCGTCGTGCAGAAGGACGGGCTGCTGACCGTAACGGTGGACAAGCGCCGCTTCGCCGAGGCCGTCGCGCTGCTCGAGGACGCCGGGTTGCCGGAGCAGGACTTCGCCAATCTGGGCGAGGTGTTCCAGAGCAACGGGCTGGTGTCTTCGCCCGTGCAGGAGCGGGCGCAGATGATCTATGCGCTCAGCCAGGAGCTGTCGCACACCGTCTCGCAGGTCGATGGCGTGCTCTCGGCGCGGGTGCACGTGGTCCTGCCGGACAACGACCTTCTCAAGCGCGACTCGGTGCCGTCCTCGGCCTCGGTGTTCATTCGCCACGAGCCGGACCTGGACATCAATCGCCTGATCCCGCAGGTGAAGACCCTGGTCGCCAACGGCATTTCCGGCCTGACCTACGAAGGCGTCTCGGTGATCCCGGTGGCGGCGCCCGCGGTAGTCGCCCCGACGGCGGAACCGCTGGTGAGCTTTCTCGGCATCACGCTGCAAGCGGCCAGCCTCGATCAGGCGCGCCTGCTGTTCGGCGGGCTGCTGCTGGCGGTGCTGGCGCTCGCTGGCGGCTGCATTTGGCTGATGCGTCGCCCGGCCGGCGGTGCGCGCGTTTACACCCTGGCGCCTCGCGCATGAGTGCGGCGATGGACGGGGACAGCTGGCCGCCTTCGGCCGGCGAGCGGCTGGCATTGCTCGACGTGCAGACCCTGATTCGGCGGCAACTCGGCGGCGACGCCGCGGACATTCACATCGCGCAGACGGACGCGCTGCTGGCCGAGCCGCGCTTTCACGATCGGCTGCTCCGGTTGCTGGCCGGAGACGCGGGCGACTTGCCCGCGGTGGACGCGCCGGGCGATCGCCTGCTGCTGCGTGCCACCGACGCCCAGCTCGCCGGTCTGCGGCGCGCCTGCGGCGTGGTGTGCCAGGCGCAGGCCTTCGCGCGGGCGATCCAGGCGCCGCAGGTGCAGGCCTTGAACGAGCGGTTCGGCAGGCCGCTGTGTGCCCTTGCGCTGAGGCACCGGGCGCTGGCGTGGTCGAGCACCGAGCAGGACGACCCCGACCTGCTCGAGGTGCTCGTCGAGACCGACGGCGCCGCCTGCCTGGCGGCCTGGTTCGCCACGCTGCCCGCGTCGTTGCAGCACTGGATGCGCCTGCGTGGGCTGGAGGCCGGCGGCGCTGTCGATGATGACTACCGGGACCGCCGCGTTGCGCTCGTGCGCGCCGTCGCGGTCGACTGGCTGGCGGCGCCGGCCGGGGAGGCGGCATGAACGCGCTGCCGACCCGCCCGGCCGGCCGCCTCCTGCGCGCTGCCGAAGCCCGCGCCTGGCAGGACGGGTTCGGCTTCATCGAGGCCGCCCGTGAGCAGGCCGCGCAGGTGCGCGAACGCGCGATGACCGAGGCCGACACGGCGCGGCGCCAGGGCTACGCCGAAGGCCGTGCGCAGGGCGCCGACGCCGCGGCCGAGCTGCTTGCGCGCACGCAGGCGGATGTCGACCGCTACCTGGCCGGCCTCGAAGATCAACTGGCGCAACTGGCGCTCGGCATCGTTCGACAGGTCATCGATGGCCTGGACGATGCCGAGCGCATCGCCGCGCTGGCCGCCCGTGCGCTGGCCGATTTCCGTGACGAACAGGCGCTGAGCCTGCGGGTGGCGCCCGAGCGGGTGGCCGCCGTGCAACGCCGGCTCGCCGAGCGCCTGGGCGATGCGGCACCCGATGTGATCGGCGATGCACACCTGCACGGCGCGCAGGCGACGCTGGTCGGCGCGATGACCGAGGTCGAGCTGGACGCCGAGGCCCAGCTCGAGGCCATCGCCCGCGCACTGATGACCGATCGCACGCAGGTGCCGGCATGAGCGAGCCATCCGTGCGGCCGTCGCTCGACCATCTGGTGCAGCGCCTGAATGCGCGCGTCGAGCAGGCCGAGCCGCGACCGATGCGTGGCCGCGTGCTGCGCGTTCGCGGGGTGATGGTGCATGCCAGCCTGCCGATGGCGCGAATCGGCGAGCTTTGCTACCTGCGCGATCCGGTCACGCAGCGGCAGGTGGCGGCTGAGGTGGTGGGCTTCGCCGAGGACGAGGCGATCCTCACGCCCATCGGCGAGCTGGACGGCCTCTCGACGCGGGCCCAGGTGATTCCGACCGGCACGGTGCTGGAGATTCCGGTGGGCGACGCCTTGCTCGGCAAGGCCATCAGCCCGCTGGGCGAATGGCTGGACGGCCCGCCGGGCGCCAGCCTGCCGCCCATGCCGCGCTGCCCGGTGCACGCCGAACCGCCGGCGGCCTTCAGCCGGCAACTCATCGACCAGCCGCTGATGCTGGGCATTCGCGCCATCGACGGGTTGCTGACCCTGGCGCGCGGGCAGCGCATGGGGTTGTTCGGTGAGGCCGGCGTGGGCAAGTCATCGCTGCTGGCCGCGATGATCCGCGGCACCGAGGCGGACGTGGTGGTGCTCGGCCTGATCGGCGAGCGCGGCCGCGAGGTGCGCGAACTGCTGGAGCGGCACCTGGACGCCGAGGCCCGCGCCCGCACGGTGGCGGTGGTCGCCACCTCCGACCGGCCGGCGATGGAGCGGGTCAAGGCCGCCTACGCCGCCACCGCGCTGGCCGAGCATTTTCGCGATCAGGGCCGGCACGTGCTGTTGCTGATGGACAGCGTCACGCGCTTTGCCCGTGCGCAGCGCGAGATCGGCCTTGCCGCCGGCGAGCCGCCGACCCGGCGCGGTTACCCGCCGTCGCTGTTCGCCGCGCTGCCGCGGCTGCTGGAGCGCGCCGGCCCGGCCGCCAGCGGCTCGATCACCGGGTTGTACACGGTGCTGACCGAAGGCGAGGGCACCCAGGACCCGGTCGCCGAGGAAGTCATGTCGATCCTCGACGGCCACATCCTGCTCAGCCGGACGCTGGCCCAGCGCAACCACTTCCCGGCGATCGATGTGCTCAGGAGCCGCAGCCGTTTGATGGATGCCGTGGTGCGACCGGCGCACCGGCAGGTCGCGGCGCGCGTTCGCGACTCGCTGGCCCGCTACGAGCAGGTCGAGCTGCTGGTGCAGGTCGGCGAATACAGCGCCGGCAGCGATCCCGAGACGGATGCCGCGATTGCCCGCCACACGGCCATCGACGCCTTCCTGCGGCAGGATCTGGCCGCGCCGTCCGGTTTCACCGACACCCAGCGCGCCCTGACGGAGCTGATGCGATGAGCGATACCACCCTCGACCGCCTGCTCGCCCTGCGCCAGTTGCGCGAACGCCGGGCGGCCGCCGCCGTGGCCGGCCAGGCGCAGGCGGCGCGCGAGGCCGCCGAACGGCTGCGACAGGCCGAAGCGGCTTACCGGGGCTTTCGCGCCGAACTCGAAGCCGAGGAATCGGCCACGCTCCATTACCTCGCCACGCGGCTGGACATGGCCACCCTGCAGAAGGAATACGCCCGCCGGCTGACCGCCGAGGCCGACGCCGAGATGTACCGGGCCGCCATCGAGCAGGCGCAGGGCGAGCAGGCCGATGCCGATGCGCAGCGCGCGGCGCTGGCCCGCACGCACCTGCGCCAGCGCAAGCGCCGCGAAGCCATCGAGCGCCACCGGCTGCACCTCAATCACCGCGCCCGGCAAGAGGCCGAACGCCGCGACGAGGACGACGCCGAACGGCCGGCGCAGGACGACTGGACCCGAGACCGCCATTAAGGAACCCGTGTGACCCTGCCCGAGCGAGCGCCCGACTGCCTGCCCTTCCTCCCGACCCTGCCTGCCCTCAATGCGGCCGCCCCGGCGCTGCTGCGCCGGCTGTGCCGTCGCCGCGAAGCCGTTGCACTCGACCTGCCGGACGGGCCGCTGCCGGTTCGGCTGGCCGCGCCGCTCGCGCGCGCGAGCGGTGCCATCGCGCTGCCGTTGACGATCGGCGAGGCCAACGCCTGCCTGCACCTGAGCCCCGAGACGCTGGCGCAATGGGCGGGCGAGGGCTGGGCCGCGCTGCCGGCGGCCTGGCGTGGCTTGCTGGTCGAGCACGCGTTGCTGGCGCCGATCCAGCGGTTCGAGGCGCACGGCGGGCGGCCGGTCCGCTTCGTTGCGCAGGCGCCGCAACGGCCGTTGCCCGTCTGCATCGGGTTGTGCATCGGCGCCGGGCAGGCCTGGCTCGAGCTGGACGAAACCGCGGCCGGCCTGCTGGCCGATGCACTGGACGCGCTACCGGCCGCGCCTCGATCGCTGGACAGCCTGCCGTTGCCGGCGGTGATCGAAGCCGGCTGGCAATGGCTCGATCTCGCCGAGCTGCGCAGCCTTCGACCGGGCGATGTGGTGATGCTCGAGCGTCCCGTCGGCGGCCACCGGCTGAGGCTCGCCGACCGGTTCCAGACTGCTTGCGAACGCGCCGGCCCTGCCGCGATTCGCCTCTGCGCCGGCCTCTCGCCTGACACCGACCCGCCCTTGGCCGATTCCCTTTTCTCGCCGTTCATGGAGCCGCAACCGATGGATGCCCCACACGACACCCCACGCACCGCCAGCCTGACCGACGAGGCGCTCGACCGGCTGCCGCTGCAACTGGTCTGCGAAATCGGGCGGCTCGACCTGCCGCTCGGCGAGGTGCGCACGCTGGGCGAGGGCAGCGTGCTGGCGCTCGATCGGCCGCTCGACGAGCCGGTGCGGCTTTGCGTCAACGGGCGCTGCATTGGCCGCGGCGAGCTGGTCCGGCTGGGCGATGGCCTGGGCGTGCGCCTGACGAGCCTCGCCGCCGATGAATGAGTTCGAGCCGAACCTGTTCGGCATCATCCTGCTGGTCGCCACCATCGGCCTGCTGCCGCTGGCGGTGGTGACGCTCACCGGCTTCCTGAAGATCTCGGTGGTGCTGTTCCTCATCCGTAACGCCTTGGGCGTGCAGCAGACGCCGCCGAACCTGGTGCTCTACGGCATCGCCCTGATCCTCGCGGTCTACGTCACCACGCCGCTGGCCGGCGAGCTGTTCCGCCAGCTGGAGAACCGCCCGCTGGCGCTCGACAGCGTCGAAGAGGTCAAGGCCACCGCGGGCGCGTTGCGCGAGCCCTTGCAGGCGCACCTGTCGCGCTACGCCGAGCCGAGCGAGCGGGCCTTCTTCATGGATGCGACGCGCGACATCTGGTCGGAGGAGGCGCGCGCCGACCTGCGCGACGACGACCTGATGGTGCTGATCCCGGCCTTCGTCAGCTCGGAGCTGACACGGGCGTTCGAGATCGGCTTCCTGCTGTACATCCCGTTTTTGGTGATCGACCTGATCGTCTCCAACGTGCTGATGGCGATGGGCATGATGATGGTGTCGCCGACGCTGATCTCGATTCCGCTGAAGATCTTCCTGTTCGTCGCGGTGGACGGCTGGTCGCGGCTGATGCACGGCCTGATCCTGAGCTACGGGGGCTGACGTGGGCGAGGCTGCGTTCGTTGCGCTGATGAAGGACGCCGCGCTGCTGGTGCTGCTGCTCTCGGCCCCGGCGCTGGGGGTGGCGATCCTGGTCGGGTTCGGCGTCGGCCTGTTGCAGGCGCTGACGCAGATCCAGGACCAGACCCTGCCGCAGGCGGTCAAGCTGGTGGCGGTGCTGCTGGTGCTGATCGTCACCGGGCCGCTGCTCGGCGGGGAGATCGTCGACCTGGCCGGGCAGATGCTCGACCGCTTTCCCGCCTGGACGCGCTAGGGCTCGCGGTGAACACCGAACTGGCGACGGCCTTCTTCGATCTGGCGTACCCGCTGCTCGGCGCCTTCGGGCTGGCGGTGGCGCGGGCGCTGGGGTTGATCATGGTCACGCCGGCGTTCAACCGGCTCGGGCTGACGGGCTTCCTGCGCTCGGCGGTGGCCGTGGTAGTGGCGATGCCGGTCGCGCCGCCGGCGTTCGTCGCGCTGTCGGGGCTGGAGGCGCCGTCGGCCTTGATGCTCTCGGGGCTGATCCTCAAGGAAGTGGTGATCGGCGTAGCGATCGGGCTCTTGTTCGGTATCCCGTTCTGGGCCGCCGAAGTGGCCGGCGAGCTGATCGACCTGCAACGCGGCTCGACCATGGCCCAGTTGCTCGACCCGCTCGGCACCGGCGAGGCGAGCGTGACCTCGACCTTCCTGGCTGTCGCCTTGATCGCGTTGTTCTTCGCCACCGGCGGCTTCACCGCCATGCTCGACGGCTTCTACGCCAGCTACGCCCTGTGGCCGGCCGATGCCTTCGTGCCGGTGCTGGTGGAGGCCACCGCCTTGCAGATCCTGCATGTGCTCGATCGGCTCATGGCCATCGGCGTGCTGATGATCGCGCCCTTGGTGATCGCCCTGCTGGTCGCCGACCTGCTGCTGGCCTACCTGTCGCGCATGGCGCCGCAGCTGCATGTGTTCGACCTGTCGCTGCCGGTGAAGAACCTGCTGTTCGCCTTCCTGCTCACGCTCTACACCGCCTTTCTGGTGCCCTTCATGCTCGACGAGCTGGGCCGGTTGCACGCCGTTTTCGAGGGCTTCCTCGACGCCAGCCGGGCGCTGTTGCCGCTCTGAACGAGGCCGTGGCCGTGACGGTCATGTCGGTGCAATACCCATGTCATGCCGCTGCGGCAGAGTCGTCCGAAAAGCGGCCGGATGGCCGTCTTGCGTGAGCTTGAGTCGGCTTCGGGATGAAGTCGTGCGGTCCGGCCTCATCATCCCGAAGGAGACACCCATGAGCGTCCAGCCGCTGGGCACGCGCGTGGCCGACGACACGGCCGGCAGCCTCGCCGGTAGCCTCGCCAGCAACCTCTATAGCCAGCAGAACGACCGGTCGACGGCCGGGCCCTGAGTCCGCCCTTACGTCAGTGTCGCGCCCGGAAGGCACGACCCCCGTACCGACGCGGCGACCAGGCAGGGCCGTGCGCGTCGCGTGACCGGAACCTTCAGCGGCCGTGAGCGACAAGAGCGAGGAAAAATCCCAGCCAGCCTCCGACAAGAAGCTGCGCGATGCGCGGCAGAAGGGGCAGCTGTCCAAGAGCCAGGACCTGGTCACCGGCATGGCGATGCTTGTCTGCACGCTGTGCGTGGTGGCGCTGGCCGAGCGCATCGAGGGGCGTGCGCGGCAGTTCCTGATCACCGTCGGGCGTATCTACGTCGAGCCGTTCGAGACCGTCTGGCCGCGCGTGCAGGCCGAGGCCATCGGCCTGCTGGTGGCCGCGACGCTGCCGCTGCTGGTCGCCACGGTCGCGACGGTCATCCTCACCAACGTGGCCGCCATGCGCGGCATGGTGTTCACCACCGAGCCGATCAAGCCGGACGTGCAGCACATCAATCCGGTCGCCGGCTTCAAGCGGCTGTTCTCGATGCGCAGCATCACCGAATTCCTCAAGACGCTGTTCAAGTTGCTCGCGGTGTCGGTGGCGCTGGTGATCGTCTACCGGCTGGGCTTGCAGGCGCTGATGGAGTCGTCCCGCTGCGGCGGCGCCTGCGTCTATTCCTCCTTCGTCTCGCTGTTGACGCCGCTGGTGATCACCGCGCTGATCGCCTTTCTGGTGGTCGGCGCGGCGGACCTGCTGATCCAGCGCTGGCTGTTCGGCCGCGAGATGCGCATGACCAAGAGCGAGCAGAAGCGCGAGCACAAGGACATGGAAGGCGATCCGCAGATCAAGCGCGAACGCAGGCGGCTGCGGCAGGACTTCCAGACGCCCGGCGCACGGCTGGGGCTGGAGCAGGCGACGCTGCTGGTCGGCCAGGCCGGCGGCTGGCTCGTCGGCCTGCGCTACGTGCGTGGCCAGACGCCGGTGCCGGTGGTGGTGTTTCGCGCCGCGCCCGAGCAGTCGCACGCCGCGCTGGCCCGCGCGGCGCAGCTCGGCCTGCCGCAGGCGACCGATCAGGCGCTGGCCGAGGCGATCGGCAAGCGCACGCCGGCCGGCGCGCCGGTACCCGACCGTTATTTCCAGCGCGTGGCGGACCTTCTGGTCGCTGCGCGATTGATATGAGCGTGCGCCGCGTGCACGCCCGTCCATCCGGCCCGTATGGGCATCACCGAAGACTTGGGAGGAACACATGGCCCTGCTGATCGACGACTCCGGCGCCCGGCGCCTGCTGCGAAACCTTCAGACCCAGGCCCAGGAAGAGCGCGAGCGCTTTCGCCAGGCCGTGCAGGAGGCCGTGGGCGACCGCGCCAGGGCCTCGGACGATCCGCGCCTGGACCGGCAGCAACCGCAAGAGCGGCTGGTGGTCGTCGAGCGCGGCGACACCTTGAACGACATCGCCGCGGACCACGAGGTGACCTTGCCCGAGGTTGCGCAGCTCAACCCGCAGGTGGACAACCTCGACCACATCGAGACCGGCGAGGTGCTGTTCCTGCCGCCGCCGTCGCCGACCGAGCTGGCGCAGCGGCCGGACGGTGAAGCGCTGTTCCTCGACGACCTCTACACGCGCGGCAACGCCATCGAATACGCCGATGCCGGCACGACCGACCATCAGGCCGAGATCGACACGCTGGTGGCGGATGTCGGCGAGTACCTCGGTGCGCTGCCCGAAGGCGAGCGCAAGGCGGCCGCGCAGCGCCTGTTCGACGAGGACTGGACCGACGCCGGCCCGGCGCAGATGGCCATCGAGCAGGGCGCCGACGCCCAGGGCATCGTGCTGGAACCGTCCTCGCATGCCGGCAGCGCGATCGAGACGCAAGCCCGCGAGCGGGTGGCCGCTGCGCAGGCGAAGACCGATCCGTTGGATCGCCTCGCGACCTTGAACGACGGCTTCGAGACCGCCTCACCCGAGGTGCGGCAGGCCATGCTGCGCTCGCCGGGTGCGCGCGAGATCGTCCAGGGCGCCGCCGACCAGGCGCTCAGCGCGCTGACCGAAGCGCACGAGGATGCGGTCGATCCGCATGTCTACAAGAGCTACGAGCTGTTCCGCCGGCTCGACGAGATGAGCGCCGACCTCGATCCGCAACTGACCAGCGAGCTCGCCGAGGCGGTGCTGCCCGGGCTGGAAGAGGCGTTCGCCGAGTCGATCCACAGCGACTTCGGCGCCCTGCGCACGCAGATGCAGGGCACCCACCACCTGCTCCAGTTCACCGGGCGCCTCGATCCGCAGGCGGACGCGACCACGCTCGACCGCTTCAGCGCGATGGGCTTCTACCACATGCATGCCTTCGCCCCGTATCTCGGCGAGGGCGGCAGCCTGAATTACCCGCTGTCGCTGGTCGGTCATTACGAAGGCGAGATGCCGACGATGGTGACCGAAGGCGGCATCCTGGCGGGGCTCGAGCAGAACCAGGCCCGCGTGCGCGCCGACATCGGGGCCTACGGCAATCACCTGGCCGAGCTGAACTGGCTGGAGCAGAACGGCGGCTCGGTGATGACCGATGCGCAGCTCGCCGAAGCGGTGGATGGCTACATCGAGGGCCAGGTGGAGAGCGCCAAGCCCGGCGAGGAAGATTGGCAGACCAAGGCCGACAACCTTCGCGCCCAGGTGGCCGAGGACGGTCGTCAATTGCTCGATAACCTCGCCTCGATCGAGGCGCGCTACCCCGGCCTGTTCGAAGGCGAGGGCGACCTGGAAACACGCCTGCAGACCATCGAGAACGAATCCGAGCGGGATTTCGCGCGCCAACTGATCCAGTCGTTCGATACGCCTGAAACGACGATCGCGATGGGCGTGGCGCTCGATGCCGACCCTTCTTTGCTCACCGACCCGAGCAGCATGCGGCTGGTCGGCCAGTACGGAAAGCTGACCGACCGCGGTCGCAAGTTCGTCGAGGAAACCGCGACGCAGATCATCCGGCGCACCGTGGTGCCGGAGCTGGCGCAGCTGGACCCGTCGAATCCCAACAGCGTCCAGCGCGTGCACAACGCTCTGGATCGCTTCGATACCCAGGCGACCGGGCGCCTGCTGGGCATCTCCGACGGCGATCTCGACAAGGCGCTGAAGATCGTCAAGGACGCGCTGGCGCAACCGGGGGAAACACCGGCCCAGGCGCAGGCACGCCTGCAGCGGATGGATGCCGAATTCGAAAGGCTCACCACCACCCGCGACGGCATACGCGCCTTCAACCGCGAGACGGCACCGGGTCAGGTGCTGCGGCTGCTCGGCGTCATCGGCAGCACCGCCACGACGCTCAGCTCGCACGCCAACTACCAGAACGATCCCAACCTGTGGACGGGCCTGAAGGTGACGCTCGATGCCGCCGGCGTGGCGCAGAAGACCACCGAGGTGCTGATGGGCGCCGGCATGATCGAGCGGGGCGGCACGCTGGACAACCTGGTGGGGGGCAGCAACCGCATGCCGGTGAAGATCCTCGGCGTGCTGACGTCGGCGTTCGACTTCTACAACGCCAAGATGGCTGCCGATAACAACGATCCGGCGGGCGCGGCGATCTATACCGCGACCGGCGTTGGCGGTGTGATGGCGGCGGTGGGCACCGGCAGCCTCTGGGGGCCGATCGGGGCGGGCATCGTGCTGGTCGGCACGGGGATCCACATGAAGTATGACCAGGTCAAGAAGGCCAACGAGTACCAGACCGACATCACGATCGGCTTCCTCCGGCATGCCGGTTTCAGCGAGACCGCCGCCCAGGCGCTGTCGGACCAGAGCGGCGAAGGCTACAGCGTGCTGCCGCTGCTGGAGCGCTATGCCAACAGCCGCGGGCTCGACCTCGATGACGCGGCGGACCAGCAGGCGTTCGTCGACTGGATCAATGCCATGCCGGCCGATCGTCTCGGCGTGCTGCGCGACAACCTGCATCGCTCGCTCGATGAAGTCGACAACGACCTCGCACAGATTCCGGACGCCAGCGAGGACGATGAGTTCTTCGCGTTCAACAACACCGACCGCCCGCACTTCACCTACAGCGGCTACGCCACACCGCTGTCGATGAACCAGCTCGATGTGACGCTGGACATTCTCGGGTTGCAGCCGCTGGTGAGTTGATCCGACTGCTATCGCCTGATGAAGCCCCATGCGTGGGGCTTCTTTATATTCACGGCGTCATCGACTCAGGCCCGCCGGCATACGCTGAAGCACAGCGTCACTGTTTCGACAGCCGGAGAATTAGTCCGGCCCGGTTTTAATCGGCCCGACGTTACTTGGTTAACTTAGTTGTGCGGTTCATATAAAGGCTGCTTGCCTTAATTGTGGCGGAAGCGTAAATATGCACCTCCCCAACGGAGGTAGAAATGTCGAGACTCGCTGAATTTCGCGCACTGGAACAGAAACTGGCAGCCCAACTGGCCGAACTCGAAACGCTAAAGAACGACAAAACGCTGCAACGCGAAATCGAATTCGAACAGAAACTCAAGGAACTGATGGGGCAATACGACAAGGCGCCTCGCGATGTTCTCTCGATCCTGGTTCCCGATCGTTCCCAAACCAAGCCCGCCGACGCCCAGCCCGAGCGCGCACGCCGCAAGGCCCGTGCGGTCAAGCGCTACAAGCACCCCAAGACCGGTGAAGTGGTGGAAACCAAAGGCGGCAACCACAAGGTCCTCAAGGCCTGGAAAGCCGAATTCGGCGCTAATGAAGTCGAAAGCTGGCTGAGCTGATTTCCCTGTTTTACCCGGGCCGTCCCGCGCTCCGACCGCTGCGAACTAGCAGAAGGACGGAGGGCCGGACGGCCTCTTCATGTGGACTTTCCTGCTGTTCTTTTCGCGACATCGTTGCGCATCTTTAGCAAGTTCTCCGTTTGCACTTACGAAGCCGCAGCACGGCGACGCCATCTCCGTGCAGGCGATACCCGCCTGGCCGCCTGTCCCTTGCAAGGATTCACCCAGTCGATCGTTTCACTAGTCGCTTGGAACTTCACGCGCCGTTCCCGGCTTCGTGCAACTTAGGCCCTTAGTTTGCGCAAGGCATGGGCCGTCCGGTTGGTCGCCAGGCGTCGACTAACCGGTTGTTCTGACCGGCGCCATTCAGACGAACCCCTCCAGGCAACCCGAATTCTCAGCATGATCGCGCGCAGTCGCTTTCATACGGCCTGCGCGCGGGGCGCTGTCGGCGCGTCGTGTCGCCGACTGACCGGCGCCGTGCCGAACGTCAGCGTCTCGCCGTCGGCGGGCACGAGCAGGCGATCATCGACGCCGGCCTTTCGCGCCGCCGCGCGCAGGGCGTCGCGGGTGACGGGGCAGTGGCTGATCGCTTCGAGGTGATTGGCGATGACCCACCCCGATGAGAGACCGGCGAATGCGATGACCTCCTCGATACCCATGATGATGTCGCCACCCAGGTCGAACCGCGCGCCGCCGGCGGGCACCACGCTGATGTCCGGCTGGTGTTCGCGCACGAAATCGCGCACGGCAGGCGTCAGCACGGTGTCGCCGGCCATGTAGAGGCTCGGCGCGTCTGGCCACTCGATCAGATAGCCGACGCCATGCTCCATGAACCGGCCCACCAGCCCCCGGCCATGGACGCAGGGAACCGTGCGCAGGGTGCCGCCGAGAAACGGGCTCGGCTGCGCATGGCGCGCCGGCAAGGGCTGGACGTTCAACCCGCGCTCGGCAAGGTAGGGCGCATCGCGCGGGGTGCAGATCACCGGAATCTGCCGCTCCCGCAGCCACCGCTTGCCAGCCCGGTCGAGGTGATCGAAATGGCCCTTCTGGCAGTGCGTGATGAGGCAATGGGTGACCGATTCGAGCGCGGTAGCGGCCGACGCGGGCAGCTCGACGATGGGGTTGCGCTGCCGCGCGCCGAAGATGCGAAGGGGCGGCAGGGTGCCCCTGGCCGCCAGCATCGGATCGACGAGGAGGCGATGCCGGCCGTGTTCGACAAGGAGCGTGGCGTTGCGCAGTTGCTGGATGTTCATGATGAGCCCTCGGGACGATGCGCTCATGGTGCCGCTCCGGTGCCAGCGCCATAATGGCCGCAACGGACAGAGTCGATTCATTTCCTGCCATGACTGATTTCATTCGCATCGGGCTGCTGCTGTACCCGGGCTGCATGCCGGCCGGGCTGCTCGCGTTCGCCGATCTTCTGCATGCCGCCAACCGTCGCCTTGGGCGCTCGCGTTTCCAGGTGCGCTACGTCGCGTTGCGGGCGGGGCCGGTCGACTGCACGCACGGCGTGACGCTGGCGGCGACCGGTGCACTGGGCGACACGCCGCTGGACGCGGTGCTGGTACCGGGTTTCTGGGCCGAATCGCCGGCACAGGTGGATGAACTGCTGCTGACCCAGACCGAGCTGATCGCCGTGCTGGCGTCTCGCGGCCGGCGGTGTGGTCTGTGGAGCTATTGCACGGGCGTCGCGTTGCTGGCGGCCAGCGGTCGGCTCGACGGTCAGTCCGCCACCGTGACCTGGTGGCTGGCGGAGCGCATGCGTCAGCGCTTCGCCAAGGTGCACTGGCAGAGCGAGCAGAGCGGCGTGTTCAACGACCGCACCGCGACCGCTTCGGGCGTGAACGGCTACCTGCCTATCGCCCAGCACCTGATCGAGCAGATCGTCGATGCCGAGACGTTTCGCGACCTCGCCAGGCTCATGGTCCTGCCGCGCCCGGCGCTCGCCCATCCGGCGTTCCAGGGCGTGAGCCTGATGGAGCAATCCAGCACGCTGGTGCGGCGGTTGCACGCCCTGGTCGAAGGCCTGCCGGCCGAACAGATCACCGTGTCGATGCTGGCGTCCCGGCTGGGCATGACCGAGCGCACGCTCGCCCGCCGGGTGCGCGACGAAGCCGGCCAGGCCGTCGCCGCCTATGCGCGGCGCATCAAGCTGAACCAGGCCAGCGAGCGCCTGACGCTGACTTCGGCGCCCGTCACCACCATCAGCCTGGAGCTGGGCTTCAGCAGCGACTCGAACCTGCGGCGCATGTTCAAGGCGGTGACGGGGCTGACGCCGGCCGAGTACCGGCAGCGATTCAGCCGGCTGTAGAAGGCCCGCGGATGCGGGCGGGATGTGCGTCGCGCTGCCGGCCTGCGCCCGGCGCCGTTCGCTCAGCTCGCCTCGGGCAGCCGCGCGATCACCTTGATCTCGAACTGGAAGCCATACAGCCAGGTGACACCGATGCCCGTCAGGGTCGGGTAGGGCGCCTCGCCCCAGTACTCGGCCGCCACCGCCCAGGCGCGCTCGAAGTTCGCGTCCGGGTTCACCATGAAGACGGTCACGTCGATGACGTCCTCGAAGCTGGCACCGGCGGCCGCGAGGATCGCGTTGAGGTTCTCGAAGGCGAGCCTCACCTGTGCCTCGAGTTCGGGTTCCGGCGAGCCGTCCTCGCGGCTGCCAACCTGCCCGGAAACGAACAGCAAGCCGTTGGCGCGGATGGCCGGCGAGTATCGGTTGCGTTCGTACAGCGCCTGGCGTCCAGGCGGGAAAACGACGTCGCGCGTAGTCATGGGTTGCCTCCATTGAGAGGGCTCGGCCGGTCGCCGAACCTGCACAGACTCTAGTGAGGCCTCTGCGCTGGATAAACGCGCACGTCCAGCCAACACTGTTTGCATAATCCAAACAATCCCGACCCACTGGAGCCGACATGGACCGTTTCGATGCGATGAAAGCCTTTGCCCGCGTGGTGGAGACCGGCAGCTTCACCAAGGCCGCCAATACCCTGCACATGAGCAAGACGAGCGTGACGCACCTGGTGCAACAGCTCGAGGCGCGGCTGCGGGTCAGGTTGCTCAACCGCACCACGCGCAAGGTCAGGGTCACGGCCGATGGCGCCGCCTATTACGAGCGCGTGGTGCGCCTGCTGGCCGACCTGGACGACGCCGAAACCAGCCTTTCCAGTGCGGCGGCGGCACCGCGCGGGCGATTGAGGGTGGACGTGCCGAGCCCGTTCGCCCGGCTGATCCTGATTCCGGCGTTGCCGGATTTCCATGCGCGCTACCCGGACATCCAGCTCGACATGGGCGTGAGCGATCGCCGGGTCGACCTGATCGACGAGAACGTCGACGGCGTCGTGCGCGGCGGCGAACTCATCGACCAGTCGCTGGTAGCGCGGCACATCGGCGACCTGCGGCTCAGGGTCTATGCCGCGCCGAGCTACCTGGCACGCGCCGGCATGCCGCAGCATCCGCAGGAGCTGGAGGCTGAGCATCACCGTATCGTCGGCTTTCTCTGGGCGCGTGCCGGCAGGGTGCCGCCGTATGCCATGCACCGTGATGGCGAGCGGCTGAACGTGCTGGGCCGCTACGTGCTGGCGGTCGACGATGGCAACGCCTACCTCGCCGCCGGGCTGGCCGGTCTTGGCGCCCTGTGGCTGCCGAACTACATGGCCGCGCCCCATCTGGCAACGGGCGAACTGGTGCCCCTGTTCGCTGACTGGCAGCTCGATCCGATGCCGATGTACGTGGCCTATCGGCCTAACCGGCATGTCAGCGCCACGCTGCGCGTGTTCATCGATTGGGTCGCCGGGCTGATGGCGGAGCAGGCGCCGGTCGGGGGCCGGTGACCGGCTTCGCTCCGGTGCTAGGCTCGTTGTCTGTCCCGGCGAGCGGCCTGTCGAATCGGGCCGAGGGACGCACCCACCGCAACGGAGAGGACGGCATGAACGAGAACGACCTGCTCGAGACATTGAGGGCGCGCTTCGAAACCCACGGGCATCGGCATGAAGGAGTCGATTGGGCCGATGTGCACGCCCGGCTGGACGCCTCGCCGGAAAAGCGCCGCGCCCTCGCCGAGATGGAGCGGACCGGCGGCGAGCCGGATGTGGTGTCGTTCGACGACGACAACGGATCGCTGGTTTTCATGGACTGCTCCGCCGAGAGCCCGGCCGGGCGTCGAAGCCTCTGCTACGACGCACAGGCGCTCGCGTCGCGCAAGGAGAACAAACCCGCCCATTCGGCGATCGGCCTGGCGGCCGAGCTGGGCATCGAACTCCTGACCGAAGCGCAGTACCGGCACCTGCAGACACTCGGCCGCTTCGATACCAAGACCTCCAGCTGGATCCAGACGCCGCCCGCCATCCGCCAGCTCGGTGGCGCGCTCTTCTGCGACCGCCGCTACGACTGCGTCTTCGTCTATCACAACGGGGCGCAGTCCTACTACGCGGCGAGGGGCTTCCGTGGGTTGCTGAGGGTTTAGCGGCTTATCGCGACGGAGCGCAGTCTGGCGCCTGCCGTCGCATGGCCGACGGCGTTTCTGCTGCCTCGAGACCTGCCTTCATGGCCCAGTCGAAAGCGCCGATCTTGGCTCTGTGTCGTACGGCATGCCTTGACTAGAGTTCGTTTCGCCAGGCCTCGGTTGTTCTGCGGTGCAGACGGGCCGATTTCATCCATTCGACATGAGCCAGACGACCATGAGCCAACGCTTCGATTACTTCGCCCTGTCCCCTGAGGCTTCGAGCAAGCTGGGGGAGCTTTCCGTGCTCCTGACCAAGAAAACCCCTTTTCTTGCGGAGATGGCCCATCTGATCACGCTTCGGGCGTCGCAAATGAATGGCTGCGCGTTCTGCGTGGACATCCATGTCAAGGAAGCCAAGATCCACGGCGAGCGCGAGCTGCGCCTCCATCACGTCGCGGTCTGGCGCGAGTCGACGCTGTTTTCACCGCGTGAACGGGCCGCCCTGGAATGGACGGAAGCCTTGACCCAGCTGTCGCCGCATGGGGTGTCCGATGCGCTTTACGCCAGCGTGCGCGAGCAGTTTTCCGAGCAGGAACTGTCGGACCTGACGTTCCTGGTGGTGTCGATCAATGGCTGGAATCGCCTGAGCGTGGCGGCCCGCGCCGTCCCGGGCAGCGCCGACAAGCGAATCGGGCTGACCGAGGCCAACCTCAGCTGAGGCCTGTGCGCTCACAGCGCCTGGCGGATCAGTGCGCCCAGCCGTTGCGCCTGCTCCGCCGAGGCGCAGTTGGTAAAACTCATCAGCAGGGCCGATTCGCCGCTGTCGCCCGCCCGCCAGCGTGACAGCGGTTGGACGGCGAAGCCTTCTGCCAGGAGCTGGTCGGCCAGGGGACGGTCGGTGCAGTCACCGGGCAGGCGCAGCACCAGGTGCATGCCGCCGGGAGCGGGCTGCACCCGCAGCCGCCCCGCCAGGCCTCGTTCGAGTGCGGCGATGGTGGCGGCGCGGCGCTCGGCATACAGGCGACGCATCCGCTGGATGTGGCGTGCGAAGTGCCCCTCGGCGATGAAGTCCGCCACCAGCGCCTGGGTCATCGTCGGCGTGGAGGCGGCGAACAGCGCACGCCCCGTCCGCTCGAAGGCCGCTACCTGCGCCGCCGGCACGACCAGATAGGCGAGGCGAATCCCCGGATACAGCACCTTGCTGAACGTGCCCGCATAGAGCACCCGGCCATTGCGGTCCAGGCTGGCGAGCGCCGGCAGGGGGCGGCTGGCGTAGCGGTACTCGCCGTCGTAGTCGTCCTCCACGATCCAGGCGTCATGGCGTGCGGCCCAGTCGAGCAATGCCTGCCGGCGCGGCAGCGACATCGACACCGAAAGCGGGCTCTGGTGCGCGGGCGTGACCACCGCCACCTGCGCATCGGGCGCCCGCGACACCCCCTGCTCGACGTTAATGCCCTGCGCATCGACCGTGACCGCCACCGGCTCGATACCGAACTGGCGAAGAATCTGCCGGGCCGGCGGATAGCCAGGGTCCTCCACCCAGCCATGCCCGCCCGGGCGGAGCAATGTATGGGCGACGTGCAGCAGGCTGTGGCGCCAGCCGCTGGTGACGAAAACCTGGTGAGCCGCGCAGTCGATACCGCGTGCGACCTGCAGGTACGACGCGATGGCGCTTCGCAGCGCCGGTAGGCCATGGGGCGGCGGATAGTCGAGGTCGGCCGGACGCATTCCGCGAAGGTAGCGGGCACCCAACCTCGCCCAGATCTTGCGGGGGAAGGCATCCATTGCCGGCACGCCCATCTGGAAGGGCAGCAGCTCCTGAGGTCGCCACAAGAGGTCTGGCGCCTCCTGCGCCGGCGGCGTCTCGGTCGGCGGTGCGAGGGACGACGTCGCGAGCTGCAAGGCCGGATTGACCACCGTGCCCGCCTGCCCACGGGCAACCAGAAAGCCTTCGCTGGCCAGCAGCGAGTAGCCCAGCTCGACGGTGCCGCGGGCGACCCCGAGCTCCTTGGCCAGCGCCCGGGCCGAGGGCAGCCGATCGCCCGGCCCCAGCGTGCCCGCCGCGATCGCCGCGCGAATGCGGTCGTAAAGCTGCCGATAGAGCGGAGCGCCCGCATCGGTGAGTGCCGTGGAGATGAAGGGTGACGGTCGGTTCATGGCCCAGTCCATAAGTCCGTTCATGGTCCGATCCATTGTGGCATCCGTGGCCTAGCATGCACGCATGAAGGCACCGAGCTGCCGGTTGAGATGCCGTATGCCGCCGTCCGCTCCACCCGGAGCCCGCACGCGCAGACCACGGCGTTTCAGGCCGCTCAGCGCTGCCGCGACTTTTCCCGATACCCATCGCTCACGGAACCACCGCCATGACGACCCCGCACCCCCTTCGCGTTCTTCGGCTTGCGGCCAGCCCGCGGGGCGCCGAGTCGGAAAGCCTGCGCCTGTCCGAACACATCCTGGATGCGCTGTCTGCGCAGAGCGGCCATCGGCGCCTCGAGCTGTCGAGCGTCGACCTGAACGACGTGCCCCCTGTCGACGGCGGCTATGCGCGGATGCTCGCCTCGCCGAGGGGCGCCGGCGTGCCCCATCCGGGCGACTCGCTTCATCGCTCCGACAGGCTGATCGATCAACTCGACAGGGCGGACATCCTCGTCATCGCCACGCCGATGCACAACTACAGCGTTCCGTCGTCATTGAAGGCCTGGATCGATCACGTCGTGCGCATACAGCGCACCTTCGAGAGCACCCCGCAGGGCAAACGAGGGTTGCTGCGCGACCGCCCCGTATATGTGGCCGTTTCGTCCGGTGGCTACATCAGCGGGCCCCGGGCGCGCCAGCCCGACTTCCTGCGCCCCTACCTCCAGGCCGCCCTGGCGACGGTGGGTTTGAACAGCCTGCACTGCTTCACCCTCGAGGGGACCGCTCTCGGGGACGACGCCCTGACCGAGGCCCGGCGACGTGCCTTCGCGATGGTCGCCGAATACTTCGGCCGTTCGCCATCCGAAGCGCGGTTGCCGATGCCGGGCTAGCCGGCGCCCTGTTCGGACGGCGAGTGGCGGTTAACCCGCGCTTTCCAGGCCTTTCAGCAGCGCCTCGTGAAAGACCTCCGGTGCTTCAACCGTCCCGGTTTCGGAGGGGGCTAGGAGGGGGCGCTGAAACGCCGTCGATACTCGCCGGGCGTTAGCCCGACGATGCGCGCGAAGACCTTTCGGAACGCGCCCGGATCGCCATAGCCAACCTCCCAGGCGATCCGCTCGATCGGAAGCCGGCCCGCTTGAAGCATCTCCCTGGCGCGGCCCACGCGCAGTCGCTGGCAATACTCGGTCGTGGTCATGCCGGTCGCTTTCTGGAAGCGGCGCAGAAAGGTGCGCTCCTCCATGCCGGCGCGCTGGGCCAGTTCGGCCAGGGCCACGCCTTTGGCGCCTGTCTCGTGCAGCCAGCGCTGAACGGCCAGCACGGCGTGATCGCCATGCGCCAACCGTGGGGCAAAGGCGCTGTAGTAGCGCTGCTGGCGTCCCGGCGGATCGACCAGCAGCATCTGGGCGGTGTCGATCATGACCGAGGCACCGAGGTACCGATCCACCAGCCGCAGGCCTAGATCGGTCCAGGCCATGACACCGCCGGCGGTGATGATGTCGTCGGCGTCGATGAGGAGCTGGTCCACATCCAGCCGCACGTCGGCGAAGCGCTCGGCGAATGGCTCGACGTAGTGCCAGTGCGTCGTGATGGTGCGGCCGGACAGCAAGCCGGTTTCGCCAAGCAGGAACGCGCCGGCACACACGGAGGCGAGCGTGACGCCATTCTCGTGCTGCTCACGCAGCCACGCTGTGTAAGGTGCCGCTGCGCTCGCGCCGATCGGCTCTTCCAGGCTGGGCGGAAGTATCAACACGGCCGGCGTCGTGGCCATGCCGGGCAGCGAATCCTGGATGCGCACCGGCGCTTCGGTGGGGCTCTGCTTCCGCCAATGGCTGATGCGCAGCGCCGGAGCTGTCGGCCCGGCTCGCTCGTTGGCGATCCGTTGCGCAATCGCGAACAGATCGGTCAGGCCGAGTACCGTCGCCAGCTGCGCACCGGGATAAAGCAGTATCCCTATCTCGATGACCGGTCTGTCTGTCATGTGTCGATACAACCCCTGAAGATGTCGATCCCGCCACTTCGCGCCCGGCGCCCGATGGCCAATGATGGCGTCACCCGTTCAGAGACACCATCACCAGGGAGTCAGCCATGAGCAAGCGTGCATTGGTCGTAATCGACCTTCAAAACGAATACCTACCCACGGGCAACCTGCCCCTGACCGGCATCGAGGCCGCCGTCGCCAACGCGGTGAAGGTGATTGCCGACTCGCGCGCCAAGGGCATCCCGGTCATCCATGTCCGGCATGAGTCCGTCCACGGCGGCAGGCCGGTGTTCGTTCCGGGCACGCCAAATGTCGAGATCCAGTCTGCCGTCGCGCCGCAGCAAGGCGAGCCGGTCATCGTCAAGAACTACCCGAACTCGTTCCGTGAAACGGCGCTCGCGCAGTTGCTCGACGAACGCGGCGTCGAAGACGTCGTGATCGTCGGTGCGATGAGCCACATGTGCGTCGATGCCGGGGTTCGTGCCGCTGCGGATCTCGGCTATGCGGTAACCGTGCTGCACGACGCCTGCGCGACGCTGGACCTGGAATTCGAAGGTGTGCAGGTGCCGGCGGCTCAGGTGCATGCGGCCATGATGGCGGCTTTGAAGTTTGGCTACGCTAACGTGATCTCGACCGAAGCCTATCTGGCTGCCTAGACCGTCCGTCCCATGCTGCTCCGGCCTGCGCCTGTGCGCGGGCCTCTTGCCCGAGATTTCCTGCGGTCACTTCCGCCCGGGTGTGCGCTACGTCGCTGACGGCAATGCCGTCAGCTCGGCCGGAACGGTCGCCGCCATCGACTATTGTATGCATCTGCTGCGCCAACGGCGCGGAGCGGACGCGGCGAACCGTATGCCGGCGATGGTCGCGGGCAGTTCGTCACGGTATGCCAGGTCCTTAGAGATCGATCGCGAGCGGTTCGGTATTCGCGGTCGGGCGGGCACTGCACAGGAGGATCTTGCCCGTCGGGGCCGAGATGCCGAGCGGGTAGGACACCTCGCCGCGCAGCAACGAACAGGCGCACTCGCCGCAGCTTCCGCTACGGCATCCGTAGGAAGGGCGCAGTCCGGCGCCTTCGGCCGTCTCCAGCACGCTTTCGCCCGGCTGCCAGTGGGCGACCACGTCCGAGCGGGCGAACCGCACGGCTATCGGACGCTCGGCCACCGGTGCGTCATGCGTCGGCTCCAGGGCCGAGGGACCGAACGCCTCGGTATGGACCTGTGCGGGTGAGAGGCCCAGCGCCAGGGCGTCCTGGTGGTAGCGCTGCACGAAGGCGGCGGGCCCGCAGAGATAGAGCTGCACGTCCGACAGTGTCTGCCCCGCGAGAACCTGTTCCAGCGAAACCCGTCCAGCGGTCCAGCCGTCGGGAAGCGGTTCGGCCGCTCCGGTGACGTGGCGTTTCAGGCGCAGCCCTCGGGTCCTGAGCGCGAGCAATTCCGCGGCGAACGGCGCTTCGACGACCGTGCGCACGCTCTGGATCAGAGTCACCGGGCCACGGCCGGCGCCGGTCAACTCATGGGCCAGGCTCAGAATGGGCGTGATGCCGATACCGCCGCCCAGGAGCACCCAGTGCGCCCGGTCCGGGGCGCCGGCGGTGAAGGAGCCGGCCGGTCTGCTGACGACCAGTTCGGAGCCGACCTGCAATGCCCGATGCAGGTAGCGAGAGCCTTCGCCGTCGGCCTTGATGCTGACGCGATAGCCTGTCTCGCGGCGGCTGCCGGACAGGGTGTAGCTGCGCACCAGCGGCGTCCCGTCCAGACGAGGCACGTGCAGGGTGATGAATTGCCCGGCTTCGAAGGAGGCCAGCGCATCGCCGTGCAGATGGAAGGAGCGGATGTCGGGCGTCTCCTGCATCACAGCCGCCACGCGGACCGGCTGCAAAGACGATGGGTTCAGTGGCTGCCAAGGCCCCTGTGGCTCCGCTTCGGCCGCGACGGCGCCGGCATGGCTGCGCCAGCGCAAGGCGCCCGGTCGCCAGAGCAGATGGCGCGGTGTCAGGCACCAGTAGCGCTCCGCGCCGGGATAGCGCCCCCCGGCGTATCGCTCGTCCACTGGGCGCGCCTCGCCCGTGAGGTGCAGCAGGTCGCCGCTGGCGAAGTCCGGTATGACCAGCGCCGCGCGACCGCTCTCCAGGACGTTGCCCAGGGTGTTGAAGAAGCGGTTGCCGGCGAAGTCGGGCAGGATCAGGTCCGGGCCCTGACGCCGGATGAACCCCGGTAGGCCCCCGCGGTGGGACGCATCGACCTCGACGCCACGCTCGGTACGCGCATAGCTGCCGACGAACGCCGTCAGTGCCCGATCGATATGCGCGAGCGCCGGTTCGGGCAGCGCATCGAGCGTGGCGTCGCGAATGTCCAGCACCGGGCCGGGTCGCACGTCCACCGGCTCCATCGTCGACCAGTCGTGGATGTACTTCGGGCAATTGCCGAAGGCGTGGACCACCTCCAGCTGCCATCGACCTGCGGCGCCCTGCAACACGCCGTTGACCCGGTTACGGCGACGGGTCGGCAGCTCGATGCCGAGCAGCCCCAGGCTGGCGCCGTGCCGCAGCAGCGGGGCCAGGGGATCGGTCGGTGCGGGCGACACATTCAGTGCGAGGTGTCGCTCGTCGGGTGTGTGGACGAAGCCGGGCGTCCCTTCGAGAAGGCCGATCCAGGGCCATTCGTCCGCGTCCACCGCCGCCACCGCGACGAAGGGCAGCTGAGGAAAGAAGTGTTGCAGCTGCGGTGTCAGGAAGGGCCGCAGCACCCGGCGGCCGAGGTCCGCCATCTGCTGGTCCACCCCCACGAGGCGTTGCAGGGCACGCTCGCCTTCATGCCAGGGCAGGGCCGTGGTCAGGTCGTTCACGTCGACTCCTCGCGGGGATCGCCCGCATCGATGCGTCAGGTCGCTGGGGATCGGCTCAGCGCATCAGGCCTACCCGGGTCACGCCCATCGGTACGAAGCCTTCCAGCGCTTCGATGCGGCGCAGCCAGGCGCGCAGATGGGCGTAGGGTTCCAGCGAAACGTTGCCCTCCGGCGCATGGGCGATGTAGCTGTACAGGGACACCTCGGCGAGCGTGGCCTGATCGCCGGCGAGGAAGGGCTGGCTCGCCAGGTGCGCGTCGATGAACTGGAACAGCCTGTGAGCCGCGGCAATCAACGGCTCCGGATCGAACGGCGCGCCGAAGACCGTGACCAGCCGCGCCTTCATCGCCGAGTTCGCCAGCGGACCGGCGGCGACGGAGAACCAGCGCTGCACCTGCGCCTGGGTGAGCGGGTCGTGCGGCAGCCAGCGACCGTTGCCGTAGCGGCGCTCGAGGTAGACCAGGATGGCGTTGGAGTCCGCCAGGAGGGTGCCCTGGTCATCGAGTACCGGCACCTGTCCGAGGGCGTTCAGCTTCAGGAAGCCGGGCGTCTTGTGCTCGCCGGCGGCCAGGTCCACATCGATGAAGGTGGCCGGCAGGCCGAGCAGGGACAGCATGAGCTCGATGCGATGGCAGTGGCCGGAAAGCGCGTGGCGATAAACCTTGATGGGGTTGGACATGCGTGGCTCCTTTTGGACGGGGTGAGCTTCACGGCGGTGAAGCGACGTCACCTATCCTGCGCAAAGTGAAGCACTGCAAGAATGGCCATCGCGATCAAAAGAAAATTGCCACAGCTGAAATAATCAGCCGACCAATTGATCACGCAGCCAGGGTGTCGCCAGGTCCAGAAAGGCCCTGACGCTGGCCGGAGCCCGCAGGCCGAGGTGATAGGTCAGGGCCAGCGGCTGGGGCGGCGGCCAGAGCGGTTCGGCGACGGGTTCGAGCAGGCCATGCGCACAGGCGTTGCGCGCCTCCAGCCCGTAACAGCGCACGATGCCCGCACCCTCGATGGCCGCCCGCAACGCCGCCGCGCTGGCATTGACGCTGAGCCGCGGCTCGAAGCGAAGGCAGTGCCCACCGGCCAGCTGCCACATCGGTGCCTGCCCTTCGCGCGGGCAGTGGACGAGCGCATGGCCGGCCAGCTCGTTCAGGCCCTGGGGATGCCCGGTCCGGCTCAGGTAACCGGGGCTGGCGAACAGGCCGATGCGCAGCGCGCCCACGGGCCGGGCATAGAGGGAGGGCGGCAGCGGGCCGGGCATCAGGCGCAGGTGCGGCGGCGCGTCGATCAGGCTCGGATGCTCGTCGGTCAGCAGCTGGATTCCGAGCGCGGGATGGGCGTCTTGCAGGCGCAGCACCAAGGGCACCAGCAGCGGCACCAGCAAGGCCTGGGGCGCCTGCACGCGCAAGGTGCCGTCGAGTCCGCGGTGCTCCTGACGGGCGCTGGTTTCGGCATCGGCCACCGCGTGGAGCAGCGCCTGAGCGTGTCTGTGCAGCCGCTCGCCTGCGTCGGTCAGCGTCATGCCACGGGCTGACGCCTCGACCAGCGCGATACCCAGGCGCTGCTCCTGCATGCGAAGCAGGCGGTTGAGGCGCGGCGCCGACAGGCCGATGGCAGCTGCGGCGGCTTGCACGCTGCCGTGCCTGGCCACGGCAGCCAACGCCACCAGGGCCTCGAAGTGCAGCGACGATTCCGGAGTCGGCACCATCGTCAGTTTCGATACGCCAGCGCCGGCTCGGCACGCAGCCGCTCGGCCAGGAAGTCGACGAAGGTTCGGACGCTGGCAGCTCGCCCCCGGCCCGCCGTCACCCAGATGTTGATGGGAAAGGCCGGCGGCTCGAAATCCTTCAGGACACGTCGCACACGGCCTTCGGCTTCGCTCGCGGCCGTCTGGTACGACAGCAGCCGGGTAAAGCCGGCGCCTGCTTCGACGGCGGCCAGCGCGGCGTGGTTGGCGCTGATGCGCAGCCGTGGCGATGGCGTCACCTCGATACGCTTGCCCTGTTCCTCGAACCCCCATTGGCCGCCCAGATGGCCGCCGTCGGCGACCACCGTCGGCAGGTGCGCCAGTTCGCGCGGGTGCGTCGGCTCGGCATGTCGGGCCAGCCAATCGGGACTCGCGCACACCACCTGCCGCACCTCGCCAACGCGGAGGGTCAGGTGCTGGCAACCTTCGGGGACGTGGCCGATGCGCACCGCCACGTCGATGCCTTCCTCTTGAAGATTGACCGGCCGATCGATCAGCTCGGCGCGAACCTGCACCTCGGGATACCGCGCCAGGTATTCGACGATCCGGGGGGTGACGAAGTATTCGCCGAACAGCACCGGCGCCGTCACATGGAGCAGACCGCGTGGCGTCAGGTGACTGCCGGTGGCGGCGGCTTCGGCCTCAGACAGCTGCGCGAGTACCTGCTGCGCGTCCTCCAGATAACGGCGTCCGGCTTCCGTGAGCCGCACCTGGCGCGTGGTCCGCTGCAACAGGGCGACGCCCAGGCGCGCTTCGAGCGCCGCGACCGCCCGCGTCACGCGGGGCGGGGACAGCCTCAGTTGCCGGGCGGCGACCGAAAAGCTCTGCAACTGCGCCACGGCAGCGAACACGCGCATCTCTTCGAATCTGTCCACGTACAGCTCCAGCAAGGGTTCCGAGGTTGCCGGTGCGGCGGCCAAAGGCCCGTTCGGTGGGCCACCAGCCAGGGCGACAAGCGCCGCCATTGGCAGCCCCGGCCGGCCTATCTCATCAGGCCGAGCCGAGAGGGCGCAAGGCTGGCTGGTGCTAGTGCGGTTCCGCTGGTCCCGGCTCTTCGCCGGTACGCGGCGGCGCGTCCGTGAGTTCGTCGTCCGCTGGCGCCGGCGTCGCGAGCACCTTGTCGATCCGCTTGCCGTCCATGTCGATGACCTCGAAAACCCAGCCGTCCCATTGCACGCGATCGCTGGTGGCGGGCATTCGACCGAGCAGCAGCATGACCATGCCGGAGACGGTGTGATAGCGCCCCTTGTCCTCTTCGGGCACGGACTTGAGCGCCAGGCAGTCTTTCATCTCCGGGATCGGGATCGCGCCGTCGAGCAGCCAGGAGCCGTCGTGCCGCTGTACGGCCCAGGCATCGTCGGCATTGACGGGCGTGAATTCGCCGGTCACCGCCTCGAGAACGTCCTGAAGCGTGACGATGCCCTCCAGCTCGCCGTACTCGTCGATGACGAACGCCATCTGCATGCCGCTGGCACGGAACTGGTCCAGCAGCTCCAGTCCGGTGAGCGTTTCCGGCACGTACACGCAGTGCAGCAGCTGCTTGGTGAAGTCGGGTTTCTGCCCTTTGGCCAAGCGGTTAAAGGCCTGCTTGGCATGAATGACGCCGAGCAGGTTGTCCAGCCCACCATCGCAAACCGGGAAGCGGGAATATTCGGAGTCGATCATCACCTGGATGTTCTGCTCCGGCGTCCTGCGCACGTCTAGGTAGACCAGCTCCGAACGCGGCACCATCAGCGAGCCGAGCTTGCGGTCATCCAGACGGAAGACGTTGCGCACCATCTCGTGCTGATGTTGCTCGATGACGCCAGCCTCGGAGCCTTCTTCGAGCATGGCGTGGATCTCTTCCTCCGTGACGATGGAGGTGCCGGTCTGGCGAACGCCCATCACCCGCAGGAGGGTGTGGGTCGACCAGGCCAGCAGCGCCACGAACGGCCGGGTCAGAAAAGAAAGCGTCACCATCGGCCGGGCGACCAGACGGGCTATGGCCTCCGGGTTGAGCTGCCCGATTCGCTTGGGTACCAGCTCGCCGATGACGATGGAGACGTAGGTGATCACGATCACCACGCCCGCGGTCGCGCCTACGCTGGCGGTGGCGGTCGGCACGCCGAGGGTTTGCAGCCAGTTGGCCAAGGGCTCGGCAAGAACGGCCTCGCCGACGATTCCGTTAAGGATGCCGATGGACGTGATGCCGATCTGGATGGTCGACAGAAACGTGGTCGGGTCCTCGCCGAGCTTGAGCGCGACCGCTGCGGCGGAATCGCCATCGGCGGCGAGCCTCGTCAGCCGGGCCTTTCTGGCGGCCACCAGGGCGATTTCCGACATGGCGAACAGGCCATTAAGGACGATCAGCAGACCCAGCGCGAAAAATTCCAATCCAGTTCTCCTGCGTGCCTTCGCACGCTAAGCATGTGTTCGTGACAATCGAAGAGCGTCATCGCGGGGCCAACCGGCGCCGTTTCGGCGGCGTCTTGCGTGCGGGGGCTGCGGTCGATCGCTCGGCACTGATCGAGCGCGCCACGCGGCGGGCGATCGCGAACGATCCGGTCATGACTCGGCACGTCTCGATGACCTCGAAAAGCGCATGGCCGGGCTCGGTCGCCGGACGGCGGCATGCTGTCTACACAGGATCGTCTGGCAGCTGGCCTGCCGGCCGGGGCGGAAGCGACTCGGTGGCGACAAGCAGGGGGGCGGCAGCTCCGCCCGAGGCGCGTCGAGGGCGCTAGCAGGGAGCGGACTTCAGCGTACGGACCTTCTTTCGGGAAGGAGGGACAACTGGGAGGTTCCGATGAGGTTGGCATGCGAGAGGCGTTTGAACGTCGTGAGCGGCAGATGATAGCCATGACCGCCCGACTGAGCGGCAGGCATCTTATTACAAGCCGTGTTCGGGTCCCGCGTCTTGCGCCGCTGGCCGGCGACCTCCGGGTATCCGTCAGTGATGACGCCGCCTGGCCCGAGTGCTCCGGCGCCGGTTGCTAACGTTAGCGCGCCGGATTCAGCAGCGCGACGTCCGCCTCGATGACCTCCTGCCCGACGATCAGGGGCTCTACCTGTGGCCGACTGGCCAGGAAGTGCGCCGTCTGCATGTGCGCATCCAGCGCCGCTTCGTCGACATAGACCTCGTAGAGCCAGACCAGATTCTCGTCGCTGCGGTCGAGCAGGACATCGAAGCACAGGCAGCCAGCCTGGCTCGTCGCGCACCGACGCGGCGGCATTGGTGCGCATGGCGGACAGGAACGCTGCGCGGCTCCCCGGCTTAGGACGGGTCTTTAGCAGAGTGCTGTACATGGCTTACTCCTTGTGGCTTAAATTCGCGCAGATTGTATACACAATGGAGTAATCGAATGACCAAACGACCGGGCCGACTCAACGGGCTGCGCCACCTGGCATTGCTGGTGCCCAATCTGGAGGAGTGCGAGCGCTTCTACGTCGACGTGCTGGGCATGGAGGTGCTGCACCGGGCGAACGAGGACCTCGTCTACCTGACCTGCGGCAACGACAACCTATCGCTCGGCCGTGCCCAGGTGCCGGCCAGAGGCGAGCAGGCTGTCGACCATTACGGCTTCATCGTCGACAGCGTCGAAGAACTCGACGCCTGGTACGCCTACTTCAAGGCCCTCGGCATCACCCTGCTGGACCGACCCTTCGACCACGGCGATGGCGCGCGCAGCTTCCATCTGCTCGACCCGGCCGGTAACAAGATCCAGCCGCTGTTCCATCCTGCGGTGTCGGGTCAGCGCTTCAGCCGTGCAACGTCCCGGCCCGAATGAGGTTCGGTGAAGCCATCGATGCGCGGGTAGCGGCCGAAGCGGATGGGTTTTTCACCTGGCGGGTGTGGGATGGCTACGGAATGCCAGCTCCCCTCGAACTTGGCCAGCAGCCAGGTGGTGATCAATGGCGCAGTGCCTCCGGCCAGTGCGGCGCGAGCTGGTAGCCCAGAGTGATACGGGTGTAGCGCACTCGAGTAGAGAAGATTTCGGACGACAGGGTCCCGAGCACAGCGGTCACCGGCGCCTAAAGAGCACCGAAACCAACCAGAGTGGCGAGCGAGATCCCCCAGATACTTTGGGTATCCAGCAGCTTGAAATAAGGCACGACATACAGGGCGATGCCGAGGATGCCGGCGATGTATACCTGTTTGCGGCCGATTTTGTCGGCAGTCACCCCATCACGGGAATCATCAGCGAGGCAACCAGCGCTCCGATCATCACGGCGTTCAGCGCCATCACTTTTTCAAGGTGCGCAACCGATTTGCCTCAAACGATATTAGTGCTGCCGGCCTTCAATGCCTGACTTCCTGGTCGGGTTATTAGGCATCTGAGCCGGCGTCGGATCGTTGCTTAGTTAAAGCGCATATCTTCTTGCCCTTGAGTAGGGCAATTCCATGTAACTGGCTTGTGAATCGGCGTTTCACGCTCAGGCTATAAGCTGCGGCTGGGAAGGATGAGCAGGGTTATGGAAGGCCTGTTGAGCATTCTGAGGTTCGACCCGGAAAGTTTACATGTTTAGATATACAGCCTTAGAAACCGCTCAGCGCACCCCATACAGCCACTAGCCTAAGCCGAGGGCTGCAGTGCTGGCCGTTGGTTTCTTCTCTTATGCAGCGTGCCTAGCGGGTAAGACAGGCAAAGATTTATTGCCAACTTTAGCCGCGCAAACGCAAAGGGTAAGGTGGCGGCTTCGAAGCATGGCAGGCCTGTAGTTCCAGGGATGGCCCTCCGCTCTTACTCGTTCAGTCAGTACAGATCTACGCACCATCCCTTCGGTCCGCTTAAAGTCGTATCACAAGTTATTTACCGGCGTTTCTACTGGATGGAAGCGCACGAGGAGTTACGCATGACAGATTTGGCCACGTTGTCTCGGGCATTGCTTGCGGTCGTTCCCGCCGATGGCAGCAGCATCGGCAATCAAACGCTGCTATCGCGCCTGCAAGGCCAGTTCGCTGGGTTGAGTGAGGGGCAGTTCCGCGCTGCTCGTGATGAGCTGATAGCACAGGGAGCATTGCGCAAAGGGCGCGGGCGCGGCGGTTCCGTATCCCGCGCTTCGATCACTAGCTTCAGCCTAGCGGACCAGGCTCTAGACAACGCGCGCAAACGTCGCGAGGAGGGCATGGCTGAGGCGCCGGCAAGCTATCCGGGACAAGCTGCAACCAAGGCCAAACCCGCCAAGCCGCAGCCTGCTACCAGCCTCGCAGCGATGGAGAAAACCCTCTGGGCCACTGCCGACAAGCTGCGCGCCAACATGGATGCCGCCGAGTACAAGCACATCGTGCTGGGGCTGATCTTCCTCAAGTACATCTCCGACAGCTTCGCCGCACGCCGTGCCGAACTGGAGCGGCGGTTCGCCGACGAGCAGGACGACTACTACCTGGACGGCGACGCGGAGATGCTCGCCGCCGAGCTGGAAGATCGCGATTACTACCGCGAAGTGAACGTCTTCTGGGTGCCGGAAGCGGCCCGCTGGGAAGCCCTGCGCGCCAATGCCAAGCAGGCCGACATCGGCAAGCGCATCGACGATGCCCTGGCCGCGATCGAAGCGGAAAACCCCAGGCTCAAGAACATCCTCGACAAGCGCTACGCCCGAGCCCAATTGCCGGACGGCAAGCTTGGCGAGCTGATCGATCTGATCTCCACCATCGGCTTCGGAGGCGACGCCAACAAGGCCCGCGACCTGCTCGGGCAGGTGTACGAATACTTCCTCGGCCAGTTCGCCAGCGCCGAGGGCAAGAAGGGCGGGCAGTTCTACACGCCCGCCAGCATCGTCAAGACGCTGGTCGCCGTGCTCAACCCGCACGTCGGTAAGGTCTACGACCCCTGCTGCGGCTCGGGCGGCATGTTCGTGCAGTCGGAGAAATTCATCGAGGCCCACGGCGGCAAGTTGGGGGACGTGTCCATCTACGGGCAGGAATCCAACCCCACCACCTGGCGCCTGGCGGCCATGAACCTGGCGATCCGCGGCATTGACTTCAACCTCGGCAAGGAGCCGGCCGACACCTTCGTACGCAACCAGCACCCGGATCTGCGCGCCGACTTCATCCTAGCCAACCCACCGTTCAATATCAGCGACTGGTGGCACGGCAGCCTCGAAGGCGACCCGCGCTGGGCCTACGGCACACCGCCGGCCGGCAACGCCAACTACGCCTGGCTGCAACACATGCTCTACCACCTGGCGCCCAACGGCCGTGCCGGCATCGTGCTGGCGAACGGCTCGATGAGTTCCAGCCAGAACAGCGAGGGCGAGATTCGCAAGGCGATGGTCGAGGCCGACGTGGTGGAGGTGATGATCGCGCTGCCCGGCCAGCTGTTCTTCAACACCCAGATCCCCGCCTGCCTGTGGTTCCTGCGCAAGAACAAACAACTCCCCTCTCCCCCCGGAGAGGGGCTGGGGGTGAGGGCGGGGGTGAGGGCGAGGGCACATCCCGCGCCGGCGAGGTGCTGTTCATAGATGCCCGCAAACTCGGCACCTCGGTCAGCCGCGTACAGATCGAACTCACAGATGTCGATATCGACCGCATCGCCCAAACCGTCGCCGCCTGGCGTGGCGAGCCGCTGGACACCCCCTCTCCCCTCGGGGGAGAGGGCCGGGGTGAGGGGCAACAAGCCCTGCCCGAGTACCAGGACATCCCCGGCTTCTGCCGCAGCGTAACCCTGGCCGAAATTGCCGAGCACGGGCATGTGCTGACGCCGGGCCGCTATGTCGGCGCCGAAGCGGTGGAGGATGACGACGAAGCCTTTGCCGAGAAGATGCAGCGGCTCACCACGCAATTGGGCGAGCAGATGCGGAAGGGGGCGGAGCTGGATCAGTTGATTCGGCAGAAGCTGGGGGGGCTGGGGTATGAGTTCTGAGTGGACCTCTGCACCACTAGAAGAATGCCTAGACGCACTGATCGACTACCGCGGCAAAACACCAGCGAAAACCAGTTCGGGGATTCCACTCATTACCGCGAAAATCATCAAAGGCGGTCGAATCGAGACACCGACTGAATTTATTGCGATAGACAACTACGACTCATGGATGCGCCGTGGAGTTCCATTGGAAGGGGACGTGGTGCTTACTGTTGAGGCACCTCTGGGGGAAGCTGCCCAATTGGGGCCTGAGAAGGTTGCTCTTGCTCAGCGCGTAGTTACTTTGCGAGGCAAAAAAGGGGTGCTGGATAACACTTACCTTTTGTATTTGCTGCAGACAGAGGAAATGCTTGATCAACTGAGAGCTCGGGCAACTGGTACAACTGTTGTTGGAATCAAGCAAAGCGAGTTGCGTAAGGTTCGGGTCTCACTACCGCCCGTTGATCAGCAGAAAGCTGGCGCTCGGATCCTTAAGACTCTCGACGACCGCATCACCCTGCTACGCGAAACCAACGCCACCCTGGAAGCCATCGCCCAGGCGCTGTTCAAATCCTGGTTCGTCGATTTCGACCCCGTGCGCGCCAAGGCCCAAGGCCGCCAGCCGGAAGGCATGGACGCCACCACCGCCGCCCTGTTCCCCGATAGCTTCGAAGAGTCCGGGCTGGGGTTGGTGCCGAAGGGGTGGAGCTTTCACACTCTTGCGGACGCGTATGAAATAAATCCCGTCCGTAAACTCAGGAAAGGTGAGAGAGCCCCGTATGTCGACATGGCGAGTGTCGGTACGCAGGGCCATACGGTTCATGGCTCGACTGACCGAGAGATGGGCTCGGGTAGCAAGTTCGTCAACGGCGACACCTTGCTCGCACGAATCACGCCCTGTCTTGAAAATGGCAAAACCGCATTCGTTGATTTTCTAAGAGCTGGCCAAGTTGGTTGGGGCTCAACCGAATTTGTCGTTTTGCGGCCAAAGGAGCCTTTGCCTGCGTATCACGGGTATCTGCTATCACGTCATCCTGCCTTCCGTGATCATGCGATTCAGAGCATGTCAGGTACCAGCGGACGGCAGCGTATCCAGAACGACGTTCTCGGTCGTTACCTTGTGGTCGTACCAACTGCCGAGGTGGCTAACGTGTTCGCTGAACTAGTGGACGTCGTGCAGCAGAAAATTGCCGCTAATCACGCCCAAGCCCAAGCCCTCACCCAACTGCGCGACACGCTCCTGCCCCGGCTGATCTCCGGTCGGATAGGGCTTTTCCCCAGCGCTGAATCCAAGGAAGCCAAATGAACCAGGACGTCGTAAAGCAATTCAAGGCTTGGATGCTCAACTCGGGAAAGACCGTTAATACTGCCAATAGCTATGTTTCAGCTTTGAACATGGTCAGCAAACACTACGGGCAGGACGTATTCCTGGTTAACAACCTTGACGTACTGCACCAGATCTACGGCCACTATGGTCCCGGCGGGCAGTTTTCTGAAATCGGAGATGCGACGCAGAATCGTCCAAACATTCATGCCGGGCTGAAGCAATGGCTTAGTTATCAACAAGCGCTACAGGCTGATGGCCCGGTTGTGGCGGACGAGGCCGTGGGCGCTGCGCCTAGGCAGCCCGAAAACCAGCCACTCAATCAGATACTGTTCGGCCCGCCTGGCACTGGCAAGACGTTCGCCACGATTGATACGGCGCTTGAGATTCTTGACCCTGCTTTTCTGGCCGAGCATCGCAAAGATCGCCGCGCACTCAAGAACCGATTCGATGCCTTCGCCAAGGTCGGTCAGGTGCGGTTAGTCACCTTCCACCAGAGCTTCAGCTACGAGGACTTCGTGGAAGGGTTGCGCGCCGAAACCGGCGATGAAGGCCAGTTGGCCTACAACGTCGAACCCGGAGTGTTCAAGCGCATCTGCGACGACGCCCGCACCCATGGGACGCAGCCGGACGCAGGCGTGCGCAGCAACCCGCGCATCTGGAAGATCTCCATCAACGGCACCGGCGCGTCGGCAACCAAAAGCTATTGCCTGGAGCACGGCGAGGCGCGCATAGGCTGGGGCGAGACCGGTGATCTTCGCGACAAACCGGCGCTGACCGAGTATTACGAACGCCTGGGCGCAGGGGACAAGGGCACCCTGCAATACTTCTCGGAGGGTATCAGCGTCGGCGATGTGCTGCTGTGCATCCACTCGGCCGACGAGATCGGCGCGGTCGGGGTGGTGACCGGTGACTATCGCTATGAGCAACAGGTGCCGGCCGGGGTCATTGGCGACTATCAGCACGTGCGCCCGGTGAACTGGGTGTACCGCGACGTGTACCAGCCAATCCAGCCGCTCAACGACAATCGCCAGTTCACGCTGAAAACCGTTTATCACCTGGCGCGTTTCAGCTGGGCGGATCTGGTGAGCTACCTGGACAAGCAGGGGGTGAAGCCGGTACGGCCGGTGGCACCGGAAGCCGCCGAACGCAAGCCCCATGTGCTGATCATCGATGAAATCAACCGGGGCAACGTATCCCGTATCTTCGGTGAGCTCATCACGCTGATCGAGCCCAGCAAACGCGCGGGGGCAGACGAGGCGCTGAGCGTCGAACTGCCGTATTCGAAGAAGCCGTTCAGCGTGCCGGACAACGTCTACCTGATCGGCACGATGAACACCGCCGACCGCTCGTTGGCTGGGCTGGATATCGCGCTGCGCCGTCGTTTCGTATTTCGCGAGATGCCGCCACAGCCGGATCTGCTCGAGGGTTGCACAGTGGCCGGGGTGGATATCGGTCGGCTGCTGGAGGTGATGAACCAGCGCATCGAATTGCTGCTCGACCGTGATCACTGCCTGGGCCATGCCTACTTCATGCCGCTGGTCAACGATCCGCGCCTTGAGCGGCTGGCGGACATCTTTCGTAACCAGGTGTTGCCGTTGCTTCAGGAGTACTTCTTCGAGGATTGGCAGCGCATCCAGTGGGTGTTGAATGACCATCGCAAGGCTGCATCGGACTGTTTCGTGTACCAGAGAAAGCTCGATACGGCTGCGCTTCTGGGCCCAGCGGTAGACCTGCCAGCACACAGCCTGCCCTGGTGCGTCAATGAGGAAGCGTTCGAGCGGCCAGAAGCTTACCGCGGCATCACCGATGCAGAGTCGGTTCTGCAGGAATCCGCTGAGGAGCAGGTCGAATACGACGGTTGCACCGTCAAACGGCTGGTGTCCGGGTCTATCCAGGTGTGGCGGGCAGGCAAGTGTGAGCCGGTCACCAAGCCAGCCCTGCGCGAGCTGGCTGCCAAGCTGTGCGTCGAGCTTGTCAACGCACAGGGCGCACCGCTGACTACCCGACAGTTGGGCGCGCGCGTGATCGCGGCCATAGGCGAACAGGGTTGAACGACATCATCACCGTCCGCGAATACGCCCGGCTGACGACCGACCCGGTCGAAGCAGGCTCGCTGGACCGTGCCCGGGTGCCGCAGAGCGCCTTCGACTATCTGTGCGAACTCAGCGTCTCGTTCAGCCGTGGCGGCGCCTCGGTGCTGGTGCAGCAGGACGGCAGCCGGGCGCTGAAGCTGGACAGCTATGTTGGCGTGATCGAAACGCCCTGCGGCACGCGGCTGGAAATCCTGCCCAAGCACACCGAGCGCGACGGCTGCCGGGAAGAGAGCCGCACGCTGTTGCAGCGGATGATCCAGGCCGCGCTGCGATTGCCGAATCGCAAGGTAGGCGCGGCGGACCTGCAGCTGTTCGACGCGCCGTTGTCCGAATGGGTGATGCGCCAGTTTCTCGAGGCGCTGGATTATCTGGTCAAGCGTGGGTTGCGTTTCGACTACCAGCGGGTTGAGGAAGAACAGCGCTTTCTGCGCGGGCAACTGAATGTGGTGGGGCAGATGCGCCAGCCCCCCGGTCGCCAGCACCATTTCCAGATTCGCCACGATATCCTTCTGCCGGACCGGCCCGAGAACCGCTTGCTCAAGCGGGCGCTGGAGAAGGTTTGCCAGAGCACGCAGGAGCCGGGCAACTGGCGCCTGGGGCACGAATTGCGCAGCCTGTTGCAGGAGATTCCGGCCAGTCGTGACCTGCGGCAGGACTTCAACAAGTGGCGCAACGACAGGCTGATGGCCCATTACGCGCCGGTAAGGCCCTGGTGCGAACTCATCCTCGGCGAGCAGTCGCCATTGTCGGTGACGGGCGACTGGCGGGGTATCAGCCTGCTGTTCCCCATGGAGCGGTTGTTCGAGCAATACGTGGAGGTTCTGTTGCGGGCGGAGTTGCCTGCCGGTGCCCAGCTGTTGCCGCAGCGCCGGAGCAAGTACCTCTGCACGCATGATACGGATGACTTCTTCCAGCTCCGGCCCGACCTGTTGCTCAAAGACGGCGAACAGACCTGGGTCCTGGATACCAAGTGGAAGCTGCTCAACGCGGGAGATCGCAAGAACCACTACGGCCTGAGCCAGGCTGATTTCTACCAGCTGTTTGCCTACGGGCATCGCTACCTGCCGGGCGAAGGCGAGCTGGTACTGATCTATCCCTCGACCGAGCGCTTTCGCGCGCCGCTCGAACCCTTTGTCTTCGAGCAAGGCAAGCTGACGCTCTGGGTCGTGCCGTTCGAGCTGGAGGAGGGTCGCCTGGAGTTGACGAGCAGCGTCGCGGGTAAGCCGGAGTTGGCTACGCTGTTTTCGGAGGCCTGCGCATGACGGGATACCAGCCACCCCTGACGCTGACAGCCACCATGTTGGCGTGCGTCGCGGAAATCGGCGAGTTGGTCGGGCGGCTTTCAGCCAGGCATGAGGCGGCGCTGACACCGAAGCTTCGCCGCGGCAACCGCATCCGCACCATTCAGGCGTCGCTGGCCATCGAGAACAACACCCTGAGCGTTGAACAGGTGACGGCCGTCATCGATGGCAAGCCAGTGCTGGGGCCACCGCGCGAAATCCAGGAAGTCCGCAATGCGTTTGCCGCCTATGAGGCGATGCCAGGCTGGGAGCCAACTCGACGCGAACACCTGTTGCAGGCCCACGAGTTGCTCATGCGGGGACTGATTGATGACGCTGGCCGGTTGCGTAGCGGTGGCGTGGGTATCTACCGTGGCGAGCGGTTATTGCACCTGGCACCGCCTGCAAGCCGAATACCGCAGTTGGTCGACGACCTGTTGGGCTGGTTGGCGGAGACAGACCTGCATCCGCTGATCGCCAGTTGCGTCTTCCATTACGAATTCGCATTCATCCATCCTTTCGCCGATGGCAAAGAGCGCATGGGGCGGCTCTGGCAAACGCTATTGCTCAGCCGCTGGAGGCCGGTGCTCGCCTGGTTGCCCGTAGAAAGCGTCATCCGGGATCGGCAGGACGAATATTACGCAGCGCTGGCGGAGGCGGACCGTCTGGCCGAGGCTACGCCGTTCGCGCTGTTTATGCTGGCTGCGCTCCATGACGCGCTGCAGATCGGTCTGCGATCGGAAGCAGGTACGGAAAAAAGTGCGGAACAAGGTTCGGAAGAACGTTCGGCTAGAGGCTCGAGCGAGCGGTTACTCGAGTTGCTGAAGCAGGGGCCCGAACTGAGTGCCCGGCAAGCGGCGCAACGGCTGGGCTTGTCGTCGCGGGCGGTCGAGAAGCAATTGGCGAAACTGAAAGCCGCCGGACGGTTGCGGCGAGTAGGCGCGAACAAGGGTGGGCACTGGCAGGTATTGGATTGATCGGGCCAGGCCGATAGGGATAGGCGCCGCTGTGGCGGCAACACGGATCGAGCAGTAATGACCGAAGACCAACTGGAGCAGGAAGCCCTCGGCTGGCTCAGCGAGGTGGGCTACACCCATGTGTATGAGCCGGACATCGCCCCGGAGAGCGCTGCGCCCGCACGCGGCAGCTATCGCGAAGTCGTGCTGGCCGAGCATCTTCGCTCGGCCATTGGGCGGTTGAATCCGCAGGTACCTGCCATTGCCCGCGAGGATGCCTTGCGTCAGGTACTGGAGCTGGGCGTGCCGGCACAACTGTCGGCCAACCGTCTGTTCCATCGGCTGTTGGTCAACGGTGTGCCGGTGCAATACCAGAAGGACGGCGAGACGCGCGGCGATTTCGTACGGCTGATCGATTGGCAGGCGGTCGCCGCCAACGAGTGGCTGGCGGTCAACCAGTTCACCGTGGTGGGGCACAAGAAGTGCCGACCGGACGTGGCGTTGTTCGTCAACGGCCTGCCGCTAGTGGTGCTGGAGCTGAAAAACCCAGCTGATCTGAATGCCGACCTCTACAAGGCCTTCAACCAGTTGCAGACCTACAAGGAGCAGATTCCCGACCTGTTCCACTACAACGAAATCCTGGTGGTTTCCGACGGCAGCGAGGCGCGGATGGGTTCGTTGTCGGCCGATTACGAGCGCTTCATGCGCTGGCGCACCATCGACGGCGAGCAGGTAGACCCACTCGGAGCCTTCAACGAGCTGGAGACGCTGGTTCGCGGTGTGCTCGCGCCGGAGCGCCTGCTGGATTACCTGCGCTTCTTCGTGCTGTTCGAGGAGGACGGAGCGCTGGTGAAGAAGATCGCCGGTTACCACCAATTCCATGCAGTGCGCTCGGCAATCGAACAGGTGGTTCTGGCCTCGCGTCCGGGTGGCTCGCAGAAGGGCGGGGTGGTGTGGCATACCCAGGGCTCGGGCAAGAGCATCACCATGACCTGCTTCGCCGCGCGCGTGATGCAGGAAGCGGCAATGGAGAACCCCACCATCGTCGTGATCACGGACCGCAACGATCTCGACGGCCAGTTGTTCGGCGTGTTTTCCCTGTCGCAGGATCTGTTGCGCGAGCAGCCAGTGCAGGTCGAGCGTCGCGGCGCCTTGCGCGAAAAACTGGCCAACCGACCGAGTGGCGGCATCGTCTTCGCCACCATCCAGAAATTCATGCCGGGCGTGGACGAGGACAGCTTTCCGGTGCTGTCGACGCGTCACAACATCCTGGTCATCGCCGACGAGGCGCATCGCACCCAGTACGGATTCGGGGCGCAAATGAAGGCGACCGGCGGGATGGCCGATGATGCCTCAGCGGACACGACGGTGCCGATGGCCGCCGAGCCGTCTGGCACGTACCGGACCACCCGGTACCAGGTCGGCTATGCCCAGCATCTGCGCGACGCCTTGCCGAACGCCACCTTCGTTGCCTTTACCGGTACGCCGGTTGCCAGCGAGGACCGCGACACCCGCGCGGTGTTCGGTGACTACATTCACGTCTACGACATGCAGCAGGCCAAGGAGGATGGCGCGACGGTGGCCATCTTTTACGAATCCCGGCTGGCGAAGCTGTCGCTCAAGGAAAGCGAGCTGCCCGCTATTGACGCGCAGGTCGATGAGTTGGCTGAAGACGAAGAAGAGGACCAGCAGTCCCGGCTGAAGAGCCGTTGGGCCGCCCTGGAGAAGGTGGTCGGGGCGCAGCCACGGATTCGCAGCGTGGCGGCCGACCTGGTCGAACACTTCGAGGCGCGCAACCTCGACCTTGTGAAGATGGGGCAGATGCCCGGCAAGGCGATGGTGGTCGCAATGAGCCGCGATATCTGCGTGCACCTGTACGACGAGATCGTTCGGCTGCGCCCGGACTGGCACGACGCCGATCCTGAGAAAGGCGCGGTGAAGATCGTGATGACCGGCAGTGCTTCGGACAAGGCTTTGTTGCAACCGCACATCTACAACGGCCAGATGAAAAAGCGGCTGGAAAAACGCTTCAAGAACCCGACCGATTCCCTGAAGCTGGTGATCGTCCGTGACATGTGGCTGACCGGGTTCGACGCGCCTTGCGTCCACACGCTCTATGTCGACAAGCCCATGAAGGGCCACAACCTGATGCAGGCGATCGCCCGGGTCAATCGGGTGTTCAAGGACAAGCAGGGCGGGCTGGTGGTCGACTACATCGGTATCGCCAACGAGCTGAAGGCGGCGCTGAAGGAATACACCGCGAGCAAGGGCCGCGGCCGGCCCACGGTCGATGCGCATGAAGCCTACGCGGTGCTGGAAGAAAAACTCGACGTGCTGCGTGGCTTGATGTTCGGTTTCGACTATTCCGACTACCTCACCGGCGGCCACAAGCTGCTGGCCGGCGCCGCCAACCACGTACTTGGCCTCGAGGATGGCAAGAAGCGGTTCGCCGATACCGCACTGGCCATGAGCAAGGCCTTCACCCTCTGCAGCACGCTGGATGAAGCCAAGGCGGTGCGTGAGGAGGTGGCGTTCTTCCAGGCGATCAAGGTGATGCTGACCAAGCGCGACTTCAGCCGGAAGAAGCACAGTGACGAGGAGCGCGACCTGGCCGTACGGCAGATAATCGGCAATGCCGTGGTATCGAGTGAAGTGGTGGATGTGTTCGAGGCGGTCGGGCTGGACAAGCCCAACATCGGCCTGCTCGACGAGGAGTTTCTCGCCGAGGTGCGCAACCTGCCGGAGCGTAACCTGGCCGTCGAGTTGCTGGAGCGTTTGCTGGAAGGAGAGATCAAGAGCCGCTTTGCCAGTAACCTGGCGCAGGAGAAGAAGTTCTCCGAGCTGCTGGGCAACGTCATCACTCGTTACCAGAACCGCTCCATCGAAACCGCTCAGGTCATCGAAGAGCTGATCGAAATGGCCAAGAAATTCGCTGCGGCCGCCCGCCGCGGTGAGCAGCTTGGCCTCAGTGAAGACGAACTGGCCTTCTATGACGCGCTCGCCAACAACGAGGCGTCTGTACGCGAACTCGGTGACGAAACCCTGGCCAAAATCGCCCACGAGCTCACTAGCAACCTGCGGCAGAACGTGACCGTGGACTGGAGCAACCGCGAGAGCGTACGCGCCAAGCTGCGGCTGTTGGTCAAGCGCATCCTGCGCAAATACAAATATCCGCCGGACCAGCAGGAAGAGGCTGCCCAGCTTGTGTTAGCTCAGGCGGAGACGCTCTGCGCAGGCTGGATGTGATGAGTTCCATATCGTTGGTCAGTGATTTCCGGAGCCGGACAATGAGCTACCTTGTCGGCACAATAGCTGCCGCGCTGTTGGCCGGCTTTGGGGAGGACATGAAGCGCCAGCAACCCTCCGAACAGCAGGGTCTACCGTTTTAACCCGCTTATTGTCGTGTTAACCATCGCGCTATTCGCGCGCTCAGGTGCGCGCGTATAGAGGTCCCGTAATTTAATGCGCTCTGCGGGACGCACGAAAGGAAGGCATAGGAGTAGGGGATATAGCCAAAAACAAGAAAGCCCGCGCTGGGCGGGCTTCTTGGGGTATTTCTCAGACTGTCTGAGACAAATCTAAACAGCTATTTGGTGGAGCCGGGGGGATTTGAACCCCCGTCCGCCAGCTCTCCACTGTCGGTACTACATGCTTAGCCCGATCTATTGAGTTAACCCATTGCGGCCCGATGGGCAGGGCGCTTTGGGCGAGCTGCATGAGATTTAGCCGTTACGTCTGCAGCGAACTTGGCGGCGATCCTGTTCTATCTGACGGTCATTTCGGGTTTACAGGCATCCCCTAGTGACCGCTGGCGCCGAAGCGACCAGATGAAGGTTAGGCGGCTAGCGCGTACCCTTCGTAGTTGTCGTCGTTGGCAACTATAAGTTTGCAACAGTGGATTTACGAGTTCTGTTACCAACTCGGCATGCACCTAGAGCTTCGTTACCGGCGTCGAATCCTAATCGGCCCCAAAAGCGGTGGTGTTCAGGCGGCGCAGTCTACGGCAATGAGAAGGCTGCGTCGAATCCGTAGAGGTGAAGATGGCATCGTCTCGTCGGTTTTCAAGACGCAAGGCCAACGGTGCGTTGGCCTAGGCCTTTTACGGATCAGCTACCGGCGCCTGACCCTGCGCCGGCGGTGTCGCTGCTGCTGCCGGGCAGTTCGAGCAACTGCAACGCCTTGGTGGTGTGGACGATGCATTCCTCGATGTTGCCACTTTGCTGGGCTTGCTTGGCTTGCTTCATCAATTCCTTCACTTCGCCTTCAACGGGAGTGCCGATGGTGACGTCAGTGGCCAGCGCATCGTCGAGCTCCTGCATGTTGAGTTGGCAGAGGTTTTCGTCTGCGGCGAAGGCGGCTGGACTGGCGAGCAGCGCGGCGGCTGCGAGCAAGGCTAAACGGTTCATCGTGAGTCCTCCATGCATTTCGGGAACCCTCGCCGGCGCCAATGGCGCGAATCGGAAGGGCGGATGGAGCCCTCGCGTGCTGGGCTCACAGAATGGGACTGCCGCGCGCCGCGAGTGTTTCATTCCTGTGTAAGCCGCAACACCGTTCGGTCAGCCGGCCGGTGCGGCACGCGGGCTGCTGACGCGGTCGAGCAGGTAGACAAGCCCGTGGTAATCCACGCCACCATGGCGGGTCAGGCCTATCTCGCAGGTGCGGCTGGTGGATATGCCTTCGCTGCACTGTTTGACCGCCTCGTCTAGCCTGCGCAGCGCATGGGCGTTGAGCTCCGGCGTGGTGAAACCCTTGTCGCCGGCGAAACCGCAGCAATGGATGCCTTCGGGTACCACGACCGTCCGTGCGCACCGCCGTGCGATCTCGACCAACGCAGCCCCTTCGCCGAGGTGCTGGGTGCTGCAGGTGACATGCACCGCTACCGGCGCGTCCTGAGGCGTGATGTCCAGCCGATCGAGCAGGTGCATGCGAATGAAGCGCACCGGGTCATAGACGTCGAGCCGTTCGTCGGCCAGTTCCTGGACCAGGCGCAGCGTGCAGGGGCTGGTGTCGCAGTAGACCGGGTCGAGTCCGCCGCGCGTCGCCTTGAGCAAGGCGTCGAGGGTCTCCTGCCGCTTGCGGTCGGCCTGCTCGGCATAACCCTTGGAGGCGAAGGGTTGGCCGCAGCAGAGGTTGTCCAGGTTGTCGGGGAAGACCACCTGGTAGCCGGCCTTCTCCAACAGCGCGCGGGTCTTGTCGATCAGGGGCGTTTGCTCCGGGTCCCGCGCCGCCGGGCCCATGGCACGGGACACGCAGGAGGCGAGGTAGACGACGCGGGGCTTGTCGTTCTCGACAGGACGCGGCAGCGCCAGCTTGTAGAGCGGTTGCGGCATGGCGGGTGTCCACTGGGGGACCTTGCCGGCGCTTGCACGCGTGACGGTCGCCGAGGCCCGGCCGAGCAGGCGCGTGCCCATCAGCAGGTGCGCGCCGTTGGCGACGTGCAGCATCAATCGCGTGCCCTTGAGCGCCGTCGCGAAATGATCGGCGAGCCAGTTCGCCGTGTGCGTCCTGTCGGCCCCTGTGCTGCGCAGCTTGCGCACGAGGTCGCCGGTATTGATACCGACCGGGCAGCGTTGCGCGCAGAGCCCGGTTGCCGCGCAGGTCTCGAGGCCGCGGTAGGCGTAGTCGGCCTCCAGCTGCGTCGTATCGAGGCCGGCGCGATGCCGCGCCTGCAGGTCACGCCACATCACGATGCGCTGGCGCGGGGTCAGCGTCAGCCCGTTGGACGGGCACACCGGTTCGCAGAAGCCACACTCGATGCACTTGTCGACGATTTCATCGGCGGCAGGCATGGGCTTGAGGTGCTTCAGGTGCAGTTGCGGGTCATCGCTCAACACCACGCCCGGGTTGAGCAGGCCGCTCGGGTCGAGCAGGCGCTTGATGCGCCACATCAGCTGATAGGCCTCGCTGCCCCACTCCAGCTCGACGAAGGGCGCCATGTTGCGCCCGGTACCGTGTTCAGCCTTGAGCGAGCCGCCGAATTCAACGGCGACCAGGTGGGCAACGTCCTGCATGAAGGCGTCGTAGCGGTCGATCTGCCCCGGGTCTTCGAACCCCTGGGTAAAGACGAAATGCAGATTGCCTTCGAGCGCGTGGCCGAAAATGATCGCTTCGTCGTACCGGTGCTTTTCCAGCAGACCGATCAGGCGGTTGACGCCATCGGCCAGCCGTTCGACCGGGAAGGTCACGTCTTCGATGATGACGGTGGTGCCGGTCGGGCGCACCGCGCCGACGGCCGGGAAGGTTCCCTTGCGAATCGCCCACAGCTGGCCGCAGACGACCGGGTCTTCGCTGAAATCGACCTGCTGCTCGACGCGAAACCCGGCCAGCGCGGCGCGGATCTGGTCGAGCTGTTCGTGAAGCAGCGTGTGGGTGGCCGCGCGGGACTCGATCAGCAGCGCGCAGGCGGTCGGGGAAAGTGCCTTCACCCAGGCCGGGAGCCCCGGCTTGTCCTGCACCGAACGCAGGCTGCGACGGTCGAGCAGTTCGACCGCATCCACCGGCTGCTGCTTGAGCACCGGCACCGCGCGGCAGCAGGTTTCCACGTCCGGGAAGACGATCAGGGCGCTGGCCTTGAAGGGGTGCTCCGGCACGGTGTCGTAGGTCACCGCGCTGATGAAACCGAGGGTTCCCTCGGACCCGACCATCAGGTGGGTGAGGATGTCGAGTGGCTCGTCGTAGTCGACGAGTGCATTGAGTGACAGCCCGGTGGTGTTCTTCAACCGGTACTTGTGCCGGATCCGGTCGGCCAGTGGCGTGTTGGCGCGGGTCTCCCGGCCCAGCGTGGCCAACTGGTCGAGCAGCGAAGCGTGGGATTCTCTGAAACGCGCGACGCTGGCTGCATCCTCGGTGTCCAGCACGGTGCCGTCGGCCAGCACCAGCCGCATGCCCGCCAGGGTGTGGTAGCTGTTCTGCGCGGTGCCGCAGCACATGCCGCTGGCGTTGTTGGCGACGATGCCCCCGATCTTGCAGGTGGCGATGGAGGCGGGGTCCGGTCCGATCTTGCGGCCCAGCGGCGCCAGCCAGGCATTCGCCTGCGCGCCGATGACGCCCGGCTGCAGTCGGATGCGCGCGCCGTCGTCGCGAATGTCCCGGCCATTCCAGTGTTCACCGAGCACGATGAGGACCGAGTCACTGACCGCCTGCCCGGAGAGGCTGGTACCGGCGGCACGGAACGTCACGGGTACGCCCTGGGCGCCGGCGAGCTTCAGCAGGGCGACCACCTCGTCTTCCGATTCGACCCGCACCACCAGCTTGGGAATCAACCGGTAGAAGCTGGCATCGGTGCCGTAGGCCAGTGTGGACAGGTGATCGTCGAAGCGTCGTTCGCGCGGGATCGACCGTTCGACACCGGCCAGAAAGGCGGCCGGCAGGGCAGGAGCATGCATGCGGACTCTCCGGGGAAGGTAGGCATGGGGCCGCGGCAGCGCGCGGCCCCAGGTCAGTCGACGTGGCGGATCGTCTGGTATTGGTCGATCTCGCGAACCAGCGAATCGAGGCCGATTTCGCTGATGGACTTGGTGCCGGTCAGCACCATCGCCACGCGCATTTCCTTCTCGATCAGGTTCAGCAGGTTGGTGACGCCCGCCTGGCCATCGGCCGCCAGCGCATAGGCGAAGGAGCGACCGAGCATCACGGCGTCGGCGCCGAGCGCGATCATTCGCACCACGTCCAGGCCGTTGCGGATGCCTGAGTCGGCGAGGATCTTCAGGTCACCCTTCACGGCATCGGCGATCGCCGGCATCGCCCGGGCGCTGGACAGCACACCGTCGAGCTGCCGGCCGCCGTGGTTCGAGACGATGATGCCGTCGGCGCCGAAGGTCACCGCATCGCGGGCGTCCTCGGCGTCGAGGATGCCCTTGATCACCATCGGGCCGTCCCAGAAATCACGAATCCATTGGAGGTCCTTCCAGGAAATCGACGGATCGAAGTTGGCCGCGAGCCAGCCGATGTAATCCTCCAGGCCGGTCGGGTGGCCCCGGTAGGTGGAAATGTTGCCGAGGTCATGGGGCTTGCCGTGCAGGCCGACGTCCCAGGCCCAGAAGGGGTGCGTCATCGCCTGCAACATGCGACGCATGGCGGCGTTCGGGCCGCTCATCCCGGAATGCGCGTCGCGATAGCGAGCGCCCGGGGTTGGCATGTCGACGGTGAACACCAGGGTGGTGACGCCCGCCGCCTTGGCCCGCTCCAGCGCGTTCTTCATGAAGCCGCGGTCCTTGAGCACGTAGAGCTGGAACCACATCGGTCGCTGCATGACGGGCGCGACTTCCTCGATCGGGCAGACCGAGACGGTCGAGAGCGTGAAGGGAATGCCTTTCGCATCGGCCGCGCGCGCCGCCTGGACCTCGCCGCGCCGGGCGAGCATGCCGGTGAGGCCGACCGGGGCCAGGGCCACCGGCATCGACAGCCGCTCGCCGAACAGTTCGGTCTCCAGGCTCAGCTCGGACATGTTGCGCAGCACGCGTTGGCGCAAGGCGATGCTGGCCAGGTCGTCGACGTTGCGGCGCAACGTGTATTCGGCATAGGCGCCGCCGTCGACATAGTGGAAGAGAAACGGCGGCAGCTTGCGCTTGGCCGCGGCGCGGTAATCGGTTGAGGATGAAATGATCATGTAGTCACACCGGTTTCAGGATGAGCGGGGCGAGCGGTTGGATCGCCCCGATGATGTTTCGCGTGCCAGCGGCTCCTGGCGTCTCGACCGCGCCACCACCCCTCGCGTCGCCGCGAGGGGCTGCGCCTCAGATGCCGACCAGGGGATCGGTCACCCCCATCGCGTAGATGGCGATCATCGCGATGATGCCGGTCATCAGCACGTAATACAGCGTAGGCCAAACGGTCTTGCGCAAGGTCAGGCCTTCCCGGCCGAGCAGGCCGACCGTGGCCGAGGCGGCGACGACGTTGTGGATCGCAATCATGTTGCCCGCGGCCGCTCCCACGGCCTGGACCGCGACGATCATGGCGCCGGAAACGCCGAGGCTATGGGCCACGCCGTACTGGAACTGGCTGAACATCATGTTGCTGACCGTGTTCGAGCCGGCGATGAAGGCGCCCAGCGCACCGACGGAGGGCGCCAGCAGCGGGTAGATCGCACCGACGCTGTCGGCGACGTAGCGCGCCATGGCGATCGGCATGCTCGGCAGGTCGCTGGCATTGACGCCGGAGTTGATCAGGATGCGCACCATCGGAACCGTGAACAGCAGGACGAATCCGGCGCTCAGCAGGACCTGGCTCGACTCCTTGACGGCGGCGACCAGCTCACGCGGACGCATGCCATGCAGGAAGTAGGTGATCAGCACGACCGCGACCAGGATGCCGCCCGGCAGGTAGAGCGGCTCGATGCTGGCGCTGATGCCGCTCTGGCCAAGGATGTCCTTGAATGCGATGGAAACGGATTTCAACGCGCTGCCGACCTCCGGGAACACCCGGCTGAGAACCAGCAGAAGACCGACTAGCACGTATGGCATCCAGGCGCGCAGGGCGCTCATCGGGCGGGCGGCCAGCTCGTCCAGTTTCATCTCGACCTTGCCGACCCACTCGCTCGGCCAGGTGTCGGCGGGAGCGAAATCCCAGACCGTCTTGGGTACCAGGAACTTGAACCGTGCGGCGGTGGTGACGATCGCCAGGCCGATCAGTCCGCCCAGCAGGGACGGGAATTCCGGGCCGAGCAGGATGCCGGTGGCCACGTAGGGCAGGGTGAATGCCAGCCCGGCGAAGAGCGCGAACGGTGCTACTTCCAACCCGGCTTTCCAGCTTTTCTCCTTGCCGAAGAAGCGGGTCAGCATCGCGGCCATGATCAGCGGCATCACCGTGCCGACGAGCGCATGGGTGATGGCGACGCTGGTGGTGATCTGCTGGAGGAAGACCGGCCAGCTCGATCCCTGCGCCGCCAGCTGCGCGCCGAGCGTGGCGGTGTCCAGGCCACTGTTGATGCCCACGATGATCGGCGTGCCGACCGCACCGAAGGAGACCGGGGTGCTCTGTACCAGCATGCCCATCAGCACCGCGGCCATCGCCGGGAAGCCGATGGCGACCAGCAGTGGTGCGGCGATCGCGGCCGGCGTACCGAAGCCCGAGGCGCCCTCGATGAAGCAGCCGAACAGCCAGGCGATGATGATGGCCTGGATGCGCCGGTCGGGGCTGATGGTGGTGAAGCCCGCGCGAATGGCGGTGATGCCGCCCGAATGCTTGAGCGTATTCAGGAGCAGGATGGCGCCGAAGATGATCCACAGCAGGCCGATCGTGATGACCAAGCCTTGCAGCGTGGAGGCGAGGACCCGGCCGAAGGACATGTCCCAGGCGAGCAGCGCGATCAGGGCGCTGGCCAGGTAAACGACTGGCATCGCCCGGCTGGCGGGCCAGCGCAGGCCGATCAGCAGAACGGCGGCGAGAAGAATGGGAGCGAAGGCGAGAAAGGCGAGTAGGCCGCTGGACATGGTCAGGCTCCCCGTCGCGACGGCTGTCGTCTGTGTTTGTGAGCGTGGCAGGTTGCATGAGCTGACATAGGGAGTCCTCTTCGTTCTTGTTTGAAGCCTGCCGCTAAATTGGTAATACCACTTAACAACAGGTAGGCGTCAGGGTAAGAGTCTCGTCATTCATGCGTCAATAGTGCCTCTCTAGACTTTGGTAGCGATCGGTCAGGCTTGCGCAGTACCTGGGCGATGACTAGGCTTCGCCCTCAATCGTAGTGGTAAGACCAGTGGGTGCGTATGGAAGTGGGCTTGGTCCGCCAGCGAAGGCTGGCCGATGACATCGTCGTGCAGTTGGAAACCATGATCCTCGAGGGCACGCTCAGGGCGGGCGAACGGTTGCCGGCGGAGCGGGCACTGGCGGAACAGTTCGGCGTGTCCCGACCGTCATTGCGTGAGGCGATACAGAAGCTTGCCGCCAAGGGGCTGCTGGTCAGTCGCCATGGCGGCGGAACCTTCGTGGCGGAATCGCTCGGCAGTACTTTCAGCGATCCGCTGCTTCATTTGCTGGAAAACAACAGCGAAGCGCAGCGAGACCTGCTCGAGTTTCGGCACACGCTCGAAGGCGCCTGTGCGTATTACGCTGCCTTGCGCGCCACGGCGCTGGATCACGAGCGTCTGACCGCAGCCTTCGATGCGCTGCAGGCATGTTATTCGGCCAAGGGCGCCGCAACCCGGGCGGAGGAGGGGGCAGCAGACGCTCGGTTCCACCTGGCCATTGCCGAGGCCAGTCATAACGCGGTGCTGCTACACACCATTCGCGGCCTGTTCGACCTGCTCAAGCGCAATGTGGTCACGAACATCGGCGGCATGTACGCACTGCGCGAAGAAACCCGCGACATGCTGATCGAGCAGCATCGCGAGCTCTACGAGGCCATCATCGAGCGGCGCGCGGACGAGGCGCGGGCCATTTCGCACCGGCACATTGATTACGTACAGGAAGTGTTGGCGCAGGGCCAGATGGAGGCGCAACGGGTGGCGCGTGCCCTGCGTCGAGGCGGGGCGAAGGTCGACTCATAGAGGCAGAGTCGAAGACAGTGGTTGCGATCGAAAGGCATTGCTCGCGGCCGCCTGCATGAGCGGGCGCGAACGGATCAGTCTTCCTTGCCCTTGGTCCGCATCGCGCGCTGAATCTCCCGGGCGGAGTCGCGTTCCTTTTCGGTATGGCGCTTGTCGAATTCCTTCTTGCCCTTGGCAAGCGCGATTTCGCACTTGATCAGGTGCTTTTTCCAGTACAGCGCGAGGGCGACGCACGCGTAGCCTTTCTGCTGGACGGCCCCGAACAGCTTGCCAAGCTCTCGCTTGTGCAGGAGCAGCTTGCGGGTGCGGGTGGGGTCGGCGATGACATGGGTGCTGGCTGTGGTCAGCGGCGTGATGTGCGCGCCCAGCAGCCAGGCCTCGCCATCCTTGAGCAGCACATAGCTGTCGACGAGTTGCGCCTTGCCGGCGCGCAGGCTTTTCACTTCCCAGCCGGCAAGCGCGAGCCCAGCCTCGAACTTCTGCTCGATGAAGTAATCATGTAGCGCCTTTTTATTGAGCGCGATCGTCCCGGAGGGATGTTTCTTCTGTTTGGCCATAGGCGGCGCATTATAGGGAGTCGCGCGTGCGCTGGCGATAAGGCCCCGTGCCACCGTGTCAACTTGAGGCGGTGTCGGTAATTCCGGAGAATGGCGCTCCTTTTTCCTTTGGACCGGTCATGACGCGCAACGCGATTTCCCTCAACGGCTCCTGGACCAGCCGCTGGGTCTTCATTCTGGCGGCCACGGGTTCGGCCGTCGGGCTGGGCAACATCTGGAAGTTCCCCTACATGACCGGCATGTATGGCGGCGGCGCCTTCGTGATGATGTACCTGGTGTGCATCGTCCTGGTCGGCATGCCGATCATGATCGCGGAAACGCTGATCGGCAGGCGGGCGCGCATGAGTCCGGTCAATGCGATGCGCAGCCTGGCGGTCGAAGCCGGCGCGTCACCCCGATTTGCCTGGCCGGCTCTCATTGGCATGGTCGCTGCGTTGTTGATCCTGTCGTTCTATAGCGTGATCGCCGGATGGTCGCTGGATTACATTCTCGGCATGGGCACGGGCCGCTTCCAATCGGTCGACGCCAACGCAGCCGGCGCACTCTTCGCGGGGCTGACTGCCGATCCGTGGCGGCTGACGATCTGGCATACGCTGTTCATGGCGCTGACCGGGTTCGTGATTGCCAGGGGGGTGGTCGCGGGGCTCGAGAAAAGCCTGCGGGTGATGATGCCGCTGCTGTTCGTTCTGCTGTTGATGCTGCTGGGTTATAGCGTCACGACCGGTCACTTCATGCAGGGCTTCCATTTCCTCTTCAATTTCCAGCCCGACAAGGTGCTCGACGGCTTGCTCGCTGCGATGGGCCACGCATTCTTTACGCTGAGCGTGGGCGTCGGTTCGATCATGGTCTACGGCTCCTACATGCCGCGGCAGGCCTCCATCGGGGCGACGGTGCTGACGGTAGGCATTCTCGACACGCTGGTGGCGCTGACGGCGGGGATGGCGCTCTTCCCGATCGTCTTCGCCGGAGGGCTGGAGCCAGGTGCCGGCCCCGGATTGATGTTCGTCACGCTGCCGGTGGCGTTTGGAAGCATTCCCTTCGGTCAGGTGATGGGCACCGTATTCTTCGTGCTGGTGCTCATCGCTGCCTGGACGTCGTCGATTTCCATGCTCGAGCCTGCGGTTGCCTATCTCGTCGAGCGCACCGGCCGGAGCCGAGTGGCGATCACCACCGTCCTGGCGATGCTGTGCTGGCTGGTCGGCATGGGGACCGTGTTGTCGTTCAATGTCGGTGCGCCTGCGAAGTTCTTCGTGTTCGCCGAGGACGGCTTCCACTTTTTCCAGTGGGGCGCCGAAGGGGGACGTAACTTCTTCGATAGCATCGACTACCTGACCAGCCGCATCCTTCTGCCGCTGGGAGGATTGGCGTTCGTTCTCTTCGCCGGCTGGGTGCTGACGCGCGATACCGTACGCGACGAGCTGAACATGCGAAGCCCTCTGGCGTTCACATTGGTCTACTGGTCGATGCGCGTGGTGGCGCCGGTAGGCGTGCTGGTGGTGTTCGTGGCCGAACTGGCCAAGCAATAAGGCGATCGATGATGACGACTCATATCCAACGCTCTGCGTTGCTGCCGTACTCGGCCGAGGCGCTGTACGACATGGTGAACGACGTGGCGCGCTACCCCGAGTTCCTGCCGTGGTGTTCGGCGACCCAGGTGCTGGAAAGCGGCGAAACGACCATGCGCGCCCAGATGACGGTCGAGAAGGCCGGGTTGAAGCAGAAGCTATTGACCCGCAATACGCTCGAGCCGGGCAAGCGAATCGAGATGACCCTCGAGGAGGGGCCGTTCAAGCAGCTACACGGCATCTGGGAATTCAAGGCGCTGGGCGAGAAGGCCTGCAAGATTCATCTGGATTTGCGCTTCGACTATGCCGGCCCCCTGGTGCGGATGACGCTGGGCCCGCTGTTCAATCAGGCTGCCAATACGCTGGTCGATGCCTTTTGCGAGCGTGCACGGGCCCTGTATGGCTGAGATTGCGATCGAGGTGGTGTACGCCTTGCCGGATCGACAGGCGCTGCTGAAATTGCAACTGCCCCAAGGCACGACGGCGAGGGAGGCCGTTCAGCGATCCGGGCTGGAGGACGAGTTCCCTGGGCTGGAACTGTCGACGATGCCACTCGGGCTATTTGGCAAGCGTCTCCCGAGTCCCGAGACGCATGTGCTCGAGCCGGGCGATCGCATCGAGCTTTATCGACCCCTGCGGGCCGATCCCAAGGAGGTTCGCAAGCAGCGCGCTGCGCGCGCACGGATACGGGGCGGTCGCGACGACTAGCTGAAGCCGATACGGCATAAAGAAAAGCCCGACATCGTCGGGCTTCGGTGGTTGCTTAGCGCGGCTCCGTTTCGATCGGCGCTGGGCTGGGAACCGGAATCGCACGAACATCGTCCACGTCCTGCTGAATCTGTTCCAGCAGCGAACCGGGCTCGGGACGCTCGTCGGTTGGTTGCGCGGGGGCTGTCGGGGTCGGGTTGGCGGCTCCGTCTTCGCCCAGAATGGCTTCGTCGCGGCTGACGCCGGGCATGAAGTCGCCACTGAGTCCGATCAGCTGATCATCCTCGTTGAACTGAAGGCTCACCCGCTCCTGGAAGCGCTGCCCGCCGCCCGGCTGGATGCTGTACAGGTAATCCCAGCGGTTGGCATGGAAGGTATCGGTAATGAGCGGGCTGCCCATGATAAACCGCACTTGGCGGCGGGTCATTCCAGGACGCAACTGGTCTATCATGTCCTGCGTTACGACATTGCCTTGTTGAATGTCGACCTTGTAAACCCCGGGGAATGAGCAACCGGCGAGTCCGAACAGGCCCACGAGTGTGAGGCTGGCCAGCAGGAACTTGGTTTTTTGCATCGCTAGGTGACTTCCACTATCTTGGCTGGGCAACGAAGCCCCGGATGATACCTGCAATGAAGGAGCCTGCGAAACAGCAGCGGCGAGAAAGCAGACATGGTTGAGAATAGCGAACTACGTAAAGCAGGCCTCAAGGTCACGTTGCCACGGGTGAAGATCCTGCAGATGCTGGATACGACCGAGCAGCGCCATATGAGCGCTGAGGATGTCTATAAAGCGCTGATGGAAGCCGGCGAGGATGTCGGCCTGGCGACCGTGTACCGGGTTCTGACTCAGTTCGAAGCGGCGGGGCTGGTAGTTCGGCATAACTTCGATGGCGGCCACGCGGTTTTCGAGCTGGCCGATAGCGGCCATCACGATCACATGGTGTGTGTCGATACGGGCGATGTCATCGAGTTCTTCGATTCGGACATCGAAGAACTGCAGAAAGCGATCGTCAAGAAGCATGGCTTCGAGCTGGTGGATCACAATCTCGTTCTTTATGTGCGTAAGAAAAGTTAAGTGATCCGGTAATAAGAAACAGCCTTGCAAGCTGTGTGAAAACCAGCCTGCACAGGCCTCGGTATTCAGCAAACGCCCCGATATTTATCGGGGCGTTTGCTTTTATCGGAGCGGAAAACCGCTCACATCCGTTTTGGCTCAAGAGGCCAATTATCCGGTGGGCGCCGAGCACGTTGATTGCACGTTTCAGGTTGACGGAAACAGGCACTCTGGCTGCGTAGCGCACCTTGGAGATGACGTATAGAAAAACGCCTGCATCGATTGATACGGGTATTTTTGGCTGCCGCTTCGTCAGCTTGCCAGGTACTCACCGTAGGACCCGGCAACCATCGGGCACATACACCACGTTCGTAGGAGCCCGCTTGCGGGCGATGCTCTTGGAGACCGCAGCCGCGGTCGCCGATGCGAAACAATCAGCCTGTCACCCAGCGCGAATACACCTTTCCCGACCACCAGCGCTGATCTCGGTCACCGATCTAAAGGGTCAGCGTATCGGCCTGCCGCCGCATGGTCTGTTCGGGTCGCCTTTATTCCCATCACGCATTGCACGGTAGGGCATAGGCCGCCTCATCAAGCGTTGGCATCCATCACCATCTGTCTGGCGTGAGCAAGCGATTGTTCCGTCAGGTCTACGCCGCCCAGCATGCGGGCTATTTCTTCTATGCGCCCGGCCTCATCGAGGGTAGAGACGGCTGTTCGGGTCTCCGAGGTCCCGCGTGCCTTGTGCACGAAGAGATGATGATGCCCCTGTGCTGCGACCTGTGGGAGGTGTGTGACGGTCAGCACCTGGCCGCGCTCGCCAAGCCGCCGTAGAAGCTGGCCGACGATCTCTGCGGTTGGGCCCCCGATACCAACGTCGACTTCATCGAACACCAGGGTCGGGACGCGTGAGGTCTGGGCGGTGATGACCTGGATGGCCAGGCTGATCCGCGACAACTCACCGCCCGAGGCGACCTTGCTCAACGGCCGCAGCGGTTGGCCAGGGTTGGCGCTGACAAGGAATTCGATCTGCTCGCGGCCATAGGGCTGTGGCTCGTCGTTGCTGGCTGGCTTGAGATCGATGCCGAGCCGTCCGCCTGGCATGCCGAGCCGCTGAATTTCGGCTTCCACGGCGGCGGCGAGTCGCTGCGCCGCCGCTTGGCGCTCGACCGACAATTGCTCGGCTTTTTCATCGTAATGCCGCTTGTAGGACGTGAGCTCTTCCTCCAGCCGGCCGATCGCCTCGTCATCGGCGTTCAGGTTTTCCAGCTCCTCCAGCAGTCGTTGTTGCAGGCCGGGCAACTCGAATGGCTGTACCCGATGTTTACGGGCCAGAGTGTAGATCGCGTCCAGGCGCTCCTCGAGTGCCTGGAGGCGCTCGGGATCGGCATCGAAGTGGTCAACGAAGCGATTCAGCTCGCCCATCGCTTCCTCGACCTGGATCTGGGCGCTGCCCAATAGCGTGACGGCTTCGGCCAGGGCGGCGGGAGGTTGGCGAAAAGCGGTCAAGCGTTGCAAGCTGGAGGTGAGGGCTGACAGTACGTTGCCCGCATCGCTCTCGCCGCAAAGCTCGATGACCTGGCGGCAGGCCCCGAGCAACTGCTCGCTGTTGGTCAGCGTCTTGTGTTCATGCTCGAGTTGGTCGAGCTCGTTCTCGCCAAGGGCCAGGTTTTCCAGTTCCTCGAGTTGATAGCTCAGCAACTGATGCCGGGCGCGCTGTTCGTCACTGCTGCTGCTCAAACGCTCGAGCGACTGCCGCGTCTGGCGCCATCGTTGCGCGGCCAATTGCACCTGTCGGGCCAGTTCCTGGCTGCCGCTGTACTCGTCGAGCAGGCGACGATGGGTATCGGGCTTGAGGAGGGACTGGTGTTCGTGCTGGCTGTGGATATCGATCAGGCGCTCGCCGAGCGCCTTCAGGTCGCTTTGTGGGCATGGCGTGCCGTTGATGTAGCCGCGCGAACGGCCTTCTGCGGTAATCACGCGGCGGAGGATGCACGGCCCATCGCCTTCCAGGTCTCGCTCCTGAAGCCATTCGCGTGCGCTGGGAATGTCGTCCAGATCGAAGCTGGCCAGGATATCGGCCTTGTCCGCGCCGGGCCGTACGACGCCGCTGTCGGCGCGATCGCCAAGCGCGAGGCCGAGCGCATCGAGCATGATCGACTTGCCCGCGCCCGTTTCACCGGTGACCACGGTCATGCCGCGCTCGAGCTCGAGATCCAGGTGTTCGACGATGGCGTAATTCTGAACGGACAGATGGACCAGCATGGCCGGGCTCCCGTATCGATGACTGGCTATTTATACAGTCCTTTTCTTTTTCCTCGCAAGCGTCTTGCGATCGTGTCGACGGCTGGCCGGGGCGGCTCGTTCGTCCGTTGCCCTTGAACCGGACAAACCCATCCCCATATAGCCGCCATGCGCGGGCTGGTCACACCCGTATCGTATCGACAGGAGGAATGCATGGCAGACGAGCAGAAGCTGGATAACCAGGGTGCCGAGCTGAACGAGAGCGGCGACGCCGGCGTCAATGAAGATCTCGCGGCACGTGTGCAATCGCTAGAGGAGCAGCTCGCCGCCGCCCAGGATCAATCCCTGCGTGTCGCAGCCGAGCTGCAGAACATTCGCCGCCGGGCCGAGCAGGATGTCGAAAAGGCACACAAGTTCGCGCTCGAGAAGTTCGCGGGCGACCTGCTGGGCGTGGTCGACAGTCTCGAGCGTGGCCTGGAGTTGTCCAGCCCGGGCGATGAATCGATCAAGCCCATGCGTGAAGGTTTGGAGCTGACGCTGAAGCTGCTCATCGATACCCTGGCCCGCTACCAGGTGGCCTCGGTCGATCCGCATGGCGAGCCCTTCAATCCCGAGCATCATCAGGCCATGGCCATGGAAGAAAGCACCAACACCGAGCCGGGCACCGTGCTCCGGGTGTTCCAGAAGGGCTATCTGCTTCATGGACGGTTGCTGCGTCCGGCGATGGTGGTTGTCAGCAAGGCGCCGGCAGAGGCGCCACCGACCATCGACGAGAAGGCTTGAATTCCAGCCAGCGACCCCCATTTGGGAGTCAAGCGTTTCTGCTAGTCGCGGCCGAGCATCGGCGCGCATCAATCTGAAGATTTCGAGAATTTCGGAGAGCGTTACATGGGCAAGATCATTGGTATCGACCTGGGGACCACCAACTCCTGTGTCTCCATCCTTGAAAACGGCAACGTCAAGGTCATCGAGAACGCCGAAGGCGCTCGCACGACCCCGTCCATCATCGCCTACACGAACGATGGCGAGATCCTGGTGGGCCAGTCGGCCAAGCGCCAGGCGGTGACCAACCCGCACAACACGCTGTACGCGGTGAAGCGTCTGATCGGTCGTCGCTTCGACGAGGAAGTCGTGCAGAAAGACATCCAGATGGTCCCTTACAAGATCGTCAAGGCAGACAACAACGATGCCTGGGTCGAAGTGAACGGCCAGAAGATGGCGCCGCCGCAGATCTCGGCGGAAATTCTGAAAAAGATGAAGAAAACCGCCGAAGACTACCTCGGCGAGTCGGTGACCGAGGCTGTCATCACGGTTCCGGCCTACTTCAACGACAGTCAGCGTCAGGCCACCAAGGATGCCGGTCGCATCGCCGGTCTGGACGTCAAGCGCATCATCAACGAGCCGACTGCGGCTGCGCTGGCCTACGGCATGGACAAGGCCAAGGGCGACCGCACCATCATCGTCTATGACCTGGGGGGCGGTACCTTCGACGTCTCGGTGATCGAAATTGCCGAAGTCGACGGTGAGCACCAGTTCGAAGTACTCGCCACCAATGGCGACACCTTCCTCGGTGGTGAGGACTTCGACATCCGTCTGATCGACTACCTCGTCGACGAGTTCAAGAAGGAAAGCGGGATCAACCTCAAGGGCGATCCGCTGGCCATGCAGCGCCTGAAGGAAGCGGCCGAGAAGGCCAAGATCGAGCTGTCGTCCAGCACGCAGACCGATGTCAACCTGCCGTACATCACCGCCGATGCGTCCGGTCCGAAGCACCTGAACGTGAAGATCTCCCGCGCCAAGCTGGAATCGCTGGTCGAAGACCTCGTCGAGCGCACCATCGAGCCATGCCGTATCGCCCTGAAAGATGCCGGCATCGACGTCGGTGCGATCAACGACGTGATCCTGGTGGGCGGTCAGACCCGCATGCCGCTGGTGCAGAAGCGTGTCGCGGAGTTCTTCGGCAAGGAAGCGCGCAAGGACGTCAACCCGGACGAAGCCGTGGCCATGGGTGCGGCCATCCAGGGCGCGGTGCTCGCCGGTGACGTGAAGGACGTGCTGCTGCTCGACGTGAGCCCGCTGACGCTCGGCATCGAGACCCTCGGCGGGGTGATGACGCCGCTGATCGAGAAGAACACCACCATCCCGACCAAGAAGTCGCAGGTGTTCTCGACCGCCGACGACAACCAGGGCGCCGTGACCATCCACGTGCTGCAGGGCGAGCGCAAGCAGGCGGTGCAGAACAAGTCGCTCGGCCGCTTCGATCTGGCCGATATTCCGCCGGCGCCGCGCGGCGTGCCGCAAATCGAGGTGACCTTCGATATCGACGCCAACGGCATCCTGCACGTGTCCGCCAAGGACAAGGCCACCGGCAAGCAGCAGTCGATCGTCATCAAGGCCAACTCGGGTCTGTCCGACGAAGAAATCGAGCAGATGATCCGGGACGCCGAAGCGAATGCCGAGGAAGACCGCAAGTTCGAGGAACTGGCCAGCGCTCGCAATCAGGGTGACCAACTGGTTCACGCGACGCGCAAGATGGTGACCGAGGCTGGCGACAAGGCCACCGCTGAGGAGAAGGCCGCCATCGAGAAGGCGGTCGGTGAACTGGAAGCTGCCCTCAAGGGCGACGACAAGGCGGAGATCGATGCCAAGATGGCGGCGGTGTCCCAGGCTTCTACGCCGCTGGTGCAAAAGATGTACGCCGAGCAGCCGCAAGGGGGTGCCGATGCACAGGCCGGTGGCAGCAAGGACAACGCGCAGGGCGGCGCCGACGATGTGGTCGACGCGGAGTTCGAAGAGGTCAAGGACAACAAGTAAGGTACGCTTGCTTCCGCTCTAGCGACCGTCTTGGGCGGTCGTCGCCGCCACGCGGGAGTTCGCTCCCGCGTTGGCGTGTCTGGGCGACGTATTTCCGTGTGCGGACCATCATCTGCCCACGCCATCGATCGCCATGACGAGCGGAGAGCACGACTGTGAGGATTCAGGACCGATATGGCCAAACGTGATTATTACGAAGTGCTAGGCGTCGAGCGCGGCGCGAGTGAAGCCGAGCTGAAGAAGGCCTATCGCCGCCTGGCCATGAAGTATCACCCCGACCGCAATCCTGGTGACAAGGAGGCGGAGGACAAATTCAAAGAAGCCAACGAGGCTTACGAGGTACTTTCGGACGCCAACAAGCGCGGTGCCTACGATCAGTACGGACACGCTGGGGTCGATCCGAGCATGGGTGCCGGCGCGGCGGGCGCTGGCTACGGGGGCGCCAACTTCTCCGACATCTTCGGCGACGTGTTCAGCGACTTCTTCGGAGGTGCCCGTGGCAATGCCCGGGGCGGCGCCTCGCGTGGCAGTGACCTGCGTTACACCCTGGAACTCGACCTCGAAGAGGCGGTGCGCGGCACAACCGTGACCATCCGCGTACCGACGCTGGCCGAGTGCAATGTCTGCCATGGCTCGGGCGCCAAGAAAGGAACCACGCCGGTGACCTGTACCACCTGCGGTGGCATTGGCCAGGTGCGCATGCAGCAAGGCTTCTTTTCCGTGCAGCAGACCTGCCCGCGCTGCCATGGCAGCGGCAAGATGATCACCGACCCTTGTGGCAACTGCCATGGGCAGGGCCGTGTGGAAGAGCAGAAAACGCTGTCGGTGAAGGTGCCGGCCGGCGTCGATACGGGTGACCGTATCCGCCTGAGTGGTGAGGGCGAGGCGGGAACGCAGGGCGGGCCGGCGGGCGATCTTTATGTGGTCGTGTCGGTGCGTGAGCATGCGATCTTCCAGCGTGATGGCAAGCACCTTTATTGCGATGTCCCGATCAGCTTCGCTGACGCGGCGCTCGGCGGCGAGCTCGAGGTGCCGACGCTCGATGGGCGGGTCAAGCTCAAGATTCCGGAAGGGACTCAGACCGGCAAGTTGTTCCGGTTGCGTGGTAAGGGCGTGGCCCCTGTGCGCGGCGGCGCCCCGGGCGATCTGATGTGCCGTGTCGCGGTCGAAACGCCTGTGAACCTGAACAAGCGGCAACGCGAATTGCTCGATGAGTTCCGCAAGAGCTTGCAGAGCGATAGCTCGCATTCGCCCAAAGCCAGCGGTTGGTTCGAGGGCGTGAAGCGATTCTTCGGCGATTTGTGATCGATCAGCGCGCGGGCAAGGTGCCCGCGCATTCCTTCCGGTTCCTTCTTGTACAGGGAAAACGATGCGAAGAATTGCAGTGATGGGCGCCGCCGGGCGCATGGGCAAAACGCTGATCGAGGCAGTGCAGCAGACCGGTGGCGCGGCAGGGTTGACCGCGGCGATCGATCGGCCCGATAGCACGCTGGTGGGTGCCGATGCGGGTGAGCTGGCTGCACTTGGACGGCTGGGCGTGCCGCTGACTGGCGATTTGGCCCGGGCTGTCGAAGACTTTGATGTACTGATCGACTTCACTCATCCGACCGTCACGCTGAAAAATCTCGACATCTGCCGCAAGGCGGGCAAGGCCATGGTGATCGGTACTACTGGGTTCTCTGCCGACGAAAAAGAGCGATTGGCCTCGGCCGCGAAAGATATTCCCATCGTCTTCGCTGCAAATTTCAGCGTTGGGGTCAACCTCTGCCTGAAATTGCTGGATACGGCTGCCCGTGTGCTCGGCGATGAAGTCGATATCGAGATCATCGAGGCGCATCATCGCCACAAGGTGGATGCACCGTCTGGCACGGCGCTGCGCATGGGCGAGGTCGTGGCTCAGGCGCTGGGTCGCGATCTGGACAAGGTCGCGGTGTATGGGCGCGAGGGGCAAACCGGGGCGAGGCAGCGGGAGGCCATTGGATTTGCCACGGTGCGTGCGGGCGATGTGGTGGGCGATCACACCGTCCTGTTTGCGGCCGAGGGAGAGCGAGTGGAGATCACTCACAAGGCGTCCAGTCGTATGACATTCGCCAAGGGCGCCGTTCGTGCGGCGCTTTGGCTGGATGGTCGCGCCGCAGGGCTTTACGACATGCAGGATGTGCTGGGTTTGCGCTAACTCAGGAAGGGAAGCGGCTGCGCAAGCTTAAGCTGGCGCAGCGTTCGGGTGGACCGGAAGATCCTTTTTCTGTAGACTGCCCGCTTTAGTGTGTCCACTAAAAGTTACGCAGAAATGGCTCAAATAAAAAAGCGGGATGACCTTCACACGTCATCCCGCTTTTTTACAATCTGCGTATGCAGCCTTGATCTACGGGAGGTCTCTTGACTAAGCCAGCCATACTCGCCCTTGCTGATGGCAGCATCTTTCATGGCGAATCGATCGGCGCCGACGGGCAAACTGTCGGTGAGGTAGTGTTCAACACTGCCATGACCGGCTATCAGGAAATCCTCACCGATCCTTCCTACGCCCAGCAGATCGTTACATTGACCTACCCGCATGTGGGTAATACCGGTACCACCGAGCAGGATGCCGAATCCTGGCGCGTTTGGGCCGCAGGCCTGGTGATCCGCGACCTTCCGCTGTTGGCCAGTAACTGGCGTAACCGGCAATCCCTGCCTGACTACCTCAAGGCCAACGGTACCTTGGCGATTGCCGGAATCGATACCCGTCGGCTGACGCGTATCCTTCGTGAAAAAGGCGCCCAGAACGGCTGCATCCTGGCAGGTGAAGGTGCGACGGAAGAGCGCGCGCTCGATCTGGCGCGTAGTTTCCCCGGTCTGAATGGCATGGACCTGGCCAAGGAGGTCAGTGTCAAGGAGCGCTACGAGTGGCGCTCGAGTGTCTGGTGCCTGGATACCGATCGGCATGCCGAGATTCCGGCTGACGACTTGCCGTATCACGTGGTCGCCTTCGATTACGGCGTCAAATACAACATTCTGCGCATGCTCGTGGCGCGCGGCTGCCGCATTACCGTATTGCCCGCGCAGAGCTCCGCCAGCGACGCGCTGGCGTTGAATCCGGATGGCATCTTCCTCGCCAATGGCCCCGGTGATCCTGCGCCGTGCGACTACGCGATCAAGGCCATCCAAGAGATTCTGGAAACGGACATTCCAGTATTCGGCATTTGCCTGGGGCATCAGCTCCTGGCGCTGGCATCGGGCGCTTCGACGGTCAAGATGCCGAACGGGCATCATGGGGCCAACCATCCGGTACAAGACCTCAAGACCGGTGCCGTGATGATCACGAGCCAGAACCACGGTTTTGCGGTGGACGAAGCGACGTTGCCGGCCAACCTTCGCGCCACTCACAAGTCCTTGTTCGACGGCACGCTGCAAGGCATCGAGCGCACCGACAAGTCGGCGTTCAGCTTCCAGGGCCATCCGGAAGCGAGCCCCGGCCCGCATGACGTCGCGCCGCTGTTCGACCGTTTCGTCGACGCCATGGCCAAGCGCCGCTAAGCCTGCCGAGCACAGAATTCGAGAGAGACCATGCCAAAACGTACAGACATCAAAAGCATTCTGATCCTCGGCGCCGGCCCGATCGTCATCGGCCAGGCGTGCGAGTTTGACTACTCCGGCGCCCAGGCGTGCAAGGCGCTCAAGGAAGAAGGCTTCCGCGTCATCCTGGTGAACTCCAACCCCGCCACCATCATGACCGACCCGGCGATGGCGGACGCGACCTACATCGAGCCGATAAAGTGGGCCACGGTGGCCAAGATCATCGAGAAGGAGCGCCCCGATGCATTGCTGCCGACCATGGGCGGCCAGACCGCACTGAACTGCGCGCTGGACCTGGAAAAGCACGGCGTGCTGGCGAAGTTCGGCGTCGAGATGATCGGTGCCAACGCCGATACCATCGACAAGGCCGAAGACCGCTCACGCTTCGACAAGGCCATGCGTGACATCGGCCTGGCCTGCCCGGTGTCCGGCATCGCGCACAACATGGATGAAGCCTACGGCGTGCTCGACAAGGTCGGCTTCCCCTGCATTATTCGTCCGTCTTTCACCATGGGCGGCACCGGTGGCGGCATCGCCTACAACCGCGAAGAATTCGAGGAAATCTGCGCCCGCGGCCTGGATCTGTCGCCGACCAGCGAGCTGCTGATCGACGAATCGCTGATCGGCTGGAAGGAATACGAGATGGAGGTGGTCCGCGACAAGAAGGACAACTGCATCATCGTCTGCTCGATCGAGAACTTCGACCCGATGGGCGTGCACACCGGCGACTCCATTACCGTCGCCCCGGCGCAGACCCTGACCGACAAGGAATACCAGATCATGCGCAACGCCTCGCTGGCGGTGCTGCGCGAGATCGGTGTGGAAACCGGCGGCTCCAACGTGCAGTTCGGCATCCATCCGGACACCGGGCGCATGGTGGTGATCGAGATGAACCCGCGCGTATCGCGCTCTTCCGCGCTGGCCTCCAAGGCTACGGGTTTCCCGATCGCCAAGATCGCGGCCAAGCTGGCGGTGGGTTACACCCTCGACGAGCTGCAGAACGACATCACTGGCGGCCGCACCCCGGCATCCTTCGAGCCGGCCATCGATTATGTGGTCACCAAGATCCCGCGCTTCGCCTTCGAGAAATTCCCCAAGGCCGACGCTCGTCTGACCACCCAGATGAAATCGGTGGGCGAAGTCATGGCGATTGGCCGGACCTTCCAGGAATCGGTGCAAAAGGCGCTGCGTGGCCTGGAAGTGGGTGCGACGGGCTTCGATCCGAAACTGAATTTTGAAGACAGCGAAGCCGAAAGCCGACTCAAGCGGGAATTGACCGTACCGGGCGCCGAGCGCATCTGGTACGTGGCGGATGCCTTCCGTGCCGGCAAGTCGGTGGAAGAGGTGTTTGCGCTTACCAAGATCGATTCGTGGTTCCTGGTTCAGATCGAAGATCTGGTCAAGGAAGAGGAAAAGGTCAAGACGCTGGGCCTGTCGAACATCGACTTCGAGCTGATGCGCCGCTTGAAGCGCAAGGGTTTCTCCGATGCGCGACTGGCTCATCTCCTGGGCGTGACTGAAAAGAACCTGCGTAGCCATCGGCAGAAACTCAAGGTTCTGCCGGTCTACAAGCGCGTGGACACCTGCGCCGCGGAGTTCGCAACCAATACCGCCTACATGTATTCGACCTACGAGGAAGAATGCGAGGCCAATCCGAGCGATCGTGAAAAGATCATGGTCATTGGTGGCGGTCCGAATCGCATCGGTCAGGGCATCGAATTCGACTATTGCTGCGTGCACGCCGCGCTCGCGATGCGCGAGGACGGCTACGAGACCATCATGGTCAACTGCAACCCGGAGACCGTATCGACCGATTACGACACCTCCGATCGCCTGTACTTTGAGCCGGTTACGCTCGAGGACGTCCTTGAAATCGTCCGCGTCGAGAAGCCCAAAGGGGTGATCGTGCAATACGGCGGTCAGACGCCGCTGAAGATATGCCGTGCGCTCGAAGAAGCCGGTGTTCCGATCATCGGAACCAGCCCCGATGCGATCGATCGCGCCGAGGATCGCGAGCGCTTCCAGCAAATGGTCGAGCGTCTGAATCTTCGCCAGCCGCCGAATGCAACGGCACGCAGCGAGGAAGAGGCAATCGCTGCCTCCAAGGCGATCGGTTACCCGCTGGTGGTCCGCCCTTCCTATGTGTTGGGTGGTCGCGCGATGGAAATCGTCTACGAAGAAGACGAGCTCAAGCGCTACATGCGCGAGGCCGTGCAGGTTTCCAATGACAGCCCGGTTCTGCTCGATCACTTCCTGAACTGTGCGATCGAAGTGGACGTCGATGCCGTCTGCGACGGTGAGCAGGTGGTGATCGGTGCCATCATGCAGCACATCGAGCAAGCTGGCGTGCACTCGGGCGACTCGGCCTGTTCGCTGCCGGCGTACTCGTTGCCCACGCACATCCAGGATGAGATTCGTGAGCAGGTTGCCAAGATGGCGCTCGAGCTGGGTGTGGTCGGCCTGATGAACGTGCAAATGGCCGTGCAGGGCGAAGATATCTACGTGCTGGAGGTGAACCCACGTGCATCCCGTACCGTGCCCTTCGTCTCCAAGTGCATCGGTGAATCGCTGGCCAAGGTCGCGGCACGGGTGATGGCGGGGAAGACCTTGGCACAGGTAGGTTTCACGCAGGAAATCATCCCTAACTTCTATAGCGTCAAGGAAGCGGTGTTCCCCTTCGCCAAGTTCCCGGGCGTCGACCCGATCCTTGGCCCGGAGATGAAATCCACTGGCGAAGTGATGGGTGTCGGCGACAGCTTCGCCGAGGCATTCGCCAAGGCTCAGCTGGGTGCTAGCGAGGTGTTGCCGAACAGCGGATGCGCGTTCATCAGCGTGCGGGACGATGACAAGCCGATGGTGGCGGATGTCGCTCGCAGCCTTGTCTCGCTGGGCTTCGAGATCGTCGCGACTGCCGGTACGGCGAAGATGATCGAGGCTGCCGGGTTACCGGTCCGCCGCGTGAACAAGGTGACCGAAGGGCGCCCGCACGTTGTCGACATGATCAAGAACGATGAGGTGACCTTGATCATCAACACGACCGAGGGTCGCCAATCGATCGCGGATTCTTATTCCATACGTCGCAACGCGCTGCAGCACAAGATTTGCTGCACCACCACGCTGGCGGGTGCCGAAGCGATCTGTGAGGCGCTGAAGTTCGGTCCTGAGAAGACCGTGCGCCGTCTGCAGGATCTTCACGCAGGAATCAATGCATGACGAAATTTCCAATGACCGTCCAGGGCGCTCGCGCCCTGGAAGAAGAACTCAAGCATCTGAAGACCGTACTCCGCCCGCAAATCACTCAGGCGATCGCCGAGGCGCGCGAACTCGGCGACCTGAAGGAGAATGCCGAATACCATGCCGCGCGCGAGCAGCAAGGCATGGTTGAAGCGCGTATACGGGACATCGAGGGGCGTTTGCAGAATGCCCAGGTGATCGATGTCTCCGCCATCGCCCACACAGGCAAGGTCATCTTCGGCACCACCGTCGACATCGTTAACGTAGAGACGGATGAGCAGGTCAGCTACCAGATCGTTGGAGATGACGAGGCGGACATCAAATTGGGCAAGCTATCGGTCAGCTCGCCAATCGCTCGCGCCTTGATCGGCAAGGAAGAGGGCGATGCGGTGGCGGTCAAGACGCCTAGTGGTTTGGTCGAGTACGAGATTGTCCAGGTTCGCCACGTTTGAATCATTGAGGCTGCGGGCCGCCAGCGCTAGCTGGGCGCTTGCTCAGGCGTTCTGGGTCGGCGGGCTATGGTTGTTGCATTTCGTCGTGTTGCCGGGGCTCGACCGGATTGGTCTCGCCCCGCTCTTGATCGAAGAGATCGCTGCTGGCCTCAGGCCAACGCTGGTTGGTTTCGCCGGGTTTTGCGCATTGTTCCAGGCGTTATTGCTCGCTCAGGTCACCGGCTTTAGCGGCTTCTGGCGCGATCCTCGCGGGCAATTGTTGCTGGTCGTGCTTGGGTTGGCCATCGGTCATTTCGCCGGACGCACGGCACTGGTTGCATCGGGTGGGTTCTGGCCGGTCTTCAGCTACCTGTCGATTGCATTCTGCGGCGTGCTGCTCGTCTTGCAGCCCGTGCCGAACAAGGATGTCGGCTAGGGCATCACGCCTGGTTGCGATGAATGTTCGACAGCTGACGATTGGGCTTGGCGTTCTTGCGGTAGACGAGGGCGACCTTGCCGATGGTTTGCACAAGCTCGCAACGCCCGGCCTTGCAGAGTTCCTCGAGCAGACCTTGGCGAGCGTCGCGTTCAGCGATCCGGAGTTGAACCTTGATCAGTTCATGATCGTTGAGTGCTCGATCCAGCTCGGCAAGCACACCTTCCGTAAGGCCGTGTTCGGCCACGGTCAATACCGGCTTCAGGTGGTGGCCGATAGATTTGTATTCTTTTTTCTGCTCATTGGTGAGCGGCATAATTCGACACCCGGGTCGCGATGAATGAAGGGCGCCTAGTTTAACCGAGAGGTCCTAGGGCGCCCAGTGAGGTACTCGATTGCCACGGTCCAAGGCCAACCCGCGATGGTTGAAGAACAGTCGGCGATCGATCGGTGGACCTTGTGATTTCCGACATGGCCCCAATATGAGTGGGTACGGCCGCTGACCAGCCGCGCGCTATGTTCTTATATGCGCTTGCGCTGGATATGGCCGCCCGAGTGCTGGGTCCGAATGGCGATTCCTGATCAGGCCTTCCAAGGCGAGGGATTCGATGCCTACTGAGACAGGTTCGCCACAGTTCGACAACGTGATGATCCGCAAGCGGCCGTCATCTCGGGACCGCTCACGCGGAGCAGTATTTGCTGGCTCGTGGCTTCAAGGCTGGAACCGCCTACGATGGCACCATGCGTGCGATGGGCAGTCGAAGAGGGTAGTGCTGATTCATATAGGGTTACAGTAGTGACCTGAGCGGCCAGCTATGTTGTGTAGTAACGTAGCCTGGCAACCAATCGGCCGTCATGCAGATCGGGCCTTTGCCCGGCCTGCTTCAGAGGGTAGTTAATTGAACGACATGGCAAAGAATCTGATCCTGTGGCTGATCATCGCCGCCGTACTGGTGACGGTGATGAACAATTTCTCCAGCCCCAGCGAGCCGCAGACGCTGAATTACTCCGACTTCATCGAACAAGTGAAGTCCGGGAGCGTAGAGCGCGTCACCGTCGACGGTTTCGTCATCACTGGTACCCGTGCCGATGGCGGCACCTTCAAGACCATACGGCCGGCGATTCAGGATGACGGTTTGATCGGCGATCTGATCAACAACAACGTTGAAATCGAAGGCAAGCAGCCCGAGCAACAGAGCATTTGGACGCAGTTGCTGGTAGCCAGCTTTCCGATTCTCGTGATCATCGCCGTGTTCATGTTCTTCATGCGGCAGATGCAAGGGGGCGCCGGTGGAAAAGGCGGGCCCATGAGCTTTGGCAAGAGCAAGGCCAGGCTGCTGTCGGAAGATCAGGTCAAAACCACCTTTGCGGACGTCGCTGGCTGCGACGAGGCCAAGGAGGAGGTGAGCGAGCTGGTCGAGTTTCTTCGTGATCCCGGTAAGTTCCAGCGCCTCGGCGGCCGCATCCCGCGGGGCGTCCTGATGGTTGGCCCTCCCGGTACGGGTAAAACTTTGCTCGCCAAGGCAATCGCCGGCGAGGCCAAGGTTCCGTTTTTCACCATCTCGGGCTCGGACTTCGTCGAAATGTTCGTCGGTGTCGGCGCTAGCCGTGTACGCGACATGTTCGAGCAGGCGAAGAAGCATGCACCCTGCATTATCTTCATCGACGAAATCGACGCCGTAGGGCGCCATCGTGGCGCCGGCCTCGGTGGTGGGCATGACGAGCGCGAGCAGACCCTCAACCAGCTGCTGGTCGAGATGGACGGCTTCGAGATGAACGATGGCATCATCGTCATTGCGGCCACCAACCGGCCCGACGTGCTCGATCCCGCATTGCTGCGCCCGGGCCGCTTCGACCGGCAGGTGGTGGTTGGCTTGCCAGACATTCGCGGGCGTGAGCAGATTCTCAAGGTTCACATGCGCAAGGTTCCAATCGGTGACCATGTCGATCCTGCAGTGATCGCGCGTGGTACGCCGGGATTCTCCGGCGCAGACCTTGCCAATCTGGTGAACGAGGCATCGCTGTTTTCCGCCCGTGCAAACAAGCGTGTCGTCGACATGCGCGAGTTCGAGCTGGCCAAAGACAAGATCATGATGGGCGCAGAGCGCAAGTCGATGGTCATGTCCGAAAAAGAAAAGCTGAATACGGCCTATCACGAAGCAGGACATGCCATCGTTGGGCGAGTAGTGCCCGAGCATGACCCTGTTTACAAGGTGTCGATCATTCCTCGCGGGCGTGCACTTGGCGTGACGATGTTCCTGCCGGAAGAAGACCGCTACAGTCTGTCTAAGCGCGCCTTGATCAGTCAGATCTGCTCGTTATTCGGCGGCCGTATTGCCGAAGAAATGACGCTCGGTTTCGAAGGGGTCACCACTGGCGCCTCCAACGACATCATGCGGGCCACGCAATTGGCGCGGAACATGGTGACGAAGTGGGGGCTTTCCGAAAAGCTGGGGCCGCTTATGTATGCCGAAGAGGAAGGCGAGGTCTTTCTCGGACGGAGCGCGGGTAGCCAGCACGCCAATGTCTCGGCTGACACTGCGCGCCTGATCGATCAGGAGGTTCGCAGCATCATCGATCATTGCTACGGCACGGCGAAGCAGATACTTACCGATAACCGCGACAAGCTCGACATGATGGCAGAGGCTTTGATGAAGTATGAAACGATCGATGCCGATCAGATCGACGACATCATGGCGGGTCGGGTACCTCGCGAGCCGCGCGATTGGCAGGGCGGCCCAGGTGCGTCGGGTACGCCGATCCAGCCAGAGGGCGGGCGTCCTGAGGCGCCGATTGGCGGACCTGCCGGCGAGCATTAAGACGGCAAATGATCCTTCCAAAAGTATCCCGGCTGCGCTGCGGTAGCCGGGTTCTCGATTTATCCCATCCTCATGTGATGGGAATTCTCAATGTTACTCCCGACTCGTTCTCCGACGGCGGCCGTTACCAGGGCGTGGCGGCGGCGTTGCGTCATGCCGAAGCGATGGTGAGGGCCGGCGCTTCGTTGATCGATGTGGGCGGTGAGTCGACTCGTCCAGGCGCCTCGTCTGTCGGAACAAGCGAAGAGCTGGAACGTGTCGTGCCGGTGGTCGAAGCAATCGCGCGAGAGCTCGATGTTATCGTGTCGGTTGATACCTCGTCGGCTGAGGTTATGCGTGAAGCAGCTCGCGCGGGTGCGGGCTTCATCAATGATGTCCGGTCGTTAAGCCGTTCGGGAGCCATGCAAGCCGCGAAAGATACCGGGCTGCCTGTGTGCATGATGCACATGGTCGGCGAGCCCACGACGATGCAGTTGAATCCCCGCTACGAAGATGTAACTCAAGCAGTGAAGACGTTCCTTATGGAGCGCGTCGAGGCGTGTGCGCGGACCGGTTTGCCTGCTGAACGTATCGTGGTCGATCCTGGGTTTGGTTTTGCCAAAACGCTCGGCCATAACTTGACCTTGTTCAATAGGCTCGAGGACTTGGCATCGCTAGGTCATCCATTGCTAGTAGGTGTTTCGCGCAAGAGCATGATTGGTCAGGTACTGGATCGTACGGTGGACGGGCGATTGTATGGGAGTCTGGCTTTGGCGGGACTTGCAATAGCGAAGGGCGCAAACATCGTGAGGGTTCATGATGTCGCCGAGACGGTTGATGTGGTTCGAATGATTGCTGCCGTTCGAGCGGCTGAATAAGGAAGTCGACAATGGGCAGAAAGTATTTTGGCACCGACGGAATTCGCGGGCGCGTCGGTCAATATCCGATTACGCCGGATTTCATGCTCAAGCTGGGCTGGGCGGCGGGCATGGCGTTTCGGCGCCAAGGAAAGTGTCGCATTCTAATAGGGAAAGACACTCGGATATCGGGCTATATGTTTGAGTCTGCCCTTCAGGCTGGACTTTCAGCGGCTGGGGCTGATGTTCTGCTCCTCGGGCCGATGCCGACACCGGCGATTGCCTATCTCACTCGGACTTTCCATGCTGAGGCCGGTATCGTCATCAGTGCCTCGCATAACCCTCATTACGATAACGGAATTAAGTTCTTCTCTAGTCGTGGCAGTAAGCTGCCGGATGAAGTTGAGCTGATGATTGAAGAGTTGCTTGATGCGGAAATGTCGGTGGTTGACTCTGAACAGTTGGGAAAAGCGTCGCGCATAAATGACGCGGCGGGACGTTATATCGAGTTCTGTAAGAGTAGCGTTCCGACCACGACGGATCTCGCCGGCTTGAAGGTGGTGCTTGATTGCGCTCATGGGGCGACATACAAGATTGCACCGAACGTGTTTCGGGAATTAGGCGCGCAAGTCGTGACGATTGCTGCGCAACCTGACGGTCTCAACATCAATGCAGGTGTTGGTTCGACGCACGTTTCAGCACTTCAGCGGGCAGTTGTCGACGAAGGTGCCGATTTAGGCATTGCCTTTGACGGTGATGGTGACCGCGTGATGATGGTCGACCATACCGGGACGGTGGTCGATGGTGATGAGCTGCTGTTCATTATTGCACTCGATCTCAAAGAGCGAGGCCTCCTGGAAGGTGGAGTGGTCGGTACGTTGATGAGCAATCTCGGGCTCGAGTTGGCGTTGAATGCTGAGGCGATCCCCTTCGTGCGGGCCAATGTGGGGGATCGCTATGTAATGGCGGAGATGAGCGCCCGGGGCTGGCAGCTAGGCGGCGAAAACTCGGGGCATATCGTCTGCGGCCAGCATGTCACCACCGGAGACGCCATCATCGCTGCGCTGCAGGTGGTTCTGGCGCTTCGCCGCTCGGGCCAGTCATTGGCCATGGCCCGGCAGGCGTGGCAGAAGTGTCCGCAAGTGCTCATAAATGTGAAGTTGAAAGGCGGCAAGGACCCAATGTCGAGCCCAGAGGTCGCCTCGGCGTGCGATCGGATTACAGGGCTTATGGAGGGGCGTGGCCGCGTGTTGTTGCGCAAGTCGGGAACCGAGCCCTTGGTGCGTGTGATGGTAGAGGGAGAGGATGCCGGGCGTGTGCATGCTTATGCTGAAGAGCTGGCCTCGATTGTCGAAAAGAATTGCGCATGATGGGGTTGCCAGACGTGTGGGGCCGGATTAACATCTGCGCCCACTTTGATCGACGAGGTAGAGCATGCGTCGCCCCTTGGTAGCTGGTAACTGGAAGATGAACGGTACCTGCGCCAGCGTTGGCGAGCTAACTCTCTCTCTGAATGAAGTTGCTCTTCCGGAAAATGTCGATGTGGTGGTGCTGCCGCCGTATATATATATCGATCGAGTGGTTTCCGGCCTGGCAAGTAGTTTGGTAGGCATCGGCGCGCAGAATTGCTCGGTGAAGCCTGGTTTTGGAGCGCTGACCGGTGAGGTCTCAGCTGCTCAGCTGAAAGATATTGGATGTGATTGGGTTTTGGTTGGCCACTCGGAGCGGCGTATCGAGTTGGGCGAATCTGATGAGTTAGTAGCTGAGAAGGTTAGAGTTGTGCTTGATTCGGGTCTTCGCCCCATAATTTGTGTGGGCGAAGAGCTGAGTGAGCGACAGTCCGGGCGCACGCTTGAGATAGTTAAACGCCAGCTCGATGCAGTTATGCGCATCGTTGGGGTTGAATCGCTGGGCGAGGCTGTTTTTGCTTATGAGCCTGTCTGGGCAATAGGTAGTGGTCTTTCCGCTACGCCTGAACAGGCGCAGGAAGTGCATGCCGCTATAAGGGCTAGGTTGGCTGAGAATAGTGTAGAGCTCGCCGAAAAAGCGCGAATTCTTTATGGCGGCAGCGTGAAGCCAGAGAACGCACTCGAGTTGTTCGATATGGCTGACATCGATGGGGGGCTGATTGGTGGCGCCTCGTTGAAAGTGAATGATTTCAGCGCTATCTGTCGCGCTGCAGGGAACTGATCAGATGTTGCAAACTGTTGTTATCGTGGTGCATCTGCTGGTGGCCCTGGGTTTGGTTGGGTTGGTGCTTGTGCAGCAGGGAAAGGGTGCGGATGCCGGTGCATCATTTGGCTCTGGCGCTTCGGCGACAGTATTTGGTAGTCAAGGTTCTGCTACCTTTCTGAGTCGAGTTACTGGTATACTGGCCGCCGTTTTTTTTGCAACAAGTCTTGGTTTGGCGTTTTTTGCCAAGGAGCAGGCTGACGAACTTTCTCAGGTTGGTCTGCCAGATCCGGCGGTTATGGAGTTACCTGCGGACGCTAGTTCGCCTGAGGCTGGCGATGTTCCGGTAATAGAAGGTCAAGAGTCTTCGCAATCGGACATACCGGTCAAGCCGGAGAGCGAGTAAAGGTTTTTGCCGAGGTGGTGGAATTGGTAGACACGCTACCTTGAGGTGGTAGTGGCCATAGGCTGTAGGGGTTCGAGTCCCCTCCTCGGTACCAAAACAAGAAGCCCGCATTAGCGGGCTTTCTTGTTTGTCGGTTGACTGGGAATTAGCTGGGGCATATAATTTGCGCCCAGCTTTGTCGCGGGGTGGAGCAGTCTGGTAGCTCGTCGGGCTCATAACCCGAAGGTCGTTGGTTCAAATCCAGCCCCCGCAACCAGTTAAATCAAGGCCCCTTTTAAGGGGCTTTTTGTTGGCTGAAAGCCAGTCCATCGGCGCGTATAGATGGTCGTCAGGATGGGCTTCAGGCCCATTTTTCATTTTTGGCATGCGAGAGGGCATCAATGTCGAGCAAGCTAGAACAGTTGCAGGCCTTGTTGGCTCCGGTCGTGGAAGCCTTAGGCTACGTTTGCTGGGGGATCGAGTTCTTATCGCAGGGGCGTCATTCGTTACTGCGGGTTTATATCGATCATCCCAATGGCATCCTGGTGGATGACTGCGAGAAGGTGAGCCGGCAACTCAGCGGCGTTCTCGATGTCGAGGATCCTATCAGCGCTGATTACACCCTTGAGGTGTCGTCTCCAGGAATGGATCGGCCGCTTTTTACGCTGGATCAATTCGCGGCGCACGTTGGCGAGCAGGTCAAGGTGAAACTGCGTTCCCCCTTCGAAGGTCGCCGCAATTTCCAAGGCCTGCTGAGAGGTGTCGAAGACCAGGAAGTTGTCGTGCAAATCGACGGGCACGAGTACTTGCTTCCTATAGATGCCATCGATAAAGCCAACATAGTTCCCAGCTTTGAATAGCGTTGATCCCTCCCAGGGAATCGGATCACGAAAGGTGAGGCGTACATGAGTAAAGAAGTACTGCTGGTTGTTGAGTCCGTATCCAATGAGAAAGGCGTTCCAGCCGGCGTCATATTCGAAGCGCTTGAACTCGCATTGGCCACCGCAACCAAAAAACGTTACGAGGACGAGGTCGATCTGCGCGTACAGATCAATCGCCAGACCGGGGCGTACGACAGCTTCAGGCGCTGGACCATCGTCGCAGACGAGGCTTATCAGAATCCGGCCGCTGAGATCACGGTTGAGGATGCCCAAGAGGAGCATCCCGGCATTGCGGTCGGTGAGGTCGTCGAAGAAAAGATCGAATCGATCGAGTTCGGACGCATAGCTGCGCAGACGGCAAAGCAGGTGATCGTTCAGAAGGTCCGCGAGGCCGAGCGGGCGCAGATTGTGGAGGCTTATCGCGACCGCGTCGGGGAAATCATCTCGGGTACGGTCAAGAAAGTGACCCGTGACAGCGTGATCGTCGATCTCGGTAACAATGCCGAGGCGCTGCTGGCTCGCGAGGACATCATTGCGCGCGAGACATTCCGGGTCGGCGCACGCGTTCGCGCTCTCCTTAAGGAAATTCGCACGGAAAATCGTGGGCCGCAGCTGGTGTTGTCCCGTACCGCGCCGCAGATGCTTATCGAGCTTTTCCGAATTGAAGTTCCGGAAATTTCCGAGGGCCTCATCGAAGTGATGGGCGCATCGCGCGATCCAGGCTCTCGCGCCAAGATTGCAGTTCGATCCAAGGACAAGCGTATCGATCCGCAAGGCGCCTGTATCGGTATGCGGGGCTCGCGCGTCCAGGCGGTTTCGGGCGAGATCGGCGGAGAACGAGTGGACATCGTTCTGTGGGATGACAATCCCGCGCAGTTCGTCATCAATGCGATGGCCCCTGCCGAGGTGGCGGCGATCATCGTGGATGAAGATGCCCATGCGATGGATATCGCAGTCGCCGAGGACAACCTCGCTCAGGCCATCGGACGCGGCGGTCAGAACGTGCGGCTGGCCAGCCAGCTCACGGGATGGACATTGAACGTCATGACCGAAGCGGATATTCAGGCCAAGCAAGAAGAAGAGACCGGCGGCATCTTGCAGTCCTTCATCGAAGAGCTGGATGTCGATGAGGAGCTCGCTCAGGTGCTGGTGGAGGAAGGCTTCACCTCGCTGGAAGAGATTGCCTACGTCCCGATGGAAGAAATGCTGGCCATCGAAGGCTTCGACGAGGACATCGTCAACGAGCTTCGATCGCGTGCTAAGGATCGCCTGCTGACCAAGGCGATCGCTACCGAGGAAAAACTGGCGGATGCGCAACCCGCCGATGACCTGCTCTCGCTCGAGGGCATGGATAAGGAAACCGCGGTCGAATTGGCCATCCGTGGCGTGGCGACTCGCGAAGACCTGGCCGAGCAATCGATCGATGACTTGTTGGATATAGACGGTATCGATGAAGAGCGAGCCGGCAAGCTGATCATGGCCGCCCGAGCCCATTGGTTCGAATAAGTTCGCGGCCCGAGGAGAGTAATGCATGACGCAAGTCACGGTGAAAGAACTGGCCCAGGTGGTCGACACACCGGTCGAGCGACTGCTTCAGCAGATGCGTGAGGCAGGACTGTCGCACACCAGCGCCGAGCAAGTAGTGACCGATAACGAAAAGCAGGCCCTCTTGGCTCATTTGAAAAGCAGCCACGGGGACAAGCTCGAGGAGCCGCGCAAAATCACGCTACAGCGTAAGACCACCACCAAGCTCAAGGTGGCTGGCAGCAAAACCATCAGCGTCGAAGTGCGTAAGAAGAAGACTTACGTCAAGCGCAGCCCAGATGAGCTTGAGGCAGACAAGCAGCGCGAACTCGAGGAGCTGCGGGCAGCGGAAGAGGCCGCTCGACTGAAGGCAGAGGCCGAAGCGCGCGAGCAGGCGGAGCAAGAAGCACGGCGCAAAGCCGAGGACGAGGCGCGTGCCGCAGCAGTTCAAGCCGCACCGGAGCCTGCCCCTGCATCCACGCCAGCCACGCCGGAACCAGCAGTTGCCGCCCCGGCTCCTGCGGTGGAAGAGCGCAAGAAGGAAGAGCCGCGTCGCCCGGACAAGGCTCGCGGCGATGATGACGACCGTCGTGATCGCAAGCATGCGCAGCATCGCCCATCGCTGAAAGGCAAAGCCGCACCGCTGACCCGTACTGTGCGTAGCGGCGACGATGAGGCCGATGGCTTCGGGCGTCGCGGTGGTCGTGGCAAGGCCAAACTGAAAAAGCGAAACCAGCATGGGTTCCAGAACCCAACAGGACCTGTCGTGCGCGAAGTTTCAATTGGTGAAACCATTACTGTCGCCGAGCTGGCTCAGCAAATGTCCGTCAAGGCGGCTGAAGTCATCAAGTTCATGTTCAAGATGGGCTCGCCTGTCACCATCAACCAGGTGCTCGATCGCGAAACGGCACAGCTGATCGCTGAGGAGCTCGGTCACAAGGTCAAGCTGGTCAGTGACAACGCCCTGGAAGAGCAACTGGCCGAGTCGTTGAAGTTCGAAGGCGAGGCCGTGTCGCGGGCGCCCGTGGTCACGGTCATGGGTCACGTCGACCATGGCAAGACTTCGCTGCTGGACTACATCCGCCGTGCCAAGGTGGCCTCGGGCGAGGCGGGCGGGATCACTCAGCATATTGGTGCTTATCACGTCGAAACGGACCGCGGCATGGTCACGTTCCTCGACACCCCTGGCCACGCGGCATTTACCGCGATGCGTGCGCGGGGTGCGAAAGCGACCGATATCGTGATCCTGGTGGTCGCTGCGGATGATGGCGTCATGCCGCAAACGCAGGAAGCCGTTCAGCATGCCAAGGCGGCCGGGGTGCCGATCGTGGTTGCGGTGAACAAGATCGATAAGCCGGAAGCCAATCCTGACAACATCAAGAACGGCCTGGCTGCGCTCGATGTCATTCCGGAAGAGTGGGGCGGCGATACGCCGTTCATTCCGGTGTCCGCGAAAATGGGTAGCGGCGTCGACGAACTGCTCGAGGCCGTACTGCTGCAGGCCGAGATCCTCGAACTCAAGGCTACCCCTTCGGCTCCTGGCCGGGGCGTAGTGGTTGAGTCGCGGTTGGACAAGGGCCGTGGTCCCGTGGCGACCGTACTGGTTCAGGACGGCACCTTGCGTCAGGGCGATATGGTTCTGTGTGGCGTCAACTTCGGTCGCGTACGCGCCATGCTCGACGAGAACGGTAAGCCTGTGAAGGAAGCCGGCCCGGCTATTCCGGTCGAGATCCTCGGTCTAGATGGCACACCCGAGGCCGGCGACGATCTGACCGTGGTGGCTGACGAGAAGAAGGCCCGTGAAGTGGCTCTGTTCCGCCAGGGCAAGTTCCGCGAAGTGAAGCTGGCCCGCGCTCATGCTGGCAAGCTGGAAAACATCTTCGAAACGATGGGCCAGGATGAGAAGAAGACCCTGAACATCGTTCTCAAGGCCGATGTGCGTGGCTCCCTCGAGGCGCTGCAGGGCTCGCTCAACGGTCTTGGCAATGACGAAGTCCAGGTGCGGGTGGTCGGTGGAGGAGTCGGTGGTATTACCGAATCCGACGCCAACCTGGCGCTGGCGTCCAACGCCGTACTGTTCGGTTTCAACGTTCGGGCCGATGCCGGGGCGCGCAAGATCGTCGAGGCCGAAGGTCTCGACATGCGCTACTACAATGTCATTTACGACATCATCGAAGATGTCAAGAAGGCGCTCACCGGCATGCTTGGCAGCGACGTACGCGAGAACATTCTCGGCATCGCCGAAGTGCGTGATGTGTTCCGTTCGCCGAAATTCGGCGCTGTCGCCGGTTGCATGGTCATCGAGGGCATGGTGCACCGCAATCGCCCCATCCGCGTGCTGCGTGAAGATGTGGTGATCTTCGAGGGCGAGCTCGAATCCCTGCGTCGATTCAAGGATGACGTGGCGGAAGTACGGGCCGGGATGGAGTGCGGCATTGGCGTCAAGAGCTACAACGACGTCAAGGTCGGCGACAAGATCGAGGTGTTCGAAAAGGTTCAGGTCGCGCGTTCCCTCTAATCAGGACGCAATGCCCAGGCGGCAAGCTCCGGAGGCGGTCATCCGCCGATCGGGCTTGCCGTTTGGTTTTATGTGACGACGATTTTTCCGCATTGAACGGCGGGCCGGGGTTATTCATGGCAAAAGACTACAGTCGAACCCAGCGTATCGGCGACCAGATGCAACGCGAGCTGGCATTGCTCGTACAGCGCGAGATAAAAGATCCACGCCTCGGGATGGTGACCATTACCGCGGTCGACGTCAGTCGGGACCTTTCCCATGCCCAGGTATACGTGACTGTCCTGGGCCGCGAGGACGATACGGACGCGGTCGAGTTGAATTTGCAGATACTGTCAGAGGCTGCGGGTTACCTGCGGATGCTGTTAGGCAAGACCATGAAGTTGCGAACGGTTCCTCAGCTGCGCTTTCGCTACGACGCGAGCGTACGGCGGGGGGCTGAGCTGTCCGCGTTGATCGAGCGCGCCGTGCTAGAGGATCGCAAGCACAACGAAGAAGGCGAGGACTGAGCGTGGCACAGGTAAAACGTGTTCGCCGGGCCGTCGATGGCGTCATTCTGCTCGACAAGCCGAAAGGGCTGACATCGAATGCCGCCCTGCAGAAAGTTCGTTGGTTGCTCAATGCAGAGAAGGCCGGGCATACCGGCAGTCTGGATCCGCTGGCAACCGGTGTCCTGCCGCTATGCTTCGGCGAAGCGACGAAGTTCTCGCAGTATCTGCTGGAGGCCGACAAAGGGTACGAAACCCTGATGCAGCTCGGGGTCACGACGACGACAGGCGATGCCGAGGGCGAGGTGCTCGAGCGTCATCCAGCTGACGTCGATCGGGAAAGGCTGGAGACTGCCCTGGCTCGTTTCAAGGGTGAGATTCAGCAGATCCCACCCATGTATTCTGCCCTCAAGCGCGACGGACAACCTCTATATAAGTTGGCGCGGGCGGGGGAGGTGGTGGAGCGTGAGGCGCGTTCTGTTACCATTGCGCGCCTGGAGCTATTGTCGCTTGACAGTGATCAGGCGAGGCTCGCTGTCGCATGCAGCAAGGGAACCTACATCCGGACCCTGGTCGAGGACCTCGGGCAGGTGCTGGGGTGCGGTGCGCATGTGGCGGAACTTCGTCGTACGCAGGCAGGACCATTCGGGCTTGATCGCGTCGTTACGTTGGAAAGACTCGAGCAGGTCCATGCGCAGGCAGGAGCCGAAGGACTCGATGAATTCCTTCTGCCGGTCGACAGCGGTCTGGATCACTGGCCGCAAGTGACGCTTACCGAGCACACGGCTTACTACTGGTTGCATGGTCAACCGGTCAGAGCGCCCGAGGCACCGAAATTCGGTCTTGTGCGCGTTCGTGACGAGGCCGACCGTTTCATCGGTATCGGAGAGATAAGTGACGATGGGCGAGTTGCCCCGCGTCGGTTAATTCGGTCGAAGTAGACCGCAATATGCCGTACAGCGATGTGCGGTACCAAGGGTGGCTGTCAGCAGGCACGGTCATTCCTTATCGATAACACGGGAAGCGATTCCCGGCCTGTTCACTCAAGGAGCCCATCATGGCATTGAGCGTCGAAGAAAAAGCCCAGATCGTTAACGAGTACAAGCAATCCGAAGGCGACACCGGCTCGCCCGAAGTGCAGGTTGCACTGTTGACCCACAACATCAACAAGTTGCAAGACCACTTCAAGGCCAACGGCAAAGACCACCACTCGCGTCGTGGTCTGATCCGCATGGTGAACCAGCGCCGCAAGCTGCTGGATTACCTCAAAGGCAAGGACACGACTCGTTACAGCGCCCTGATCGGTCGCCTGGGTCTGCGTCGCTAAGGCGCAACCGAGCTGGAAGCCAGAAGCTGGAAGTTCGAAGTTGAAACGACGGGGCCTGCCCCGGCTTTCGGTTCGGGCTTCCAGCTTTTGACTATCCAAAGGGAATGAATTGGGTCCGACTCCCAGCACTCCCACCCATTTCCCCAAAGGCAACAGAGAAGGAAGAACCGTGAATCCGGTCATCAAGAAGTTTCAATTCGGTCAGTCGACCGTCACCCTCGAAACGGGGCGCATTGCTCGCCAGGCATCCGGCGCCGTACTTGTCTCGATCGACGAAGACGTGACCGTGCTGGTTACGGTCGTCGGTGCGAAGCAGGCGGATCCGGGCAAGGGGTTCTTTCCCTTGTCGGTCCACTACCAGGAAAAGACCTACGCCGCCGGTCGCATTCCGGGTGGCTTCTTCAAGCGCGAAGGTCGTCCTTCCGAAAAGGAGACGCTGACGTCGCGCCTGATCGATCGCCCGATCCGTCCGCTGTTCCCCGAAGGCTTCCTGAACGAAGTGCAGGTCATCTGCACCGTCGTGTCCACCAGCAAGAAAACCGATCCGGACATCGCTTCGATGATCGGTACCTCGGCCGCACTGGCCGTTTCCGGCATTCCGTTCAGCGGCCCGGTCGGTGCTGCTCGCGTAGCGTTTCATGAAGACACCGGCTACTTGCTGAACCCGACTTATGAGCAGCTCAAGGCGTCCAGCCTCGACATGGTCGTCGCCGGCACCGAAGACGCCGTTCTTATGGTCGAGTCCGAAGCCAAGGAACTGACCGAAGACCAGATGCTGGGCGCCGTGCTGTTCGCGCATCAGGAATTCCAAGCGGTCATCAAGGCGGTCAAGGAATTCGCTGCCGAGGCGGGGAAACCTGCCTGGGAGTGGACCGCTCCTGCGGAAAACACCGCTCTGCTGTCGGCAATCAAGGCCGAGTTCGGGGAAGCAATCTCCGAGGCCTATACCATCACGGTCAAGCAGCAGCGCTATGGCCGCCTGGATGAGTTGCGCAACCAGGTCATCGAGCGTTTTGCCGGCGACGAGGAGGGCAAGCCCTCGGTTGGCGAGGTGAAGGAGGCTTTCGGTCTGCTGGAATACCGCACCGTCCGCGAGAATATCGTCAACGGCAAGCCCCGCATCGATGGCCGCGATACCCGTACGGTTCGCCCGCTGAAGATCGAGGTGGGCGTGCTGCCGAAGACCCACGGTTCGGCCCTGTTCACCCGTGGCGAAACCCAGGCGCTGGTTGTCGCGACGCTGGGCACCGCTCGCGACGCACAGCTGCTCGACACCCTTGAAGGCGAGAAGAAGGACGCCTTCATGCTGCACTACAACTTCCCGCCGTATTCGGTGGGTGAAGCGGGACGGATGGGCAGCGCTGGCCGTCGCGAGATCGGCCATGGCCGCCTGGCACGCCGCGGTGTGCAGGCGATGTTGCCGAAGGATGCTGAGTTCCCGTACACCATTCGGGTGGTATCGGAAATCACCGAATCGAACGGCTCCAGCTCGATGGCTTCGGTGTGCGGCGCTTCTCTTGCGCTGATGGATGCCGGTGTTCCGATGAAGGCGCCGGTGGCCGGTATCGCCATGGGTCTGGTCAAGGAAGGCGATAAGTTCGCGGTGCTGACCGATATTCTCGGTGATGAAGATCACCTGGGTGACATGGACTTCAAGGTCGCGGGTACTGCCAACGGTGTCACTGCGCTGCAGATGGACATCAAGATTCAGGGCATTACCGAAGAGATCATGGAGATCGCTCTTAACCAGGCGCTGGAAGCCCGCCTGAACATTCTTGGTCAGATGAGCCAGGTCATCGCTACGTCGCGCAGCGAGCTGTCGGCCAATGCACCGACCATGCTGGCGATGAAGATCGACCAGGACAAGATCCGCGATGTCATTGGTAAGGGCGGCGCCACCATCCGCGGCATCTGCGAAGAGACCAAGGCGTCGATCGATATCGAAGACGACGGCTCGATCAAGATCTTCGGCGAGACCAAGGAAGCAGCGGAAGCGGCTAAGCAGCGCGTTCTGGCGATTACTGCGGAAGCGGAGATCGGCAAGATCTATACGGGGCGCGTCGAGCGCATCGTCGATTTCGGTGCATTCGTGAACATCCTTCCGGGCAAAGATGGTCTGGTCCATATTTCTCAGATAAGCGATCAGCGCATCGAGAAAGTGACCGATGTCCTGAAAGAAGGGCAGGAAGTGAAAGTGCTGGTGCTTGATGTCGACAACCGTGGACGTATCAAGCTGTCGATCAAGGACGTCGCGGCGGCAGAAGCCTCGGGCGTCTGACTTCGAGAAGCACCTGGCGTTACTAGAGCGCTCCGGTTGCCGGAGCGCTCCCCGAAATCCGATGCCAGGCAACTGGCATCGGATTTTTGTTTCTGGCAATCGTTGCGCTACTCGTGATCGGCCTTAAATCGCAGGCAAAAAAAGACCCGGCAGAGCCGGGTCAAAAACCGTGATTAGCCTGATGAGGAGATAACCTGAAAGTCGACTGCCTGTCTTCCAGCTTACCGGCTGATCTCGCGACCAGTTGAGATAATAATAACAATTCTCATTAGCAGGTCAAGCGTCTTTTTGAGCGATTTTTCGCCTCGCGTCAGCCGGCCAGGCCGAGCTTCAATTGAGTGACTTCCTTGTTCAGCAGATCGATGCGTCTGGCCATGCTTTCGATAAGGCTATGAGCGATCCTCGGGTTCGTCTGCATCAGCCCGAGAAACTGGTCGCGCGGAATGACCATGACCGTACACGGCTCTCTGGCGATCACGGTGGCGCTTCGTCGTTCTCCGGTAAACAGGGCCATCGCGCCGAATATTTCGTCTTTCTGCACATCGCCGACCTTCAAGCCGTCGACGTATGCGTCGGCTGCCCCATCGATGATGATGAACACGTGGTCGGCGTCGTCCCCTTGGTGGATGAGCTCGGCGCCGCTGGCGAATTGCTGGAAGCCGGTGGTCGGTCGAATTTCGGGCTGTTTCAGACGTGCCAGCGCATCCGAGAGCAGAGCGGTCTGGCCAACGAGATATTGCAGAAACAGCTCTTGCCGCTCCTCGTCGGCGTGTATATGGGTGAACACGGCGCTGCGGGCGAAGGGTCGCAGCAACACCGGCTCATCGGCGCAATACACCCAGCCGGGGAGATCCGAGGCCTGACGCAGGCCGATGAGGTCGCCTTCCTGTAGGTAGAACAGCGGGCGCCCGTCTATGCGCGCGTGCACCAGGCCGCTTTCGATCATGAACAACTGGTGAGTCGGCAGTGCCGAACCGAGGTCATCTGTGGCGTCGACGCGAATCGATGAGCCGCTGGGCACCAGGCCCGCGAGTAGCTGCGAAGGGATGCGCTGAAGGCGAGTGATCAGATGGTCGGCATAGGCCGGTTGTTCTCCAAGCAAATACATAGCGCAATCCTTGTGGCCGAGCATGACGGAATTGTGCGCACAGTAGAGCGCCGTCCTTGCGCCGTAAATGGGGCGAAAGAGAGGATGTGAGCTAGCTCGTATGAGTCGTTGGCGCCGGGGCACGCAGGCGTGTATGGCCGTCAGATCCGGTTCGGATAGCCCGCTATGAAATGTAGGGGCCAGCGAACCCGTTGCTTCGTTTCGCTCCTCCATGCTCGCCGAAGTTTTGGCTCGATGACCTGAATGAGGTCGCCGCCATGCCTGTTCTGCCAGCGAGTGACTGCTGACCACGTCCTGAGGTAGCCAAGCAGGTCAGTCAATTGCCATGCTGTCTCCAGCATGAGGGCAGGCGTGGGCTGCCTGGGAAAGGGCGGCTGGATATCTGCATAACTACGGTCGACGCTTTCCCGGCCCACGGGCCAAAAGCCTGCCAGCTGAACACCGTGCAGCTCGCGGATGACCTCGTTAATGGCTGGGGTTACCTCGATCAGTCCATAGCACCAGGCGCAGAAGAATCCCGAAGGGTGCAGGACCCGCCGCGTTTCGGCAAAAAACGCATCCGTGGCGAACCAATGCAGCGCCTGCGCCACGATGATCAGGTCGACTGACGAATCGGCTACAGGCAGTCGCTCCGCATCGCAGACGACCGGCATGACCGTCGCCCATCCTTGGTTCGCGCGGAGTTGCTGCTCGCTGGCATCGCAGGCGATTACCTGTTCGAAACGCCTGTCGAGCCCCCGGCTCGCCTGGCCACTGCCTGCACCGATGTCCAGCGCGACACGACATCGACCGACGCGGGCTACCAGCCAGTCGAACAGAGCGTCGGGATAGACCGGGCGGAAGCTGGCGTAGCCGTCAGCTACCGACCCGAACAGGTGGCTGCTCTCGCTCAAGATCGCATGTCGGCGCGCGTTATTGGCATTGTCCGAGGCGCTGCCGAATTACCGCCACCAGATTGTCAATGTCGCTGGCGAGGTGAGTCTGCACGCGCTTGCAGGCGATCAGCTCATCCTCATCCAGCGGTTCTCGACTGGTTTGCTGGGCGCGGACGACATCCATCGTGGCGTCGGACGGGTCGGCGCCGGTTGCGTGGCGCTGGGCCAGCCATTGCTCGATGACTGCATCCGGCGCCTCGCATGCCAGGATGAGGAAGGGAACGCCGGTTTCGGTAGCGATGCGTCTGGCCTCGTCGCGTTGGACCCGTCGAAGGTATGTCGCGTCGGCAACGACCGGAAAGCCGGCCTGCAGGGCTGTTCGGGCCAGATCGTGCAGGCGCGCGTAGGTCGATTGGGTCGCCGCCTGGCTGTACAGATCATCGGGTGCCAGGCGTTTGCGTTCGATGTCCGAGCGCAGCCTCACCGCGCCGAACGACTCGACGAGCCGTAATGCGACGTGGCTTTTGCCGACTGCGGAAACGCCTTCGGTAATGATGAAAAAGCGCAGTGGGATGGCGCTGTAGGACTCGGCCAGGTTCGCGTAGCTGCGGTAGCGGCGCATGATCACTGCGCGCTCGACCGGGTCCTGTTCCTGGTGCAGGCGGAAGGCATTCACCTTCGCCCGGACCAGCGCGCGATAGGCCTTGTAGAGGTTCAGGAGGCCCAGCGCATCATAGTCGCCGGTGCGTTCCAGCCAGCCGTTGACGAAGCGTCGGGCCTGGGAGCGCAGGCCCCGGTCTTCCAAGTCCATCGCGAGGAAGGCGGCGTCGGATGCGATGTCGATCAGCCGGAACGGTTCGTTGAATTCGATGCAATCGAAGAGCAGAACTTCACCGTTGATCAGCGTTGCGTTGCCAAGGTGAAGATCGCCATGACATTCGCGGATTGCGCCGAGGTCACAGCGTTTTTGCAGCAGGGGCATCAGGCGCTGGATCGAGCTTTCGGTCCAGGCTTCCAGTGCGTCGAGCTGCACTCGATCGGCGTCGTCGGTGAGCAGTGGCCTGATCTGTTCGAAGTTCTGACGCATCGGGGCGACGATCGCCTCGGGCGTGCTGAGCGGATGGTCTGCCGGAACGGCTGGCGTTTGCAGATGAAAGTCGCCGATCTGTCTGGCTAGCGCGTCGATGTGCGCGTCGGTCAGTTCACCCCGCGCCTGTACTTCGGCGAGCAACTGATCCTGGCCGAACTCGCTCATCTTCAACGCATATTCGATCGGTTCGCCATCCTCGCCCAGGCGTGGTGCTTCGGCCGTGCCGCCGATCGGTAGCACCTCCAGATAGAGGTCGGGGGCGAGGCGCTGGTTCAAGCGCAGCTCTTCCTCGCAAAAATGCTTGCGTGCCGCCAGTTCGGTGAAATTCAGAAAGCCGAAATCCACCGGTTTCTTGATCTTGTAGGCGAATGGCCCGGTGAGAACAACCCATGAAATATGGGTCTCGATCACACGGATATCGCCGGTTGGGTGTGGATAGCGTGCAGGGTCTTGCAGGGCGGCAATCAGGGCTTGGCTCACGGTCGCTCCTTGCGGATTCGAAGGGGAGGGCGAATGAATTGTGAAGCACTTCACGCGCAGGATGGCCGGCATTATGGCCGGCCCAAGCGGTGCTGCAAACCGTCGAGGCGGCGTCAGCCGCTCGGTGGAAGTGCGTATAATGCGCCGCCACGTCCGGCGACCGGACATTTCGCCACGCCAGTTTCGCGGCAGTGACGCTGCGAAGGTCAGGAGAATCGCTTGTTGAAACAACCGGAACTCGGCACCGATTTCATGGGGAAGCCGCTTTCTCGCCATCTTGCCTCGACCCGCCCGCAGCGCCTTCAGACGTGGCCAATCCGCATGGCCGTCGAGGGATCGATCGGTCGCACCGGAGGTGAAGCATGAGCCGCTCTGGCGGTCGTTCGCCGCGCCCCCGGCGCAAGGGCTCGCGCGGCCGGTTCGCGCCGTTGTGGGGCTGGGCACTGAAGCTGTCGCTGGTTGGCCTGGTCATCCTGGCGGGCGTGGCGGTCTATCTCGATGCGGTGGTCCAGGAGAAATTCTCCGGCAAGCGCTGGACGGTGCCAGCCAAGGTCTACGCTCGCCCGCTCGAATTGTTCGAAGGCCAGAAACTGGACAAGGACGATTTCCTGACCGAACTGGAAGCGCTGGGTTATCGCCGTGAGAAGGCGGTCTCCGGTCCGGGCGATATGTCTGTCGCCAGCAACGCGGTCGAGCTGCACACCCGCGGCTTCCAGTTCTACGAGGGGGCCGAAGAGGCGCGTCATCTGCGCGTCCGGTTTGCAGGCGACAAGGTGGCCGGCTTGAGCCGCGTGGGTGCGGGAGATCTTGCGGTGGCTCGCCTCGAGCCCTTGCTGATCGGCGGGCTTTATCCGGCTCATAACGAAGACCGCATTCTTATCCAGATCGATCAGGTGCCGCCGTACCTGATCGAAACGCTTGTGGCCGTCGAGGATCGGGAATTTTTCGATCACTTCGGTGTGTCGCCCAAGTCGATCGCACGCGCCATGTGGGTGAACCTGACCGCCGGCGAGTTGCGTCAGGGCGGCAGTACGCTGACCCAGCAGCTGGTGAAGAATTTCTACCTGACAAGCGATCGCACCCTTGTGCGCAAGGCCACCGAGGCCATGATGGCGGTGCTGCTGGAGCTGCACTATGACAAGGAGGAGATTCTCGAGGCCTACCTGAACGAGGTGTTCCTCGGGCAGGACGGGCGACGCGCGATCCACGGGTTCGGCCTGGCGAGCCAGTACTTTTTCAGCCAGCCGCTGGCGGAGCTGAAGTTGCATCAGGTGGCGCTGCTCGTGGGCATGGTCAAGGGGCCGACCTATTACAACCCGCGCCGGCATCCGGAGCGGGCGCTCGAGCGGCGTAACCTGGTCATCGACGTTCTGGCGGAGCAGGCGATCATCACCCCCGAGCAGGCGGCTGCCGCCAAGCAACGGCCGCTCGATGTGAGTCGTCGCGGCAGCATGGCCGACAGTTCGTATCCGGCATTCCTGGATCTGGTCAAACGCCAGCTGCGCCAGGATTACCGCGAAGAGGATCTGACCGAAGAAGGGCTAAGGATTTTCACCAGTTTCGATCCGATCGCCCAGTCGAAGGCTGAACGGGCGATGACCGAGACCCTGAAGCGCCTGGGCAACCGTAAGGGAGCCGAGGAGGTTGAGGGCGCTATGGTCGTGACCAATCCCGAGACGGGCGAAGTCCAGGCGCTGCTGGGAAGTCGGCAGCCAGGTTTCGCCGGCTTCAATCGCGCGCTCGATGCGGTGCGCCCGATCGGCTCACTCATCAAGCCGGCCATCTATCTGACTGCGCTCGAGCGTCCCAGCCAGTACACCCTGACGACGGTGATCGAAGACGAGCCGCTGTCGGTGAAGGGCGCGGATGGACAGGTCTGGAAGCCGCAGAACTATGATCGCCAGGCGCACGGGGATGTCTACCTATATCAGGCGCTGGCCAACTCCTACAACCTGTCGACCGCCCGTCTAGGTCTGGAGCTCGGTGTGCCCAACGTGCTGAAGACCTTGCAGCGGCTTGGCGTCGAGCGCGATTGGCCGGCCTATCCGTCAATGCTGCTGGGCGCCGGTGCGCTGACTCCGGTCGAAGTCGCCGGGATGTACCAGACCCTCGCCAACGGCGGTTTCAACACGCCGCTTCGCGCGATCCGCAGCGTGCTGGACGCCGAGGGCGAGCCGCTCAAGCGCTATCCGTTCCGGATTGAACAACGCTTCGACCCAGGCGCCATCTATCTCACGCAATACGGCATGCAGCGGGTGATGCGTGAGGGAACGGGGCGCTCGGCCTACAACCAGTTGCCTGCCTCGCTTGCTGTCGCCGGCAAGACCGGGACCACCAATGATTCGCGTGACAGCTGGTTCGCCGGCTTCAGCCAGGACCTGCTGGCCGTGGTCTGGCTGGGCCGTGACGATAACGGCAAGACGCCGCTGACCGGCGCCACCGGTGCGTTGCAGGTGTGGGCGGATTTCATGCGCAGGGCCGATCCGCTCCCCCTCGATCCACCCGTTCCGGACAATGTCCACTATGTCTGGGTGGATGCGCGGACAGGGCAGGGCACTGACAGCAACTGTCCGGATGCCGTGCAGATGCCCTATATTCGCGGCAGCGAGCCCCCGCCTGGCCCTGGCTGCGGCTTGTCGGCGCCGGCCGAGTCGGTCATGGATTGGGTGCGTGGATGGTTGCAATGACAGCCGCAACGGTATGTGGCAGGAGACGATGGTGTGAATAAGCAGTGGTGGTTGTTGGCGGTGCTTGCCGTGTCCGGTTGTGCGACGGTGGATCGCGGTGCGATACCCGTCGTCGATGCCAGTGCGCCGGTATCGGAAGGCGGGGGCCGGCCGTCCTACCAGGCCAACCCGCCCGCGGCCCAGCCGGCCGCACCGACGGATTCGGGGGTGGTGGTGATGGTTCCGCAGAACGCCGGCGCGCCGCTGCAAACCTTTCCGGCACCGGAACAGGGGCTGCCGGTCGAGCCGGCGCCCATGTCCACTCCGGGCCAATGGGGCGCGTCGTCCCAGCCTCCGCAGATGCCTGGGATGACGCAACCGAGCGGACCAAGTGGCGTTCCCTCGGCAGGCGGGCTCGCGGAAGACGAGCAACTCGATGGGCCGGTGCTCGCCCTGCTGACCACCGCTCAACAGCAGCAAAGTGGCGGGGATCTCAACGGTGCGGCGTCGAGCCTCGAGCGGGCCCAGCGCATCGCCCCGCGCGAGCCCCAGGTGTTGTACCGATTGGCCGAGGTAAGGCTTGCCCAAGGCGATGTCGCACAGACCGAGCAACTGGCACGCCGTGCACTGAGCTATGCGAGCGGGCGGCCCGCCCTGCAGGCCAGCCTGTGGAATCTCATTGCCCAGGCGCGTGAGCGGATGGGCGATGCCGCTGGCGCCGCTCAGGCTCGCGAGCGAGCACGAGTCGGCGCGTAATGGAACCGCATATCCTGTCCCTGGCCGATCAGTTGCTCCTGATCGAACGGGAGCTGCGACGCCTGGACATGTGGACAGCCCAAGCCCCATCGGCATCTGCGCTGGCCAGCACGCAGCCGTTCTGCATCGATACGCTGCCGCTCGAGCAATGGCTGCAGTGGGTGTTCCTGCCCAGGATGAAGCTCATTCTGGAAAGCGCCGATGCGCTGCCGCGCGTGAGTGGCATCCTTCCGATGGCGGAGCTTGCGTACCAGGGGCGAGGACCTTCGGTGGCCGGGTTGCTGCAGGCGATCGAGTCGTTCGATCGCCTGATTACCGAGGTGAGCGAGCGTCACGAGCAGCTGGGCCAATAAGCGGCTGCCTGCTGTCAGTCGCAATCCTTGGCGATCTTCTCGGTCGTTTCGACAATGCGAGCCTGCCGCTCTTCTTCGCCGAGCCGGCGCACCTCTCCATTCTCCTCGACGCGAACCCTGGGGTTGTTCTGCAATTGGGCCAGGTTGGTCCGTAGCGTCTCGCAATAACGGCGAATTTCCGCTTCCTGCTGGGCGACCTGCTGCTTCACCTTTTCATCGATTTCCTGCTGGCTGGGTGCTTCCTGCTCGTCGAGGTCCGCCGGCACTGGCTCAGCTGCCGACGCAGGAGGTGCGGCCTGAGTATTGATTGGCTGAGCTGCCTGCCCTTCAGGCGGTTGTGCGCCGAAATGCGTGATGCCCTGGGCGTCGACCCACTTGTAGACCTGGGCTGCATGCGCGCTGGCGCCAAGCGAAAGCACGAGGGCGCCGAGGAAGGCCAAAGACCGCATGTTGAATTCCTTTCGAGACAGAACGTCGACGTACTATACGCAAAGGCCGGAGCCTTGACCTGAGCGGCATCACAGCTCGGCGGCAAGGCCCTTGCAGCCACGCCAGACTTGACTTGCCCTGGCCTAATCCGAACAATCCGGGGTCTGCTGTCCAGACGGCCCTACCGGGTTTGCCACTGGCAGATCATGAGGCGCACACCCGCGCCGACCGCAACAACCGCAACGCGTTACCTCGCGCTGGGTGGGAGTCCGTATCAACACTTGCGGCTGCTCCCAATACTCGCTCAGTCAGTAGCTGACGTAGTCGGCGACCACCGTCGCTCATGCTCTGCCTGGCAGTTACCTATTCTGGCCGTCCGTAGCGGGCGGTTGTCTGGCGTTTTAGAGGTGAACATCGTGGAACTCTTATCCGGCGCTGAAATGGTCGTCCGCTTCCTGCGGGACGAAGGCGTTAAATATATCTACGGGTACCCGGGCGGGGCCCTGCTCCATATCTACGACGCCTTGTTCAAGGAAAAGGAGGTTACGCACATCCTGGTCCGGCATGAACAGGCCGCAACGCACATGGCCGATGGCTACGCCCGTGCTACCGGCAAGGCCGGCGTGGTGCTGGTCACCTCCGGCCCCGGTGCCACGAACGCGATCACCGGCATCGCCACCGCCTACATGGACTCGATTCCGATGGTGGTGATTTCCGGGCAGGTCGCCAGCAACATGGTCGGCACCGACGCCTTCCAGGAGACCGACATGATCGGCATCTCCCGGCCGATCGTTAAGCACAGCTTCATGATCAAGCACGCCTCCGAGATTCCGGAAGTCATGAAGAAGGCGTTCTACCTGGCACAGTCCGGGCGTCCCGGTCCGGTCGTGGTCGACATTCCCAAGGACATGACCAACCCCGCGGACAAGTTCGAGTACGTCTACCCGAAGAAGGCCAAGCTGCGCTCCTACAGCCCTGCGGTGCGCGGGCATTCCGGTCAGATCCGCAAGGCGGCGGAGTTGCTGCTGTCGGCCAAGCGGCCGATCGTCTACTCCGGCGGTGGTGTCATCATGGGTGGCGCCTCGGCTCAGCTGACCGAATTGGCGAAGCTGCTCAACCTGCCCGTCACCAACACCCTGATGGGCCTGGGTAGCTACCCGGGCACCGATCGGCAGTTCCTTGGCATGCTGGGCATGCACGGCAGCTACACCGCCAACCTGGCCATGCACCATTCCGATGTCATTCTGGCCGTGGGCGCGCGATTCGATGATCGCGTGATCAACGGGGCAACCAAGTTCTGCCCGAACGCCAAGATCATTCATATCGACATCGACCCGGCGTCCATTTCCAAGACCATCAAGGCCGACATCCCGATCGTTGGCCCCGTGGACAGCGTGCTGACCGAAATGGTCGCGATCGTGAAGGAAATCGGTACCGCCCAGGTCGCCGACAGCCTCGGTACCTGGTGGAAGCAGATCGAGGAGTGGCGTGGTAACCGTGGCCTCTTCCCCTACGAGAAAGGCGATGGGTCGATCATCAAACCGCAGACCGTTATCGAAACGCTCTGCGAAGTGACGGGCGGCAAAGCCTTCGTCGCCTCGGACGTCGGCCAGCACCAGATGTTCGCGGCGCAATACTATCGGTTCGACCGGCCCAACCGATGGCTCAACTCCGGTGGCCTCGGCACCATGGGCTTCGGGTTTCCGGCGGCGATGGGCGCCAAGCTGAATTTCCCGGACGATGACGTCGCCTGTGTGACGGGCGAAGGCAGCATCCAGATGAACATCCAGGAGCTGTCCACCTGCCTGCAATACGACCTGCCGGTCAAGATCGTGAACCTGAACAACGGTGCGCTGGGCATGGTGCGGCAGTGGCAGGACATGCAGTACGACAGCCGCTATTCGCATTCCTACATGGAGTCGCTGCCCGATTTCGTGAAGCTGGTCGAGGCATACGGCCATGTCGGCATGCGCATCACCGAACTCAAGGACCTCAAGCCGGGCCTCGAAGAAGCCTTCGCCATGAAGAACAGGCTGGTATTCCTGGATATCCAGGTCGATCCGAGCGAGCACGTCTATCCGATGCAGATCCGTGACGGCGCGATGCGTGACATGTGGCTGAGCAAGACGGAGCGCACCTGATGAGACACATCATTTCCCTGTTGATGGAAAACGAGCCGGGTGCGCTGTCCCGCGTGGTCGGGCTGTTTTCGCAGCGCAACTACAACATCGAGAGCTTGACCGTAGCGCCGACCGAAGATCCGACGCTATCGCGCCTGACGCTCACCACCATCGGCCATGACGAAGTGATCGAGCAGATCACCAAGAACCTCAACAAGCTGATCGAGGTGGTCAAGCTGGTGGACCTCTCGGAAAGCGCCCATATCGAACGCGAGCTGATGCTGGTGAAGGTCAAGGCAACCGGTGCCCAGCGTGCCGAGGTCAAGCGCACCACCGATATATTCCGCGGCCAGATCGTCGATGTGACGAGCACCGTCTATACCATTCAGCTGGCGGGAACGAGCGACAAGCTCGACAGCTTCATCCAGGCGGTCGGCACCGCTTCGATCCTGGAGGTCGTTCGCAGTGGCGTCACGGGTATTTCCCGTGGCGACAAGGTATTGAGCATCTAATTCAGACAGGCCCTACATGGCCAGCAACAGGGGTAACTCATGAAAGTGTATTACGACAAGGACTGCGATCTTTCCATCATCCAGGGCAAGAAGGTCGCAATCATCGGTTATGGCTCGCAGGGCCATGCGCACGCTTGCAATCTGCGCGATTCCGGCGTCGATGTCACGGTCGGTCTGCGTCCCGGCTCGTCCTCCATTGCCAAGGCCGAAGCACACGGCCTCAAGGTCAGCGATGTGCCGGCTGCCGTTGCGGCTGCCGATGTCGTGATGATCCTGACCCCGGACGAGTTCCAGGGTCGCCTGTACAAGGAAGAGATCGAGCCGAACCTGAAGAAGGGCGTGACCCTGGCCTTCGCTCACGGTTTCTCGATCCACTACAACCAGGTCGTGCCCCGCGCGGACCTGGACGTGATCATGATCGCGCCGAAGGCGCCGGGTCATACCGTGCGTTCCGAGTTCGTCAAGGGCGGCGGTATCCCTGACCTCATTGCGATCTACCAGGATGCTTCCGGCAACGCGAAGAACCTCGCCCTGTCCTACGCCAGCGGTGTAGGCGGCGGCCGTTCCGGCATCATCGAGACGACCTTCAAGGACGAGACCGAAACTGACCTGTTCGGCGAGCAGGCCGTTCTGTGCGGTGGCTGCGTCGAGCTGGTGAAGGCTGGTTTCGAAACGCTGGTCGAGGCGGGCTATGCCCCTGAAATGGCCTATTTCGAATGCCTGCACGAGCTCAAGCTGATCGTCGACCTCATGTACGAAGGCGGCATCGCCAACATGAATTACTCGATCTCGAACAACGCCGAGTACGGCGAGTACGTGACCGGGCCGGAGGTCATCAACGCCGAGTCGCGAGCGGCCATGCGCAACGCACTCAAGCGTATCCAGGATGGCGAATACGCGAAGATGTTCATCACCGAAGGCGCCGCCAACTACCCGTCGATGACGGCGTACCGTCGTAACAACGCGGCGCACCCGATCGAGCAGGTCGGCGAGAAGCTTCGTGCAATGATGCCCTGGATCGCCGCCAACAAGATCGTGGACAAGAGCAAGAACTGATTCCGGCTCGAGACCACCAGGACGCGGCTTCGGCCGCGTCTTTGCTTTGGGCCACTGTCAAACCGAGTACATGAGCGCTGTCGCGGAGGCTGAACCTGACACGATGGGTCCGGTCGAACTGATTCAGACGGCTAAGGATTTATGCGCATGACCGAGCATTCACAAGAGCCAAACAAGCATCCCGAGCCAGAGAGCCTTCTGCCGATCGACGAGCACGTCGAAGAAGGGCAGGACGCCGAGGGCCGCAAGGTGCGTCATCGGGGCATCTACCTGCTGCCGAACCTGTTCACCACGGCCAACCTGTTCGCTGGCTTCTATTCGATCATCAACGCCGTGAACGGCAACTTCTATGTCGCGGCCGCCACTGTCTTCGTGGCGATGGTGCTCGACAGCATGGACGGGCGGGTCGCACGCTTAACCAATACCCAGAGCGCATTTGGCGGCGAGTACGACTCGCTGTCCGACATGGTCGCTTTCGGCCTCGCGCCGGCCATTCTCGCTTACCAATGGGCGCTGCTGGAGCTGGGTAACGTCGGGCTCACGGTGGCCTTCATCTATGCCGCCTGTGCCGCTCTGCGGCTGGCGCGCTTCAACACGCAGATCGGAAAGGTCGACAAGAAGTGGTTCATCGGGCTGGCCAGTCCGGCGGCGGCCGGGGTGGTGTCCGGTTCGGTCTGGGCGATCTGGGCGCTCGACGAGACGGGCATTCGCGGTACCGAGTTGCCGTTCGTGCTGGTCATGCTGTTCGCGCTGCTGGTGGCGCTGGCCGGTCTGCTAATGGTGAGCAACATCAAGTACTACAGCTTCAAGGATCTGGACTTCAAAGGCCGAGTGCCTTTCTTCGCGATCCTGGTGGTGGTGCTGGTGTTCGCCGTGGTGTTCAGCGATCCGCCGCGTATTCTCTTGCTCATCTTCCTGGCGTACGCGGTGTCCGGTCCGGTGCAGTACTTGTTGCAGATTCGTCGTCGGCGTCGTGTCAGCGAATCCAATCCGCCGCCGAGTAGCGGTGAATAAATGAAAACGCCCCGCAAGCCTGGCAAGCGGGGCGTTTTTCATTTCGAGCCTTAACGGACGCCGGAATTTCTCAGCGCGGCCGGGGTGTACTGGTTCGAGTTCGCTTCGTAGTTGTAGGTGTAGGGGTTCTTCTCTTCGTTCTTCATGCCCATCACCAAGTAGCGACCCGAGACGAGGTCATACAGGGTCTCCATCGAGTACAGCGGGACCTGCACGTTGTAGAACTGCTGGGCATGGGCCTCGGCGACGCGCCATAGCGTGCCGCGTCCGTCATAGTGGTCGATCACCGCGGCCTGCCAGGTGTCTTCGTCGATGAAGAAGTGGCGCTTGCCATAGATGTGCCGCTCGCCTTTCTTGAGTGTCGCTTCGACTTCCCAGACGCGATGAAGCTCGTAGCGGGTCAGGTCCTGGTTGATGTGCCCGGCCTGGATGATGTCGTCGTATTTGACGGTCGGTGAGTCCAGCCGGTAGGCGTTATAGGGGATGTACAGCTCTTTCTTGCCGATCAGTTTCCAGTCATAGCGATCCGGTGCGCCGTTGAACATGTCGAGGTTGTCGGCGGTGCGCAGACCGTCGGCCGCTGTGCCGGGACCGTCGTACGCTACCTGCGGCGCTCGACGTACGCGTCGCTGACCGGCGTTGTAAATCCAGGCCATGCGGGGTTCTTTCACCTGGTCGAGCGTTTCGTGGACCAGCAGAACGTTGCCGGCGAGGCGCGATGGCTCGGTCACCTGTTGCTTGAAATAGAACAGGATGTTGCCGTGCTTGGCGGGATCGAAGTCCTTCAGTGTGTTGGTGTAGACGACCTCATCAACGAACTTGACCAGGCTGTAGTCGCCGTTCACCTGCGGTGTCGCCTGGGCGACGACGCGCCGGGCCGAGCCGCCGCGGTAGCGGGTGATGTGGTTCCAGATCACCTCGAGGCCATCCTTCGGTACCGGGAAGGCGATCGCCGTGTTGAAGTTCTCCAGGCCGTTGCCACCGCGCACCAGCTTGGTCTGCGTGGCGTTGCGTGCGGCGGCTTCGTAGATCGACGATGGCATGGCCGCGGTCCGCCGCGTCTCGTAGACGGGCAGCCGATAGGTATCGGGGTACCGCTTGAGCATGGCGATCTGGCCGGGCGCCAGGTTCTCCTGGTACTGCTCGTAGTTCTGCGCAGTGATGACGAACTTGGGCGTGTCCTGCGGGAACGGGTCGGCCACGAAGCCATCCGCATTCACCGAGCCGGCGTCGACGGCCAGGCCGCCGGTCCAGGCCGGAATGGTGCCTGCCGCATTACCGGCTTTCTCGGCTCCGATGGGTGTCAGGGTGTCGCCGAGGCGGGCAGCCTCTGCGGGGGCTACCGCCGCCATCGTGGCGCTTGCCAGAAGCGTCAAGGTCAGCGCTCCTGTGGTCAGAATCAGCTTCTTCATCTTGTACTTGTCCTTTGGGCGAATTGAACGGTTGCGTGCAAGGCAGGTCTGAGGCGGCGGTTTTTGGGGACATTTGTGTAGGCGGCGACTGCTCGACGCGGACACGGCTATTTTGCCTACCTTCATGAACCGTAAGGCCGAGGCTGCGACCGCTCTAGCAAGGAACTTACAGCGCGGTGCAGATGGCTCGCCGGCAATATAGGCCAGCCTCGGGGCGGTGGGGAACAACCATCAGCAGAATTAATTCGCCCGTTCACCGGGACGGATGGAGCGCCCTTTCGTCGGGTGCCGGCGGGGCCGTGTCCGCGCTCCTTTAGACTGCGCGACGACCGCGCAAACCCGCGCGCGAATGGCCCAAGCGGAGGTGAAGATGTCGCTGCAGGCGCCGATCGGGTTGATGGACCCGGCCCAACTCCTCAATACCCTCGCCATGCTCGTTGCGGTTGCAGCGGGATGGTTGCTGCTGGCCACGCGCTGGCGTGAATGGCTGGCATCGATCCGCGCTCCGCTGGAGCCTGCGCCGGGGCGCAATTTCCAGGTCGAGGCAATGGCCCGGCTGAATCAGCTTTTCTACCGGGTGGGCTTCGCCGGCCTGGGGTTGGCGCTGCTGCTTTCCTGGGGCAGTCGCGGGCTCTAGCCTGCCTTGACTCAGAGGTCCAGCCCGGCCTTGACGCGGTAGTGATTGCGTACCGGCATCGCGTATTGCAGGACGAGATAAGGCCGCTGGACTCCCGGACAGGCCGCCAGCCGACGTTCCCACTCGGCCTGCGCCTTCTGGATTTCTTCCCGACCGAACAGTGAATCCACATTCGGCACCGGAAGCGTCGCGTCTCGCTCCTCCCACAGGGCGTAGGCCAGGTAATGAACCGGGAACAGACGATAGTTGCCCAGAATCTGACGATCGAGTTCGGCCGCCAGCAGCTTGGGATCATCCGGTACTTCGCGCATTGGCGCACCGAAGCCCAGATGCACCCGGCCCTTGTAGCCGGTGATGCCCAGCGCGATGCTGGCGTCGTCTTCGCCGGGCGCCTTGGTGTAGTTGCCGGTCGTGGCGCGGATGTACAACTCGCGTGCCTTGGCCTGATCGCAGGGGTCGTATTCGTAGCTGATCGACACCGGCGTGGGCTTGAGCGAGGCCACCGCTTCGGAAAAGGGGGCGTCCTTGCGGCTCATGTGGATCATCTTGAGGATCGCCGAGTCGGTTCGATCATCGCCATCCTTGGCGCGTCCTTCGGCCTGCGCGATCCAGACGGACTCTCCGTCGTTGAGGATCGAGTGATTGATGTAGGCCGACAGCAGTTGATAGGCCGCCAGCTTTTCGCGGCGGGCGGTCAACGAGCGGTGCACGATGAAGCTCTTGTTCAGTCGCATCAGGTCGCTGACGAAGGGACGCTGCAACAGGTTGTCGCCGATGGCGATGCGTGGCGTGCGCATGCCGGCCTGATACACCGCGTAATTGACGAACGCCGGGTCCATCACGATGTCACGGTGATTGGCCAGGAACAGATAGGCCTCGCCGCGCTGAAGTTGATCCAGCCCTGAGTAGGTGATGCCATCGGTGGCGCGCTCGATCGTGCGGTCGACATAGGGCTCGATCTTGTTCTGCAGCGCATCGACCGAGCGGATGCCTGCGAATTCACGACGCAGGCGGTGGGCGATCAGCGGCTTGAGCAGCCAACCCAGCGAGCCGGCAAGCTTGGGGAAGCGGAAGCGTGCCAGAATGTCGAGGAAGGTTTCGTCGGCGAACAAGCGCGCCATGACGTGGGGTACTTCGGCGTCGGAAAAAGGCCGGATGGCGTCGAACTGATCCATAGACTCTCGAAAGGGCCGTGAGACACGCGGCGTTGGTCGAATGAGACGGCGATTATAGCGGCAAGTCATCCGCGCGACCGCGTGCGCTGTGACCGGGACGCAGGCAGGAGGTGGGCGATGCAACGGGTATACGAGCCTGGCGATCTACTGGAAGCCGAGATGCTGATCGGCATGCTCGCGGCCGAGGGCGTCGACGCTCACCTGGCCGGGCGCCACCTGATCGGCGCGATCGGTGAGCTGCCGATGGGCGGCCTGCTTGGATTGATGGTCGCGGACCGGCAGGCGGAGCGGGCCAGGGCGTTGATCGCCGATTACAATGCCGCCCGGCCCATGGCCGGCAGCGAGCCCGATAGCTATCCAGGCGAGCTGATCTGCTGAATTTCCACACCAGTCCGACGTTCTAACGATGTGCAGTCGCTTTGCTTTCTTTCGCTGGGATTCGGCGTTCGCCGCGCTTCCCGGCTTTCCTGCCGAACAGGCGCCTCATTGGAGTCTTGCGCCCGGTGCGCGCGTGCTGCTGGTGCGATCGGCCGAGGGCGCTCGCCGTGTCGATGACGTTCGCTGGGGGCTGACGCCGGCCTGGCTGAACGATCTGTCGCGAACCCCGGCGCAGGCCCGCGCCGAGACGTTGAGCGAGCAGGCGATGTTTCGTGAGCCCTTCCGACTTCGTCGCGGCTTGTTGCCGGCCAACGGCTTTTACGAATGGCGGGGGCAGCAGCGCAAGCGTCCTTACTGGATGACCGGCGTCGACTCGGTGCTCTACTTCGCGGCGCTGTGGGAGGCCTATCCGGCTGGGGATCGCGTCTACCTGAGTACCGCCGTGGTCACGACCCAGGTGGCCTCGCAGCGGCGCCCGCTGATTCTGGATGAGCAGGCGCAGGCCGTCTGGCTGGACCCGCAAAGCACGCCGGAGCGGCTGGAATCGTTGCTGCGGGCGCCTGTGGTTGGCCTGCGCGAACGCCCCTTGGCCACGCTGGTGAACGATCCGGCGCTGGATGCGCCGGAATGCCTTACCCCTGCCTGAGCAGGCGCCTGCTCACACCCGGAACTGATTGACCAAACGACGCTGCTGCTCGGCCAGGCGGGTCAGGCCGGCGCTGGCCTGGCTGGCTTCATCGGCGCCGGCGGCGACTTCGTGTGCCACCTGGCCGATGTTGACCACGTTGCGGTTGATGTCATCGGCGACGGCGCTTTGTTCTTCGGCGGCGCTGGCGATCTGCGTGTTCATGTCATTGATGACCGATACCGCCTGGGTGATCGCCTCCAGCGCGCGCGCGGCCTCGGTCGCCTGCGTGACACTGTCGTTGGTGCGCGACTGGCTGAGCTCCATGACCTGGACGACATCCTGCGTGCCGCCCTGAAGCTGCTCGATCATCGTCTGGATTTCGCCGGTGGCCTGTTGGGTCTTTTGCGCCAGGTTGCGAACCTCGTCGGCGACCACTGCGAATCCACGGCCTTGCTCGCCAGCCCGCGCGGCCTCGATGGCGGCGTTGAGGGCGAGCAGGTTGGTCTGTTCGGCGATGCTGCGGATGGTGACGAGGATGGCGCCAATGTTCTCGCTGTTGCGCGCCAAGGTCTGCACCACGCCCACCGCGCGGCCGATCTCGGTGGCCAGATCGGAGATGGCGGTGGCCGTTTCTTCGACGATGCGCTTGCCCTGGTTGGCGGCATCGTCGGCATTGTGCGCGGCGCTGGCGGCCTGGGTGGCGTTGCGTGCGACGTCCTGGGCGGTCGCTGTCATTTCGTGCACGGCGGTGGCGACCAGTTCGATTTCCGCGAGCTGCTTCTGAACGCCCTTGTCGGTGCGGATGGCGATGTCGGCGGTGTTTTCCGAGGCATCGCTGACCTGCTGTACCGAGGCGACGACGTCGCGAATCATGGCCTGCAATCGGGCGAGGAACGCATTGAAGCCGGCGGCGATCTGGCCCAGCTCGTTGCGGCTGTCGACATCGAGCCGACGGGTCAGGTCGCCGTCGCCTTGAGCGATGTCATCGAGCATGACGACCATCTGCCGCAAGGGGCGGGTGATGCGCCGGCTGATCAGCCAGATCACGCCAAGGCCGATGGCGGCGACCAGCAGCCCGATGAGCAGCATCGCGGTCAGGCTCCGTTCGTTCTCGGCTTCAAGCGAGGCGAGCAGCGTCTCGAGATCCTTCATGACCACCGCCTCGGGCAGCTCCAGCCAGAGCGTCCAGCGGGCATCGGTACCAGGGAATGAGAAGGGCATGAGCAGCTCGATGCGCTGCTTGTCGTGGTCGACCTGATAGCTGAGCTGGCCCAGCGCGCCCTGCTGCACCCGCTGCAGGTCATCGCTGTCGAGTACCTCGGTGGCCGGCTTGCCGAGCATCGCGGCATTGCCGGTGTAGGCGGCGAGGCGGCCGTTGGTGGAGATCAGCGCAATCTCGCCGGCGCCGTCGTAGAGCTGGTCGTTGGCTTCGACGAGCAGCTGCTGGATGAAATCGACGCGCAGGTCCGCACCGACGATGCCCTGGAATTTCCCGTCGAGAATGATCGGCGCATTGAAGGAGGAGAGCAGCGTCGGCACGCCGGACATGTCATAGGTCGCCGGGTCTACCACGCAGGGTTTGAGCGTTTCCTTCGGGCACAAATAGTACTCGCCGGCCCGCACGCCGCTGGGCAGCAGCGAGGCGTCCTCGATGTCGGTCAGCGTCTCGGCGACCAGCGCACCCTTGTCGTCACGGTAGAGCCAGGTCGCGAAGCGCCCGTCGAGCATGCCGGGAACCCCTCTTTTGTACATGATGTCATTCGCATCGATGGCATTCGGTTCCCAGGCGAAGTACATGCTGGTCAGGACGGGGTTGTCGATGAGCGTGGCACGGCCGAGGTTGATCAGCTCCTCGCGGGTCAGGTTCGCCATCGGCATGCCTTCGGCATCGACCATGCCGGTGAGTCGGTGGACCCGGGCCAGCTCGGTGGTCACCAACAGCGGGGTTTGCAGCTGCGCCCTGATCTGGCTCGCCTGATAGCGGGCCAGGTTGGTGACACGTTGCTCGACCATGTCCTCGATCAATGTGCGCGTGTTGCTGGCGACCATGTCCTGGGTGCGGGCGCCCGAGACCAGGACATAGACGAGCAAGGCACCGATGACAGCGAGGATGCTGGCGCCGGCCAGGGCCGCGAAGGCGGTCTGGATGGATCTGAACATGGGCGTCGGCTCCGAGGTGTCATTGTCGTTACCTAGTTGTCGACCGCTGTCTGGCGATCTGAAGGGTCGTTTGCCAGACTACCGACGCCGTTGACCGCCCGTTTCGCGCGGTAACCAGGAAGGCCCCTGCTCCAGGAGATGACGATGTCGAAGCTTTACCCGATACCCACACTGCTCGCGGCACTGCTGCTGGCCGGCTGCCAGGCGGTCAACACGACCAGCGGCGGGACCGTTGGCGTGGACCGCAAGCAGTACATGTTCAGCATGCTGTCCACCGAGCAGGTCAACCAGATGTATGCGCAGTCCTACCAGCAGACGGTCAGCGAGGCGAAGAGCCAAGGGGTGCTGGAGAACAGCACGCCAATCGCCAAGCGAGTCAACCGCATTGCGCGCGACCTGATCGCCGAGGTCGGTGCGTTCCGGCCTGATGCGGCCCAGTGGAATTGGGAAGTGAACGTCATCGACAGCCCGGAGCTGAACGCCAACGCGGGCCCCGGCGGCAAGATCATTTTCTACACCGGCCTGATCGAGAAACTGAACCTGACCGACGACGAGATCGCCGCGGTGATGGGCCATGAGATCGCCCATGCGCTGCGCGAGCACGGTCGCGAGGCGATGTCCAAGGCGTATGGGGTTCAGCTCGCAACGCAGGTGGGATCGGCGCTTGGTGTGGGCAACGGCAGCCTGCAACTGGCCAATCTCGGCGTGCAGTACCTCATGACCCTGCCCAACAGCCGTGGCAATGAAAACGAGGCCGATCTGATCGGGCTCGAACTGGCCGCCCGCGCCGGCTACGACCCGAACGCGGCCATTTCGCTGTGGAAGAAGATGAGCGCCGCCGGCGGCTCGGCACCGCCTGAATTCCTCAGCACGCACCCCTCATCCAGCAGTCGCATCGAGGCCTTGCAGGCGACGATTCCCAAGGTCATGCCGTTGTACCGCCAGGCCGAGTGACCGATCAGAGCGGGAAGCCGTCGAGCGGGGCTCGGCGGTCCAGCCCGAGCTGCTTATGGGCACCGCCGAGATCGAGAAGGGTGCTGAGCTCGAGGATGTCGCCGGTCGGCGTGAGGGTCCAGATGGACATCGCGGCGATCGCCAGCACCCGGTCGCTCGGTGCGTAGCCGAAGGCCGGTTTCTCCAGCGTGCCGATCAGGGTGCTCGAGGTGACGACCTTGTCGCCATCGCTCAGGCACTCATCGATCACCACCTCCAGGCCAGGCATCGCCTCGCGCACCTGCCGGACGATCCGGGCGAAGCCGGCGCCGTCCAGCGGCTGACCGATGAACGATCCCTTGTAGATGAAATACCGGCTCTGAAGACGCTCGGCCAAGGCCAGCCGACCCTTGTTCCAGGTCAGGTCGACATGGCTGCGGACCCGTCTCTTGCGTTCGTCTGGCGACATGCACCTGCTCTCTCCGTGGCGATGTGTGACGGTGCATGCCTGGTCGTCAGGCGCCGAGACCGCCCAGCTTCAACGCCTGGTAGGCCGCATAGAGCGACAGGGCAACGAAACCGGCGGCTGCCACGCGGCGAATCAGCGTCAGCGGCAGGCGATCGGCGGCAAAGTTGCCGGCGAGCACGACCGGGACATTGGCCAGCAGCATACCCAGCGTCGTTCCCAGGATCACCATCACCAGGTCAGGATACTGTGCGGCCAGCATCACCGTTGCGACCTGCGTCTTATCGCCCATCTCGGCGAGGAAAAAAGCGATCAGCGTGGCGATGAAAGGGCCGAAGCGACGGCCACGCGCGGCCTCGTCTTCCTCGAGCTTGTCAGGAATGAGGGTCCAGCCTGCGACCGCGAGGAAGGCGGCGGCGAGCAACCAGCTCAGCGTGACCTGCGACAGAGCGCTGGCGACCCAGCTGCCGACGGCGGCGGCGGCAAAGTGATTGGCGAGCGTGGCGACCACGATGCCCCAGATGATCGGCCACGGGCGTCGATAACGCGCGGCCAGCAAAAGGGCCAGGAGTTGTGTCTTGTCGCCGATTTCGGCGAGCGCGACGATGAAGGTGGGGACCAGCAGCGATTCCAAGTGACTTCCTTGAGGGGCGGGTCGACGACACCATGACGGCATAGCCAGCCCGCCCCGGGTCCGGTATGCGCGTCATGGGTCTTGTCTGAACGCCGGCTCTGCGACCGTGCGAACCGCATGCGCCATGGTCTGCCGACCAAGTGTGTTGACGCATGCCCGGCGCTTGGCGCGCCGGTGACTACTCCCCCAGGACGGGCGCGAGTTTGCCCAACGCCGTCCGGCAGCGCAACCCCGCGGTCATCCGCGCCAGGCGCGGTAGATGCGAAAGCCATCCTGCTCGGCCAGCGTCTGGCACTGGCCGAAGGCGTCCTGCAACAGCGGCGGATATTTGAGGAAGCTGTTGGCGACGATGCGCAGCTCGCCGGACGCCGCGAGGTGCCGCGGCGCCTGACGAAGAAGCGCCTCGCTGGGCCGGTAGTCGGTGTGTACGCCCTGGTGGAAGGGCGGATTGCTGACGATCGCCGCAAGCTCGCGGTGCGCATGCTCGATGCCGTCCGCGGCCAGCAGGTCGGCCTCGAGCCCGTTCGCTTGCAGCGTCAGGCGTGTGCTGTGCAAGGCAAAGGCGTCTACATCCAGCATCGACAGCGCGCAGTGGGGATACAACCGCTTCAGCACGGCGCCGATGACGCCCGCGCCACAGCCGAAGTCGAGTATCCGGCCGGTGGGCAGGCGGTCGAGGTGTTCGAGCAACAGCGCGGTGCCGCGATCGAGCCGGCCGTGGCTGAATACGCCGGGTAGGGTGACGATCTCCAGCGATCCGGCCGGTGTGTCGAGATCCAGGCGCTGCGCCAGCGCCTCGAGATCGGGCGTTGCCGGGGCTTCGGTCACGGCGATTTCCCAGAGCTGGCAATGCCGCGCGCTGTCGAGCTTTCGAAGCGGGCCGAGGGCTCCGGCCTGCTTGGCCGCACGCTCAACGCCGCCGCGCTTTTCGCCGACCAAGAACAGCGACCGGCCTGCCAGCCGGGAGGCCAGCGAAGCGACCAGGTAATCGGTGAGTTCGCGCGATTTGGGCACGAACAGCACCGCGGACTCGATGTCCACGGCCGGCGGCGCCGTACCGAACTCGACGCGTGGACCGAAGCGTGCCGTCAGCGCCGCCTGATCGCCCGCGTGCCAGCTCCAGCCCTGCGCATCGGGCAAGTGGCCGAGCAGGTCGTCGGCGGGCAGGCCGGCCAGAAGCAGGCGGCCGGTGAATCGGTCCGCCTGGCGCAGGAGCACTTCGCTACGAGGGTCCACGTCGATCATCCGCAAAAGCCGCGCAGCTTAGCAGCGCCGGCGCCTGGAGGCATCTGGGTGCCGCCTCAGTCGACGCGCCGCAGCGGGCGCCCGGTGAAGAAGGCTTCGGCGTTCTCGGCGAGCTGGCCAACGATGCGCTGGCGTGCTTCGCGGCTGCCCCAGGCGCTGTGCGGCGTGACGATCAGGCGTGGCACGTCGGGGGCGAGCAAGGGGTTGCCATCGACCGGGGGCTCCTGGGTCAGCACATCGGTCGCGGCGCCACCGAGATGGCCGCGGCGCAGGGTGTCGGCCAGCGCCTGTTCGTCGATCAGGCCCCCGCGTGCGGTATTGATCAGGAAGGCGCCGGGTTTCATCGCGTCCAGCTCGGCACGTCCGATCAGGCCGCGCGTCTGCTCGGTCAAGGGGCAGTGCAAGGTCACCGCATCGGCTTCGGCGAGCAGTTCATGCAGATCGAGGCGATCCGGGCGCTTCGGACGGCCTGGCAGGTTGCCGGTCACCACGCGCATGCCGAAGGCTTCGGCCAGCCGTGCCACGGCGCTTCCCAACTCGCCGTGACCGAGCAATCCGAGCGTCTTGCCTTCGAGTTCGACGATGGGGAAGTCGAGAAAGCAGAAGGCGCCGGCCTGTTGCCAGCGGCCGCTGCGAACGGCGGCCTGGTAGTCGGGCATGCGGGTGGCGAGCGCCAGGAGCAGCATCAGCGTGTGCTGCGCGACGGTCGCCGTGCCATAGCCCTGGCAATTGCTGACGGCGATGCCGCGGCTGCGCGCGGCCGCCAGGTCGATGTTATTCACGCCGGTTGCCGACACCAGGATCAGCTTGAGTTCCGGGCAGGCGGCCATGGTTTCGGCATCGATCGCGACCTTGTTGACGATCGCGACCTGCGCGCCTTGCAGCCGCTCGGCCAGTTGGCCGGGCGCGCTGGTGTCGTGTCGGGTCAAGCGATCGAAGGCGCGTTCGAGCGGGGCGAGATCGAGGTCGCCCTGGTCGAGCGGCGAAAGGTCGAGGAAGACGGCGTTACGCTGGGACATGCTTGGATTCCTTGTGCAGGGCAGTGCGTGGCGGATCGCCTGCCGGTCGCGCCATTTCACCGCAGCCGGGTTACCTTACCCGCTTTGCGGCCTGAGTCAGCGAGTGAGGATAAGGCATGTACTGGACGGAATTCGCCACCGTGGCGCTCGTGCATCTGCTGGCGGTCGCCAGTCCCGGACCGGATTTCGCCGTGGTGGTGCGCGAAAGCGTGGCCCGCGGCAGTCATGCGGGGCGCTGGACGGCGCTCGGCGTGGGGGCCGGCATCCTGCTGCACGTCGCTTACTCGCTGTTGGGCATCGGGCTGCTGGTCTCCCAGTCGGTGGTGCTGTTCAACCTCTTCAAATGGCTGGCGGCCGGCTACCTGCTCTATCTCGGCGTGCGTGCCTTGCGCGCGCGGCCGGCGCCGATCGAACTCGGTACGCCGTCCGGGCTGGCGGCCCAGTCGGCCTGGCGGTCGTTTTCGGTCGGCTTTGTCACCAATGGCCTCAACCCCAAGGCGACCCTGTTCTTCCTGTCGCTGTTCACGGTCGTCATCGACCCGCAGACGCCGCTGCTCGTCCAGGCCGCCTATGGCGCTTATCTGGCCGTGGCGAGCGCCGCGTGGTTCTGCCTGGTGGCCTGGCTGTTCAGCCGGGCCCGCGTACGCGCCGGCTTCGCCCGCATGGGCCATTGGTTCGATCGCGTGACCGGTGCCGTGCTCGTCGCGCTGGGCGTGCGGCTCGCCCTGAGCGAGCTGGCCTGAACCTGTGACAAGGCATGTGCGCGGCGCACGGCCTGTTGGCTTCGCTGTCCAAGCGCGGTGATACCGGAAAATCGCACTTTGGGCTGATGAAGCCAGCGGCTCGCCGCCTCTAGAGTGCCGGGAATAACACCAATAAAGGACCCCGCGATGCTGCAGACCCGTATCCTTCCGCCCGCCGCCAATGCCTATGCCTATCCGCTGCTGATCAAGCGGCTGCTGCTGTCGGGGCAGCGCTACGAGCGGACCCGTGAAATCGTCTACCGCGACCAGGTGCGCTACGACTATGCGACGCTGCGCGAGCGCGTCGCACGGCTGGCCAATGCCCTCACGGCCGCCGGCGTGCAGGCGGGCGATACCGTCGCGGTGATGGACTGGGACAGCCATCGCTACCTCGAATGCATGTTCGCCATCCCGATGATCGGCGCCGTGGCGCACACCATCAACGTGCGGCTGTCGCCCGAGCAGATCCTCTACACCATGAACCACGCCGAAGACCGCCTGGTGCTGGTCAACAGCGAGTTCGTGCCGCTGTACCAGGCCATCGCCGGCCAGCTGACCACGGTGCGCAAGACCATCCTGCTGAGCGACAGCGGCGAGCAGCCGACCTCGCTCCCCGACTGTGCGGGCGAGTACGAAGAGCTGCTCGCGGCGGCGTCGGCCAGTTACGACTTTCCCGATTTCGATGAGAACTCGGTTGCCACGACCTTCTACACGACCGGCACGACGGGCAATCCCAAGGGTGTCTACTTCACGCACCGGCAACTGGTGCTGCATACGCTGGCGGCTGCGGTGACGGTGGGAAGCCTGGACAACCCGCGGCTGATGGGCAGCCAGGATGTCTACATGCCGATCACGCCCATGTTCCATGTGCATGCCTGGGGGCTGCCGTACGTAGCGACCATGCTCGGGCTCAAGCAGGTCTATCCGGGGCGTTACGATCCCGAGTTCCTGATCGAGTTGTGGCGTCGCGAACAGGTGACCTTTTCCCACTGCGTGCCGACCATCGTGCAGATGCTGCTCAACGCCAAGGCCGCGCAAGGCACGCATTTCAAGGGCTGGAAGATCACCATCGGCGGTAGCGCGCTCAACCACGGGTTGTATGAAGCCGCCAAGGCCGCCGGCATGGAGCTGGTGGCGGCCTATGGGATGTCCGAAACCTGCCCGCTGATTTCGGGGGCACACATTAACGATGAGCTTCTCGACGCCGATGAAGACACGCGCAACCGCTTCCGACTGAAAGCCGGCGTGCCGGTGGTGCTCGTGGACGCGGCCATTCAGGGCGCCGATGGACAATTCCTGCCGGCCGACGGCGCCAGCCAGGGCGAACTGGTCTTGCGCGCGCCGTGGCTCACGCAGAGCTATTTCCGCGAGCCGGAGAAAGGCGACGAGCTGTGGCACGGCGGCTGGCTGCATACCGGTGATGTCGCCACGCTCGATGCCATGGGCAACATCGAGATTCGCGACCGCATCAAGGATGTCATCAAGACGGGCGGGGAGTGGCTGTCGTCGCTGGCGCTCGAAGACCTCATCAGCCGACACGCGGCGGTACGCGAGGTGGCAGTGGTCGGCGTGCCCGACGAGCGCTGGGGCGAGCGGCCCTTCGCGCTGATCGTCCCGCGAGACGGCCAGCAGCTCGATGCGCAGGCGCTGCAACGGCATCTCGAACCCTACGTGGCCGATGGCAGCATCAACAAATGGGCCATCCCCAGCCAGATCGCCACGGTGACGGAGATTCCGAAGACCAGCGTCGGCAAGCTGGACAAGAAGGTGATCCGCCAGCAGATCGCGACGTGGCAGGCCGAAGGCCACCCGGCGATCTCGTCGCTCTGAACGCCCGGATCGAAATCTGCGCACCGGCGCAGCGTCATCGGCCCTGTGCTTGTTACCCTTGAACGCCCATCCCGGGGCCGCGGTTCGCCGCGGCGCCCTCGTTTCGTCAAGGAGAGCAGGTAATCCCATGAAAAAACTCGGCAATCTGACCGTTGCGGCCGCCGCCATCGCACTGCTGGCCGGCTGCACCAACAACCCCTACACCGGCGAACGCGAGGCCGGCAAGGCCGGCGTCTACGGCGGTATCGGCGCGGTCAGCGGGGCGCTCATCGGGGCGGCGACGTCCAGCAAGAAGGACCGCACCAAGGGCGCGCTGATTGGCGCGGCGGTTGGCGGCGCGGCGGGCGGTGGCTATGGCTACTACGTCGACACCCAGGAGGCCAAGTTGCGCCAGACCCTGCAAGGCACCGGCGTCCAGGTGCAGCGCACTGGCGACCAGCTCACCTTGATCATGCCCGGCAACATCACCTTCGCCAGCAACTCGGCGGACATCTCCAGCTCCTTCTACCCGACCCTCAATTCGCTGGTGAAGGTGTTCAAGGAGTTCGACAAGAACGGCATCGCCATCACCGGCCATACCGACAGCACCGGCTCGCAGCAGCTCAACCAGGACCTGTCGAACCGCCGCGCCCAGAGCGTGGCCGATTACCTGGCAAGCAATGGCGTGCCGTCAGCGCGGATCTCGGCTTATGGCGCCGCCGCGAGCCAGCCGATCGCCAGCAATGACACCGCCGCAGGCCGCGCGCAGAACCGTCGCGTCGAAATCGACCTGCAGCCGCTCTAAGCAGATCGCGCGCGAGGCTGCAATGGCTTCGCGCGCGGCATTAAAACGTCGTCAAGAAATTCGCTTCCCACCGTCGTCCCGCGGGTTAATACCGGAACCTCTTGATCGTGCGCGACTCTGAAGCACGTGATGGCGCGCCGGTAGTGGCACAGGAGGTCGAATGGAAAGTCGTCCCGCTCTCCATTCCCGCAAGCCCTGGTTGCCGTTATTGGTGACACTCGCCTTGATGGCAGGGCTGGGCGGTTGGGTTGGCTGGCAATGGCAGGCGCTGGAAACGCGCAGCCTGATTGATCGCGAGCAACGTTTTACCTACGTAGTCAACGATATCGAACGCACCCTGCGCGAGCGCATGCGCGCCTATGAAATGGTGCTGCGCGGGCTGGCCGGACTGGTCGCCGGCACCGACCGCGTCGACGTCGACGACTGGATGCGCGCCATCGATCAGCTCCAGCTGCAAGACATCTACCCCGGCATCCAGGCCGTCAGCTTCGCGCGCTACGCCCGGCAGGACACCCTGAGCGGCGTCGTGGACATGATCCGCGAGCGGGGCAGGCCACAATTTCGCATGTACCCCGAAGGCGCTCGCGACGAGTACGTGGTGGTCGACTACATCCATCCGCTCGATTGGCGGAATCGCCGCGTACTGGGCTTCGACATGTTCAGCGAGCCGACTCGGCGCACGGCGATCGTGCAGGCGCGCAACACCGGCAACCCGGTTCTCACAGGCCCGTTGCGGCTCAAGCAGGAGACCGAGCAGGACGTCCAGATCGGTGTCCTGCTGTTCCTGCCGGTCTATGCCAGCAACGCGCCGATCACCACCGAGGCCGAGCGGCGACGCGCCTTCATCGGTACCTTGCATGGCGCCTTCCGCCTGACCGATCTGATGGAGGGGGTGCTTGGCGCGCGTAGCGAGATGTTCGAGATCCAGCTCTACGATTCGGCCGAGCCGGATCTGCCGCTGCTGGCCGGGCGCGGTCCGGTCTCGGACAATGCGGTGTTCAAGCGCGTGCGCAACATCCACATGTACGGACGCAGCTGGCAGCTGGTGGTGGCCAGTACGCCCGAATACGTCGCCCTGCTGCGCGACAACCGCATGACCTTCAGCCTGTTCGCCGCGCTCACCGCCGTCGTGCTGTTCTCGCTGCTGGTGGGCGGGTATCTGTTCCTGCGCGAACGGCAGCTGGCCAGCAGTGAAGCCCTGAGCCAGAAGTTGCAGGAGCGCGAGGCGCTGTTCCGCCAGCTCATCGAGCAACTTCCGATCGCCACGCTGCTCGGCAATTCGAAGGGGCGCATCGAGCTCGCCAACCAGAGCGCCGGTGCCTTGCTCGGTTGCAGTGTCGACCAGTTGCTTGGCGAGCGGGTCAGCCGTTACCTGCCGGGCGTGCTCACCGAGGCGGAGCTGGAAGGGCCGCGCAAGGCCGATCAGGAAGAACTCCAGGCCCAGCGCGAAGACGGCGAGCTGGTACCGGTCGCGGTGAGCCTGACCAGTTTCCGTCGCGAAGACGGCATGCACCACCTGCTGAACCTGGTCGACATGCAGGCGCGCAAGCGCGCGGAGGAGCGCTTCCGCAACGTGGTCGAGGCCTCGCCCAATGCCTTCGTGCTGATTTCCCGCGAGGGCACCATCGTCATGGTCAATCGGCAGACCGAAGTGATGTTTGGCTACGAGCGGCACGAGCTGCTGGGCGAGCGTGTGGAAATCCTGTTGCCGGACGCCCTGCGCGAGACGCACAAGCGGTTGCGCGAGGAGTACTGGAAACACCCCGAGCCGCGGCGAATGGGCAGCAATCGCGAGCTGTTCGGTCGGCATCGCGACGGCAGCCTGCTGCCGCTGGAGATCGGTCTCTCGCCTATGCGCAGTGGCAACGAAATGCTCGTGCAGGCGGTGATCATGGACATCAGCCACCGCCGTGCCGCCGAGCTGCGTCTGCGCGACCAGGCCGATCAGCTGGCGGTCGCCAACCGCTACAAGTCCGAGTTTCTCGCCAACATGTCGCACGAGCTGCGCACGCCGCTCAACAGCATCCTGATCCTGAGCGACCAGCTTCGGCACAACAGCGCCGGCAATCTCACCGAGAAGCAGGTCCGGCATGCCGAAATCATGCACCGCGCCGGCACCGATCTGTTGCAGCTGATCAATGACGTGCTGGACCTGGCGCGCATCGAGGCCGGTTCCATGCAGCTCAAGACCGAGCCGGTGGCCATCGACGAGCTGCTGCGGGACGTCGAGAACACCTTGCAACCCATGGCGCAGGAAAAGGGCCTTGCGCTCGGCTATGTGATCACGCCCGGTGTACCGACCACCGTGCTCAGCGACCGGGCGCGGCTGCAGCAGGTGCTTCATAACCTGATGTCGAATGCCGTTAAATTCACCGAGCAGGGACGGGTCGAGGTGCGGCTCAGTTGCGGCACCAGCGACCGCTCGGATTGCGAGTCGCTGCGGATCGATGTCAGCGATACGGGTATCGGCATTCCCGAGGAAGAGCACGAGCGCGTTTTCCAGGCGTTCCAGCAGATCGACGGGTCCATCAGCCGTCGCTACGGCGGGACGGGCCTTGGGCTGGCGATCACGCGTCAGCTGGTCGAAGTGCTCGAGGGGCGAATCGAGCTGCGCAGCACGCCCGGCCAGGGCTCGGTGTTCACGGTGGTGTTGCCGGTGCGCAAGGTCGAGACCAAGCCGGCCCTCGAGGTCACCGCGCGTCCGGTGCGCGAAGGCCGCGGCCCGCTGCTGCTGGTGGTGGAGGACGATGCTGATTTCGCCTCGGTCGTCGCGGAGGCCGCGCAGAGTCACGGCTATGCGACGTTGCTGTGCGGCACGGGCCAGCAGGCGCTCGATGCCCTGCGCCAGGAGCGCTTCGCCGCGGTGGTGCTCGACGTGCTGCTCCCCGATCTGAGTGGCTGGCAGGTCTACCGCGAGCTGCGGGCCGATCCGCGCCATTTCGGCGTGCCGGTGACGATCATCTCCGCCGTTCCGCAACCGCATGACTGGAAGGATGCGGGTGCGCGCTATCTGGTCAAACCGGTGCAGCGCGGCGATATCGAGCGGTTGTTCGTCGAGTTGAACCGCTACAAGGACAACCCCCTGCGGCTCCTGCTGGTCGAGCGCGACCAGGCGCGCCGCCAGCGGCTGCGCGACTATCTGGAGCAGCTCGGCTACAGCGTGACGATCGCCGGCAGCAGCGACGAAGCCCGGCTGGCATTCGCCGAGCAACTGTTCAGCGCGGTGGCGATCGATCAGGACCTGCCGCAGGAAAGCGGGCTCGATCTGCTCGATGCCCTCAACCGCCTGCGGCCGGTCAGCGACATGGCGGTGATCGTCTACAGCGCTCAGCCGCTGGACGAGCACGATCTGCAACGGGTACGGCGCTATTCGGCCGTGGCGTTGTCCAAGGACGACAGCCTGGAGCGCGTGGCCCAGGCGCTGCGTCCCGGCTCCCAGAGTGCGGTGATCGGCGAAGGTGGCTTCGATGCGCCGTTGCTGGGGCAGCAGGTCCTGCTGGCCGAAGAGGACGTGCGCAGCCTGTATGCGCTGACCGCGTTGCTCGATGAGCTGGGGTTGCAGGTGACGCCGGCAATGGACAGCGCCGAGGCGCTGGCGCGGTTCGATGAAGGGGCGTTCGACCTGGTGATGGTCGGTACCGGTTCGGCACGGCTGGACGGTCCGGGCGTCGTGAGGGAACTCCGCGAAGGTCACGGTTGTCAGGTACCGATCATCGCCGTAACGGTGTCGCCGCAGGCGACCGAGCGTATGCGTGAAGCCGGTGCGAGCGATGTACTGCCGCTTCCGGCCGATCGCACCTCGCTGGGTACGCGAATCAGACAATGGTTGGGACGTGCGTCGGAGACGCATGCAGGCACATGAGAAAAGGAGTATTGGCGGTGTTGTACCCACTACCCAGGCACACGGTCGTTTCGACCCGGTCGCGACGTCACGAGCGACGCGCATGCGGATCGACTGGCCGCGGGAGGCATCGCGCATGAGCCGCCCTCAGCTTCAGGCACAACCGCGCACTCGAACCCTGCTGGTGGTCGACGACCGCGAAGCCAACCTGGTGGCGATGGAGGCCCTGCTCGGCGATGGCGACTGGCAGGTCCATACCGTCAATTCCGGCGAGGCGGCCTTGCAGGCGCTGCTGGAACTGGATGTCGAGCTGGTTCTGCTCGACGTGCAGATGCCCGGCATGGATGGCTTCGAAGTCGCCCGGCTGATGCGCGGCAACCCGCACACCCGCTATACGCCGATCATCTTCGTGTCGGCCATTGCCCATAACCGCGATTCGGTGCTCAAGGGCTATGCCACCGGCGCGGTCGATTTCATCCTCAAGCCGTTCGATCCGCAGGTGCTCAAGCACAAGATCAACACCCTGCTGGCGCACGAGCACAATCGCCGCGACCTGCAACTGCTCACCCAGCAGCTCGACAGCGCGCGCGCGTTCAACGCCTCGGTGCTGAACAACGCCGCCGAGGGCATCCTGGTGGTGGGCGAGGACGGCTACATCAGCTTCGCCAACCCGGCCATCGCGCACATGCTGCGCGGCTCGGTGGACGGGCTCAAGGGCACGCCGCTGCTGTCGCACCTGGCGTCCCCGGAAATGACCCAGCCCTGGCGCGAAAGCGACTTCTACCTGCATTGGCGCAGCGGCGCGACCTATCGCCTGCACGAGGCGCAGTTGCGCACCGCCGATGGCGGCACGCTGCCGGTCGCCATCTCGTGCTCGCCGCTGCCGCGCCAGCAACGCTCGATGGTGGTGATCGCGCTCGACATGTCGGTCGTGCGCAACCTGCATGCCCAACTCGAAACCCAGGCGGTGACCGATTCGCTGACCGGCCTGCTCAATCGCCGCGGCTTCAACCAGGCGCTGGATTCGGCGCTGGCGCGGGTCGACCGCAACGGCAAGTGCATGGCGGTGCTGTACATCGACCTCGACGGCTTCAAGCGCATCAATGACTCGCTCGGGCACGAGGCGGGCGATGAAATCCTCTGTAAGGTGGCGCGCCTGCTGGAGACCTGCATGCGGCCGTACGACATCCTCGGCCGGATGGGCGGCGACGAATTCACCGCCTTGCTCGATTCGCTCGACCATATCGAAGATGCCGCCAAGGTGGCCGAGAAGCTCATCGAGCTGATCTCGGTCCGCCACCGTATCGACGACACCGAAGTGACGCTGGGCGCGAGCATCGGCATCGCGAGCTTTCCCGATTGCGGGCACAGCGTCGAGGAGTTGCTGCGGGCCGCCGACATGGCGATGTACGAGGCCAAGCGTGCCGGCCGCCAGCAGTTCCGGTTCTTCTCGAAGGAAATGAACGGTCGCGCGCACGCCCGGCTGGTGATGGAAGAAAACCTGCGCAGCACCATCGAACGCAACGGCTTCGACCTCGTCTACCAGCCGCAGATCGAGCTGGCGAGCGGCCGACTGCGCGGGTTCGAGGCGTTGCTGCGCTGGGACCACAGCGGTACCGGCGACGTGCAGCCGGGCGTGTTCATTCCGCTGCTGGAGGAAACGCGGCTGATCGACCGGGTCGGCGAATGGGTGCTACGTGAGGGCATCGCCCAGCATCGCGAATGGCCCGAGCGTTTCGGCGAGGGCCTGATCCTGAGCCTGAACGTCAGCCCCATCCAGTTCGCGCGGCCGGGCCTGGTCGACGTGCTCGGTCGGCTGCTGGAGGAGTACGGCCTGGCGCCCGCGCAGCTCGAACTCGAAGTGACCGAGGGCACGCTGATGCAGGACCTCGACCAGAGCTGCGAGAAGCTCAGGCGGCTGCGCGAGCTGGGCGTGCGTGTGGCGATCGACGACTTCGGTACCGGTTACTCGTCACTCGCCTACCTGCGGCATTTCGAGCTGGATACGCTGAAGATCGACCGGCTGTTCATCGCCAACATGCTGGACTCGCCGCGCGATGCGGCGGTGGTGAGCACCATCATCGACCTGGGGCGCAACCTCGGGCTGGAGGTGATCGCCGAAGGCGTCGAAACCCATGCCCAGCGCGACTGGCTGATCGAGCACGGCTGCGATGTGATGCAGGGGTTTCTCGTTGCGCCGGGTCTGCGGCCCGACGAGGTGGTTGACTTGCCGAGCCATGTCGACTGGCGACGGCTGGAGGGTCGCTAGCTAGGGACCCACCTGGCCACGCGCGGGGAATCGCTCGTGCAGCTGGGCGAGCAGGGCGTCCTTGTCGGCCCAGAGCCCATTGATCCATTGCTGGAATTGCAGGCGATACGCCGCGTCCTGGTCATATTCCCGGCCGATGAATTCGCTCGGGATCGGCAGGCTCTCCAGACGCACCACGACCTGGCGGATGTTGCCCGCCAGCAGGTCCCAGAAGTCCGGACGCCCGTCCGGGTAATGGATGGTGATGTTGATCAGCGCGCTGAGTTGCTCGCCCATCGCGTCGAGTACAAAGGCCACGCCGCCAGCGCGCGGCTTGAGCAGGTAGCGGTAGGGCGACTGCTGCTCCTGATGCTTGGCCGGGGTGAAGCGCGTCCCCTCAAGGAAATTGAACACCGACACCGGATTGGTCTTGTAGCGCTGGCACGCCTTGCGGGTGGTCGCCAGGTCCTGCCCACGCTTTTCGGGATGCCTGGCGAGGTATTCCTTGCTGAAGCGCTTCATGAACGGAAATTCCAGCGCCCACCAGCAGAGCCCGATCACCGGTACCCAGATCAGCTCCTGTTTCAGGAAGAACTTGAGGATCGGCATGCGCCGGCTGAGCTGGTATTGCAGCACCAGGATGTCGGCCCAGCTCTGATGGTTGCTGGTGACCAGATAGGAGTGATCCATGTCGACCCGTTCGAGGCCTTGCACGTCCCACTCGATCCGCCGTACCAGGTTCATCCAGAAGCTGTTGACCGCCATCCAGGATTCGGCGATCCAGTGCATGCCATAGCGCAGGGCCCGCTGCACCGGTGGCACCGGCATGAGCAGTTTCAGCAGCGCCAGGGCAAACAGGGGCCAGCACCAGAACAGCGTGTTGAGCGCCAGCATCAGGCCGGCAAGCAGGCCGCGCAGCGGCGCGGGAAGGAAGCTGAGCATCGATTGGTCTTTTCTTGTTCAGTCTCGATGGGGCGGCAAGCGTACTCAAAGCGTGGCCGGGTGCAACCCTCGCATGACGTGCCCCGGCGCCTTGGAAGCGCCGGGCATGCCGTGGCGCTTCCGGGTACCTACGGTCAGCTCGGCTGGCTGGCGGCCTGGATCGCCGTCAGTGCGATGGTGAAGACGATGTCGTCGACCAGCGCGCCGCGCGAGAGGTCGTTCACCGGCTTGCGCAGGCCCTGCAACATCGGGCCGACGCTGATCACGTTGGCGCTGCGCTGTACCGCCTTGTAGGTGGTATTGCCGGTGTTGAGGTCCGGGAAGATGAACACCGTGGCGCGGCCGGCCACCGGGCTGTCCGGGGCCTTCTGGCGGCCGACGCTCTCGATCGCGGCTGCGTCGTATTGCAACGGGCCATCGAGCGCCAGGTCCGGGCGCAGTTCGCGGGCGATGCGCGTCGCCTCGCGGACCTTCTCCACCTCTTCGCCGCTGCCGGAACTGCCGGTCGAATAGCTGATCATCGCCACCCGCGGCAGTATGCCGAACGCGGCGGCCGAGTCGGCGCTCTGGATGGCGATTTCAGCCAGTTCCGCCGCGCTGGGATCGGGATTGACCGCGCAATCGCCATACACGACCACCTGATCGGGCAGCAGCATGAAGAACACCGAGGACACCAGGTTGTAGCCGGGCGCGGTCTTGATCAATTGCAGTGCCGGCCGGATGGTGTTGGCGGTGGTATGGATCGCCCCGGAGACCAGGCCGTCGACCTCGTCGAGCGCCAGCATCATGGTGCCCATCACCACCGAATCTTCCAACTGGGCCTCGGCCATCGGCGCATTCAGCCCCTTGCCCTTGCGCAGCTCGACCATCGGCTCGATGTAGCGCGCACGAATCACGTCCGGATCGAGGATCTCCAGGTCCGGCGGCAGCGTGATGCCTTGCGCCTGTGCAACGCCGTGCACCTCTTCCGGCTTGGCGAGCAGGACGCAGCGGGCGATGCCGCGGGCCTGGCAGATCGCCGCCGCCTGAATGGTCCGCGGCTCGCTGCCTTCGGGCAGGACGATGCGCTTGTTCGCCGCCTGGGCGCGCTTGACCAGCTGGTAACGGAACGCCGGTGGCGACAGCCGCAATTCGCGGGGATTGCCGCAGCGCTGCTTCAGCCAGCCCTGTTCGATATGGCCGGCAACGAAGTCGGTCACCTTTTCCGCGCGCTCGCGGTCATCGACCGGGATCTCCTTGTTCATGCGGTTGAGGTTGGTCGCCGTGTCGTAGGAGCCGGTGGACACGGTGAGCACCGGCAACCCGCTCTGCAACGCGCCCTTGCACAGCTCCATGATGCGCGGATCGGGCGCGAAGTCGCTGCACAGCAGGAGGCCGGCGAGAGGCACGCCGTTCATGGTCGCCAGGCTCGCGGCGAGGATGATGTCGTCGCGATCGCCGGGCGTGACCACCAGCACGTCGGGCTTGAGCAGCGAGACGGTGTTGGGCACGGCGCGGGCGCATAGCACGATCTTGCCGACGCGCCGCTGTTCGTAGTCGCCGGCATTGAGCACCCGCGCGCCGAGCAGGTCGGCCACATCACGCGTGCGCGGCGCATTCAGCTCGTCCGCCCAGGGGATGCAGCCGATCAGCCGGAACTGCTCGCCGCGCAGCATCGGCGCATGCGCCTTCAGCACGTCGACGAATTCATCGAGGCCGCCAGGGTGGCGCACTTTGTTGAGGATCACGCCCAGCACCTTGGGGTCCTTCGGCCCGCCGAACTGTTGCGCCTGGATCTCGATGCGGTCATAGAGCTCGGTGAGCGTCTCGTTTTCCGGCGCGCTGACCAGGATGACGTCCGCATCCAGGCTGCGGGCGACCTCCGAGTTCACCCGTGCGGCGTAGCTGGCATGCCGCGTCGGCACCATGCCTTCGACGACGACCACGTCCTTGTCCTGCGAAGCCTGCTGGAACAGGCTGACGATTTCCTCGAGCAGCTCGTCCATGTGGCCTTCGCCGAGCATCCGCTCGACGTGGCCGAGGCCCAGCGGCCTGGGCGGCGTCAGGCCATGGGTACGGGCGATCAGCTCGCTCGAACGCTCCGGGCCTTCATCGCCGGGGTGGGGTTGGGCGATCGGCTTGAAGAAGCCGACCTTCAGCCCGTCGCGCTCCAGCGCGCGGACGAGGCCGAGGCTGATGGAGGTCAGGCCGACGCCAAAGCCGGTCGGCGCGATGAAAAACGTGTGCATCGGTGCTCCTTAGCGAGGCGCGTTTAGTTAGCGAGGCGCGGTTAGCGAGGGCGTGGTCCGTTCATTCCGGCAACAGGGCGAGCGTGTCGAGCGCGATCTGGCGCTCTTCGTTGGTCGGCACCACCAGTACGCGCGGGTGGCCGTCGGCGTGGATCATGCCGCCGGCGCCACGAATGCAGCGGGCGTTGGCTTCGCCGTCGAGTTCGAGCCCGAGCAGCTTCAGGTGCGCGACGATCTTGCTGCGGATCAACGGCGAGTTCTCGCCGATGCCGCCAGTGAAGATCAGCCCGTCGAGGCGACTCAGTGCGCACCCCATCGCGGCGAGCGACTTGGCGATGCGGTAGCAGAAGACCTCGATCGCCAGCGTGGCGCCGGCATGTCCCTGTTCGCGTGCCTGTTCCAGGGTGCGCATGTCGTTGGACAGGCCCGACAGCCCCTTCACGCCGCTGTCGTGGTTGAGCATCCGGTCGATCCGCTCGAGGCTCCAGCCCAGGGTGCGCGCCAGGTGGCTGTGCAGGTTGGGGTCGACATCGCCGCTGCGGGTGCCCATCGCCACGCCTTCCAGCGGCGTGAGGCCCATGCTGGTGTCCAGGCTCTGGCCGTTGGCGATCGCGCAGGTCGAGCAGCCGTTGCCCAGGTGGGCGGTCAGCCAGCTGCTGTCGCCGACGGCCAGGCCGGCCATGTCGGCGGCCTGGCGGCTGACGAAGCGGTGGCTGGTGCCGTGAAAGCCGTAGCGGCGCACGCCGTGCTCGCGGTAGAGCACATCCGGCACGGCATAGCGGAAGGCATGCTCGGGCAAGGTCTGATGGAACGCCGTGTCGAACACCGCGACATGCGGTAGCTGCGCGAACAGCGCCATCGCCGCCTCGATGCCCTGCAGGTTGGCCGGGTTGTGCAGCGGGGCGAGGGGCGAGGTCGTGCGGATCGCATCGAGCACCTCGTCGTCGATCAGCGAGGCGGCCGTGAAGAACTCGCCGCCATGCACGACCCGATGGCCGATGCCATGCAACTGGCCTTCGGCGACGGTTTCCACGATCGGCAGCAGCCTGGCGAGTGCCGCGATGTGATCGGCGCCGGGGATCGGCACGCTCCCCTTGTCGGCGTTACGGCGCTGCAAGTGAAGCACCGCTTCTTCCGAACCGAGGCGCTCGGCCAGGCCGCTCAGCGGGAAGTGCGGATCGGCCTCGTTGACCAGCGCGAACTTGATCGACGAGCTGCCGCAGTTGACGACGAGAATATTGCGCGAGGGCATCAAGCCTCCTTTGAATCGATACGGGCCCGGGCGCACCAGCCGCATGGAAACGGCTGGCCGAGACGGGCGCGACGCTGGTTCGGATCGAGCACCCAGGGACGCGATTGCCAGGGCGGCTGGTGGCGCAGGTGCTGGGTATGACCGCACGACAAGGATGCCACCCAGTGGCCGTCAGGGTCCTGATGGAAATCAACCGGATAGGAAACAGCCGCTCCGTTCGTCAAGTCCCGTTCATCCGGGCCCGGTTCGCAATCGCCGCGGGCGACGGTTAAACTCGACCGTTCTTCATTCTCAAGCAAAAAGGTTTGCCTCATGCTGATCGCCGCCAACAAGGCAGTCTCCATCGACTATACCCTCACCAACGACGCCGGTGAGGTGATCGACAGCTCCGCTGGTGGCGCGCCGCTGGTGTATCTGCACGGTGCCGGCAACATCATCGCCGGGCTCGAGAAAGCCCTCGAAGGCAAGCAGCCGGGTGACCAGATCCAGGTGGCCGTCGAGCCCGAGAACGCCTATGGCGAGTACAGCCCCGAGCTGGTCGCCACGCTCAACCGCGCCATGTTCGAAGGCGTCGATGAGCTGGAAGTCGGCATGCAGTTCCATGCCTCCGGCCCCGACGGCAGCATGCAGATCGTCACCATCCGCGACGTCGAAGGCGATGACGTCGTGGTCGACGGCAACCACCCGCTCGCCGGCCAGCGCCTGAACTTCGACGTCAAGGTCGTCGACGTCCGCGAGGCCAGCGCCGAAGAGGTGGCGCACGGTCATGTTCACGGTGAAGGCGGTCATCATCACTGATCGGTCTGCATTCACGACTGGCCTGCGTATGACCCGCTCGACGCTGCGCAGTGCCCTGCCGGCGGACGAGCGTGTCTGCGCCTGATACGGAGCGAGCCATGAGTGCCTTTCACGCGTTGACCCTGACGGGGCTCGATGGCAAGCCCTTACCCCTGAGTGACCTGGCAGGGCAGGTCGTGCTGGTGGTCAATGTCGCCTCGCGCTGCGGCCTCACGCCTCAGTACGCGGCCCTGCAACGGCTCCACGAGCAGTACCGCGAGAGCGGCTTCAGCGTGCTCGGTGTGCCCTGCAACCAGTTCGCCGGACAGGAGCCGGGCAGCGAGACCGAGATTGGTGACTTCTGCCGCCTCAACTACGGCGTCTCCTTCCCGATGACTGCCAAGCTCGACGTCAACGGCCCGCAGCGCCATCCGTTGTATCAGTTGCTGGCGGGCGAGGGCGCCGAATACCCCGGCGACATCAGCTGGAACTTCGAGAAATTCCTGATCGGCCCGGACGGTGGCGTGCTGGGGCGCTTCTCGCCGCCCACGGCGCCCGACGACCCGGCGCTCGTGCAGGCGATCGAGCGCGCACTCGGGCTCTAGCTGCACGATCGATACCGGCTGTGGTTGGCGCTCGATAAGTCCCGTCAATAATGGTGTGCCGCCGCGGCGAGCGACTCCTATCCTTCGTCGTCTAACACGAGGTGGTCGTCCGAACGGGCGCCCGCCGTTGTCTTTCGGATGGAGTACCGCACATGAATGCCGCTGCCAAACCGCTGTTCCAACCGTTCGAGCTTGGCCCGCTGAGCCTGCCTACTCGCGTGGTAATGGCGCCGATGACCCGCTCGTTCTCGCCGGGCGGCGTGCCGAACGAGGCGGTCATCGAGTATTACCGTCGCCGCGCCGCCAGCGGCGTCGGGTTGATCGTCACCGAGGGCACCACGGTCGGCCACCCGGCCGCCAACGGTTATCCGAACGTTCCGCATTTCTACGGCGATGAAGCGCTGGCCGGCTGGAAGCGCGTGGTCGAGGCCGTCCACGCGGCCGGCGGGAAGATCGCGCCCCAGCTGTGGCATGTGGGCAACGTGCGCCGCCTGGGCACCGAGCCGGACCCGGCGGTACCGGGCTTCGGTCCGATGGAAAAAGTGAAGGACGGCAATGTCGTGGTTCATGGCATGACCCGGCAGGACATCCAGGACGTCATCGCCGCCTTCGCCCAGGCGGCCCGCGATGCCAAGGCGATCGGCATGGACGGCGTCGAGATTCACGGCGCGCACGGCTACCTGATCGACCAGTTCTTCTGGGAAGGCAGCAACCAGCGCACCGACGAGTACGGCGGCAGCCTGGCCAACCGTTCGCGGTTCGCCATCGAGCTGATCCGTGCGGTACGCGACGCCGTCGGCCCCGACTACCCGATCATCTTCCGGTTTTCCCAGTGGAAGCAGCAGGACTACAGCGCACGCCTGGTGCAGACGCCCGAGGAGCTGGGTGCCTTTCTCGAGCCGCTGTCGGCGGCGGGTGTCGACATCTTCCATTGCTCGACGCGGCGCTTCTGGATTCCGGAATTCGAAGGCTCCGACCTGAACCTGGCCGGCTGGACGCGCAAGCTCACCGGCAAGCCGACCATCACGGTGGGGAGCGTTGGCCTCGATGGCAGCGAGTTCACCCAGTTCTTCGGCAAGACCGACGAGGTCGCCCAGCCGGCGAGCCTGGACAGCCTGATCGAGCGGATGAATCGGCAGGAGTTCGATCTCGTCGCAGTCGGCCGGGCGCTGCTGGTCGACCCGGACTGGGCGCAGAAAGTACGCGACGGACGTGAGCAGGACATCCTGCCGTTCAGCCGCGAGGCGCTGAAAACCCTGGTGTGAGCGAGCCCGCTGAACGACGAACCGGCCAACTGGCCGGTTCGTCGTTCATGGGGTATGTCAGAGCAATCCGTCGAGGAAGCGTTCGGCATCGAGCGCGGCCATGCAGCCGGCCCCGGCCGAGGTGATCGCCTGGCGGTAGACCTGGTCGGCCACGTCACCGGCGGCGAATACGCCCGGTACGTTGGTCGCCGTCGCGTTGCCGTCGCGGCCGCCATTGACCACCAGATAACCCTCACGTAGCGCCAGTTGCCCTTCGAACAGGCCGGTATTGGGCGTATGCCCGATGGCGATGAAGAGGCCATCCACCTGAATGTCTTCCGCTCCCGCGGGCGTCGCGAGGCGCACGCCGGTCACGCCTGATGCATCGCCGAGCACGCTATCGACTTGAGCGTCGAGCTTGAGAACGATCCGGCCTTCGGCGACCCGCTCGCGCAGCTTGTCCTGCAGGATTTTCTCGGCGCGAAAGCCGTCGCGGCGATGGATGAGGGTGACGCTGCTGGCGATGTTCGCGAGATAAAGCGCTTCCTCGACGGCCGTGTTGCCGCCGCCGACCACGGCGACCGGACGGTTGCGGTAGAAGAAGCCATCGCATGTGGCGCACGCCGAGACGCCGCGGCCCATGAAGGCTTCTTCCGAGGGCAGGCCGAGGTAGCGGGCACTGGCGCCGGTCGCGATGATGAGCGCATCGCAGGTGTAGGTGGCGCTGTCGCCCCGCAGGGTGAACGGCCGGCCGGCCAGGTCCGCGGCATTGATGTGATCGAACACGATTTCGGTATCGAAGCGTTCGGCATGCGCCTGCATACGCGCCATCAACGCCGGGCCGGTCAGGTCATGCGGATCGCCCGGCCAGTTGTCGACTTCGGTGGTGGTGGTCAACTGGCCGCCGGCCTGCATGCCGGTGATCAGCAACGGCTTGAGGTTGGCCCGCGCGGCATACACCGCCGCGCTGTAGCCGGCCGGGCCAGAGCCAAGGATGATCAGGCGAGCGTGACGTACCGACATGGCGGACCTCCGGAATAAAAAGGGGCCATCCGAGCATCTTGGGGAAGGCTTGGGTGGATGGCCCCGTAAATCGATGGCGCAGAGCGTAGCGAGGCGGCGTTGCGGCGCCCAATGCCCTTGTTCGATGTCCCCGATAGGGCCGCTCTATGCCGGCCGGGCGCCGCTAGCTGGCGGGTCGCCTGCTTTCGTCACTTCGGCAAAGCCGGTAAGGTCGCGTCGCCATTCTCTTGGAGCCTTTGCATGCCCACCTCCGCTCTCACCGGCCCGCAGTGCCTGCGCGAAGGGTTCAGACTGGTGCTCAGTCCCGGTCTGCGCCAGTTCGTGATCCTGCCCGTGCTGGTCAATCTGATCATCTTCGCCGCGCTGATCTACTTCGCCGTGGCGCAGTTCGACGTCTGGCTCGAGGCCTTCATGCCGGCGCTGCCGCAGTGGCTGGCCTTCCTCGAATACCTGATCTGGCCGATCTTCGTGGCGCTGGTGGTGCTGATCGTGTTCTTCAGCTTCACCTTGTTCGCCACGATCGTGGCTGCGCCGTTCAACGGCTTCCTGGCGGAGAAGGTGGAAGTCGTGGTGCGCGGCGAAGACCTGTTCCCGCCGTTCCGCTGGTCGGAACTGGCGGCCATGCTGCCGCGAACCGTCGCGCGGGAACTGCGCAAGCTGCGCTATTTCCTGCCGCGGGCGATCGGCTTGCTGGTGCTGTCCTTCATTCCGGGGCTGAACCTCTTGGCCCCGCCGCTGTGGCTGGCGTTCGGTGTCTGGATGATGGCGGTCCAGTACATCGACTACCCGGCCGACAACCACAAGCTGGGCTGGGACGAGATGATGGGCTGGTTGAGGGAGCGACGCTGGCGCAGCCTGAGCTTCGGCGCCGTGACCTACGCCGCCCTGCTGGTGCCGGGGCTGAACGTGCTGGTGATGCCGGCGGCCGTCGCGGGCGCGACGGTGCTGTGGGTGCGTGAGGGTGGCAGGCGCCCGATCGTCCCGGTCTGAATCTCGGGGCCAGCCGGGCTGCTGAAGCTATCCGGCGGAGTGAGTCGAGCCGGTGGCGGTGAATGCCGGGCACCGGATCGACCGCCATGCCGTTTCGACGCGGCGTCGCTTCCGATCAGGCGGTCTTGCGTGACAGCGGCAGGCTGTCGAAGCGAACGCCGGCAAGGCCGTGCTGCATCAGGGCGCGGATGTTGCGATGGTCGTTGCCCGCGGGGTTGGCCAGTACGGCCCGGTAATGCTCGCCGAACGCCAGGAGGGCTTCTTCGTCGGTGAGCTTCTCCAGCAGGGCCAGGCCGAGCGTCTTGCAGGAGCCGGCGTTTTCATCGGCCGCGTTGCTTACCTCGCCGTTGACGAAGGCGCTCGGGCGATAGTCGTAGTGCGCCTCGACGAACGCCAGCGTGTCGGCGAACCGCGCCTCGCCGCTGCGCAGCTGCTGGCGAAAATCGCCCAGCGCACTCATGCGTCCTTCCCCTTGCCGAAGGCGGCTTGCTGCTCGGGCGTCGCTTCCTTCTGGTAGCGGCTTTTCCATTCGGCATAGGGCATGCCGTAGACCGCTTCGCGCGCCTGCTCCGGGCTGACCTCGATCTCCAGGTCGTCGGCGGCGGCCTTGTACCACTTGGACAGGCAGTTGCGGCAGAAACCGGCCAGGTTCATCAGCTCGATGTTCTGAACGTCCGGGCGGCTGCGCAGATGCTGGATCAGGCGGCGGAAAGCGGCTGCCTCGAGTTCGGTGCGTTGCTCGTCAGTCATGTTTCAGGCCTCTTGGCGGGGATCGGCGCGATCATAGCGCCGCCGGAAAGACGAGCCAAACGCGGCTCGCCGGGCAACGCTGCTCAATCGCGATGGGCAGCGAGGGTGATGGAGACGGACTCGGCGAAGCGCAGGGCGTGCGGTTTGTCCACCTCCACTTCGGCATAGCGCACCGAGGGATGGCGCATCACGAGATCGAGGATCTCCTGGGTCAGGCGCTCGAGCAGGGCGAAACGGTTTTCCTCGACGTGGGCGATGATCGCCTTGGTGATGGTCCGGTAGTTCAGCGCGTGATCGATGTCGTTGTCGCGCACCGCCGCGTCGGCGGGGTAGAGCACGGTCAGGTTGATCAACACGTCCTGCTTGTTGTTGATCTCCTCTTCCTTGATGCCGATGTAGGTGCGCAGGCTCAGGTCCTTGACACGGATGCGGGCCATGCCGGGTTCGAGTCGTGGCATGCGGGATACTCCTGGGTCGGTTCTGCGGCTCGGCCGCCGGATGCGCGGCAGTCTAACCCGCTCCGGCGCTGCCGAGCGACGCCGCTAGCGCAGGTGGCGGCCGCCGTTGAGGGTCAGGGTGGTGCCGGTGACGTAGGGGTTGTCGAGCAGGTGGCGAAGGCTTTGATAGACGACTTGGGGCCCCGGTTCGATGCCGAGCACCGACTTGGCCAATGCCTTGCGCCGGTAATCTTCATCGTCGCCCTCATTGAACTGGATGAGCGCCGGGGCGATGCCGTTGACCTTGATCGCCGGGCCGAGCCGTGCGGCGAACGACAGGGTGAGGTTGTCCAGGGCCGCCTTGCTGGCGGCGTAGGCGACGTGCTTGGCGCTGCCTTTGCGCGTCACGTCATCGCTGATGTGGACGATGTCGGCCGGTCCGCCATGGGCGAGCAGGTCGGCACATTGCAGGTTGATGAGGTAGGGAGCCTGGACATGGACCTGCATCATCCGGTGCATCGCGTGGGCAGGATCCGGTTCGTCGGCTGACCACTCGGAGGCGTTGTGGACGATCGCGCGCAACGCGCTGACCTGCGCCCTGAGCGTGCCGATGAAGGCGAAGATGCCCGCGTCGGTCGAGAAGTCGGCCTCAATGGCGATGGCGCCGCGCTGACGAAGGGCATCGAGGCCGGCGCGCTCGCGGCGGTAGGTGAAGATCACCGGCTGGCCGTCGTCGAGCAGGCGCTCGGCGCAGTAGCGGCCGATGCGCTGGCCAGCGCCGGTGATGAGGACGGGCAAGGGCGGGGCTGTCATGGCGCTCCATCAGGCTCGGGCCGGACGGCATGCCCGGCGCTGGCCGCAGCTTAACCCAGTTGCAGCGCGGGTTCGTTCAGCTCCGGATGACGGTGGCGATGTTCCTCGAACAGGTAGCGGCGGACACGCTCGGCGTCGCGCTCCTCGGCGAAGTCGACGGTGTAGGCGGTCAGGTCCGAGGCGACGTGGCGCACACGTCGTGCATCGACCGGCAGGGCCTCGCCTTCGGGCAGGGCGAGCATCAGATGGAATCGCTCGGGTGCGCTGCGCGATGGCTTGTTGCGCACCAGCAGGCCGCTGGGCGACAACTCCTTCACGCTGAGCGGGCTGCGGCTGCCGTCGACTTCGAGCAGGGGGAGCGGTGTTTCCAGTTGCAGGCGCCAGGCCCGTGGCACCGGGCCGCGCTCGTAGATCGTCGGCGCGCTCAGCGTCATCTGCAGGCTATGGAACTCGTCCTGCGCCAGGTGCATGGAGAAGGCGAGGCAGTACTGGTCGAACTGCGCCTGTAGCGTCAATCCGGCGTTGCCGACCAGGCGCATGAGGAAGTCGTTCGATTGCGGCCCGCCATCGACCCGGAAACTGGCCGTGGTGGTCGGCGTGCCGCGTCCGTTGGTGCCCATGAGGCTGCCGATGAATTCCAGCTCTTCGCTGGAGAGGATGTTCTGATCCGCCATGATCGTCCCTCGCTGGGGCGGTGCGAGACAGGCCGGCCCGGCCTGAGTCCCTGTGTACGCGAGGCATAGACCGCGCGGGGTGCCATTAGTTTGCCGGCCAGGCGGCGATCCGGTCGGCGATGGTGCGCTCAGTGCGGCATACTTCGCGCTTTCGATAGAGGAGAAGCAGATGAAGGTCGCCATCCTGTCCGGCACGGTTTACGGCACCGCCGAAGACGTCGCGCGGCACGCCGCCAACCAGCTCAAGGCCGCCGGTTTCGACACCTGGCACGGGCCTCGCGCGCAGTTGCAGGACATTCTCGAATTCGCCCCGCAGGCGCTGCTGGTGGTCACCTCGACGACCGGCATGGGCGAGCTGCCCGACGGGCTGTTGCCGTTGTACGGCCAGATTCGCGAGCGCGTGCCGGCCTGGCAGGGGCTGCCGGGCGGGGTCATCGCATTGGGCGACGCGAGCTATGGCGACACCTTCTGCGGCGGCGGCGAGCTGATCCGCGAGCTGTATGCCGAGCTCGGCGTGCGTGAGGTGATCGAGATGCTGCGCCTGGATGCCAGCGAGACGGTCACGCCGGAAAGCGACGCCGAACCCTGGCTGGAGCGCTTCGCCGAGGCGCTGCGCGGCTGAGACTGGCCCGCGCGGCCACCGAGGTGGCTGCCAAGGCGACTCAATTGCCGTCGGCGGCGCGGCTAGACTGTGGGGCACAAGAACAACACCCAAAGGTGCCCCATGCCCGCTTCGATGAACGTGCCCGCTTCGAACAAGCCCGCTTCGATGAACCCGTCCCCGCTGCGCCGCCAGGTCAGTGCCGAGGAATGGCAAACCCGCGTCGACCTCGCCGCCTGTTATCGCCTGATCGCGCTGCATGGCTGGGACGATCTGATCTTCACCCACATCTCGGCGAAGATTCCCGGTACCGAGCATTTCCTGATCAACCCCTACGGGCAGACCTTCGACGAGATCAGCGCGTCCAGCCTGGTCAGAATCGACCTCGCCGGGAACAAGCTCGACGACGGCCCCTACGACATCAACCCCGCCGGCTACACCATCCACAGCGCCATCCACGAGGTGCGCGAGGATGTCGCCTGCGTGCTGCACACGCACACCGCGGCCGGGGTGGCGGTGTCGGCGCAGCGCGACGGCCTGCTCCCGCTGAGCCAGCAATCGCTGTTCGTGCTCTCCGGCCTGGCGACCCATGGGTACGAAGGCGTGGCGCTCGACCATGACGAAAAAGCGCGGTTGCAGCGCGATCTTGGCCAGTGCGGCTTCATGCTGCTGCACAACCACGGCTTGCTCACCTGCGGCCCCAGCATTCCCGATACCTTCCTGATGATGTTCACCTTCCAGCGGGCGTGCGAAATCCAGGTCATGGCGCAGGCGGGCGGTGGCGCGCTCATTCCGATTCCGCAGGCGATACTCGATGGCGCGCGGGCGATGGCGGCGGGCGTCACGCGCAGCAAGAGCGGGCTGGGTGGCGCGCTGGCGTGGCCCGCCCTGCTGCGCAAGCTCGACAGGCTCAACCCGGGCTACGACGCATGACGACCCTGGCGGGCATCGCCCTCTCGCAGTGGCGGGCCGAGGGGCGGGACTTCAACTTTCAATGGCACCGCATCCGCTACTGGGAGGCGGGTGAGGGCGAGCCGTTGTTGCTCATCCACGGCTTTCCAACCGCGGCGTGGGACTGGCATTACCTGTGGCGGCCCTTGGCCGAGCGTTATCGGGTCATCGCCTGCGACATGCTCGGCTTCGGCGATTCGGCCAAGCCGCGCGGCCATCGCTACAGCCTGCTCGAGCAGGCCGACCTGCAACAGCACCTGCTGGCGCACCTGGGTGTCGACGGTCCGGTCCATCTGCTGGCGCACGACTACGGCGACAGCGTCGCGCAGGAGCTGCTCGCCCGCCATTGCGAAGGGCGCGGGCCGATCGCCAGTTGCGTGTTCCTCAATGGCGGTCTGTTCCCGGAAACGCACCACCCCGTCCGGGTGCAGAAGCTACTGTTGGGCCCGCTGGGGCCGATCGTCGCCCGGATGTTCAATCGCGACCGTCTGGCCCAGGGCTTGACCCGGGTCTTCGGCCCCGAGACGCCGCCCGGCGAGCGCGAGATCGATGCGTTCTGGAGCCTGCTGTCGGCGCACGACGGACCGGCCGTGATGCACCGGTTGATTCGCTACATCCCGGAGCGACGCCAGCAGCGCGAGCGCTGGGTGGCAGCGATGCAGCGCGCCGCGGTGCCGCTGCGAGTGATCGATGGTGCCCTCGACCCGGTGTCCGGCGCGCACATGGTTCGGCGCTACGAGGCGCTGATCGAACGCCCCGACTGCGTGCTGCTGGAGGGCATTGGCCATTACCCGCAGATCGAAGCGCCCGACGCCGTGCTCGAACACTACCTGGCGTTTCGTGCGGCGCTGTCGAGCGCGGCAGCCTCCATTGCCAGCTGACGTTCGGCGAAGGCCTGCAACTGCGCGTAGAACGCCTGGAAGTCATCGCTGAGCGGCCGGTAAAGCCGCTCCAGCTCCTGCATGCCGCCCGCCAGGCCTTCGGGTCGTGACAGGCGACGGCTCATGTTGGCGAGTACCTGCTCCAGTACGCCGAAGTCACGGTAGCTGCCGAGCCAGTCCTGTGCGGCCATGCGTGGCGCGATCACGGCTAACTTGCCGGGCAGGGCGGGTTCGCTGGAGAGCGCGAGATAGACGCGTCGGGTGAAGCGGTCGAGCGGCTCTTCGCTATACCCGGACCAGTGCGCGGCCAGGCAGTGATCGAAGAACAGGTCGATCAGGATGCCGGCATAACGGCGCCGCTCCGCTGGGAAGCGCGCCTTCGCCGCCAGCACCCGAGGGTGCGTATCGGTGAAGGCGTCGATCTGGCGGTGCAGGCGGATGCCGGCTTCGATGGCGTCGGCGTAGTCGCCCTTGAGCGGTCCCTTGACGAAATCGCCGTACAGGCTGCCGAGCAGTTCGGGCGGCGTGCTGCCGCCCAGGTGCAGGTGCGCGAGGTAGTTCATGGCGGCAGCTTAGCCGAGACCCGCCCGGCCGGCGCTACCGGTCAGGCAGCGTCCCGCTGAGTGGCGATCACGCCGAAGAGCGCAGTGGCGACCGCCGCCTGTGCCTGCGCCGCCATCGTGCCGCGGTCAAGGCCCGTCGAGCGAATCGGTGGCAGCAGGTGCACCTCGACGATCGCCCGGTCGGCTGCCAGAAGCCGGCGCAGATGGCTCAGCAAATCGTCGTCTCCGATGAAGGGTGCCAGCGGGTCGGGCGCGCCGTCGCGCCGATACCGGATCGCCACCGGCTGGACGGGCGTGCTCGTATCGATGGCGCAGGCCAGCAGGCGCGGATGGAAGGTCCGTAGCTGCTGACCATCGGTGGTCGTACCCTCGGGGAATATCACCAGCGAATGGCCTGTCTGCAGCCGCTCGGCCAGTTGCTGGTTGGTGCGCATGCCGTCGCCGGCGCCGCGGCGGATGAACAGCGTGCCGGCCTGGTGCGCCAGCCAGCCGGCGATCGGCCAGTCACGCACGTCCGCCTTGGACAGGAACGACAACGGCGCCAGCGAGCCCAGCACGGCGATGTCGACCCAGGACACATGGTTGCAAACCCACAGTGCCGGGCCGGGTGCGCAGCGGCCATGCACCTGTATGGTCAGCGGCAGCGCCCGTGCGAGGCGGCCGAGGAACCACTGGGTCCAGCGCTGTCGACGCGCGACGCCGGTACGCGGGCGACAGGCCAGCCAGGTAGCGACTGCCAGGCCGCCGGCGACCACACCAAGCAGGCGGCCCGCACGGGCCAGGGTATGCAGCGCCATCAGACCGCCGCCTTGAAGTGGCGTGCGTAGCGCGGGCAGAGGTCGGCGCGCTTGAGCAGGATGAACACGTCCGCGACCTGGAAGTCCGGGTCCCAGCAAGGTTCGCCGCACACCTTGGCGCCGAGTCGCATGTAGGCCTTGAGCAGCGGCGGCAGCTCGGCGGTCACGTTCGCGGGCACCTCTTGCGGTGGCAGCGGGTTGCGCGGTTCGGCGCGAAGATGGGCATGGCACAGGTAGCGCTCGCGCAGCCGCTGCATGACGGCGCGTGCCTGAATGCCGCCATCGCGCATCGGGATGCTGGCACAACCCATCAGGTAGCCGTAACCGCCCTGGTTGAGCGCCTCGGCCAGCTCGCTCCAGAGCACGGCGATGGTGGCGCCGTTGCGGTAGGCCGGGTCGACGCAGGTGCGACCGATCTCGAGGATCGGCCCGTCCAGTTCGCCCAGGCCGTGGAGGCTGAATTCGCTTTCGCTGTAGAAACCGCCGAGCCGGCGTGCGGCCTGATGGTCGAGCAGCCGGGTAGTGGCGACCAGCATGCCGCTGTCCAGGTCGCGGACGCCCAGGTGGCTGCAGTGCGGGTCGTAGGGGTCCAGATCCAGGCGTTGCTCGGCGCCTGCGAGACGGGCACCGAATTCGCTGCTGAAGACGCGGTAGCGCAATCCTTGGGCTTCACGCAGGGCCTGTTCGCCGGACAGGCGTTCGGCCTGGAGGCGACGGGGTTGAACGGGGACACTGATTGCCATCATGGTCATGCGATCTCCTGTTGCGCCTGTGGCGCGGCTGGCAGTGCATCCGGCGCGCGGGAGTTGTTATGGTGTGGGCCGTCGATCCGGTGCACGCTCAGGCTAGGCAGGGGCAGTGGCACCTCCATGACAGGCCGGTGATGCTCCGATGACAGCCCACGAGGAAAACGCGATGCCCTGGCAAGCCTTGCTCGGCCCCCAATCACGACTCGACGCGACGCTCGCGCTGGACGCCTGGTACGCCCAGCTACGCGAACGGACCGGTTCCGCCACGCCCTTCCAGCAGGCGGTTCTCGGCGGGCGCCTGGCGGCCACGCCAGGGCTGGCCTTTTTCGCCGGCTATCAGGCGGCGCTGCGTGCGCTCTGGCCGTCGGCCCCGGACGGACCGGGCGGTCTGTGCGTGACGGAGCAGCGCCGGCTACGTCCGGCCGACCAGCACACCCGGCTCGAGGGCTTGCAGCTTCGCGGCGAGAAGGACTTCGTCACCGGCGGCACGGCCGCGCAGTGGCTGCTCGTCAGCGGGCGGGACGAAGCCGCCGGCGAGGCGGCGCACCTGAGCCTGTGCGTCGTCCATGTCGGCGATCCCGGCGTCACCCTCGCGCCAGGGCCGCAGCTGCCGTTGCTGCCCGACGTTCCGCATGCCCGCCTGCGATTGACCGATGCGTCCTGCGAGCGCCTGGCCGGCGATGGCTGGGAGGATTACGTCAAACCCTTCCGCACGCTGGAGGATGTGCATGTGCTCGCCGCGCTGGCGGCCTGGCTTTACGGCGTCTCGCTGGAGCAGTCGTGGCCGGGGGCGTTGTCGCTGCGCCTGGCAGCGCTATTGGCCGGACTCGGCGAAGCGGCGCGCGGCCCGGTTCGGGCGCCGCAGACCCATGTGCTGCTGGCCGGGCTGAATGCGACCTTCGATGCGCTGGCAGTGGAACTGGATCGGGCGCTCGGCGACAGCCCGCACGGCGTTGCCTGGCGGCGCGACCGCGCCGTGCTGGCGCTCGCCGGGGAGGCACGAGCGCGGCGTCTGGAAAAGGCGCTGGCTGCGTGCGGGCTGGACCTGGGCCTCGCCGGACCGGTAGCGGCTCGCTAGCGCCAGGGAACTCGCCCACGGCCCTCTGGCCTATAACTGGCGGACCCAGCGAACCGACCGTGAACGAGGAGAGTCCCCATGCGCCGCCGCTATCTGCTGCTCCTTCTGTCGCTGCTCAGCCCCTGGGCGATGGCTGACTGGCATGTCGAGCCCGACTATTCGCGCATCAGCTTCGTGTCGGTCAAGCGTGGCGATATCGCCGAGGTGCAGCGGTTCACCAACATCACCGGAATGATCGACGGTCAGGGCGCGGTGCGGGTGGTCATGCCGTTCGCCGACCTCGACAGCGGGCTGGCGCTGCGCGACGAGCGCATGCGCGATCTGCTGTTTCGCAGCGAGCGCTTTCCTCAGGCCGAGCTGGTCGGCCAGGTCGATCTGGCGCAGTGGGAGCAGCTGCCGGTCGGCGAGTCGGAAATCGGAACCGTCGACTTCGAACTCGATCTGCACGGCCACCAGCAGCGCCTGAAAGCCGACGTGATGGTCAGTCGCCTGGCCGAGAAGCGCATTCAGGTCGCGACGCTCGAGCCCGTGGTGCTGAAGGCTGAATTGTTCGACATGCAGGACGGCTTGAAGCGGCTGCGCGAGGTCGCCAACCTGCCGGCCATCGCATCCGAGGTTCCGGTTTCGGCAATTCTCGACTTCCAGCAGCGCCCATGAGGCGCACGAAAAGGACTTTCATGCCCAGTGTTCGTCTCGCTCCGGCTCGTCAGCGCACCCTGGAGCCATACCGATGAAACTTGCCGGCCCTGTATTCCAGTGGCACCCGGACAACCACTTTCGCTTGCTGGTCGACGGCCCGACTTTCTTCCCGCGCATGATCGAGGCCATCCGGCGCGCGGAACACCGCATCGATATCGAGCTGTACCTCGTAGAAGACGGCTACTGCGTGGACCGCATGATCGAGGTGCTCTGCCAGGCCGCCGCGCGGGGCGTGGAGATTCGCTGCCTGCTCGACGGCTTCGGCTGCCTGAACCTCAGTCAGGCCAATCGCAGGCGGCTGTCCGAGGTCGGTGTGGCGCTGCGCGTCTATAACCCGCTGTCGCTGCGCCTGCGCTTTCGCAACCTGCATCGCGATCACCGCAAGATCCTGCTGATCGATGACTGCATCGGCTTCGTCGGCGGCGCCGGCGTGACCGATGATTTCTGGAACCCGGAGAAGGGCGGTGCCTTCTGGCACGAGGCGATGGTAGAAATCAAAGGACCGGTGCTGGACGACTGGCAGGTCCTGTTCGACGGCCAGTGGCATTCGTGCATCGAGCGGCGCATCTGGCAGTTGCCGTTGCCGCGCAAGGCGCCGGACGTGCCGGACATCCCCTGGGGCGAGTCGGGCCATGGGCGGGTGGCCTATGCCGCGGCACGTCAGCATCGCGACGTGGTGCGCAGCCTGGTGCGGGCGATGGCGCAGGCGCGCGAGCGTATCTGGCTGACCACACCGTACTTTCTGCCCGGCGGCAAGCTGCGCCGGGCGATGTTTCGCGCCGCACGCCGTGGCGTCGACGTGCGCCTGGTGCTCACCGGCCGCAATACCGATCACCCGCCGGTCCGCTATGCCGGGCAGCGCTTCTATCCCGGCCTGCTCCGCGCCGGGGTGCGGATCTATGAATACCAGCCGCATTTCTCGCACCTGAAAATGGCGATGGTCGACGGTTGGGTGAGCGTCGGCTCCTGCAATTTCGACCATTGGAACCTGCGCTGGAACCTGGAAGCGAATCTGGAGGCGGTCGATCCGACGCTTGCCGGGCAGGTTCACGAATGCTTCAGCAACGATTTCGCCCAGAGCGAGCTGATCGACCTCGACGATTGGCGCGAACGCTCCTGGTTCACGCGGGTCAACCAGGCGTTCTGGGGCACGGTCGACCGCGTGGTGATGCGCTTCTTCAACGGCTGAGCGGCTGGCACAGAGGGTCTGGGCCGACTATGGTTCTGGACGCCGTTTCGGCAACAAGGCTCAACGAAGGAGAAACGCAATGGCCGCCAAGAACATCCTCCTGCTGGCCGGCGATTACGCCGAGGACTACGAAACGATGGTGCCCTTCCAGGCGCTACTGATGGTCGGCCACAAGGTGCACGCGGTCTGCCCGGGCAAGAAGGCCGGCGAGCACGTGCGCACCGCCATTCATGATTTCGAGGGCGACCAGACCTACAGCGAGAAGCCTGGGCATAACTTCGTGCTGAATTTCGATTTCGATCAGGTGCGGGCCGAGGCCTACGATGCGCTGGTGATTCCCGGTGGACGTGCGCCGGAGTACCTGCGCCTGAACGATCAGGTACTGGCGCTGGTCCGTGCGTTCGCCGAGGCGGGCAAGCCGATCGCCGCGGTCTGTCATGGGGCGCAACTGCTGGCGGCAGCCGGTGTGCTGGAAGGCCGAGCCTGCAGCGCCTATCCGGCCTGCGCGCCGGAGGTACGGCTGGCGGGCGGGCGTTTCGTCGAGATCGAGGTGGACCAGGCGCATACCGAGGGCAACCTCGTCACCGCGCCCGCCTGGCCTGCCCACCCGGCCTGGCTGGCGCAGTTCCTGGCCTTGCTGGGTACGCGCATCACGCTCTGATCGTCGCGGCCCCGGAAACGAGAAACCCGGCTTGATGGCCGGGTTTCTCGTTCATGCGTCGTCGCTGCGTCACTGCACTTCGACCGCGAGGTTCTCGGCGATCTTTTTCTGCCAGATCGCAGGGCCGGTGATATGCACCGACTCCCCGTTGGTGTCGACTGCAACGGTCACCGGCATGTCCTTGACCTCGAACTCGTAGATCGCCTCCATGCCCAGTTCCGGGAAGGCCAGGGTCTTCGAGCCCTTGATCGCCTGGGCGACGAGGTAGGCGGCGCCGCCGACGGCCATCAGGTAGACGGCCTTGTTGTCCCGGATTGCCTCGATGGCGATCGGGCCGCGCTCGGACTTGCCGATCATGCCCAGGAGGCCGGTGGTCTCCAGAATCTGGCGGGTGAACTTGTCCATGCGGGTCGCGGTGGTCGGGCCGGCCGGGCCGACCACTTCATCACCGACCGGATCGACCGGGCCGACGTAGTAAATGAAGCGACCCTTGAGGTCGACCGGTAGCGTCTCGCCCTTGTTGAGCATGTCGACCATGCGCTTGTGAGCGGCGTCGCGGCCGGTCAGCATCTTGCCGTTGAGCAGCAGGGTTTCGCCCGGCTTCCAGCTCTGCACGTCTTCCGGCGTGACGGTATCGAGGTCGACGCGGCGGGCGCTCGGGCCGGCTTCCCAGACGATCTCGGGGTAGGCATCCAGCGGCGGCGCTTCGAGGGCGGCCGGGCCGGAGCCATCGAGCACGAAGTGCGCATGCCGGGTGGCCGCGCAGTTGGGGATCATGCACACCGGCAGCGAGGCGGCGTGGGTCGGGTAGTCCTTGATCTTGATGTCGAGCACGGTGGTCAGGCCGCCGAGGCCCTGCGCGCCGATGCCGAGCTGGTTCACCTTGTCGAAGATTTCCAGGCGCAGCTCTTCCAGGCGGTTCTGCGGGCCGCGGGCCTTGAGTTCATGGATGTCGATCTCATCCATCAGCGATTCCTTGGCCAGCACCGCGGCCTTCTCGGCGGTGCCGCCGATGCCGATGCCGAGCATGCCGGGCGGGCACCAGCCGGCACCCATCGTCGGGACGGTCTTGAGCACCCAGTCGACGATCGAGTCGGACGGGTTGAGCATGGCCATCTTCGACTTGTTCTCGGAGCCGCCGCCCTTGGCCGCGACGTCCACCTCGACCTTGTCGCCGGGGACGATCGAGTAATGGATGACGGCCGGCGTGTTGTCCTTGGTGTTCTTACGGGAACCGGCCGGATCGGCGAGGATCGAAGCGCGAAGCACGTTCTCCGGCAGGTTGTAGGCGCGGCGTACGCCTTCGTTGATCATGTCGTCGACGCTCAGGGTGGCGCCGTCCCAGCGGACGTCCATGCCGACCTTGATGAACACCGTGACGATGCCGGTGTCCTGGCAGATCGGACGGTGCCCGGTGGCGCACATGCGCGAGTTGATCAGGATCTGCGCGATGGCATCGCGTGCCGCCGGGTTCTCCTCGCGCTGGTAGGCCTCGTGCATCGCCTGGATGAAATCGACGGGGTGGTAATAGGAGATGAACTGAAGGGCATCGGCGACGCTTTGAATCAGGTCGTCTTGCTTGATCACGGTCATGCAGCGCGTCCTCTGTCGGGGCTGTCGGGCGGGTCCGCGATGTCGGGACGGCCTGCCGGCCGAAGGCACCGCGGGAAATTTGGGGCGCGGCAGTATAGCGCGGCCGACGGACGGGCACATCCGCAGCCAGGGATGGCCGATGCGCAGCTAGGCTTTCATGGCGAGAAGGGATACATTGATGGCCAATTGCTACGATGGAATGGACGTCATGGGTTCGACACAAACCCAGCATCAGCGGTCGGAACTGCAGCAATTGCACCTCAAGCGCTTCGGCATGGCAGCCTTCAGCTATGGGCTGGCCCTGTTGCTGACCTGGATCACGGTCTTCGTCGGCTACTACGACGCGCCACCGTCCAGCGCCTTGCTCAGCTGTGTGCTGATCATCGCCAGCCAGCTGATCTTCCTCTGCCTGTTCGCCAGTGGCCAAAACCAGCGCTTCAAGGACCCGAGCCTGACCGAGGCGCAGGTGATGGTCGGGCTGCTGTGGGCGACCTACTTCCTGTCCAACCTCGGCAGCGCGCGCGGCTCGTTTCTCGTCCTTTATATCCTCGTGCTGGCGTTCGCGGTGTTCCTGCCGCCGTCGCTGTTCATGCGCTACGCTGCGCTGGCGCTATGCAGCTTCATCGGCGTCACGCTCTGGGATGTCCCGCAACACCGGCTGATCGAGCCGGAGATGGCGCTCCTGCAGGGCTGCATCCTGGCGGTGACGCTGGTCTGGCTGTGCCTGTTCGTCAGCTACGTGCATCGGCTTCGCCAGCGCATGCGGCAACGGCGGCTGGCACTCCAGGCGCACCAGGAAACCCTGCGCGGCATGATGCGCCAGCTCGAAGACCTGGCCACGACCGATGGGCTGACCGGTTTGCGCAATCGCCGGCATTTCGTGGTCGAGGCCGAGGCGGAGCTGCGTCGGCTGGGGCCGGGCCAGCAGAGCGGGCTGGCCATCATCGATCTCGATCATTTCAAGCGCATCAACGACTTGCATGGCCATGCGGTCGGCGATCGCGTTCTGCAATCGTTCGCTCACACGGCGACCGGCTGCCTGCGCGACGGCGATCTGCTGGCTCGTTATGGCGGCGAGGAGTTCGTCCTGCTGGTGCCGGGCGTGGATGCGGCGCAACTGGCCACCTGCTGCGAGCGCCTGCGCGAGGCGTATCGGTTGGCCGAGCCGGCCGATACGGCGATCAGTTCAGGCCATCTGAGCCTGTCGATCGGCATGACGCTGCTCCAGGGGGGCGATGACCTCGATCTGGCGCTGAGCCGGGCCGACCAGGCGCTCTATCGCGCCAAGCGGCGCGGACGCAACCGCTGCGAGGCGGACTGGATTTCCGCCCGTGCCTGAGCTGCGTTGCGGCGCGCATCGGTCGATCGCCGAACGCGGGGAAAACCTGCTGGACGCGCTCCATCGCGCCGGGCAGCGCGTTCCCTTCAGTTGCCGCGCCGGCAGCTGCCAGGTGTGCAAGGTGCGTTGCATCGAGGGTGAACCGATCGATCTCTTGCCCGACGTCCTCGACGCGGTGCAACGTCGCGAGGGCTGGCGCCTTGCCTGCCAGTGCCGTGTCGACGGCGACCTGCATGTCGAGCCGTTTTCGCCCGAGCGCGACGGGCAGCCGGCATGCGTGGAGCAGGCGGAGTGGCTGGCGGGCGAGGTGCTGCGGCTGCGCCTGTCGACCATCTCGCCGGTTCGCTATCGGCCCGGCCAGCACGCCGCGCTGTGGACCCCTTCGGGTCTGGCGCGCCGCTATTCGATGGCCAGCGTGCCTGGCGAGGAGAGCGGGCTGGAGTTTCACATCGATTGTTCGCGACCCGGTGCCTTCGCCTCGCACGCACGCACGCTCAGCGCAGGCGATCGCTTGCTGGTCGCGGATGTGCAGGGCGGGCCGCTGGCCTACGAGCCGGAATGGGACGATCAGCCATTGCTGCTGCTGGGTGGTGGCACTGGCCTGGCTCCGTTATGGAGCGTTGCGCGGCATGCGCTCGCCAAGGGACAGGTCGGGCCGATCAGGCTGGTGCACGTCGCACGGGACGCCTACCTGCGCGAACCCATGATGGCGTTGGCGGCGTCTCATCCGTCATTGAGCGTCGAGTGGCTGGATCGCAGCGGGCTTGCCCACCTGCTGGCCCAGGAGCGGCGGATGCCGAGGCGAACGATCGCCCTGGTATGCGGCAGCGAGGGTTTCGTGGACGCGTGCGTGCGAGGGCTGTACCTGGCGGGCTTGCCGCGCAATCAGGTCAGGGCCGAATGCTTCGTGAGCGGGAGCGGAACAGGCGCGTGAGGGGAGGGCGCGCCCGAAGGCACGCCCTGTCGGATCAGACCAGCGGATCGCCGACGTGCAGGATTTTCAGCGTGTTGGTACCGCCGGTGCCGTGATAACGGTCGCCCTTGGTCAGGATCACCCAGTCGCCGGGCTGCACGACGTTGCGCTTGATCAGCTCGTCGACCGCGGCCTGGCTGACCTTGTCCGCCGGCAACGACGCCGGGTCGAACGGCACGGTCTGGACGCCGCGGAACAGCGCGACGCGCGCCTGCGCATCGCGGTGCGGCGTGAAGGCGAAGATCGGGATCGAGGAGCGGATGCGCGACATGATCAGCGGCGTGTAGCCGCTCTCGGTCAGGCTGATGATTGCCTTTACTCCCGGGAAATGGTTGGCGGTGTACATCGCGGCCAGCGCCGTGCTCTCGTCGCAGCGGCTGAAGCTTTGGCCCAGACGATGACCGGATTTGATGCTGGTAGGGTGCTTCTCGGCGCCGATGCAGACCCGCGCCATCGCCTTGATCGCCTCGATCGGATATTCGCCGGCGGCGCTCTCCGCCGACAGCATCACCGCGTCGGTGTAGTCGAGCACGGCGTTGGCTACATCCGAGACCTCGGCGCGCGTCGGCATGGGGCTGTGGATCATCGATTCCATCATCTGCGTGGCCGTGATGACGATCTTGTTGTTGCGGCGCGCGTGGAGAATGATCTTTTTCTGGATGCCCACCAGCTCGGCATCGCCCACTTCGACGCCCAGGTCGCCGCGAGCCACCATGACGCCATCGCTGGCGCGGATGAGCGCATCGAGGCTTTCGTCGTCGGCGACCGCTTCGGCGCGCTCGATCTTGGCGATCAGCCAGGCGCTGGAGCCGGCCTCGTCGCGCAGGCGGCGCGCCAGGTCCATGTCCGCCGCGTCACGCGGGAAGGACACGGCCAGGTAGTCGAGCTGCATGTCGGCGGCCAGCTTGATGTCGGCCTTGTCCTTGGGCGTCAGCGCCGGTGCGGTGAGCCCGCCGCCGCGGCGGTTGATGCCTTTGTGGTCCGAAAGCGGCCCGCCGATGAGTACGGTGCAGTGCAGTTCGTCCGCGGTGCTGCTGTCGACGCGCATGACGACGCGACCGTCGTCGAGCAGCAGTTCATCGCCCACGCCGCAGTCCTTCACCAGGTCGGGATAGTCGATCCCCACCACCTCTTGAGTACCGGCATCGCGCGGGTGCGTGACGGAGAAGCGGAACTGATCGCCTTCGGCCAGCTCGATCCGCTTGTTGGCGAACTTGGCGATACGGATCTTCGGGCCTTGCAGGTCGCCGAGCAGCGCGACGAAGCGACCGTGCTTGGCGGCCAGGTCACGAACCAGCTGGGCGCGGGCGCGGTGTTCGTCCGGCGTGCCGTGGGAGAAGTTGAGGCGGGCAACGTCCAGCCCGGCGAGGATCATCTTCTCGAGTACGTCCGGCGAACTGCTGGCCGGGCCTAGGGTGGCGACGATCTTGGTGCGGCGCGAGGTCATTGTGGGCTCCTTGTACGAATTGCCGGCGAGGCTACTATGCGGTGACGGTGTAGTCATCGTCGCGTCGTTACTACCCTTTCGACGTGTCCGCATCGCTGTTGGCGCCTCGATTGGAGTAACCGGGGCGGCTGCCGATAAGCCAGGGACACGGAGGACTCACCATGCGTTGCACTCTATTCCTGCTCTTCACCCTGGCGCTGATTCCTGGCTGCAGCAGCCGCGGCGCGCTCGATCGCCACCTTGACGAGGCCTACCGGCAATACGAAGCCGGCGACTGTGCGCAGGTCATGCTCGCGCTGTCGCAGGCCGAGCGCCGCGTGCGAGCCGGCGCGGCGGTGCAGCCGGAGATTTCCATGCTGCGTGGGCAATGCCTGGAGCGGCAGGGCCTGTTCGTCGACGCTGCACAGACCTATTTGTTCATCATCGGGCGCTATCCTGGCAGTGAATACGCCTACCGCGCCCGCGCACGGCTGGAGACGCTCGAACAGCTCGGGCATCATCGTCCGAGCGAACCGGCGGTCGCTCACCCTGCGGCTCGCTGAGGACGAACCGTCAGGAGGCGCCGATGCGCGTTTGGCTAGGGATTGCAATGCTGTGGTCGTCGTGCGCGGCGGCCGAGGTTTACCGTTGGACCGATGCGCAGGGGCAGGTGCACTTCGGCGAGCGGCCGCCGGCCGGCGCCCAGCGTGTCGAGGTACGCCCGCAAGTGATCGAAGGCGATGCCGACGGTCGCGAGCGCGCGGCGCGCTGGTTCGATGCCCGCCGGGAGGAGCGCGATGCGGCACGCCAGCAGGCATCGCAACGGCGCGGTGAACGGGAGCGCGAATGCCAGGGGCTGGAGCGCCGACTCGCGGCGCTATCACAGGGCGGTCGTTACTTCAGCCAGGACGCGGCGGGCGAGCGGCACTATTACTCGGATGCGCAGATCGAGGCGGCGCGCAAGGCCTTGAGCGACCAGATGAACGGTAGTTGCCGGTGACTGGTCGCCCCGATGCCTTGCAGCCATACTCGTGGTGGCTAAGGGATATCAAGCATGGCGAATCAGCGTCGTATCGAGCGGCATCAACTGCCGTACTACCTCAAGGTGTTCAACCGGACCACGGATAAACCCCTGGGCTTCATCGGCAACCTGTCGGAGACGGGACTGATGCTGATCAGCCCCTATCCGATGCTGGTGTCGGCCCGTTTCAGCATGCGATTGAAAATTCCAGGCAAGGACGGACGCCTGCGGCTGATCGACTTCGACGCCGACTGCCTCTGGTCCCGCGAGGACGTCACGCCAGGCAGTTTCGATTCCGGCTTCAGCATGGTCGAACCGCCGGCCGAGGTGGGCGACATGATCGCCGCCCTGCAGCAGTACTTCAGTTTTTCGCTGGGGCTCGGCGTCGCGAACCGTTCGCCGAGAGAGACCGTCCCGCTGCGCGACGGGCGCTGAATCAGAGCGTTCCGGCGCGTTTCAGCGCCAGGTAGCGCTCTACCAGCGCCGGGCCAAGCGACTGCGGCGTGCTTTCGAGCACGGGGATGCCCTGGGCATTCAAGCGGGCCTTCAGGCCCTGGCACGCCGCCTGGTACGCCATCGCACCCCCGTAGGCGAGCGCAGCCTCGACGTCGCGAACCGGCTGGCGTCCGATATCGTCGAGCACCGTTTCCCTGAGACTGGCGAGCAGGACCTGATGCCGGCCGCCCAGCAGGCGCAGCGCCGCGGCCAGGTCTTCATCGGTCTCTTCGTCCCGCAGGTTGGTGAACAGGACGACCAATGCGCGGCGTCGATGGGTCTGCAGCAGGCGCGCGACCGCTTCGCTGTAGTCCGACGGCTGGCGGGTGCATTGCAGATCACACGAGGCGTCCAGCAGGGCGCGTAGCTGGCCGGCTCCTTTCCCGGGGGCCAATCGGCGTGGCTGTTCGAGCGCAAAGGTTTCCAGTCCCACCGCATCGCCCTGGCGCAGCGCCACGTGCGACAGCAGCAGGCAGGCGTTGAGGGCATGATCGAAGTGCGAAAGCTCGCCGTCCTGGCTGCGCATGCGCCGTCCGCAGTCGAGCAGCATCACCAGTTGCTGGTCGCGTTCGTCTTGGTACTCGCGGGCGATCGGCGTGCGCATGCGGGCGGTGGCTTTCCAGTCGATCTGCCGCAGCGTGTCGCCTTCGCGGTACTCGCGCAGCTGGCGGAAGTCCCGGCCATGCCCTCGCCGCGTCTGGCGATGGATGCCCAGGCGATCGAGCCAGCCATCCATGCCGGTCATCTCGGTAACGGGCGAACCGATGAAATCGGGATAGACGCGGGTGTCGTCTTCGAGCGCGATTCGCCGCCGCACGCGCCACAGACCCAGCGGACTGCCGAGGACGACGTCGCACCGCTCGAAGCGGAAGCGGCCACGCTGCGTGGCGCGTACTCGATAGCCAACGCGAGACGACGAGCCGTCGGCCAACCGGATGGCCAGGGGGAATCCCGAAATCTCCATCCCATCGGGCACATGGTCGATGAGATCGAGCTGCACGGCGCGTGGCGCGGTGGAGTGGATGACCAGGCGCACGTCCGCCCAGCGGCCGAGCGGCAGGTTGCCGGGCAACTGGCGCGTCAGCGACGGCGTCGGCAATCGCAGGGCGCGTCCCGCATCGATCATGGCCACCAACAGGGCCAGCGCCAGCGCACCCCAAGCGGGAATGACCGCGGCTTCGGCCGGCGCATGCAGCAGCGCCAGGCTTTCCAGCGCGAGCGCCAGCAACAACAGGATCAACACCAGCTGCACCAGCCGCAGGGACGGGCTCATGGCCGGATGCTCGGGAGCACGTGGGCGGTCATCACAGCCGAGGTGCCGCTGTTTCCGTAATGAGACCGTTGAGCACCTGATCGATGCCGATGCCTTCTATTTCCAGCTCCGCCGACAGCCGGACACGGTGGCGCAACACATCGAGCGCGCAGTCGCGCACGTCGCTCGGCATGACGAACTCGCCGCCGCGGAGCAGTGCCCGCGCACGTGCGCAGCGGACCAGCGCAATCGAGGCGCGGGGGCCGGCCCCATGCACGAGTCCCGGCTGGTTGCGCGTCGCCCGTGCCAGGCGCACCGCGTAGTCGACGACCTGATCATCCACCGGTAGCGCCGCGGCGACGCGTTGCAGTGCCGAGACATCGGCCGGCTGGCACAACGGGCGCAACGCCGCCGCGACGAGCAGATCGGTCGGTGCGTCGCACACGGCGCGGACCAGGAGCCGCTCGGCGTCCAGCTCGGGATAATCGACGCGCAGCATGAGCATGAAACGGTCCAGTTCGGCCTCGGGCAGCGGATAGGTGCCCTCTTGCTCGATCGGGTTCTGCGTCGCGAGCACCAGGAAGGGCTGGGGAACCGGAAGGGCGCGGCCTTCGATCGTCACCTGACCTTCCTGCATGACCTCGAGCAGCGCAGCCTGCGTCTTGGCCGGGGCCCGGTTGATTTCATCGGCGAGCAGGATGTTGGTAAACACCGGGCCTCGACGCAGGCGGAACTGCTCGGTTTTGAGGTCGAACAGGGCATGCCCGGTGACGTCGCCCGGCATCAGGTCAGGGGTGAACTGTACGCGCGAAAAGCTCCCGCCAAGGCAGCGGGCCAGCGCCCTGACCAGCAGGGTCTTGCCGAGTCCCGGCACGCCTTCGATCAGCACGTGGCCACCGGCGATCAGGGCCGTGAGCACGCCATCGACCACCGCATCCTGGCCGATGATCGCCTTGCGGATTTCCTGTCGCAGGGCGGCGACATGCTCGATGGCGCGCCGCCGCTGTTCGTCGAACGTGCCGGAGTCGCTGGCTTCGCGAACGCTGTCATTCATGGGGCTATCGCTCATAGGGCGTTCCTTAGGCTTTGCAGGTGGGCGACCTGCTGGGTGAATTCGATCGGCGAGGATTTGCCGGCGGCGGGGCGCATGGCGATCCGCACGTTGTCGGAGGGCAGTCCGCTGAGCTCGGCGAGCAGCGTCAGGCGCTCATCCATGGACAGCTGGCCGTAGCCGGGGCGACGCCGGATTGCACGGCGGTCGATGTCGGCCTGCAGCGGTTGAATCAGTTCTGCACTGGCACCATTGCGCAGCAGGAAGGCGGCGGTGGCGCGCAGATGCTCGGTGAGGCTGCGGCGTGCCGGCTGCGCGCTGTCCCGGATCGGTCCCTCGCGCCAGCCAAAGTGCCAGAGCGCCAGGATCAGAATCAGCCCTAGCACCGCGAGGCTCAGCGGGTAATGCCGGGCGAGCAGGGCGAGGAGGCTGGCCGATGACCGTTCGGTGACCATCGTGACCTGCGTATCCTGAGTCAGGTACCAGAGCAGCCAGGCGTGGTCGTACTGGCCAATGCGGTCGTTCTGCCAGATCCAGGCGTCGGTGAGGACCGTGACCAGGCCCTCGCCGTGCCGCAGTTGCAGCATGTGGGTGGCGCCGGCGCTGTTGGCCCAGGCATGGGCGCGGCCGTTCGGGTCGTAGAGGTGGAAGCGCACATCGAAGGCCAGGTAGGCCGGTGCGCTCTGCTCCTCGATGTAGAGCCGGGTGAGCTCGGGGCCGGGTTCGCTCGATCGCGGTTCGGCTTCCGATGTGCGCCTCGTCTCGACCTCATGCTGTTGCAAGCCCAGGCCATCGAGCAGCAGGTCGCCGCTGCGCCCGGATGCTTCGTCCCACAGTTGCTCGGCGACGAAGACCAGATGCCCGCCGCGGGCGGTCCAGTCCAGCAAGCGTTCGCTCTGGGCGGCGGTCATGTCGGCTCGCTCGCCGAGCAGCAGCAGGGTGTGGTTTGCCGGTGACTGGCGGACGACCGCATCTGACAGCCGCGCGCGTTCCACCGCCAGGCCGCTTTCGGCCAGGAAACGGTCGGCCGCGAGGTAGGGGTCTGCCTGCGCGGCCGGCGAGGGCCCGTGATCGACGACTTCCTCGTAGCGCTCGAGGCGTGACAGCATCAGCGCCAGCAAAACGGCGAGCAGACCGAGCGCGAGGATGAATCCGACACGACGGCGGTTCACGGGCGTTCTCCTGCCAGCTCTCGCCACTGGTGGCAGAGCTCTTCGACGGTGGCGCTGGCAGGCAGGCGATGACCGTAGGCCAGCGAGCTCCAGGTCCGGGCGATGCGTTCGGCCAGGTCAGCCAGCGCCGGCGAATTCAGGTCGCCGAGCCGCGCCACTACCTGTGCCTCGGTATCCGAAGCCCTGAGCGGCAGCTGGTGACGCTCGACCAGATGGCGAAGCAGGGCGCGGTAGAGCAAGCCCAGCGCAGTGCGTGGCTGGCTCGGCCAGAGCCGAAGGACCTCGGTGGCGACGTCGGCCGGCAGCGTCTCGGCGGCAAGATCGAGCTGCTCGATGGTCGGCCGGTTTGACGGGCGGCGCCGCCGATGGCCCAGCCTGCCGCCATAGATGGCGAGCCACAGCCGGTATCGCCACGCCAGCAGACCCACGAGCGCAACGACGACGGCCCAGAGCAGGATTTCCAGCACGAGCGCGGCCTGCCCCATGAAATCCCACAGGCCGTGAAGGCGCGGCAGCGAGTCGGGTAGCCAGCCAGGCGCTTCATCGCTGCCGCGCAGGCGCCAACGGGTCACGGTTTCCCGGTGTTCGAACGGTTCGGCCGCCAGTATCGACTCGATGCGCTCGCGCGCCTGCGCGGCTTGGGGCGTTTCCTCGAAGGCGGTCGCCGGCTGTTCCGGAGCGGGAGCGGCGTAGCTGTCGGTCGGCGAGCCAAAACAGCCGGCGACCAGCACCAGGGTCAGGACGGCGCCGGGCAGGCTGCCGCGCAAGCGCTCGCTCATGCGCCGGAAACCGAGTTCCAGGTCCCAGGCCTCGAGCTGGCTGCGTCGGTTGAGGTACAGCGTAAAGCCGCCGGCCACGTAGATCGGCTCCCAGAGGATCAGCACCAGCGCGTAGAGCAGGTTGCTCGCATGCTCGAGCCACAGCCAGTCGCTGCCTTGCTGGAGCAGCACCTGCCAATCCCATTGCTCGACCCATTGATGCGGCAGCATGAGGAACATCACGCCCATCAGGCCGAGCGACAGGACCCATTCGACATGCACGCCGACCAGCGTCAGCCAGGTCGCCGCGCCCGCGTCGCGCTGAGACAGGATCGCCTGGCGGCGCGCTCGTGCAGGCCCCGACAGCCCTTCGAGCTGGTGAATGGGCAGGGTGAAGCTGCGCACCGGCGTGAAGCGCCGCCACACCAGATCGCTGAGCCAATGCCCTTTCAGGCACCCTGGCAGGGCACGAAGGCAGTCGGGCAGCGTGGGCGTTTCGCCGAAAATCGCGCGTGACAGGATGTAGAGCGGCAGGCGGTCGCAGAGGGGCTTGAGCCACCAGAACAGCACGAACACGACGGTCGGGTGATCCCATAGCAACAGCGTCAGCACACCGAGAAGCGGCAGGGTCAGCAGCGCCCAGTTCGCCATCAGCAACCCGAGATGACGCTGCGCGAGCAAGGTGCCCAGGTCGAGTGCTTCCCGCGCCGGCCGCGGGCGCACCGACAGGTTCAGGTCACTCGGTCGCACGGGACCTCCCGGCGAAGCCGAGGTACAGACCCACCAACAGCCAGAGCAGGGCGCCGATCGCATATTTGAACGCGACATCGAACGTCTGCGTCGATGACCAGAAGGCTTCGATGAACGCGGCGACCAGCAAAAACAGCGCCGCGCCGGCCACCAGTCGGATGGCACGGGTGGCGGCGTGCTGCAGCGAACGCAGACGTGTGCGATGGCCGGGCGCGATCAGCGAGACACCGAGTTTCAGGCCCGCGGCACCGGCGAGGGCGATGGCGGTCAGCTCGAAGGCGCCATGACCGATGACGAACGACCAGAAGGGCTGGTGATAGCCGATCGCGGTGAGGTGGCCGGCGATCGCGCCGATGGTGATGCCGTTGAAGAGCAGGAAGAACAGGCTGCCCAGCCCCAGCAGCAGGCCGCTGGCAAACGTCTGAAAGGCGATGCCGATGTTGTTCATGATGTAGAAGCCGAACATCGACCAGTCGGTATCGGAGCCGCGCCTGGCGAATCGGCCGTGGCCGGTTTCGTCCGGGTCGTACATGGCTTCCATTTCGCTGAGCTGTTCGGGCGGAACGATGGCGTGGACCGCCTCGGGAAACAGCACCACCCAGGCGGCGGTGAGCAGCAAGGCGCCGAAGAACAGGGCGAAGGCGCAGGTTACGACGCCGCGCTCGGCCCGCACCAATCGCGGGAAGCCGCCAGTGATGAACCCCAGCACCTTGGCCATCAGCAGGCTGCGGTGCCGATAGAGCTGCTGATGGCCGCGCGTGGCCAGGTTGCGCAGCTCGTCGACCAGTTGACGGCTGTAGCCGCGAGACTCGGCCAGGGCCAGATGATGGCAGAGGCGGCGGTAATCGGCGGGAAAGCGATCGGCTGCGGCATCCTGCCGGCGGCCTTTCTCCAGCGCGAGAAGGCTGTGCTGGAACGCGTTCCAGCCGGGCCGATGCAGACGCTCGAAGTGCGCTTGTCTCATGATCGGCCCACCAGGTAGCGGGCCATGTCCATCAGGTGGCTCTCCATCGCCTCGGGCGCCACGCCGAACCGGGGCGCAAGGATCTCGGCCAGTTCTTGTCGTCGTTCGGGGGACAGCGACGGTGCGCGCTCGGCGAAGGCCACCAGCGTGCGCTGGTCATCGAGACCGAGCGGTCGCGCGGGCGGCCGTTCCGGGCCGACAGGCAACTGTACCGAGGCGGGTGCGGGTTGGCGGTGGATCACCAGGGTGCCGGCGGCCAGGTCTCCCAGGCGTTTGAACGATGGGTGCCAGAGGCAGCAGATCACGCCGAAAAAATAGCCGAACGGCAGCAAATCGACGAAGCGCAGCAGGTTGCGGGTCAGGGACGAGGCCCAGCCTACCGGCGTGCCGTCGTCATGGATCACCTGAAGGCCGAGCCACTGCTTGCCGGGCGTGCGCCCCTGGTTGAACACCTCGAACACCACCATGTAGGTCCATTGCACGGCGAACAGCAGCATGGCGCCGAGGCCGATGCCGAACCCGCCGAGCATGGCCAGCAACGTGCCAAGCGCGATCAACAGGACGGCACGAATGGCCAGATCGATGGCGAATGCAAGCGCGCGCGGCACCAGGCCGGCGGGGTGCAGGTTGAGGTCGATGCCTTCCGGCGTTTCGACGCGATGTAGGTTGTCCAGCGGATAAGCAGGCGTATTGGGCGCAGACAACGGTAAGGACCTGTGGCGAGCGTCGGGCAGGGCGATGCTATGCGCCAAGACGGCCGCCGATCAATTCATGTGGGTGAGCAGGCAGGCAGAACCACGACGGATCGGCATTGCCGGTCGGCAGGCTGAACGACAGGCGAGGTTTGCAGACGCGCCGGGAGGCGCACGGAAAAAGGTGTCTCATCGACTCATCCATGAAGGCGAGATACCGGGGCGCGGGATGCTAAAGCGCGCACCCTCCGGCGGCAAGCCGGGCCGCTCGAGGGATAGCGGCGATGCACCCGACCGCTGCGATAGACTTGCCGCTCACACGACGAGGACGGATCCCTTGGCTGCCACCATTTTCTGGTACGACTACGAAACGACCGGCATTTCCCCACGCTGCGACCGCCCGCTTCAGGTGGCCGGTATTCGTACTGACGAAGCGCTCCAGGAGGTAGGCGAGCCCCTCAACCTGTATTGCCGCCCCAGCGATGACATCCTGCCGCACCCGGCCGCTTGCCTCGTAACCGGTATCACGCCAGCGCTTCTGCGAGAGCGGGGCGTATGCGAGGCAGTGTTCATGTCCCGCCTGCATGAGGTCTTTTCGGTGCCGGGCACCTGCGTGGCCGGCTATAACAATCTGCGTTTCGATGACGAAATGACGCGCTACAGCCTGTATCGCAATTTCTTCGATCCCTATGGGCGGGAATGGCAGGGCGGGAACAGCCGCTGGGATTTGATCGATCTGGTTCGTACGACCTATGCGCTGCGTCCGGAAGGTATTCGCTGGCCCGTCGACGACGGTCGCCCGACGCTCAAGCTGGAGCGACTGGCCAGCGAAAACGGACTCGAACACCTGCAGGCACACGACGCGTTGTCCGACGTGCGTGCGACGATCGCCCTGGCGCGCCTGATTCGCGATCGGCAGCCACGCTTGTATGCCTATCTTTATCGCTTGCGCCATAAACATGCGGTACAGCAACAGATTCGCCTGCTCGAGCCGCTGGTGCATGTATCCGGGCGCTATGCGGCCGAGCGTCACTATCTTGCCGTCGCCTTGCCCCTGGCCTGGCATCCGGTCAATCGCAATGCACTTATCGTGTGCGATCTGCACAGCGATCCGGCGCCCTTGCTTGAAGAAGATCCGGATGAACTCAGCCGGCGTCTTTATCTCCGGCGCGATGCCCTGATGGCAGGGGAGTTGCCGGTGCCCCTTAAGTTGCTGCATATCAACCGGTGTCCGGTGATAGCGCCATTGAGTGTGTTGCGCCCGGAAGATAAGGAACGTCTTGGTCTGGACATGGACCTTTATTTGGCTCGCGCGCAGACGCTGGTTGCCCAACAAGCCAACTGGGCGCCCAAACTGAGCGAAATGTATCGACCCGGTGAAGGATTCGAGACAACCGATCCCGAGCAGCAGCTTTATGACGGATTCCTGGGTGACGAAGATCGCCTGCTGTGTAATCGCGTGCGATCGGAGCCCGGTGAGTCGTTGGATTGCGATCGGTGGAAGTTCGCCGATCCACGCCTGGCCGAGTTGCTGTTTCGTTACAAGGCACGCAATCACCCGGAATATCTAACCGCCGCCGAACAGGCACGCTGGGCGGCTTTTTGCGCAACACGGTTGAACGATCCAGGCGCTGGAGCGCCGAACACGCTCGCAGCGTTCGAGCAGGCCGCCCGAGCGCTGCTGGCTACGGTGTCCCCGGCCGAGCAAGCGATGCTGCAGGCGTGGCTCGAACACGCCCGTGAATTGAAAACGCGCTATCGCTTATAGAAGTAGACATGACGTAGAAATAGAAAAGGCGCCCATTGGCGCCTTTTCGTTGAACTCGTATCGATCAGCCCAGCAGGGTTGCCCAGCCTTCGACCGTGTCGCCACCCCACTTGCCCTTCCATTCTTTGAGGGTTTTGTGGTTTCCGCCCTTGGTTTCGATGACTTCGCCGGTATGCGGATTCTTGTATTGCTTGACGCGGCGTGCCCGCTTGCCGGAAGTCGGGGCCTTGTTATTGCTGGTGTTGCGGGTCGTTTTGCGATTGCGCGCATCCGGATCGAGCAATGCAACAATGTCGGACTCGTCTTTTTGGTAAGCCTTCATGAGTTCGCGCAACTTTCCTTCGAACTCCAGCTCTTTCTTCAGCTTTTCATCCTGGGACAGGTTTTTCAGCCGTTCTTGCAGTTCCTTGATGGCTTCTTCGGTGGCGCGGTATTCGCTGATGAGAGACATGAGGGCTTCCTTGTTAGTAGTAACGATGACTGCGGCAATCATAGTCAGCCAAAAGGCTCAAGTAAATATAAAAGAGCAGCTAAGTTTATTAACCGAATGTGAACGAGGTGATGATTAATGTGCTTTTGGGGGCTTAGTCCGGCTCGGGATGACGAGTCTTTCCGTGTTGGCCGCCGGGAGAGGCACAGGCTAGAATGCGCGACTTTTTTATGCGCTGCAGGAGTGTTGTCGGATGCGAACTTTCAGGCTGGTAATTGCATGCCCTGATGGCGTGGGAATCGTCGCCAAGGTCAGCAACTTCCTGGCGACCTACAACGGCTGGATTACCGAGGCCAGCCACCATTCCGACGAGCAGAGCGGCTGGTTCTTCATGCGTCACGAGATACGGGCCGATTCGTTGCCGTTCGATATAGATGGCTTTCGCCAGGCGTTCGCGCCGATCGCCCGCGAGTTCTCCATGCAATGGCGCGTGACTGATTCGGACCAGAGAAAGCGCGTGGTACTGATGGCGAGCCGACAGTCGCATTGCCTGGCCGATCTGCTACATCGCTGGCACAGCGGTGAGCTGGATTGCGACATCCCCTGTGTCATCGCCAATCACGATGACTTGCGCAGCATGGTCGAATGGCACGGGATCGAATATCGCCATGTACCGGTCGATCCGCAAAACAAGGAGGCGGCGTTTTCCGAAGTTGCTTCCATCGTTTCCGAGAAGAACGCGGATGTCATTGTACTGGCTCGCTATATGCAAATTCTTCCGCCTTCGCTCTGCGAGGAATACGCCGGGCGGGTTATCAACATCCACCACAGTTTCCTGCCGTCCTTCGTCGGTGCGAAGCCTTATCACCAGGCGTCGATGCGCGGCGTCAAGTTGATCGGCGCCACCTGTCACTACGTGACCCAGGAACTGGATGCCGGGCCTATCATCGAACAGGACGTGGTGCGGATCAGTCATCGCGACAGTATCGAAGACATGGTTCGACTCGGTAAGGACGTCGAGAAAATGGTCCTGTCCCGTGGCCTGCGCTATCACCTCGAAGACCGGGTGCTGGTGCATGACAACAAGACGGTCGTGTTCAACTGAAGAGGGCGCGATGAAAGATCCGCTGGAGCGTGGTGCGGCTGGCCTGCCGGCGTCGATCGGCGAGGGCTGTCTGAGTCGGTTCGATCCGGATGCGCTAAACGAGGAGAGCGGTGCCGATTTCAGCGCTGCGGCTGCACTGCTCGGTCGGCTCGGCGACGCTGCGGCGGACGCTGCCGAAACGGAAGCGGATTCGAACCCCCCCTAGCCACGCGTCGATAGCTGCTTCCGAGGACTCGCGACAGTAGCCTCGCCAATGAGCGGGCCGGTATGCGGAGGTTATCGTTCGATTGCCTCATGAAAAAACCCGCGGCGAACGCGGGTTTTTTGTGGAGCGCGAAGCGACTTACCGTGCGCTATTGGCCTCGGATTCATGTTCCGGGGCTCGGCCGTAGACATCGTCAAGCCGCTCGATGTCGTCTTCGCCCAAGTAGCTGCCCGACTGCACCTCGATGATTTCCAGCGGAATCTTGCCCGGGTTGGCGAGGCGGTGGATGGCCGTGACCGGGATGTAGGTCGACTGGTTTTCGGTCAGCAGGAAGGTCTTGTCATTGCAGGTGACCTGCGCGGTTCCCGACACGACGATCCAGTGTTCCGCCCGATGGTGGTGCATCTGCAGCGACAGGCTCGCACCAGGGTTCACGCAGATGCGCTTGACCTGGAAACGGCCGCCCATGTCGACCGAGTCATACCAGCCCCACGGGCGGTAGACGGCACAGTGGTTCTGCGTTTCGGAGCGTTCCTTGGCGTCGAGCTTGGCAACGAGCTTCTTGACGTCCTGCACCTTGTCCTTGTGGGCGACCATCATCGCGTCCTTGGTCTCGACGACGACGATGTTGTCCAGGCCCAGTACGGTGACCAGCTTGCCGTTGCCGTGGATCAGGCTGTTATGCGTGTCTTCGGCGATCACGTCGCCCTTGATGACGTTGCCGTTCTCGTCCTTCTCGTGCACATCCCAGATCGACGACCAGGAGCCGACGTCGTTCCAGCCGGCCGAGAGCGGTACGACGCAGGCCAGGTCGGTCTTTTCCATCACGGCGTAGTCGATGGAGTTGTCGGGGCAGCAGGCGAAGCTGTCCGGATCGATCAGCAGTTCATTGCCGTTGCGCTGGCTGCGCGCGAGGGCCAGCTCGCAGTTGTCGTAGATATCCGGGTCGTGCTTGCGCAGCTCATCGAGGAAGACGCTGGCGCGGAACAGGAACATGCCGCTGTTCCAGAAGTAGTCGCCCGATTCGACGAAGCTCTGGGCGCGTTGCTCGTCGGGCTTTTCGACGAACTGGACGACCTTGTTGACGCCTTCCGGGAGGCCTTTGCGGTCGGACAGGTCGCATTTGATGTAGCCGAAGCCGGTTTCCGGGCGGACGGCGGGAATGCCGAACAGCACCATGGCGTTGCGCTCGGCGGCATTGGTCGCCAGGGCGAGGGAACGCTGGAAGGCTTTCTGATCTTCGATCACATGATCCGCCGGCAGGACCAGCAACAGCTCATCGCGGCCTTCTTCGATCAGCTTCATCGCGGCCATGGCGATGGCCGGTGCGGTATTGCGGCCGAAAGGCTCGAGCAGCAGGCCCTGCACGCTCAGCTTGCGGGTGGCCAGCTGCTCCTTGACGATGAAGCGGTGTTCCTTGTTGCAGACCAGCAACGGGGCTTGCATGCCTTCGAAGGCAAGCCGCTCGACGGTCTGCTGGAAGAGGGTCTGCTCGCCGGTGAGGGCGAGGAACTGCTTGGGGAACTGCTTGCGGGAGAGGGGCCAAAGCCGGGAGCCGCTTCCGCCTGAGAGAATGACCGGGATCATGTGTGTCTCCTGATTCGTTGAAGGGTCTTTCTTCTTGTTCGCCTTGGCGCAAATGCCTGGCTACGCCTTTTCACAGTTCTGCCATCAGGCTCGGCGGATCGACGATGCGGCCGATCCGACGCAGGGGTTCGTCACGGCCATCGTGAGCCGAGGCCGGCGGTGATGTTCGTCCTGTACGACGCGGATGAGATGCGCGGCCTCGGGGCTGGTTTCGAGGCGCTTGGAAACTCGCGCGACGAGGCCGTGCGCGAGCCGAAGGTCCTGGGAGGCCGGCCAGCAGCGGCTGGTTATGGGGCTATCGGAGGTGGTCGGCGTTCGCCGATCGATTGCCGTCCGCTTGTCGGCGGACTCGACAGGTTGCAGTTCCAAGACCCTGAGCACGTTCATGTGCGACTTCCCTTTCCAGACTGGAATTGTCGGTACGCGCCTTATGAGTGCAGGGGGTTCGGATAGTTCCCGAGCCAGGGGTGGGCGAATGTGCGTTCTGTCGGGCAGGCCCGCGACCCTGTGCGGGCCGGTAGCGCGGGGGTGTGATGTGCGCCGCTGCGGCCGGCAGCGGCGGTGCGGGTTCAGTCGGAGGGGGTGTCGCGCAGGAACACCAGGCGGTCCGTCTTGGAGCGCTCTTCGCTGAAGCGATAGCCGGCATAGTCGAAGCGAACCAGCGCGGCCGGATCGGTGAGGCGCTCTTTGATGACGTAGCGGGCCATGAGGCCGCGCGCCTTCTTGGCGTAGAAGCTGATGATCTTGTACTCACCGTTTTTCAGATCGCGGAAATCGACGTCGATGACACGCGCCTTGAGCGCCTTGCGCTGGACCGCGCCGAAGTATTCGTTCGAGGCCAGGTTGAGCAGCACGTCGTCGCCTTGTTCGGCCAGCGCGCTATTGAGCCATTCGCTGATCCGGGCACCCCAGAAGGCGTAGAGGTCTTTGCCGCGTGGGCTCGGCAGTTTGGTGCCCATCTCCAGGCGATAGGGCTGCATGAGGTCCAGCGGACGAAGCAGGCCGTAAAGGCCGGAGAGCATGCGCAGATGGCCCTGGGCGAAGCTGAAGTCGTCCTCATTGAAGTCCTCGGCCTGTAGCCCCGTGTAGACATCGCCCTTGAACGCGAGCAGCGCCTGCTTGGCGTTCTGCGGAGTGAAGGGCCGGGACCAGCTGCCGTACCGCGCAACGTTCAGGGCCGCGAGCTTGTCCGACAGATGCATGAGTTCGCCAAGCTGGCTGGGCGAATAATCGCGCAGCAGGCCGATCAGCGTTTCGGCGTCGTCGAGGTGGCGGGGTTGGGTGTAGGCCGAGGTGGTCGGCGGCGCATCGAAATCCAGCGTCTTGGCTGGGGAAATCACCATCAGCATGCGAAGGCTCCCGTTCAGATCGCGGCGATTCTACCAGCCGACCGGCAGCCGCCGACGGGGTTGACCTTCCCATCATGGCAAGTGCCAGGCTGGAGGCCTTGATAAGAGGAACCCGTATGAACGACTGCGATCACGCACGCTGGCATCCCTCCCATGAGTACCGTCCGCTGGAAAACCGCTCGGAGCGCCAGACCTGGGCGGTGGTGCTCCTGACCGGCCTCACGATGGTCGCCGAGATCATCGCCGGCTACCTGTTCGATTCGATGGCGCTGCTCGCCGACGGTTGGCACATGGCTTCGCACATGGTGGCCATCGGTATGGCGGCATTGGCCTACTTCTTCGCCCGTCGCTACGCACAGGATCGCCGCTTCGCCTTCGGCACCTGGAAGATCGAAGTGCTGACCGGCTTTGCCAGTGCGCTGCTGCTGGTGATGGTCGCGCTGCTGATGGCCTACGAGTCGATCTGGCGATTGTTCGAACCGGCAACGATCCGTTTCGATCAGGCGCTGTGGGTGGCTGTGATCGGGCTGCTGGTCAACCTGGCCTCGGCCTGGCTCCTGCGTGACAGCCACGGGCATGATCATGGCCATGCCCGGCATGCTGATCACGATCACGATCACGATCACGATCACGATCACGATCACGATCACGACCACGGCGCCGGTGGCCGAGACCTGAACCGCCACGCCGCTTTCATCCACGTGCTGACCGATGGCCTGACGTCGGTGGCGGCGATCCTCGCGCTGCTGGGCGGCAAGCTGTTCGGCTGGGCGTGGCTCGACCCGCTGATCGGCGTGCTGGGTGCGATCGTCATCGCATTCTGGGCACGGGGCCTGCTGACCGAAACCGGCAAAGTCCTGCTCGATCGGGAAATGGACTCGCCGCTGGTCGAGCGTGTCCGCGCCGGTCTCGAAGCGGTGCCCGATACCGAGGTGGCCGACCTGCATCTCTGGCGTGTCGGGCGCAATCAGTACAGCTGCGTCGCGAGCGTGGTGACGCACCAGAGCCACTCGCCGGATCGCTACAAGGCCGCGCTGGCGCGGATCCCGGAGCTGGTACACGTCACGACGGAGGTCAATCGCTGTCTTGCGGGCGATGGGTGCCGGTGAGCGCTTTCGGCGGAAAAGACTTTTGCCTGTCATCTTTTTTGCGGTATTACCGAAGCAGACCGCCGAACCCTGCGACACAGGTGGCGGCCTCGGGAGCTCCGAACCCACTGGCTTCCCAGCCCGCTCACCCCACGGCGCACGGCGGTTCTTCGCGGCGTAGCGACTACGCCGCCGCCCGACCCAGCAGAGGTGATCGCGTATGGATGATTACGGCAGTTCTCGCTCCACCCGGCCCACGCTCTACGTCCTCGACACCAACGTCCTGATCCATGACCCCAACGCGCTGCTGAATTTCCAGGAGCACCATGTCGCCATCCCGATGACCGTGCTGGAGGAGCTGGACAAGCTCAAGACCGGCAAGCATACGGTCGCGGCCGAATGCCGGCAGGCCATCCGCCTGATCGACAAGGTGCTGGGCAATGCCACGCCCGAGCAGGTGGAGCAGGGCGTGCCGATCGAGCGGGGGCCGAGCGGCCCGAGTGGCGCGCTGTCGATCCTGATGAGCAAGCGTGCCGAGCCGGTGACCTGGCTCCCGGAAGACCTGAACGACAACCGGATCATCAATCAGGTGGTCGAGCTCAAGACCCGCCACGCCGGCACGCCGGTCGTGCTGGTCACCAAGGACATCAACATGCGCCTCAAGGCGCGGGCCTGCGGCGTGGCCGCCGAGGATTACCACACCGATCAGCTGGTGGACGACGTCGGGCTGCTGTCGCGCGGATACCACGATCTGCCCGGTTCCTTCTGGGACCGTGTCAGCAAGGTCGATACCCGCCAGACCCACGGGCGGACCTGGCACCGCGTGCAACTGACGGACAACCTGCCCGCGTTGCACATGAACGAATTCATCCTCGACGAGCAGGGGTTCGTCGGCTGGGTGAAGGGCATCCGTGCCGACGAGCTGTTGCTGCTCGACCTGCACCAGGAGCCGCTGCTTCATCAGGAAGCCTGGGGGCTGCGGCCGCGGGACATCTACCAGGCGCTGGCGCTGTTCGCCCTGCTCGAGCCGGACATCCACCTGGTCAACCTGAGCGGGGCGGCGGGTTCGGGCAAAACGATCCTCGCGCTGGCTGCGGCCATCGAGCAGAGCATGGTCAGCAAGCGGTACCGGCGCATCATCGCGACGCGCAGCGTGCAAGGCCTTGACGAGGACATCGGCTTCCTGCCCGGTACCGAGGCGGAAAAGATGGAGCCCTGGCTCGGCGCCATCACCGACAACCTCGAAGCGCTGCACATGGAGGACGAGAACACCCACGGCAGCGTCGACTACATCCTCAGCAAGGTGCCGCTGCAGTTCAAATCGCTGAACTACATCCGTGGTCGCAGCTTCCAGCAGAGCCTGATCCTCATCGATGAGTGCCAGAACCTGACCCCGCACCAGATGAAGACCATCATCACCCGTGCGGGCGCCGGCTCGAAGGTGGTCTGCCTCGGCAACCTCGCGCAGATCGACACGCCCTACCTGTCGGCGACCAGCTCGGGCCTGACCTACCTCACCGAGCGCTTCAAGGACTTCCCCCACGGCGTGCACATCACCCTGCAAGGCGTCCCACGCTCGGTGCTGGCTGAATATGCCGAGGCGCATATGTAGCGGGCTTTCACGCCGGACCTGCTCGGAGGGTCGGTCTATAGGGCGACCACGGTCGCCCTGCGAGACGCAGCGGCGCCAGTGCCTGGGGTGAGCAGGCGGTGCATCCAACAAGCAAAGCGCCGGTAGCGCCCATCGTGTCGAACCTGGCGGCGTTGGCTTGGTTAAACTGGCCGTCCTTTTTCCATTCCGAACAGGATTCCCATGCTCACCCATCTCGATTCACAGGGGCGCGCCAACATGGTCGATGTCACGGAAAAGGCCGTGACCTCGCGCGAAGCCACCGCCGAGGCGCTGGTCCGGATGCAGCCAGCCACCCTGCGCATGATTGCCGACGGAGCGCACCCGAAGGGCGATGTGTTCGCCGTCGCGCGTATCGCCGGCATCCAGGCAGCGAAGAAGACCCACGAGCTGATTCCGCTCTGCCATCCCCTGTTGCTGACCAGTATCAAGGTCGACCTGACGCCCGAGGGCGAGGACGCCGTACGCATCGTCGCCCGCTGTCGACTGGCCGGCCAGACCGGCGTCGAGATGGAGGCGCTGACCGCCGCCAGCGTCGCGGCGCTCACGCTGTACGACATGTGCAAGGCGGTCGATCGCGGCATGACGGTCGAGCGGGTGCGGCTGCTCGAGAAGTCTGGCGGCAAAAGCGGGCATTGGGAGGTCGAGGCATGATTCGGGTGCAATTCTTCGCGCGCTATCGCGAAACGCTCGGCTGCGATCAGGACCGTCTCGAATGGCACGAGGGGCTCAGGTGCATGGACGATGTCCGCGCGTCGCTCGTCGGGCGCGGCGGCCCCTGGAGCGTGCTGGATGAACGCAACCTGATGTGCGCGCGCAATGACGAACTCTGCAACCTGGACGAGCCGGTCGCCGATGGCGATGTGCTCGCCTTCTTCCCGACCGTGACGGGAGGCTGAGATGAGCGTGCGGATTCAGCAAGCGACGTTCGACCCGGGTGCACAGCTGAACGCCGTCCATGCGGCGAACGCGGGCGTCGGTGCGGTGGTGGCCTTTACCGGCTATGTCCGGGACTACAACGATGGCGAGCCGGTGTCGGGCATGTACCTCGAACATGCCCCCGGCATGACCGAAAAGGCGCTCGGCCGCATCGTGGAGGAGGCCAGGGAGCGCTGGCCGCTGCTGACGGTCGAGGTGGTGCATCGGGTGGGCCGGCTGGAGCCCGCGGAGCCGATCGTCTTCGTCGGTGTCGCCAGCGCCCACCGGCAGGCGGCGTTCGATGCGTGCAACTTCATCATGGATTACCTGAAGACCCGCGCGCCGTTCTGGAAGAAGGAAGACACCGCCGCGGGCGAACGATGGGTCGAAGGGCGCGACAGCGACCAGCAGGCGATCGAGCGCTGGAAGCGCTGAACCAGGCGAAACGTGGCTGCCTCAGGCGCGCTGTTTCGCCAGCGCGACTGAGCGCAGTCGGTGTGTTGACCCTCGTCTGAGGACACGGCTCACACAGCCGGGCAGGCAGTCGGCCTGAAATCTTCCAGCAGGCTTGCCGTACGCGGCAAACATCGCCGAGTTGGGATTCAGCAACAAAAAAGCGAAGCTGGCGCTTCGCTTTTCCGGGCGGGTTCGACGCGGCGGGCGATCAGCTTCTGTGCGCCCGCGGCACCGGCTTGAGCAGCTCATCCGGTGGCATCTCGCAGTGAATCTTGCGTCCCAGCAGTTCTTCGATCGGCGGCAGGGCGAAGGCGTCGTCTTCGCCGGCGAAGCTGATCGAGGTGCCGCTGCTGCCGGCGCGGCCGGTGCGACCGATACGGTGCACGTAGTCGTCCGGGTCTTCCGGCAGGGTGAAATTGATGACGTGGCTGATGCCCTCGACATGGATGCCGCGGCCGGCGACGTCGGTGGCGACCAGCACGCGGATCTTGCCCTCGCGGAACCCCTCCAGCACCTTGATCCGCTTGTGCTGCGGCACGTCGCCGGACATCTGCGCCGCGCTGATGCCGTCGCGCGTCAGGCGTTCCTCGATGCGGCGCACCTCGTCCTTGCGGTTGGCGAAGACCATCACGCGAATCCAGTCGTTCTGCGAGATCAGGTTGTAGAGCAGCTTGTACTTGTCGCTGCCGGCCACGGCGTATACGTGCTGCTCGACGGTATCGCTCGCGACGTTTTCCGGCTCGATCTCGACGATGGCCGGGTTGACGGTCCACTGCTTGGCCAGGTTCATCACGTCTTCGGTGAAGGTGGCGGAAAACAGCAGAGTCTGGCGATCGCCCTTCATGGGCGTCTGCCGAATGATCTGGCGGACCTGCGGGATGAAGCCCATGTCGAGCATGCGGTCGGCTTCGTCCAGCACCATCACCTCGACCATGTCCAGGTGCACTTCGCCGCGCTGGTTGAAGTCGAGCAGGCGACCCGGTGTGGCGACCAGGATGTCGCAATAGCGCGATTCGAGCTGCTTGAGCTGCTTGTCGAAATCCATGCCGCCGACGAAGCTCATGACGTTCAGTCCGGTGTACTTCGCCAGCCCGAGGGCGTCGTTGGCGATCTGCACGACCAGTTCGCGGGTCGGCGCGATGATCAGCGCGCGCGGCTCGCCCATGTAGCGCTCTTTCGGCGGCTCGGTCTGCAGCAACTGGGTGATCGTGGAGATCAGGAAGGCCGCCGTCTTGCCGGTGCCCGTCTGGGCGCGGCCGATGGCGTCGCGGCCCTTGAGCGTGAAGCCCAGCACCTGCGCCTGGATCGGCGTGCAATAGGGGAAGCCCAGATCGTGGATGGCGTGCATGAGCCGCGGGTCGAGGGTGAAGTCATGAAAGCGCGTCTTGCCTTCGACGGGTTCGACGACGAAATCCTCCAGCGACCAGGCTGGCTGTACCGGTTTGGCCGGCGCGGTATCGCGTGAACGCGGCTTGCGCGGCTTGCGCTCTGCCGCCTTGGGTGCCGGTTCGGCCCGTTGCGTCGGCTCGGCGGAAGGGGCTCGGGATGGGGTGGCGGGCGGCGTCAGGGCCGTCTCGGTGGGCGCGGCGTCTGGGGCGCCGAAGAGCTTTTTGAGTGCTTTGAGCACGGCTTTCTCATTCAGTCGAATTGATGTCGCGGCAGTGTAATGCAAGACGTCGGACCGGCGTAGCACACCGGCCGACGGTCCGGTGCCCTATCGCGCCAGGCGCTCGACCAGCCACTGGCCGATGTCTTCGATCTCCGGGCCGATCACCTCGTGAGCCATCGGGTAATCGCGCCATTGCACCGGAACGTTCTGCGCGGCGAGGGCATCGTGCGCGGCGCGGCCCATCGTCGGCAGCACCACGTTGTCCTGCGTGCCGTGCAGGCAGAGCACCGGGCAGGCTCGGCGCGTCTCGGCGACGGCGAAGGTTTCGGTGAACGTCGGAGCATAGGTCGACAGCGCCAGCACGCCGCCAAGCGGTCCCTGCCAGCGCAAGAAGGCCGTGTGCAGCACCACCGCGCCGCCCTGCGAAAAGCCGGCCAGCACGATGCGTGCGGGGTCGATGCCGTGGCTGTCGCGCTGGGCTTCGATCAGGCCGATGACGGTCTGGGCCGAAGTCTCCATCTGGTCACTGTCGATCGCCCGCGCCGGGCTCATCGCCAGGATGTCGTACCAGCTCGGCATGGCCCAGCCGCCATTGATGCTGACCGGTTGCGTCGGTGCCTGCGGCAGGACGAAGCGGGTGCTGGGCAGGCGCTGCTGCAACATCTGCGCGACCGGCTGGAAGTCGAAGCGGTCGGCGCCCAGACCGTGCAGCCAGATGACGCAGGCGTCGACGGCCTGCCGGGGTTCGAGAATCAGGGGTTCGGTCATGCAATGGCTCCAGATCGGGGCATTCGGCTACACGTTGGGGCGAGCGCAGGCTCGCGATGCGGCTCGCAGGTTACCCGGTCCGGCGTGTTCCGGCGAACGAGCGGCGCGGGGCGCGGCGGTACGGCTGCGCGCGGCGGCGACTCTATGCCGGCTGGTATGACGCTTGCTTGAAGCGAAATGGCGCCGCTTCGCTCGACCGGCGGCGAGGATTTTTCGCAGGGGAGGCAACAGCGCGGCCTTCGACCATTGGCGAACCGTGCCAGGGGTTGCCGTTCGTCAGTCAGCAACTAGACTGTCCGGCAAGCTTCGTGGCCGACACGCAATGGTCCGGTCGCGCGCTGCTTCACTCCGCGAAAATAAAAAACACATTGGAGGTTCAGATGAAGATCAAATCCACGCTGGCTGTTCTCTCGGCGGCAGTGGCACTGGGGGTGGGCGCCAATGCCCATGCTGGCGCCACGCTCGATGCGGTCAAGAACAACGGCTTCGTGCAGTGCGGCATCAGCGACGGGCTTCCGGGCTTCTCCTATGCCGACGCGAAGGGCCAGTACAAGGGAATCGATGTGGATATCTGCCGGGCCGTGGCCGCCGCCCTGTTCGGCGACGCGAGCAAGGTCAAGTACAGCCCGCTGACCGCCAAGGAGCGCTTCACCGCGCTGCAATCGGGCGAAGTGGACATGCTTTCGCGCAACACCACCTGGACCAGCTCGCGCGATGCGGCGATGGGCCTGAACTTCACCGGCGTGACCTACTACGACGGCCAGGGCTTCCTGGTGAACAAGGAGCTCGGCGTCAAGAGCGCCAAGGAGCTGGACGGGGCGACCGTCTGTATCCAGGCCGGGACGACCACCGAGCTGAACCTGTCCGACTACTTCCGTGCCAACGGCATGAACTACACGCCCATCACCTACGACACCTCGGATGAAAGCGCCAAGTCGCTCGAGTCCGGTCGTTGCGATGTGCTGACCTCCGACCAGTCGCAGCTCTATGCGCAGCGCATCAAGCTGGCCAACCCCGAGCAGTACATCGTGCTGCCGGAAGTCATCTCCAAGGAGCCGCTCGGCCCGGCCGTACGCCAGGGTGACGAAGAATGGTTCGACATCGTGCGCTGGACGCTCTTTGCGATGCTCAACGCGGAGGAACTGGGCATCAACTCGAGCAACGTCGAGGAAATGGCCAAGACGACCAAGAACCCCGACGTCGCACGGCTGCTTGGTGCCGAAGGTGAATACGGCAAGGACCTCAACCTGCCGAAGGACTGGGCCGTCCAGATCATCAAACAGGTTGGCAACTATGGCGAGGTCTTCGCGCGCAACGTCGGTGCCGACAGCGACCTGAAGATCGAGCGCGGCCTGAACGCCCTCTGGAAAGACGGTGGTCTGCAATACGCGCCTCCGGTGCGTTGACCTTTCGGTCGCCGTGGCGACCGCAAACCGTTGATAGACGCACCGGCACCTGGCCGGTGCGTCGCGTGGGGGCTTTGAATGCGTACGACCCTAGACGCCACGCCTGCGCGCGGCTCGCTCCTGAGCGATCCCCGTGCACGCGCCTGGCTATTCCAGATCATTGCCGTCGCCGCCGTGGTCGGCATCGGCTGGTATCTCTTCCATAACACCCAGACCAACCTCGCCAACCGCGGCATCACCTCCGGGTTCGGCTTTCTCGACAATGCCGCCGGCTTCGGCATTTCCCAACACCTGATCGATTACAGCGAGAGCGACAGCTATGGCCGGGTGTTCTGGATCGGCTTGCTCAACACGCTGCTGGTCAGCGTGCTTGGTATCGTCCTGGCGACGATCCTGGGCTTCATCCTCGGCGTGGCGCGGCTTTCGTCGAACTGGCTGATCCGCCAGCTGGCGACCATCTACATCGAGACCTTCCGCAATATCCCGCCGCTGCTGCAGATCTTCTTCTTCTATTTCGCTGTGCTGGCGCCCTTGCCGGGTCCGCGTGACAGCCTCTCGCTGGCGGACATGTTCTTCGTCAACAACCGAGGGCTGCAAATGCCGGCCCCGCTGGCCGCGCCCGGCATGTGGCCGTTCCTGGTCGCCATCGCGGTAGCCGTGCTCGCGGTGGTGATCTTCGCGGTCTGGGCGAAAGGCCTGCGACACGCCACGGGCAAGCGGTTGCCGGTGTTCTGGGTGAGCCTGGCGATCCTGCTGGTGGTCCCCGGCCTGACGGTGATGATCGTCGGCGCGCCGTTCGACTGGGAGATTCCCGAGTTGCGGCGCTTCAACATACGCGGTGGCTGGGTGGTGATCCCGGAGCTGGTTTCGATCGTGCTGGCGCTGTCGATCTACACCGCGGCCTTCATCGGCGAAACGGTGCGGGCGGGCATCCAGTCGGTCAGCCACGGGCAGACCGAGGCGGCCAGCTCGCTCGGACTGAGCGGTGGCCAGACCCTGCGCCTGGTGATCATCCCGCAGGCGCTACGGGTGATCATCCCTCCGCTGACGAGCCAGTACCTGAACCTGGCGAAGAACTCGTCGCTCGCCGCCGCCATCGGGTACCCCGACATGGTGTCGCTGTTCGCCGGTACCGTCCTCAACCAGACGGGGCAGGCGATCGAGACGATGGCGATCACCATGAGCGTGTACCTGGCCATCAGCATCAGCATTTCGCTGCTGATGAACTGGTACAACAAGCGCATCGCGCTGATCGAACGCTAGGGAGGGCGCATGACCGCACATACGTTCAAGCCGGACCTTCCGGCACCGACCACCAGCATCGGCGCACTGGGCTGGATTCGCGCCAACCTGTTGTCGAGCTGGTTCAACGCGGCCCTGACGCTGCTGGGGCTGTACCTGCTCTGGCTCATCGTGCCGCCGCTTCTACAGTGGGCGATCTTCCAGGCCGACTGGACCGGCACCACGCGGCAGGACTGCACCCGGGAAGGTGCCTGCTGGGTCTTCATCCAGTCGCGCTTCGCCCAGTTCATGTATGGCTTCTACCCGCCGGAGCTGCGTTGGCGCGTCGACCTGGCGGCAGTGCTGGCGATCGCCGGTGCGGCGCCGCTGTTCATCAAGGCGATGCCGCACAAGGTGCGCTACGGGATCGGCTACCTGCTGGTCTACCCGCTGGTGGCCTACTGGCTGCTGCACGGCGGCTTTCTAGGCCTGGAAACCGTGCCGAGCACCCGCTGGGGCGGGCTGATGCTGACCATCGTGATCGCTGCCGTCGGCATCGCCGGCGCGCTGCCGCTGGGCATCATGCTGGCGCTGGGACGACGCTCCGACATGCCGGCGATCCGTGTCATCTGCGTGACCTTCATCGAGTTCTGGCGCGGGGTGCCGCTGATTACGGTGCTGTTCATGTCGTCGGTGATGCTGCCGCTGTTCCTGCCGGTCGAGATGAACCTCGACAAGCTGCTGCGGGCGATGGTGATGGTGGTCTTCTTCGAGGCGGCCTACGTCGCCGAAGTCGTGCGCGGCGGCCTCCAGGCCATTCCGAAGGGCCAGTACGAAGCCGCGGCGGCGATGGGCCTGGGCTATTGGCGCAGCATGGTGCTGGTGATCCTGCCGCAGGCGCTCAAGCTCGTCATTCCGGGCCTGGTGAACACCTTCATCGCGCTGTTCAAGGACACGAGCCTGGTGATCATCATCGGCCTGTTCGACTTCCTGAACAGCATCAAGCGCGCCACCACCGATCCCGCCTGGCTGGGCATGTCCACCGAAGGCTATGTCTTCGCGGCGCTCGTCTACTGGATTTTCTGTTTCGGCATGTCCCGCTACTCCATGCACCTGGAGCGCAAGCTGGATACCGGCCACAAGCATTGAGGAGCTGACATGAACGACGTACAGGCAAAACCGGCGGCCGATCCGCTGATGATCGAGATGGAGGGCGTGAACAAGTGGTACGGCCAGTTCCACGTACTCAAGGACATCAACCTCAGGGTCCGGCAGGGCGAGCGCATCGTGCTCTGCGGGCCGTCCGGCTCGGGCAAGTCGACGACCATCCGCTGTCTGAATCGGCTGGAAGAGCACCAGCAGGGGCGCATCGTGGTCGACGGCCATGAACTGACCAGCGATCTCAAGCGCATCGAGGCGATACGCAGCGAGGTTGGGATGGTGTTCCAGCACTTCAACCTGTTCCCGCACCTGACCGTGCTGCAGAACTGCACGCTGGCACCCATGTGGGTGCGCAAGATGCCCAAGCGCGAGGCCGAGGAAATCGCCATGCAGTACCTCGAGCGGGTACGCATTCCCGAGCAGGCGGGCAAGTTTCCGGGGCAGCTCTCGGGCGGCCAGCAGCAGCGCGTGGCCATCGCCCGGGCGCTGTGCATGCGGCCCAAGATCATGCTTTTCGACGAGCCGACCTCGGCGCTCGACCCGGAGATGGTGAAGGAGGTGCTCGACACCATGATTGGGCTGGCCGAGGACGGCATGACCATGCTCTGCGTGACCCACGAGATGGGCTTCGCGCGCACGGTCGCCAACCGCGTGATCTTCATGGACAAGGGCGAGATCGTCGAACAGGCGGCGCCGGACGTGTTCTTCACCAACCCGGAGAACGAGCGGACCAAGCTGTTCCTCAGTCAGATACTGCACTAGGGCCACGGGCGGCAGGCTGGAGGCGCCGCTTCCGGCCATGCCGTGGCGGGCAGGCAGGCGTGTGCATGCGGCACGCCTTGCCGCGCCTCTGCTTGAGCCGACCTGTTCGCCGCCCGTCGCCTGTTCTCCTTTAGCCTCGGCGCTGCTGTTCGGCTAGAATGCACGGCCTCATGCCACCCCTCCCGAGGCTGTTCCGACGATGTTGATCCTGCGCGGTGCTCCCGCACTTTCCGCCTTCCGTCACGGCAAATTGCTGGCCCAACTGACCCAGAAGGTCCCCGCGGTTCGCGGCCTTTACGCCGAGTTCGCACACTTCGCCGAAACCCTCGGAACGCTCGGGGAAACCGAACAGCAGGTGCTGGCCCGTCTGCTTCGTTATGGCCCCAGCGTGCCGGTGCAGGAGCCTACGGGCCGTCTGCTGCTGGTGGTGCCGCGCTTCGGCACCATTTCGCCCTGGTCGAGCAAGGCCACCGATATCGCCCACAACTGCGGCCTGGGCGCCATCCAGCGGCTGGAGCGCGGCATCGCCTACTACCTGGAGGGTGACCTCTCGGATGCCGACGTGGCCGCCGCGTCGGCCCTGCTGCACGACCGCATGACCCAACTGGTGCTCAGCCGTTTCGAAGAGGCCGAACCCTTGTTCAGCCACGCGGAGCCCCGCCCACTGACGGCGGTCGATGTGCTGGGCGGCGGACGCCCGGCGCTGGAACAGGCGAATGTCACGCTCGGCCTGGCGCTGGCGGACGATGAGATCGATTACCTGGTCAAGGCCTTCCAGGGCCTGGGTCGCAACCCGCACGACATCGAACTGATGATGTTCGCCCAGGCGAACTCCGAGCATTGCCGGCACAAGATCTTCAACGCCAGCTGGGATATCGACGGCGAGAGCCAGGAGAAGTCCCTGTTCGGCATGATCAAGAACACCTTCCAGATGCACGGCGAAGGCGTGCTCTCGGCCTACAAGGACAACGCCGCTGTCATCGTCGGCCACCCGGCGGGCCGCTTCTTCCCCGAGCCGGACAGCGCCCAGTACGCCGCGCATCAGGAGCCGGTGCACATCCTGATGAAGGTCGAGACCCACAACCACCCGACCGCCATCGCGCCGTTTCCGGGCGCATCGACCGGCTCCGGCGGCGAGATTCGCGACGAGGGTGCGACCGGCCGTGGCGCCAAGCCGAAGGCGGGCCTGACCGGCTTCACCGTTTCCAACCTGAACATCCCCGGTTTCGAGCAGCCCTGGGAAAAGCCCTACGGCAAGCCCGAGCGCATCGTCACGCCGCTGGACATCATGATCGAAGGCCCGCTGGGCGGTGCCGCGTTCAACAACGAGTTCGGCCGACCGGCGCTCAACGGCTATTTCCGCACCTTCGAGCAGGCCATCCAGACGCCGCGCGGCGAAGAAGTGCGCGGCTATCACAAGCCGATCATGCTCGCCGGTGGCATGGGCAACATCCGCGAAGAGCACGTGCAGAAGGCCGAAATCTCGGTCGGCGCCAAGCTGATCGTGCTGGGCGGCCCGGCCATGCTTATCGGCCTGGGCGGCGGCGCGGCCTCGTCGATGGCCACCGGTGCGAGTTCGGCGGACCTCGATTTCGCCTCCGTGCAGCGCGACAACCCGGAGATGGAGCGCCGCTGCCAGGAAGTGATCGACCGCTGTTGGCAGCTGGGCGAGCACAACCCCATCAAGTTCATCCATGACGTGGGTGCCGGCGGCCTCTCCAATGCCTTCCCCGAGCTGGTCAACGACGGCGGGCGCGGCGGCCGCTTCGAGCTGCGCAACATTCCCAACGACGAGCCGGGCATGGCGCCGCACGAAATCTGGTGCAACGAATCGCAGGAGCGCTACGTGCTCTCGGTCGATGCAGCGGATTACGAGCGCTTCAAGGCCATCTGCGAGCGCGAGCGCTGCCCCTTTGCCGTGGTGGGCGAGGCGACCGCCGAGCCTCACCTGACCGTGGCCGACAGCCACTTCGGCAACAAGCCGGTCGACATGCCGCTCGAAGTGCTGCTCGGCAAACCGCCGCGCATGCACCGCAGCGCCAGTCGCGAGGCCTTGCCGGGCGATGACTTCGATCCCGCGCAGGTCGACCTGGCCGAGGCGGTCAGCCGTGTCCTGCACCACCCCGCGGTGGCCAGCAAGAGCTTCCTGATCACCATCGGCGACCGCAGCATCACCGGCCAGGTCGTTCGCGATCAGATGGTCGGCCCCTGGCAGGTGCCGGTTGCCGACTGCGCCGTGACGGCCACCAGCTACGACGTCCATACCGGCGAGGCGATGGCGATGGGCGAGCGCACGCCGCTGGCGCTGCTCGACGCGCCGGCCTCCGGTCGCATGGCCATCGGTGAAACGCTGACCAACCTGGCCGCCGCACCGATCGAAAAACTCGGCGACATCAAACTCTCCGCCAACTGGATGGCCGCTGCCGGCCACCCGGGCGAAGACGCGCGCCTGTACGACACCGTCCGCGCGGTAGGCATGGACCTGTGTCCGGCGCTGGGCATCACCATCCCGGTGGGCAAGGACTCGATGTCCATGAAGACCCGCTGGAACGAGGCGGGCACCGACAAGAGCGTCACCTCGCCGTTGTCGCTGATCGTCTCCGGCTTCGCCCCGGTCAGCGACGTGCGCCGCACGCTCACCCCGCAATTGCGGCTGGACAAGGGCGAGACCGACCTGATTCTCATCGACCTGGGCCGCGGCCAGGCGCGCATGGGCGGTTCGATCCTGGCGCAGGTGTACGGGCAGATCGGCCGCCAGGCGCCGGACGTCGATGATGCCGAAGACCTCAAGGCCTTTTTCGCCGTGATCCAGGGACTCAATGGCGACGGCAAGCTGCTGGCCTATCACGACCGCTCCGATGGCGGCCTGCTGACGACCGTGCTGGAGATGGCCTTCGCCGGGCATTGCGGGCTCAACCTGTCCCTCGACGGGCTGGTGCAGGATGCCAGCGAGATCGGCGCGTTGCTGTTCAACGAAGAGCTCGGCGCGGTGATCCAGGTGCGGCAGGACGATACCGAGGAAGTGCTTGCCCAGTTCAGCGCCGCCGGCCTGGAAGAGTGCGTCATGGTGATCGGCCAGCCGATCAACAATGCCGAGGTGCGGGTCCTGTTCGATCACCGCGAGGCGTTCAGCGCCGACCGCCGCGCGCTCCAGCGCCAGTGGGCGGAAACCAGCTACCGCATCCAGCGCCTGCGCGACAACGCCGAATGCGCCGACGAAGAGTTCGAGCTGCTGCTGGACGAGGAAAACCCCGGCCTGAGCGTCAAGCTTGGTTATGACGTCAACGAAGACATCGCCGCGCCCTACATCAGGACCGGTGTCCGCCCGCAGGTGGCGATCCTGCGCGAGCAGGGCGTCAACGGTCAGACCGAGATGGCCGCCGCCTTCGATCGGGCGGGCTTCGCCGCGATCGACGTGCACATGAGCGACATTCTCTCCGGGCGCGTCACGCTGGACCGCTTCAAGGGCCTGGTCGCCTGCGGTGGTTTCTCCTATGGCGACGTGCTCGGTGCGGGCGAGGGCTGGGCCAAGTCGATCCTGTTCAATACGCGCGCACGCGATGCGTTCAGCGCCTTCTTCGAGCGCAAGGACAGCTTCGGTCTCGGCATCTGCAACGGCTGTCAGATGCTGTCCAACCTGCATGAGCTGATTCCGGGCAGCGATGTCTGGCCGCACTTCGTGCGCAACCGCTCGGAGCAGTTCGAAGCGCGTGTGGCCATGGTGCAGATTCAGGAGTCGCCGTCGATCTTCCTGCAAGGCATGGCCGGTTCGCGCATGCCGATCGCGATCGCGCACGGTGAAGGCCATGCGGAATTCGAAAGCGAAGAGGCGCTGCTCGAGGCGGACCTCTCCGGCTGCGTCGCCGTCCGGCTCGTGGACAACCACGGCAAGGTGACCGAACGCTACCCGGCGAACCCCAGCGGCTCGCCGCGCGGCATCACCGGCCTGACCACGCGCGACGGTCGCGTCACCATCATGATGCCGCACCCCGAGCGGGTGTTCCGCGCCGTGACCAACTCCTGGCGCCCGGACGACTGGCAGGAAGACGGCGCCTGGATGCGCATGTTCCGCAACGCACGGGTCTGGGTCGATTGACCGCCCGCACCCTGTAGAACCCGATGTGCCAGGCTTCACAGCCTGGCACATTCGTTTCTGGCGGGCCGAACAGGTGCCGTTTCGCGGGTTCCAACTAGTCGGTTCCCTCTTTGCTGTCGCCCGGATGCGACAGTCGATGGCAGCAGTGCCCGGTCGGGATACCGGTGCATGCCGTGATCTTTCGGAGTTGTCCGATGTACAAGCTGTGCTTCTACGTACCCGAATCCCATCTCGATGACGTGAAGAAGGCAGTGTTCGGTGCCGGTGGCGGTCGTATCGGCGCCTATGACAGTTGCTGCTGGCAGGCCCTCGGCCAGGGCCAGTTCCGTCCGCTGGAAGGCAGCCAGCCCTATCTCGGTCAGGTCGGCCAGCTCGAGCGGGTCGCCGAATGGAAGGTCGAGCTGGTCGTCGCCGACGAGCTGATCCACGACGTGGTCAAGGCGCTCAAGCGCGCCCATCCTTACGAGACACCGGCCTTCGAAGTCTGGCGTCTGTCCGACATGGTGTTCTGATTCCCGATGCCGCCATCGCCAGGCGCAGCGATCGCTACCTTGGCAGTGCGGCTCCGGTACTGAAGTAGCATTTGCCGGCCTTTTCCGCTCCCTAGAATGGGGTTGTCCGTCGGATAGCCAAGGGGCATGGCCGGTGTCGCACGAACAGAACGAAATGCTGCGCACCGCCATGTCGCAGGCGCCGGATGCCGAGACCGTCGCGCAGGACCTGGCCCGCCAGCTGATTCACCCGCACCTCGGCTTCGTGCTGTTCTTCTGTTCGGCCGAATACGACCTGCAGGCGCTGGGCGATTCGCTGCGGCACTACTTCGGCGGCGTGAGGCTGGTCGGTTGCACGACGGCCGGAGAGATCACCTCGCAGGGCTACGGTCGTGGCTGCGTCAGCGCGATCGGCTTCGACCACCGCAGCTTTTCCATCGCCTGCGGGCTGATCGACGAGATGGATCGCTTCAACCTGTTCGAGGCCCAGCAGCTGGTCGAGCGGCTGGTGGGCGATTGCCGCAGCAATTCGCTGGCCCCGATCAAGGACCACAGCTTCGCCCTGACCCTGCTCGATGGCCTGTCGAGCCGCGAGGAAGTGGTGCTCGCGGCGCTGAGCGCGGCGTTCGGCAGCATTCCTCATTTCGGCGGCTCGGCCGGCGACGACAACCACCTCACCAACACGCACGTCTACTACGACGGTCGCTTCCACAGCGGGGCGGCGGCGGTGGTGCTGATCAATACCTGGCTGGATTTCGAGGTGTTCACCACTCATCACATCCTGCCCAGGGATGAAAAGCTGGTGGTGACCCACGCCGACAGCCACGCGCGACGGGTTTTCGAGCTCAACGCCGAGCCGGCGGCGGACGAATACGCGCGGTTGATCGGCGTGCCGGTCGAGTCGCTTGATCACCGCGTGTTCGCCGCCCACCCGCTGGCGGTACGCATCAACGAACGCTATTACGTGCGCTCGATCCAGAAGGCCCACCCGGACGGCAGCCTGACGTTCTACTGCGCCGTCGAGACCGGCATCGTGCTGACGGCCATGCGAACCGGTCCACTGATGCCGAACCTGGAGGCCGTATTCGAGCGGCTCGAACAGCGCCTGGGACCGCCGCTGCTGACCATCGGCTGCGACTGTTTCCTGCGGCGCCTGGAAGTCGAAGCCACGGCGACGGTGGCGCAGGCGTCTGCCTTTCTTCGTCGGCAGCGGGTGATCGGTTTCAACACCTACGGGGAACAGTTCAATGGCATGCATATCAACCAGACCTTCACCGGCGTCGCCATCGGCCGCCCGAGAGGCCGGGCCTGTCGCTGAGCTGGAGGCCCGGGTCGCCGCGCTCGAACACGACAATGCCAAGCTGCGACGCATCAATGCGGCGCTGATCGAACGCATCGAATCCAGCGGCTCGGTGCGGGACGCGTCCTACACCGCGTTCCAGCATTCGGTGGTGCTCGCCGAACAGGTGCGCGAACGAACCGATGCGCTGAACCAGGCGATGGGCGAGTTGCGCGCCAGCAACCAGCTGCTCAGCGATGCCCGCTTGCGCGCCGAGACGGCCCATCAACACCTCATCGACGCGATCGAGAGCATTTCCGATGGCTTCGTGCTGTTCGACCGGGAACAGCGCATCGTGCTGTTCAACAGCCGGTTCAAGTCCTTCTGGGCCAAGACCCGCGCGCGTATCACCGCCGGCACACGGCTGTCGGAAGTGCGGCGGCTGGCGAGCAGCTCCGGGCTGATCGTCGAGGAACACCCCGGCAGCGGCACCGAGCCGACGCTCTACCGCCTGCGCAATGGGCGCTGGGTGCAGGTCAGCGAGCGGCCGACCCGCGAGGGCGGCCGGGTGATCCTCTACACCGACATCACCGAGGTGAAGCAGAGCGAGACCATCCGCCGCGAGCAGGCGCTGGCGCAGAAGTCGCACCTGCTGCAACGCGCCGTCGACAACCTGTCGCAAGGCGTGGCGATGGTGAATACCGAGGGAGCGCTGGAGCTGTGGAACCGGCGCTTTCTCGAACTGTGCGGGCTGGCGCCGATCCAGGCTCACCGCGCGTTCGAGGAGGTGATGGCCGAGAGCGAGCTGCGGCTGCTCACGCCCGCGAGTCGCGATGACGCCGGGCGACCCATTCGCGAGCTGGAGCAACGGCTGTTCGACGGCCGCATGCTGGAAATTCGCACCCATCCGCTACCGGCCGGCGGCTACGTCAACACCTTCACCGACATCACCGAGCGCTATCGCCATGCCGAGGCGCTGCGCGAGAGCGAGCGCTGGATTCGGCTGATCACGGACCACGTTCCGGCGCTGATCGCCTACCTGGACGCCAACCTGGTGTACGAATTCACCAACAAGGTCTACGAGGAGTGGTACTGCTGGCCACGCGGCGCAATGCTCGGCCAAAGCCTGCGGGACGTCCACAGCGAGGCGCAGTGGCGGCGTCTGGAACCTTACGTCGACCGCGCCCTGGCCGGCGAGAGCGTCAGCTTCGAGATGGCCGAGGCCAACCACGCCGGGCAGGAGCGCTACATGCTGCGGTCCTACGTACCCAACTGCCAGGCCAATGGCGAGGTGGTGGGCATCTTCGTGCTCATCCGCGACATCACCGACCGCCGCCGCACCGCCGAAGCCTTGCACAAGGCCTACCAGAACCTCGAGCAGCGCGTCCGCGAGCGCACCGCCGAACTCATGGAACTGAACGACCAGCTACGGCTGGAGATCGACGAACGTACCCAGGTGGAAGGCCGTCTGCGCGAGGCCAAACGGGAGGCCGAGCTGGCCAACCTGTCGAAGACCAAGTTTCTGGCGGCGGTGAGCCACGACCTGCTGCAGCCCCTCAATGCGGCGCGCCTGTTCACCAGCGCCTTGCTCGAACAGCGCGATCCGGGGCGCAACACCGCGCTGATCCGCAACGTCAGCAATTCGCTGGAAGACGTCGAAAACCTGCTCGGCACGCTGGTCGATATCTCCAAGCTGGATGCCGGCGTGATCAAGCCGGACATCGCTCCCTTCGCCGTCAGCGAACTGCTCGGCAACCTGGCCGAGGAGTACCGCCAGCTCGCCCGCGCGGAGGGCTTGCAGCTGCACTTCGTGGCCTGCTCGGCGCTCGTGCGCAGCGACATCCAGTTGCTTGCGCGCATCCTGCGCAACCTGCTGACCAACGCCATTCGCTACACCCCGCAGGGGCGCATCCTGCTGGGTTGCCGGCGTCACGCCAGGCGGCTGTCGATCGAGGTGTGGGACACCGGCGTCGGCATCCCCGAGGACAAGCTCGACGAGATATTCCTCGAGTTCAAACGCGGCGATGGGGTACGGCGGAACCAGGATCGCGGGTTGGGCCTGGGCCTGGCGATCGTCGACAAGATCGCGCGCATGCTGGGCCATCGCATTCGCGTCCGCTCCCGGCCGGGCCGGGGCTCGTGCTTTGCCGTCGAGGTGCCGCTGGCCCGCCGTGCACCGCCGGCGCGGCCCGAACCGAGCGCGCCCGAACAGGTGCTGCAGCGGCTCGAAGGTGCGCGCGTCTGGGTGCTCGATAACGATGCGGCGATCTGCGCCGGCATGCGCACCTTGCTCGAGGGCTGGGGCTGCCGGGTGGTCACGGCGTTGTCGCAGGAGGATCTGGGGCGGCAGGTCGATGGCTTTCACGCCGAGGCCGATCTCCTGATCGCCGATTACCACCTGGACAACGGGCACAACGGGATCGACGCCGTGGCTGCCGTCAACGCGCGGCGTGCCAGCCCACTGCCGGCGCTGATGATCACCGCCAACTACTCGAACGAACTCAAGCAGCAGGTGAGGGCGCTCGGCCACACGCTCATGCACAAGCCGGTGCGTCCGATGAAGCTGAAGACGGCCATGAGCCACCTGCTGGCGCGGGGTGGCTGAGCGTCAATCGACGCCGACGAAGCCGCCGGTCTGGTGGCGCCACAACCGCGCGTAGAGCCCGCCGGCTGCCACCAGCTCGGCGTGGCTGCCGGTCTCGACGATCCGGCCGCCCTCCATCACTACCAGCCGATCCATCCGCGCGATGGTCGACAGGCGATGCGCGATGGCGATCACCGTCTTGCCTTGCATGAGCGTCTCGAGGCTGTCCTGGATGGCCGCCTCGGTTTCCGAATCCAGCGCCGAGGTCGCTTCGTCGAGCACCAGAATAGGCGCGTCCTTGAGCAGCATGCGGGCGATCGCGATGCGCTGGCGCTGCCCGCCGGACAGCTTTACGCCGCGCTCGCCGACTTGCGCGTCCAGACCGCTGCGGCCCTCGGCGTCGCGCAGCAACGGGACGAAGGTGTCGGCGCGGGCCTGGGCCAGCGCGGCCATGATCGCCTCGTCGCTGGCGTCGGGGCGGCCGTAGCGAAGGTTGTCGCGGATCGAGCGGTGCAGCAGCGAGGTGTCCTGCGTGACCATGCCGATCTGCGCGCGCAGGCTGTCCTGGGTTCCCTCGGCGATGTCCTGGCCATCGACGAGAATGCGCCCGCCGTGCAGGTCGTAGAGGCGCAGGAGCAGGGCGACGAGGGTCGACTTGCCCGCGCCGGACGGACCGACCAGGCCGATCTTCTCGCCGGGCGCGACGGTCAGGTCCAGGCCCTCGATGACGGCCGGACCGGTCGGTGCGGCCTCGCCATAGCGGAAGGTCACCGCTTCGAAGCGGACTTCACCGTGCGTGACCCGGAGCGGGCGGGCGTCGGGGCGGTCGGTCACCGTGAGCGGGTGGATCAGGGTCTTCATGCCGTCCTGCACGGTGCCGACGTTGTCGAAGATGCCGCTGACCACCCACATGATCCACTCGGACATGCCGATGATGCGGATCACCAGGCCCGTGGCGAGCGCGATGGCGCCGGTCGTGATCCGGCCCTCGCTCCACAGCCACAACGCCAGCCCGACGGTCGAGGCGATGAGCAGGCCGTTGAGGCAGGTGATGCTGATGTCCATGCCGGTGATCACGCGCGACTGGCGCTGGAAGCGGCCGACCAGGTCCTGCATGGCCGCGCGCGCGTAGCCTTCTTCCTCGCGCGTATGGGCGAACAGCTTGAGCGTGAGGATGTTCGTGTAGCCGTCGACCACGCGTCCCATCACGCGCGAACGTCCGGCCGAGGCTTCGGCGGAGCGCCGGCGGACCCGCGGCACGAAGAGGCACAGGGCGGTGACGTAGCCGACTATCCAGAGCGCCAACGGCAGGACCAGACGCAGGTCCGCCTCGGCGAAGAGCACCAGCGCGCTGCCCGTGTAGATGACGACGTGCCAGAGCGCGTCGACCACCTGGACCGCCGATTCGCGCAGCGAGGGGCCGGTCTGCATCACGCGCTGGGCGATGCGACCGGCGAAGTCGTTCTGGAAGAAGCCCAGGCTCTGGCGGAGCAGGTAGCGGTGGTTCTGCCAGCGGATCAGGTTGGTCAGGCTCGGGCTGAGCGCCTGGTGCAGCAGCAGGTCATGCAGGCCGAAGGCGAGCGGGCGCAGCAGCAAGGTCACCACCGCCATCCAGATCAGCGTCCCTCGATGTTCTTCGAAGAAGCGCGCCGCCGAGGTGGTCTGTGCCAGATCGATTAGCCGCCCGAGGAATTCGAACAGGGCGACCTCGATCAGCGCGACGAAGAAGCCGACCACCAGCAGCGCCAGCATCACCGGCCAGACTTGCCGCAGGTAATGCAGGTAGAAGCCGACGACGCCGGCCGGCGGCATATGCGCGGGTGCGTCCCGGAAGGGGTCAATCAGGCGTTCGAAGCGTTTGAAGGGCATGCGTTGACGCCGCCGCGAGCGCATTCGGTCGCGGCGGCGGTCCTGAGGATCAGAGGCGCTTGGCCGAGATGATCTTTACCGGCTCGCGCGGGACGTTCTGGAACATGCCCTGGTTACCGGTCGGCACCTGGGCGATCTGATCGACCACGTCCATGCCCCGGACGACCTTGCCGAAGACCGCGTAACCGAAGTCGCGGCTGCCGTGGTCGAGGAAGGCGTTGTCGCGGTGGTTGATGAAAAACTGCGAGGTGGCCGAGTCCTTGTCCTGGGTGCGCGCCATCGCCAGCGTTCCGCGCACGTTGTGTAGGCCGTTGTCGGCCTCGTTGACGATCGGCGCGCGGGTGTTCTTCTGCTGCATGTCGGCGGTGAATCCGCCGCCCTGGACCATGAAGCCCGGGATCACGCGGTGGAAGATGGTGCCGTCGTAGAAGCCGCTGTCGACATATTCGAGGAAGTTCTTGACCGAGACCGGGGCCTTGTCGGCGTTCAGTTCGACTTCGATTTCACCGAGGCTGGTGTTGAGCAGCACGTGCGGGTTTTCCGCGGCGTGCAGGTGACCGACGAAGAGCAGGGTGCAGGCGAGGAGAGCGAGGCGTTTGAGCATGGGAAGGGGTCCTGTCTGGAGGGTTCAGCCCGCGTGGGCGAGCGGTTCGGCATCGTGAGTCTTGATCAGTTCGCTGAGTATCCGGGCAGCGGGGCCGAGCGGCTTGTCCTTGTTGGTGTACAGATAGAACAGCGGGCGTCGGGTTCCGCCCTGGATCAACGGCAGCGGACGAAGCACCCCTTCCTCTAGCTCGCGCGCGATCATGTGTCGCGGCAGCCAGGCGAATCCTAGGCCGCTGCACACGAACTTCACCGAGGTCGCCAGGCTGCCGACCGTCCAGCGTTGCTCGGCCCCGAGCCAGCCGCTGTCGCGCGGGCTGCGCTGGCCGCTGTCACGCACCACGATCTGCATCTGGCTCTGCAAGTCCTGGACGCTGAGCTTGCGTTGCAATTGGTGGAGTGCGTGCCCGGCATGGGCGACGGCGACGAATTCTACCGGACCCAGCTCCGTGCCGAGATAGCCGGTGATATCCAGCCCGCTGATGGCGAGATCGGCCGTGCCCTCGGTAAGTACCTCCTCGGCGCCGGAAAGCACCTCCTCGCGCAGCAGCACCCGGCAACCCTGGCTCTGGGGCATGAAGGCTTTGAGCGCGCGGATCAGCTTGGCGTTCGGATAGGCGGCGTCGACCACCAGGCGCACCTCGGCCTCCCAGCCTTGCTCCATGCGGTGGGCGAGGTCTTCGAGCTGGCTGGCCTGGCTGATCAGCTGCCGCGAACGCCGCAGCAGCACCTCGCCGGCCTCGGTGAGCACGGCCTTGCGACCGTCGATACGCAGCAGGGGCACGCCGAGCTGCTCCTGCAGGCGCGCCATGGCGTAGCTCACCGAGGATTGCGAGCGATGCAGGGCTTCGGCGGCCTGGGCGAAGCCGCCGCAGTCCACCACCGCCTGCAGGGTGCGCCATTGGTCGAGCGTGACGCGTGGAGCTTTCATCCGAAGGGTCCCTGCCTTGGCCCGAAGGCACTGTCTGTTAAGCTGGCGACCGCCCGTTCCCGGAGACCGCCCATGAAAAACCTCTGCTGCGCCTTGCTCTTGCTGCTACCGCTGACCGCGTTGGCGGTGAGCTACCCGATCGAGGTCGACGAGTCGCTCAATGGTGCCGAAGTGAGCGTCTCGCCGGAATCGATCGATCGCGATTTCGCCGGCCTGCTGGTCTACAACTACGGCGCCCGTCCCGTCGAATGCAGCGCCGTGTTCAAGAACGGACCGGAGGTGCCACGTACGCGCCAGGCCGTCATCGCGTCTGGCGAGCGGCTGCCGATGACCGTCAAGTTTCGCCGCGACATCATCAAGCTGCGCGTGAAGCTGACCTGCAACCCCCAGTAGCGCCTGTCAATCGAGCACGTCGTCGAGGATTTCGATGACGATCCCGGTCGCCACCGCTATCAGCACGAGGTCGGTCCCGACCTGCTTCCATTCGTGATCGTCGTAGCGCGGTAGACGACCCAGCAGCCGGCTGTCCAGTTGTTTGGCGATGCCCGGCGGCAGCGGCTTGCCGCGTGCCAGGTTCTTTCGAATGCCGGGCGGCAGATCGCTCGCCGGGCCTATCAACGAGCGGTTGTCCGCCAGAATCGCCAGCACCCGCGCGACATCGACCACCGGACCCTGTACGGGCTGGGCGGAGGGTTGCGCGTGTCCGGGCTGCGCGTGCGGTCTCTTGTCGTGCCTGGGGTCGGCCTGCGCCTCGGCCGCTGCGATCAGCGCCGAGCAAAGGACAAGCAGTCGTAGGGGTGTGCTCATGTCGGGTCTCCTCCAGCGGCCCGGCAAGCTTACCGCCGAGCGTGGCGGCCAGGTACCTCGGCGTCTGCGGCTTTATTTCCTATCGTGACCGGGTAACCTATGCAGCCGTTTCAGCTGCCCCTGCCGAGGTATCGCCTTGTTCGCCGACTTCAACCTGCATGAACGCCTGCTCAAGGCGCTCGCCGAGCAACGCTTCGTCGAGCCGACCCCGGTACAGGCGGCCGCCATCCCGGCGGCGCTGGCAGGGCATGATCTGCGGGTCACGGCACGCACCGGTAGCGGCAAGACCGCCGCGTTCGTACTGCCGATGCTCAACCGGCTGATCGGCGATGCCCAGCCGCGTGTGGACGTCCGCGCGCTGGTGTTGCTGCCGACGCGCGAGCTGGCCCAGCAGACCCTCAAGCAGGTCGAGCGCTTCGCGCAGTTCACCTTCATCAAGGCCGGCCTCGTGACCGGCGGCGAGGACTTCAAGGTTCAGGCCGCCATGCTGCGGCGCGTACCGGATGTGCTGATCGGTACGCCAGGACGGCTGATCGAGCACCTCGACGCCGGCAACCTGAAGCTCGCCGACGTCGAGATTCTGGTGCTGGACGAGGCCGACCGCATGCTCGACATGGGCTTCGCGGAAGACGTCGTCCGGCTTGTGGAGACCTGCCGCGGACGCCAGCAGACCCTGCTGTTCTCCGCCACCACCGGCGGCGCCGGGCTGCGGGAGATGACCGGCAAGGTGCTGCGCGACCCGCAACACCTGATGCTCAACCGCGTCTCCGAGCTGAACGAGAACGTTCGCCAGCAGATCATCACGGCGGACGATCCGGCCCACAAGGAGCGCCTGGTCCATTGGCTGCTCGCCAACGAGACCTATGACAAGGCGATCGTGTTCACCAACACACGCGCACAGGCAGACCGCCTGTATGGGCATCTGGTGGCCGACGGGGTCAAGGCGTTCGTCCTGCACGGCGAAAAGGACCAGAAGGATCGCAAACTCGCCATCGAGCGGCTACGTCACGGCGGCGCCAAGGTGCTGGTGGCCACCGACGTCGCGGCCCGTGGGCTCGATCTCGACGGGCTCGACCTGGTCATCAACTTCGACATGCCGCGCTCGGGTGACGAATACGTCCATCGCATCGGTCGCACCGGGCGGGCCGGCGGGGAAGGGCTGGCCATTTCGCTCATCGCCCATACGGACTGGAACCTGATGTCCAGCATCGAGCGCTACCTCAAGCAGCGGTTCGAGCGGCGCGTCATCAAGGGGCTGAAGGGCAACTACCAGGGTCCGAAGAACCTCAAGGCATCGGGCAAGGCCGCCGGGGTGAAGAAGAAAAAGACGACCAAGAAGCCGGCTGAAAAGAAGCCCCGGCCATCGCGCGGACCCGCCTCCAGCGCCGTCGTCAGCGGCGACGGGTTGGCGCCCCTGAAGCGGCGCAAGCCGGCAACCGACGCGTCCGCCGACTAAGCCGCTCGCTCATTGCTGGGGCGTGACACGTTCCGACATCGGTATCTCGGCGGTCTTCTCCAGGCGCTCGATATCTTCGATGCGCTGGCGGTAGGCTTCGCACTCGTTGCCCAGCGTCTGCTGGGTGCGTTTGATGTCCTGTTGGCGCATTTCCTCGTTCAGCTCGGCGGCACGCTCGGGCTGGCTCTTGCTGATCTCGTTCACCCGGTCGGCGAGCAGTTGCGCCATGCGCTCGACCTCATCGGAGGTGCAGTCTTGCGTGGCGCTGGTCTCGGCGCCATAACTCAGCGTGCTGGCCAGCAGCAGGGCAAGGCCGGTAGAGATCTTGAAGTTCATGGGGGGTTCTCCGTGACGGGGCTCTGGAACGGTGGATCGCTCGGCCCGGCCCTTTGTTCCGAACTGCCGCCCGAACCGACGGCCGAACCGATGCCTGAGCGGGGGCGAACCGTCGTGGCGAGACTGCGGTCGGAAGAGAAAGCGGCCGCAACGGCCCCCACGGGAGAGACGCCATGAGCTACCACTGGGACCTGATCGAATTCCTGCTGCACGAAATCCAGCACTCCACCGACGAGCACTTCAAGCCAAGACTGGGCGCCGAGAAGTATGCGCAGCAGCTCGAGGGTGCCGGCCAGCCTCTGCCGAACATGGACAGCTTGCGGGCCGAGGCGGCGGAATACGAACGCCTGCTGCTCGACGGCGGCTTCATCGAGCCGCTTCCCGAGGAGGCCGGTGGCACGGGCGAGAATTACCGCGTGACCGAGCGCGGCTCGCGCTTGCTGAGCCTCATCGGCGACAGCTATCCCAATCATGCCGGCGTACGGCAGGCGCTGGATGACAAGGGCGATGCGGCGCTGACACCCGAGGTCTTCGACGACCTCGCGACCCGCGCCGCCGCGCGCACCTGACCCGCCTTCATTCCGCTCGGGATGTCTCGTTCATCGGCCGCTCGACCGGTTTGTCCCGCATCGGTTCGATGAATACCGCGCCATACACCGCCGCAGGCTAGGCTTTGGTGCTGATGCGGGCCGCGATGCCGGTGGGCATCCGGCCGCGTCGGCGGCATGCCCCTGCCCGCGATTGACAACATTTGGCTTTTCCGGGAAGGTGTGCGCACCCAATCAAACGGGCGTATGAATCGATCGTTTGCTTCGTTCGATCAGCCCAATTTTCGTGTCGGTGGGTGCCGCAGCGCAGGACCAGGCTGCGGCGTGTCAGGCCATCAGGCGTGCGGCACATAACGTTCAGCTTTCATACCGTGGAGATCAGTTGATGATTTACGAAGGTAAAGCCATCACGGTTAAGGCTCTTGAGAGTGGCATCGTCGAACTCAACTTCGACCTCAAGGGTGAGTCCGTCAACAAGTTCAACCGTCTCACCCTCAACGAACTGCGCCAGGCGGTCGACGCCATCAAGGCCGACGCCTCCGTCAAGGGCGTGGTCGTGACCAGCGGCAAGGACGTGTTCATCGTCGGCGCCGACATCACTGAGTTCGTCGACAACTTCAAGCTGCCGGATGAAGAGCTGGTCGCCGGCAACCTCGAAGCCAACACGATTTTCAGCGACTTCGAGGACCTGGGCGTGCCGACTGTCGCGGCCATCAACGGCATTGCGCTGGGTGGCGGATTCGAAATGTGCCTGGCGGCCGATTACCGCGTGATGTCGACCGTGGCCAAGGTCGGCCTGCCGGAAGTGAAACTGGGCATCTACCCGGGCTTCGGCGGCACCGTGCGTCTGCCGCGCGTGATTGGCGTCGACAATGCCGTCGAGTGGATCGCCTCGGGCAAGGAAAACCGTGCCGAGGACGCGCTGAAAGCCGGCGCCGTCGATGCCGTCGTGGCACCGGAGAAACTCACCGAAGCGGCCCTGGATCTGGTCAAGCGCGCCATTTCCGGCGAGCTGGACTACAAGGCCAAGCGCCAGTTCAAGCTCGATAAGCTCAAGCTCAATGCCATCGAGCAGATGATGGCGTTCGAGACCGCCAAGGGCTTCGTTGCCGGGCAGGCCGGCCCGAACTACCCGGCGCCGGTCGAAGCGATCAAGACCATCCAGAAGGCCGCCAACTTCGGCCGCGAAAAAGCGTTGGAAGTCGAGGCCGCCGGCTTCGTCAAGCTGGCCAAGACCTCGGTCGCCCAAAGTCTGGTCGGTCTGTTCCTGAACGATCAAGAGCTGAAGAAGAAGGCCAAGCAGTACGACAAGCAGGCACGCGACGTGAAGCTCGCCGCCGTGCTCGGTGCCGGCATCATGGGCGGCGGCATCGCCTACCAGTCGGCCGTCAAGGGCACGCCGATCCTGATGAAGGATATCCGTGAAGAGGGTATCCAGATGGGCCTGAACGAGGCCTCCAAGCTGCTGGGCAAGCGCGTCGAGAAGGGCAAGCTGACCCCGGCGAAGATGGCCGAGGCGCTCAATGCCATCCGCCCGACCATGTCCTACGGCGACTTCGGTCACGTCGACATCGTCGTCGAGGCGGTGGTCGAGAATCCGAAGGTCAAGCATGCGGTGTTGGCGGAAGTCGAAGGTGTGGTGAAGGACGACGCGATCATCGCCTCCAACACCTCGACCATTTCGATCAACCTGCTGGCCAAGGCGCTCAAGCGTCCGGAAAACTTCTGCGGCATGCACTTTTTCAACCCGGTGCACATGATGCCGCTGGTGGAAGTGATCCGTGGCGAGAAGACCAGCGAAACCGCGATCGCCACCACCGTTGCCTACGCCAAGAAAATGGGCAAGAACCCGATCGTGGTCAACGACTGCCCCGGCTTCCTGGTCAACCGCGTGCTGTTCCCGTACTTCGGCGGCTTCGCCAAGCTGTTGAGCTTCGGCGTCGACTTCGCCCGCATCGACAAGGTGATGGAAAAGTTCGGCTGGCCGATGGGCCCGGCCTACCTGTCCGACGTGGTCGGCATCGACACCGGCCATCACGGTCGTGACGTCATGGCCGAAGGCTTCCCGGACCGCATGGCTGCCGAAGGCCGCACCGCGGTGGACGTGCTCTACGAAGCCGATCGCCTGGGCCAGAAGAACGGCAAGGGCTTCTACGCCTACGAGATGGACAAGCGCGGCAAGCCGAAGAAGGTCATCGATCCCCAGGCTTACGAGCTGTTGAAGTCCATTGTCGTCGAGCAACGTGAAGTGACCGACGAGGACATCATCAACTTCATGATGATCCCGCTGTGCATGGAAATCGTCCGCTGTCTGGAAGACGGCATCGTCGAGACCCCGGCAGAAGCCGACATGGGCCTGATCTACGGCATCGGCTTCCCTCCCTTCCGTGGCGGCGCGCTGCGTTACATCGATTCGATCGGCGTAGCCAACTTCGTAGCCCTGGCAGACAAGTACGCCGACCTGGGCCCGCTGTACCACCCCACCGCGAAGCTGCGTGAAATGGCCGCCCAAGGCCAGAGCTTCTACGGTTGATCGGCAAATAGAGCGAGAGTGAATTTATGAGCCTGAATCCGAGAGACGCCGTCATTGTCGACTTCGGCCGCACCCCGATGGGCCGTTCCAAGGGTGGCATGCACCGCAATACCCGCGCCGAGACACTGTCTGCCAACCTGATCGATGGCGTGCTGGCGCGTAACCCGAAGGTCGATCCGGCCGACGTGGAAGATGTCATCTGGGGCTGCGTGAACCAGACCCTCGAGCAGGGCTGGAACATCGCCCGCATGGCGTCGCTGATGACGCGCATTCCGCACACCAGCGCCGGCCAGACCGTCAGCCGCCTGTGCGGCTCGTCGATGAGCGCGCTGCACACCGCCGTGCAGGCCATCCAGACCGGCAACGGTGACGTCTTCGTCGTCGGCGGCGTGGAACACATGGGCCACGTCGGCATGATGCACGGCGTCGATCCGAACCCGCAGCTGTCGCTGTATGCCGCCAAGGCGTCCGGCATGATGGGCCTGACCGCGGAAATGCTGGGCAAGATGCACGGCATTACCCGTGAGCAGCAGGACCAGTTCGGCGTGCGCTCGCACCAGAACGCCTGGAAGGCTACGCAGAACGGGCATTTCAAGAACGAAATCATCCCGATGCAGGGCTATGACGAGAACGGTTTCCTGAAGGTGTTCGACTTCGACGAAACCATTCGTCCGGAAACCACCCTCGAAGGTTTGGCTGAACTGAAGCCGGCGTTCAACCCCAAGGGCGGCACCGTGACGGCGGGTACCTCGTCGCAGATCACCGATGGCGCGTCCTGCATGATCGTGATGTCGGCGCAGCGTGCGAAGGACCTGGGCATCCAGCCGATGGCTGTGGTGCGGGCGATGGCCGTGGCGGGTGTCGATCCGGCGATCATGGGCTACGGTCCGGTGCCTTCGACTCAGAAAGCGCTCAAGCGCGCGGGTTTGACCATCGATGACATCGATCATGTCGAGCTGAACGAAGCCTTCGCGGCGCAGGCCCTGCCGGTGCTCAAGGACCTCAAGCTGCTCGACAAGATGGAGCAGAAGGTCAACCTGCACGGCGGCGCCATCGCGCTCGGCCACCCGTTCGGCTGCTCGGGTGCGCGGATCTCCGGCACCTTGCTGAACGTGATGGCGCAGCACGGCGGCACGCTGGGCGTCGCGACGATGTGCGTGGGCCTTGGTCAGGGCATCACCACGATCTTCGAACGCGTCTAAGCGGTTCGTGTCAACAAACCGGGGCCTTGTGCCCCGGTTTTTCGTTTTTCAGCCTTTAGGCCATGAGGCATCGCATGCAGATCAAGACCGGGCGTTATCGCCATTACAAGGGGCCGGAATACCGCGTGTTTGCGGTGGCCAGGCATTCCGAAACCGAGGAATGGATGGTGTTTTACCAGGCGCTGTACGGCGAATACGGGCTTTGGGTCAGGCCACTCGAGCTGTTCACCGGCTCGGTTGAAGTGGACGGGGAGAGCGTCCCGCGCTTCGCGCTGATCGAGCCGGAGCCCAGTCCGCTGCAAGGCGAGGTTTGACGCCGGGCGGCCGGCGCTCGGCTTGACCTCGGCTCTCTCGCCACTATATATAGCGGTGCCTTCGGGCACCCCGCCTTCCAATCGTTTCAGGAATCTTCCTTTCTCATGGGTAAATCGCTGGTCATCGTGGAGTCACCGGCCAAGGCCAAGACCATCAACAAGTACCTGGGCAACCAGTACGTGGTGAAGTCGAGTATCGGCCACATCCGCGACCTTCCCACCAGCGGCGCTGCCAACGGCACCAAGGAGCCGGCCAAGCGTGGCAAGGCCTCCGCCGAGACGGCCGCGCTGTCGCCCAAGGAGAAGGCCAAGCGTCAGCTGTTCGCTCGCATGGGCGTGGATCCTGAGAAGGGTTGGCAGGCGAAGTATGAAATCCTGCCCGGCAAGGAAAAGGTGATCGAGGAGCTGCGCCGCCTGGCCAAGGAAGCCGACACCATCTACCTCGCAACCGACTTGGACCGCGAGGGGGAGGCCATCGCCTGGCACCTGCGTGAGTCGATCGGCGGCGATGACAGCCGCTTCAAGCGCGTGGTGTTCAACGAGATCACCAAGAAGGCGATCCAGGAAGCCTTCTCCCAGCCGGGCGATCTGGACATCAACCGTGTCAACGCCCAGCAGGCGCGCCGCTTCCTCGATCGCGTGGTCGGTTACATGGTCTCGCCGCTGCTGTGGCAGAAGATCGCTCGCGGCCTGTCGGCGGGGCGCGTGCAGTCGGTCGCCGTAAAGCTCGTCGTCGAGCGCGAGCGTGAGATTCGCGCCTTCGTACCCGAGGAGTACTGGGAAATCCATGCCGACCTTGAAACCGCTAAAAGCGCCAAGGTCCGTTTCGAAGTCGCTCGCCAGCATGGCGAAGCGTTCAAGCCGCTGAACGAACAGCAGGCCAACGCTGCACTGGCCCAGCTGAAAGCGTCCAGCTATCAAGTCACCAAGCGGGAGGACAAGCCGACCACCAGCAAGCCTTCTGCGCCGTTCATCACCTCCACCTTGCAGCAGGCCGCCAGCACGCGCCTGGGCTTCGGTGTGAAGAAGACGATGATGATGGCTCAGCGGCTTTACGAGGCCGGCTACATCACCTACATGCGTACCGACTCGACCAACCTGTCGGTCGATGCGGTGACGATGGCGCGCGGGTTCATCGAGCAGGAGTTTGGTGACAAGTACCTGCCGGCCAAGCCGAACGTGTATTCGAGCAAGGAGGGCGCCCAGGAAGCGCACGAGGCGATCCGTCCGTCCGATGTCAACCTGCGCCCGAACCAGCTGTCCGGCATGGAGCGTGACGCCGAGCGGCTGTACGACCTGATCTGGCGCCAGTTCGTGGCCTGCCAGATGCCGCCGGCCGAATACCTTTCGACGAGCGTGACGGTTACCGCGGGTGCATTCGAGCTGCGTGCCAAGGGCCGCATCCTCAAGTTCGACGGTTACACCCGCGTCCAGGCGCAGCAGAGCAAGGCCGGCGAAGACGACGTCCTGCCCGACATGCAGCAAGGCGAGGCGCTCAAGCTGTTGCAGCTCGATCCGAGCCAGCATTTCACCAAGCCGCCGGCGCGCTACTCCGAAGCGAGCCTGGTCAAGGAGATGGAAAAGCGCGGCATCGGTCGGCCGTCCACCTATGCGGCGATCATCTCGACCATCCAGGATCGGGGGTACGTATCGCTTCATAACCGCCGGTTCTACTCGGAAAAGATGGGCGACATCGTTACCGAGCGTCTGTCCGAGAACTTCCAGAACCTGATGGACTACGGCTTCACCGCGGGTATGGAGGAGAACCTCGACGACGTCGCCCAGGGCGAGCGTGACTGGAAGAACCTGCTCGACGAGTTCTACGGCGATTTCCGCACCAAGCTGGAGTTGGCCGAGTCGGCTGAGCGTGGCATGCGCGCCAACCAGCCGACCCTTACGGACATTCCCTGCAAGGTCTGTGGGCGTCCGATGATGATCCGCACGGCCTCGACGGGCGTGTTCCTTGGCTGCTCGGGCTACAGCCTGCCGCCGAAGGAGCGCTGCAAGTCGACCCTCAACCTCATCCCCGGCGACGAAATCGCGGCGGATGACGAGGGCGAATCCGAATCGCGCGTGTTGCTCGGCAAGCACCGGTGCCCGATCTGCAGTACTGCCATGGATGCCTACCTGCTCGACGAGAAGCACAAGCTTCACATCTGCGGCAACAACCCCGATTGCCCAGGGTACGAAATCGAGGAAGGCCAGTACCGCATCAAGGGCTACGAAGGCCCGAGCCTGGAGTGCGACAAGTGCGGCAGCGAGATGCAGCTCAAGACCGGTCGTTTCGGCAAGTTCTTCGGCTGCACCAATGCCAGCTGCAAGAACACGCGCAAGCTGCTGAAGAACGGTGAGCCGGCGCCGCCGAAGATGGATGCGGTGAAGATGCCGGAGCTGAAGTGCGAAAAGGTCGATGACACCTATGTTCTGCGTGACGGCGCTTCCGGCCTGTTCCTGGCCGCGAGCCAGTTCCCGAAGAACCGGGAGACGCGCGCGCCACTGGTGCAAGAGCTGATCCCGCACAAGGACGAGATCGATCCGAAGTACCACTTCCTGATGAAGGCTCCGGTGAAGGATCCCGACGGCCGTCCGTCCGTGGTGCGCTTCAGCCGCAAGACCAAGGAGCAGTATGTGCAGTCGGAAGTCGACGGCAAGCCGACCGGCTGGAAGGCCTACTACGTAGGCGGTGCCTGGAAAGTGGAAGACAAGCGCTGATCGCGTACTGACCGTCGGCGCCGCACCTCAATCATCGGAGACCGCACATGGCAAAAGAACTCTATACGCGGACCAACCAGAAAGTGTTCTTTGCCGGCCTGGCGCTGGAGGCGTGGCGCAAGGCAGAGGCGGGCAACCCCTTCAATGCGCTGGCCGTCGTCCAGGCGGAGCGGGAGGCGGCCCTGTTCCACCTTTATGGCGCGCTGCTCGGGCTGTGTCACGAGGTGGCCGGTTACTACCGCACCTCGACGCAGAACGCCGCGCGGGTGGAGGCCATCATTTGCCGTGAAGCCCTGGACAGCGCGCCGAGCCCCGAGCTGGCCGAGCTCGTTGAGCTGGCCGAGCATCCCCAGTCATGGCTGAGTGAGCTGCTGACCGCCTATGCTGCGCTCTTCCAACCGCCCAAGGCACCCGCCAAGCCGAAAACCGATCCTCGGGTACCTGTGATCGAGGTGGTCGCAGTCGAAGAGGCTGGCGATATCGGCCCTTCGCTCGACGACATCGAACGCTGGCGGGCTAGTTTGAAAGAGCTTGCACTGCGCTTTCGGCAATCCATGACGGAGTGGTGAGTCGACGTTTTGTCGGGCGGCGCTACCTGTCGCTGCGTCTAACTGCGTTCAGGCGTAATCCGGTCTGAATGCCGCAGGGGATGGTAACAACGGCGCTCTGCACGAATGGAACCGCTGCACTGCGGCTTGTCTCTTCGGCTGCTACAATCGCCGCCTTTTTTGGAGGGACTCGCATGCCGACGTCATCGTTTCTTGAGATTGTCGAATTACCGGACGGTCGCATCGTCCTTCGGCGCGCCGAGGATGAAGGTGTACTGCTGACGCTGGATTTTTCCGATGACGCCAAGCTGTTCCTGCAAGGCCAGCACGTGGAAGTGGCCAAGGCGATGATCAATGTGGGTGTTCAACTGGCTGGACGAATGTCCGAAGGGGAGTTCGAGTCGCAGGAAGAGGCCCGCGTCCTGCATTGAGTGCAGCGGTATCGTCTAGGCACGTCCCTGTGCCCGTCGGTCAGGTGTCCAATCTGACGTTCAAGTTCTGCGCATTGCCCTTCACGGCAGCCGCCCGCAAGCCGAGCCGGGCCTTCGCATCGAGCTCGCCCAGCCAGGTGATCACCGTATGGCTCTGGCCCGAAGCGAGCGCCTTGCAGGCAAGCTCCCTGGCATGCGCCGCATCCCTAGGGTGCAGCACAATGATGCGGTCCCGTTTCAGCGACGCGTCTCGCAGCCAGCGGGAGCCAAGGATGCTGGGCGGCGCAACCAGCGTCAGCCAGCGGCTATCCGTGGAGTCGCTGAGTTCGCGCAGGATGGGAATGAGCAGCCGCTGACAGCGGCTGGAACTGCCCGAGACGGCGAGTTCGCCCAGCACGTCGGTTTCGTCTTCGTCCCTGGCCGGAGCCAGTGGGGTGGCGAAAGGGGCGAAACTCGCTGACATCAGACCGTCGAACAGACCAAGCTGGGGCCGTGAGGACGTCGGTGGATACTGCATGCTGTTGCCTCCTTAGCGACGGATGACGCCGACACTCAGTCCCTCGATGACGAGGTCCTGGTGTTCGAGGTCCACTTCAATGGGCTCAAAATCCTCGTTTTCCGCCAGCAACCAGACCTTGCTACCTTCGCGCTTGAAGCGCTTGACCGTAACGTCCTCGCCGACCCGGGCGACCACGACCTGTCCATCGCGTGCCTCACGGGTTATGTGCACCGCGAGCAGGTCGCCATCGAAGATGCCGATGTTCTTCATGCTCATGCCTTTGACCTTGAGCAGGTAGTCGGCCTTCGGGTGGAAAAAGGACCCGCTGATCTGGCAGGATTCCTCGATGTGCTGCTGGGCGAGGATGGGCTCGCCGGCGGCGACCCGACCGATGATCGGCAAGCCCTCGGCTTCGCGGGACTCCTCGAGGCCCGGGATGCGAATCCCCCGCGATGTGCCCGGCATGATTTCGATGGCGCCTTTCTTCGCCAGCGCCTTGAGATGATCCTCCGCCGCGTTGGCCGATTTGAAGCCGAGGGCCTGCGCGATCTCGGCGCGTGTCGGGGGGTAGCCGTTCTCGTCCAGGCAGCGCTTGATGAAGTCGAGAATCTCGGATTGGCGTGGCGTCAATTTGATCATGATCTGTTCTTTTATCCAGTAGCCTGGCTGGGATTATATACAGTGCTTGCGTGCCGGCAACGTTCATTTGCCAGCCGGGCTATCGGCGAGGTTGACGGGGCTTGGCATCAAACGTATGTTTCAAACGTTTGTTTGCCCTGGAGAGGCTATGGCGCAGTCAGAAACGGTCGAGCGGATACTTGACGCCGCGGAACTGTTGTTCGCGGAAAAGGGTTTCGCCGAGACCTCGCTTCGGCTGATCACCAGCAAGGCGGGGGTCAATCTGGCCGCGGTGAATTATCACTTCGGATCGAAGAAATCCCTGATCCAGGCGGTTTTCTCCCGATTCCTCGGCCCGTTCTGCGCCAGTCTCGAGAAGGAGCTGGATCGTCGCGAAGCCGAGCAGGGCAAGCCCGATACCTTGGAAGAACTGCTTGGCATCCTCGTTGAGCAGGCGATGGCGGTCAAGCCGCGCAGCGGCGATGACCTGTCCATTTTCATGCGTCTGCTCGGCCTGGCCTTCAGCCAGAGCCAGGGTCACTTGCGACGCTATCTCGAAGACATGTACGGAAAGGTGTTTCGCCGCTACATGCAGCGCGTGCACGATGCGGCGCCAGCCATTCCTCCGATCGAGCTGTTCTGGCGCGTGCATTTCATGCTTGGCGCGGCGGCCTTCAGCATGTCCGGCATCAAGGCGCTGCGGGCCATTGCAGAGAATGACTTCGGCATCGACACCTCGATCGAGCAGGTGATGCGTTTGATGGTGCCGTTTCTCGCCGCCGGCATGCGGGCCGACTCCGGCATGCCCGGTGATCTGCTCGCCGCGCGCCAGCCGGCCGCTGCGAAGAACGCCGCCGGCATTCCGCTCAAGGGCTGAAGGATCGAGGACCGGGTCCGCGAGTGGCTCGCCTCGGCCGGTACGGGGCGGTAAGCTTGCCGCCCATGACCGATCTCACCTTTCTTCACGTTTCCATCGCAGACCAGCAGCTGTATGGCTTCGCCAACGGCGCCCTGGTCTGCCAGTACCCTGTTTCCACCGCACGCAACGGTGTCGGCGAACGCAACGGGTCGGGATGCACCCCGCGAGGGCGTCATCGGGTTCGGGCGAAAATCGGCGGCGGCTTGCCAGTCGGCGCCGTATTGCGGGGCCGACGCTGGACCGGCGAGCAATGGTCGCCGGAACTCGGCGAGCGATTCCCGCAGCGCGACTGGATTCTCAGCCGCATTCTCTGGTTGAGCGGGTGCGAGCCGGGGGTGAACCGGCTGGGCGAGGTCGATACCTTTCGCCGCTACATCTATCTGCATGGCACACCCGACACCGAACCGATGGGCGTGCCGTTGTCACACGGCTGCATTCGGATGCGCAATGTCGACATCGTGCAGCTGTTCGATCGCGTCCCGGCCTACTGTGAGGTGCGGATAGACGAAGCCCCAGCGGACGTTTCCGCGCTTGTCGATCATTCGAGGTAGTTCATGCAAGGTTCGCTCATGCTGGACATCGACGGGCTCTGGCTCACCGCAGAGGACCGTCACCTGCTGCGCCAGCCGGAGGTAGGCGGGCTCATTCTGTTCGCCCGTAACGTCGAGCATCCGCGGCAGGTCCGCGAGCTTTGCCTCAGCGTGCGCCAGGTCCGTCCCGATATGCTCATCGCCGTCGACCAGGAAGGTGGACGCGTACAGCGCCTGCGCCACGGATTCATCCGCTTGCCGCCGATGCGGGCGATCGCCGCGTGCCCTGATGCCGAGCGGTTGGCGCACCGGTGCGGCTGGCTCATGGCGACCGAAGTGCTCGCGGCAGGCCTGGATTTCAGCTTCGCGCCCGTGCTGGATCTGGATCACGGGCATAGCGCCGTTGTCGGCAATCGCGCATTCGAGGGCGAACCCGCTCGCGCCGCTCGCCTGGCGGGTGCCTTCATCGATGGCATGCACGCCGCTGGCATGGCGGCGACGGGCAAGCATTTTCCCGGACACGGTTGGGCCGAGGCCGATTCGCATGTGGCCATTCCGGTCGACGAGCGCAGTCTCGAGGAATTGCGCGCCGCCGACCTGGTGCCGTTCATCGCCAACCTGTCCCGGCTCGATGCAGTGATGCCCGCGCATGTCATCTACCCGCAGGTCGATCCACAGCCTGCGGGTTTCTCCCGGCGCTGGCTTCAGGATGTGCTGCGGGGCGAGCTCGGGTTCGACGGCGTCATCTTCAGCGACGACCTGTCGATGGCGGGCGCGCATGTCGCCGGCGACGCCGCCGCCCGGGTCGAAGCCGCGCTTGGCGCCGGTTGCGATATGGGCCTGGTCTGCAACGATCGCGCCGCCGCCGAGCTGGCCCTCTCGGCGCTGCAGCGTCTGGGAACGCAATCTCCGGCGCGCCTCGCACGAATGCGCACCGCCCGCTCGCCATCGATGGCCTACAAGGAATCGCCCCAATGGCTCGAAGCGGTTGGCGCACTTCGCCAAGCCGGGCTTCTCGACCAATAAGGATTACCCATGACGACTTACGCCATCATCGGCGGTACCGGACTGACCGAACTCGAGGGCTTCGCGCTGCGCGAAACGCGCCAGGTGGAGACACCGTTCGGGCTGCCCTCGGCCGAGATCCTGCGGGGCGATTTCGCAGGGCGCGAGGTGCTGTTCCTGGCACGGCATGGCCACCCGCATCGCATCCCTCCGCACCGGGTGAACTACCGAGCCAACCTCTGGGCGCTCAAGTCAATCGGGGCGCAGGCGATCATTGCGGTGAACGCCGTTGGCGGCATCCATTCCGCGATGGGTTCCGGCCACTTCTGCGTGCCGGATCAACTGATCGACTACACCGCCGGTCGCGCGCAGACCTTCTTCGAGGACGACCTGGAGCACGTCACCCACATCGACTTCAGCTTTCCTTATGACCCTGCACTGCGTGAGGCGCTGGTCGCGGCGTTGCGAGCGGAGGGCGTCAGCCACAGTGCCGCCGGCGTCTATGGCTGCACGCAGGGGCCGCGGCTCGAAACCGTTGCCGAAATTGCCCGCATGGAGCGCGACGGTTGCGACATCGTCGGCATGACCGGCATGCCCGAGGCTGCGCTCGCCCGTGAGCTCGACTTGCCCTATGCCTGCCTCGCGCTGGTGGTCAATCCGGCTGCGGGCAAGAGCGCGGGGGTCATCACGATGGCCGAGATCGAAGCGGCGCTCGCTGCGGGTATCGGGCAGGCGCGCGCGGTCTTGGCGCGGGTGCTTGCCGGCGGGCTCTGAGCCAACCGCAATCGATCAGCTCATCGGGGCGAGCAGGGCGTCCACTTCTTCGATTGCCAGGCTCTTGCCGCCGGATTCGGCTTGCAGCAGATGGGCCGCGAGGGCGGCCTTGTGCTGCTGGAGCTGGCGCACCCGCTCTTCGACGGTGCCGCGTGCGATCAGCTTGTAGACGAACACGGCCTTGTCCTGGCCGATGCGGTATGCGCGGTCGGTGGCCTGGTTTTCCACGGCGGGATTCCACCAGGGGTCGTAATGAATGACGGTGTCGGCTGCCGTCAGGTTGAGCCCTGTCCCGCCTGCCTTGGTACTGATCAGGAACACCGGCGACACGCCGTCCTGGAAGCGCTCGACCGGCGCGCGGCGATCGCGGGTCTGGCCGGTGAGCTGCTCGTAGGCGATGCCTCGCTGGCGCAGGGCCTGACCGATCAGCTCGAGCATCGAGGTAAATTGCGAGAACAGCAGCACGCGACGCCCGTCGGGCAATAGCCGGTCCAGCATCTGCATCAGCGCCTCGAGCTTGGCCGAGCCTGGGGAGCGACGGCCGTGGGCGGTGTGCTGCACGAGGCGGGGATCGCAGCAGGCCTGGCGCAGTTTCAGCAGCGCTTCGAGTACGAGCATCTGGCTCGAGGCAATACCGTCGCGCCGGATGCCATCCAGTACCTGGGCGTGAAGCTCGGCACGCAGGCTGTCGTAAAAGTGCCGTTGGGTCGGGCCGAAGTCGATGCCCTGGATGATCTCGACCTTGGGCGGCAATTCGCGTGCGACGTCTTCCTTGCGCCGCCGCAGCAGCAGCGGGCCGATGCGTGCGCGAAGCTGTGCGAGCCGCTCGGTGTTGCCCTCGCGCTCGATGGGCTGACGGTAGTGGCGGTTGAAGGCCTCTGCCGATCCCAGCCAGCCGGGCGCCAGGAAGGCGAACAGCGACCATAACTCGCCCAGGTGATTTTCCACCGGCGTACCGGACAGGCAGAGGCGCTGGCCGGCGTCGAGCATGGCCGCGGCATGCGCCGCCTTGCTCGCCGGATTCTTGATCTGCTGCGCTTCGTCGAGCACCACCAGGCTGAAGCGATGCGCGCGCAGCGCCTCGATATCGCGAGGCAGCAATGCGTAGCTGGTAAGGATCAGGTCGTGGCCGGCGATCTCGGCGAAGCGTCGCTGACGGCTCGAGCCGGTCAGCGTCAGCCGGCGCAGGCTCGGAGTGAATCGCTCGGCTTCGTCTTCCCAGTTGGGGATCAGGCTGGTGGGCATGACGATCAGTGCCGGATGGTCCAGGCGCCCGTTGTGCTTTTCCAGCAGGAGGTGGGCAAGTACCTGAAGCGTCTTGCCGAGCCCCATGTCGTCCGCCAGGATGCCCCCCACGCCCAAGCGGGCGAGCCGCTGCATCCAGCGCAGGCCTTCGAGCTGGTAGGGGCGCAGCTGTGCGCGCAAGCCCGTGGGCGGGACGATCGAGCCCTCGGTAGCGCCGCGCAGTAGAGACGATTCGTCAAGCCGTTCCAGCCCCTGCCAATCCACGTCGAGCGTTTCGAGCGATGCCAGGCGAGGCACATCCTGCCGATGCAGGGGCAGTGCGATGGCGGTGGTCGTCTGTTCCAGCAAGAGTCCGGCAAAGACGTTCAGGATGCTCAAAAGATCCGCTGTCGCCACGGCGATCTGGAGCGCCGGTGTGCTGGTTCCCGGCACCTGGTCGAGGACCAGGCGCAGCCGGTCCTGCGGTGAGCGCGAGGCCAGGCGCTCAAGACTGAACGGCGCAGGGTTGGCCTGGATCGCGCGCTGCAACGGCGGGAGAACGCTGATCTGCCGGCCGGCGACCTTCACGCCGAGTTCGAGGCAGAGCGCATCGCATCCGCCACCGGTGCCGATGCGGGCGTACCAGCCATCGATCGGCGTCAGGTCGAACAGGAAGCCCGGCAACGGCTCGACGTCCCAGCCCTCGGCGCGCAGGGTGTCCAACCGGTCGGAAACGAAGTCGAGCCAGGCTTCCTCGCCCGGCAGTTCGAAGATTTCGCCCAGCTCCTCGGGCACTGCCTGGCTCTGGCGCAGGGCAGGACGGAAGCCGAAGCTGGCGAGGCGGTCCCGGTAGGACTGCTCGATCGCCGGCTGACGAGCGATGCTCATAGCGCTGCCGTATCGCTTGCCGGCGGTTCGCTTGCCGTGGACGCGCGTGTCGGCATAGCGAAAGCTCAGCCCTGCGCGATGCTGGTAGCTGCTGACCATGCGGTTGTTGCCGGGCTGGAAGTGCTGCGCCAGGTGGCTGCCAAGCGTCAGCACGGCGATCGGTGCCAGCGTCTGCCCGGTCGGCGAATCCGAACCTGCCATCTAGGGGCGGGAGACCTGGATCAGCACGCCAAGGCTGGGGTGGTCCAGGTAGGTCAGCTTGCCCAGCGTGACCTGGCCCTCGTGCGAAAGGTGTTCGCTGGCGATCAGTTCGTCGTAGCGGCCGAAGCGATTGACCCAGAGATCGAGATCCAGCCTCAGAAAGCGTCCACTGTGGAGCAGCAGCGTGCCTTCGATGGGCGCGTGACCGTAGCGCAGGGCGCCATCGGACAGCCGGACCAGATCGCCGGTCTCCTGGAACCAGCTGTCGTGCCAAAGCACCTGGTAACCGGCTGGCGGCACCAGGGTGGCGGCGATCTCCTCGAGGCGGGCGATCGCTTTCTCGTCCGGGGCCTGGGCGCCGACCGCCCAGTCATCGGGCGCCGGGTGGCTGGCGTTGGTGGGCGTCGGTGCCTGGCGGAAAAGGATCAGCTCGACCCGCAGCGATTCCGCCAGCACGCACGAGCTGGCCAGCAGGCACGACAACAGCAACGACGCTCGCAATAGCCGCATGGATTACGCCTGCTCGGCCGGTGCGAGCCGCTCGAAGAGCGCCTCCAGCGTGTTGAACCGCTCTTCGGCCCGCTCCATCGGTACCTGGAACTTGAACACCGTGGCGCCTTCCAGCTTGTAGCGGTTCGGCTGGGACTGGATCAGCTTGACCAGGACCAGCGGATCGACCCGCGTATCGGCCGAGAACTCGATCCGTCCGCCCTGCGGGCCGGCGTCCACCTTGGCGATGCCGAGGGCTTCGGCCTGCAGCTTGAGCTGCGTGACCCGGATCAGGTGCTTGGTCGGCTCGGGGAGCAGGCCGAAGCGGTCGATCATCTCGACTTGTAGCTCCTTGAGCCCGTCTTCGTCGGCGGCCGACGCGATGCGCTTGTAGAGAATCAGCCGCGCATGGACGTCGGGCAGGTAGTCCTCGGGAATCAGGCAGGGCAGGCGGACGTTGATGTCCGGCCCGCCACCGAGCGGCTGCTCGAGGTTCGGCTGTTCGCCCTTGCGAATCGCCTTGACCGCCCGCTCGAGCATCTCCATGTAGAGCGTGAAGCCGACCGCCTGTATCTGTCCGCTCTGGCCTTCGCCGAGCAGTTCGCCGGCGCCGCGGATTTCCAGGTCGTTGGTCGCCAGGACGAAGCCGGCGCCGAGGTCCTGGGTGTTGGCGATGGCTTCGAGCCGCTTCTGGGCATCGTCGGTCATCTGCTTGCGCGGCGGCGTCAGCAGGTAGGCGTAGGCCTGGTGGTGGCTGCGCCCGACGCGACCGCGCAGCTGGTGCAGCTGGGCCAGGCCGAACTTGTCGGCGCGGTCGATGATGATGGTGTTGGCGCTGGGCACGTCGATGCCGGTCTCGATGATGGTCGAGGCCACCAGCACGTTGAAGCGCTTGTGGTAGAAGTCGCTCATCACCTGCTCGAGCTCGCGCTCGCGCATCTGTCCGTGGCCAATGGCGATGCGGGCCTCGGGCACCAGCTCGGCCAGGTCGCGTGCGCACTTTTCGATCGTTTTCACTTCGTTGTGCAGGTAATACACCTGTCCACCGCGCAGCAGCTCACGCAGCAGTGCTTCTTTCACCACCGCGTTCTGGTGCTCCATGACGAAGGTGCGCACCGACAGTCGCCGCGCTGGCGGGGTGGCGATGATCGACAGATCGCGCATGCCGGAAACGGCCATGTTCAGCGTGCGCGGGATCGGCGTGGCGGTCAGCGTCAGAATGTCCACTTCGCTGCGCAGGGCCTTCAGCTGCTCCTTCTGGCGCACACCGAAGCGATGCTCCTCGTCGATGATGACCAGGCCCAGGCTTTTGAACTTCACATCGTCCTGCAGCAGCTTGTGCGTGCCGATGACGATGTCGACCTGGCCCTCGGCGAGTTGCGCGACGGCGGCGTCGACTTCCTTGGCCGACTTGAACCGGCTCATGACCTCGACTTTCACCGGCCAGTCGGCAAAGCGGTCGCGGAAGCTGTTGTAGTGCTGCTGGGCGAGCAGGGTCGTGGGCACCAGCACGGCGACCTGCTTGCCGCTGTGCACCGCGATGAAGGCGGCACGCATGGCCACTTCGGTCTTGCCGAAGCCCACGTCGCCGCAGACCAGGCGATCCATCGGCTTCGCCGCCAGCATGTCGGCACGCACCGCGTCGATCGCCGACTGCTGATCGGGCGTCTCCTCGAAGGGGAAGCCGGCGCTGAAGGTTTCGTAATCGAGTTGCGGGTCCTTGAACGCGTACCCCTTGCGTGCGGCACGCCGGGCGTAGATGTCCAGCAGCTCGGCGGCGACATCGCGCACCTGCTCGGCCGCCTTGCGCTTGGCTTTCTGCCATTGCTCGGAGCCAAGCCGGTGCAGCGGCGCGAGGGCGTCGTCGCTACCGGTATAGCGCGCGATCAGATGCAGGTTGGCGACGGGTACGTAAAGCGTGGCTTCGTCGGCATATTCCAGTTTCAGGAACTCGGCGGGCTGACCCTCGACTTCGAGGTTGACCAGGCCCTGGTAGCGCCCGACACCGTGGTCGATGTGCACCACCGGCGCGCCTTCGCGCAGTTCGGTGAGGTTCTTGATGACGTTGTCACCGGTCTCCCGACCCTGCTCCCGGCGACGGCGCTGCATGACGCGCTGGCCGAACAGCAGCGTCTCGGCGATCAGTGCGACCGGCGGCTCTTCGATGAGCAGCCCCTCGTCCAGCGGCGCGATGGTGATCGTCAGCCGCTCGGCGCTATCGAGAAAGCCCTGCCAGCCGTCCACTTCCTGCGGCCGTAGCTTGATGCGTGCCAGCAGTTCGAGCAGAACTTCCCGCCGACCTGCGGTTTCGGCCGCGAACAGCACGCGTCCCGGGAATTCCTCGATGAACCGGCGCAGGCGTCCGAGCGGCTCGTTGGCTTTCGGCTCGGCCGCCAGCTCCGGCAAGGTTCCGGCGTTGAAACGTTCACGGCCGACGCCGGGCTCGACATCCTGCTGGCTGACGACGACGCGGGGCAGGGTCTTGAGCCGGGCGAAGCAGTCCTCGACCGGCAGGAACAGCTCGGCGGGCGGCAGGAGCGGACGCTCCGGGTCGTAGCGACGGTCCTCGTAGCGCGTGCGGACATCGTTCCAGAACTGCTCGGCGGCCTGTTCGATGCCGGGTAGCGAGAAGACCTGGCTGCCGGCTGGCAGGTAATCGAAAAGGGTGGAGGTCTCGTCGAAAAAAAGCGGCAGGTAATACTCGATGCCGGCTGGCGTGATGCCGGTCGAGAGGTCCTGGTAGACCGGGCAGCGGCGGAAGTCCACATCGAACCGCTCGCGAAAGCGTGCCCGGAAGCCTGTCACCGCTTCCTTGCGCAGCGGAAACTCCCGGGCCGGCAGCAGGCGGATGGACTCGACCTTGTCGATCGAGCGCTGGGTGTCCGGGTCGAAGGTGCGCAGCGTTTCGATTTCGTCGTCGAACAGGTCGATCCGGTACGGTGTGCTGCTACCCATCGGGAACAGGTCGACCAGTGCCCCGCGCACGGCGAACTCGCCATGTTCGTAGACCGTTTCGACGCAGCGGTACCCGGCCGCCTCCAGGCGCAGGCGCATCTGCTCGACGTCCAACGTCTGGCCGGCATCGAGCACCAGGCTCGAGCCGAGCATGAAGCGGGTCGGCGCGAGGCGATGTAGGGCTGTGCTGACCGGCACTACCAGAACGCCGTGGCGCAGTTCAGGCAATTGGTAGAGCGTCGCGATGCGCTGCGAAATGATGTCCTGGTGTGGCGAGAAGATGTCGTAGGGCAGCGTCTCCCAGTCAGGGAAATGCAGCACGGGCAGGTCCGGCGCGAAGAAGGCCAGCTCCTGCTGCAGGCGCTCCGCGCTCTGGCTGTCAGGCGTCAGCAGCAGGGTGAAGCGATCGGCGGACCGTGCCGCTTCGGCTACGACGAGACTCAGGGAAGATCCGGGCAGGTTGCCCCACTGTTGCCGGCCGCTGGCGGCGGGTATGGACGGAAGGCGCAGGACGGTCACGGGTGGGGGCGGCTCCGAGCGAAAATTTGGCCGCCGGGATTGTAACTATCGATCGCCTTCGCTGTCAGTGTCTGGGTCTCGCCGAGCGGCTGCCAGACAGCCTGGAACCCGCTTGGCGCGCCGACTACGGATTGCCGGCGCAGGGGTGCGCCGTCATAATGTAGCCCCTTTTCTCAGCCCCTACATGTGGAAGGAACTGCCAGTGACCCAGAAGCCCGACCAGTGTCTTGGTGAATGGATTGACCGTGAAGCCCTCGCCGAAGCGATGATTCCGCTGATTGGTCAGCTGTACCGGAACAACAATGTGGTGACCTCGATTTTCGGCCGCGGGCTGATCAATCGGTCGGTCATCGAGATCCTCAAGGCCCATCGGTTCGCCCGTCACCGCCAGGTCGACCAGGCTGAGCTGTCGGTCCATGAGACTTTCCAGATTCTCAAGACCATGAGCGAGCTGAACCTCGGCGCCGCATCGGTCGACCTGGGCAAGCTGGTGTCCAAGTTCAAGACCGACGGCAATGGCCGTGCGCTCGAGCAGTTCGTGCGCGACGAGCTCGCCGAAGTCGCCGGGCAGCGCAAGACGGCGCCACGCAAGGGCACCGACGTCGTGCTGTACGGTTTCGGTCGGATCGGGCGCTTGCTGGCGCGCATCCTGATCGAAAAGACCGGTGGCGGGGATGGCCTGCGCCTGCGCGCGATCGTGGTCCGCAAGGGGGCGGAAAACGATCTGGCCAAGCGCGCCAGCCTGTTGCGTCGGGACTCGGTCCATGGCCCGTTCGACGGCACTATCACGGTGGATGAGGAAAACAACACCATCACCGCGAATGGCAACCTGATCCAGGTGATCTATTCGAACGATCCTTCCTCGGTCGACTACACCCAGTACGGCATCGAGAACGCGCTGCTGGTCGACAACACCGGCAAATGGCGCGACGCCGAAGGCCTGGGCCAGCACCTCAAGTGCGCCGGCATCGCTCGGGTCGTGCTGACCGCGCCTGGCAAGGGTGCGCTGAAGAACGTCGTCCACGGCATCAACCACGGCGACATCACGCCGGACGACAAGATCGTGTCGGCGGCTTCCTGCACCACCAACGCCATCGTGCCGGTGCTCAAGGCCGTCAACGACCAGTACGGCATCGTCAACGGTCACGTCGAGACGGTTCACTCGTACACCAACGATCAGAACCTGATCGATAACTTCCACAAGGGCAGCCGCCGTGGCCGCAGCGCGCCCCTGAACATGGTGATCACCGAAACGGGGGCGGCCACCGCCGCCGCCAAGGCACTGCCTGTCTTGAAGGGCAAGCTCACGGGCAACGCGATTCGCGTACCGACGCCGAACGTGTCGATGGCGATCCTCAACCTGAATCTGGAAAAGGCCACCAGCCGCGACGAGATCAACGAGTACCTGCGCCAGGTCTCGATGCACTCCGAGCTGCAGAAGCAGATCGACTTCGTCTCCTCGCAGGAAGTGGTGTCGACCGATTTCGTCGGCTCGCGATACGCCGGTGTGGTCGATGCCGAAGCCACCATCTGCAACGACAACCGCGTTGTGCTGTACGTCTGGTACGACAACGAGTTCGGCTATAGCCACCAGGTCGTACGGGTGATGGAAGACATGGCCGGCGTCAATCCGCCCGCCTTCCCCCGCTAAAACGGGCGCCCTCGCGGCGCGATCGACCAAGGGCCCGCTCTCGCAAGAGGCGGGCCCTTTTGCATGTTGTCGCCTGGTCCGTATTGATCCACGTCATCGTCTTCAAGTTCATGCCCGTCGAGCCGATAAGCCGAAAGCACCACTCGGTGCGTAAGGACAGGGAGTGTCATACCTTTCGCTTGTGGGGGATGTCATGCCTGCTCGGCTCAAATTCATACATAAGATTCTGCTTGCGGCATCGTTGGTGGTCATCGCTGCCTTCGCAGCCTTTACTGCCTACACCGATTACCTGCAACGCAACGCCATCCGCGATGACCTCGAAAGTTATCTGGCCGAGATGAGCACTGTGACGGCCCGGAACATCCAGAGCTGGCTCTCGGGCCGCCTGCTGCTTCTGGAGAGCACGGCGCAGACGATCACCAGTCATCCCTCGACGGACGAAGTGAACCGTCTCGTTCGCCAGCCGGCGCTCAGTTCGACCTTCGCCTTTAGCTACCTGGGGCGCGCCGACGGCGAATTCATCGTGCATCCACGATTCGAATTGCCGGCGGGCTATGACCCCAGGCAGCGGCCCTGGTATACCGCGGCGGCGAACGCTGGCGCGACCACGCTCACCGAGCCGTACCTCGACGCAGCGACCAATGAGCTGATCATCACGGCCGCGACGCCGGCGCGAAATGGCGGCGAAATGCTGGGCGTCGTGGGCGGCGACCTGAGCCTGAAAACCCTCGTCGAGATCATCAACGCCCTGGACTTCGATGGCATGGGGTACGCCTTTCTCGTGAGCGGCGACGGCAAGGTGCTGGTGCATCCGGACGCATCGAAGGTCATGAAGAGCCTGGCCGAGCTGTATCCCGAGCAGGTGCCCTCGCTCGATACGTCCTTCGCGGAGGTGGCGCAGGGTGGCGACGAGCGCATCCTGTCCTTCACGCACATCGACGGCCTGCCTTCGGTCGACTGGTACATCGGCGTCTCGGTCGACAAGGACGAGGCCTACTCGATGCTCACCCAGTTCCGGACGTCGGCCTTCGTGGCGACCCTGGTCGCGGTTGTCTTCATCCTCGTTTTCCTGGGCATGCTGATCCGCGTGCTCATGAAGCCGCTGATCGAAATGGGGCGCGCGATGGAGGGCATTGCCGAAGGCGAGGGCGATCTGACCCGCCGCCTGGTCGTCCAGTCACAGGATGAGTTCGGTGAGCTGGCCGGCGCGTTCAACCGGTTCGTCGAGCGGATTCATGGCTCGATCCGCGAAGTCGCTTCGACCACCCTGCAAGTCAATCAGGTGGTCAGCCGGGTGCTGAGTGCGTCGAATTCGTCCATGAGCAACTCCGACGAACAGGCCAGCCGCACCAACAGTGTGGCCGCGGCGATCAACGAACTCGGCGCGGCGGCACAGGAAATCGCACGCAACGCCGCTGAGGCCTCGCAGCAAGCGACCGGCGCGCGTCATCAGGCCGAAGAGGGGCGTCAGGTCGTCACGCAGAACATCCAGGCGATGGAGGCACTGTCTGAAAAGATCAGCGCCTCCTGCCGTCAGATGGAGGCGCTGAACAGCAAGACGGTCGACATCGGCCAGATTCTCGAAGTCATCAAGGGTATCTCCGAGCAGACCAACCTGCTGGCACTGAACGCGGCGATCGAGGCTGCGCGAGCGGGTGAGGCAGGCCGGGGCTTTGCGGTGGTGGCCGACGAGGTCCGCAATCTGGCGCACCGGACGCAAAGCTCGGCGCAGGAAATACAGAAGATGATCGAGCAGCTTCAGGTCGACGCGCTGGAATCGGTGCAGACCATGACGCAAAGCCAGCAACAGAGCAGTTCCAGCGTCGAGATCGCCAACCGCGCCGGCGACCGTCTGGAAAGCGTGACCGGGCGTATCGGTGAAATCGACGCGATGAACCAATCGGTGGCGACCGCCACGGAAGAGCAGACCTCGGTGATCGAGTCGCTGAATCTGGACATCACCGAGATCAACACCCTCAACCAGCAAGGCGTCGAAAACCTGCAAGCTACCCTGCGCGCCTGCGGAGATTTGGAAGAGCAGGCGCTACGCCTCAAGGGATTGGTCGATAGTTTCCGTATATGACTGAAATGGTCGATTTGGTCTGATTCATGGCCGATCTGGCGCTCATGAGTTCTCGTGAGCGCCTTTTTCTTGTCTGGCGTTTCCGTATGACGGGGCTATCCAAAGCGGGCATTAATCCGTGTCCGTCGCTGGAAGGCTCACCACTGCGCGCTTAGCGCTTCGGATGAGGTTTCGCCGCCGAAAAAAGAAAGCGGCGGGTGGCCACCGCGGCGAGGCGCCCCCTATAATCGGGCGGATTTTTCCCCCGGGTCTCTGCCAGAGGCGGTCATGTTCGGCCAGCCAGCCCATTGCGGCATTCGCTTGACGACTCGGGGCCCCCTTCCGAAATCAGTGGTTAGGCAGACCGATGATCAAAATAAGACGTGGGCTCGATTTGCCCATTGCAGGTGCGCCAACGCAGCGCATCGAGAGCGGGAGGCCTGTGCGCAGTGTGGCGGTCATAGGCTTCGACTATCCGGGGATGAAGCCGACCATGTCCGTTCAGGTCGGCGATCGCGTCAAGCTGGGACAGGTACTGTTTTCCGACAAGAAGAACCCGGGCGTGGATTTCACCGCGCCGGGCGCCGGGTTAGTTAGCGCTATCCATCGGGGCGAAAAGCGGGTGCTTCAATCCGTCGTCATCGATCTGGAGGGCGACGAGGAAGTCACCTTCGCGCAGTACGGTGCAGCCGATCTCGATGGCCTCGGGGATGCTCTAGCGCGCGAGAACCTGGTTCGTTCCGGCCTCTGGACGGCATTCAGGACGCGGCCGTTCAGCAAGGTGCCGGCGATCGATGCGGTGCCCAGCTCGATCTTCGTGACGGCTATCGACACCCACCCGCTGGCGGCAGACCCGGCGGTGGTCATCGGCGAGCGGGCCGCCGAGTTCGAGGCGGGGCTCAAGGTTCTGACCAATCTCGCCAACGTATTCCTGTGCAAGGCGGACGGCGTCTCGCTGCCCGGCGAAGGTATCGCCAAGGTGGCGACCGAATCGTTCGCCGGACCGCACCCAGCCGGGCTTGCCGGCACGCACATTCATTACCTCGACCCGGTCAGCGCGGTGAAGAGCGTCTGGTCGCTCGGCTATCAGGACGTGATCGCGATCGGTGCGCTGTTCACCACCGGGCGCCTGTCGGTCGAGCGCGTTGTCTCGCTGGCCGGGCCGGTCGTGGAAACGCCACGCCTGGTACGGACCCGCCTGGGGGCCAATCTCGACGAGCTCACCGCCGGCCAGTTGCAGCCAGGCGCCAACCGGGTCGTCTCCGGCTCGGTGCTGGGCGGGCGAACCGCGCACGGTGCCTTCGCCTATTTGGGGCGCTACCACGTCCAAGTGTCCTGCCTGCACGAGGGCAAGGAGCGCGAAATGCTGCACTACCTGCGAGCCGGCTCCGACAAACACTCGATCCTGAATATCTATATTTCGAAGCTGATGGGCGGCAAGCGTTTCGCCATGACGACGTCGACCAACGGCAGTCCACGCGCGATGGTGCCGGTCGGCAACTATGAGGAAGTCATGCCGCTGGACATCCTGCCGACGCAACTGCTGCGCTCGCTGATCGTCGGCGACACCGAGATGGCCCAGAAGCTGGGCTGTCTGGAACTCGACGAAGAAGACCTGGCGCTGTGTACCTATGTCTGCGCCGGCAAGTACGAATACGGCCCCATCCTGAGGGACAACCTCACCCGCATCGAGAAGGAGGGTTGATCGATGGGTTTGCGCGGTTTCTTTGACAAGATCGAGCACCATTTCGAAAAGGGCGGTCGCTACGAGAAGTGGTACGCGCTCTACGAAGCGGTCGACACCTTTCTCTATCGTCCGGCCTCGGTCACCAAGACCACGGCCCACGTGCGCGATGGCATCGATCTCAAGCGGATGATGATCACCGTCTGGCTGTGCACCTTTCCGGCCATGTTCTTCGGCATGTGGAACGTTGGTTACCAGGCCAACCAGTTGCTGGCTGCCACCCCGGAACTGATGGCCTCGCAGGAAGGCTGGCGCATTGCGCTGGTCGGCATGCTGGCCGGCTTCGACCCGGACAACCTCTGGCACAACTTCCTGCACGGCGCGGCCTGGTTCCTTCCCGTCTATGCGGTGACCTTCATCGTCGGCGGTTTCTGGGAGGTGCTGTTCGCCTCGATTCGCAAGCATGAGGTCAACGAAGGGTTCTTCGTCACGTCCGTACTGTTCGCGCTGACGTTGCCGCCGACCATCCCGCTCTGGCAGGTTGCGCTCGGCATCAGCTTCGGCGTGGTCATCGGCAAGGAAGTCTTCGGTGGCACCGGCAAGAACTTCCTCAACCCCGCCCTGACTGCGCGGGCGTTCCTGTTCTTCGCTTATCCGGCGCAAATGTCCGGTGACGAAGTCTGGACGGCGGTGGACGGCTATGCCGGCGCAACGGCGCTGGGGCTGAGCGCTGTCGGCGGGATCGACAATGTGGTCGCCAATGGCATCTCCTGGATGGATGCGTTCCTCGGCACCATTCACGGATCGATCGGTGAAACCAGCACGCTGGCTATTTTCATCGGCGGTGCCGTCCTGCTCGGTTCCAAGATCGCGTCCTGGCGCATCGTCTCTGGCGTGATGCTCGGCATGATCGCGCTGAGCAGCCTGCTCAACGCGATCGGCTCCGATACGAACCCGATGTTCGCAATGCCCTGGTACTGGCATATGGTCGTGGGCGGGTTCGCCTTCGGTCTGATCTTCATGGCCACCGACCCGGTCTCCGCTTCGATGACCAATACCGGCAAATGGATTTTCGGCGCCCTGATCGGCGTGATGGTTGTCCTCATCCGCGTGGTCAATCCAGCCTTCCCTGAAGGCATGATGCTGGCGATCCTGTTTGGCAACCTCTGCGCGCCCTTGATCGACCATTTCATCGTTCAGTCCAACATCAAGCGGAGGCTGGCGCGCAATGTCTAGTCAGAAAGAATCCACTGTCCGCACCCTGACGGTGGCCCTTTTGGTGTGCCTGGTCTGCTCGGTCTTCGTCGCCGGCGCCGCGGTGGCGCTGCGTCCGACGCAGCTCGAGAACCGTCAGCTCGACAAGCAGCGCAGCATCCTGGCCATCGCAGGGCTGGGCCAAGCCGGCATGTCCGGGCAGGAGATCCGCGACCTGTTCGAGGCGCGTATCGATCCGCGCCTCGTCGATCTGGAGACCGGCACGTTCAGCGATGAGTACGATCCCATCGCCTACGACCCGTTGCTGGCTGCGAAGGACCCGGACCTGTCCAAGCCGGTCCCGCCCTCCGAAGACATTGCCTCGATCAAGCGCAGGGAGCGCTACAGCACCGTCTATCTCGTTCAGGACGAACAAGGCGAGCTGCAGACGGTGGTCATTCCCGTGCGTGGCTACGGCTTGTGGTCGACGCTCTATGGCTTCATTGCGATCAAGGGAGACCTGAATACCGTCGAGGGCCTGGGCTTCTACCAGCACGGAGAAACGCCCGGCCTGGGCGGCGAAGTCGACAACCCTCGCTGGCGCAGCCAGTGGGAAGGCAAGCAGCTGTTCGACGAGAACGGCGAACTGGAGATTGAGGTCGTCAAGGGTGGCGTGGATCCGCAGAGCGCCGAGGCCGTGCATCAGGTCGATGGGCTGGCCGGTGCAACCCTGACCAGCAACGGTGTCAACAACCTGCTGCACTACTGGCTGGGCGAGGACGGTTTCGGTCCTTTTATCGCTAACCTGCGCGCTGGGGAGGCATGAGCATGTCGCAAGCTACTGTCAAAGAAGTTCTGTTCAATCCGATCTTCAACAACAACCCCATCGGCCTGCAGATTCTGGGTATCTGCTCGGCCCTTGCGGTGACTTCCAACCTGAAGACTGCCCTGGTCATGTCGATCGCGCTGACGCTCGTGACGGCATTCTCCAGCATGTTCATCTCGATGATTCGCAGCCAGATTCCCAGTTCGATCCGGATGATCGTGCAGATGGTGATCATCGCGTCGCTGGTCATCGTGGTGGACCAGGTGCTCAAGGCCTACGCCTTCGCACTCTCCAAGCAGCTGTCGGTGTTCGTCGGCCTGATCATCACGAACTGCATCGTGATGGGACGTGCCGAGGCATTCGCCATGCAGAACCCGCCGGTGCTGTCGTTTTTCGACGGCATCGGCAACGGGCTCGGCTACAGCGCCATGCTGATCGCGCTAGGCATCGTGCGCGAGCTGTTCGGCGCCGGCAAGCTGATGGGCTATACGATTCTGCCAGTGATCAATGATGGCGGCTGGTATCTGCCCAATGGCCTTTTGCTGCTGCCGCCATCGGCGTTCTTCCTCATCGGCCTGTTCATATGGGCGTTGCGTAGCTGGAAGAGGGAACAGGTCGAGTCGCCGAGCTATCGCATGGCGCCGCAGGTCTCGAGCAAGGAGGCGTACTGATGGAGCATTACATCAGCCTGTTCCTGCGCGCCGTGTTCGTCGAGAACATGGCTCTGGCCTTCTTCCTCGGCATGTGTACCTTCATCGCGATTTCGAAAAAGGTCGAGACGGCGATCGGCTTGGGCATTGCGGTCGTCGTCGTACAGGCCATCACGGTGCCAGCCAACAACCTGATCTACACCTACCTGCTCAAGAGTGGCGCGCTCGCCTGGGCTGGTCTGCCGGAGGTGGATCTCAGCTTCCTCGGTTTGCTGAGTTACATCGGTGTCATCGCGGCAATCGTCCAGATCCTTGAGATGCTGCTGGATAAGTACGTGCCGAGCCTCTACAACGCGCTCGGCGTCTTCCTGCCGTTGATCACCGTCAACTGCGCCATCATGGGCGGCACCCTTTTCATGGTCGAGCGCGATTACACCGCAGCGGAAAGTGTGGTGTACGGGTTCGGTTCGGGTATCTCCTGGGCGCTGGCAATCATGCTGCTGGCAGGCATTCGCGAGAAGCTCAAGTACAGCGATGTGCCGCAAGGATTGCAGGGGCTGGGCATCACCTTCATCACCATCGGCCTGATGTCGCTGGGCTTCATGTCTTTCTCTGGCGTACAGCTGTAAGGATGGATGACAGATGAGTTATGAGATCTTTCTGGCGATCGGCATGTTCACCGCGATCGTCATCGCGCTGGTGGTGCTGATTCTCGCCGCGCGCGCCAAGCTCGTGTCCAGCGGGGACGTCAATATCGAAATCAATGGCGAGCGGACCATCACCGTCCCCGCCGGTGGCAAGCTGCTGCAGACCCTGGCGGCCAATAACATCTTTCTCTCGTCCGCCTGCGGCGGCGGCGGCACCTGTGCCCAATGCAAGTGCGTTGTCGAGAGCGGCGGCGGCGAGATGCTGCCGACCGAAGAGTCCCACTTCAACCGACGTCAGGCTGCCGAAGGCTGGCGCCTGTCCTGCCAGACGCCGGTCAAGCAGGACATGAAGATCGAGGTGCCCGAGGAAGTCTTCGGCGTCAAGAAGTGGGAATGCACCGTCGAGTCGAATCCGAATGTCGCGACCTTCATCAAGGAGCTGACCTTGCGCCTGCCCGAGGGCGAGAACGTCAACTTCCGCGCGGGCGGCTATGTCCAGCTCGAGTGCCCTCCGCACACGGTCAGTTACAAAGATTTCGATATTCAGCCGGAATTCCGGGGCGACTGGGATAAGTTCAACCTCTGGAAGTTCGTGTCGAAGGTCGACGAGACCACCATCCGCGCCTACTCGATGGCCAACTATCCGGAAGAGCGCGGGATCGTGAAATTCAATATCCGCATCGCCTCGCCGCCACCCGGCAAGGACGACCTGCCGCCCGGCAAGATGTCCTCCTGGGTCTTCGGTCTCAAGCCCGGCGACAAGGTGACCGTCTACGGCCCCTTCGGTGAGTTCTTTGCCAAGGACACGGACGCGGAGATGGTCTTCATCGGCGGGGGTGCCGGCATGGCGCCGATGCGCTCGCACATTTTCGATCAGCTCAAGCGCCTGAAATCCAAGCGCAAGATGAGCTTCTGGTACGGCGCTCGCTCGCTGCGCGAAGCCTTCTATGTCGAAGAGTACGATCTGCTGCAGGCCGAGAACGAAAACTTCCGTTGGCACCTGGCACTGTCCGATCCACAGCCGGAAGACGACTGGCAGGGCCCGACCGGGTTCATCCACAACGTCCTGTTCGAGAACTACCTGAAGGATCACCCCGCGCCCGAAGATTGCGAGTTCTACATGTGCGGCCCGCCGATGATGAACGCGTCGGTCATCAAGATGCTGACCGACCTTGGAGTGGAGCCGGAGAACATCCTGCTCGATGACTTCGGCGGCTGATGTGATCGGAGCCTGCCTTCGCCTCTGTATTGCCGCCCTCGGGGCGGCAGTGCTTTCAGGCTGTTCCGGCGACAGCCTGGAGGTCTTTGGCGGCCCAACGATGGGCAGCACCTATTCGGTGAAATATGTACGCGCGAGCGACGGCCCGTCGGTCGACGCGCTGCGGGCGGAAACCGAAGCGATCCTGGCCGATCTCGACGCCGCCGTTTCAACCTATCGCGACGACTCGAGCATCCAGGCGTTCAATCGATTGCCCGTCGGCCACTGCATGCCGGTACCCGAGTCTGTCGTGACGCTCACCCGCTCCGGCATGGAACTGTCGCAGGAAAGCGGCGGCGCGCTGGACCTGACCTTGGAGCCTCTACTCGATTTGTGGGGTTTCGGCCCGAAGGGTCGGGTGGAACGACCACCGACCGAGGCGCAGGTCCGGCAGGTGCTGGACGAGCAGATCGGCCTGGATCACCTTCATCTCGAGGGCGACCGTCTTTGCAAGGACGCGCCCGTCGCGCTGGATTTCAACAGCATCGCCGCGGGTTACGCCGTGGATCAGGTGGCGCGACGGCTCGAGGCGCTCGGCATCGACCGCTATCTGGTCGAGATCACCGGCGAGTTGAAAGCTCAGGGCAGGAAACCGGACGGCTCGGCTTGGCGCATCGCCATCGAGGCCCCGCATGATGACGAACGCGTGGCACAGCGGATCGTCTCGCTCGACGGTCTCGCCGTGTCCACCTCGGGCGATTACCGCAATTATTACGAGCAGGATGGACGCCGGCTTTCCCATACGCTGGATCCGTCCACCGGCGCGCCGGTCACGCATCGACTGGCCTCGGTGACCGTTGCGCACCCATCGGCACTTCAGGCGGACGGGTTGTCCACTGTGTTAATGGTGATGGGGCCCGAGAAAGGCTTCGACTTCGCTCAGTCGCGAGGCATTGCCGCGCTCTTCGTCGTCCGCGGAGAGACTGATTTTGAAACCATGCACACCGAGGCGTTCGATACGCTGCTCGGTGAAGGAGGTGAGTCATGACCTGGTTGATCGTATTCGGGGTAATGCTGCTGGTCGTGCTGGGCATGTCGGTCGGCGTGATCATGGGGCGCAAGCCCATCGCGGGTTCTTGCGGTGGCATCGCTAACCTGGGCATCGAAAAAGAGTGCTCGATTTGTGGCGGAAGCCGCGAGAAGTGCGAGGAAGTCAATGCGCAAGCCGCGTCGAAAGGTGACGCGGCGCTTGCCTACGATGCCACGCGCCGCTAGCTGATATTTGCCGTACCGGTTCGCATCGGTCGATGCTGGCCTGCCAGGCGCACCAATGGATTTGTTGAACGCGTAGCGCCCTTCACGAGATGGCGCTCGCTCTGGAGCGAATGATGGCTGTCTACAACTATGACGTGGTGGTGCTGGGCTCGGGACCGGCGGGAGAGGGCGCGGCGATGAACGCGTCCAAGGCTGGACGCAAGGTGGCGGTGGTGGATAACCGATCCCAGGTCGGAGGCAACTCGACGCACCTTGGCACCATCCCGTCGAAGGCGCTGCGCCATTCGGTGCGGCAGATCATGCAGTACAACACCAATCCCTTGTTCCGGCAGATCGGCGAGCCTCGCTGGTTCTCCTTTCCGGATGTGCTCAAAAGCGCCGAAAAGGTAATTGGCAAGCAGGTGGCCGCCCGTACAGGCTATTACGCGCGTAATCGAATCGACCTGTTCTTCGGGACCGCCAGCTTTGCCGACGAGCACAGCGTCGAGGTGGTCTGCGCCAACGGCGTCGTGGAAAAGCTGGTGGCACCCCAAATCATCATCGCGACTGGCTCGCGTCCCTACCGTCCCGCTGATATCGATTTCTCCCATTCCCGCGTCTACGACAGCGACACCATCCTTGGACTGAGTCACACACCGCGGCGGTTGATCGTCTACGGTGCCGGCGTGATCGGTTGTGAATATGCCTCGATCTTCAGCGGGCTCGGTGTGTTGGTCGATCTGATCGACACGCGCGATCAGTTGCTGAGCTTCCTCGATGACGAGATATCCGACGCGCTCAGCTATCACCTGCGCAACAACAATGTGCTCATCCGGCATAACGAGGAATACGAGCGGGTCGAGGGCCTCGAGAACGGCGTCATCCTGCATCTTAAGTCAGGCAAGAAGATCAAGGCCGATGCGTTGCTCTGGTGTAACGGTCGGACCGGAAACACCGATCGGCTCGGGCTGGAGAACATCGGCATCAAGGTGAACTCCCGCGGGCAGGTTCAGGTCGATGAGCATTACCGTACGCAGGTGCCGAACATCTACGCCGCGGGCGACGTGATCGGCTGGCCGGCGCTGGCCAGCGCCGCCTACGACCAAGGGCGATCGGCAGCGGGAAGCATCGTGGAAAACGATAGCTGGCGGTTCGTCGATGACGTGCCGACGGGCATCTACACCATTCCCGAGATCAGCTCCCTCGGCAAGAACGAGCGCGAGCTGACGCAGGCCAAGATTCCCTACGAGGTCGGCAAGGCGTTCTTCAAGAGCATGGCGCGTGCGCAGATTGCCGGGGAGCCGGTCGGCATGCTGAAGATCCTGTTCCACCGCGAAACGATGGAAATCCTCGGTGTGCACTGCTTCGGCTACCAGGCCTCGGAGATCGTCCACATCGGCCAGGCGATCATGAACCAGAAGGGTGAGGCCAACTCCCTGAAGTACTTCGTCAACACCACCTTCAATTACCCGACGATGGCCGAGGCCTATCGAGTGGCGGCATTCGATGGCCTGAACCGGCTTTTTTGAGCGGCTCTGCCCGGCGACCCGAGCCGGGCGGGGGTGATCTGACCGGCGCCGGTGGGTGGCGTTGGCCGAACCGGGAAAGCTTCTAGCCCCTCATGCCGGCGTTGTCGCCGTCCGCTCGAGGACGGCCTTCGCCAGTCCGGGGTAGTCGGTGATCAGGCTATCCACACCCATGTCTGCAAGGCGCTGCATGGTCTCCGGATCGTTGACGGTCCAGCTCGAGACGTGCAGCCCCTGCTGCTGTGCGTCTTGAACAAGCGATGGCGTGCACAGCGTCCATTCGATTGCCAGAAGCGAGCATCCATAGCCTTTGGCAGTCTGAATCGGATCGATACGGCTGCCTTCAGCGACAAGACCGAGCGACAGCTGGGGCGCCAGTTCGCGTGCCGCTTGCAATACCGCCCGAGAAGACGAGGTCAGCGTCACCTGATCCATCAGCGCGTACCGACGAACCAGTGCGTCGAGTGTGACGACCAACGCCCGGGCGCGCTTCACCGAGGCGCTTTTTACCTCAAGCTGCCAATGACTGAATACGCACTGCTCGAAGAGGCTGGCAAGCGTCGGAATCGGGCAGGGCTCAGGCCAGCCGGGGCCGCCGCGCCGCGCATCCAGCTGAGTCAGCTCGACGACATCGAAATCGCTGACCCGCCCGGTCCGGCCCGTCGTGCGCCTGAGCGTGGGGTCGTGGATGACGACCAGTTCGCCGTCGCGTGACAGATGCAGGTCCAGCTCGCAGCGATCGACACCCTGCGCAAGGCACTGTCTGAAGCTGGCGAGAGTATTTTCGGGCGCCTCACCCCGGGCGCCACGATGGCCATAGAGGGCGATCATTGCAGTCACCGTGCGGGCGTATCGTGATGGCGCACCGCCGACACGACATGATCGTTTTCGAAGTAAACCGAGAAGGTTCGGTAATCCCAGCGGGTGATGGGAGGCGTTCCAACGGCGGGATGCTCCTGGTCCGGCAGGCCGAAACGCTCCAGGACTGCCAGACGCGAATCGCCTCGCGTGGGCGGATCGATGGCCGGGTTGCCCTGCTGTCCAACCGGGGTGATGCGCAGTTCGGCCAGTGCCCATGGCGCGGTGAGCGACAGCATGATGCAAAGCACGACTCCCTTCATGTGCGCTCCTCCGATGGCTCGCGCGCCAAGCGGCGCATCAGTGCCTGCTTCTGGAAAATGTGGCGCGCAAGCAGTTGCCGTTGCGCTTCGGTCAGCGCAGTGAACTCGAACCCAATCTCATGGCCATCGCCCTCTGCCTGGCAATGCACGACTTTCGCTGCCAATTGCAGGCCGGTCGTTCCGCCGAGCACGATGCTCAGCGTCATGTCCTCGCCGATGGGAAGGGGGACCGCGTTCGTCAGCCGTATGCCCCCTTCGGAAAGAATCACATCGCGCTGTTCACCGATGCCGCTCAACAGATGGCGAGCAAGTGCCTGGCTCAAGATGTCGAGGCGCCGGTTCTGGACTTTCAGATAAGTCGCCAGGGTTCGGTTGCGCTCGCCGAGTGCGCGCAGCAGGTGCTGGGCTTCGGACTCGAGCGCGTGCAATTCGCCGAGCAAGGTGAAGCCGGGCCCGTCCAGCAGCGCATTGGGCGGCGCCACGGCCGAGGTCATTTCCAGTGCGACGCGGTCTTCGATACGGTAGTATTCGCGGCGTTCATCGATGTCCAGATTAGACATGGCAATACCGTGGCAGTCCTGACGGCGCGAGTGTAACAGCCTCCAGTCGGCGGTGATTGCAGCTTCTTCGTTCAGCCCGCCAGCGAATTTCTTCCTCTATGTTCAGACCGCTTCCCGTCTATATCGGGGCCCGCTATACCCGCGCCAGACGCCGCAGTCTCTTCGTTTCGTTCATTTCCTTCACCTCGATGATGGGGCTGGCACTTGGCGTGCTGGTGATGATCGTCGTGCTGTCCGTCATGAACGGTTTCGATCATGAGATGCGCACTCGCGTGCTTGGGATGGTGCCGCACGCAACGATCGAGAGCCCTGTCCCGATTGCCAACTGGGGCGACCTTGCCACACGCCTGCAGGCGCATCCGGCAGTGGAGGCGGTGGCGCCCTTCGTTCAACTCCAGGGCTTGCTAACGAACGAGGGGAGCGTCCAGAAGATTCTCATCAATGGCATCGAACCGGCCGCCGAGCGTCAGGTATCGATCATCGAGGGCTTCATTCGCGAAGGATCGTTCGACAGCCTGAGCGCGGGCGCCTTCAACATCATCATTGGCGACAAGGCTGCCCGCGAGCTCGGCGTAGCCATCGGCGACAAGCTCACCTTCGTCGCGCCGGAGGTGACGGTGACGCCGGCCGGCATGTTTCCACGCATGAAGCGCTTCACCGTAAGCGGCATCTTTCATGTGGGCGCCGGTGAGATCGACGGCTACGTGGCGCTTGCCCATCGCGCCGACCTCGCTCGCTTGCAGCGTTGGGAGCCGAACGAAGTGCAGGGCTTGCGCCTCAAGTTCGACGACCTTTTCCAGGCGCCGCGCATCGCCTGGGAGCTGGCGAGCCAGCTGGGCGACAACTTCTACTCGCGCGATTGGACCCGCACGCACGGCAACCTGTATCAGGCCATCCGCATGGAGAAGGCCATCATCGGCCTGCTTCTGCTGCTCATCGTTGCGGTGGCGGCGTTCAATATCATCTCGACCTTGGTCATGGTCGTGACCGACAAGCGTGGCGATATCGCCATCCTGCGCACACTCGGCGCGACGCCGGGGCAGATCATGGCGGTGTTCATGGTGCAGGGCACCGTGATCGGCGTCGTCGGAACGGCGATCGGCGCCGTGCTGGGCATGCTGTCGGCGCTCAATGTCAGCGCCTGGATCGCGGCCCTGGAGCGGTTGCTTGGCCACAAGTTCCTGAGCGCTGATGTCTATTTCATCGATTACCTGCCGTCTCGCCTGATGACCGAGGATGTCGTCCTGGTCTGCGGCGCCGCCTTGTTGCTCAGTTTTCTCGCGACCCTTTACCCGGCCTGGCGTGCGGCACGAACGCAGCCTGCGGAGGCGCTACGTTATGAATGAAGTGAACCCCACCGGCGAGCAGCCGGTACTGCGATGCCGAAACCTGGGCAAGCGCTACGAAGAGGGCCCCGCGTCGGTCGACGTGTTGGCAGGGCTGGAGCTGGAGCTGTTCGCCGGTCAACGCATCGCCGTGGTCGGTAGTTCGGGGTCGGGCAAGAGTACGTTGCTGAATTTGCTCGGTGGCCTGGACACACCCAGCGAGGGCAGCGTTTGGCTGGCCGGCGAGGAGTTGTCTGCGCTGGATGAAAAGGCGCGCGGTTTGCTGCGCAACCGGGCGCTCGGCTTCGTCTACCAGTTTCACCACCTGTTGCCGGAATTCACCGCGCTCGAGAACGTGTGCATGCCTCTGCTGATCGGCAAGGTAGCTATCGCCGAGGCACGGGCGCGCGCGCATGAGCTGCTCGAGCGGGTGGGCCTGGCGCACCGCCTGGATCACAAGCCGGCCGAGCTGTCGGGCGGCGAGCGCCAGCGTGTCGCTATCGCGCGTGCGCTGGCCAATCGGCCGGCCCTGGTCCTGCTGGATGAACCGACCGGTAACCTGGATCACCATACGGCGCAGGCGATCCAGGCCCTGATGCTGGAATTGAGCCAGTCGTCGAGAACCGCATTCCTCGTGGTCACGCACGATCCGGCGCTGGCGGCGCAAATGGACCGCACGCTTCGTCTCGAGGACGGCCGGTTGGTGAATGCCTGATGTTCAGACCGCTGAGCTTGTATATCGGCAGCCGCTACACGCGGGCCAAACGGCGCAATCACTACATTTCCTTCATTTCTCTGAGCTCGATGATCGGCCTGGCGCTCGGTGTGCTGTCGATGATCGTGGTGCTGTCGGTCATGAACGGCTTCCAACGCGAGATGAGCGCTCGCATCCTCGGCCTGGTGCCGCATGCGATGGTGTTCGCCCCGGAGCCTTCGACGCAGTGGCTGTCGCAGATGAAGCGCGCGGAGCAGGCGCCGGGTGTGGTCGCGGCGGCGCCCTTGACCGAGCTGGAAGGCATGCTGTCCTACAAGGGCGCCATGCAGCCGATTCAGGTTCACGGGATCGATCCGGCCTACGAGCCGGCGGTGTCGATCATCGGTTCTCGCCTGGTCGCGGGCGAGCTGGAAGATCTAGAGCCCGGTCGCTTCGGCGTCATCGTGGGCCTGATGACGGCTCGCCGGTTCGGCCTGAGCGTCGGCGACAAGCTGACGCTGATCGTGCCGGAAGCCAGCTCGGCGGCCGGCGGGGTGACGCCGCGGCTGCAGCGGCTCACGGTCGTCGGCGTGTTCAAGGTCGGTGCCGAGCTGGATGGCAGCCTCGCGATGATCCATCGCGCCGATGCCGCACGCATTCTGCGTTGGGACGAGCAGGCGGTGGAAGGAATCCGGCTGAAGGTCGACGACCTGTACCAGGCTCCGGTCATCGCACGGAACCTGGCTGGCGCTCTTGGCGAGACGTTCGCCGCGAACGACTGGACGCAAACCCAGGGCAGCCTGTTCAGCGCCATGAAGATGGAAAAAACCATGATCGGGCTGCTGCTCATGCTGATCATCGCCGTCGCGGCGTTCAATATCATCGCCACCCTGATCATGGTGGTGGCGGACAAGCGCGCCGACATCGCGATCCTGCGAACGCTGGGCGCCACGCCGGTACAGGTCATGGCAGTGTTCGTCGTGCAGGGCAGCATCATCGGGTTTACCGGAACGCTGCTTGGCGGTGTGCTGGGCGTCCTCATGGCGTTGAACGTCAGTGAGGTGGTCGGCTGGCTGGAGCGCCTATCGGGCCAGGCGATCTTCAGCTCGGACGTGTATTTCATCAGCACGCTGCCCTCTGAGTTGCGAGGCTCCGATGTCGCGCTGGTATCCATTGCCGCGCTGGCCATGAGCTTCCTGGCGACGCTCTACCCGGCATGGCGGGCCGCACAGACCTCTCCCGCCGAGGCGCTGCGTTACGAGTGATCGGCCCTCTGCTTGTCCTGCAGCCGGTTCGCCTGGCGACGACGCCAGCTGCGACCGACCCACCAGCGCCAGTAGAGCTGCGTCAGGCTGTAGCCCATGCCGGCCAGCAGGATCGCCATGACCAGCGAGCCCAGGTAAAGCGGCTGCCAGTGGGTCTGTAGCAGCGAAGTCACCCAGTCGAGCGTGAGGTGTTCCGGCATCGCGAAGGTCGGTGTTCCGAGCAGCCAGGTTCCGACCCGGTAGTTGCAGTAGAACACCGGCGGCATGGTCAGCGGGTTGGTCAGCCAGACGAGGCCGACGGCGATCGGCAGGTTGGCGCGGCTGGGTATGGCGCAGCTGGCGGCGGCCAGCATCTGCATGGGCATCGGGATCATGGCCCAGAACAGCCCTATCGCCATGGCCCGCGCAACCGAGTGTCGATTCAGATGCCAGAGGTTGGGGTCGTGGATCAGCGTGCCGAGGAAGCGTAACGATCGGTTCTCTTTCACGCGATCGGGGTGCGGCATGTAACGTCTGATGAAGCGGCGCGGCATGGAAACTCTCTGTCAGCGGGCGCGGCGAAATTATGCCCCGATTCTGTGCGCCGACGCGCGTGGTTTGTGACTGACAGCCCCCATACTGCGCTACGCCGGGCTTGAGGCAGGACGCCTTCGACGGTTCTCGTCGGCCCTTCGACTCAGGAGCAAAGGAATGCCCGCAGGGATGTTGGCGCTCGCACTGGGGCTCGTTCTGCCTCGATTTCTTCCCGTTCTGCCGCCCGTTTGGCTGGTCTGGGTATTGCTGGCGGCCGGTGTGCTGATCCTGCCGCTCGGTCTGAAGCGCTTGTCGCTGGTGATCATTGGGCTTGGCTGGGCCTGCTTGAACGCTCACTGGGCCCTGGCCGACCGGTTGGCTCCCGAACTCGATGGTCGAACAGTCTGGCTCGAGGGCGAGGTCGTCGGTCTTCCCGAATGGTCCTCGGAAGTGAGCCGGTTCGAGCTCACCGACCTGCGGTCGCGTCATGCGGGGCTGCCCGAGCGTGTTCGGCTGGCCTGGTACGGCGGCCCCAGGTTGCATGCCGGCGAGCGTTGGCGACTGGCGGCGCGGCTGAAACGGCCTCACGGCTCGGTCAATCCTCAATCCTTCGATTACGAAGCCTGGCTGCTGTCTCGACATGTAGGTGCGACCGGTTCGATCAAGGCCGGCGAACGGATGACTGCGGCGGCCGGAGTCGGAACATGGCGCGACGCCTTGCGCAATCGCCTGCTGGAGGTGGAAGCGCATGGCCGATCCGGAGCGATCGCTGCGCTGGTCCTGGGCGATGACAGCGGCCTCTCGTCGGCGGACTGGTCGGTACTTCAAGCCACCGGGACGGTGCATTTGCTGGTGATCTCGGGCCAGCACGTCGCGTTGCTGGCCGGTTTGCTCTATCTGGTCGTGAGCGGTCTGGCGAGATGGGGGCTATGGCCTTCCGCCGTGCCCTGGCTGCCCGCCGCCTGCGGCTGCGCGGCTTTGGGCGCCTTTGGATATGGCGCTCTGGCGGGATTCGACGTTCCGGTCCAACGAGCCTGTCTGATGGTGCTGATGATCCTGCTATGGCGGCTGTGCTTCCGGCATCTGGGTGCCTGGGTGCCGCTGATCATGGCAATGGTCGCGGTGCTGGTGGTGGAGCCGCTGGCCTCGCTGAAGCCGGGCTTCTGGTTGTCCTTCGGTGCCGTGGGATTGCTGATCTTCGCTTTCTCGGGCCGTCTGGGGCGCTCGCCTGCCTGGCAGACCCTGTTCCGGGTGCAGTGGGTAATGACGCTGGGGCTTCTTCCGCTGATGCTCGCCATGGGGCTGCCGATCAGCATCAGCGGACCGCTGGCGAATCTGATTGCCGTGCCTTTCGTCAGCGCGATTGCGGTGCCGCTCTCGTTGCTCGGCACGACGCTGTTGCCGGTGCCCGTCGTGGGTGAGTTTCTGTTGTCGCTGGCGGGGCTGTCGCTCGAATGGCTTTTTCGCTGGCTCGGCATGCTCGCCGCCTGGCAGCCGGTCTGGCATCCGCAGACATTGCCAGTCCCGTCCCTGCTCGCCGTGGGGCTGGGGGCGTTGCTGCTTCTGGTGCCGCGTGGGGTGCCGGTGCGTCTTGCGGGCCTGCCGCTGGTGCTGGTGCCTTTGCTGTTCGGCGGGCGATCCGAGCCGTTGAGTGGCCAGGCGGACGTGTGGGTATTCGATGTCGGGCAGGGGCTGTCGGTGCTGGTCCGAACCCAGAACCATGCTCTGCTGTACGACGCGGGTCCGAGACACGGCGAGTTCGATAGCGGCGAACGGCTGATCGTCCCCTCGCTCGGCGCGCTGGGCGTGCGGCATCTGGATCGCTTGCTGATCAGCCATGCCGATAACGATCATGCCGGTGGGGCGGTGGCGGTCGCACGTGCCTTGCCGGTTTCGCGGGTCATGAGCGGCGAGCCTGGCGAGCTGATGCCATCGCTGGGCGCCGAGCCATGCGAGGCGACCACCTGGGAATGGGATGGGGTGCGGTTCGCGACATGGCAGAGCGATAGGCCCGAGTCGGGTAACGGCGCCTCGTGTCTTCTCATGATCGAGGCGCAAGACGAGCGGATGCTGCTCACCGGCGATATCGACAGGCGCACTGAGGCGAGGCTGCTGGATAGTGGTTGGCCGGTCCGGGCGGAGTGGCTTGTTCTGCCGCATCACGGCAGTGGTGGGTCCAGCTCTGCATCGTTCATCGACGCTGTCCAGCCGCACTCGGCGCTCGTTTCGCGCGGGCTGCACAACCCGTTCGGGCATCCCGACGAGGCGGTGGTCCGGCGTCTGGACCGGGATTCGATCGGCTTGCACGACACTGCCAGGCATGGCGCCATTCATGTCCGGTTGGGCATGAGGCAGCCCGCGACTCACCTGCGTGACGAGCGGCGCTTCTGGCGGGAAAAATGAGAACGGCGGCCGTCAGCCAGGCGAGGGCCCTATGCTAGAGTGGCGCCGAATTTTTCGGGGGGATGCGCTTGTGTGGGAGCTGGTTAAAGCGGGCGGCTGGATCATGCTGCCGATCATTCTTTGTTCCATCGCCGCGGCGGGCATCATCGCGGAACGCCTCTGGACGCTGCGTCCGAGCAGGGTCACGCCACCTCACCTGCTCGGCCAGGTATGGAAGTGGATCAAGGACAAGAAACTAAGCAACCAGAAGCTCAAGGAGCTGCGTGCCGACTCTCCGCTGGGTGAAATCCTCGCCGCGGGACTGGCCAACTCCAAGCATGGTCGGGAGATCATGAAGGAATGCATCGAGGAAGCCGCTGCGCGGGTCGTGCATGACCTGGAGCGCTATCTCAATGCATTGGGCACGATTGCGGCGATGGCGCCGTTGCTCGGACTCCTCGGCACCGTTCTCGGCATGATCGAGATTTTCAGCTCGTTCATGGGGGCCGGCATGGCAAACGCCCCGCAGCTGGCCGGCGGCATATCCAAGGCGCTCATCACGACTGCCGCGGGTCTGTTCGTGGCCATTCCTGCGCTGTTCTTCCATCGTTATCTGCAACGGCGCGTGGATGAACTGGTCGTGGGTATGGAGCAGGAAGCGATCAAGCTCGTGGAAGTCGTACAAGGCGATCGTGACGTTGACCTGGGTGAGGGCAAGGCGTGAAGTTTCGACGCAAGCCGCGGGAGAACGTCGAGATCGGCCTTGCGCCGCTGATCGACGTGGTGTTCATCCTGCTGTTGTTCTTCGTGGTGACGACCACGTTCACGCGCGAGACTCAGCTGCAGGTCGATCTCCCGGAGGCAGCCAGCGGGACACCGCCGCAACCGACCGAGCTGCGACAGCTGGAAATCCTGATCGACGCAACCGGTGCGTTTTCGCTCAACGGCAAGGTCCTGCTGAGAAGCGACCTGGCAAGCCTGATGGCCGCGCTCGGCAAGGAGTCCGGCGGCGATGCGAGCCTGCCGGTGATCATCAGCGCGGATGCGAAGACGCCGCATCAAGCCGTGGTCACGGCCATGGATGCCGCCGGCAAGGCCGGGTTTTCGCATTTGCGCATCACGACCGTAGAGGCACAGGAAACTCCCTGATGAGCCTCAGTGGCCTGCTGAATGCCATCTGGTATGAAGGGCGGCCCATCCCGTCGCTTCTTCTGCCGCTCGAGCAGCTTTATCGAGTGGTCGTGGAGCGGAAGCGACAAGCCTTCCTTGCCGGACACACCCTGAGCTATCGCGCCAGGGTACCGGTTATCGTGGTTGGCAACCTGACGGTCGGAGGGACAGGCAAAACACCGGTCATCCTCTGGCTCGCCAATCATTGCTCACAGCGCGGCCTGCGCGTCGGTGTCGTCAGTCGGGGGTACGGTGCCAAGCCGCCTTCTCTGCCCTGGCTGGTCCGGCCGGACCAATCGGCTAACGAGGTGGGTGACGAGCCCTTGCTGATCGCCCAGCGCGCACGGGTACCGGTCGTCATCGATCCGGACCGGGCCAGGGCGGTGCGGCGCCTCGAACAGGAGGGTGTCGATCTCATCCTGTCTGACGATGGCTTGCAACACTACCGGCTGGCACGTGACCTGGAGCTGGTTCTTGTCGATGCGGCGAGGGGCTTCGGCAACCGTCATTGCCTGCCGGCGGGGCCTCTTCGGGAGCCGCTCCAGCGCTTGGAGCAGGTCGATGCCATGCTGTGCAATGGACAGACAACGGACAGTGCAGAGGGCTTTGGTCTCACGCTGGCGCCCACCGGGTTGGTATCGCTTGCCGATGATAGCGATGGCTCGCTTGAGCGATTCCCCGCAGGCCAGCCGGTGCATGCCGTGGCTGGCATCGGAAACCCGGAGCGTTTCTTCGGTACGCTGGAGGCGCTAGACTGGCGCCCGATTCGTCATCCCTTCGCCGATCACGAGGCTTATCGTCCCGAACAGCTCCGGTTCGATGACGGATTGCCGGTGGTGATGACGGAAAAGGACGCAGTCAAATGCCGTTCGTTTGCCGAGTCCGATTGGTGGTACCTGAAGGTCGACGCCGTGCCGTCGGCTGGGTTCGTTGCCTGGTTCGACGAACAGCTCGCGCGATTGACCGGCCAGCCATCCTGGCGTCTGTAGCAAAGCCATTGAACGAAGGACGAACCCGTGGACACCAAGCTGTTGGACATACTCGCATGCCCCCTGTGCAAGGGCTCGTTGAAGCTGGCCGAGGATAAGTCGGAGTTGATCTGCCGAGCGGATGGACTGGCTTTTCCGGTGCGTGACGGCATTCCGGTGATGCTGGAAGGAGAGGCCCGTACGCTCGATCTAGACGAGCGCCTCGATAAATGAGCGTGCCATTCCTGGTCGTGATTCCGGCACGCTTCGCCTCCAGTCGACTTCCGGGCAAGCCACTGCAGCTCATCGCGGGCAAGCCGATGATCGAGCATGTCTGGCGGCAGGCGACAAGCAGCTCCGCCTCGCGGGTAGTGGTCGCAACCGATGATGCGCGTATCGTGCAGGCCTGTGAGGCCTTCGGCGCCGAGGCGCTGCTCACGCGCCCTGATCATGAGTCGGGAACGGATCGATTGGCAGAAGTTGCCGACCAACTCGCGCTGCCGGACGACACCATCGTCGTGAATGTCCAGGGCGACGAGCCCATGATTCCGCCAGCGGTCATCGATCAGGTGGCGCAGAACCTCGCCAGCAATCCTCAGGCAGCCATCGCGACCCTCGCCGAGCCGTTGCGTGAAGCCGAGAGTTTGTTCAATCCCAATGTCGTCAAGGTGCTCAGCGATAAGGCTGGCCTAGCCCTGGCGTTTTCTCGTGCACCGTTGCCCTGGGCACGCGATCAGTTCGCGGCCGATCGTGACTGTTTGCCTGAAGGGGTTCCTTATCGGCGTCACATTGGAATCTATGCCTATCGGGCCAGACTGCTACGGCAGTTTGTCGCCTGGGGATCCTGTTGGCTGGAAGAAACCGAGCGGTTGGAGCAATTGCGTGCACTCTGGCATGGCGAGCGCATTCACGTTGCCGATGCGGTGAGTCCTTTGCCGGCCGGGATCGATACGCCGGACGATCTCGAGCGCGTGCGCCGGTTGCTGGGACATTGACTCGATGTGTCGCTTAGCTGGCGCATGCGCGGTGGTCGATCGGCAATGAGCCTGCCCATCCAGAAGAACGTGCCGCTGCAGACGCTGAACACGTTCGGTCTGCCGTCTTCGGCGCGTTACTTCGCCTCGATCACGAGCGATGAGGATCTGCGTGCAGGGCTGCAGTTCGCTGCGGAGCGGAATCTCGATACCTTGATTCTCGGAGGAGGCAGCAACCTGTTGCTGACGCGGGACGTCGATGCGCTGGTCCTGCACATGGTTGGTCGCGGCGTCCGGGTTGTAAGCGATGATGGCGAGCAAGTCGTCATTGAGGCAGAGGCCGGGGAGCCGTGGCATCCCTTCGTTCTGGATACCTTGGCTCGCGGGTTGGTTGGTCTCGAGAATCTCAGTCTCATACCCGGCACCGTGGGAGCATCGCCCATCCAGAACATCGGTGCTTATGGCGTCGAACTCAAGGATGTGTTCGAAGGGCTCGATGCCTGGGATCGGCATGAGGGCCGAATCAGATCGCTCGATGCCGGCGACTGCGCGTTCGGCTACCGTGACAGTCGTTTCAAGCGTGAGCCGGGGCGCTGGATCGTGCTGCGTGTGCGCTTCCGCCTGCATCGACATGCCGGGTTGCGGCTGGAATATGGCGCGATACGCCAATGGCTGAAGCAGGACGGAATTGACTCTCCGACTGCGCAAGATGTCAGTCGAGCAGTCTGTGCGATTCGGCGTGAAAAGCTGCCGGATCCAGCCGTGCTGGGCAATGCGGGCAGCTTTTTCAAGAATCCCGTCGTCGATTCGGCGGTAGCGGCTTCGCTGCAGTCGGCTCACCCGGGCATCGTGATCTATCCGCAGGCCGATGGCTCGGTGAAGCTGGCAGCCGGATGGCTGATAGAGCAGGCGGGCTGGAAAGCGCATCGAGAGGGTGACGCTGGCGTGCACGCGCTGCAGGCCCTGGTGCTGGTCAATCATGGCGCGGCGCATGGCGAAGACATATTGCTGCTGGCGCGTCGTATTCAGGCGAGTGTCGCGGAGCGCTTTGGCGTCGTGCTGGAAATCGAGCCGAGCGTTCTGTGATACACAGGCTGCGGCCTTCCTTAGGCTTGCGTTCTGTGATATAAAACGCGCCGCTTTTGCGGATGCTGTCTGTGAAAGCTTAACTCCGCACACGCATCGGCACGGTGCCCTGGGTGCCCGAAAGGGTTGGGTATCGGGATGCGTGGAGGCCTAACCCGATTCTTTCGAGGAAGTCCCAATGTCTCAAGTCACCATGCGCGATATGCTGAAGGCCGGTGTGCACTTCGGCCACCAGACCCGTTACTGGAACCCGAAAATGGACAAGTACATTTTCGGCGCGCGCAACAAGATTCATATCATCAACCTGGAAAAGACCCTGCCGATGTTCAACGAGGCCCTCGCCTTCGTTGAGAAGCTGGCTGCCGGCAAGAACAAGATTCTGTTCGTGGGCACCAAGCGTTCGGCTGGCAAGCTGGTCCGTGAAGAGGCTTCCCGTTGCGGCTCTCCTTACGTCGATCATCGCTGGCTGGGCGGCATGCTCACCAACTACAAGACGATTCGTGCGTCCATCAAGCGTCTGCGCGAGCTCGAGACTCAGGCCCAGGATGGCACTTTCGACAAGCTGACCAAGAAAGAAGCCCTGATGCGTAGCCGCGATCTCGAAAAGCTCGAGCGTAGCCTGGGTGGTATCAAGGAAATGGGCGGCCTGCCTGATGCCATGTTCGTCATCGACGTCGATCACGAGCGCATCGCCATCAGCGAAGCGAACAAGCTGGGGATCCCTGTGATCGGTATCGTAGATACCAACAGCAGCCCTGAAGGTGTTGACTACATCATCCCTGGTAATGATGACGCAATCCGCGCCGTGCAACTGTACCTGGGCGCCATGGCCGATGCCATCCAGCGCGGGCGTCAGAACGGTGGCAGCGGCGACGAGTTCATCGAAGAAACCGCCTCCGAGGCCGCTGAAGGCTGATAGCCGGCCTCTTGCAGCGTCACCCGTTGGACAGAAAGGGGGCTAGGCCCCCTTTTTGCCACTTCACGTTTTGATTGCCCTTTGAACGGGCAGGTTAATAAAACCGAAGATCGAGAGGATTGCGATATGGCAGAAATTACTGCAGCCCTGGTTAAAGAACTGCGCGAGCGCACGGGCCTGGGCATGATGGATTGCAAGAAGGCACTCACCGCTGCTGGTGGTGACATCGAAAAGGCGATCGACGACATGCGCGCTGCCGGTGCGATCAAGGCGGCGAAGAAAGCCGGCAACATCGCTGCCGAAGGTGCGATTGCCGTCAAGGTTGCGGATGACAACAAGACCGCCGTCATCATCGAAGTCAACTCGCAGACCGATTTCCTCGCGTTGCAGGATGACTTCAAGGGCTTTGTTGCAGACTGTCTGAACAAGGCGTTCGAGCAGAAGCTGACCGATGCCGCCCCTCTGGTCGAGCAGCAGGAAGATGCCCGTCTGGCTCTGGTTTCCAAGACCGGTGAGAACGTCAATATCCGCCGCCTGACCCGCGTCGAAGGCGATGTTGTCGGTGCCTACCTGCATGGTCATCGTATTGGCGTGCTGGTCACGCTCAAAGGCGGTAGCCCGGAACTGGCGAAAGATATCGCCATGCACGTAGCGGCGAGCAACCCTCAGTTCGTCGAGCCGTCCCAGGTCTCCGAAGAAGCGGTTGCCAAGGAAAAGGAAATCTTCCTCGCGCTGAACGCCGAGAAGATTGCAGGCAAGCCTGAGAATATCGTTGAAAACATGGTCAAGGGCCGTATCAACAAGTTCCTGGCCGAAGCCAGCCTTGTCGAGCAACCCTTCGTCAAGGACCCTGAAGTAACCGTTGGCGCTCTGGCCAAGAAAGCTGGCGCAGAAGTGGTTTCCTTCGTTCGTTACGAAGTGGGCGAGGGCATCGAGAAGGCTGAAGTCGATTTCGCTGCGGAAGTTGCCGCCCAGGTTGCTGCTACCAAGCAGTGAGTTCGGTGCAGTAGCGTTGAGAGAGGTCGCTCGCCTGCGCGTGCGGCCTCTTTATGCAAATGGGGACCGGTTTTTTATCGTGTCCCGGCACCAACCGGTATGTTGGCGGTCGAAGCGCATATTTTTACTCAGTGTCGGCAGGAGATAGAGCTAGATGGCCCAGCAGGTCAGTGGACGCAAACCTCGCTATAAAAGAATTCTTTTGAAGCTCAGTGGCGAGGCGCTGATGGGCTCCGAGGACTTCGGTATCGATCCGAAGGTTCTGGACCGAATGGCTCTCGAAGTCGGCCAGTTGGTAGGCATCGGCGTCCAGGTTGGCCTGGTCATCGGTGGCGGCAACCTGTTCCGTGGCGCGGCGTTGTCTGCGGCGGGCATGGACCGAGTAACCGGCGATCACATGGGCATGCTGGCTACGGTCATGAATGCCCTGGCCATGCGTGACGCGCTCGAGCGATCCAATATTCCCGCATTGGTAATGTCGGCTATTTCGATGGTCGGCGTGACCGATCACTACGATCGGCGCAAGGCCATGAGGCATCTCAATTCGGGCGAGGTGGTGATTTTCTCGGCCGGTACCGGTAATCCCTTCTTTACGACCGACTCCGCCGCGTGCCTGCGCGCGATCGAAATACAGGCGGACGTCGTGCTCAAGGCAACCAAGGTCGATGGCGTCTACACCGCCGATCCATTCAAGGATCCGAACGCGGAGCGCTTCGATCGGCTCACCTACGACAACGTGCTGGATCGCAAGCTCGGGGTGATGGACCTGACGGCCATCTGCCTCTGCCGCGACCACAATATGCCGTTGCGTGTGTTCAACATGAACAAGTCCGGCGCGCTGCTGAACATCGTCCTCGGTGGCGCAGAAGGCACTCTGATCGAGGAATCCAACGAATGATCAACGAGATCAAGCAGGAAGCGCAGGATCGCATGAAGAAGACGCTGGAGTCGCTGGAGCATGCGTTCGCCAAGATTCGCACCGGCCGCGCCCATCCCAGCATTCTTGATGGCGTCATGGTGTCTTACTACGGCAGCGATACGCCGCTGCGTCAGATTGCCAACGTGGTCGCCGAGGATTCGCGTACCTTGGCGCTGACCGTCTTCGACAAGAGCATGATCCAGGCGGTCGAAAAAGCGATCATGACGTCCGATCTTGGCTTGAACCCGGCTACCGCCGGCACGACGATCCGCGTGCCCATGCCGGCCTTGACCGAGGAAACGCGCAAGGGCTACACCCGTCAGGCGCGCGCCGAGGCCGAGAATGCGCGTGTTGCCGTGCGCAACATCCGTCGCGATGCCATCGCGCAGCTGAAGGATCTGGTGAAGGAAAAGGAAATCAGCGAGGACGAGGAACGTCGGGGCCAGGACGACGTTCAGAAGATCACCGACAAGTTCATTGCGGAGATCGACAAAGCGCTCGAGAACAAAGAGTCCGATCTGATGGCAGTATGATGCCGACTTGGCCCCGCTGAAGCGGGGCCGCGGGCTTGGTCAGCATCGATGCCTGCCATCGATTGCTGTCCCGAGCAATCGTGCGGGGGAGCCGAGCGGCTCACTCCGATTGCAGGATCCGATCATGCGGTCCGCCCATCGTTAGCGCCCGAGTGCGCAAGTAGAGAGTACATGGATAAGGTCAGGCAGATTGCCGGGCGAAGCATTCCCCGTCATGTCGCCATCATCATGGATGGCAATAACCGCTGGGCCAAACGGCGTTTGCTGCCAGGGGTTGCAGGACACAAGGCCGGCGTCGACGCAGTAAGGGCAGTGATCGAGGTTTGCGCCGAAGCCGGTGTCGAGGTGCTAACGCTGTTCGCATTTTCCAGTGAGAACTGGCAGCGCCCGGCTGACGAAGTCGGTGCCTTGATGGATCTCTTCCTTTCGGCGCTGAAGCGAGAAGCCCGCAAACTCAAGGAAAACGACATCCGGCTGCGCATCATTGGCGACCGTTCGCGGTTTCACCCGGAGCTCCAGGCCGCCATGCTCCAGGCCGAAACGATCACTGCGGAATGCTCCGGCTTCGTCCTGCAGGTTGCGGCCAATTACGGAGGGCAATGGGATATCGCCCAGGCCGCACGACAGCTCGCCGAAGCGGCATCCGCGGGGCGGCTGAACCCCGACGAGATCACGCCTGCCCTGTTCGAGCGGCATCTTGCTACCGACGGTACGCCAATGCCCGACCTGTGCATTCGTACCGGAGGGGAGCGACGCATCAGCAATTTCCTGCTCTGGCAGCTGGCGTATGCGGAACTGTATTTTTCCGACCTGTTCTGGCCCGACTTCAAACATGAGGCGATGAAGCTGGCGCTTGCCGATTTTGGCAACCGACAGCGCCGTTTCGGCAAGACGAGCGAGCAGGTGGTGAGAGAGGCTCAGGCGGAATGTTAAAGCTGCGGGTCATCACGGCGCTGGTCATGTTGCCGGTCGCTCTGGTCGGTTTTTTCTGGCTCGAGGGACTCGCATTCGCACTGTTCTTTGGGGCGATCATCGCGCTGGGGGCCTGGGAATGGGCGCGGTTGGCAGGTTTCGTCGGCCAGGCCGCGCGATGCGGCTTTGCAGTGGCGGTCGCCATCCTGCTGGGCATCCTTTACACCCAGCCGGGCTGGTCGATGCCGCTGGTGCTGCTGGGAGCGCTATGGTGGGTGCTCGCTACGGCTTTGGTAATGACCTATCCGGCAAGCAGTCGTTTCTGGGGCGGTCGCTCTGGCAGTCTGGCCATCGGTCTGCTGATCCTGGTGCCGGCCTGGTTGGCGTTGCTCGCATTGAAGCAGCGGCCCAATGGAAACTGGCTGATCGTTGCGGTGATGGCGCTGGTCTGGGTCGCCGACATTGGCGCATATTTCTTCGGACGAGCCCTCGGGCGGCGCAAGCTGGCACCCATGGTCAGCCCGGGAAAAAGTTGGGAAGGCCTCTTGGGCGGGCTGGTCTGCAGTCTGATCGTCACGGTCATCGTCGGGGTCAATATCGGTCTTTCGCTGCCGCAGTTGGCCGCCAGCCTTGCGGGCGCGGCGATCGTGGTATTGCTGTCCGTGGTCGGCGATCTCACCGAAAGCATGTTCAAGCGCAAGGCCGGGGTGAAAGACAGCAGCCAGCTGCTGCCAGGGCATGGCGGCGTCCTGGATCGAATCGATAGCCTGACGGCTGCGGTGCCGGTGTTCGCGGCGCTGCTGTGGCTGAGCGGATGGGGCAGCTGATGGGCGGACGTCTGCGTATTACCGTGCTGGGCGCCACCGGTTCGATAGGCCTGAGCACGCTGGACGTCATTGCCAGGCATCCGGATCGATACGAGGTCTTCGCTCTGACGGCGCATTCACGCGTCGATGAGCTCCGTGTTCTCTGTCTGCGGCATCGCCCTGCCTACGCTGTGATTACCGACGAGCAGGCGGCTCGTTCGCTGCAGCAGCAGCTGGATGCGGCCGGAATGCCGACGCGCGTGCTGGTTGGGGTTGGTGGGCTGCTGGAAGTTGCCGCTCACCCGGATACCGATGCGGTCATGGCGGCGATCGTCGGCGCCGCCGGGCTGCCGGCCACGCTGGCGGCCGTCAAGGCTGGCAAGCGCGTATTGCTCGCCAACAAGGAGGCGCTGGTCATGTCCGGCGCGCTGTTCATGCAGGCTCACCGCGACAGTGGAGCGGTGCTGTTGCCCATCGACAGCGAACACAATGCGATCTTCCAATGCCTGCCGACCAACTTCGCCAGCGGGCTTGGTTCGGTAGGCGTACGGCGCATCTTGCTCACCGCCTCCGGCGGGCCGTTCCGGCAGACGCCGGCTGCCCAGCTCACTGATGTCACGCCGGAACAAGCATGCGCACACCCCAACTGGTCGATGGGTCGCAAGATTTCGGTCGACTCAGCGACCATGATGAACAAAGGGCTCGAAATGATCGAAGCCTGCTGGCTGTTCGGTGCCCGACCGGAGCAGGTCGAGATCGTCGTCCATCCGCAAAGCGTGATTCACTCGATGGTCGATTATGACGATGGGTCGGTCCTGGCGCAGTTGGGCAATCCCGATATGCGTACCCCCATCGCGCATGCGCTCGCATGGCCGGCGCGCCTGGAGTCGGGCGTCCAGCCGCTGGATCTGCTCAGCATCGGATCGCTTGAATTCGAAGCCCCCGACGAGACCCGTTTTCCGTGCCTGCGCCTGGCGCGTGAAGTGGCTAGGACAGGAGGGACGGCGCCGGCCACGCTGAATGCGGCGAATGAAGTGGCGGTAGATGCGTTCCTGGCGCGGCGCATAGGCTTCACCGCGATCGCCGCGCTGATCGAGGACGTGCTCGCTGCAAGCGAGGCTCGAACGATCGCGTCGCTCGAGGATGTCATGATGGCCGACAGGCACGCGAGAGCGCTGGCGGACGGCTGGTTGGCCAAGCGAGCCAATTAGTGGGAGGTTGAGATGAGTGCGCTGTACATGATCATCGGGACGCTCATTGCGCTCGGTGTGCTGGTCACCTTCCACGAATACGGGCACTTCTGGGTGGCCCGACACTGCGGGGTGAAAGTCCTGCGCTTTTCCGTCGGCTTCGGTAAGCCGCTGGTTCGTTGGCACGATCGGCAGGGCACCGAGTTCGTCATCGCAGCCATTCCGCTGGGTGGCTACGTAAAGATGCTCGACGAGCGTGAAGCACCGGTGGCGCCGGAACTCCTTCAGCAGGCCTTCAACCGCAAGACCGTCAGGCAACGCTTCGCCATCGTATCCGCCGGCCCCGCGGCCAACTTTCTGCTGGCTCTGTTGTTCTTCTGGCTGATCGCCATGCTGGGCAGCGAGCAGATACGACCTGTCGTGGGCGCTGTGCAACCGGATAGTCTGGCCGCCCAGGCGGGTATCGAACCGGGTCAGGAAATCATTTCCATCGATGGCGAGCCTACCGCCGGTTGGTCGGCGGTCAATCTACAGTTGGTCCGACGGCTTGGCGAGACGGGCACGCTCACGCTGGAACTCCAGGAAGAGGGCGGTGCTTCTCGATCGGTGTCCGTTCCGCTCCGGCAATGGCTTCAGTCCGTCGAAGAACCGGATCCGATCGCCGCGCTCGGCATCAGGCCATGGCGCCCCGAAGTGCCTGCTGTTGTTGCTGAGCTCGAGCCCCGTGGGCCGGCTGAACAGGCGGGAATAACGGTCGGCGACAAGCTGCTGCGGGTCGATGACGTGCCGATCACCCAGTGGAGCGATCTGGTCGAGGCGGTACGGGCGCGCCCAGGCAAATTGGTGGCGTTGCAATTCGAGCGGGACGGCAAGACTCGAGAGATTGAGGTGACGCTCGGTTCGCGAGAGCAGCAAGGCGAGCAGTTTGGCTTTCTCGGTGCTGGCGTGAAGGGCGTCCAGTGGCCTGACGGCATGACGCGCACGATCAGCTACGACCCCTTGAGCGCGGTCGCGCGAAGTTTCGAGCGAACCTGGGAAATGAGCCTCCTCACCCTGGATTCGTTGAAGAAAATGCTCCTTGGCGAGCTCTCCGTAAAAAACTTGAGTGGCCCCATAACGATTGCTAAAGTGGCCGGCGCTTCTGCCCAGTCCGGCCTAGGAGACTTCCTCAATTTCCTTGCCTATCTGAGCATTAGCCTGGGGGTGCTCAATCTCTTACCGATACCGGTACTCGACGGCGGTCACCTGCTCTTCTACATGATCGAGTGGGTCCGTGGGCGTCCATTATCCGAGCGGGTGCAGGGATGGGGGATGCAGATCGGAATCAGCCTTGTGGTGGGCGTCATGCTGCTCGCGCTAGTCAACGATCTAGGCCGACTCTAACCCTGCGACCTATGTCCGCGCTTCGCGCCGGCTCGTCAATCAAGTCTGTATAAGAAAGGACTTCATGAAACGTCTGCTGCTACCTGCGGTGATTTCCGCTCTGATGGTCACCGAAGTTCACGCCGAGTCCTTCACCATTTCCGATATCCGCGTCAACGGCCTGCAGCGTGTCTCAGCGGGAAGCGTCTTTGGCGCACTTCCGCTCAACGTCGGCGACTCGGTCGATGACCGTCGGCTCGTCGAGGCGACGCGGGCCCTGTTCCGGACTGGTTTTTTCGAAGACATCCGACTCGGTCGAGACGGCGATGTGCTGGTCGTTACGGTGGTCGAGCGCCCGTCGATTTCGCGTATCGAGATTGAAGGCAACAAGGCGATAAAGACCGAGGACTTGCTTAGTGGTCTTCAGCAGTCGGGACTGGCCGAAGGCGAGATCTTTCAGCAAGCGACGCTGGAAGGGGTTCGAAACGAGCTGCTGCGCCAATACGTGGCGCAGGGTCGTTATTCGGCCGATATCGAAGCGAAGGTCGTTCCTCAGCCGCGCAATCGGGTCGCGCTCGAAATCGACATCAATGAGGGCTCGGTCGCCGCGATCAAGCACATCAATGTGGTCGGAAATTCGGTTTTCTCCGATGAAGAGTTGACCGATCTGTTCGAGTTGAAGACCAGCAATTGGCTCTCGTTCTTCAAGAACGACGACAAGTATGCGCGTGAGAAACTCTCGGGCGATTTGGAGCGACTCCGCTCCTATTATCTGGATCGCGGCTATATCAACATGGATATCAGCTCGACCCAGGTCTCCATCACGCCGGACAAGAAAGACGTTTACATCACCGTCAACGTTGATGAAGGCGAGCGTTATCGTGTCAGCGAGGTGAAGCTCAGTGGCGACCTGAAGGTTCCTCAGGAAGAGCTGGAGTCGTTGCTGCTGGTGAAGGAAGGGCAGGTTTTCTCGCGCAAGGTGATGACTACCACCTCCGAACTCATCACCCGCCGCCTGGGCAATGAAGGCTATACCTTCGCAAACGTGAACGGTGTGCCGGAGGCGAACGACGAGGACAACACGGTCTCGATCACGTTCGTCGTCGACCCCGGCAAGCGTGCCTACGTGAACCGAATCAACTTCCGTGGCAACACCAAGACCGAAGACGAAGTGCTGCGACGTGAAATGCGCCAGATGGAAGGTGGCTGGGCTTCGACTTATCTGATCGACCAGTCCAAGACTCGGCTCGAGCGGCTCGGCTTCTTCAAGGAAGTGAACGTCGAGACCCCTCCGGTGCCGGGCACGGACGACCAGATCGACGTCAACTACACGGTCGAGGAGCAGCCTTCCGGGTCCATCACGGCCAGTATCGGTTTCGCGCAGAATGCGGGCCTCATCCTCGGTGGCGCGATCAGTCAGAACAACTTCCTGGGTACGGGTAATCGCGTGAGCCTTGGTCTGACGCGCAGCGAATACCAGACGCGCTACAACTTCGGCTTCGTCGATCCCTACTGGACCGAGGACGGGGTCAGCCTGGGCTACAACGCCTTCTACCGCACCACCGACTACGACGAACTCGACTACGACATTTCGAGCTATGCCGTCGATAGCATGGGTGCCGGCATGAACATCGGTTACCCCATCAGCGAGACCTCTCGTCTGTCGTTCGGTCTTGCGGTTCAGCAGGACAGCATCGATACCGGTCTCTACACCGTCGATGAGATTTTCGACTTCATCGAACAAGAAGGGGATAGCTACCTCAACTTCAAAGCGTCGGCCGGCTGGTCCGAGTCGACCCTGAACCGCGGCGTGCTGGCAACGCGTGGCCATTCGCAGAGCGTGGTGCTCGAGTCGACCATCCCGGGCAGCGACCTGTCGTTCTATAAGCTGGACTACGACGCTCAGTTGTTCGTGCCGATCAGCCGGACCTACACGCTGCGCATGCATACCCAACTGGGCTACGGGGATAGCTTCGGCTCGACCTCGAGCCTGCCGTTCTATGAGCATTACTATGCGGGTGGCTTCAGTTCGGTTCGCGGCTTCGAAGATAGCAGCCTTGGCCCCCGCAGCACGCCGAGCGACGGAACCAACCCGGGCACGGTCAAGGACCCGGATCAGGACCCGCTCCCTTATGGTGGCAACGTATTGGTGCAGGGCGGCCTGGAAGTGCTGTTCCCAATGCCGTTCGTCAAGGACCAGCGCTCGTTGCGAACGTCGGTTTTCTGGGATGTCGGTAATGTCTTCGATACCAACTGTGCCGCGGCGGCAGAAGCGAAAGGCAACTGCAGCGACATCGATTTCGGCGACATGGCCAGCTCCGTTGGTGTCGGACTGACGTGGATCACAGCGCTTGGACCCCTGAGCTTCAGCTTGGCCATGCCGGTCGTCAAACCCGAAAATTCCGATCCCCAGGTCTTCCAGTTCTCTCTCGGACAAACATTCTGATGTCCGTGTTTCATTCAGGAGTCGTCTCCCGTGCGTAAGCTCATTCAATTGTCCCTTCTCGCTTCGATGCTCGTCGCGGGCCCCGTTTTTGCCGAGATGAAAATCGCGGTCCTGAACTATCAGATGGCACTGCTCGAGTCGGACGCCGCCAAGCGTTACGCCGTCGATGCGGAGAAAAAGTTCGGCCCGCAACTCGACAAGCTGAAGGCTCTGGAGAGCGATGCGAAGCGGATCCAGGATCGTCTGGTCAAGGACGGCGAAAAGATGCAGCAAGCCGAGCGCGAGCGGCTGGAGCTCGAGTTCAAGCAGAAGGCGCGCGATTTCCAGTTCCAATCCAAGGAGCTGAACGAGGCCAAGGCGGTAGCTGATCGTGACATGCTCAAGCAGCTCAAGCCCAAGCTCGACAAGGCTGTCGAGGAAGTCATCAAGAGCGGTGACTACGACTTGGTGCTCGAGCGTGGTGCTGTCGTGGACGTCAAGCCACAGTTCGACATCACCCGCCAGGTCATCGAGCGCATGAACCAGATGCGCTGATAAGGGCCTGGGTCCGATGATCACGCTGGAACAATTGGCCGAGCGGGTAGGAGGTACCGTTCGCGGCGAGCGCCGTGAACCGATCGCCGGCCTCGCGACGCTGCAGGAAGCTGGACCGGATCAGGTCAGCTTTCTGGCCAATGCGCAGTATCGGCGTTTCCTTGCCTCCACCCAGGCAGCAGCCGTTCTGCTGACCGAGGCCGACGCGCTTTCATACGATGGGGTGGCTGTTGTCGTCACCAATCCTTATCTCGCTTACGCCCAGGCGTCTCACTTGTTCGAGACCCGGCCTGACAGTGTGGCAGGCGTACATCCGACAGCGGAGATTGCGCCTGGCGCAAAGATCGATCCCAGCGCCAGCATCGGCGCCTATGTCGTGATCGAAGCGGGTGCCGTGATCGAGAAGGATGTCGTCATTGGTGCCCATGGCTTCGTCGGCGCACGGAGCCGGATCGGCGAAGGGGGACGCCTCGCTCCTCGGGTGACGCTCTATCACGATGTTTCGATCGGCAAGCGTGTAGTCATTCAGTCCGGTGCGGTGATTGGTGGGGAAGGGTTTGGCTTCGCCAATGAACGAGGCGTGTGGCAGAAAATCGCCCAGATCGGTGGCGTGACGATCGGCGATGACGTGGAGATCGGCGCGAATACGACGATTGATCGGGGCGCCTTGTCCGATACCGTTCTTGGCGATGGCGTGAAGTTGGACAACCAGATTCAGATCGCTCACAACGTTCAGATCGGCGACCACACCGCTATGGCCGCTTGTGTCGGCATTTCCGGCAGCACGCGGATCGGCCGTCACTGCATGATCGCGGGTGGGGTCGGCATGGTTGGCCATATCGAGGTTTGCGACAATGTTTTCGTGACCGGGATGACGATGGTGACCCGCTCGATTACCGAGCCTGGTAGCTATTCATCCGGCACGGCGATGCAGGCGGCGTCCGATTGGAAGCGCAGCGCGGCAAGGTTCCGTAACCTGGACGATCTGGCTCGCCGGATTCATGACCTTGAAAAGCGCCTGGCAGCGGTGACCCGAAGCGACGATGGCGCTTCTGATGCCTGATTGCTCGCCCGCTGAATTGCTTGGCTGAGCGTGCACAGCCTGTCCGATCAAGACGGCGGGCCCTTTACCTAATACAGGCCACTCCTTTACATGATGGATATCAACGAGATTCGTGAGTATTTGCCGCACCGCTACCCGTTCCTGCTGGTCGATCGGGTGGTTGAGCTCGACACGGACGCCAAGCGCATCCGCGCCTACAAAAACGTCACGATCAACGAGCCGTTTTTCAACGGGCATTTTCCGCAGCATCCCATCATGCCGGGCGTGTTGATCATCGAGGCGATGGCGCAGGCGGCCGGCATTCTCGGTTTTCGCATGCTTGACGTGAAGCCGGCCGATGGCACCCTCTATTACTTCGTAGGCTCGGACAAGCTGCGCTTCCGCCAGCCCGTCCTGCCCGGCGACCAACTTATCCTCGAGGCAAAGTTCCTGAGCGTTAAGCGCGGCATCTGGAAATTCGAATGCCAGGCCAGTGTCGATGGCAAGCCGGTGTGCTCCGCAGAGATCATCTGCGCGGAAAAGAAGCTATGACATCGATTGATCCCCGGGCTATCGTCGATCCTTCGGCGCAGTTGGCGGACGGGGTCACGGTGGGTCCGTGGTCGATCATCGGGCCGGACGTAGTCATCGGTGAGGAGACGCACATTGCCTCGCATGTCGTCATCAAGGGGCCGACCCGAATTGGCAAGCGCAATCGCATCTACCAGTTCAGTTCCATCGGTGAGGACACGCCTGACCTGAAGTACAAGGGCGAGGCCACTCGCCTGGTCATCGGCGACGACAATGTCATCCGCGAAGGGGTCACCATTCACCGTGGAACGGTGCAGGATCGTGCCGAAACGACCCTGGGCAACCACAACCTGATCATGGCCTACGCGCATATCGGTCACGACAGCGTCATTGGCAATCACTGCATCCTGGTGAACAACACGGCGCTGGCCGGACATGTGCACGTTGGCGATTGGGCGATCCTGTCCGGGTACACCCTGGTGCACCAGTACTGCCATATCGGCGCCCACGCCTTTTCCGGCATGGGGACGGCCATAGGCAAGGACGTGCCGGCGTTCGTCACGGTGTTCGGCAATCCCGCCGAGGCGCGCAGCATGAACTTCGAAGGCATGAAGCGCAGGGGTTTCTCGAGCGAGGCCATGCAGGCCCTACGGCGTGCTTACAAGACGGTCTATCGCCAGGGTTTGACGGTGGAGGAAGCGCTGTGCGAGCTCGACGAAGCCGCCAAACAGTTCTCGGAAGTCGCCCTGTTCCGCGATTCCATCCAAGCGTCGAACCGCGGTATCACTCGCTGACATGAAACGGCTTCGTATCGCCTTGGTCGCCGGGGAAGCCTCCGGGGACATCCTGGGCGCAGGCCTGATGCGGTCCATTGCGGCTGTACGGCCAGACGTGGAGTTCATCGGTGTCGGTGGCGCCCGTATGGAAGCAGCAGGGCTGGCCTCGTTGTTTCCCATGGAGCGCCTGTCGGTCATGGGCCTGGTCGAGGTGATCGGTCGTCTGCCCGAACTTCTGTCTCGCCGCAGGCGCCTGGCCGCCACGCTCATCGAGGCGCAACCCGACGTCTTCATCGGCATCGATGCGCCCGACTTCAACCTCGGTCTCGAGCTCACCCTGCGGCAGGCGGGCATCCGCACCGTGCATTACGTCAGTCCGTCAGTCTGGGCGTGGCGACAGAAGCGGGTGTTGAAGATGCGCGCGGCTTGTGACCTGGTCCTGACACTCTTCCCGTTCGAAGCGCGTTTCTATGAGACGCACGGCGTGCCTGTCCGCTTCGTTGGCCACCCGCTTGCCGACGACGTGCCGCTGGCTATCGACCGTGCCGAGGCACGCGACCAGCTGGGAATGCCGACTGACGAGCCGGTGGTGGCCCTGATGCCAGGGAGCCGGGAAGGCGAAGTGGCTCGGCTCGGGACGCTGTTTCTCGACACGGCGGAACGTCTGCGTGCCCTGCGGCCAGGGGTACGGTTCGTGCTGCCCTGCGCTAATCCTCAGCGACGCGAGCAGATCGAGGCGATGCTGGTTCATCGCGAATTGCCGCTAATGCTGCTCGACGGGCGTTCGCATGATGCACTTGCCGCGTGCGACGCGGTGCTCATTGCGTCCGGCACGGCAACCCTCGAGGCGTTGCTGTTCAAGCGGCCGATGGTAGTCGCCTACCGCGTGGCGCCCCTGACCTACCGCATTTTGCGCCGTCTGGTGCGGAGTCCCTTCGTATCGTTGCCTAATCTGCTGGCGGGTACGCCCTTGGTACCTGAGTTGCTGCAAGAGGCCGCGCAACCGGACGAAATGTCATCGTTGCTTGCCGGCCTGCTTCAGGGGGGCGAGGTGCAGACGGAGCGATTCGACGAGATTCACCGGATGCTGCGCCGAGGTGCTTCGGACGAGGCGGCGGCGGGTGTCCTCGAATTGATAGGGGCGAACCATGCAGCTCGGGCTTGATTTCAAGCTGGTCGAGGAGCTGGTGGCTGGCGTGGACGAAGTGGGGCGAGGCCCCCTGTGTGGTCCGGTGGTCACCGCAGCGGTGATTCTCGATCCGAGTCGTCCGATCCTTGGGCTCAACGATTCGAAGAAGCTATCGCAGGTGCGTCGCGAAGCGTTGTTCGATGAAATCTGCGAGAAGGCGCTGGCGTGGTGCATCGGGCGCGCGGAAGTCGAGGAAATCGACACCCTCAACATCCTCCACGCGACGATGCTGGCGATGCAACGCGCAGTCGAAGGCTTGAGCGTATTGCCCAGACTGGCCCTGATCGATGGCAATCGCTGCCCGAAACTGGCCGTTCCCAGCGCTCCAGTCGTTCAGGGCGACGCGAAAGTGCCAGCCATCGCCGCGGCCTCGATCCTGGCGAAGGTCAGCCGTGACCGTGAAATGCAATCGCTCGACCTCGACTATCCTGGCTACGGCTTTGCCGCCCACAAGGGCTACGCGACAGCCGAGCATCTCGAGGCCCTGTACCGTCTTGGCCCGACGCCCATACATCGGCGATCGTTCGCGCCGGTCCGTCTGTCGCTCGAAGCAGCGATTCCCGTTGTGCCTGAACTGTCCGAAGGGCTGGCCATCGTCGGTTAAGTGGGCATCGTTGCGCTCCGGTCGTCATGCGACGGTCATATGCCTAGCAATGGCCCCCAGCCGTTCGGACAAAGGCGTTACAATCGCGCGCCCCACTTGTTGAGCCAGGTCCGCCATGCCCGCCGCGTTCGTCCATCTACGTCTTCATACCGAATTTTCTCTGGTCGACGGGCTGGTGCGGGTCAAGCCGTTGGTCAAGGCGGTCGCTGGCGCCGGCATGCCCGCCGTTGCCGTCACTGACCAGAGCAACATGTGCTCGCTGGTGAAGTTCTACAAAGCCGCCATGGGGACGGGGATCAAACCGATCAGCGGCGCCGACATCTGGCTCGCCAGCCGGGAGGAAGACGGTCCGCTCAGTCGCATGACGCTGTTGGCCATGAATGCGAAGGGCTACCGCAATCTCACCGAGCTGATTTCCCGCGGCTGGACCGAAGGTCAGCGCAACGAACTGGTGATCATCGAGCGCGATTGGGTGAAGGCGGCGGCAGAGGGGCTGATCGCCTTGTCGGGGGCCAAGGAGGGGGAGGTCGGCATGGCCTTGCTCGGCGGCGATCCGGCGTTGGCCGAAGCCCTGTTGCACGAGTGGATGGGCGTCTTCCCGGAGCGCTTCTACCTCGAAGTCCAGCGTACCAACCGCGTGAACGACGAAGAGCATTTGCACGCGGCGGTCGCGCTTGCCGATCGCTGCGGTGCGCCGCTGGTCGCGACCAACGACGTGCGCTTCCTCAAGCCGGAAGATTTCGAGGCGCACGAAACACGCGTCTGCATCGGCGAGGGGCGCACGCTCGATGACCCGCGCAGGCCGCGTAACTATTCGAATCAGCAGTACCTCAAGACACCCGAGGAGATGTGGGAGCTGTTCTCGGATCTGCCCGAGGCGCTCGAAAACACCGTCGAGATCGCCCGGCGCTGCAATATCGAGGTGCAGTTGGGTAAATACTTCCTGCCGGATTTCCCCACGCCGAATGGAATGGGCATCGACGATTACCTGCGTCATGTGTCGTTCGAAGGGCTCGAAGAGCGGCTGAAAGTAGTTCTGCCTGCCGACACGCCAGACTACGAAGCGAAAAAGCAGGTCTACGTCGACCGGCTGAATTTCGAGCTCGACATCATCATCCAGATGGGCTTCCCGGGCTACTTCCTCATCGTGATGGACTTCATCAAGTGGGCGAAGAACAACGGGGTGCCGGTCGGCCCTGGCCGCGGATCGGGTGCCGGTTCGCTGGTCGCCTATGTCTTGAAGATCACCGACCTCGACCCGCTGGCCTATGACCTGCTGTTCGAACGCTTCCTCAACCCCGAACGGATTTCCATGCCCGACTTCGACGTCGACTTCTGCATGGATGGCCGCGACCGGGTGATCGACTACGTGGCCGAGGCATACGGTCGCAACGCGGTGAGCCAGATCATCACCTTTGGCACCATGGCGGCCAAGGCGGTGGTGCGCGACGTCGCGCGCGTGCAGGGCAAGTCCTACGGGCTGGCGGACCGGCTGTCGAAGATGATTCCGTTCGAAGTGGGCATGACGCTGGAAAAGGCCTACGAGATGGAGGAGCCGCTACGCGAGTTCCTCAAGAACGATGAGGAAGCCCAGGAAATCTGGGACATGGCCCTCAAGCTCGAAGGCATCACGCGCGGCACCGGTAAGCACGCCGGCGGTGTAGTGATCGCGCCGACCAAGCTGACCGATTTCTCGCCGATCGCCTGTGACGAGGAGGGCGGTGGCCTGGTGACCCAGTTCGACAAGGACGACGTCGAGCAGGCGGGCCTGGTGAAGTTCGACTTCCTCGGCCTGAGGACCCTGACCATCATCAAGTGGGCGATGGAGACCATCAACCGCGAGCAGGCCAAGAAGGGGCTCGAGCCGGTCAATATCGACTTCATTCCGCTCGATGACGCCAGGACCTACGACCTACTGCAGAAAGCCGAGACCACGGCGGTGTTCCAGCTCGAATCGCGCGGCATGAAGGAGCTGATCAAGAAGCTCAAGCCGGACTGCCTCGAAGACTTGATCGCCCTCGTCGCGCTGTTCCGCCCCGGCCCGCTGCAATCGGGCATGGTCGACGACTTCATCAACCGCAAGCATGGACGTGCGGAGGTTTCCTACCCGCACCCCGACTACCAATACGCCGGGCTGGAGCCGGTGCTCAAGCCCACCTACGGCATCATCCTCTACCAGGAGCAGGTGATGCAGATCGCGCAGGTGATGGCCGGTTACACGCTCGGTGGCGCGGACATGCTGCGCCGGGCCATGGGCAAGAAGAAGCCCGAGGAAATGGCCAAGCAGCGTGGCGGGTTCATCGAGGGTTGCCGAAACAACGGCATCGATGCGGAGCTTGCCGGCAACATCTTCGACCTCGTGGAAAAGTTCGCCGGCTATGGCTTCAACAAGTCGCACTCGGCCGCCTACGGTCTGGTCTCGTACCAGACGGCGTGGCTGAAAGCGCACCACCCGGCGCCCTTCATGGCCGCGGTGCTGTCGGCGGACATGCACAACACCGACAAGGTGGTCACGCTGATCGAGGAATGCCGCAACATGAAGTTGCGCATCGTCGCGCCGGACGTGAACAACTCAGAGTTCAAGTTCACGGTCGACGATGACAACCGGATCGTCTACGGCCTGGGTGCGATCAAGGGGGTCGGCGAGGGGCCGGTCGAGGCGATCGTCGAGTGCCGCAACGAAAGCGGCCCCTTCGCGGACCTGTTCGATTTCTGTGCCCGCGTCGATCTCAAACGCATCAACAAGCGCACGCTCGAGGCGCTGATCCGCGGCGGTGCGCTCGACCGGCTCGGCCCGTATTTCTCCGACGAGCCCAAGGCCTACCAGGCGAACCTCGACCGGAACCGCGCCGTGCTGCTGGCGGCGATGGAGGAAGCCATCCAGGCGGCCGAGCAGACTGCCCGCAGCCTCGACAGCGGTCACATGGACCTGTTCGGCGGACTGTTCGCCGAACCCGAAGCGGATGTCTACGCCAATCATCGGCAAGCGCGTGAACTGTCGCTCAAGGAACGCCTGCGCGGAGAAAAGGAAACGCTGGGGCTTTACCTCACGGGTCACCCGATCGACGAATACGAAGGCGAGGTTCGCCGGTTCGCTCGTCAGCGCATCGTCGACCTGCGTCCGTCTCGCGAAACCCAGACGCTCGCCGGGCTGATCGTCAATCTGCGCGTCATGAAGAACAAAAAGGGCGACAAGATGGGCTTCATCACACTCGATGACCGATCGGGGCGGATCGAGGCATCGCTGTTCGCCGATGCGTTCGCCAGCGCCCAGGCGCTATTGCAGACCGACGCGCTGGTGGTGGTCGAGGGAGAGGTCAGCAACGATGATTTCTCCGGGGGCCTGCGCCTGCGCGCCAAGCGGGTGATGAGCCTGGAGGAGGCACGCACGGGGCTGGCCGAAAGCTTGAGGGTCAGGGTCGTGCGCGATGCGTTGCAGGGTGAACGACTGCGCTGGCTGGCCGACGTGTGTGGCCGCTTCCGCGGTGCCTGCCCGATCACCATGGAATACACCGGGGCGGATGCCCGCGCGTTGCTGCAGTTCGGCGAGAACTGGCGGATCGACCCGGCCGATAACCTGATCCAAACGCTGCGTGACCAGTTCGGACGCGACAACGTCTTCCTCCAATATCGATAGCCGCGCCCGAGGGTCGTGGGGGTAATTTTCGTTCGACCGGAAGCCCCCCGTCCCGTAAGGTAAGGCGCAAAAAACGGAACAGCCCCGGCCCGAACGGCCGATGCATGACGGATGACTATGAACCCGAATTTCCTCGATTTCGAACAGCCGATCGCCGACCTGCAAGCCAAGATCGAAGAGCTGCGCCTGGTGGGCAACGACAATGCCCTGAACATCAGCGACGAGATCGCCCGTCTGCAAGACAAGAGCGAGTCGCTGACCGAGAGCATCTTCAGCAACCTCAGCAGCTGGCAGATCGCTCAGCTGGCGCGCCATCCACGCCGTCCCTATACCCTCGATTACATCACGCTGTTGTTCACCGAGTTCGATGAGCTGCATGGCGACCGCCATTTCTCCGATGACCACGCGATCGTCGGCGGTGTGGCCCGTTTCGAGGGCGAGCCGGTCATGGTGATCGGGCATCAGAAGGGGCGGGACGTGCGTGAGAAGGTACGGCGCAACTTCGGCATGCCGCGGCCGGAAGGCTACCGCAAGGCTTGCCGATTGATGGAAATGGCCGAGCGCTTCAAGCTGCCGATCCTCACCTTCATCGATACGCCCGGCGCCTATCCGGGTATCGATGCCGAGGAACGCAACCAGAGTGAGGCCATCGCCTGGAACCTGCGGGTCATGGCGCGGCTCAAGACGCCGATCATCGCCACGGTCGTGGGCGAGGGCGGTTCGGGTGGTGCATTGGCGATCGGCGTCTGTGATCGGTTGAACATGCTGCAGTACTCCACCTACTCGGTCATTTCGCCGGAAGGCTGTGCGTCGATTCTCTGGAAAACAGCGGAGAAGGCGCCGGATGCGGCGGAAGCCATGGGCATCACGGCCGAGCGCCTGAAGGGGTTGGGGATCGTCGACAAGGTCATTTCCGAGCCGCTGGGTGGCGCCCACCGCAATCCGGCGATCATGGCCGAGGCGATGCGCGAAACCTACCGCGTCCAGCTTGCCGAGCTGAAGGGACTCGACACGGACAAGCTGTTGTCGTCCCGCTACGACCGCCTGATGAGCTACGGCGTCGCCTGACGTCGCGAGGCGTCGCCAGATGGGCGGTGCCTCTCTCCCACAGCACCGCTGCCGCCATGCCTGATTCTCTGCCGCAGCGTCTCCTCGCTAACCTGCAACCCTGGCTCAGTGCGCCAGGGTTCAGGGTCGCGCTATCGGGTGGGCTCGATTCCACCGTTCTCCTGCACCTTCTCGTCACGCTGCGCCGGGAGCATCGGCTGCCGCCGATCCGTGCCGTGCACGTTCATCACGGCCTTCAGCAGGCTGCCGAAGACTGGGTTGCTCATTGCGCCCGGCTCTGCGCAGCGCTGGATATCGAGCTGGCGGTGGAGCGCGTGAATGTCCGCACGGGGGCGAGCCTGGAAGCCCAGGCGCGGGCTGCTCGCTATGAAGCCTTGGCCAAACACCTTGAAGCCGGCGAAGTATTGTTGACGGCGCAGCATCGCGATGATCAGGCCGAAACGGTGCTCTACCGTCTGGTCCGCGGCAGCGGCCTGCGCGGGCTGTGCGGCATGGCGCCTTCGCGTCCTTTTTCTGGCGGCGTCTTGCTGAGACCCTTGCTGGACGTGACCCGCGCCGAACTCGAACGTTACGCCCTCGTCCATCGGCTCGATTGGATCGACGATCCGAGCAACCTCGATACGGATCTTTCCCGCAACCTCTTGCGTCGCACCGTATTGCCAGCTTTGCAGGCGCGCTGGCCCCAGGCGCCGGCCGCGATCGCTCGCGCAGCCGACCATTTGCGTGAGGCCGATGGCTTGCTGGGCGATCTGGCCGAGCTCGACCTTGCCCTGGCGCGCGGCGGTTCACCGCTGCCCTGGCTCGATGTACCGAGCCTGGCGCTGGCGCCGCTGCGGGCGCTTTCCGAGGCACGCCAACGCAATGCTCTGCGCCATTGGCTGGCCGCCTTCAGCCGGATGCCGGACAGCGCTCACTGGGCCGGCTGGGCCTGCCTGCGCGATGCGGCGGTCGATCGGAATCCGGTCTGGGGCCTCGAAGGCGGCGAACTGCAACGCTCCCGCGACCGCGTCTGGTTCGTTCCTCGCGCCTGGTTGATTCCAGCCGTGGCGCCAGTGACATGGCATGACCCCGCTCGCGAGCTCGACCTGCCAGGCAATGGCCGGGTGGCGCCAGTCTCGAAGCTTTTAAACGGTGATCTGAACGCCGATTTGAACATTCGCTACCGCGTTGGCGGTGAGACGCTCCTCCTGCCGGGGCGCGGACGGCGCGACCTGAAGCGATTGCTGAGCGAGCGAGGCTGGCCGCCGTTCCTGCGCGCTCGCATCCCGTTGCTTTACCGGGGAGATGAGCTGATCGCGGTCGCCAACCTCACGAACGACGAGACGGGTCACCCGGTGTTGCGCTGGTCGCCCGACCGCCGGGAGTCGGGTTTGAGCTGGTAGGGCCTTTCCAGTAGACTACGCTCCCGTCTTATCCAAGCTTCTGCATGGCGCCAAGTGCCACGCAGGGTTTCGCCATGCCGCCACGAAGGCGCTGGCACCTTCGCTTTCCCCAGCGGCGCCAGCCGCTTAACGCAGACTTCTAGGGTTCTTATGACGCGCTACATCTTCGTCACGGGTGGTGTTGTTTCTTCATTGGGGAAGGGCATCGCCTCGGCATCTTTGGCGGCCATCCTGGAGGCGCGGGGCCTGAAGGTCACGATGCTCAAGCTGGACCCTTATATCAACGTCGATCCGGGCACCATGAGCCCGTTCCAGCACGGCGAAGTCTTCGTCACCCACGACGGCGCCGAGACCGACCTCGATCTTGGGCATTACGAGCGGTTCATCCGCACGACCATGACCCAGAACAACAACTTCACCACCGGTCGCGTCTACGAGGACGTGCTGCGGCGCGAGCGTCGTGGCGATTACCTCGGCGCGACCATCCAGGTCATCCCCCACATCACCGACGAGATCAAGCGGCGCATCATCAAGGGTGCCGGCGATGCGGATGTCGCGCTGGTCGAGATCGGCGGCACCGTCGGTGACATCGAATCCCAGCCGTTCCTCGAGGCGATCCGCCAGCTGCGCGTGGAAGTGGGTGCCAAGCGCGCCATGCTGATGCACCTCACGCTGGTGCCTTACATCGCCACGGCGGGTGAAACCAAGACCAAGCCGACCCAGCACTCCGTGAAAGAGCTGCGCTCCATCGGCCTGCAGCCCGATGTGCTCATCTGTCGCTCCGATCATCCGATCGACATGTCCTCGCGGCGCAAGATCGCGCTGTTCACCAACGTTGAAGAGCGCGCTGTCATCGGGCTCGAGGATGTCGACACCATCTACAAGATCCCAGGCGTGCTGCATGCTCAGGGGCTCGACGATTACGTCGTCGAGCGCTTCGGCCTGGAATGCGGCGGCGCCGACCTGTCCGAGTGGGACCGGGTCGTCGACGCGAAGCTCAACCCTGAGAAAGAAGTCACCATCGCCATGGTCGGCAAGTACATGGAACTTCTGGATGCCTACAAATCTCTGATCGAGGCGCTGAGCCACGCGGGCATACAGAGTCGTACCAAGGTGAACGTACGCTACATCGATTCGGAAGACATCGAGACCCAGGGCACCGGGCTGCTCGAAGGAATGGACGCCATCCTCGTGCCGGGCGGATTCGGCCTGCGCGGGGTCGAGGGCAAGATCACCACGGTCAAATATGCCCGGGAAAACAAGATCCCGTATCTCGGCATCTGCCTGGGCATGCAGGTGGCGGTCATCGAATATGCGCGTGACGTGCTCGGCTGGACCGATGCGAACTCGACGGAGTTCGACCGCAACAGCGCTCATCCGGTGGTCGGCCTGATTACCGAGTGGGCCGATGCGACCGGTTCCAAGGAAACCCGCACCGAAGCGTCCGATCTGGGCGGCACCATGCGCCTTGGTGCTCAGGAGTGCCAGCTGGAACCCGCCTCCCATGTCCACGACTGCTATGGCAAGGATCGTATCGTCGAGCGCCATCGCCATCGCTACGAGGTGAACAACAACCTGCTGCCGCAGATTCAGGCCGCCGGCCTGCGCATCACCGGCCGTTCCGGTGACGGCGCGCTGGTCGAGGTGGTAGAGGCGCCGGATCATCCCTGGTTCGTGGCGTGCCAGTTCCACCCGGAATTCACCTCGACACCGCGTGACGGTCACCCGCTGTTCAGCGGTTTCGTCAACGCCGCTCTGACCTACAAGGGAAGCAAGGCATGACTCAGAAGACCATCCGTGTCGGCCAGATCGACGTCGCCAACGACAAGCCCTTCGTGCTGTTCGGCGGGATGAACGTGCTCGAGTCCCGCGACCTCGCCATGCAGATCTGCGAGGCCTATGTGGAAGTCACCGGCAAGCTCGGCATTCCCTACGTCTTCAAGGCCAGCTTCGACAAGGCCAATCGGTCCTCAATCAATTCCTTCCGTGGCCCGGGCCTGGACGAAGGGTTGAAGATCTTCGAAGAGATCAAGAAGACCTTCAACGTCCCGGTCATCACCGACGTGCACGAGCCCTACCAGGCGCAGCCTGTCGCCGAGGTCTGCGACGTCATCCAGTTGCCGGCCTTCCTGTCGCGGCAAACCGACCTGGTGGTGGCGATGGCCAAGACGGGGGCGGTGATCAATATCAAGAAAGCCCAGTTCCTTGCACCCCAGGAAATGAAGCACATCCTCGCCAAGTGCGAGGAAGCCGGAAATGAACAGCTCATCCTCTGCGAGCGGGGTTCGTCGTTCGGTTACAACAATCTGGTCGTCGACATGCTCGGCTTCGGCATCATGAAGCAGTTCCAGTACCCGCTGATCTTCGACGTCACTCATGCCTTGCAGATGCCCGGCGGCCGAGCCGATTCCGCCGGCGGCCGCCGTGCGCAGGTGACCGATCTGGCCAAGGCCGGTCTGAGCCAAGGGCTTGCCGGCCTGTTCCTCGAGGCGCATCCGGACCCTGAACAGGCCAAGTGCGACGGCCCTTGCGCCCTGCGGTTGAACAAGCTCGAGCCGTTCCTGACGCAGCTCAAGCGCCTCGATGACCTGATCAAGAGCTTTCCGCCAATCGAAACCGCTTGAAGCCCCTGCTTGAAGCCACTTATGGAGTGTTGATAACAATGGCAAAAATCGTCGACATCAAGGGACGTGAGGTTCTGGACTCGCGCGGCAATCCAACCGTCGAAGCGGACGTGATCCTCGACAACGGCATCGTCGGCAGCGCCTGCGCCCCGTCTGGCGCCTCCACCGGCTCCCGCGAGGCGCTGGAGCTGCGTGATGGCGACAAGAGCCGTTATCTGGGCAAAGGCGTGCTCAAGGCGGTCGGCAATATCAACGGACCGATTCGCGACCTCCTGCTGGGCAAGGATCCGGCGGACCAGAAGGCCCTCGACCGCGCGATGATCGAGCTGGACGGCACCGAGAACAAGGCCAAGCTGGGCGCCAATGCCATCCTCGCCGTGTCGCTGGCCGCCGCCAAAGCCGCAGCGCAGGATGCCGATTTGCCGCTGTACGCGCACATCGCCAACCTCAACGGCACGCCTGGCCAGTACTCCATGCCGGTGCCGATGATGAACATCATCAATGGCGGCGAGCACGCCGATAACAACGTCGACATCCAGGAGTTCATGGTCCAGCCGGTCGGCGCGAAGAGTTTCGCCGACGCGCTGCGCATGGGCGCGGAGATCTTCCACCACCTCAAGGCGGTGCTGAAGGCGCGCGGGCTCAATACGGCGGTGGGCGACGAGGGCGGTTTCGCCCCGAACCTGGCATCCAACGAGGATGCTCTGGGTGCCATCGCCGAAGCGGTGGAAAAGGCGGGCTACAAGCTCGGCAGCGACATCACCCTGGCCTTGGACTGCGCCTCGAGCGAGTTCTACAAGGACGGCCAGTACAACCTGTCCGGCGAGGGCAAGACGTTCGACGCCAACGGTTTCGCCGATTACCTGGCCGGGCTGACTCAGCGTTACCCGATCATCTCCATCGAAGATGGCATGGACGAGTCCGACTGGAACGGTTGGAAGGCACTGACCGACAAGATCGGCGAGAAGGTCCAGCTCGTCGGCGACGATCTCTTCGTCACCAACACGAAGATCCTCAAGGAAGGTATCGACAAGGGCATCGCCAACTCGATCCTGATCAAGTTCAATCAGATCGGCTCGCTGACCGAGACGCTCGAAGCCATCCAGATGGCCAAGGCTGCCGGCTACACCGCGGTGATTTCGCATCGCTCCGGCGAAACCGAGGACAGCACCATCGCCGATCTGGCGGTCGGTACCGCGGCGGGCCAGATCAAGACCGGCTCGCTCTGCCGTTCGGATCGGGTGTCCAAGTACAACCAGTTGCTGCGCATCGAAGAACAACTGGGCGGAAAGGCCGCTTACCGTGGCCGCAGCGAGTTCCGCGGCTGATCGAAGGCGTGATAAAAGGGCGGCCCTTGCCGCCCTTTTCAATGGCACTGACCCCCATGTATTCGTCCCGACCCGTTTTCGCTCCCATTCGATCCCGTTCGATCCGTGCTCGCGCGGCCGTCGTCAGGGTTGTTGGGGGCCTGCGCCCGTCGGTATCCGGGGTTCGCCATGCGTAGCCGTTACTGGATTTTCATCGGGCTGCTGCTGGTGCTGGGCGGCCTTCAATACCGTCTCTGGGTTGGCGAGGGCAGCTTGGCGCAGGTCACTGAACTCAAGCGCCAGATTGCCGAACAGCGCGGCGAGAACGAGCGATTGCTCGAGCGCAACCGTCTCATGGAAGCGGAAGTGATGGAACTCAAGGAAGGGATGGAAACCGTCGAGGAACGCGCCCGCCACGAACTCGGCATGCTCAAGGAAGGGGAAACCCTTTACCAGCTGACCGAATGAACCCTCCTTCTTCTCTGCCGTTCTGGTGCGTCGTCCCCGCGGCCGGCGTTGGCAGTCGCATGCGGGCCGATCGGCCCAAGCAGTACCTGACCCTTTCCGGGCGGACCATTCTCGAACACACCCTTGCACGGCTGCTGGCTCAGCCGGGGCTGCAGCGCGTGGTCGTCAGCCTTTCCTCCGACGACCCTTACTGGCCGCATGTTGCACAGGCTGCCGACGAGCGGGTGTGGACCGCACCCGGCGGCAAGGAGCGCGCCGACTCGGTGCTCAGTGCGTTGGACCGGCTGGTGGCCGCTGGCGTGAATGAGCACGCCTGGGTGCTGGTGCATGACGCTGCTCGTCCGAACCTGGCTCCAGAAGACCTGGCGCGCCTGCTCGCGACGCTGGCCGACGACCCGGTGGGCGGCCTGCTTGCCGGGCCGAGTCGCGACACTCTCAAGCTCATCGGTCCCGACGGGCGCGTCGTGCAGACGCTCGACCGCGCCGCGATCTGGCAGGCCTACACGCCCCAGATGTTTCGTCTCGGCCTGCTGCGCGCCGCCCTGAGCGATGCGCTGGCAGCCTGCACCCAGGTGACCGACGAAGCATCGGCCATGGAGCGTCTCGGTTATTCCCCGCGACTGGTCGAGGGGCGGACCGACAACATCAAGGTTACCCGGCCGGAAGACCTGGAGTGGCTACAGCGGGCCTGGGGCGACCCGCTGTAGTTCGCTTCAGTAGCGGTAGAGGGCGGCCACGCCGCTCTTGGTCGGCATGCGGTCCTTGGGCACCACCACTACGTCTCCGCCGTGCTCGAAGGTCCAGACCGTCAGTTCGTCGAGCAGGTCGGGGGTCGTGGCCGATTGCGCCGTGGCTGGCAATGCCTTGCCCTCCGTCGGATCGGCCTGGCCGGGTATCTGCCGCTCGGCCTCGACCAGCAGGGTCGCCACGCGGCCTTCGACGATCGAGTGGCCGATCTCTTCGATTTCATCGGTCGCCAGGCCCTGGCCGCGGGATTCGCCAAATTGATCGAGCAGGCCCGTCAGGCGTTTCAGGTATCTGGGCTGCATGACGTCCCAGCTCAACTGACGCAGTTCGTCCCGGCCGAGCAGTGCATGGTCTTTCTCGATGCCCTCCGGCAGCAGGAAGGTGTTGTGGCTGAGCTTGCGGAAAACGGCCTGATGCTCCGGCAACGCAGCGAGAATCAGGGGCAGGCCGCTTGGCTTGGAGTGATGTTCGAGGATCGCCTTGTCGACTTCGCGAAAGAAGCGCTCGCGGTCGCGGTCGATCTCATCCTGGCGCCCGGCGCCGCCCGCTTCCATCTGCATCGGGTCGCCGCGTTCGCTGGCGCGGCTGAACCCCTGCGGAAAGCCGGACTGGCCTTTTTCCGTCAGCTCGCGCCCAAGCGCCTCCTCGAGGGTGGCCGGCACGCCATCGGCCAGGCGGATTTCGTCGATACCGTCACGGTTGCCCTCGTAGAGCTTCACCGAGTCGAGCGTGATGGCGAGTATCTGGTAGCGATCGGCCGATTGTGCGATGCGCAGCAGAGGCTTGACGTGCATGCGGTCGTTCGCGACCGCCAGCTCCGGGACCTTGCGTTGCAGGCGGAACCACTCGAAGTAACCCGGCGCGGCAAACACGGCCAGGCCGTCGCGATTCGAATTCCAGAAATCGACGTCGTCGATCAGCTTATGGAAGGGCGCCGTGAGCGACTGGTAGTCGGTAACTCCCTGCTTTTTCAGCGAATCTTCAAGTTGGCGGACGAGCTGCTTGAAGCGGATGGGGTCCTGCTCGCGCTCGGGGAAGCTGCGATGCGTGGGTTGGTACAGCGAGAGGCAGGGTTTTTCCTTCACGGCCAGAAGGCGTTTGAGCGTTTCACGGGTCAGTGACATGAGGCACCTCGTAACGGAGTGATCAGCGTCAGGTCTGTTGTGCTCAGCGGCTGAGCTTGCCGATGGTGTGCTCCAGCGCATGGGTCATCTTGGTGGCGGCGCCATCGATCGCCAGGTCGAGGGACTCGGCCTTGTGCGTTACCGATAGCGGATCGTGGTGCTTCATTCGCGCCTCGATCTGGCAACGCTTGTCCTGCGGGCCGGATTTGCCCGCGTTTTCGTCGTTGATGTGTACCTCCACCCGGGTGAGGAAGTCTTCGAAACGCTCGAGTTCGCTCTCCAGGGTGGCGCGAATGCTGTCTTCCAGGCCCTGAGTCACGTCGATGCTCTGATTGCTATTCACTTGGATGTGCATGGAGGTCTCCTGAATGGCGCAAGGCGCAGTGGGGCGCAAAAGGGCGGTCGGCCCTTTGCAGTTACGACGGGAGGACCTCGAGAGGGTTCCGATCGATCCGCCCATCGGTCAGCAGCGCCGCTGCGCTCAGGGTCTGGGGGCGGAAACCGGTCGGTACTCCGGTCGCTGGGCGAGGCCGGCCTTCAGCGCTTCGATCAGTTGCGCCACCTTGGCCGAGAGCAGGCGGCGCTGCGGGTAGACCGCCCAGACGGCCGTGTTCGGCGGCTGGTTGGTCTCCAGCAGCGAGACCAGCCGACCCTGGCGCAGTGGCTCCAGTACGTAGTAGTCCGGCAGCTGACAGAGGCCGAAGCCGCGCAGCGTCGCGTCGAGCACCGCCTCGCCGCTGTTGCAGCGCCAGTTGCCGGTTGGCCGGATGCTGTGCTCGCGATTGTCCTGGCGAAAGGTCCAGACATCGCTGGTGCCGATCAGGCAGTTATGCTGCGCCAGTTCCGAGAGGGTGTGCGGGCGTCCGTAGCGCGCCAGGTACTCCGGCGCTGCGCAGAGGTACATCGCCCGTGGCGCCAGGCGGGTCGCCACCAGGCTGGAGTCGTTCAGGCGGCCAAGGCGAATGGCCAGGTCGTAGCCCTCCTGGACGAGATCGAGCGTGCGGTTGGTGAGTTCGATCTCGACCCGCAACCGAGGGTGGCGCCCCATGAATTCGTTGACCAGCGGCACGATGAAACGCTCGCCGTACGCGACCGCCGCCGTCATGCGGAGCAGGCCGGTCGGGGCGCTGTTCAGGTCGCTGACCGCCTGGAAGGCCTGGTTGCGTTCTTCGATCAGGCGCTGGCAGCGGACATAAAACGCCTGCCCGGCTTCGGTGAGCGACACCCGCCGGGTGGTGCGGTACAGCAGCCGCGCCTGGAGCCGTTCTTCCAGGCGTGCGATCTGGCGGCTGACATGCGACGACGACACCCGCAACCGCTCGGCCGCCCGCAAGAAGCCGCCCGTTTCCACCACGGCGACGAACTCGTCCAGACCATCCCAGCCATGCGTTTCCATCGATTATCCCTGTGTGGCACCAATCTATTACCTGGGTGGTGATTATCCCTGCCTGGCGCTGAATTACACTCGCTGCTTCACGTTCTCTGCCTGGAGTCCCGCCATGATCAAGTCGCGCGCTGCCGTCGCCTTCGGCCCCAATCAACCGTTGCAGATCGTCGAGGTGGACGTGGCGCCGCCGAAGGCCGGCGAGGTACTGGTCCGCATCGTCGCGACCGGCGTGTGCCATACCGATGCCTACACGCTCTCCGGGCAGGATTCCGAAGGCGTATTCCCCTGCATCCTCGGCCACGAGGGTGGCGGTATCGTCGAGGCGGTCGGCGAGGGCGTCACCTCGGTGGCGGTGGGCGACCACGTGATCCCGCTGTACACGGCCGAATGCCGCCAGTGCAAATTCTGCAAATCCGGCAAGACCAACCTGTGCAGCTCGGTGCGCGCGACCCAGGGCAAGGGCCTGATGCCGGACGGCACCACGCGGTTCTCCTACAACGGTGAGCCGGTCTACCACTACATGGGCACCTCGACCTTCTCCGAATACACCGTGCTGCCCGAGGTGTCGGTAGCCAAGATTCCGACCGAGGCGCCGCTGGAGAAGGTCTGCCTGCTCGGCTGCGGGGTCACCACCGGCATCGGCGCGGTGCTCAACACCGCCAAGGTGGAAGAGGGTGCGACTGTCGCCATCTTCGGTCTCGGCGGCATCGGTCTGGCGGCGATCATCGGCGCCAAGATGGCCAAGGCCAGCCGCATCATCGCGATCGACATCAACCCGTCCAAGTTCGCCATCGCCGAGGAGCTGGGCGCGACCGATTTCGTCAACCCGAAGGACCACGACAAGCCGATCCAGGAGGTCATCGTCGAGATGACCGATGGCGGCGTGGATTACAGCTTCGAGTGCGTCGGCAACGTACAGCTGATGCGGGCGGCGCTGGAGTGCTGCCACAAGGGCTGGGGCGAATCGACCATCATCGGCGTGGCGCCCGCCGGCCAGGAAATCAGCACCCGGCCGTTCCAGCTGGTCACCGGGCGCGTCTGGCGCGGCTCGGCCTTCGGTGGCGTCAAGGGCCGCACCGAGCTGCCGAGCTATGTGGAAAAGGCGCAGAAGGGCGACATCCCGCTGGATACCTTCATCACCCACACCATGGGGCTGGAGGACATCAACCAGGCGTTCGATCTGATGCACGAAGGCAAGAGCATCCGCACCGTCATCCATTTCTGACCAGTAGGGTGGATAACGCCGTCGCCGGGCGGCTTATCCGCCTCGATTGGTGGAAAACACTTCGCGGTTTCCACCCTACGTGAGGCCTGCCTATGACCCTTGAAAACCTTTCCTGCCAGAAAAGCTTCGGCGGCTGGCACAAGCGCTATCGCCATCGCTCGACGTCACTCAATTGCGACATGGTCTTCGCCGTCTACCTGCCGCCGCAGGCCGAGCAGGGCGAAACGCTGCCGGTGCTCTACTGGTTGTCGGGCCTGACCTGCACGGACGAGAACTTCATGCAGAAGGCCGGCGCCTTCCGCGCCGCGGCCGAGCTGGGGCTGATCATCGTTGCGCCGGATACCAGTCCGCGCGGCGAAGGCGTGCCGGACGATCCCGACGGCGCCTGGGATTTCGGCCTTGGTGCCGGCTTCTACGTGAACGCGACCCAGGAGCCCTGGACGCGGCATTACCGCATGCACGACTACGTGGTGCAGGAATTGCCGGCGCTGATCGAGGCGAGCTTCCCGGTATCCGATCGCCGCGGCATCGCCGGGCATTCCATGGGCGGCCACGGCGCGCTGGTCTGCGCCTTGCGCAATCCGGGGCGCTATCGGTCGGTATCGGCTTTCGCACCCATCACCCACCCGACGGAATGTCCGTGGGGCGAGAAGGCTTTCAGCCGCTATCTCGGCGAAGACCGTTCGAAATGGCGCGAGTGGGACGCCTGCGCGCTCATCGCCGATGCGCCCGAGCGCTTGCCGATCCTGGTCGACCAAGGCGACCGAGACGATTTCCTGAGCAGCCAGCTCAAGCCTGAGGCGCTCGAATCCGCCGCACAGGCCGCCGGGCATCCGCTGACCCTGCGCATGCAGCCCGGCTACGACCACAGTTATTTCTTCATCGCCAGCTTCATCGAGGACCACCTGCGCCATCACGCCGAGGCCTTGAAGGCGTAGGGTGGATGACGGCGCAGCCTCATCCACGCGTGCGGTTGGGCCGATGGCTGGCGCATGACACAACGACACGCGTGGAAAACGCTTCGCGGTTTTCCACCCTGCGCTGCTGCCCGTCCGCGACGGCGCGCTTGGATCATCGATTGATGCTGACAGCGATCGCGGGGTGCACCTGACTGCTCGGCGCAGAAACAAAAAAGGCCCGGCCGGGAAACCGGTCGGGCCTTCCATCGCTGGGAGCTAGAGCGACGGATAATCGGTATAGCCCTGGGCGCCCTTGGCGTAGAACAGCTCCGGCCGGGGCTCGTTGAGCGGCGCATCCTGGCGTAGACGCTCGACCAGGTCAGGGTTGGCGATGTACGGAATGCCGAATGCCACGGCGTCGGCCTTGCCTTCGGCCAGCCAGGCATTGGCCTGCTCCCTGGTGAAGCGTTCGTTAGCGATGTAGACGCCGCCGAATTGCTGCTTGAGCTGCGGCCCCAGGCTGTCTTCGCCGGCCTTCTCGCGGGTGCAGATGAAGGCAATGCCGCGCTTGCCCAGTTCGCGTGCCACGTAGCCGAAGGTTTCCGGTCGGTTGGAATCACCCATGTCGTGCGAATCGGCGCGCGGTGCGAGGTGAACGCCGACCCGGCCTGCGCCCCAGACAGAGACGGCCGCATCGGTCACTTCGAGCAGAAGCCGTGCGCGGTTTTCCAGCGAGCCACCGTACAGGTCGGTGCGCCGGTTGGTGCTGTCCTGCAGGAACTGGTCGAGCAGGTAGCCATTGGCGCCGTGAATCTCCACGCCGTCGAAGCCGGCTTCCTTGGCATTCTCCGCGCCTTTGCGATAGGCCTCGACGATGCCGGGGATCTCGTGGGTTTCCAGTGCGCGGGGTGTTTCGTAGTCCTTCATCGGGCGGACCAGGCTGACGTGGCCGGCCGGCTTGAGGGCGCTGGGCGCGACGGGCAGCGCGCCGTCGAGGTAGATCGGGTCGGAAATGCGGCCGACATGCCACAGCTGCAGAACGATCTTGCCGCCCTTGGCGTGGACCGCGTCGGTGATCTTCCTCCAGCCCTGGACCTGTTCGGCGGACCAGATGCCGGGCGTGTCGGGGTAGCCCACGCCCATCGGGGTGACCGACGTCGCCTCGCTGATGATCAGCCCGGCATCCGCCCGCTGGGTGTAGTACTCGACCATGAGGTCGCCGGGCACGCGTCCGGGTTCGGCTCGGCAACGGGTCAGCGGCGCCATGATGATGCGGTTGGGCAGCTCGAGATCGCCAATCGTGATGGGGTCGAACAGGGTGGTCATGGGGTGTCGCTCCTTATCGAAACGGGGTTCGCTCGTCAGAGATGGTCGGCGAGGTGGCGTACCAGCGCCTGGATCGCCGCCTCGTCGCGCTTGAAAAAATGCCATTGGCCGACCTTGCGGCTGCTGACCAGGCCGGCACGCTGCAAGGTGGCCAGGTGCGCCGACACGGTAGATTGCGACAGCTTGCAGCGTCGCTCGATCTGTCCGGCACAGACGCCGATGTCCAGTGGATGCTCCTGGTCAGCGAACCAGCGGGCGGGCTCTTTCAGCCAGCGCAGAATGTCTCGCCGCACGGGATGCGCCAGGGCTTTGAGAACGGCATCGAGGGAGTCGGTCATCGTTGGCCTTCATCGTGTCGAGGCGAACCTTATATCGCCTCGCGACGATACAGGATCGATTCGGTTAATAGTGCGGATCGCCAGCGTCGATCGGCGATTCACGACCCGGACGCGGGCATCGGTCGCTCCTGTAGAATGCGCGGCCTCAACGAGCAGGAGTCAGTATGCGCATCGGTCATGGCTATGACGTTCATCGCTTCGGCGAAGGTGACTTCATCACGCTGGGCGGGATTCATATCGCCCATTCTCGCGGGCTGGTTGCCCATTCGGACGGTGACGTTCTGCTGCATGCCTTGAGCGACGCGCTGCTCGGGGCGGCGGCCCTTGGCGACATCGGCAAGCACTTCCCGGATACCGATCCGCGCTTCAAGGGCGCCGACAGCCGTGCGCTTCTGCGGCACGTCGTCGAACTCGTGCAGGCAGAGGGTTGGTGCGTCGGTAACGTGGACGCCACCATCGTTGCCCAGGCGCCGAAGATGGCGCCGCACATCGAAGCCATGCGCGGCTGCATCGCCGCGGATCTGCAGGTGGAACTCAGTCAGGTGAACGTCAAGGCGACGACTACCGAGAAGCTCGGTTTCGTCGGGCGCGAGGAGGGCATCGCGGTGCATGCGGTTGCCTTGCTGATCGCGCGATGACCGAGAACGAGCTGCTCGGACCGACCGCCCACGGCGCACCGCTCGGCCACGCCGTGCTCAAGGCGACCGCCGAGGATTTCCAGGTGGACGAAGTGCTCGAGATTCCGCTCTCGGGGCAGGGGGAGCACCTGTGGCTATGGGTGGAAAAGCGCAACCTCAATACCGAGGAGGCCGCCAGACGGTTGGCGAAAGCGGCTGGTGTGCCCCTGCGTGCGATCAGCTATGCCGGGCTCAAGGATCGTCAGGCGCTGACACGCCAATGGTTCAGCCTGCATCTGCCCGGCAAGGCCGACCCCGATTTCGGTCGTGCGCAGGACGAAACCCTCGCCGTGCTGCAACAGCGCCGCCATTCGCGAAAGCTCCAGCGCGGTGCGCACTCGGCGAACGGCTTCAGGTTGCGATTGACCTCGCTGCACGCCGATCGCGCCGCGCTGGATGCACGCCTGCAACGCCTGGCCGAGGCGGGCGTACCCAACTACTTCGGACCGCAGCGCTTCGGTCACGCGGGCGGCAACCTGGAGCAGGCCCGTCAGTTTGCCCAGCGCGGCGAGCTGCCCGCACAGCGCAACCTTCGCTCCCGCACGCTCTCGGCCGCGCGCAGCTACCTGTTCAACCGGGTGCTGGCCGAGCGGGTCGCGGCCGGGACCTGGGCCGTTGCGCAGGTCGGCGACCTGCTGTCGTTCACCGACAGCCGAAGCTTCTTCCCCGCCGGTCCCGAGCAGTGCGCCGACCCGCGGCTGGCACAGCTGGATGTGCACCCGACCGGGCCGCTATGGGGCGCTGGCGCATCGCCGGCTACGGACCAGGTGCACGCCTTGGAGCAGCGGATCGTCGCGGCCGAAACCGAGCTTGCCGTTTGGCTAGCCGGAGCGGGTCTGGCGCACGAACGGCGTATCCTCCGCCTCCCCATCAAGGGATTGTCGTGGCATTATCCGGCGCCTGACATTCTGCAACTGGAATTCGTCCTGCCGACCGGGTGTTTCGCCACCGCCGTGGTCCGTGAACTGGTCAGCCTGGCAGGACAGACGGATATCTGATGCGTATTTTGATCGCCAACGACGACGGGGTGTATGCACCCGGGCTCGCCGCGCTGCATGACGCGCTCGCGGATTACGCCGAGTGCACCGTCGTTGCGCCCATCCAGGACATGAGCGGCGCCAGCAGCGCACTGACGCTCGACCGCCCGCTGCATCCGGTGGTCTTGCCGAACGGCTTCATCGGCCTCAACGGCTCGCCGACCGATTGCGTCCACCTGGGCCTGAACGGCTTGCTGGATCCGGTTCCCGACGCGGTCGTCTCGGGCATCAACCTTGGCGCCAACCTGGGCGACGACGTTTTGTATTCCGGCACCGTGGCGGCGGCGATCGAGGGGCGCTTCACCGGTCGTCCCGCTTTCGCGTTCTCGCTCGTTTCCCGCTCGCCGGAGCATCTGCCGACCGCGGCCCGCATCGCACGCACCTTGATCGAGGCGCAGGATCGTCTCGATCTGCCGGAGCGCACGGTGCTCAGCGTCAACGTTCCCAACCTGCCGCTCGACCATATCCGCGGCATCCAGCTGACGCGTCTGGGCCACCGCCGACGCGCCCGTCCGCCGGTAAAGCAGGCCAATCCCCGCGGCAAGGAAGGCTACTGGATCTCCGCGGCAGGCGACGCGGAGGACGGCGGTCCCGGCACCGACTTTCACGCTGTCATGCAGGGCTATGTGTCCATCACCCCGCTGCAGCTCGATCGCACCTTTCATGAAGCCTTCAAGGGACTCGACCGCTGGATGGAGGGCCTGCTGTGATTCATCGCGGCCATGATGACCGGCTTCGCCACGGTACCGGCATGACCTCCCAGCGCACGCGGGACAGGCTCATCCAGCGGCTGTACGAAGAGGGCCTCTCCAACCCGCACGTCCTCGAGGTGATTCGCCGCACGCCTCGCCACCTGTTCGTCGACGAGGCGCTGGCCCACCGGGCATACGAAGACACCGCCTTGCCGATCGGCCACAACCAGACGATTTCGCAACCCTTCATGGTCGCGCGCATGAGCGAGCTGCTGCTTGCTGACGGTCCGCTGGACAAGGTGCTGGAGATCGGCACCGGCTCGGGCTACCAGACGGCCGTGCTGGCGCAACTGGTCGAGCGGGTCTTTTCGGTCGAGCGCATCCAGGTACTGCAGGACCGCGCCAAAGAGCGGCTGGCCGAACTCAAACTGCGCAACGTGGTCTTTCGCTGGGGCGACGGCTGGGAGGGCTGGCCCGCCCTGGCACCCTACAACGGAATCATCGTCACGGCAGCGGCGGCGGACGTGCCCCAGGCACTGCTCGACCAGCTTGCACCCGGTGGACGCCTGGTCATTCCGGTAGGCGCCGGTGAGGTCCAGCAGCTCATGCTGATCATCCGGGAAGACGAGGGCTTTTCGCGCCATGTGCTCGATAGCGTCCGCTTCGTGCCGCTTTTGAATGGCCCCGTCATCTGACTTTCCGGAAGGATCCATGAACAACCCCTTCATGCTTTACGCCAAGGGCCTCGCCATGGGCGCGGCCGACGTCGTCCCCGGTGTATCGGGCGGGACCGTCGCCTTCATCACCGGCATCTACGACGAGCTGCTGCGCTCGATCGCCGCGATTCCGGTCGCAGCCACCCAGCTGTTGCGCGGCCGCGTCGCTCAAGCCTGGAACACGGCCAACGCCAACTTCCTGCTGATTCTGTTCGCCGGGATCCTGACCAGCGTGTTCAGCCTGGCGAAGCTGATCAGCTACCTGCTCGAGGCGCATCCGATTCCGGTGTGGTCGTTCTTCTTCGGCCTCATTCTGGTCTCGGTCCATCTGATTCGCCGAGACGTGTCGCACTGGGGGCCTTCGCGCCTCGTTGCATTCGTCGCAGGCGTGGCCATCGCCTACTGGGTCACCGTCGCCGCGCCGATGCAGTGGAGCGACAGCGCCTGGAGCCTGTTCCTTGCCGGCGCCATCGCCATCTGCGCGATGATCCTGCCCGGGATTTCCGGCAGCTTCATTCTGGTCTTGCTGGGTCTGTATCCGACCGTGCTGGCGGCCGTGAAAGGTCTCGACCTGGCGGTCCTCGTCGTCTTCGCCAGCGGTTGCCTGGTCGGCATCCTCAGCTTCGCGCGCCTGCTCGGCTGGTTATTGCAGCGCTGGCGCGATCTTACGCTGGCACTGCTCACCGGGCTCATGCTCGGCTCACTGAACAAGGTGTGGCCCTGGAAAGAGACCCTGACCTGGCAGCTCGACGCGCATGGCGAACGCGCGCCGCTGCTTCAGCAGAACCTTTCCCCGGCCGGTTATGCGGCCTACGCGGGCGAGGATCCGCAGTTGCTCCTGGCAATCGCGATGGCGCTGGCCGGGGTGTTGCTGGTGGTTGGCCTCGAGTGGTTCGCCAAGCGGCAGTCACTTGTCGCCGAGAGCGTGTGACGTCCTTGCGAATCCTTCAGGCGGTGGAGTGGCGATTGAAGCGCATGGCCAATCAGCGGCAAATTCGTAGCGCGTTCGGCCCGGCATGGCTTTGCGCGGCGGTCCTCGGTCTGTTGCTCGCCGGCTGTGCGACGCCGCCGCCCGGTGGCGTTCCGGTGGTCGATCGCAACCAGCGCGCACCCGTCTCCGAGGGCAGCTACCTAGTGCGTCGCGGCGATACGCTATCGTCCATCGCCATTCGGTTCGGCTGGGATTGGCGAGCGCTGGCCCAGCACAACGGCATCTCGGCGCCGTACGTCATTCATCCCGGCCAACGTATCGTGTTCGGCAATAGCCGTCGCGCCACGCCCGCACCGGGCCGAGCGCCTGTTCCCGCGCCGGCGGTCAAGCCCACCGAGCCAGCGGTGCAGGTTGCGACCGTTCCGGATCGACCGCCGCTGGTGACGCGCCCGCCCGAGCCGCAGCCACCGGCAACGCCGATCAAGATCCAGCCTGTGGAGCGTTCGGCCAGCGGTTGGGCATGGCCTGCGAACGGTGCGGTTATCGGCCGATTTTCGTCAAACGGTAGTTTGAATAAAGGCATTGATATCGCTGGGGAATTGGGACAGCCTGTTTTGGCTGCCTCTGATGGGACCGTGGTGTACGCCGGTAGTGGCCTGCGTGGGTATGGCGAGTTGGTGATCATCAAGCACAGCGACACTTATGTAAGCGCCTACGGTCATAACCGAAGGTTGCTGGTGCGAGAGGGTCAAAAGGTCAAAGCCGGGCAAACCATTGCAGAGATGGGATCGACGGGAACCGACCGGGTGAAGCTGCATTTCGAGATTCGCCGCCAAGGAAAACCCGTGGATCCTCAGCAATACCTTCCCCGTCGCTGACTTTCCAAGCTCCCGCGCCAGCCATTAGGAAAGGCTCTGGCGACGCCAAGGCGGGTGCGCCGAGCTGTGGTCGAACTCAGCACGGGACAACAATAATGGCTCTCAAAAAAGAAGCGCCGGAGTTTGACGTAGACGATGACGTACTCCTTCTGGAACCGGACATCGCCTTCGATAACACCGCTGAAAACAGCCCATCTTCAACGAAGGGCACGCAGTCCAGGTCGTCGGTATCGAAGCAGCACAAGCACATTGACTACAACCGGGCGCTCGACGCGACTCAGTTGTATCTCAACGAAATCGGATTTTCCCCCCTCCTGACCCCTGCCGAAGAAGTGCATTTCGCCCGTCTCGCGCAGAAGGGTGACCCTGCCGGCCGCCGGCGCATGATCGAAAGCAACCTGCGCCTGGTGGTCAAGATCGCCCGGCGATACGTCAACCGTGGCCTGTCGCTGCTCGATCTGATCGAAGAGGGCAACCTGGGCCTGATTCGCGCGGTCGAGAAGTTCGATCCGGAGCGCGGCTTCCGTTTTTCCACCTACGCCACCTGGTGGATCAGGCAGACGATCGAGCGGGCGATCATGAATCAGACGCGCACCATTCGCCTGCCCATCCATGTCGTGAAAGAGTTGAATGTCTACCTGCGCGCCGCACGGGAGTTGACGCAGAAACTCGACCACGAACCGAGCCCCGAAGAAATCGCCAATCTGCTGGAAAAGCCGGTCGGCGACGTCAAGCGCATGCTCGGCCTGAACGAGCGCGTGACCTCCGTCGACATCGCCTTGGGCCCTGATTCCGACAAGACGCTGCTCGACACGCTGACCGACGAGAAGCCCTCCGACCCCTGCGATCTGCTGCTCGACGATGACCTCGCACAGAGCATCGATCAGTGGCTGCTGGAACTCACCGAAAAGCAGCGCGACGTGGTCATCCGTCGGTTCGGGCTGCGTGGCCATGAGAGCTGCACGCTGGAGGAGGTGGGCCAAGACATCGGCCTCACGCGCGAGCGAGTACGCCAGATTCAGGTCGAGGCGCTCAAGCGCCTGCGCGAGATTTTCGAGCGCAATGGCCTGTCGGGTGATGCGCTCTTCCAGTAATACCCAACGGCCCGTCGCAATGGCGGGCCGTACCTATTTCGCCCGGTCTCAATCTTTTCCTCTCGGCTCGTAAGCATTTGCTTACAAGCGCTGTCAGCCAAGCCATCGCACATGACCCGTCCGGTCGCCATTTGGCGCTTCGCTATTCAATAATTTATTGAAAAATAAGGCATTTCATCGGCCTGAAAAATCTCATCACAGTTATGAAAGGAATTTTCGCCGGTTGCGGCGGTCGGCGGTGCGATTAATATCGCTTCCGTGCTCAGGACGCAGCACGGGCCAGCAGGAAGCCGGCCAGGACACCGCAAGGACAGCGGTTCATCAGGACGATGAAGCAGGAAACAACAGGGAAGCAGGGAAGAAGGGGCGGGCTAATCCCGCCCCTTTATTTTTTGCCCTGTCCCTTGCCATTCGCCGAACCTCTCACGCTCAGCCAGGCCTAATGGGCAATCCATTGGAGGACGCAGCATGGCTGGCGACGGCGAAAAAGATGGCGGCAGCTCCGGCGACAAGGCCGACGAAATCGAGCAACCCTCACCCGACTCCGAAGACGAGCAGCTTGACGAAGCGCTCGAGGAGACCTTTCCCGCGAGCGATCCCATCTCGCCTTGAATCAAGCGTCAGCAAGCGCCGGAACGGCTCGCAGCTGCGGTAAGAGCTGTTCGCGGAGCAGTGGCGCCAGCGGATAGCTGGGCGTCGGTGCATGCGGATCGAGCCAGGCGAGCTCTTCGATTTCGGCGAGCGGCTCGACAGTCTGATGCAGTGGTGCGATGAAGGCCTTGGCCATGACCCAGTGGCCCGGCTCGTTTGCCGCCGGCGCTTCGAATTCGCCAAGTTCATCGAACGCCTCTGCCTCGATGTGCATTCCCAGTTCCTCGTGCAGCTCGCGAGCCAGCGTCGCGAGCGGCGTCTCGGCGCCCTCTACCTTGCCGCCCGGCAACATGAAGTAGCGCGTCCCGCGTTTGCGCACGACCAGTACCTGGCCGTTTCGGTCGTACAGGCAGGCAATGACGATGTGCAGGATAGGGCGGTTCATCGATTCGAATCCTCGTTCCGGTGCGCGTAGCCGAGCGCGATCAGCCGTTTGCTGGCGCGGTAGCGTACCAGCCGCGCGCTCAGCTCGGCGGGCAGGTCGGTTGCGCATTCGAAGCCAAGCGGTGCATAGAAATCCAATAGCGTCGGCTCGCAAAAGAGCCAGACAGGGCCGCCGGTTCCCGCGGTCGCCTGGCGCACCAGGCTGCTGCCGATCCCACGGCCGCGTGCCTCGGGCGCAACCAGCAGGCCGGTGAGCCATGTTCCGCCCGCAACGGGCGAAAGCGTCAGGGCGCCGACCAGCGCCACCTCGCGAGCCACCCAGTAACTGCCACCCGAAACCCCGCGCAGGCGCCCGCCGTTGGCTCGGTAGAACCTGGCCAGCAGCGGCTTGTGCAGCGGGTCGAGGCGCTCGATGCGCAGGTGCTGGTTCATCGGTTGATCGGCCTGGCTCGAGGCCGCTCAAGACGGCGGGTTTGCGCGGCGCGACCATTCGTCCACTCGTTGCATATTTCTGGCGTTTGCGCGCTCTGACGAAGAGAACCTTCCAACGACAGGAATAACAAGATGTTGGATCTACTCATCGTTCTGTTGTTCGTCCTCTACGGGCTTGTGTCGGGTTTGCGGTCGCGCAGCAAGGCGTCCGAGAGTCTGCAGGAGTATTTCCTCGCGGGCCGCACCATCAAAGGCTGGCGTGCCGGCTTTTCGATGGCCGCTACCCAGTTCGCCGCCGACACGCCTTTGCTGGTCACCGGCCTCGTTGCCACCGCGGGCGTGTTCGCGCTGTGGCGATTGTGGATCTACGGGCTCGCGTTTCTGCTGATGGCCTTCGTCTTCGCCGTCGGCTGGCGGCGCGCCGGCGTGTTGACCGATGCCGAGTTCACGCGGGTGCGCTACAGCGGCAAGGGTGTCACGCCGTTGCGGCTGCTCAAGGCGGTCTATTACGGCACGGTCATCAACTGTGTGGTGCTGGCGATGGTGCTGGTCGCAGCGATTCGGATCGCCGAGGTATTCCTGCCCTGGCACCTGTGGCTGCCGGCGGGTCTGTACGACCCCATCGTCGCCTTCGTCACCAGCACGGGCATGCAGCTCGGCGAGAGCATAACCGGGCTCGAACCACAGGTGCTGACCGCCAACAACCTCATCTCGATCCTGCTCATCCTCGCGTTCACCGCGATGTATTCGATCACCGGCGGCTTGCGGGCGGTGATCGACACCGACGTGGTGCAGTTCTCGCTGGCGATGGTCGGTACCCTCGCGTACGCCTGGTTCGTGGTGGATGCGGCCGGCGGTCTCGGTGGGCTGACCGAGCGTGTGGTCGAGCTGTACGGCATGGAGCAGGCGACGAAGATGCTGTCCTTCTCGCCGCCGTCCAATGCGGGCGAAGCCCTGCTGCCGTTCCTGGTGATCATCGGCTTGCAATGGTTCTTTCAGATGAATTCCGATGGAACGGGTTACCTGGCGCAGCGCAGCATGGCCTGTACGACCGATCGGCAAGCCCGCATCGCCTGCGTGGTGTTCGCCTGGTTGCAGATCCTGCTGCGCAGCCTGTTCTGGCTGGCGATCGCGATCGGCCTGCTGGTGCTCTATCCGTTCACCCCGGCGGACATGGGCAGCGACGGCTTCACCGCCGGCCGCGAAGCGCTTTTCGTGCAGGGCATCGAAGACCTGCTCCCGCCAGGATTTTCGGGCCTGATGCTGGTGGGGCTGCTGGCGGCTCTGGCCTCGACCGTCGACACCCATCTCAACTGGGGTGCGTCCTACTGGAGCAACGACGTATATGGCGGTGTGGTCGCGCCCCACCTGCTCAAGCGCAAGCCCAGGGATCGCGAGCTGGTGATCGTCGCCCGGCTATCCAACGTGCTCATCCTGGTCATCGCGATGATCATCATGGCCAACCTGGGTTCGATCCAGACCGCCTGGTTCATCTCGCTGCTGTTCGGCGCCGGTATGGGATCGGTGCTGGTGTTGCGCTGGCTGTGGGAGCGCATCAACCTCTATTCGGAATTGACGGCGATGGGCGTGTCGCTGATCACCGCGCCGATCCTGCTGTACTACCTGGGGACCGACCCGGAGCAGGAGTGGATTCGCCTCGGCATCATGGCGCTGGTGACCACCACGGCGGCGATCCTGGTGACTTTCATCACCCCGGAAACCGACGACGCGGTGCTCAAGCGCTTCTATCAGCGCGTCCGGCCATTGGGGCGGTGGCCGCGAGCGACCGCGCTCTGCGGCGTGAGCAGCGCAACGGCCATGCGCGCGCTGGGCAAGCAGCTCTGGGCGGTCGCGATCACGGGTGCGTCATTGTTCGCCCTGCTCGTGGGCGTCGGCCGGCTGCTCTTCCCGCCACCGCAGGGCGGCGATGTCATCAGCTGGGTTTGCATCATCGTCGGGCTGGTGCTGATCCCGTTCTGGCTGAAGATCCTGCTGAACAAGGATCAGGACCTCGCGCCGGAAGACGAACCCATGCTGTTGGCCGAAGAGGAGCACCAGGCGGGACGCGCCTGACCCTGCAACCCTGAAAGAAGGCCGGCCCGAGTCCGGCCTTCTTCGTTTCGGATGGCTGCCGTGCAAAGGGTCGCCCGCGACGTTAGGCTGCACGCTCGAACGATAGCGAGGCGACCGGCATGCAGCGAGCGTTGGACTACGGCACCAGAATTTCCCGAGCGCGCCCACGCGGCGGCCCGTCCGAGCGCTTGCTCGCCACGCAGTGCAGCCTCGACGAACTGTTGCATGAGCTGGAAAGCGATCGCGGACGGATCATCAACTCGGCCGCCGTTCGACGTCTGCAACAGAAAACCCAGGTGTTTCCGCTGGAGCGCAACGCGGCGGTGCGCAGTCGCCTGACCCATTCGCTGGAAGTGCAGCAGACCGGTCGCTATATCGTCCGCACGCTGTACAAGGCGCTGGGCGATCGCGCGCGGGATTACGGGCTGGCGGGGCTGGAACCGGCATTCGAAACGCTGGTGGAGATGGCCTGCCTGACCCACGACATCGGCAATCCGCCCTTCGGCCACTTCGGCGAATACGCGCTCGGCGACTGGTTCGCGCAGCGTCTGCGTGGGCTGTTCGCCGCGGCCGTACCGGTCGAGACCGGCGACGCGGCGTTGCGCGAACGGATGCTCGCCGATCTCTCGGCATTCGAAGGTAATGCCCAGGCCGTGCGGCTGGTGGTCAAGCTGCTGCGCCTGAACCTGACCTATACGCAGACCGCGGGCCTGCTCAAGTACGTCCGTCCGGCTGCCGAACCACGCCCCGGCAAGACCGCGCCTGGGGCGTACCTGAACAAGAAGCCGGGGTTCTACCTGTCCGAGGCGCCGTTCATCGAAGGGCTGAGGGATTCGCTCGGCATGGCGGCCGGCACGCGGCATCCGATCGTCTATGTGATGGAGGCGGCCGATGACATCGCCTATTGCCTGGCCGACATCGAAGATTCCGTGGAGAAGGGCATCCTCGACATCGAGACGGTGGCGCGCTTGCTGATCACGCGCTTTGCCGAGCTGGCGCCGGCGGATGAGCCCGTGCCGGGCACCGGGCGCCGTTTCGCCGAGCTGGTCGAGGGCGCGCTGGTACGGGCGCGGGCCGAGGAGATCAATCGGATCGGTGAGTTCTTCATCGGCCTGCGGGTGCGGATGATCCACCCGCTGGTTCATCACGCCGCCGAGCAGTTCATCGCCCACATCGAGCCGATATACGACGGCACCTTCGATCGCGCCCTGATGGAAGACGACAGCGTGCCGCACGCGATCGTCCAGACCTTCAAGGACGTCGCGATGGACAAGGTGTTCTGCCATCGCGAGGTCGAGACGCTGCAACTTCAGGGCTTTCGCATCATCCAGGGGCTGCTGGATTTCTACGCGCCGCTGCTCGGCGTACCGGCGCCGGTGTTCGATGGGTTGATCGATGGGCGGGGCCGTGCGCACCCGCACCTGCAAATGCTGATGCGCCGCCTGCCGAGCCATCTGGTGCAGGCTTATCGCGAGGCGGTCCGGCAGCAGGCCGCGGGCAGCGATGCTCCGTTGTGGGAGTTCTACCATCGCTGCCGACTGCTGCAGGACCTGGTCAGCGGAATGACCGATCAGCACGCGCAGGACGAATTCCGCACCCTGTCGGCGACCTGATTCAGGCGGTGCGCAGCTCTCCGAAGGCCTGACGGCTGACCTGCCAGGCCGAGGAGAGCGCCAGCAGGCCCATGATCGAGGCCACCAGCAGGTCGGGCCAGGCCGAACCGGTGCCGAACACGCCCAGGGCAGCGAGCATCACCGCGATGTTCGACAGCGCATCGTTGCGGCTGCACAGCCAGACGCTGCGCATGTTGCTGTCGCCCTGGCGAAAGGCGAAGAGCATCCAGGCGACGCCCACGTTGGCCAGTAGCGCCAGGAAGCCGACGACGCCCATAGTCATGGCATGGGGCGCGCCGCCTTCGGCGAACCGCCACGCGGCGACAATCAACACCCCTGCACCGAACGCTCCCATCGTTGCCGCCTTGAGCAACGAGGCGCGAGCCCGCGCCACCACGCCCATGCCGAGCACCATCAGGCTGATGCCGTAGTTGGCGGCGTCGCCGAAGAAATCCAGCGAGTCGGACAGCAGCGAGACCGAGCCGGCACCGATCCCGGAGGCGAGTTCGACCAGGAACATGGCGACGTTGATGTAAAGCGCGATCCACAGCACCTTGCGGTAGCGAGGATCCTGAGCGGGCGGGCGCGGGCCTTGGCAACAAGCGGACATGCGGTTCTCCACCGGGATGAGGTGCGGCTACCCTAGACCCTGTAGCCACTACAGGGTCAATACATGGCCAGTTCCCGCACCATCGGCGCGCTGAGTCGCGAGGCCGGCGTCGGCATCGAAACCATCCGCTATTACGAGCGCATCGGCCTGCTGCCACCGCCGCGGCGCGCCGAATCCGGCTACCGGCATTACAACGACGACGACATCGGCCGGCTTCGCTTCGTCAAACGCGGCCGTGAGCTGGGCTTCTCCATCGATGAGATCCGCACCTTGCTCCAGCTCGCGGCACAGCCGGAGCAACCCTGCGCAGAAGCCGATCGGCTGGTCAGGGAACACCTGGCCGAAGTGGAGCAGCGCATCGCCGACCTGTCGCGCCTGCACGCCGAGCTTGCCGGACTGGCGTGCTGCAGCGAGCGGCGTGCCAGCGATTGCCGGATCATCGAGGCGCTTGCCGGAGCACCGCTGCCCCACGCTTGAGCAGCGCTGGTACGGCCCTTGCAATCCGACGGTGCGTCGGCGGGTCCGGCTGCCCCCGCATGGGGCGTGACCCGCTGGCGCGCAATCTCCTTCGTTGTGCGCTTTGCTTTGCCAGATCAAGAGCTTGGGTGGCTGGTTCGGTCCGGCCGCCCGCACGATGAAGAAGGGTTGCCCACGCGGCGCCCGACCGCCGACGCCCCAATGCAGGGCGCGGTGCCGGCGCGTCGTTCGTTTTGGTGCACCGGAGGCAGTGGCCGCATGGAAAATCTCAGCAGTGCCGTGGAGACGCTCGTCCACGGCTCCAACACGCTCTTCATTCTCATGGGCGCCGTCATGGTCCTGGCCATGCACGCAGGGTTCGCCTTTCTCGAAGTCGGCACCGTGCGGCTCAAGAACCAGGTCAACGCCCTGTCGAAGATCATCACCGACTTCGCCGTCTCGACCCTGGCGTACTTCTTCGTCGGCTACTGGATCGCCTATGGCGTGACGTTTTTGCAGCCGGCGGCGACGCTTGCGGCCGATCATGGCTATGCGCTGGTGAAGTTCTTCTTCCTGCTGACCTTCGCCGCGGCGATTCCGGCGATCATCTCCGGCGGCATCGCCGAGCGCGCCCGCTTCGGCCCGCAGCTGTGCGCCACCTTGCTGATCGTCGCCTTCGTCTATCCCTTCTTCGAGGGCATCGTGTGGAACGGCAACTTCGGCGTGCAGGACTGGCTCACGCGTCAGTTCGGTGCGCCGTTCCATGATTTCGCCGGCTCCATCGTGGTGCACGCGATGGGCGGCTGGCTGGCGTTCGGCGCGGTGATGACGCTTGGCGCGCGTGATGGTCGTTACCGCGACGGCCGCCTGGTGGCGTTCGCGCCGTCGAACATTCCCTTCCTGGCGCTGGGCTCCTGGATCCTGATCGTCGGCTGGTTCGGCTTCAACGTCATGAGCGCGCAGACCGTCGCCGGCATCAGCGGGCTGGTCGCGGTCAATTCGCTGATGGCGATGGTCGGCGGCACGGCGGCGGCCTGGCTGGTCGGTCGCAACGACCCGGGCTTTCTGCACAATGGCCCGCTGGCCGGGCTGGTGGCGGTCTGCGCCGGCTCCGACCTGATGCACCCGATCGGTGCGCTGGCCACCGGGGCGGTGGCCGGTGCGCTGTTCGTCTGGGCATTCACAGCGACCCAGACCCGCTGGAAGATCGACGACGTGCTCGGCGTCTGGCCGCTGCACGGCCTGTGCGGCGTGTGGGGCGGCATCGCCTGCGGCCTGTTCGGGCAGACCGCCCTGGGCGGGCTTGGCGGTGTCAGCCTGGCCAGTCAGCTGATCGGCAGCGCGCTCGGCATCGTGGTCGCGACGATCGGCGGCTTCGCCGTCTACGGGCTGCTCAAGCGCACGGTCGGCATCCGCCTGAGCCAGGAAGCCGAGTACTACGGCGCGGACCTGTCGATCCACAAGATCGGCGCGGTCAGCCACGACTGAACGCAGCGAGGAAGGGAATCCCCGTCGGCGACCGGTCTCTAACCCGGTAGGCCCTCGCACGGAGGGCGTTGCCGGAGAAGCCGAATGCCGTCGAGCGAGCAGGGCGAACAGCGCCTGGAAGAGGTGCTGGACACCGTGATCGAACTGGGCCAGACGCGGGAAAGCGTTTCGGTCGGCGACATCCAGGCATGCATCGGTCCGCGCAGCTACGGGCCGTTCCTGTTCCTGCCGGCGTTGGTGGAGATCAGCCCGGTCGGCGGCATACCGGGCGTGCCGACGCTGCTGGCGCTGCTGGTGTCGATCTTCTGCGTCCAGATGGCGCTCGGGCGCCAGCGGTTCTGGATTCCGCACGTGCTGCGCGACCGGTCGCTGCACAGCGGCAAGCTGGTCAAGGGGTTACGGAAGATGCGCCCGCTGGTGCGCTGGCTCGATCGCCTGGTGCGGCCTCGTCTCGGCTGGGCCGCGCGCGGTGCCTTCGTGCGGTTGATCGCCCTGGCATGCCTGCTGCTGGCCTGCACCGTGCCGCCGCTGGAGCTGGTGCCTTTTGCGAGCAGCGCGCCGTTCGCCGCGATCTGCCTGTTCGGTCTCGGCCTTACGGCGCGTGACGGACTGGTCGTGCTGCTGGGCCTGCTCGCCTCGGGCGGCACGGTTTATCTGGTGTTGTCGATGCTGACCGGTAGCTGAAGCCGGCAGCCCGCGAGCTGCCGGTCGGGTTCAGTGCAACAGCTCGGGCGGGACCTGGCCGCCGTGATCGGCGAGCTTCTTCAGTACGGCGCGATGCAGCCACATGTTCATCTGTGCCGAGTCGCCCATCTTGTCCGCCGGGCAGCCCAGCTCGGTGGCCAGCTCGCGGCGTGACTCCAGGCTGCTGTCGATGCCCAGCAGCTTGAGCAGATCGACGATCGAGGTGCGCCAGTTGAGCGTTTCGCCGTGTTGGGCGGCCATGCCGTCGAGCTTGCCGGCGATGTCGACGTGAGGCGTCGTGGAAGCCGGTGCGGCGGTGGCGGCTGCCGAGGTGGTCGACGGAGCCGCCGGTGCGGTGGTGGCATTCTCGGTGGTGGTGGGACGGTCGGTCAGCGAACTGGCCGAGGGAGCACCCGGCCCGGGCGGCGGCGCCTTGACGTGCGGCTCGTTGCCGACGCCCGGGCCGACGCCGAGCGCTTCCTTGATGCGATTGAACAGGCTCATCGGAGTTACCTCTTCTGCGGGGATCGCAGATTCAGACCGCCGCCAGCCAGGCTGATTCGCTCCGCAGGTCGGATCGCCGCCGTCAGCCCTTGCCCTTGAGCAGCTCGGCCAATCCGGCCAGGCCCTTGTAGGTCTCCTTCGGCCCCAGGTCGCCGCCCGGCGTGGCGGGCGCCTGGTACTGGGCGTCGGTGTAGCGCGAATGCTCGTTGTCGTGGCAATAGAGGCACAGCAGCTCCCAGTTCGAGCCATCCTCGGGGTTGTTGTCGTGGTTGTGATCCTTGTGGTGGACGGTCAGCTCGCTGAGGCGCTTGCCGGAAAACTCCCGTGCGCAGCGTCCGCAGACCCAGGGGTACATCTTCAGCGCCTTCTCGCGGTAACCCGCTTCGCGCTGGCTGTAGGGAACCGGTTTGGTGCTCATGGAAACTCCGTCGTGTGGTCATGCCTTTGGGCGATCATGGCGCAAGCCGGCCGCGCCGAATACCCCGGCGTGGTTCGTCATCCAGGCAAGAAAGCGGCGCCCGATCCGGCTACCCTGTCGGCCCGTTCCGGCAATCACGAGGCCTACCATGCAGTCCGCGCATACCCCTTCCTTCGATGGCATCGACCTGGACAGCCGCTATCAGGCTGCGCGTCGCATCGCCCGTGCTGCCGCCGAGCAGGGCATGGCTTTCTATCGCCAGCGCAACGAGCTGGTGGTCGAGCACAAGGGCGGCAATCGGCAGGACGTCGTCAGCCTGGCGGACAAGACCCTGGAGGACTTCATCCGCGCCGAGCTGGCCGCCGCGTTCCCGCAGGACGGTTTTCTCGGCGAGGAGAGCGGCTCGGCCGATCTGGACGCCCGTTGCGTGTGGGTCATCGACCCCATCGACGGCACGGCCTGCTTCGTCAACGGCCTGCACAGCTGGTGCGTCTCGGTGGGCCTGATGGTCGACGGCGAGCCGGCGCTCGGTGCGATCGCTGATCCCAACCATGACGAGCTGTTTCATGGCTGCCGGGGGCGGGGCGCCTATGTGAACGACACGCCGCTGGCCATCAGCGCGGCGACCCACGTGCGCGACGGCGTCATGGGCGTGGGCACCTTCCACGAGCCCGGCAAGCGGCACTTCATCCCCTTCCTGGAGCGGTTGCTCGGCGCCGGCGGCATGTTCGTGCGCAATGGCTCCGGCGCCCTGATGACCGCCTACGTCGCGGCGGGTCGTCTGATCGCCTACCACGAGACGCACCTCAAGAGCTGGGACTGTCTGGCCGGCGTGGTGCTGGTGCTCGAGGCAGGCGGCCGGTTGAATGACTTCTTCCGCGACGACGGGCTGCTCAAGGGCAACCCTTACCTGGTGGCCGCACCGGGCGTCTACGACCAGATCGCCGAGATGATCGGCCCCTGGCTCGATGCGCCGGCCATGAACGGTTGATCGGTCGGAGCGAAGCAACGCTCGTCGCGCCGACCGGCCGGCGGGGGTCCGACGGGCCGGCCCTGTGCTATACCGGTCGTGGGGGCGTAGCGCCCCCGCCGACGCGGAGCGGGCCCGTCCCCGGGCGGGTCTCTTCACCCAGCGAGGAGGAACGCGCCATGACGACCATGCAATGCACCTACCGCGACCACACCATCGTCGCCGACGTCCGCGAACACCCCGGCATGCCGCTGCCCTGGGCCGGCGGCTGCCGGATCACCGACCCTGCCGGGACTACCACCCGCCGCCTGCCGCTGCCCGTGGGGCACGCCTTCCTGGCGGAACTGGAGCAGGCCCAGCGTGCGTCCATCGCCCACGGCAAATGGCTGGTGGATCAATGCCTCGATCATGGCCGTGCGCTGATGGCGCAGGCGGCCTGAGCGCAATCAGAGGTTTCGCCAGATCAGTTGCAGCCCGGCGAGGAACATGCCCAGCCGGGCGATCCGGTAGAACCAGGTGTGGTTGATGCGCGACTGCAGCCACAGCCCGGTCCACACCCCGAGCGGCACGATCGGCGCGAGCGTCAGGCTGAGCAGCAGGTTCTCCCGGCTGAACTGGCCGAGTGCCGCGTAGGGAATCAGCTTCAGCGCGTTGGTCAGCAGGAAGAAGGCGTTGATCGTCGCGATGTAGCTGAGCTTCGGAAGCTGCTGCGGCAACAGGTGCATCATCGCTGGCGGGCCGCCGGCATGCGCGACGAAGCTGGTGAAGCCGGCGATCGCGCTGAGCAGCGTGCCGCGCCCGCGTTGCAGCGGTCGCGGCGCGGCACTGCGGTTGACCAGCCCGAGCAGCACGAACCCGACGGCGATGCCGCCCATCATCAGGCCGACCATGCGTTCGTCCAGCAAGCCGAAGGTCAGCGAGCCGAGCCCGATGCCGATCAGCGCGCCCGGCATCATCACCTTGAGATTCGCCACGTCCCAGCGGCCGAAATAGGCCTTCAACCCCACCACATCGGCCAGGCAAAGGATCGGCAGCATGATCGCCGCGGCCTGCTTGGGCGAGACCGCCAAGGCCAGCAGCGGCACGGCGATACCCCCGAGCGCGCCACCGAAGCCGCCCTTGGACAAGCCGGTGAGGAAGATTGCAGGCAGCGCGAACAGCAGGAACTCGGTCAGCGACATCGGGGCACAGCGCCGGCGGGAAGGGCGTGCAGGTTAGCAAGCGCGAAGGAGGCTGGCACGTCGGCGCGTGCCGTTCGCCGGAACTGTCGCCGCCCCGACGCCTCTATCGATGACACCCACTGCAATCACCGCACGGCCATGCGCCGGCTGTTGGAGTACTGATGGACGCGGAAAACAAATCCCTTGGCCTACTGTTCGAGCAACTCGGCCTGGACGGCGATCCGGCCAGCATCGACGCCTTCATCGAGCAGCATTACCCGCTGCCCGACGACATGAAGCTGACCGAGGCGCCGTTCTGGTCGCCCGGCCAGGTGGCGATGCTGAGCGAGCACTGGGTCGCCGATGACGACTGGGAGCCCTTCATCGACGAACTCAACGTGCGTCTGCACCAGAACAAGGGCGGCGCAGGCGCCGTGTAATCGGCGAGCGGGCGAGCCCCTGTGCCGAACGGGCTTCTACGCGAGCGGCGGTGATGTTGTGCCGTCGGTCTGAGGCGGCATCTGGATACGTGGCCGTCTAAGGACCGAGTTGGCGCCATCGCCAGCAAGCTGGCTCCTACACAAGCGGGCCTTTCCTTCACCGGTACGCAACGGATTCTGTAGGAGCCGGCTTGCCGGCGATGACGGCGGGACCGATCCAACAGCGTGGCGTGACCGCCAGAAAGCTGGCTCCCACACAAGCGGGCGTTTCCTTCACCGGAACGCAACGGATTCTGTAGGAGCCGGCTTGCCGGCGATGGCGGGGCAGGACAACCAACGGCGTGGCGGCGATGACGGGCGGGACAGAACCAACGGCGTGGCGGCGCGATCGCCAGCAAGCTGGCTCCTTACACAGGCGGGTGTTTCCTTCACCGGAACGCAACGGATCCTGTAGGAGCCGGCTTGCCGGCGATGGCGGCGGGACCGATCCAACAGCGTGGCGTGATCGCCAGAAAGCTGGCTCCTACACAGGCGGGCGTCTCCTTCACCGGAACGCAGCGGATTCTGTAGGAGCCGGCTTGCCGGCGATGGCGGGCAGGACAGAACCAACGGCGTGGCGGCGTGATCGCCAGCAAGCTGGCTCCTACACAAGCGGCGTTTTCCTTCACCGGAACGTAGCAAATCCTGTCGGAGCCGGCTTGCCGGCGATGGCGGGCGGGACAGAACCAACGGCGTGGCGGCGCAATCGCCAGCAAGCTGTCTCCTACAAGAGCGTTGCCGTCGCGAGCGGCATTTTGACCTGGCGATGCCGCGTTCAGCCGCGCCATACCTGCGGGTTGACTAGGTCGCGCGGGCGTCGGCCTTCCAGGGCGGCCTGGAGGTTTTCCATCGCGCGCTCGGCCATCGCCTGGCGTGTTTCGCGCGTGGCCGAGCCGATGTGCGGCAGCGTCACGGCGTTGGGCAGGGCGAACAGCGGCGACTCGGCCAGGGGTTCCTTTTCATAGACATCCAGCCCTGCACCGCGCAGGCGGCCGCTCTGGAGCGCCTCGATCAGCGCGGCTTCGTCGACGACCGGACCGCGTGCGATGTTGACGAGGATGGCGGATGGCTTCATCAGCGCCAGCTCGCGTCGGCCGATCAGCTGGCGGGTCTTATCGCTGAGCGGCACGACCAGGCAGACGAAATCGCTTTCGGCCAGCAATGCATCCAGCGGGACGAAGCGCGCGTCCAGCTCGCGTTCGAGTGCCGGCTTGGGCGTGTTGCCGCTGTACAGCACGCGCATGCCAAAGCCCAGTCGGCCGCGCCGGGCGATTGCCGCGCCGATGTTGCCGAGACCGACGATGCCGAGCGTCTTGCCGTGCACGTCGCAGCCGAACAGCGCCGGTTCCACGGTGCGCCGCCAGTTGCCGGCTTTGGTCCAGGCGTCCAGCTCGGCAACGCGCCGGGCGCTGGCGAGGATGAGGGCGAACGCGAGGTCGGCGGTGCTTTCGGTGAGCACGTCCGGGGTGTTGGTCAGCATGATCCCCCGTTCGGTGAGGTAGCCCACGTCGTAGCTGTCGTAGCCGACCGAGACGCTGGAGACCACCTCCAGCCGCGCGGCGTCGGCCAGCTGCTCGCGTCCCAGCCGGCGCCCGACCCCGATCAGCCCGTGGGCGTGAGGCAGCGCCTCGGCGAACTGCGCGTCCAGGTCGCCCTTGTCCGGGCTGGGGGCGATCACCTCGTAGCGCTCGGCGAGGGCGTCGAGCATGGCGGGCGAGAGGCGGCTGAAGGCAAGAACGGTTTTTTTCATGGGCAGGGTCCGTACGCGCACCGTGGCGCGGCTATCGCTGGGTTGGGGTTGTCAGACAACCATAACCCAGCGGGGTGCCCCTGCTGCGTTTTTCTCGCTCACCCGTCCTGTCCACCGTCGTTGTGCTGGGCGAACAGCTCGGCGCCGGTCAGCTTCCGGGTGTCGTTGGCGAAGGCATAGAAGGCGGGTTTCTCGTCGATGAACACTTCCATCGCCAGCGTCCAGGGCTGGTCGGCGCCCTCCAGCAGGCCGACCGGAACGGCGTAGAAGCCGCCGTCCTTCAGGCGGTAGAACAGGTGGCTGCCGCACTGGTCGCAGAACCCGCGCTCGGCCCAGTCGGACGAGGCATAGACGCGCACATGGCTGTCGCCCGCGAAGCGCGGCGGTGTGGCGCATTCGACCATCATCGAAGGCGCGCCGCCCCAGCGCCGGCACATGTCGCAGTGGCAGGCGCCGACCTGATGGTTGTCGAGTTCGAGGTGGAAGCTCACCGCGCCGCACAGGCAGCGGCCTTGTCGCTCGGTCTGGGTCATGCTGATGGCTCCGTCGCGGCCGTCCGGGATGGCCGGCCTGGCGTCGAGCATAGACGAGCGACGGGCACGCCGCGGGGCGAGGCGGGTCGAAGGTTGAAAGGTTGACGAGAGACGACCATGTCCCCTGTTGCATGCGCGACGACCGGCGCGATCCTTGCGCTGGCGTTGCTGACCCATGTTCACGCCCAGGCCCCGGCTCACGATGAGCACCGGCCGCTGGTTGCGCTGATCAACGACTATCGCCAGCTCCCGACCGGCTGTCCCGGGCGACCCGACGGCGTGCCCGGTCCGCTGACCTCCGATCCGCGCCTGACTGAGGTTCGGCTGAGCGACCCGGCGCAGTGGGCCGATGCCTTGCGCGAGGCCGGCTATCCGGCGGCCCATGCGCAGGCGATCAGCCTGTCCGGATCGCCTGATCCAGCGGCCGTGATGGGCGTCCTGAAGCAGCATTATTGCCAGGTTCTGCTCGATCCACGCTTCTCCGCCATCGGTGTGCAGCAGGCCGGCAACCGCTGGCTGATCGTGCTCGCCCAGCCGCTGCTGACCGATGCCCTGGGCACCTGGACGCAGGCCGGCAAGGCGGTCCTGGCGGCGACCAACCGAGCCCGCGCCGAGCCGCGCCGCTGCGGTGGCGAGGCGTTCGAGGCGGCCGATCCGCTGGTCTGGAACGAGACCCTGGCCCACGCCGCGCTGGCCCACAGCCAGGACATGGCCGCACAGAACTACTTCGCCCACCGCGCACCCGACGGCAGCTACGCCGACGAGCGTGCGCGCCGGGCGGGCTATCGCTGGCTGCGGATCGGCGAGAACCTGGCGAGCGGGCCGGGTTCGGCGGACGAGGCGGTGCGGGGCTGGCTCGCAAGCCCCGAGCATTGCCGCAACCTGATGAACCCGGCGTTCGAGGAAATGGGCGCCGCCTATGCGGTCAATGCCGACAGCGACGGCGTCATCTACTGGACGCAGCTGTTCGGCACGCCGCGCTGATAAAGGCAAAGGGCGACGCTTCGGATCACACCCGCGCCGCCATCACCTGGTTGCGCCCCTCGCGCTTGGCCAGGTACAGGCAGCGGTCCGCGACCTCGACGAGGCTGGCGGCGAGCTCGCCCAGGCGTAGCGGGCCGGTCACCGTGGGCTGCTCGTCCAGCGTCGCCGTCCCGATGCTGACGGTGATCCGGCCGGCGGGCGAACTACCGTGGGGCACGGCGCAGCCATGCAGCCGGTGGCGCAGGCGTTCGGCCACCTGCTGGGCGGCCGCCGCACCGGTCGCCGGCAGCACGATGGCGAATTCCTCGCCGCCGAAGCGGCAGGGCAGGTCGGTCGGTCGCTGGACGATCTCGCGCAGGAGCCGGGCCAGCAGCCGCAGGCATTCGTCGCCGGCCTGGTGCCCGTAGCGGTCGTTGTAGCGCTTGAAGAAATCCACATCGATCAGCAGCAGCGACAGCGGGGTGCCTTCGCGCAGCGCTCGCGCCGTCTCGATCTGCAGGGTTTCGTCGAAGCGGCGCCGGTTGGGCAGGGCGGTCAGGTGGTCGGTTTCGGCCAGCTCGCTGAGCCGCGCGTTGGCCCGTTCCAGCTGCGCGTTGGTCTCGGCGAGCTGCCGGCGTATTCGCTGCAACTCCGTGACGTCAGTGATCGCCAGGGTCAGGCCGATCAACGCATCGTCGGAGGCGCGTACGGCCTGCACGCTGGCCTGGTAGGTGCGCCCATCCCGCTCGAGCGGTTGCGCGGGCAATCGCTCGGCGTCCAGCAGGCGGGTGAACAGGTCGGTGACGTCCAACTGGTCAGCCGGCAGGTGATCGGCGGCGTGCTGGCCGATCAGCGAGGCATCGCCGCCAGGGCTCAGCAACTGGCATAACGCCCGGTTGGCCGTGACGAAGCAGCCGGTGCGATCGATCAGGCCGAGCGCGACGGGCGCGGCGGCGTACAGCGCTTCGAGCTGGACCAGTCGAGGGCTGAGCGAGCCGATGAGGGGCGTGATGTCGCGATCGATGCCCCGGTAGCCGGCGAGGCTCCCGTCCTCGGCGAACAGCGGGATGCCACTGGTCTCCAGCACCCGTATGCGGCCATCGGCGTGCAGGTTGCGGTTGATCAGACCGGCGAAGGGACGGCGCTCGGCGACGATCGCCGCGAACTCGGCGCCCACCCGCTCGGCTTCGGCGGGCGGCATGAAATCGAAGGGCGTACGGCCCATCACCTCCTGCGGCGGATAGCCGAGCAGCGCCAGGCTGTGCTCCGAACAAAAGGTGTAGCGACCTTGCGCATCGACCTCTCACAACCAGTCGGAGTTGTGCGCGATAAGTTCGCGCAAGCGCTTGATTTCGCGGCGGTCGGCATCGCGCGCGGCGTCGGTGGTCATGGTCGTGGTCAAGCGCTGGCGCCGCAGGGTGTCGGCGAGGCGCTGAAATGTAGTCCAGCCGAGGGGTATCGGCAATGTGCGCTCGTCAGTCGGACGGCCCGATGCAACGGCCGACCGCCGAGGCGGCGCTACCGGTCCCCGATCGCCGTGCTTGAGCGGTGGCGATCCGAACGACGCCAAGGAACGCCCGCTGCGGCGGGAGGTCGCAGCGTTATGAGGGCGGCCGTTTCGGCGTGCCGTTCAATCGGCATGGACGCAGCCAGGAGTACGCCCATGACGTCATCTCGTCGTTTCGTTCCGCCGCGCCTCGGCAGAGGCTGTGTCCGTCTCGTCGCGTCGCTGGCCATCCTGCTGGGGCTGTGCGCCTGCAACGGTTCCGAGGAGGCGCTCATCCTGGCCGAGGACCAGGCCGCCGGGCGGCCGGCGGATGCGAGTGCGGAGCTTGGTGATGGCACGGTCAAGGTGCGGCATCCCAGCGATTACCTGAGGGTGACGCGCTATCCCACCGACCTCACCCACGCCGATCTCGCCACCTGGAACGAGCAGGTGCCGGCGGTGCGGCAGGTCGAAATCGCCTCCTCGGCGGACGCCACCACGCAGCCGGCGCTGTTCTACGATTCCGGCTCCGACCGCGCCAAGCCCCTGCTGCTGGTGCTGCATAGCTGGAGCACCAACTACCTGCAAAGCGTCGACATCCCGCTGGCGCAGTTCGCGATCGCCAACGACTGGGTGTTCATGCACCCCGATTCTCGCGGCCCGAACGACGGCCGGCCGCAGACCACCGCGTCCGACACCGTGATGACCGATATTGCCGACGCGCTGGCCTATGCCCGTGACAACGCGCGGGTCGATCCTTCCCGCCTGTACCTGCTCGGCTATTCCGGCGGGGCGATGAATGCCCTGCGCACGGCGGCGCGCTACCCACAGGTATTCGCCGGGGTGTCGGTGTGGGTGCCGATTCATGACCTGACGCGCTGGTACGACTACACCGCGCGCCGCGGCGAGAAATACGCGAGCGAGATCAGCCAGGCCTGCGGCGGTGCGCCGACCGAGGGCAGCGCGGCCCATGCCGAGTGCCTGTCGCGCAGCCCGCGTGCGCATTTGCCCGCGGTGGCCGGCGAACTGCGCGTCTTCATCGCCCACGGGATGGGCGATCGTGTGGTCCCGCCGGGCCAGTCGCTGCGTGTCTTCAACGACCTGGCCCTGGAGGACGATCGCATTCCCGAACATCACATCGAGTACGTCAACGATCGCCGTGAGCTGCCGCCCGCACTGCGCGAACGCTCGCTGCACGGCGGTCGCGAATTCCCGCGCTTCGCCGAAGCCGGCGCCGACGTGCTGCTGTACCTGCGCTCCGGCCCGGCCGAGCTGGTGTTGTTCAAGGGCGGGCACGACATGCTGTATCGACCGGCGCTGGAATGGCTCGCGCGCCAGCGCCAGGAATGAAGCCTGCGATGCGGCGATCGCTTGCCCGCCTGTGCGCTGGGCTGGGCCTCGCGATGCCCGTCCCGTTGCTGGCCGAGGGGTGGGGCGAGGTCACCGCGCCGGTCGCCGGGCCGGCACGCAGCATCGGCCAGCCTGGTGCCGGCTGCCTCGCCGGCGCCCAGGCGCTTCCCTCGGAAGGCCCCGGCTACCAGGCCGTCGAATTGCAGCGCAACCGCTATTACGGCCACCCGACGTTGATCGATTACTTGCAGGCGCTCGGCGAGCGGCTGTCGCACGCCGGCATCGGCCCGGTACTGATCGGTGACCTGGCCCAGCCGCGCGGCGGACCGATGAGCTACGGCCACGTCAGCCATCAGACCGGGCTCGACGTCGACATCTGGTTCCGGCTCGATGTGCCGTCTCTGCCCGCCGACCAGCGCACCGGGCTGGCGCAACCGGTGCTGGTCGACGCCCAGGGGCGGCTCGATCCGCGCTGGAGCGCGGCGCACGCGCGGCTGGTCCGTCTGGCGGCGGATGATCCGCGGGTGGCGCGAGTCTTCGTCGATGCCGCGATCAAGCGCGATCTCTGCGCGCGCGAGTGGGATGACCGCGCCTGGCTGCGGCGGATTCGCCCCTGGCCCGCTCACGACGAACACCTGCACGTACGGCTGCGCTGCCCGCCAGGCGACGAGGCCTGCATCGACCAGCCGGAGCCTCCGCCGGGCGAGGGCTGCGACGCGATCGCGGCAACGCCTCGTGCGGTGGTCGCGGCCGAACCGAGCCCTGCACCGCCCCTGCCCGCCGCCTGCCAGTCCGTGTTGGAGCAGCCGCATGGGTAGGGCCACGGCGCCGCTTGGCGGCCGTCTGGCAGGGTGCGATCGAGCGGCCGGAGCCGAGCGTCTGCACATTCGCATCGCCAGCGAAGCCCGCGGGCGGATGATCTACGGGGTTGCGCTACCGGGGCACGCACCATGACGGCGGGCGGCGTGCGACTCGGCTGTGCCGGCTGGAGCCTGCCGCGCGAGCACTGGCCAGCCTTCGGTGCGCAGGGCACGCACCTGATGCGCTATGCGACACGCTTGCCCGCGGTGGAAATCAACACGTCCTTCTACCGCCCGCACCGACCCGAGACCTACCGCAAGTGGGCCGACAGCGTACCGGCGACGTTTCGCTTCTGCGTCAAGGTCCCCAAGCAGATCACCCACGCGGCCCGGCTGGTGGATTGCGAGGCGCTGCTGGAGACCTTTCTCGCGCAGTGCGGCGCACTCGGTGAGCGGCTCGATTGCCTGCTCGTTCAGTTGCCGCCTTCACTGGCCTACGACGCCGAGGTGGCGCGCGCCTTCTTCGGCCACCTGCGCGCGCGGTACGCCGGCAATATCGCGCTGGAGCCGCGCCATGCGAGCTGGCAGACGGCCGAGACGCTGCTGGTCGAGCAGCGCATCGCCAGGGTGGCGGCCGATCCACCGCCGGTCGCGCACTGGGACGAACCGGGTGGCTGGAGCGGGTTGCGTTATTACCGCTTGCACGGCTCGCCGCGCCTCTACTTCTCGGCGTATGAGCCGGCCTGGCTCGAGGCATTGGCACGGCGACTGGAAACGGCGCTGGCCGACGGCGCGCAGGTGTGGTGCATCTTCGACAACACCGCCAGCGGCGCGGCGACGGGGAATGCGCTGGACCTGCTGGAGCGGATGGGCGAGTAGCCGCGACCAGCCGAAATGGATGGCGTGCTTCCTATTTGCCGGCGCTGGGACGGCTGATCGTGCAGGCATCGAGGCGGGGTCAGGTCTGGGTGGTCTCGCATGCGAACCGGCTGGTCGCGGCCTTGCGGGAGGCCTCGGACTGCAACTGCCTGGTGCTGGAGAAACACGTCGGGCAGACGGCGATTCAGGGACAGGAGGGCTTGCTCGATCAGCCCGCGTGGCGCTGGCCCGATCAGGGATGACGAGTGGGCAGGGGAGGGGCCTCGTGCGAGGCCCCGGCAGGATCAGTCCTGGCGGCTGGTCACTTCGACCAGGTGGTAGCCGAACTGGGTCTTGACCGGCCCCTGGACGACGCCGACCGGTGCGCTGAATACGACCTGGTCGAACTCGCGAACCATCTGGCCCGGACCGAACGAGCCGAGGTTGCCACCGTCGCGGCTGGACGGGCAGGTGGAGTTGTCCTTGGCGACCTGGGCGAAATCGGCGCCCCCTTCGATGGCGGCCTTCAGTTCGTTGCACTTGGCTTCGCTGGGAACCAGGATGTGGCGGGCAGTGGCGCGTGGCATGGTGTGTTCCTCGATGAATGGAGGCGCGAGGGTAGCGCAATCGTCGCGTGTTTTGCTCTGGCGCGTTCAGGCCGGCAGGTGATCAGCGGCTGGCGTCCTCATCCTGCGGCGCGGTTTCTTCGAGCACGTTCGGGTCGACGGTCTGGGCGGGTTCTTCGCCCGGGTTCACGGGTTCGACCACGTCTTCGGTGACCGAGGCGGGGGTTTCCTCGGGCATTTCGGCTTCGCCATCGCACGCCGCAAGACCGAGGCAGGCGCCGAGCAGGCAAACGCCCAGCAGGCGGCGGGGCAGGGAATGGGTCGGGGGCAGGGTTCGAGGCATGGCAGGTCTCCGGTCGACGCATCCCTGCGGGTGAGTGGCCGCTCTGGGCGGCATGGTTTTCTTGCGACCGTCGGTTGGGGGGATGTGTTCCGGCGTGGTGGGCCTTGCTGGATGTGTGGGCGTGGGGGTGTAGGCGCCGGCTTGCTGGCGATGCTTTTGTTTTTGTTTCTCGGATCTCGCTGAGGTGTTCTGACCGCCGCGTTTTCCTCGGCCCGGACGACAGGTTGCGCCTTGCATGGCGGAAAAATTGTAGGAGCCCGCTTGCGGGCGATGCTCTTGTCTCTTGGCTTTGCGGGTCTGGGTTTTGGACGCCGCGCTTTCCTCGGCCCGAACTACCGATTGCGCCCCGCACGGCGCGTCACTTTCTCTTGTCTCGCCAAGAGAAAGTAACCAAAGAGAAGGCGACCCCTGCATCCGGCCCCGGCTTTGCCGGGGTTCCCTCGCTCCGGTGCCGTTCCAGGGGCCCGCCACGAAGGGCCATCCATGGCCCTCGCGGCTCTCGCGGCATCCCTGCCGCTCAACCCCCTCCACGACACCTGCGCTCGGCCTGCTGAAGGGGCGAGTGGTGTGGCCTGATGGTTTGGGTGTGGCAAAGCCAGAAAAGCAGAAAGCGGAGCTGTTGTAGTCTCGAACGAGCGGCAACCGTACACGTAGGGTGCATTCGCGAAGCAATGCACACTCTGGCATCGGCGGCGTTCTGTTGTGCCTTGCACGGCGCGAAATGTTTTTGTAGGAGCCCGCTTGCGGGCGATGCTTTTGCTTCTGTTTCTTGGCGTCTCGCTGAGGTGTTTTGGCCGCCGCGCTTTCCTCGGCCCGAACTACCGATTGCGCCCTGCACGGCGCGTCACTTTTGCCAATCGCGGCAAAAGTAACCAAAACCGCTTGCCCCTGCATCCGGCCCCGGCTTTGCCGGGGTCCCCTC
>NZ_RBZQ01000004.1 GCF_003640395.1 Stutzerimonas urumqiensis | reverse complement strand
GAGAACGGCGAGCGCGTGTTCCTCGAACTGACCATGATCCTGTTCAACCCCTGGGTGGCCGGCATCATCCTGTCCGGCGTGCTGGCGGCGGTGATGAGTACGCTCAGCGCCCAGCTGCTGGTCAGCTCCAGCGCGCTGACGCAGGACTTCTACAAGGCCTTCCTGCGCAAGGGCGCGTCGCAGACCGAGCTGGTGTGGGTCGGCCGTGCGATGGTGCTGCTGATTTCGCTGATCGCCATCGGCATCGCCTCCAACCCGGAGAGCAAGGTACTGGGCCTGGTGTCCTACGCCTGGGCCGGTTTCGGCGCGGCGTTCGGGCCGGTGGTGCTGTTCTCGCTGCTATGGAAGCGCATGACCCGCAACGGCGCACTCGCCGGCATGCTGGTCGGCGCCGTCACCGTGGTGGTGTGGAAGGAGTTCATCGGGCTGGGGCTGTACGAAATCATCCCCGGCTTCATCCTCGCCAGCCTCGCGATCCTGATCGTCAGCCGCATGGGCCCGGCCCCGTCGACGACCATCGTCGAGCGTTTCGAGGCGGCCGAGCGGGAATACCACGCGGGCTGATCGTTGGAGCGGTACCGGTAGTAAAGAAGGCCATGGCGGGCGACCGTCATGGCCTTTTTCATTGGCCGTGGAGTCGGGCTTGCCGGCGATACTCGCCGGATCGCCCGCAAGCGGGCTCCTACAGGGGGCGTGACCGGATTTCAGCCGTAGGGCGGATTCAGGAGCGAAGCGAACAATCCGTCAGAGACTATGCCCGTGCAAAACCCGCGGTGCATTGCTTCGCGAATGCACCCTACGAGGCTGCGAACTCCGGTCCGACCGGCATTGGCCGTGGAGTCGGGCTTGCCTGCGATGCTCGCCGGATCGCCCGCAAGCGGGCTCCAGGGGGCGCTGCTGATCTGCGAACGAACGGATTTCAGCTGTAGGGCGGATTCAGGAGCGAAGCGAACAATCCGTCAGAGACTATGTCCGTGCAAAACCCTGCGATCTCCGGTCCGACCGGCATTGGCTGTGGCGTCGGCTTGCCGGCGATGCTCGCCGGATCGCCCGCAAGCGGGCTCCTACAGGGGCGCTACTGGCCGAGCGCGGGTACCGCGCGGGCTGGTAGCCGTAAAAAAAAGAAGGCCATGACGGGCGACCGTCATGGCCTTTTAAATGGGCCGCTGTCAGGTCAGCCTTTGCAGGCCACTGACGCAGGACAGCAAGCCCAGCGCAATCAGGATGTAGCCAGGCGCCTGGCCCAGGATCAGGCGACCGAAACGGGTGGCCAGCACGCGCCGCGAGAGCAGGCTGTAGCCCACCAGGATCGACAGGTCGATCGCTCCCCAGATCAACAGCAGCGTCAACGCCTGCTGAAAGAAGGGTTCGATCGGCAGGATGAAGCTCGGCAGGAAGGCCAGGAAGAACAGGATGTCCTTCGGGTTGGAGAGTCCCACCTTGAGCGCCCGCCAGAAATAGGTGTTGGGTTGCTCACGGTTGAGCCGGTCGTCCTGCTCGTCGCTGAGCAGGGTGCTGAATCCCAGCCAGGCGAGGTAGACGCCGCCGATCACCTGGCCGACGTGCAGCACCTGCGGATCGACGTCCAGGGCGAGATAGATCAGCAGCAGCGCCGACACCAGCAGAATCTGCGCCGACAGCACCCCGCCGAGGATCGTCTTGCCCGGCCAGGCGCGGCGCGAGTCGTTCATTACCAGCGCCACCACCGGGCCGGGCGAGGCGATCAGCAGCGTGATGGCGGCGGCGAAGGCGACGTAGGTCGTGATCATAGATTGGCCACCAGCTCGAACACCTGGTTGTGCGTACCGAGCCGCTCGACCAGAAAGCGCCGGTTGCAGACGGCGAAGGTGCGCTGGATCCAGCGATCGGTGCCGTCGAACCGCGCATCGAAGGCGCTGCGTGCATGCGCCGTCTTGCGGTTGTCGATGATCAGCAGGTCGCCCTGGCGCAGCGTCAGCGGTTCGGCCGCCTCCCAGGCGATGTCGCGCAGCATCGCCAGCTTGCTCTCGGCCTGGTGGCTGCTGGCGACCATGAAGTAGGGATCGAAGCGGAAATACGGCGAGGCGATGTCCCCGTACAGCACGGTCTGCCGCTTGTTGATGTCGATGCGGCAGTTCTTCTCGCGCTGGCAGTAGTCGGAGAGGAAGTTGTAGGGCTCGTGGAAGAAGTAGTGGATGTCGCTGGACGGCAGCCGCTCGATGATCGAGTCGATCGACGAGATGAAGGTCACCGCCTGCCGGTCCGGATCCTGGCGCAGGCAGAGCAACACCAGGTAATCGGGCTGCACGGCATGAAAGGCGTTTTCGGTGTGCAGGTCCAGTTCGGTGTCGAAGCTGTCGGAGGACATCTTGCTGGCCTGCGAACGCTGCGGGAAGAAGTTGTTGATCAGGCTGCCTTCCGATTCCTGGACGTAGCCGATCGGGTCTCCGAGCAGGGCGGTCGCCTGCAGGAGCAGCTTCTCGCTGCGGGTGTCCGGCTTGCCGAGCTCGTCGCGGCGGCTGGGTGTGCGTGGAATCGAGCCGATGGGCATGTTCTCCAGCAGCAGGAAGCCGCGACGGTTGCCAAATACCCGGAACTGAATGATCTCGGCGATGTGCTCCTGGCTCAGCCCGCCCGAGGCGATGCTCGTGGCGATGAGATCGTTCATGCGTGCCTGGTCCATTGGTCGTTTGTCCTTATCCGAGACGTGCGGGGGAGAGAAGGCGCGCGGCGGCGCAGCCATCGGATTTTTCCCGTACGGCCCGCTGCTACCCAAACGGAAAAACCGGTAGGCTGGCATGAGTTTTAGTCATGCCAGCCCGGAGAGACGCCGATGAGTTCGAGGATGCCGCCGCTCTACGCCCTGCGTGCCTTCGAGGCGGCCGCTCGCTGTGGCTCCTTCACGCTGGCGGCCGATAGCTTGAACATCACGCAGAGCGCCGTGAGCCGGCACGTGAAGACGCTCGAGCAGTCGCTGGGCTGCAAGGTGTTCGAACGCAAGGGCTCGCGGCTCGCCTTGACCGAACCCGGCCGGCTGTTGGCGGAAGAGCTGAAGCTCGGCTTCCGGATCATCGAGAATGCCTGCGTCGCGGTCGGCGCGGGCAGTGGCTCGCTGCGCCTGAAGGCGCCGTCGACGCTGACGGTGCGCTGGCTGCTCGGCGTGCTGGAGGGCTATCACCAGGCCTTTCCCGACCACCGCATCCAGCTCACCAGCGCCTGGATGGACGTCGATGCGGTGGACTTCCACGCCGAGCCCTTCGATTGCGCCATCCTGCTGTGCCACGGCGAGCCGGACAGCGAGATCGAATCGCTCAGGCTGTTCGATGAATGGCTGGTGCCGGTGTGTATGCCGCAGAGCGGTGACGATCGACCGTGGCCGATCGAGCGGCTGCAGGCGGCCGAGCTGATCCACCCCTCGCGCGATCGTCGCGACTGGAAGCGCTGGCTCGAGCGCACCGGCCATGCCGAATCGGTGCCGTGGCAGCGGGGCAAGCTGTTCGACACGCTGGAACTCGGCATCTCGGCCGCGGCGCAGGGGCATGGCGTGTCGATGGCCGACCTGTCGCTGATCGGCCCCGAACTCACACGTGGCACGCTGATGATGCCGGTCCGCACCGCCGTGCGTTCGGGGGGCAGCTATCACCTCATCTGGCCGCGCCATCTGGGCGAAAGCCGGGCGTTGCATCATCTCAAGGGCTACCTGCGTGAGCGGTTGCCGAGCGCGGATGCCGCCGACGTCCTGCGGCTGGACTGAACTCAGTCGTCGACGATCAGGTTCTCGCGGTCATCCTTGGCGCCGCCATTGATCAGGCTGACGACCTGTTCCTCGGTCACATGGGCGCTGGCGCCGTCGATGTTCAGCACCGACATGCGCGTCGCCGGGTCGGTGGTGATGCGCGCATCCATGATGGCGCTGTGGTGGGTCTGGCCATTCAGCTCGATGGCGCAGGTGCGGGTGACGTTGTCGATACGGATGCTCATGGGCGTCTCCTTGGGCGCGTTGCGGCTCTGTCACTTCTGACCACGGCGGTGGGAGTTGGGTCGGTCGGCCTGTTGCAAAGCCCTGGCCCAAAGCGGCGCCGTGCCGGTCCTGGCGTTCAGGCGCGGCGTTTGACGAACAGCACCAGGGCGATCCCGCCGAGGATCGCCACGCTGGCCAGCAGCAGCCGCGGGGTAAGCGGTTCGGCCAGCAGCAGCGCGCCGAGTACGGCGGTCAGCAGCGGGACGCTGAGCTGGACGCTCGCCGCCTGCATGGCGGCCAGGCCCGGCAGCGCGCTGTACCAGATGGCATAGCCGATGCCGGAGGTGACGGCGCCGGACAGCACGGCGTACAGAAGGCCGGCTCCGTCCCACTGCTGGCGGCTCAGCATCAGCACCGCGAGCACGATGGCCATCGGCACCGCGCGAAGGAAGTTGCCGGCCGTGGCGGCCAAGGGGTCGGGCACGCCGCGTCCGCGCAGCGAATAGGCGCCCCAGGCGATGCCGGCGAGCAGCATCAGCAGTGCGCTGCCAAGCGACGGCGAACGGGCGCCGGGCAACAGGAGTATCAGCAGCCCGGCGAGCGCCAGCAGCAGGCCGACGATCTGCCAGCGCCACAGCCGCTCGCCGCGCAGCAGGCCCCAGGCGATCATCGAGAGCTGCACGGCACCGAACAGCAGCAACGCTCCGGTGCCGGCCGCCAGGCCGACATAGGCGAAGGAAAACGCCGCGGCATAGACGAACAGCGCAGCAGCGCCGAACCAGTCACCGCCCGCCGGCCGGTCGCCGCGGCGCATCCGCACCAGAAGCCAGAGCGTCACGGCGCCGGCGACCAGGCGCACGGTCGTGAAACTTGCCGGATCGATGGCGGTATCGCGCAGCGCCAGCCGGCAGAGCAGCGAATTGCCGGCGAAGGCGAACATCGCCAGGGTCGTCAACAGCAGGATGCGTGGCGGCATGTCTGACCTGTCGGGAAAGGGCGGAAGGCGCGTTGCGACGCGGCAGCCAACGGGGCTCGCCGGCCGTCAGCGGCGCAGGTAGGCGGCGAAGTCGATATCGCCGGCGGAGAGAATAGCCTGCACCCGGTTATGCACGTTGAGCTTGCGCAGGATCGCCGACACATGGGCCTTCACCGTCGTTTCGGCGATGTCGAGGTTGTAGGCGATCTGCTTGTTCGATTCGCCCTTGGTCATGCGTTCGAGCACCAGCAACTGCTTGCGGGTCAGCGCCTGGAGCAGCTCCGGCGCAATCGCCGGTTCGTCGTGATGGGCGCGGCGCGGCGAGCTCTTCTGCGTGCGGATGATGTCGGAGGGCAGGTAGACGTTGCCGTTGAGGATCTGCTCGATGGCCTCGGTCATCTGCGCGCGCGGCGAGGACTTGGTGATGAAGCCGACCGCGCCGTAGGTGATGGCCTGGAGCACCACCTGCTTGTCCTGCTCGGCCGAGACGATCACCACCGGGATGGTCGGTGCCTCGTTGCGCAGGTTGATCAGGCCATTGAGCCCGTGCATGCCGGGCATGTTCAGATCCAGCAGGATCAGGTCCAGATCGTCGTGCTCCTGGGTCAACGCCAGGGCGCTGTCCAGGTCGGCGGTTTCCATCACCTCGCTGCCGACGAAACCGTCACTGATGACGTTATGGATGGCTTCGCGAAACAGCGGATGGTCGTCGGCAATCAGGATCTTGTACATCGCCGTTCACCTCTTTGTTGTGATTATGGTGGGGCTGGTCGGAGCAGGGGGCACGCAGGTCGTCGATGCGCTCGATCATCGGCTCGGGGGTGGCGGGCTCCAGCGGCAGGCCGGCTTGCTGCCAGCCGTCGATACCGTCCCGGTACCAGTACAACCGCTCATAGCCCAGGCTGCGAGCGCGTTTTACCGCGTTCCAACCAAGCCAGCAATCGGAGCGGCAGTAGAACAGCAGGGGGCGGCCGGTATCGCCGCCGGTGGCGCGCGCGAGGCCGTGCTCGAAGTAACGGGCCCAGCGTCGCTCCAGTTCGCCGTCGCCGGTATTGGCCAGCCAGAGGCTGCCAGGCAGGTTGGCATGCGGCTGGTCGTCAATGAAGCGGCCGAACAGCCACTGGCGCCGATAGACGTCCACCAGCACCGTGTCGGGTGTCGTCGCCAGCAGCTGCCGCACGCCGTCGGTGTCCAGGGTTCGCGCGCCCGGCGCCGTGGCTGGGGTCGGGCTGCGGTAATGGCTGATGCGATAACCCTCGGCGGAAAACCGCGGCGGCTCCTGCGCGCCGACCGCAACCGCGCCGAAGACCGCGCAACCGATGCCGAGCATCGACACCGCGAGCAAGCTGGATCGCCGCATCGTCTTGTCCGAGTGACCGTGTCGGAATTCATTACAGGCAAGTTCGGCGCCCAGGGAAATCCTACGTTGGATGCAGGTAGCAGTACCAAAGTCGTAGAAATGGCCAGAAGCCTTCACGCCGATCGTCTGATGGCGGCGTGCTGCGGGTTGAAGGTCAGCACGGCCAGGGCGCCGAAGGCGAGGGTCAGGCCCAGGCAGACGGCGAGCGCCAGCGGGTCGAGCCGCTGGTACAGCGCGAAGCGCACCAGCTCCACCGCATGGCTGAAGGGATTCACCGCGCACAGCCAGTACAGCCATTCGCTCGCCTCGCGCATCTTCCACAGCGGATAGAGCGCCGAGGAGAGGAAGAACATCGGGAAGATCACGAAATTCATCACGCCGGCGAAGTTCTCCAGCTGGCGGATGCCATTGGACAGCAGCAGGCCCAGCGCACCGAGCATCAGCGCCACCAGCAGCAGCGCCGGCAGCGCGGCGACAAGGCCCAGCGGCGGCGGCTCGACGCCGTAGAGCCAGGCAATGGAGAGAAAGGCATAGACCTGCAACAGCGAAACCAGCGCCGTGGCCAACAGCTTGCCGGCCAGCAGGAACGCCCGTGGCAGGGGGCTGGTGAGCAGCACGCGCATGCTGCCCATCTCGCGGTCGTAGACCATCGACAGCGACCCCTGCATGCCGTTGAACAGCAGGATCATGCAGGCCAGCCCCGGCACGATGTAGGTCTCGTAGGTGATGTAGGTGTCATAGGGCTCGATGATGGCGATCCCGAGTGCGGCGCGAAAACCGGCCGCGAACACCAGCAGCCACAGCAGCGGTCGCACCAGCGCGCTCAGCAAGCGGCTGCGTTGCTGGACGAAGCGCAGCCACTCCCGACCGACGATGCCGGCCAGGCCGTTCCAGTAGCGGTTGTTCATGCCGGGCTCCGAGGCGAATGAGGGGCGCGGGTCGATCGCTTCATGCCACCGTCTCCGGCCGGGTAAGGCGGGTGAAGGCGTCGCTCAGGCTGCTCTCGCCGCTCAAGCGGGCAGCGGAGCCCTGCGCGACCAGACGCCCCCGGTCGAGCACCAGCACCTCGTCGGTCGGCCGGATTTCATCGAGCAGGTGGGTGGTCCAGAGCACGCTCATGCCTTCGTCGGTGAGCGCCCGCACATGCTGGCCGAGCGCTGCCCGGCTGGCCGGATCGAGCCCGGTGCTGGCTTCGTCGAGCAGCAGCAGGGCCGGGTCGTGCAGCAGCGCGCGGGCGATCTCGACGCGGCGCCGATGACCGCCATTGAGCTCGCGGACCCTGGCGTGGCGCCGTTCGCCGAGGTCCTGGCGCGCCAGTTCGCGGTCGATGCGCTGCGCGGCGGTACGGCGCGAGAGGCCGTGCAGCGCCGCGTGATAGCGCAGGTTCTGCTCGACCGTGAGGTCCAGGTCCAGCGTGCTCTGCTGGAACACCACCCCAAGTCGGGCGAGCGCCTGGCGGGGCTCGCGCGCGAGGCTATGACCGAGCACCCGGATGTCGCCCTGCCGCAGGTCGTAAAGACGGGTGAGCAGCGCGATCAGCGTCGACTTGCCGGCGCCGTTCGGGCCGAGCAGCGCGGTGAAGCGCCCGACCGCGGTGGCGAATTCCAGCTCGCACAGCGCCTGTCGCGCCCCGTAGGCGAAGCCGACGCCGTGCACCTCCAGCGCGTTCATGGCGTCACGACCACGCCCCAGGGATAACGCCCGACCTTGATCGATCGGGTCACCTTCAGGTCGTCGACATCGATCACCGAGACATCGCCGCTCACGCCGTTGGTGGCCAGCAGCAGGCTTTCGTCGGGGTTGAACGCCATGTGCCAGACACGCCGGCCCACCAGCAGGTAGTCCAGTACCTCGTAGGTGTTGGCATCGACCACGGCGATATGGTTGGCCGGGCCGAGCGCGACGAAGGCGTACTCGCCGTCGGCGGTCAGCTTGACGCCCACTGGCTGTACCTTGTCCGGGTGGACGCCCTTGATCTCGAACTTCAGCTTCTTGAGGATCTGCCGCGTTGCGACGTCCACGACCGCGACCGTGCCGCCGATCTCCGACGACGCCCAGAGCGTGCTGCCGTCCTTGCTGAACTCGACGTGGCGGGGTCGCTGGTCGACCAGGGTGTTGTCGACCAGCGTGTTCGTCGCGGTGTCGATCCAGTGCAGCATGTTGGTCGTTTCGCTGGTGTTGACCGCCCACTTGCCGTCCGGGCTGACGGCCATGCCTTCGGGCTCGACGCCCACGTCGATCTGCGCCCGCACCTCTTCCTTGTTCACGTCGACCACGGTGACCAGCGCATCGTCTTCGTTGGAGATGTACAGCCACTGGTCGTTGGGGTGCAGCGCGAACTGCTCGGGGTCGGCGCCGGAGGGCAGTTGCTTGATGATCTTGCGGGTCGCCAGGTCCATCACCTGGACGGTGTCGGAGTCGCTGGCGCAGATGTACAGCAGGCGGTTGTCGGCCGAGAGCGCGAGGCCACGCGGACGCATGCCGACATCGATGGTGCCGACCGTCTCCAGCCGGTCCAGGTCGATGACGCTGAGGTTGTTGTCCTTCTCGTTGGAGACATAGGCGGTGGCGGCGAGTGCCGGTCCGCTGACCAGCAGCAGGGCGAGGGGGACGAACAGGGCAGTGCGCATGGCGGTTCCTTCTTGTGGTTATGGGGTGCGGGTATGAGGGTCGGCGGCCATCTGGGCGAGGTAGTCCGTGGCTTCGTCCTGCCCACCGGCGGCGGCGCGTTCCAGCCAGTGGCGCGCGGCGGCGCGATCGACCGGGACGCCCCGCCCTTCGGCCAGCGCGACGCCCCAGTGGTAGCGCGCGAGGCTGACGTAGCTGGCGTCGTCGGGCTGATGGGCAGCGCGTTCGAGCAGGGCGGCGGCGCGGGTCAGGTCCTTGGGTACGCCGCTGCCGCTTTCGTACATCTGCGCCAGCCAGATCATCGAATAGACGTCGTTCCAGCGTCGCACGCAGTCTTCGAAGATCGTCCGCGCCGCGCTGAAATTGCCGGTCTTGGCAGTGACGTAGCCATACAGGCATTTGATGCGCTTGCTGCTGTCGAGGTAGGCCTCGTAGCCCAGCTCGTTGGCGCCGGCCGGCAGGCCGACGCCGAGGGCGAGGGCGGCGGTCCAGGCCCGTTTCATCGAATTGACTCGCTCAGCCGGCAGCGGCTTTCGGGCGCGTCGTAGCCGAGCGTGTCCAGCTCGCTGACCGGATGCAGAAAGCCGTCCTGCGGCGAGTTGGAGACCAGGGCACGCGGATGCACGAGCGGAATGGGTTGGCGCAGCTGGCCGTTCCAGGGGCGGTAGCCGAGCTTGCGACCCTTGAAGCCGTCGAGCGGCAGGTCGTCGCTCAGCGACAGGGCGCGGATGGCGGTGGGATCGGCCCGGCCGAGCTGGGTCACGGCGGCGGCAATGCTGCGCACGGCGATCCAGGCGGCGAAGTCGCGGTCATTCATCCAGCGTCCGGCTTGCGTTTCGAAGCGCCTCTGCAACTGGGCCGCGCCATAGGTTTCCACGGTCTTGTGCCAGCCGGTCGGCGTCAGCCCCTGGGTGCCGGCCACCGGGCGCGGCAGCCAGGTGTGGTAGGGCACGTATTCGCCGAAGTCGCCGTGTTCGTCGGCGACCAGCACCACGTCGTAGTCGCCGCCCTTGGTGAACAGCGGCATCTCGGCCTGGGCGCTGCGGCGTTGGTCGTTATCGAAGCTCCAGGCCTTCTCCGCGATCACCCGATGGCCGAAGCGCTTGGCCGCCCGGCGCAGGGTCTCGGCGTAGGCGCGGTCTTCGGGTCGCTGACCGACGATCAGCAGCCAGCGGTTCCATTGGCGTACCGCCAGAAACTGCGCCAGCGCATCGGCGAGCATCGCGCGGCTTGGCAGGGTGTGCAGCACGTTGGGCAGGCACAGGCTGGTGCGCAGCGCATCGTCCGCGCTGCCGGCATTGAACAGCAGGCTGTCGGGCATGGCGTCGGCGAGCTGGCGCAGGCTCTGCGTCGGTGCATTGACGACGAAAAGCCGCAGCCCGGCCTCGTGCAGCGCCTTCGCCGCCGCTGCCAGTTGCTCGGGGCTCTGCGCGTCGCGGGCGGTGAGCTGATAGTCGTGCTGGAGGAAGCGTCCGGTGGTATCGCTGTCGGCGATCGCCAGTTGGGCGCCTTGCAGGCCGGCATCCTCCGGCTCGGGAATGACGTTCGAGAGCAGCGGACCCGGATCGGGGCGGTAGCCCAGGTAGCCGATGGCGACGGTCAACGGCTCGCGAGCCGGTGCCGCCAGGGTTGGCGCGCAAACCAGCGGGGACAGGCAGAGCGCGGCGTAAAGAAGTAGCGGGCGCATGGGACGGCTCCGAGGGCTTCGTCCCAGCATAGGAAGCGGGGGCAGGGCGGGAAATATGCAGAAAGTACCGGGACACCGGTACCAAGGTAGTAGGACGCACGGGGTAGTAGGACGCACGGGCAAGGCAGCGCCCTCGGATGATGTGTCACATCACCGAAATCAGCGCGCTTTCGTTGAAGTCAACGCAGCGAAGTCCCTGCCGGATAATCGCGAAATGCATGCGTATAAAAATGGGAAACATTATTATTTACAGTAATTTTACATTTGGCTATCTTCGCCGCCTTTCACTAGGAAGCGACAAAATGCCGTTACAAAATTCCCGCCTGGCTTTGCCTTTGATGGCTGTCCTGACAGCGCCTGCGGCCCTCGCGCAAACCGACTTGCTTGAGCTTCCGGCCACCGACGTTACCGGTCTGCGCGAGCAAACCAGCTACAAGCCCGAGCAGAGCGAAAGCGCCCTGAAGATCGACGCAGCGCTGCGCGACATTCCTCAGTCCATCAGCGTCGTGCCTCAAGCCGTCCTCAGGGATCAAGGTGCGGATTCGCTCGAGGATGCGCTCAAGAACGTTCCCGGCATCGGATTGAGCAACGGCGACGGCCAGCGAGATCAGGTGACCATTCGTGGGTTCAGCGCTATCGGCGATCAGTACGTCGATGGCATTCGAGACGACGCGCTGTACTACCGAGACATGTCCAACATCGAGCGCGTTGAAGTCATCAAGGGCCCGGCCGCTGTCCTCTATGGACGTGGCTCCTCTGGCGGACTGATCAACAGTGTCACCAAGAAGCCGTCCTTCGCCCCTGAGCAGGAAATCGGCGTCAGCTTCGACAGCGAAGGCAAGCGGCGCACCGAATTCGATGCAGGTTGGGCTGATCTGGAGCAGAAAGACAAGGCGTTCCGCGTCACCGGCGCCATCGAGGACAGCGATACCTTCCGTGAAGGGGGCTTTCTCGAGCGCAAGGCCATCGCCCCGTCCGCCTATTTCCGGCTTTCCGATGATTTAGAAGTGAACCTCGCCGCCTCGTACCTGTACGACGAGCGCCTGATCGATTTCGGCATACCGGCACTCAACGGGCGGCCGGTGGACGTCGACCCGGACAAACGTTTCGGTTCAGCCGATGCCGACCAGGATTACACACGCAGTGAGGTCTACTCACTAACCGCCGGCATCGACTACCGCCTAAATGACGTCTTCACCCTGAGCAACACCACGCGTTACTACCACTACGATCTGGATCGCAACAACACGCTCGCCCACACCGATGCGAATCGATTCGTGACCGCAGCGGACGGCACGCTGTTGGTGAAGCTCAAGCGCGGCAACGTGCAGCGCAAGGAAGACGGACTGTTCAACCAGACCGAACTCAAGCAGAACGTGCAGTTGGCCGGCATGAATCACCAGTTGCTGTACGGCGTGGAGGTCGGGCGGCAGGACAAGGATCAACAATTCTTCAACCAGAACGATGTCGCGCGCGTACCGGTGTATGGCGACGGACTGGTGGCGGTACCGTTCCAGGCGACCGGGAAAACCGGTGACGGCCTCAATACCCAGGACACCTTCGGCCTGTATGTCCAGGACTTCATCGAACTCACTCCGCACTGGAAAGCGCTCGTAGGTCTGCGCTACGACGAATTCGAGCAGAGCTACCGCGACGACATCAACGATGCGGAACTTGAGCGCACCGACTACACGCTCAGCCCGCGCGCGGGCCTGGTCTGGCAACCCGATGACGTGCAGTCGTATTACGTGTCCGTCAGCCGCTCGTACCAGCCTTCCGGCGAAATGTTCCAGATCAGCGCGAGCAACGCCGAACTGGATCCGGAGGAAACCACCAACTACGAAGTTGGCGCCAAGTGGAATCTGCTCGATGACAACCTGCTGCTGACGGCTGCCGTCTTCCGGCTCGAGCGGACGCAGATCAAGACCTCCGATCCGCTGGACCCGAGCAGGCTGGTGCTGGCAGGCGAACAGCGCACCGATGGTTTCGAAACCACGTTCATGGGGAAAATCGCGGACAAGTGGCAGCTCTATGGCGGCTATGCCTATCTGGACGCCGAAATCACCAAGTCCAACAGCAAGACCAACGGGGTACCCAACGAAGGCCAGGTTCCCACCCTTACGCCACGGCACAGCGCCAACCTCTGGACCGTTTACTCCCTGGCCCCGCAATGGCGCGTCGGCATGGGCGCCAACTACGTCGGTCGTCGCTACACCTCGCTGGATAACGAAACCGAGATGCCCGGCTACACCACGGTAGACGCCGCTCTGTTCTACGAACAGCCGCGCTGGGATGCCGCGCTTCGACTGTTCAACGTATTCGACAAGGAATACTACGCATCGGCCCACGGCTCGGTAGACCTCATCACCCCCGGCGCACCACGAACGCTTGAGCTGAGCGGTCACTATCGGTTCTGACGCGGTTCTGCGCATGCCTGCGGCGGCTCCATCGAAGCCGCCGCAGCTCGCAGGACGCCACGGACGTCCGTTTTCAGTGATGAACACGGCCAGATAACTCGGAACGCAACCTTCCGGCGATTCTTGGTTTTTCGGTGCGAACACCAGTTGGGCACCACTATTTCTGCTGCGACCGGAACTCTCCGGCTCGGCCTCGGCTCGCGGATAAACCCGCGAAAGTTATAACCGCGCAGCGTCGAGCAGCGCTTGCCGCTGCGCGTCATCCAGCCCGAGAAACACCTGCAACGCACCGTAGGCATCGTTGGCCGCGTACAGTCGTTGGGCCTCGCTGAGCGTCGTGTTGGCCCAGTTCGAGGTAGACAGGCGACGCGACTTGGTCAGCCGTGTGCCAAGCACTGCCGCCACTGCGCCGCGCAGGCCGACCTCGCCTTTCTTGCCGCCATAGCGCAACACCGTGCCCAGATCGATGTAAGGCCCGAGCTCGATGCCGAACCGGCTGCGTAGCCGGCTGCGATCGGATCTGAGCCCGAAGCCGACCTTCACCACGCTGTCTGCTTCCAATACCGTCGTGGCCGCCTCGAGGCAGCCCTCCAGGCCGACCTGGAACAGGTAGACCCGAAGCGGCGTGGCGAACTGGATCAGGTGCGGCCCGGTCGAGACCTCGCCGACTCGGAAGGTGGGTTTGGATTCGGTATCGAAGCCGATCTCCCCACAGGTGCCGATGTCATCGACCGCCTGACGGAAGGCTTCGCGCGTCGTGGGCATGAGAATGCGTTCCGGCGCTACGCCCTCGTATCGGGGCAGGGCGTCCAGGTCGACCAGCTGCGGGATGCGGATGATGGGCATGGCGGTTCCGTCTCGGGGTGGCGCCTGCAGCCTAAGCCCTGGGCGCGCTGTGCGCGATCCTCTCGCGGTCGCGGACATCACAGGCGTTATCCCGGCTTCCCATCAATCGCCGCGTTCAAAAGGCCCGTTGGTACCGTCGGTTGTGAGGCCATTTGTCGGAAAAAAACCTCCCTATAGATATGACGTCATACGACATATTGACGGGCAGGGCCGCTCGCCTAGGCTCAGAAGCGGCCGGATATCGCCTGCCGGCCCGGCGAACATCCGGCAGACATACGACAACATCATCCAATAAGGATAAGAACATGCGACATGTTGCTTCGGTTTTGGCGCTCTCCCTGAGCCTTGGCCTCACCTCCGCGGCGGTTGCCGCGTCATCTGGCCCCGGAGGGCGGATTCCGCTGGAACGGCAAACGTTGCCGGCGCGCGATGGATTCGCCTCGATGGGCGGCGGCACGACCGGTGGCGCCTACGCCACGCCAGAGCGCGTCTATGACGTCACCACACGCGCCCAGCTGAAGGCGGCCCTCGATGAAGCGGGTGACGAGGCCAAGATCATCCGTGTGCACGGCACGCTTTTGGGCAACGCGGACGATGCAGGCAATCCGCTGAGCTGCGATGACTATGCCCGTGGCACTGGCTACACCCTGGAAAGCTACCTGGCGGCCTACGACCCGGCGGTCTGGGGCTGGGATACCGAGCCCTCGGGTGGTCCGGAGGAGGCTCGGCGGCAGGCGGCCGAGAAGCAGCGCAGCACGATGGTGATCCAGGTACCGAGCAACACGACGATCATCGGCGTGAACCCGCAGGCCAGCCTGATCGGCCTGTCCCTGCGTATCGACGGCGAGCGCAACGTGATCGTGCGCAACCTGAACCACAAGGCCGTCAGCGACTGCTTTCCGCAATGGGACCCGACCGATGGCTCGGCCGGCAACTGGAACAGCGAGTACGACATGGTCCAGATCATCAATGGCTCGTCCAATGTCTGGATCGACCACAACCACTACACCGATGACCCGAACTTCGACGACCAGGCGCCACGCTATTTCGGCAGGCCATTCCAGCAGCACGACGGTTCGGTCGATATCACCTATGGCTCGGACCTGGTCACGGTGTCCTACAACCGCTTCGTCGACCGCGACAAGCTGATGCTCATCGGCTCTACCGATTCGCCGTCCGCCGGTGACCCCGGCAAGCTGCGGGTGACCATCCACCACAACGAGTTCATCAATATCGGCCAGCGTGCGCCGCGCCTGCGCTGGGGTCGTGCCGATGTCTACAACAACCATTTCATCCGCAATGATGACGCCCGTGTCTCCTTCGGCTACGTCTTCGGCGTCGGCTATGACTCGCACATCTGGGCCGAGGCCAACGCCTTCACCTTCAGTCCCTCGGTGGACGCGACGCGAATCATCAAGCATTGGAAAGGGCAGGCGATCACCACCCTCGACAACGTGATCAACCGTCGCAAGGTGGACCTGCTCGCGGCCTACAACGCCAACGCCTCGGACGAACTGCAGCTGGTGCGCAATACCTCCTGGCAACCGACGCTGCGCACCAACGTGCATCCGGCGCAGGCCATCCCCGCGCTGCTCAAGCGCAAGGCCGGGCCGGTGCTGCGGCTCGATCGGCCGGGCAGACCACGCGGCTGATCCCATGCTCCGGCCAGGCCGCAGGCGCGGCCGGGGCATCGGCCGGCATGTCGGGGCGGGCCTCGAGCAGTCCGGCGGCAGTGACCGAACGGGCGTGGACCCCTACGCCGTACCGCCGCGTGCGGATTGCGCCCGTTGAGTCAGGTTGCGCCGACTTCATAGGGCGGCGCTCCGTTGAAGCTGACCAGACACACGCCATGGCCGAAGGGGTCACGCAGGGTGACCAGACTGCCCCATGCCGCGTGCTGCGCCGGTTGCGCCACGGCACCCGCCTCGATGGCCCGACGAACCGCTGCGTCCAGATCATCGACGACGAAGTCCAGATGCACCGGCGTCCAGTGCTCGCGATAGTCGCGCCGGCAACCGGCGGGCGTCGCACCGGAGCCATTCGCCTGCTCGATCAGATATAGACGAACGCCGGCTCCGCGCAGCTCAGCGACGCTCCCCTGAAACAGGCGCCGGGTCAGGTGCAAACCCAGCGCTCGGCAATAGAACGCGATGCCCTGATCGAGATTCGACACGTCGACATTGACCAGTACCTGCATGAGCCGTGCCTCGCGCTGCGCCATCCAAGGAGCCTAGCGGAAGCTGACCTCTGGGCAACGCCGCCCCGTCAGCGGGTTGGCGGCGAATCGCCTCCGCGCAGACGAGACGAAGCGGCGTTCGATCAGGTCTTCAACTGGCTGGCGAACTGCCCGACCGCGCTGACCACGCGCTGGGCGCCGTCCTGGATCTCGACGATCACGGCGCCGGCCTGGTTGGCAAGCTCGAGGCCCTGTTCGGCCTGTCCGCGGCTGGCGGCCATGCTCTGCACCGCCGCCTGCGCCAGGTCCTGGTTCTTCTGGACGACGCCGACGATTTCCTCGGCCGCCTTGCTGGTGCGCGCCGCGAGTTGGCGCACCTCGTCGGCCACGACGGCGAAACCGCGTCCCTGGTCGCCGGCACGCGCCGCTTCGATGGCGGCGTTGAGGGCGAGCAGGTTGGTCTGGTCGGCAATGCCGCTGATGGTCTTGAGGATGGCGCTGATCAGCTGGGATTGAGCATCCAGCGCTTCGATGCCGTCGGCCGCCTCTTGCATCTGCTGGGCGATCCGGCGCATGACGCCTACCGTCTGCTGCACCACCTGGGCACCGCGCTGGGCGCTGAGGTCGGTGTGCTGGGAAGTGTCGTAGGCGATGGTGGCCGCCTCGGCGATCGCCATCTCGCGAGTGACCTGGTCGGTAATGATGGTGGCGAACTTGACGACCTTGTACAGCTTGCCGTGGGAGTCGTGCACGGGGTTGTAGGTGGCTTCGAGCCAGACGCTGCGGCCGTGGGCGTCGATGCGCTTGAAGCGATTGGCGATGTACTCGCCCCGATTCAGGCAGGCCCAGAACTCGCGGTACTCCGGTGATTCGCTCTCCTGGCGCTCGCAGAACAGGCTGTGATGCTTGCCGCGCACCTGTTCGAGGCGATAGCCCATGCCGTCCAGGAAGCGCTGGTTGGCGGTGATGACGTGCCCGCGCAGGTCGAATTCGATCACGGCCGTCGAGCGCTGCAGGGCGTTGATCACGCTCTCGTGCTCGCGCGATGTCTCGATGGTGCGGGTCAGGTTGTTGGCGAGCAGCGTGAAGTGGCGCAGCGTACCGTCCGAGCCCTTGATCGGTTGCCAGATCGAGCGCAGCCAGGCTTCCTCGCCGCTCGCATTCAGCAACCGGTAGGCGCCGCTGACATGCTCGTTGCGCTGCAAGGCGGTCTTGAGCCGTGCGTAGTTGGCTTCCGAGCGGAACTGCTCGGAAAAGAAGCTCTCGAGCGGGCGGCCGATCAGAGCGTCGCGGCGGTAGCCCATCTCGCTCAGGAACAGGTCATTGGCATGCTGGACGCGACCCTGCGGATCGAGCTCCAGAATCATCATTTCCCGGTAGAGCGAGTCCTTTATCTGCCGGGCGATCGCAACGTCTTCGCGAAGCTCCACTACTTCACGTTTTAAATGATTGTTGAACATGGGATTGGCACCGAGTGAGGGCAAGACCGCCCGCTTTCTAGATCGGCGTGGCGCGGTGTTTCCTGAAGGTCCGGAGGCTGCGATTTTTCTATCGGCACGATAGGCGCGGGCTGGCTTCGGTGGCGGCGCGCCGTCGCGGCCAGTCGACCGGCAATCGATGCGCCCGGCCAGCTGCGTTCCGAGCGTTCGCATGACGACCTGCTGCAAAAGAGGGGGGAGAAAGCAGTACCAAGGGAGGAGGCGCAGGCATCCAAAGCAGGATTCTGCCGCTCCGGCCACACGGCCAACATGACCGCCATGCGCTCCGATAGGGGCTGCCTTGCATGGTTTTTCGAAACGAGGTGGTGGTCATGAACAACAAGAACGTATTGCGCGCACTGCTGGCTGCGGGTGTCTTCGGTATGGCCGGGCTGGTTCTGGCCCACGGCGACGTGACGCCGCAGAAGGTCGAAACGACCGGCTTGCCGGACCTGGGCGACGAATGGCTCGACGAGAACCCCTTCCGCGGCGATTCGGAGTACCACGACCGGGCCGTGGAAATCGGCGCCTCGGCCTACAACCAGAACTGCGCGCGTTGTCACGGGCTGGAGGCCATCTCCGGCGGCATCGCGCCGGACCTGCGCATGCTCGAGCCCACCATTGATGGCGATGACTGGTTCAAGGAGCGGGTCATCAACGGCGCGGTACGTGACGGCGCCGTCTACATGCCGCGCATGGCCGATTACCTCAGCCAGGAAGCGCTGTGGGCCATCCGTACCTACATCGAAAGCGTCGCCCCGCAGGAGTGACCGCCATGCGCCGGTTCCTGCTGGTGCTGCTCGGCTGGCTGTGCTGCGCGGGCGTTTCGCTGGCGCAGGTGCAGCCGCGTCCATACGACGACATCATCGCCTCGGGCGTGCTCAAGGTTGCGGTGTATGACCAGTTCCCACCGTACAGCTACCGGGTCGAGGGCGAGCCGCGGGGCGTCGACGTCGACCTGGCCAGGGCGCTGGCGAACGGGCTCGGGCTGACGGTCGAGTGGCTGTGGGTCGTGCCGGGCGAGACGCTCGACGATGACCTGCGCAATTTCGTCTGGAAGGGGCACTACCTGCGCCCCGACGTGCTCGCCGATCTGATGATGCGCATCCCCTACGACCGCGAATACGCCTATCGCCGCAACGAGCTGGGCGAACTGGTCAACGAGCAGGTGGTGATGTTCGGGCCGTACCAGCGCGAGCGCTGGCAGGTCGCCCATGATGTTCGGCGTCTCGCCGAGGTGCCTAGCGTGGCGGTGTTCCAGTACCACCCGATCGGCGTCGAGGTCGAGAGCGTGCCGTCGTTCTATCTGACTTCGGTCTTCGGCGGCCGCATGAGCGGCATGACCCATCACTATCCGACGCCGCGTGCCGCCTTCGAGGCGATGCAGGCCGGGGAGGTGGACGCGGTCATGGCGATGCGCGCCGAAGTCGATTGGCTGCTCCATCAGGCCCAGGACGAACACCTGCGCCGGGCCGACAACGCCTACCCGGACATGGGCCAGCAGGCCTGGGACCTGGGCATGGCGGTGCACGAGTCCAACCGCCAGTTGGCCTATGCGCTGGAAGGCCTGCTCGATCCGATGATTCGCGCGGGCGATCTGGAGGCGCTGTATGCGCGTCACGGTGTGCGGTACGAACTGCCGGGCCTTTACCAAGATGTGCAGGCCAACTGATCCCTCGCTCGGCCGCGCCACGCAGGCTCGGGCGTCGCGGGGCTGGCGCCGGTTCGCCGTGCTGGTCCTGGCCGCGCTGGCTGGCGGCGCGGTATCCGCCGGCGAGCCGGACCCGCTCGGTTCGGTGATGTGGGACTACCACCACGAGCGACTGCTCGAGGGCCGACCCTATGTCTTCGACGAGCGGGTGAAGGTGATGGCGCCGCCGTTCGCGGAGGATGCGCGGCAGGTGCCGATACAGGTCGATGCGCGGGCACTGGACGGGCAGATCGAGCGGGTGCTGCTCTGGGCCGACCTCAACCCCATTCCGCGCATCGCCGTTTTCCAGCCCGGGCCCGAGGTCGCGCCGCTGCTGGCGATCCGCATACGCGTCGAGCAGGCGACGCCCGTGCGCGCGGCGGTGCTGACGCGCGACGGCGTCTGGCATGTCGGTTCGTCGCGGGTCGACGCCGCCGGTGGCGGCTGTACGGCGCCGAGCGTGGTGCGCGCCCAGCCGGGGTGGGAAGACCGGCTTGGCCAGGTGCTGGGCGGTCGCTATCCGCGCGGCGAGCAAAGCCGGTTGCGCGTGCAGGTCTCGCACCCGATGGACAACGGCCTGGTCGGCGACATCCCCGAGTTCTACCTCAACCAGGCCGAGCTGCGTGGCGCCGACGGCCAGCCGCTGGCGACGCTGGAGCTGTTCCCGGCGGTGAGCGAGAACCCGACCCTGACGCTGCAGCTCAAGACGGACCAACCCGCCGAGCTGTGGCTGCGCGACAACAACGGCAATGAATTCCAGGCCGCCTTCTGAGGGACAGCCATGAGCCTTGCACGCCACGTTCCGCTGCTGTTGCCGGCCCTGTGCGGGTTGCTGCTGCTGGGGCTGCCGTTCGTCCTGCCGGTGCCGGCATGAGGCAGCATCCAGCTGCGCCGATCGCCGTGTGGGCGGCGTTGCTGCTGATGTTCGGCCTGCCGGTTCAGGCCGCGCCGGACTACCGGCTCGAGCCGCGGCAGATCGCCCCGGACACCTGGCTCGTCGAAGGGCGTACGGAGAATTTCAGCAAGGACAACGGTGGCGATATCGTCAACGTGGTGTTCCTGGCCACCGACGCCGGCGTACTGGTGATCGACACCGGCCCTTCGCGGCGCTATGGCGAGGCGTTGCGCGCCGCGATCGCCCGCGTGACCGATGCCCCCGTGCGTCGCGTGCTGCTGACCCATCACCACCCCGACCACGTGCTCGGCAACCAGGCGTTCGCCGACGTACCGATCGCCGCCCTTGCCGGCACCGCGCGCCTGATGGCGGATGAGGGCGACGCGATGGCCGAGAACATGTACCGCCTGGTTGGCGACTGGATGCGCGGAACGGAAGTCGTGCTGCCCGACGAGGCGCTCGAGCCCGGGGTGCTGGCGTTCGGCGGGCACCGCCTGCGGTTGCTGGCATTGCAGGGCCACACCGGCGCGGACCTGGCGATCCTCGATGAGACCACCGGCGTGCTGTTCGCCGGGGACCTGATCTTCCACGATCGAGCCCTGACCACGCCGCATACGCCGGGCATCGATGCCTGGCTGGCCGATCTCGATCGTCTTGGCGCGCTGGCGTGGTCGCTCGTCGTGCCCGGCCACGGCCCGATCGCGCGGGACGATGGCCCGCTACGGCAGACCGCCGACTACCTGCGCTGGCTCGACCGCACCTTCACCGAAGCGGCCGCCCGCGGCGCCGACATGAACGAGGTGATGCAGTCGCCCATCCCGACGCGCTTCGCCGACCTGCCGCTGGCCCGCTACGAGCTGATTCGCTCGACCAACCACCTGTATCCGCGATACGAGGGGGCGCAATTCCGCCTGCTTGCCCCGGCACCTTGAGCTGAGCCGTCCACCTGACGTTGCCATCAGGATTCGCTATGAAATGCGAAGTAGTCGCATTAACATGCGCGCCTGATTTACAACGACAAGGAATGCTAATGCCTCGCACGCTCGCTCCACGCCCTCTGGCCGTCGCCCTGCGGCTGATCGCCCTCGGTCTGCCGCTGGCAGGTTTCGCCACCTCGATCGCCGCTCAGGAATCGGTCGATGCAGCGCTCGAACTGCCGGCGCAGCAAGTCACTGCCAGCCCGGCCGAGCGCGCCGATGGTCCGGTGGATGGTTACGTCGCGACCCGGTCGGTGACCGGCACCAAGACCGACACGCCGCTACTCGAAGTGCCGCAGTCGATCAGCGTGATCACGGCCGATCGTATGCAGGATCAGGGCGTGCAAACCGTGCAGGACGCCCTGCGCTACGTCGCTGGCGTACGCGGCGAGGCCTTCGGTCTGGATACCCGCGGCGACTGGGCCAAGGTGCGCGGCAGCTCGCCCGAGCTGTTCCTCGATGGCCTGCAGCAAACCTTCGGCTACTACAACAACATCCGCACCGACCCGTACACGCTCGAGCGCATCGAGGTACTCAAGGGGCCGTCGTCGATGCTGTACGGCCAGAGCCCGGTGGGCGGGCTGGTGAACCTGGTCAGCAAGCGTCCGCAAGCCGAGCCCAGGACCGAGCTGCAAGCGCAGTACGGCAACTACGACCACAAGCAGATCGCCCTGGACAGCACCGGCCCGCTGAACGAAGACGGCAGCCTGCTGTACCGCGTTGTGGCGATTGCGCGCGACAGCCAGTCACAGGTCGATTATGTCGAGAGCGATCGGCTGGTCCTGATGCCCTCGATCACCTGGCGTCCGAATGACGACATCGAGTGGACGCTGCTGGCGAACGTCCAGCGTGACGATGGCGGCTCCACCTCGCAGTTCCTGCCCCACGAGGGCACCGTGTTCGGCGCGCCATACGGGCGCTACGACACCGACCTGTTCGTCAGCGAGCCGGGGTTCGACGAATACGACGCCGAGCAGACGGCGCTGACCTCGCAGTTCAGCTGGCGCCTGAACGAGACCTGGACGCTGCGGCAGAACCTGCGGTACCAGGAGAGCGAAGTCAGCTACCAGCAGATCTATGGTTGGCCGCCAGTACTCAATACTGACAAGCGCACGCTCGATCGCATCTATTACGTCTCCAAACCCGAAGTGGACGTCTGGGTCGCCGACCACAACGCCCAGGCGCTGTTCGATACCGGCCCGATCCAGCACACCCTGTTGATCGGTGCTGACTACCAGCACGCCGTGACCAACGAGCGCAGCGCCGGCGGCGCGGCGACACCGCTGGATCTCTACGATCCGGTATACGGCACCTTCGATCCCTCGGTGATCTCGCTCGTCGACTCCCCGGAGCAGACCGTGGTTCAGCAGGGCATCTACGTGCAGGACCAGCTGAAGTACCAGCGCTGGCTGCTGACCCTCGGGCTGCGCAAGGACTGGGCCGACAACCGCACCGATGGCGGCACGCGGCAAAAGGATGACGCCGTGACCGGTCGGGTCGGTCTGACCTACCTCTTCGATAACGGTGTGGCGCCGTACATCAGCTACAGCGAATCCTTCCAGCCGATCATCGGCCTGAACAAGGCCAACAACGAGCCCTTCACGCCGCTGGAAGGCGAGCAATGGGAGGTGGGCGTGAAGTACCAGCCGCTCGGCAGCCGCAGCCTCTACACCGCCGCGGTGTTCGACCTGCGTGAGCTGAATCGCCAGATGCCTGATCCGGCCAACCCGAACAACACCCTGCAGGCCGGCGAAACCCGCACCCGCGGGCTGGAGCTCGAAGCGTTGGTCTCCGTCACCCCCAACTGGGACCTGATCGCCACCTATACGCACCTGGACACCGAAGTGATCGAAGGGGCACCGGGCGAAGTCGGCAAGCGCCTGGCTTCCATTCCGGAAAACATGGCGTCACTCTGGTCGCAGCATCAGTTCGCGCTGTTCGGCGTGCCGGGCTTCCGTGCCGGCGCCGGCGTGCGCTATGTCGGCGCCAGCTGGGACGGGGCCGACGACGTGAAGACCCCGTCGACCACGCTGTTCGACGCCATGCTGGGTTATCGCTACCAGAACTGGGACTTCGCCGTTAACGCCACCAACCTGGAAGACGAGACCTACTACACTAGCTGCCTGGCGCGCGGAGACTGTTTCACCGGCAGCCGCCGCACGGTGGTCGGTACCGTCAGCTACAGCTTCTGAACGACCGTGCCCTACGGAGCCTGCTCATGGACATGACCCTGCAAACCCGGCGCCTGAGCGTCGCCTCGCGCGTTCTCGCCGCGCTGGTCGGCGGCTATGGCCTGGCCTACGGCTGTACCGCCTTTCTCTCGGTGTACCTGCCGCTCGCCCGACCCGATCGTGTGGCGCTGGCCGGGTTGCTGTGCTTCGCGGTGTGGGTGGTCGGCGCGCTCTATGCCTTCGGCGCACGCAGCGCGACGCGCGCCTGGCTGGTGATCGGCGGATTGGCGCTGCTCACCGGGCTGTGCGGTTTTCTTCCGACCGAGCTGAGGACCCGTCCATGAGCCTGCGTCAATCGATGGCCGGTCTGCACACCTGGGGCGGCCTGCTGCCAAGCTGGCTGCTCTACGTGATCATCTTCACCGGCACCGTGGCCTGCTTCGACAAGGAGCTGGAGCGCTGGATGCGGCCGGCGTTGCACGACGATTCGTCGGCGCAGCTGACCGCCGAAGGGGCGCGCAACTGGGTGATGGCCAACGCCGACAAGGACCTGCATGCGATCTGGATGCGCGGGCCGAACGAGCGTGAGCCGTTCTGGGCCGTGCACTGGATGACCAACGCGGGCGAGCAGGGCAAGGCCATGCTCGATCCGGCCACGGGGGCTCCCCTGGCCGAAACCCTCGGTGGGCAGTTCTTCTTCACCCTGCACTACAACCTGCATGCCGACACGCTGGGTATGTATGTGGTCGGGCTGGCGGGCATGTTCATGCTGGTCGCGCTGGTCAGCGGGGTGATCATCCACCGGCGCATCTTCAAGGACTTCTTCACCTTGCGCCCCCGAGCCAATGGCCAGCGGGCCTGGCTCGATGCGCACAACCTGTTCGGCGTGGTGGGCTTCCCGTTCCACCTGCTGCTGGCCTACACCGGCGTGGTGGTCTTCGTGGCCAGCTACATGCCGGCTGGCGGCCAGGTCGCCTATGGCAACGACCAGGAGGCCTATTTCACCGAAGTGACGGGTAGCTACCACCGCGAGGAGGTTGGCCGCCCGGCGCCGCCGGCCGTTTCGCTCGACGGCCTGTTGCGCGATGCCCAGGCGCGCTGGACCGGGGCGCAACCGGGCTGGATCGTGATCGAGCATCCGCTCGATGCCTCGGCGGTCGTCGCCATCCGGCGCGCGGATGCCTCACGCATCGGCGACCTGGGCGGCACGCTGAGCTACGACGCGGCCACGGGCGAGTTGCTGCATGTCCAGGAGCAGCCTCCGTTCTATCGCGCCTACAGCTGGATGGTGGGCCTGCACATGGCGCAATTCGGCGGCACCCTGGTGCGTGCGCTGTATCTGATGCTCGGCCTGGCGGGCTGCGCGATGGTCGTGGCCGGTACGCGGGTATGGCTGCGCAAGCGCGAAGCGCGCGCCGTGCCGGGTGTGGCGTTGGTCCGCGCGCTGGATGGCGCGGTGTACCTCGGCCTGCCGGTCGCGAGCCTGGCCCTGTTGTGGGCCAACCGCCTGCTGCCGGCCGAATTGCCCTGGCGCGCCAGCGGTGAGGGCTGGACGTTCGTCATCGCCTGGCTGGCGGTGGCGTTGTGGTCCGCGCTGGCCCGCCACCATTGGCGCCTGGCGCTGCGTTCGCAACTGGTGCTGATCGGCCTGCTGGCGCTCGGGCTGCCGTTGCTCAGCCTGCTGGCTGCGCCCAATGGTCATCTGCTGGCCGCACTGCCACGGGGCGATTGGGGCCTGGTCGGTGTCGACCTGGCGCTGCTGGCGATCGGCCTGATCGCCTTGATCCAGGCCTGGCGCCTGAATCCCGATCCGGTCGCCCGACCGGCTCGACGCGCGCCCGGCCGGCTCGAGGAGGCCCTGTGATGCTCCTGGTGTTCGCGTTGTGCTATCTCGGCATGTCGGGCCTGGCCCTGGCGATGCCGCGCCATTTTCGTCAGCTCCGTCAGCATGAGCCGAGCGGTGCCCAGCAGCGCACCCTGCGCGTGCTCGGGTGCGCGGCGCTGGCCATCGGCCTGGGGCTGTGCGTGCGGCTGCTCGGGTTCCAGATCGGGCTCGTCAGCTGGTTCTGCCTGCTGATGCTCGGCGGGCTGGCGGTGTCGTCGCTGCTGGCCTGGCGCGAGCGCTGGACGGTACCGGCGGGACCGGTGCTGGTGGCGCTCGGCCTGCTGTCCAGCGTGGTCTGATCGGCGGGTATTGCTACCAAGGAAGGAGGGAATTCGGCACTGCGGGCAATTGTTGAGGCAAGGCGAGAAACCAAGAATCCGCCTCAGACCGGGAGTTTTCCCGGCGCCAATAACAATGACTCCCGCAGAGGTAGCCGAAATGAAGCACTCCGGTCTCAAGCCTTTCGCCGTGACCGCGCTTTGCGCTGCGATCGCCCTGTCCAGTCTGCCTGCCTGGGCGGTGACCGACGAAGACATCCTCAATGACGCCAGAACGCCGGGCGATGTCGTCACCAATGGGCTCGGCCTGAAGGGCCAGCGCTACAGCACGCTCGATACGCTGAACAGCGAAAACGTCACGCAGCTGCGCCCGGTGTGGGGCTTCTCGCTCGGCGGCGAAAAGCAGCGGGGGCAGGAATCCCAGCCGATGGTCAAGGATGGCGTCATGTACGTCACCGGCTCCTACTCGCGGGTGTACGCCATCGACGCCCGCACGGGCGAAGAACTCTGGCAATACGATGCGCGCCTGCCGGACGGCATCATGCCCTGCTGCGACGTGATCAACCGTGGGGTCGCGCTGTACGACGGCCTGGTGATCTTCGGCACGCTCGACGCCAAGCTGGTCGCCCTCGACAAGGACACCGGCAAGGTGGTCTGGAAGAAGACCGTCGCCGACTACAAGGCCGGTTATTCGATCACCGCGGCTCCGCTGATCGTCAAGGGCAAGCTCATCACCGGCGTATCCGGCGGCGAATTCGGCGTGGTCGGCAAGATCGAGGCCTACGACCCGAAGAACGGCGAACTGCTCTGGACCCGTCCGACCGTCGAAGGCCACATGGGCTACGTGATGAAGGACGGCAAGAAGGTCGAGAACGGCATCTCCGGCGGACAGGCCGGCAAGACCTGGCCGGGCGATCTGTGGAAGACCGGCGGGGCCGCGCCCTGGCTCGGCGGCTACTACGACCCGGACACCGACTCGCTGCTGTTCGGCACCGGCAACCCGTCGCCCTGGAACTCGCACCTGCGTCCGGGCGACAACCTGTACTCCTCCTCGCGCCTGGCGCTCGACCCGGACGACGGCTCGATCAAGTGGCACTTCCAGTCCACCCCGCACGACGGCTGGGATTTCGACGGCGTGAACGAGCTGATTTCGTTCGACTATCAGCAGGACGGCAAGACCATCCAGGCCGCTGCCACCGCCGACCGCAACGGCTTCTTCTACGTGCTGGACCGCACCAACGGCAAGTTCATCCGCGGCTTCCCGTTCGTGGACAAGCTCACCTGGGCCAAGGGGCTGGATGAGAACGGACGCCCGATCTACGACGGCAACAACCGTCCTGGCGCGCCGGGTGAGGCTGACAAGGGCAACTCGGTGTTCGTCGCACCGTCCTTCCTCGGCGGCAAGAACTGGATGCCGATGGCCTATAGCCAGGACACCGGGCTGTTCTACGTGCCCTCCAACGAGTGGGGAATGGACATCTGGAACGAAGAGGTCGCCTACAAGAAGGGTGCCGCCTACCTGGGCGCCGGCTTTACCATCAAGCCGCTCAACGAGGACTACATCGGCGTGTTGCGGGCCATCGATCCCAAGACCGGCAAGGAAGTGTGGCGCTACCAGAACTACGCGCCGTTGTGGGGCGGCGTGCTGGCGACCAAGGGCAACCTGGTGTTCACCGGCAACCCGGAAGGCTACCTGATGGCCTTCGACGCCAAGACCGGCGAGAAGCTCTACCAGTTCAACACCGGCTCGGGCGTGATCGGCTCGCCCGTCACCTGGGAAATGGACGGCGAGCAGTACGTCTCGGTGCTGTCCGGCTGGGGCGGCGCGGTGCCGCTGTGGGGTGGCGAGGTCGCCAAGCGGGTCAAGGCCTTCAACCAGGGCGGCACGGTCTGGACCTTCAAGCTGCCGAAGGAGGCGGTCGCGGCGCGCTGATGTCGAGGGTGTAAGGGCCGGCGAGCTGCCGGCCCTTATGGTTGACGCTCGAAAGAAGCAGCGCCGCCTCTGCTTCGTCCGCCATCCGGGCGTCATGCCGGGCAAATCAGTGAAACAGGAGCGGATCATGGGGCTGACGCGTCGCACCCTGCTGCTCGGTCTCGGCGTGCTGCCCTGGTATGTCAGAGGCCAGGGGAGTGGGGCGCGGGTGGTGATCGTGGGCGGCGGGTTCGCCGGCGCCACCGCCGCTCGCTACCTTCGCCTTGCCGATCCGACACTGGACGTACGGTTGATCGAGCCGCACCTGGCGGTGCATACCTGTCCCTTCAGCAATCATGTCCTCGGCGGACTGCGCGATCTCGCCAGCCTGCGCCAGGACTTCACGGGCCTGACGCGGCTCGGTGTGCAGCATGTGCGGGCGAGGGCGGTCGCCGTCGATCGCACGGCGCGGCACGTCCGGCTCGATGAGGGCAGCCGGATCGGCTATGACCGCCTGATGCTGGCGCCGGGCATCGATTTTCGCTGGGGTGCGATCGACGGCTACGGCCCCGAGATGGCCGAGCGGGTGCCCCATGCCTGGCAGGCCGGGCCTCAGACGGCGCTGCTGTGGCGGCAATTGCAGGCCATGGACGATGGCGGCACGGTGCTGATCGGCGTGCCGGACAATCCGTACCGCTGCCCGCCCGGGCCTTACGAGCGCGCCAGCCTGATCGCCCATTACCTGACCCGGCACAAGCCGCGCAGCAAGGTGCTGATCCTCGATGCCAAGGACAGCTTCTCCAAGCAGGCGCTGTTCCAGCAGGCCTGGGCGCAGCGGTATTCCGGCAGGGTCGAGTGGATCGGCCGCAGCGACGATGGCCGTGTGATGGGCATCGCCCGCAATGGCCGCGAGCTGCACACCGAGTTCGGCGGGCGTCATCGCGGTGCGGTGATCAACCTGATCCCGCCGCAGCAGGCCGGCGCGATCGCCGTCCATGCCGGGCTGACGGACGACAGCGGCTGGGTGCCGTTGGAGGCGACGACCTTTCGCACGCGCGCCGATCCGTACCTTTATGTCGCGGGCGACGCCGGCATCGCCGCGCCCATGCCCAAGTCGGCCTATTGCGCCAATGCGCAGGCGAAGGTGGCGGTGGCCGCCATGCTGGCCGACCTGGCCGGCCAGCCCGCACCGGAGCCGCACTGGCACAACGTCTGTTACAGCCTGCTCGCGCCGGAGCGTGCCGTCTCGGTCGCGGCGGGCTACCGGGTCGAGGCGGGGCGGCTCGTGGAAGTGCCCGGCACCGCCGTGCTCAGTCCGCTCGACGCACCGGATCGGCTGCGTATCGACGAGGCCGAACGCGCGCAGGCCTGGTATCGCGCCATCCGCGCGGATGCCTGGGGCGCGGCGTGACTGGGTGGCGGCTCACGGGCGTGTTGCTGGCGGCGACCCTCGCTGCCGGGCAGGCGTCGGCGCGGCCCGTCGAGCCGGGATCGTCGGACGATCACGCCTATGCCTACGACACGCAACGCCAGCGCTTCATGGACGGCGCCGCGTTGCAGCGCCGCGGTCTCTCGATCGACGTGCCGAGCTGGGTCGAGGACGGTGCCTTCGTCCAGCTGAGCATCGAATTGATGGGTGCCCGGCCGCCGGTTGAGGTGCTCGTCCTGCGCGACGGGGAGGCCGATGCGCGTATCGCCCGCCTGCGAATCCACCAGTGGCAGGAGCCGCTGCGGCTGGGCACGCGGGTGCGGCTGCCAGCAAGCCAGACGCTCGCGGTGCTGGCGCGGGATATCGACGGGCGCGTCTGGCAGGCCGAGCAGGCGGTCGAGGTGCTCGGCAGCAGTTGCCTCGCGCCGCTCCCGCCGGGTGTCGACTGGGGCGAAATACGCCTGTGGGCCGATGTTCAGGCCGGAGGGTTCGCGCTGCGCAGCCTGCTGCGTCATCCGATGGAAACCGGCCGCCGGCCCGCCGCGGAGGGCGGACGGCTGCCGCGCTGGTTGCTCGCCCGGCTGAGCATCGAGGGTGCGACCGGCCCTGTGCTGGCGCTGGAAGCGTTCGAAGGCCTGGCGGCCAATCCGCTGCTGCACCTCGTGTTGCCGGCGCGGGTCGCTCCGGTGCGCCTGGACTATGTCGATGACCGTGGCGAGCGCCGCCTGGCGCAGTGGCCGAGCGCGGAATGAGCCGCGGCTGGGGCCGAGCGATCGGTTCGCGGCTCCGCTCGTTACCGCCGCTGGCGCCGGCGTCCCCGTGGCTTGCCCGATCGATGCCGAGCGACCGTCCGTCGGCTCCGGTGGCCTGTCATGGCCGGCCGCGCGAAGGCGAGGGTGCGATCTAGAGCGGCTGCAAGTGACTACTACCAAATGAGTAGCCCTCCCATGCCTTGGGCGCATTCCGGGGTATCCGGGCGCTGACTAACATCCAGACATGACCTGCCCCATGTCAGGGGCGGGCGACCACAAGAAGAGGCCTCGCCATGATCTACGCCCAACCCGGTACCCCAGGCGCCATCGTTTCGTTCAAGCCGCGCTACGGCAACTACATCGGCGGCGAGTTCGTCGCGCCGGTCAAGGGTGAGTACTTCACCAACACCTCGCCCGTCACTGGCGAAGTGATCGCCGAGTTCCCCCGGTCCACCGCCGACGACGTCGAGAAGGCGCTGGATGCCGCCCACGCCGCGGCCGATGCCTGGGGCCGCACCTCGGTCCAGGATCGCTCCAACGTGCTGCTCAAGATCGCCGACCGTATCGAGGCGAACCTGGAAAAGCTCGCCGTGGCCGAAACCTGGGACAACGGCAAGGCGGTGCGCGAGACGCTGAACGCCGACGTACCGCTCGCCGCGGACCACTTCCGCTACTTCGCCGGCTGCATCCGCGCCCAGGAAGGCAGCGCCGCCGAAATCAACGACACCACCGCCGCGTACCACTTCCACGAGCCGCTGGGCGTGGTCGGGCAGATCATTCCCTGGAACTTCCCGCTGCTGATGGCGGCCTGGAAACTCGCGCCGGCGCTGGCCGCGGGCAACTGCGTGGTGCTCAAGCCGGCCGAGCAGACGCCGCTGTCGATCATGCTGCTGGCCGAGATCGTCGGCGACCTGCTGCCCGCCGGCGTGCTCAACATCGTCCAGGGCTTCGGCAAGGAAGCGGGGCAGGCGCTCGCCACCAGCACCCGCATCGCCAAGATCGCCTTCACCGGCTCGACGCCGGTCGGCTCGCACATCATGCGCTGCGCCGCCGAGAACATCATTCCGAGCACCGTGGAGCTGGGCGGCAAGAGCCCGAACATCTACTTCGAGGACATCATGAATGCCGAGCCGGCGTTCATCGAGAAGGCCGCCGAGGGCCTGGTGCTGGCCTTCTTCAACCAGGGCGAAGTGTGCACCTGCCCGTCGCGCGCGCTGGTGCAGGAGTCGATCTACGAGCCCTTCATGGTCGAAGTGATGAAGAAGGTGAAGCAGATCAAGCGCGGCAATCCGCTCGACACCGAGACGATGGTCGGCGCCCAAGCTTCTCAGCAGCAGTACGACAAGATCCTCTCCTACCTCGAAATCGCCCAGCAGGAAGGCGCCGAGGTGCTCACTGGCGGCGCGGTCGAGCGGCTCGAAGGCAGCCTGGCGACCGGTTATTACATCCAGCCGACGCTGCTCAAGGGCCACAACAAGATGCGCGTGTTCCAGGAGGAAATCTTCGGGCCGGTGGTCGGCGTCACCACCTTCAAGGACGAAGCCGAAGCCCTGGCCATCGCCAACGACACCGAGTTCGGCCTGGGTGCCGGCGTCTGGACGCGCGACATCAATCGCGCCTACCGCATGGGTCGCGGCATCAAGGCCGGTCGCGTGTGGACCAACTGCTATCACCTGTACCCGGCGCACGCCGCCTTCGGTGGCTACAAGAAGTCCGGCGTCGGTCGCGAGACGCACAAGATGATGCTCGACCACTACCAGCAGACCAAGAACCTCCTGATCAGCTACGACATCAACCCGCTGGGCTTCTTCTAAGGAATCGCTCCCCGGCGTGTCGCTCCGGCACGCCGCTTTCCTTGGATCGCGGCTTCGGCCGCGATTTTTTTATCCGGCGCTGCAATGAGCATTCGACCGGGCTCGTATCCGGGCCTGCTCCAACGCGGCCTCAACGAACGCCGCGGCTTTCACACGACCTGTCCGGCCGCGTTCTCTCAGCATCTTTTCCATGCGAACCGTCAGCCTCGACGAACTCCGCGGCGCGTTGATCCTCACAAGGGGAACGCCATCGATGGAAGGAATTCGCCATGCCGCGCCTGTTCGAGCCGTACTCGCTGAAATCGCTGACGCTGCGCAACCGCGCCGTGCTCGCGCCGATGACCCGCGTCAGCGCCGAGCCCGAGGGTTACGCCAATGACCTGATACGCGACTACTACGGCTCCTTCGCCAAGGGCGGATTCGGCCTGCTGATCACCGAGGGGCTGTACACCGACACCGCCTTCAGCCAGGGCTACATCAACCAGCCGGGCATCGCCACCGAGCAGCAGCGCGATTGCTGGGTGCCGGTCGTGCAGGCGGTGCACGACGCGGGGGCGGGCTTCGTCGCGCAGCTGATGCACGGCGGCGCGCAGACGCAGGGCAACCTGCACCATGCCCGGCATGTCGGTCCTTCGGCTGTGCAGCCGAAGGGCAGCCAGTTGTCCTTCTATGGCGGCGAGGGGCCTTATCAGGTGCCCTCGGAAATGACCGACGGCGAGATCGCCGAAGCCATCGCCGGCTTCGCTCAGGCGGCGGTGCATGCGCGCGACGCGGGCTTCGATGGGGTGGAGCTGCACGGGGCCAACGGTTACCTGCTGCACGAGTTCATGAGCGCCGAATTCAATCAGCGCACCGATCGCTGGGGTGGTGATTTCAAGGCCCGGCTGGCTCTTCCGCTGGCGGTCATCCGGGCCGTGCGGGACGCGGTCGGCGAGGACTTCGTCGTCGGCATGCGCCTGTCGCAGCAGATGGTCACCGACAGCGACCTGAAGTGGGAGGGCGGCACCGAGGCGGCGAAACTGCGCATGGCCACCCTCGCCAATGCCGGTCTGGATTACCTGCACATCAGCGAGCCGGATATCGCCGCACCGGCCTTCGGAGAAGGGCCGACGCTTTGCGAGCTGGCGCGTGCCGTCGGGCCGGTCACGCTGATCGGCAATGGCGGCATCCGCACCGGCGAGCAGGCCGAGCAACTGCTCGGGCAGGGCACGATGGACCTGGTGGCGGTCGGCAAGGCGGCGCTGGCCGATCATGACTGGCCGCGCCGCGTCGAGCATGGCGAGCCACTGACCCCGTTCGACTACGGGATGTTCGTGCCGATGGCGACGGTTACCAACGAACTGGCCTGGCGCCAGGCGCATTACCCGACGGCAAGCTGACGGGCTCAGGCTCAGGCTCAGGCTCAGGCTCAGACGATCTCGGTCACGCGAATGACGCCCGCCTGCGGGTAGTGCCACCGCACCTCCACGCCCCAGAAGCGCGTGCCGTAGCGCCGTTGCGTATCGGGCTGCTGATAGGCCGGACGCGGGTCCTGCGCGAGGCACTGTTCGATCAGCTCCACCAGCGGCTCGCCGAGACGGTGTGCGTGTTGCCGCGCCTGGTCGAGGCAATCGGCCGCCCACTGCACCTCGATCGGCGACGGCGGCTCGGGGGCCAGGGCGTTGCGCGCCTCGCCGAGCGCATCCGCGTAGGGCACGTAGGGCTTGATGTCCAGCACCGGTGTCCCGTCGAGCAGGTCGATGCCGGAGACCCGCAGCCGGCCCGGCTCGATGCCGTCGAGCTTGACCACCGATTGCCCGATGCCGTTCGGCCGGTGGGTCGCTCGCGTCGCGAACACGCCGACGTAGCGATTGCCGCCCAGCCGCGGCGGCCGGACCCGCAGCCGCGGCGCTTCTTCGAGGGTCTGGTGGAAAAGAAACAGCAGCCAGACGTGACTGACCTGTTCGAGCCCTTCCAGCGCATGCGGCTGGTCGAACGGCGGCAGCAGTTCCAGCACGCCGCGAGCCGCTGGCGCCAGTTGCGGTTGCCGCGGGATGGCGAATTTTTCCTCGAAACAGGAACGCAGGTAACCGATGGGGGAGACGGTGTGCTTCATAGCGCCGGCCTTGGTCAGGGGGCGCCATGTTACCCGGTCAGAGGTGGAAGCCGCCGTCGATGGGGATGATCGCGCCGGTCATGTAGGCGCCCGCGGCGCTGGCCAGGCTGATCGCCAGGGCGGCCATTTCTTCTTCGCGACCCCAGCGCTTCATCGGGATCAGCGCGCAGTCTTGCGCCATCGCCTCGTCGTCATTGGCGATGAAGGCGGTCATCTTGCTCGGGAAGCGGCCGGGGGCGATCACGTTGACGTTGATGTGCTGCTGCACCAGTTCGCGCGCCAGCATGCGGGACAACTGATGCAGCGCCGCCTTGCTCGGGCCGTAGGCGTACGCCTGCTCGCCCATCGAGGTGATGCCGGCGACCGAGCCGATGTTGATGATGCGCGCCGGATTGTCGGACGTGCCGGCCTGCCGCAGCAGGGGCAGCAGCTGCTGAGTGACGCTGAACACCGCCGTGACATTGAGCTGCATGACCTTTTCCCAGCCCTTGGCCGGGTAGTTTTCGAGGGGCGCACCCCAGGTGGTGCCGGCGTTGTTGACGAGGATGTCGAGAGCGCCGATCTCGCCCTTCAACCGTTCGGCCAGATCGCGAGCGCCTTCTTCGGTGGCCAGGTTGGCCGGCAAGCCGTGGCATTCGCCGAGTGCGGACAGCTCGCGAGCGGTCTCGGCACAGGCCTCGGCATCGCGTGCGCAGATGAACACGCGGGCACCGGCTTCGAGCAATCCTTTGGCGATCATGCGACCAAGGCCGCGGGTGCCTCCGGTGACGAGGGCGGTGCGGCCTTGCAGGGAAAAGTAGGGGTGCATCGGTGCCTCCAAGGCAGAAAACGTGCCTTTACCCTAGCGGGCGCCAGGGCGGACGGTACGGACCATATTCGGTGCAAATGGCGGCATATCCATGCAGTCAAGCTGGCCGGAACTGAGGTGGGCGTTTTCACGATTGGCTACGATGGGCACAAAATCGAGCGGAATACCCTTGAATCGCGTATGATCGCCGCCTTTCCCGTTTTGGGAACTAACTCAAGTCCGTCTCTCTCTACCCCTGTCAGGGGTGCCTTGCGTAGCGTCGCCGTACCAAGTTGCGGCCAGGCGACTCCGCTTCTTCCGCGCCATTCGCTTGCTGGCTGAGCGGGACAGACTTGGTCCTCGACTCTGCTTTGGTCGCCTGCTGGCGCGACCCTCAGGAGCTGACACAGGTTCAGGAGAACTCGACTATGAACGAGGCCGCACCGACATCGGGCGATGCCGATACCCAGCGTGATCGCATCAACCCGGTGGTGTTCTACTCGTCTGCAATAGGGATCGTCGCATTCGCGCTCTGGACGATCTTCTTCACGGACAGATCGCTCGCGATGATCAATGCCGTGCTTGGTTGGATTTCGAACTCATTCGGCTGGTACTACTTCCTCGCCGTCCTTTCATACCTGGTATTCGTCGTGGTTATCGCGACCACGCGATACGGCAAGATCCGGCTCGGCCCGGACCATTCCAAGCCCGAATTCAACGTGATCACCTGGGCCGCGATGCTGTTTTCGGCAGGGATCGGTATCGACCTGCTGTTCTTCTGCATCGCCGAGCCGGTCGCGCAATTCCTCGCACCGCCCGTAGGCGAGCCGGGCAGCGTGGCGGCGGCGCGGCATGCGATGGAGCTGACCTACCTGCACTGGGGACTCTCCGGCTGGGGCGTCTATACGCTGGTGGGGATGTCGCTGGCCTATTTCTGCTTTCGCCAGGGCCTGCCGCTTTCGATTCGGTCGGCGCTGTATCCGCTGGTGGGCAAGCGCATTCACGGCCCGATCGGTCACACCGTCGACACCGCCGCGGTGCTTGGCACGGTGTTCGGCATCGCGACCAGCCTGGGCATCGGCATCATCCAGCTCAACTTCGGCCTGAACTACATCTTTGGCATCGCGGAAAGCACGGCGACCCAAAGCATCATGGTGGTGATGATCGTCGTGTTCGCTGCGATTTCCGCGGCTACCGGGGTGGAGAAGGGCATCCGCCGGCTGTCCGAGTTCAACATGCTGCTGGCCGTGTTGCTGATGCTGTTCGTGCTGTTCGTTGGTAACACGACCTTTCTGCTGAACGCCTTCATGACCAATGTCGGCGATTACCTCACCAACTTCGTCCGGCTCTCGCTCGATACCTATGCCTACCGCCGGCCGACCGACTGGCTGAACGCCTGGACGGTGTTCTTCTGGGCCTGGTGGATCGCATGGGGGCCCTTCGTCGGACTGTTCCTGGCGCGCATCTCGCGCGGCCGGACTATCCGAGAGTTCGTCGTTGGCACGCTGATATTGCCGCTGGCCTTCATGATGGCGTGGATGTCCATCTTCGGTAACAGCGCCATCGACATGGTCATGAATGGCGGTGCCGTCGAATTCGGCCAGCAGGCGATGGACAATCCGGGGTCGGCGCTCTACCTGTTCCTCGAACGTCTGCCCTGGACCACCCTCACGACGGTTGTCGCGACCATCCTCGGGATCGTCTTCTTCGTGACGTCTGGCGACTCCGGCTCGCTCGTGCTCTCCAACTTCACCTCGATCCTGCGCGACCCGAACAGCGATGCGCCGGTGTGGATGCGCGTGTTCTGGGCCGCGGTGATCGGCGTGCTCACCCTTGCGCTGCTCATCGCCGGCGGGCTGACCACGTTGCAGGGCACCGTGGTGATCATGGGGCTGCCGTTCTCCTTCGTGCTGATCTTCATGATGATCGGGCTGTTCAAGGCGCTGCATCTGGAAGGCCTGATGGCCGACAGTTATCAGCAGAGCCTGTCCGGTCAGCTGTCGGGCCGCGCGACGATGGACACCGCTCCCATCAATTGGGGCCAGCGGTTGGCGCGGGCCATGAGCTTTCCGTCCCGGCAACAGGCCATGCGCTACATGCGTGAAGTCTGCAAACCGGCGATGGAAGAGATTCAGCAGGCGCTCGCCCAGCGGGGCGTACCGGTGGTGATCGACGAGGGTGAGGCCGGCCACGAGCACCTGTCGCTGACCGCCAACCTGGGTGAGGAGCAGGACTTCGTCTACCAGGTCTGGCCGGTGCGCAGCGCCATGCCATCGTTCGCGATCCGCAGCCAGCGCAGTGATGCCGACTACTACCGGCTCGAGGTCTACCTGCGTCAGGGCAGCCTCGGCTATGACCTGATGGGCTACACCAAGCGCCAGCTCATCGAGGACATCCTCGACCACTACGAACATCACATGCAGTTCCTGCATCAGCAGCGCCCAAAGATCGAGCCGCACGAGGCGCCGGATACCGGCGTGCCTGGCGCCTGAACCTGGCCCGCCGGCATGTTCGGTGGGCCTTTCCGTTTGACCCTGGCCGGCGCGATGCCGGCCTGTTTTCTTGAAGAGGTGAACATGGCCCGTTTTCCGAGGCAGCAGCTCTACATTCACGGCCGCTTCGTCGATTCCAGCGGAGCGGACACCTTCGAAAGCATCAACCCGGCCACCGGCGAGGTGCTCGCCGAGTTTCCCCGCGCCACACGCGATGATCTGGAGCGTGCGATACGCAGCGCCGAGGAGGGCCAGAAGGTCTGGGCGGCGATGACCGCGATCGAGCGCTCGCGTGTGCTGCGCAAGGCCGTCGACCTGCTGCGTGCACGCAACGATGAGCTGGCCGAGCTGGAAACACTCGACACCGGCAAACCGCTGATGGAAACCCGTGCGGTGGATATCGTCACCGGCGCCGACGTGCTCGAGTACTACGCCGGGCTGGCGCCGGCGATCGAAGGCGAGCAGATCCCACTGCGCGAGAGCAGCTTCGTCTACACGCGGCGCGAACCCCTGGGCGTGGTCGCCGGGATCGGCGCCTGGAACTACCCGATCCAGATCGCCCTGTGGAAATGCGCGCCGGCACTGGCGGCGGGCAACGCGATGATCTTCAAGCCCAGCGAGGTGACCTCGTTCACCGCGCTCAAACTCGCCGGACTCTTCACCGAGGCCGGATTGCCGGACGGCGTGTTCAACGTGCTCACCGGGCTGGGCGCCGAGATCGGCGCCTTCATCACCGAGCATCCGCGCATCGAGAAGATCTCCTTCACCGGTGGCGTGGCCACGGGCAAGAAGGTGATGGCCAGCGCCGCGGCTTCCTCGCTGAAAGAGGTCACCATGGAGCTCGGCGGCAAGTCGCCGCTGATCGTCTGTGAGGATGCCGACCTCGACCGCGCCGCTGACATCGCCGTCATGGCCAACTTCTTCAGCTCGGGCCAGGTGTGCACCAACGGCACCCGGGTATTCGTGCCCCGGCGCCACAAGCAGGCGTTCGAGGCCAAGGTGCTGGAGCGGGTCGAGCGCATCACGCTTGGCGATCCGCTGGACGAGGCCACCAACTTCGGCCCGATGGTCAGCTTCCCGCATATGGAGAACGTGCTGCGCTACATCGAACAGGGCAAGGCGGCTGGCGCCACGTTGCTGTGCGGCGGGCATCGTGTGACGGAGGGTGAGTACGCCAAGGGCGCCTACATCGCGCCGACCGTGTTCACTGACTGCACGGACGACATGGTCATCGCCCGCGAGGAGATTTTCGGACCGGTGCTGAGCATCCTGTTTTATGACGACGAAGAAGAGGCCATCCGGCGCGCCAACGACACCACGTTCGGGCTCGCCGCCGGTGTGGTCACGCCCGACCTGGCCCGCGCGCACCGCATCATCCACCGCATGGAAGCCGGCATCTGCTGGATCAACACCTGGGGCGAGTCGCCGGCGCAGATGCCGGTGGGCGGCTACAAGCAGTCCGGTGTCGGTCGCGAAAACGGCATCGCCTCGCTGGCGCATTACACGCGCATCAAGTCGGTTCAGGTCGAGCTTGGCGAGTTTCAATCGGCGTTCTGACGCCTCGGTGGCTGCGATCAGGCCACCGGTAGGAGAGACAACATGGAATACGACTACATCATCATTGGCGCGGGCTCAGCGGGTAATGTGCTGGCGACGCGCCTGACCGAAGACCGCGACGTCACCGTGCTGCTGCTCGAAGCAGGCGGCCCGGACTACCGGCTGGACTTCCGCACGCAGATGCCCGCCGCACTCGCTTATCCGCTGCAAGGCACGCGCTACAACTGGGCCTACAAGACCGACCCCGAGCCGCACATGAACAACCGCCGGATGGATTGCGGCCGCGGCAAGGGGCTGGGCGGCTCGTCGCTGATCAACGGGATGGTCTACATACGCGGCAACGCGATGGATTTCGACAATTGGGCGAAGGACCCGGCACTGGCCGACTGGACCTATCACGACTGCCTGCCGTATTTCCGCAAGGCCGAGACGCGCGACATCGGGCCCAACGACTACCACGGCGGCGACGGCCCCGTCAGCGTGGCCACGCCGAAGGCGAACAACAACGTGCTGTTCCAGGCCATGATCGAGGCGGGCGTGCAGGCCGGTTATCCCTACACCGAGGATTTGAACGGTTACCAGCAGGAAGGCTTCGGCCCGATGGACCGCACCGTGACGCCGAACGGCCGGAGGGCGAGCACCGCGCGCGGTTACCTCGACCAGGCGAAGGACCGGTCGAACCTGACCATCGAAACCCACGCGGTCACCGATCACGTGATCTTCGACGGCAAGCGGGCGGTGGGTGTTCGTTACCTGCGCAACCGGAGGGACCCACATGTCGCGCGGGCGCGCCGCGAAGTGCTGCTATGTGGTGGTGCGATCGCCTCGCCGCAGCTGCTCCAGCGCTCCGGGGTGGGGCCGGGCGAATTGCTGCGCCGGGTCGGGGTAAAGCCGGTGCATGAGCTACCCGGTGTCGGCCGGAACCTGCAGGATCACCTGGAAATGTACCTGCAATACGAGTGCACCCAGCCGGTGTCGCTCTACCCGGCGCTGCAATGGTGGAACCAGCCGGCGATCGGCGCCGAGTGGATGTTCCTCGGCAAGGGGATTGGCGCCAGCAACCAGTTCGAGGCGGGCGGCTTCATCCGCAGCCGCGACGAATTCGAGTGGCCGAACATCCAGTTCCACTTCCTGCCGGTGGCGGTGAACTACAACGGCAGCAATGCGCACAGCGGCCACAGCTTCCAGGCGCACGTCGGTTCGATGCGCTCACCGAGCCGCGGCCGCGTCGAGATCCGTTCGACCGACCCGGCCGAAGACCCGAGCATCCTCTTCAACTACATGGCGCACGAGCAGGACTGGCAGGAGTTCCGCGATGCCATCCGCATCACGCGCGAGATCGTCCGGCAGCCGGCGCTCGATCCCTACCGCGGCAAGGAACTGAGCCCCGGCGCCGAGGCGCAGAGTGACGAGGACCTGGATCGCTTTGTGCGCGAGCACGCCGAGACGGCGTACCACCCTTCATGCTCCTGCAAGATGGGATCGGACGAGATGGCCGTGGTCGATGGGGAAGGGCGGGTGCACGGGCTCGAGGGGCTGCGTGTGGTCGACGCTTCGATCATGCCGCAGATCGTGACCGGCAACCTGAACGCCACGACCATCATGATCGCCGAGAAGATCGCCGACCGGATTCGCGGCCGGCAGCCGCTGCCGCGTAGCACCGCACCGTACTACGCCGCTCATGGCGCGCCGGTGCGAAAGGTGCCGGAACGCGCATGACGAAGCGAGGGCCTGCTGAGGAATGGCCAGCGATTCGGTGCAGCGATCGACACCCGCGTGTTGATCACTGCAACGGATCGCTAGCGCGGATGCTCGTCAGGCCAGCCCTTTGCTCGCCAGCATGCGCCCGGCCCATTGCACGATCAGCGTGAGCACCACCGCATGCAGCACGGCCACCATCGCGAAGGCCAGCAGCACCTCGACCAGCGGCGCCATGCCGGGCAGCAGAATGTTGCCGAACAGGATCTGGAACAGCAGGTCGATCAGCAGGAAGGCGGAGATGACGGTCGTCTTCTCGCCGCGGTCGAAGTAACGGCCGTTGCGACGACCGAAGGCAAGGCAGGGCCAGAGGCCGGCGCCTGCCAGCAGGCCGATGAACACGCCCTCGTTGGCGCCGACTCCGAGCATGCTGAGCAATTGGCCAAGCAGAAGAAGCAGGCCGACGTAGGTCAGCAGGTAGCGCAGTACGACCGCTTTGATCGTCATGAAGGCATCTCTCTTGTTGTTATGGATAGCGGCTTGTTATGGATAGCGGCCTGACCGATCAGGCACCCAGAGCATGGCGGCAAAGCCGGGAGGTGTCACCCCTGCCTTGGTCGAAGCGGTGGTCGTGAGGCGGTAGATGCCTGCCGGATGCGGCAGGCTGGAACGAGCGACAGGCAGGCGGGCTTAGGCTCAGCCCGCTGTGAAACCGGTCAGATGGCTTCGGCCCAGAGGTCGTATTCGTCGGCGTTGGTGACCCGCACCCAGACCTTGTCGCCGGGCTGGAGCGGGTGCTCGCTGTCGACGTAGACCATGCCGTCTATCTCCGGCGCGTCGGCGTAGGAGCGGCCGATGGCGCCTTCGTCGTCGACTTCGTCGATCAGGACTTCGAGTTCCTTGCCGATCTTGAGCTGCAGGCGCGCCGCGGAGATCGCCTGCTGGTGCGCCATGAAGCGCTCCCAGCGATCCTGCTTGACATCATCCGGCACCAGTTCGAGGCCCAGCTCGTTGGCCGGTGCGCCCTCGACCGGCGAGTACTGGAAGCAGCCGACGCGATCCAGCTGCGCCTCGGTCAGCCAGTCCAGCAGGTACTGGAAATCCTCCTCGGTCTCGCCGGGGAAGCCGACGATGAAGGTCGAGCGGATGATCAGCTCCGGGCAGATGGCGCGCCATTGCTTGATGCGGGCGAGCGTCTTGTCCTCGAAGGCCGGGCGCTTCATCGCCTTCAGCACCTTGGGGCTCGCATGCTGGAAGGGGATGTCCAGGTACGGCAGCAGCTTGCCGGCCGCCATCAGCGGGATGACGTCATCGACGTTCGGGTACGGATAGACGTAGTGCAGGCGCACCCACACGCCCATCGAGGACAGCGCCTCGCACAGCTCTTTCATGCGCGTCTTGACGGGCTGGCCGTCCCAGAAGTCGGTCTTGTACTTGAGGTCCACGCCGTAGGCGCTGGTGTCCTGGCTGATGACGAGGATTTCTTGCACGCCGGCCTTGACCAGCCGCTGCGCCTCGGACAGCACGTCGCCCACCGGGCGGCTGACCAGCTTGCCGCGCATCGAGGGGATGATGCAGAAGCTGCAGCTGTGGTTGCAGCCTTCGGAAATCTTCAGGTAGGCGTAGTGGCGCGGCGTGAGCTTGATGCCCTGCGGCGGCACGAGATCGACGAAGGGGTCGTGCTCCTTGCTCGGCGGCACCACCTCGTGCACCGCGTTGACCACCTGCTCGTACTGCTGCGGGCCCGTCACGGCCAGGACACTGGGATGCACGTTGCGGATGTTGCCTTCGTCCACGCCCATGCAGCCGGTGACGATCACCTTGCCGTTCTCGGCGATGGCCTCGCCGATGGCATCGAGCGACTCGGCCTTGGCGCTGTCGATGAAGCCGCAGGTGTTGACCACCACCACGTCGGCGTCCTCGTAGGTCGGCACCACCTGGTAACCCTCCATGCGCAGCTGCGTGAGGATGCGCTCGGAATCGACGGTGGCCTTCGGGCAACCGAGGCTGACGAATCCGACTGTTGGCGCTTTGCTCATGGGGGAACCCTCGGGACACCGGAAAAAATGGCGCGCGAGTATACAGCGATTCGCGCCGCTCAGCGGTGACCGAAACTCGGCCAGGGCGGCCGGTCGTCGGGCTGTAGGACTCGCGATCCCGCGCAGCCTGTCGCTCGATTCCGCGCGGCTGATCCGCCTCCGCGCGCTCGGCGCATCAGGCTTGCCAATTGGCCGTTTCGTCGCCTCCGGTGCCAGGTGTCATCGTATGGTCACTCAGGCGGCTTTTCATGGACGACGCACACCGCGCTTCACCCTCCCACCAGTAGCGAGTATTGCGCCTGGCCCACGTAAGCTCATGCAGTCACTGTAGTTTTCTGGCGCTCTCTGAAAGGAACAGGCAATGACCGTCAAAGTGTCGAGTAACGCCGTGGGTAACGTATCGGCGAATTCGGATACCACCCAGGCATGGGAGGAGGCCGCCGAGCAAGCCAGGGATGCCGGAATACGGTGGGAGAGGCCGGAGGGCGACGACCGCTCGGCACAAGAGATCATCGATGACAGCCCGCTGCTGAAGAACCTCGGCAACCAGGGCGACGTGAAAGACATGCTGCGCGACCGGGTCGGTGATTTCGAGAAGGACGCCGACGCCGCGTACCGCGCCGTCCAGGTGCTCGAGCACATCGAGAAGCTGGATGAACGCGGCAACCGCGTCGCCAGCAACGATGTGGACAACGGCCGGGTGGACGGCTTCACCAGCAGCGGCGAGGCAAGGCACGGCACCGAGGCGGGCCGTCTGCAGGACTTCGGCAAGTATGGCTTTTCCCACCTGAAAGGCGAGCTGCGCGATGTGAGCACCGTCGCCGACGACCCGGAGGCGCGCAAGAATGCCGAAGCCGTCGGGATCGAATGGGAACGCTCCGCGGGAGACGATCGCTCGGCGCAGGACATCATCGATGACAACCCGCTGCTGAAGAACCTGGGCAACCAGAGCGACGTGCGGGACATGCTCAAGGAGCGGGTCGGCGACTTCGAGAACGACGCCGACGCCGCCTACCGGGCGGTCCAGGTGCTGGAGCATGTCGAGAAGCTCGATGGCGATGGCAACCGCATCATCGGAGACGACATTGGCAACGGCAGCATCAATGGCTTCACCAGCAGCGGCGAAGCGAAACACGGCACCGAGGCGGGCCGGCTGCAGGATTTCGGCAAGTACGGGTTCGGTCATCTGAAGGGCGAGCTGAAGCAGGTGTCGCGCGCCGCGGATGACGAACAGGCCCGCGAGATGGCCGAGAAGCTCGGCATCCAGTGGAAGCGTCCCGAGGGCGACGACCGCTCGGCGCAGGACATCATCGACGACAACCCGCTGCTGAAGAACCTGGGCAACCAGAGCGGCGTGAAGGACATGCTCAAGGAGCGGGTCGGCGACTTCGAGCGTGATGCCGACGCCGCTTACAGGGCCGCGCAGGTGCTGGAGCACATCGAGACGCTCGACGGCAACGGCGACGTCATCGCGGGGAAAGACGTCGCGAACGGCAGCGTCGACGGGTTTACCAACAGTGGCGAGGCACGGCACGGCACCGAAGCGGGCCGTCTTCAGGATTTCGGCAAATACGGCTTCGCCCACCTGAAGGGCGAGCTGCGTAGTCCCGCCTCGGCCGGGGATGACAAGGCCGCCCGCGAGCAGGCCGAGAAGCTCGGCATCGTCTGGGAACGTCCCGAAAACGACGAGCGCTCGGCACAGGACATCATCGACGGCGATCCGCTGCTCAAGAACCTCGGCAACCAGAGCGGCATCAAGGACCGCCTCAAGGAGCAGGTCGGCGACTTCGAGAAGGACGCCGATGCCGCGTACCGCGCGTCGCAGGTGCTCGAATACATCGAGACGCACGATGCCGATGGCAAGTTGATCACCGGCGGCGACGTCGGCAACGGCAGCATCGACGGCATCACCAAGGACGGCGAGGCCAGGCACGGCACCGAAGCGGGCCGGTTGCAGGACTTCGGCAAGTACGGCTTCTCCAGCCTGAAGGCAGGCGAGGTCACCGAGACCAGCAAGCAGGATTTCGAGCGCAAGAGCGCGGGGCTGCCGCCGATGAGCGAAACGGACGTCGCCAGCCTTGAAACCACCACCGTCGACCCGAACGACAAGAGCCGCAAGCTCACCGTCAGCGAGCTGACCTGGCAGAACCTGATCAACGAATGGAAGACCGGCATCGCCAACGGCACGATCGCGAAGGACGACGACCGCGCCAAGCTGTACAACGCCTTGCGCGCCCAGGCCGCCAGCGAGAACGGCCTGGACATGGTCACGCTGGACATCTCGATGGGCCAGAGCACGTCCAAGGTCAATGGCGAAGACTTCGCCTCGATCATCGACCGCGCGAAGGTCGATGAACAGGTCGCCGAGCTGTTTGGCTCCGAAAGCGTCCAGAAAGACTTCCAGGCCCAGCAGAGCAAGGCCCTGGACGCATTGCCGGACAAGGACGCCGTGCTCGAGAAGCTCGAGAAGATGGCCTTCTCCGAGGAATACTCGCGCTATATCGCCGAGCTGAAGAACGACCAGAAGGGCGACCTGGCCGAAGCGGACATCGGCAAGACCTACGCGGCGCTGGCCGCGTTCGATCCCGACAAGGCTGCCCAGTTCTCGCAGCACATGATGATCGACGCAACGACGATGGACCTCGACAAGTTGCTCGCCGACCCGTCGGGCATCAATGACGAAAACACCGTTCTCGCCACGCAGGACACCATCAAGACGCTGCTCGCCGCGCTGAAGAAAGGCGGCATCGACATGACCCGTCGCACGGTGGAGACCGAGCGGTTCGTCCAGGAGTTTCTGGGCAACAAGCAGACTGCCAAGGCCTTCGGCGATGCCCTGAAGGAGCTGGGCGCGACCTTCGCCAAGAACGGCACCGTGACCCAGGCCGACATCGACAAGGTCATGGGCAAGGACATCTACAAAACGCTGGGCGAGGGCGCGCACGGCAGCATGCTCAAGACCCTCACCGAGCTCAACGGCAACGGTGCGCTGGGCTCGGCGGGTGGCCTTATTTCGCTGGCGTCGGGCATCTACCAGATTGCCGGCAAGGGCGGCACGCTCGCCGATACGCCGGAGGAGCGACTGGCGATCGCGAAGGACTTCGTCAGCGTGCTGGGCGCCGGTCAGCACTTCGTCAATCTGGGCAGCAACATCGTCGACAGCATTCGCGGCACTCATGTGAACCAGATGCTGGGGCTCGACAAGTCCTTGCCTCAGATCTTCGGCAAGGACGTCCCGAACGGCGCCGGCCGCAACATGGGACTGGTCGAAGGCGACCTGCACAAGCTGCTCACGGATTTCAACGATGCCCTCGAAGCGACGCCTATCGCTGATCAGGACAAGCTGGCCAAGAAGCTCGACCTGACACCGGAGCAGTGGACGCAACTCAACGAAGGCTTCCGCGATGGCTTCGCCAAGAACCCCGGGCTCAACGGCAGCACGCCGACGAGCCGTGGCGTATCGGCGTTTCTTCGGGTCATGGACGCCGGTGCCAATACCTTCACCGGCGTGGCTGATCTCGTCCTGGGTGGGCTGAAGATCAAGTCCGGGCTCGCCAGCAACGACAAGGTGGCGGTCGCCCAGGGCGCGATCACGGTGGCGGCCGGCGCCTTCAACTTCGCGGGCGGCGGCGCGCAGATGGCGGCGCTCATGGGTTCCAGCGCCGCCCGTGCCATCGCCGCACCGCTGCTTTGGGTCGGCGCCGCACTGACCGTCGCGTTGACGCCGTTCCTGATTGTCGAGGACATCAAGCACAACAACCGCATGGACGCCCACCGCGCCGATCTCAAGCAGCTGTTCGCCGATCTCGAGGCGCAGGGCCTGCTCACCGAGGACGGGCTGGAGCGCTACGAATTCCTCGACGAGTACATGTACAGCTACGGACAGCGCGACGCGCCGGACGATCAGAGCATCTTCGAGTACCGCGAGGAGGAGTACGAGTTCTTCGCCGAGAGCGGTTACTTGCCCTCGCCAGGCTTCGACTACGTCGCGCATGCCGACTACGAGGGCGATGGCAGCAACCTTCAGACCCAGATGGACAAGGGCAGCACCGTCGCCAGCTGATCCGGCCGAGACAGCTGCCATGGGCGACCTTCGTGAGGTCGCCACCGCTCACCCGAATGGCTCAGGGGCCATTCGGGTTTTTTCTTGCGTGGCGATGGCGTCGCCCGCTCCGGCGAGCTGTTCGCCCTGAGGTTGCCAGCGAGCCAGCTCGTGGCTGGTCGCGCATCCTGTCCTTCTGCAATTCAGGCAGATACCGCTAAAGTTGTCCGCATCGTTTTCCAGCCAGAGAGGGCCGAATGAATACACCGATCGAAGTTACCGAAGCGTCCATCGCCGACCTGCGCGAGGCGCTGGATGGCGGGCGGGTCACGGCGGTCGAGCTGGTGCAGGCCTATCTCGCGCGGATCGAGGCCTACGATGGCCCCGACACCCCGACCGCGCTCAATGCGGTGGTGGTACGAAACCCGGCGGCGTTGGAGGAAGCGCGGGCATCCGACGCCCGACGCGCGCGGGGCGAAACGCTCGGCCCGCTCGATGGCATCCCCTATACGGCCAAGGACAGCTACCTGGTCAAGGGGCTGACGGCGGCGTCCGGCAGCCCGGCCTTCGCCAAACTCGTCGCCTACCGCGACGCCTTCACCATCGAGCGGCTGCGCGCGGCGGGTGCGATCTGCCTCGGCAAGACCAACATGCCGCCCATGGCCAACGGCGGCATGCAGCGTGGCGTCTACGGGCGCGCGGAAAGCCCGTACAACGCAGACTACCTGCCCGCGCCCTTTGCTTCCGGTTCCTCCAACGGCGCCGGCACCGCGACCGCCGCGAGTTTCGCCGCCTTCGGCCTGGCGGAGGAAACCTGGTCCAGCGGTCGCGGGCCGGCGTCGAACAGCGGCCTCTGTGCCTACACGCCGTCGCGCGGGGTGATCTCCGTGCGCGGTAACTGGCCGCTGACGCCGACGATGGATGTGGTCGTGCCCTTCACCCGGACCATGAGCGACCTGCTCGAAGTGCTCGACGTTATCGTCGCGGAGGACCCGGACACGCGTGGCGACCTGTGGCGCATGCAGCCCTGGGTGCCGCTGCCGAGCGTGGCCTCGGTGCGCCCGGCGTCCTACCTGGAACTGCTGTCGAAGGCCGATGCCCTGGCGGGCAAGCGCTTCGGCGTACCCAGGATGTACATCAACGTCGATCCCGAGGCAGGCACCAGCGAGAACCCCGGCATCGGCGGGCCGACCGGGCAGCGCATCCACACGCGGCCGTCGGTCATCGCGTTGTGGGAAGACGCCCGCCGAGCGCTCGAGGCGGCCGGCGCCGAGGTGGTGGAGGTCGACTTTCCGCTGGTCTCCAACTGCGAAGGGGATCGGCCGGGCGCACCGACCGTGTTCAACCGTGGCTTGGTCTCCAAGGAATTTCTGCACCACGAGCTGTGGGACCTGACGGCCTGGGCCTTCGACGACTTCCTGCAAGCCAATGGCGACCCGGCGCTGAACCGGCTGGTGGACGTCGACGGGCCGCAAATCTTCCCGCATGAGCCCGGCACTCTGCCAAATCGCGAGGGCGATCTGGCCGCCGGCATGGACGAGTACGTGCGCATGGCCGAGCGCGGCATCACGCCGTGGGACAAGATCGAGACGCTGCCGGACGGCCTGCGCGGTCTGGAAGAGACGCGCCGGATCGACCTGGAAGCGTGGATGGACCGGCTCGGGCTCGACGCGGTGATCTTCCCGACCGTGGCGGACGTCGCGCGGGCCGACGCCGACGTCAACCCGGCGTCGGCGGACATCGCCTGGAGCAATGGTGTCTGGGTCGCCAATGGCAATCTGGCCATCCGGCATCTGGGCGTGCCTACCGTCACCGTGCCCATGGGCCTCATGGACGATATCGGCATGCCGGTCGGCCTGACCTTCGCCGGCCGTGCCTACGACGATTCATCGCTGCTGCGCCTGGCTGCCGCCTATGAGGCCACCGGCAGCAAGCGGCGCGTGCCTCCGCGGACGCCGCCCCTGAGCTGAAAAATGACGGGGCGATAAGGTCTCGGCTAGTTTGCGACGGCGCTAGAGACTTCGGGGTTCGGTAGAGCGGCGGCAGTCGCTAAAGTCCGAGCTCCGGCGCCGCGTCTTTCAGCCAGAAGCGCGCGCCCCCGGCGCCAGCCTGCGCCTTTAGTGGTTCGCCCGCCGGGAGACGCATCCAGCTCCACGGCGCCAGGGCAACGTCCGCCCCAACCAGGTTGCCCTCCAGCATCAGCAGCTCCAGGCCGCGCGGGTTGGGATGGGCGATCGAGCCCTCGGGCGCAACCGCCTCGATGCCGACGCGTTCATTAACGTTCTCGAACAACGGCTGGCTGCCCGCCGCCTGCAGGCTGATCACGCACTGCTCGCGGTCGTCCGGATGGAACTGCCGCAGGCGAACGAAGATGACGCACCCGTTCGTCGAACCGGGCGTGTGCCGGCTGCCGGGTGGATTGCGCAGGTAGCTGCCCGCCGGGTAGCGGCCGTGCTCGTCTTCGAACACACCCTCGAGTACGAGGATTTCCTCGCCGCCGCCGTGTTCATGCGCGCTGAAGTGGCTGCCGGGCCGGTAGCGCACCAGCGAGGTGGCACGCGCCTGTTCGCCGCCGAGACGGTAGAGCGGGCGTCGTTCCACGCCGGCCAATGGGCTGGGCAACCAAGGCAGATGGGTGCCGTGCGCGATGGCCCGCTCCTGCAACTCGGCATTGATTCGTTCGGCTATCACGGTTTCGCTGGCCTCCCTTTGGCGCACTGACGCGAGGATCTCAGGTCGCGACAGCATAGCGTGCGATTGGCCCGCGTCTGATCGGCATTTACGGCTCGTCATGAGTGGGACCTCGGTCGCTGGGCGGTTCGACGGTCTTGGCTGGTCGATCAGCTCTAAATTCATCGCCCATGACGTTGCGGCCTGGGCGAGCCTGGTTGTTCGCAGGTCGCGTTCGTCGCGATCGCGCGCAGCGAATCCGTATTTGCGCTCGGTCGCCTCGGGCTCTACAACCTACTCTTTGCTGCGACAAATGCCCGGCAGCACCCAGACGACGAGGCCTCGATGACCACCGCCAATCAGCAATTCGCCAGCGACAACTATTCCGGAATCTGCCCTGAAGCCTGGGAGGCCATGGCACGGGCGAACCAGGGCCATGACAGAGCCTACGGCGACGACCAGTGGACCGCGCGCGCAGCCGATCACTTTCGCGACCTGTTCGAAACCGACTGCGAGGTCTTTTTCGCTTTCAACGGCACGGCGGCGAACTCGCTGGCGCTGTCGTCCCTGTGCCAGAGCTACCACAGCGTGATCTGCGGCGATATCGCCCACATCGAAACCGACGAATGCGGCGCTCCCGAATTCTTCTCCAACGGCTCCAAGCTGCTGGTCGCGCGGACCGAGCAGGGCAAGCTGACCCCGGCTGCGATCCGCGAGATCGCGCTGAAACGCAAGGACATCCACTACCCCAAGCCTCGCGTGGTCAGCCTCACACAGGCCACCGAAATCGGCACCGTCTACCGGCCGGACGAGCTGCGCGCCATCAGCGATACCTGCAATGACCTGGGGCTGCACCTGCACATGGACGGCGCCCGCTTCGCCAATGCCTGCGCGCACCTGGGCGCCTCGCCGGCGGCGCTGAGCTGGAAGGCCGGCGTCGACGTGCTCTGCTTCGGCGGCACGAAGAACGGCATGGCGGTCGGGGAAGCCATCCTGTTCTTCGATCGCGAGCTTGCCACCGACTTCGAGTACCGCTGCAAGCAGGCCGGCCAGCTCGCCTCCAAGATGCGGTTTCTCTCCGCGCCCTGGGTGGGCCTGCTGGAAAGTGGCGCCTGGATGAAGTACGCCGAACACGCCAACCGCTGCGCGCGGCTGCTGGCCGAGCTGATCGGCGATGTGCCGGGTGTCGAGCTGATGTTCCCGGTGCAGGCCAACGGTGTCTTCGTCAGCCTGCCGCCCTTGGCGCTGGAGGCGCTGAGAAGCCGCGGCTGGATGTTCTACACCTTCATCGGCGTCGGCGGCGCGCGCTTCATGTGCTCCTGGGACACCAGCGAAGCGCGCGTACGCCAGCTGGCGGATGACATACGCAGCGTTTTGGCCGAGCACCAATAGCCTTCCCTGCGACGCCCGCAGCGTGGCCCCGAGCTATCCGGCAAGACGCGGTCGCGGGTACAGGTCGTCGGCAGGCGGCCGAAGCCTGCGTTGCCTTGCCTGCGACCACAGATGGAACAGGGCGACGGCGAGCAGCAGCTCGGCGAGGTCGCCGCCGTAGTACATCAGCTTCGCCGCGGCCTGCAGCTCATCGAGGCTGGCCGCGGTTCCGCGTGGGTACGCCAGGCCATACATGAGCTTGGCGAGCAGCGCATGAGCGGCCGTCCCGACGAACAGCACCATCAGCCGGAGGCGAAAGCCCGGCCGATGCGGCGCCGGGTCGGGTCCGGCGATCGCCCAGCTGTAGAGGTAGCCGGCAACCACGAAATGCAGCATCAGCCAGCCGTGAAGCAGTGGGTCATGCAGGCTGCGATGGAACAGAGGCGTCAGGTAGAGCACGTAGAGCCCGCCGATATCCAGCAGCAGCGCAGTCACCGGATGCGTGAGCAGGCGGATCGGTGCGCTCGCCAGCAGCCCCAGCCAGCGTCGCGCGGCCAGGGGAGAGAGGCACCTCAGGATCAGCGTGCCCGGTCGGCCGAGCATCAGCGGCAGCGGTGCGAACATGCCGAGCAGCAGGTGCTGCGCCATGTGACCGCTCGGGCTGGCATGACTCCACGCCTGCATGCCCGGCATGAGTGCCCCCGCCAGCAGCAGGCAGCCCAACGCGAACCAGGCCGTACGCACCCGCGGCCAGCGACCCCGGCGCCGGCACCGCAGGCACACGCCATAGAGCAGCATGAGCAGTGCCGGCAGGCCCAGTTCAGGGTGCATGCCGGGCTCGCCGCAGCAGCCACCAGCCGATCAGCAGCAGCGCCACGCCCGCCGCATTCCAGCCAAGGTCGTACGGCCAGAGGTTATCGACGTAGCGCACCTGATGGACGCGCAGCACCTTGTGATCGATCACGCCATCGAACAGCTGGAAGCCGCCCGCGCCGAGAAAGAGCCCGGCCCGCGCGTACCCCTTCGCCAGCGCCTGCTGTCGCTTGAGCTCCGAGAGCAGAAAGAAGCCGGCGACCAGGAAGATGAGTTCGGCCGCGTGGAGCAAACCATCCGAGAGCAGGCCGATCGCCGGGGTCGCGCGATCGAAGAAGTGATGCCAGGCCAGCAGCTGGTGGAAGACGATCTCGTCGACCGCGGCCATCAGGCCCACGCCGATCAGGAGCACGGCGACCAGCGAGCGGCGGGTATCGAGGGGTTGCTGGCCTGTGGGCTTCATCGCGGCCTCCGGTGACCTGTCATCAGGATGGACCCTTGCCAGGGCTCGCCGTTGCGCAGGTCGACGGTCGTGGCCAGCCGGTGGTCTGATGTTGTGGCGCGGCGGGGCCTTCGTCTGTTGCTGGGCTTGATTCAGTCCCGCGGCTCGGTCACGCGCTCGATCGCTTCCCACGGCTGGCTGGCGTAGTAGCGCGCCAGCTGGTCGATCTGCTCGGGCGTCAGCCGCTGTGCGGCGCTGTGCATCACGTTGGCGTAATCGGTGCCGCCGCGGTGGCCGCTCTTGAACAGCTCCAGTTGCAGCGCCAGGTATTCGGCGTACTGGCCGGCGATGGCCGGGTAGGCCGGGTTGATCGGCCCTGACTTGGGGCCGTGGCAGTCGGTGCAGGACGGCACGCCGCGTTCGGCCGCGCCATGCTCGGCCAGGCGCAAGGCCTGCGCGAGCTCCGCCTCGTCGTATTCAACGGCTTCGTCGGCTTCGTCCGTAGCCGGCACCGTGGCGTCGGCCGGCAACTGGGCGTAGTGGCGCGCCAGCCGTTGCAGCACTTCGTCGTCGAGCCCGGCGGCGATCGGCTGCATGACGCCGCTCTTGCGCGCGCCGTTGGCGTAGGCGCGCAGGCTTTCGAGCAGGTAGGTCTCGCTCTGGCCGGCGAGCTTGGGGAAGGCGCCCGCGCCGCGACCGAGGCCTTCGGCGCCGTGGCAGCGCGCGCAGTCGGCGAGCACCGGGCCGAGCGGATCGCTGAGCGTGTCGAGCAGCGCCGACGAGCCGCCATCGCCCGGCGCGGGCGTCGGGCCGAACGCCAGCGCCTCGTATTCGGCCGGCGTCATCGTCGGCAACCGCTGGAGAAAGGCGACCATCGCCCAGACTTCATCCTTGCGCTCGTACGCCGGCCAGGCGGGCATGGCGGTGTACTTGAGGCCGTTGTGGACGATCCAGAACAGCTCGCTCGGGTCCCACTGCTCCAGATGATCGGGCAGGTAGGGAGGCGAGGGGATCATGTGCTGGACGATCAGCGAACGCGGCTTGCCCGGCGCGCCGTGGCAGGCGGCGCAGCCGGTTTCGTAATGGCCCGCGCCCTTGAGCACGAGCGTGCGATCGTCCAGCCGCGGCGGCTCGATGCCAATCGATTGGGTTTCGACCGCATTGCGCATGGCGAAGCCGAGGAACCAGCGTGTCACGGCCCAGTGCTCGGTGTGGGCGCTGACCGATACCAGCCCGGTCCAGGCGACGAATAGGGCGCCAAGCACCGTGGCGGTCAGGAGCCCGCCGAGCAGGGCGATCCCGCGCCACCACGAGCCGCCGGTCAGGCAGCGCAGGACGTGGCGGAAGTAGCCCGCGATCCGGCGCGGGAGCCGTTCAACCTGCCGAAGCAATGTCGTGCTCCTTTCGCAGCAATCCGGCGAGCAGATACAGCCCGCCGACCAGGTAGGAAACGCCGCCGAACACCAGCATCAGCACGCCGCCGAGGTGCTGGTCCTCGAGCGCAGTGAGGCCGAGCGGGGCGGGCGATGCATGGATGAACAGCGGCCGGCTGGCGGTGGCAAGCAAGACGCCGAGCAAGGTCATGTGCATCGACGTCAGCAGCAAGCCTCCGATCCCGGCCGGTGCGCGCTCGCGCCGGCTCGCCCGATCGCCGCCGAACGCGGAGAGCCAGAGCAGCAGGCCCACGGCCAGGTAGCTCGCCTGTTCCAGCGCGAGAAACAGCGTCGACTCGCGCGAGGCGTGATGCGCGGCGGGCGCATGCCAGCCCCAGACCACCACCAGCTCGACCAGCGAGGCCAGCACCGGCGCGAACAGCCAGGGCAGTCGCCGCGCTGGGTCGACGGTACTGCCGGCGATGCCGAGCGCGAACAGGGGCGCGGCCACGGCGATCACCAGCACGTGCATGGCCATGTGCGCGGCGAACGAGCCCTCGGCCATCATCGGCAGCGGGCCGACCCAGGCGGCAACCAGCGTCATCAGGCCGGCAAGCAGCGGCAGCGGGCGCATTAGGCGCAGCTCCGTATGAACACCGCCGACAGCGCCACGAAGATCGTCGCCACCGCGCTCAGCCCCGACAACAGCAGCGTCGCGTAGCCGAGGAAGCGGTAGCGGTCTTCGGAGCTGTCCTCGTTGTGCGGCGCGCTGCCCTCGCCATAACTGTGCTGGCGATAGCCGCGCCACGCGGTCAGGACGATGCCGACCAGCGCCACGACCGTGTAGGCGGCGATCAGCAGTCGCGCGTCGCCCAGCATGCCGTTGCGTCCGACCACCCGTGCGCACCAGATCGCCGCGGTCACGTAGCACAGCAGGAAGTGCACGGCCCAGATGGTTGGGCTGACGGTGATCAGCCAGAGCGACGCCCAGCGTGCGGCGGGCTTGTGCTGATCGTCGCTGTGTCGTTCGTCGTTGCGCTCGTTCATGCGACCCTCGGGAAGCCGGCGATCACCGCGACCGTGACGAGCACGGTGATCAGCATGAAGTGCCAGAACAGGCCAACGTTCTGCATGTCGATGTCGTGCACGGCGGTCATCCGGCCGGCCGCGCGACGGGCGATGCAATACAGCTGCATGATCAGCGCGATGCCGAAGTGGATCAGCGTCCACAGCACCAGCACCCATACCGTCGCCGGGTAGACGTGCGTGGTCGGGTCCAGGCCGCTCAGGTGCGGGCCGGCGAACAGTGCGGCGGCGGCGCCGACCGTCAATACCGGTGCCAGCCCCAGCGACAGGTAGAAACCGACGGCCGCGTCGCGCCGGTTCAGGTGCCGCGCCAGCAGCGTCAGCGCCCAGGAGCCGATCGCAAGGCCCGCCGCCAGCAGCGGCCAGGTCAGGCCGGGGCCGGGTAACGGGTCGGGCGGGAAGTCCTCATGCACCGTCCAGAAGAAGAAGTAGCCGAACACCAGGCTCGCAAAGGCGCTCATGTCGCCGATCATGGTGATGAACATTGCCCACCAGCCGACCGACTTCGGCCCGGACGCGTACAGCGGCAGCTTGAGCCCGAGGCCGACGTCTTTCTCGGGTTTCTCCGGAATCTGCGCCGTGCCGGTCCACAGCCAGGCGAGAATGACGACACCGGCGATCGCCGCGCTGACCAGCGCGGCGGTGTACAGCTTGTAGGTCGGCAGGATGAAGGCGCCGCCGGTGAACACCGCCGCCCATAGCGTGATCCAGGTGGGGCCGGGCACGCGCAGGCACTGGATCGGCCGGCTGTCGATGGTGCTGGTGATCAGCGTCTCGCGCTTGCCTTCCTCGGCGTCGGCCAGGTAGTAGCGCCCGGCGTCGACGTCGGCCATCAGGTTCGGCTGGTCCCACAGCGGGTAACGGCTTTTGATGATCGGAATCGAGCGGACGCCCCAATTGCGCGGCGGCATCTGCGCCAGCCATTCCAGCGTGCCGGCTCGCCAGGGGTTGCGCGGCGAGTCGGCCTGCTTGCCCTTGGGCCGCACCACGTCGAACAGCACCACCAGCACGCCGGCGGCGAAGACGAACGCGCCAACCGTCGAGACCATGTTGAGCACGTCGAAGCCCATGTCGGCCGGGTAGGTGTAGACCCGTCGCGGCATGCCCAGCAAGCCGGTGAAGTGCATCGGTAGGAAGGCGACGTTGAAGCCGATGAACATCAGCCAGAAGCCGATCTTGCCGAGCTTGTCCGAGAGCTGCTTGCCGTTGCGCAGCGGGAAGAAGTAGTAGATGCCCGCCGTGACCGGGAACAGCATCCCGCCGATCAGCACGTAGTGCAGGTGCGCGACGATGAAGTAGGTGTCGTGCGCCTGGAAGTCGAACGGCGCCACCGCCACCATCACGCCGGTCAGTCCACCGAGCACGAAGATCGCCAGCGCGCCGGAAACGAACAGCATCGGCGTCGACTTGGTGAAGCGCCCGGCCAGCGCCGTGGCCAGGAAGCAGAAGATCTGCACCCCGGTCGGAATCGCCACCGCCTCGGAGGCCGCCGAGAAAAACGCGAGCGAAATGCCCGGCATCCCGGTGGTGAACATGTGGTGCACCCAGAGGCCGAAGCTGATGAAGCCCGTGCCCACCGCCGCCAGCACGATCCAGCCGTAGCCGACGATCGGCCGCTGCGCCGCGGTCGGCACGATCATGGCCACGAGCGCGACCGCCGGCAGGAAGATGATGTAGACCTCCGGGTGGCCGAAGATCCAGAACAGGTGCTGCCACAGCAGCGGGTCGCCGCCGCGGGTGTGGTCGAAGAACGGCCAGTCGAAGGCCCGCTCCAGCTCGAACAGCAGGTCGCCGGCGATCAGCGGCGGAAAGGCGAACAGGATCATTCCCGCCACCACCAGGATGTACCAGGCGTAGAGCGGGATCAGGTTGATGCGCATGCCCGGTGGGCGCGTCTTGAGCACGCCGACGATCAGCTCCACCGCGGCGGCGATCGATGCGATCTCGATGAACGACAGGCCCAGCAGCCAGATGTCGGCGCCGATCCCTTCCTGGTAGGCCGTGGTCAGCGGCGGATACATGAACCAGCCGCCCTCCGGCGCGACACCGAAGAAGATTGATCCGCAGACGAACACGCCCCCGATCACGAAGCACCAGAAGCCATAGGCCGACAGCCGTGGGAAGGGCAGGTCGCGCGCACCGAGCAGCTGCGGCAGGATCAGGATCGAGAAGGCCTCGAAGATCGGCACGCCGAACAGGAACATCATCACCGAGCCATGCAGGGTGAAGATCTGGTTGTAGGTGCCGGCCGAGAGAAAGTCGTTCTCCGGCACGGCCAGCTGCGTGCGGATCAGCAGCGCCAGTACGCCAGCGAACAGAAAGAAGACGAAGGCGACCGTCGTGTACCACTGGCCTACTTCGGTGTTGTTCACCGCCGACCAATAGCGCCAGCCCTTGGGCGCCTGCCAGGGAATGGCAAGACGTGCCTCCTGCGCCTTTTGCCGTTCCAGATCGGCCGGGTCGTGGGGGTGCGCTGCGCTGTCGGTCATTCGAGTTCGCTCAGGTAGGTGGCCAGCGCGGCCAGTTCATCGTCGGGAAGCATGCCGTAGGCGGGCATCCGCACATCGGGCTTGATCCGGTCGGTATGGCCGATCCAGCGGACGAAGGCTTCGGTGGTATTCGGCAGGACGTCGGCGCCCAGCCCGAGGCGGCTGCCGACGTGGGTCAGGTCGGGGCCGAGGCGGCCGTCGGCCTCGGTACCGCGGATGGCGTGGCAGGCGCCGCATCCGTTGGCCAGGAAGGATTCGAGCCCGCGCTGTGCGATCTCGCTTCGTGGCGGCTGGGCCGGTTCTGCCTGGTGCGCAAGCCAGCGTTCGAAGGCGGCCGGCTCCATCACCACCACCTGGAAATTCATCAGCGCGTGGGCGGTGCCGCAGTATTCGGCACAGGCGCCGCGAAAGGTACCGAGCTGCGTGGGCTGGACGATCAGCTCGGTGGTGCGGCCCGGGATCATGTCGACCTTGCCGGCCAGCGACGGCACCCAGAAGGAATGGATGACGTCAGGGCTCAACAGATCGAACGCGACGCGCTCGCCCAGCGGCAGGCGGACTTCGTTGGCCAGTTCGATAGGGCCGCCGCCATCCGGCGAGGGATAGTGCACGCGCCACCACCATTGCTCGCCCGACACCTCGACGCGCATCCCGACGTCTTCCGGCGTGCGCAGCGCGGGAATCAGCATCAATCCGTAGATGAGTAGCGCACTGAGCACGACGGTCGGGAAGACCACGCCACCGCCGAGGATCAGCCAGCGCGAGGCGACGAGGCTGTGCTTGCCCCGGCTGAATCGCGTGACGTACGCCGCCAGCCCCAGCACCAGGGTCCAGATGACCGCCGATCCGCCGAGCATCCACCAGAACAGGTTGGCGATGCGCTCGGCACCGTCGCCGGCCGGTGCGAGCGCCGACTGCGGGCCGTCGCACCCCGCAAGGAGTATCGCTGTCGCGAGGAGCAGGCCGCTGCGCGGGGCGAGGACGGTTGGCTTCATGCGTTACCCGTGGTCCGTGACTAATGGTGTCCGACCGCCATCGGCCGAAAAAATTTACCGGTCGCCGGGTTTCTTTGCGCCACGGACGCCGACCGGCCGGTCGGATGCGCGGAACCTCTGGATTGACTCGTCGGTCAGGTTTGCATCCACACAGCCAGGAGAGCCCCATGACAGACCTTCGTACCCGCCGCGTCGAATACCGTTACCAGCAGGATCCGCGCGAGCATGTCATCCAGTCCGGTGAAGGCCCGCTGACGCCGGGCGAGGCGGCGCGCCAGCTCATCGAGCGGCATTTAGCCGACGCCGAGAACAACCTCGTGCTGCCCGAGCCGGATGCCACAGACGAAGAACTGCTGCGGCAGGCCGAGATACTGGGCATCACCGATATCCGGCTGTCCAAGGAGTGATTGGCCACAGAAAAATATCTGATATGTATACAAAGTAGTGGAAATCCGGTACTCATGCGTGCATCGACGTCACCTGCACAGGATGTGAGCCATGAAGTACCTGATTGCCGCCTTGTCCCTTCTCGCCAGCGTTTCCGCGTTCGCCCGGCCTATCGTGGTCGGGGTCGAACAGGCGTCGTTCCTTCCGCATTACAGCGTTGACGAGCAGGGGCGTTACCACGGCTATGCACGTGACGTGCTGGACCTGTTCGCCGCGGTTGAAGGGGTGGAGCTGACCTTTCGACCCATGCCCGCCGAGGCGCTGCTGCCGGCGTTGCTGGCCGGCGAGATCGATCTGAAGTACCCCGACAACGCGAGCTGGGCGAGCGACGCCAAGGCCGGCCACAGCCTGCACTACAGCCTGCCGGTGGCCGACTACGTCGACGGCGTGCTGGTGGCGCCACGCCGGCTCGGCCTGGGTGCCGACCAGCTCAAGCGGCTCGCCGTGGTCGATGGCTGGACGCCGCGCGGCTACGAGGCGGCGCTGTCGTCCGGGCAGACGTTGCTGGTGCCCGGTGAGGACATCGAACAGATGATTCGCCAGGCATTGCTCAAGGACACCGACGGCGCCTATTACAACGTGGTCGTGGCGACGTATTACCTCGACAACATCCGCGCCCGGCCGGGTGCCCTGGTGTTCGATCCGGACCTGCCGCACACGCGCTCGACCTATCACCTGTCGACCGTGCGCCATCCGGAACTGGTCGCCGCCTTCAACCGCTTCCTGAGCGAGAACGCGGCCTCGGTCGAGCAGCTCAAGACGCGCCACGGCCTCCAGGTCGACCCGGCGTACCTGGGCATGGAGCAGTGGAAGGTCGATTTCCTCGAGCGCCAGAAGGCGCGCCAGGCCGGCGAGCCGGCCTCTTGAGGCAGTGCGAGGCCGCCGGTCGCCGCGTTGCGTCATGTGATGGCGATGCCTGCGAACCGCGCCGGTGCACGCCGGTCTGTTGAGGGAAGATCCGCCTCGAACCGGGGCGGGTCGGCAGCCGGGTGCAGGCACCCTCAAGGACTTTCCCATGAGCGAGAAAATCGTCACCAGCGGCAATGGCTTCTACGTCTACGAATGCTGGCAGGACGCGTCGATGAGCGACCCGTACTACGAAGTGCGCCAGGCCGGTGAGGTGGTCAAGCGCTGCGACCAGCTCACCGAGGCCAAGGAGTACGTCCACTACGGGACGCGCCCCGAGCACAACTACGACGACTGACGGCGGGGCGTCACGCCGGCTCGCCGACCTGGATCACCAGCTTGCCGAAGTTCTTGCCTTCGAGCAGGCCGATGAAGGCTTGCGGCGCGTTTTCCAACCCTTTGACGATCTGCTCGCGGTACTTGATCCGGCCTTCGGCGTACCAGGCGCTCATGTCGCGGTAGAACTCGTCGTAGCGGTGCCCGTAGTCGTTCCAGATGATGAAGCCCTGCATGCGCAGGCGCTTGCGCAGGATGAGGCCTTCGAGCATCGGCAGGCGGTCCGGCCCATCGGGCAGCGAGGTGGCATTGTAGTGCGCGATCACGCCGCAGACGGGGATGCGTGCACGGGCGTTGAGCAAGGGCATCACCGCATCGAACACCTTGCCGCCGACGTTCTCGTAATAAATGTCGATCCCCTGGGGGCAGGCCTGCGCCAGTGCCTGGGCAAGGTCGTCGCGGTGATGATCGAGGCAGGCGTCGAAGCCGAGCGTCTCGACCGCATGACGGCACTTTTCCTCGCCACCGGCGATCCCCACCACGCGGCAGCCCTTGAGCTTGCCGATCTGCCCGACCGTGGCGCCGACCGGACCGGTCGCGGCGGCCACCACCAGCGTCTCGCCCGTCTGTGGCGCGCCGATGTCCAGCAGGCCCATGTACGCCGTGAAGCCCGGCATGCCGAGGATACCGAGCGCATGCGAGGGGTGCGCCATGTCGTCGGCGAGCTTCTGCAAGCCCTGACCGTCCGACAGCGCATAGTCCTGCCAGCCGGTGTAAGCCAGCACCCAGTCGCCCTCGCGGTAGTCGGGATGACGCGACTGCGCGACCCGGCACACGGTCGCGCCGCACATCACGTCATCGACCGCGACCGGCTCGGCGTAGGAGGGGGCGTCGCTCATGCGGCCGCGCATGTACGGATCGAGCGACAGGTAGACGGTGCGCAGCAGCACCTGGCCGTCGGCGGGCGTCGGCACGGGGGCGGTTTCGAGCCGGAAGTTCTCTGGCGTGGGCGCACCCTGTGGTCGCGCGGCGAGACGGATGCTGCGGTTGGTGTCGGTTGTCTGGCTCATGTGGGCTCCTTCGGAGGGATGGGCTGGGGTCAGAGCGGAGCGGGCGGGAAGGGCACGTCCCGACCGAGCAGTACCTTGTCGAGAAACTGGCGGGTGCGTTCCAGCACGCCGTCCGGGAAATCACCGTGGCCTGCATCCGGCACGGTGATGAAGTAGCTGGGCACGCCGGCCTTGCGCAGCGCGCGGTCCAGTCGCACGGCCTGCTGGTAGGGCACGGCGGCGTCTTCGGTGCCGTGGAAGGTCAGCACCGGCGGATCGTTCGCGCTGATCCAGCTGATCGGCGAGGCCGCCCTGGCGAGCGCCGGCACCTCGACCACCGGTGCGCCGAGCAACCTCGCCTCCGGGCCGTCGGGGCTGTCGCGCGTGCCGTAACCCGGTTGGCCCGCCAGCGCCGGGATCGCGACGATGCCGTAGAAGTTGAGCACCGCCTGGACCTCGGTGCCGAACGCATCATGCGGTCCGAGGCTGCCGGCAAGCGTCGGTTCGTCGCCGGTCAGGCCGAGCATCAGCGCGAGGTGACCTCCGGCACTGTGGCCCCACACGGCGATCCTTTGCGCGTCCAGCCCATAGCGATCGGCGTTGGCCTTGACCCAGCGCACCGCCGCCTTGGCGTCGTGCAGTTGGGCCGGCCAGCTCGCCTCGTCGGTGAGTCGGTACCCGACCGACACGCCGGCGAAATCTCCGCTGGCGACGAAGCGCGGCAAGTGGGCGGCGCCGGCGCCCTTGTTGCCCTGCCACCAGGCGCCGCCATGCAGGTAGATCAGCACCGGCAGCGCCGCTTCGGAGCGGTCGCGCGGCCGGTAGAGGTCGAGCTGCTGGCGAGGGTTGTCGGTGCCGGCGTAGGGCAGGTCGCGGAGGATGTCTATCCGAGTCGCCTGCGCGTCAGAACGCTCTGACGCCGAGGCTACCGCCAGGCTGGCACTGGCCAATAGGAGGGCGACAGCCCATAGGCCATGCCAGACGTGGCGATATAGCCGGTCGTAGACATTGCGACGCATCGAAAACCCACTCCTTGCTTTATGGCGCACCAGACGTTGACCGCGCCAAGTCAAGGTCGATCCACGATCGCGGCGTCTCCGGTTGGCAGGCGCTCGAGCATGTCCAGCGACAGCAGGGTCGCGGCCAGGCTGGCGCGGGAAAACTCGCCCAGGTGCACGCCCAGGCGTCGGCCGTCGGCGTCGTAGAACAGGGTGGTCGGCAGGGCATGCGAGCCGACCGCCTGGCCGAGCTGCGAATCGGCGTCCAGCAGCAGGTTATCCAGCGCCAGGCCTTCCTTGGCCAGGTAGGCCTGGACGGTCTGCGGCGGTTCGCCCTCGTTGACGAACAGGAAGGTCACCTCGGGCGCACGCCGCTGGAATTCGGCGAGCACCGGCATTTCGCGTCGACACGGCGGGCACCAGGTCGCCCACAGGTTGATTACCAGGGGTTTGCCCAGGTGGTCCTCCAGTTCGACAGGCACGCCCTGCGCGTCATGCAGCACCAGCGGCGGCAGGCGGTTGTCCGACTCGCTCGTATGCCAGAGGTAGCTCGCGCCGACCCAGGCGGCCAGGCCGATGGTCAGTCCCGCGCCGAGCGGTCTGCGCAGACGCGGCCGCCGCCACGACCACCACCCGGCCAGCGCCAGCGCCGCGAGGATGCCCGGCCAGGGCACGAAGCCGCCGTCACGAATGTCCAGCACCTGCCAGGGTGCGCTCTCGTATTCCTCCGCATACGCCAGGACGAAGACGAGGCGGGCGATGACCACCGCGACCACGAGCAGGGCGAACAGCCGACCCTCCGGGTTGACGCCTTGCGCGCGGCCGAGCCACCAGCCAACCGCGACGGCCAGCAACAGGCTGCCGAGCAGGATCGCCTGCGGTACGCCCAGCGCCAGCGGGCCGAGGTCCAGGCTCAGCATGAGCCACCTGCCGGGCGGCATCCGGGGTGGCGAGGCAGCGAGTGTTCGGGTGATGGCATGAGGGCGTTCCTGAGCGTTGTGATGGCGGCTTGAGTCGTCGATAGCCGTGCAGGTTCAACATCGTCGCCCCGCGAGCGTGCCCTAAGAATGGGACAGCCGAACGGCGCGTGCACCTTTGTGGATCGAAGGCGCCCGGCGTGATGGCCTTGGCGAAGCGCACTCAGTCGGTGCGGCAGGCATGCCCTGCTCGGTCTGGAGCCCAGCTGACACGCGGCTTTGCGGCATGCGACCCGTTTTGATCGCGCTGATCGAGCGTGTTGGCACGCCGCCTGCAAAAGCCCTGGCGTCCCTGTGGTCAACGGCGATCACGACAGGACGAACGCGATGCCGACTGCACGGCCGCGACACGAACACCAGGCAAAGGCGCCTGGAGCCACTCGATGGCTCCGGGCGCCTTTTTTTTGGCCGGCAGACAACCGCACGGCCGTTTGCACAGAGGTACAGGCATGAACTCCATCGTCACCCCGATCAAGAGCGAACGATTGGTCATCGTCGGCAACGGCATGGTCGGCCATCACTGCGTCGAGCAGCTGGTCGAGCGCCTGCTCGGGCGTGGCACCCTGGGGCTGCACGAGATTCACGTCTACGGCGAAGAGCGCCAGCGCGCCTACGACCGTGTGCACCTCTCCGAATACTTCGGTGGCCGCGACGCCGAGTCGCTCGCCCTGTGCGAGGCCGACTACTACGCCCGCCACGGCGTGCAGGCGCACCTTGGCGTGCAGGTGATCGACATCGATCGCGACCGCCGCGAAGTGATCACCACCGCGGGCCGCCAACCCTACGACCGGCTGATCCTGGCGACCGGCTCCTATCCCTTCGTGCCGCCGATCGCCGGCGCCGAAGGCAATGCGCGGCTGGTCTACCGCACCCTGGATGATCTCGATGGCATCCGCGCCGCCGCGGCCGGCGCCCGTCGCGGCGTGGTGGTCGGCGGTGGACTGCTCGGGCTGGAAGCGGCCAACGCGCTCAAGTCGCTGGGCCTCGAAGCCCACGTGGTCGAGTTCGCCCCACGGCTGATGCCGGTGCAGCTCGACGAGCAGGGCGGCGCGGCGCTGAAGGCGCGCATCGAGGCGCTGGGCGTCGGCGTGCACCTGTCGCGCGCCACCCAGGAGATCATCGTCGGCGAGGAATACGCCTACCGGATGGCTTTCCAGGACGGCGACTTCCTCGAGACCGATCTGATCGTCTTCTCCGCCGGCATCCGCCCGCAGGACGCGCTCGCCCGCCGCTGCGGGCTGGACGTCGGCGCCCGCGGCGGCGTGGTGGTCGACAACGACTGCCGCACCTCGGACCCGGCGATCTTCGCCATCGGCGAATGCGCGGCCTGGAACGGCAGCGTGTTCGGCCTGGTCGCGCCGGGCTACACCATGGCCCGCACGGTCGCCGCGCAGCTGGCCGGCGAGGCGCACACGCCGTTCACTGGTGCCGACATGTCGACGAAGCTCAAGCTGCTCGGTGTGGATGTCGGCTCGATCGGCGACGCCCACGGTGCCACGCCCGGCAGCAAGAGCTATCGCTTCATCGACGAGGCCACCGCGAGCTACCGCCGGCTGGTGGTCTCGCCGGACGGCAAGACCGTGATCGGCGCCGTGCTGGTCGGCGACAACAGCTACTACGACACCCTGCTGCAATACGCGCAGAACGGCATCAAGCTGCCGGCCGAGCCGTCGGGGCTGATCCTGCCGGCGGGCGAGGGCGCCCCGGCGCTGGGTGCCGATGCGCTGCCCGACACGGCGACCATCTGCTCCTGCCACAACGTCAGCAAGGGCGCGGTGTGCTGCCAGATCGACGCGGGTGTGACCGACCTCGGCGAGCTGAAGGCCGCGACCAAGGCCGGCACCGGCTGCGGCGGCTGCTCGGCGCTGCTCAAGCAGGTCTTCGAACACGAACTGGCGGCGCGGGGCGTGGCCGTCGACAAGAGCCTCTGCGAACACTTCGCCTACACCCGCCAGGAGCTGTACGGCATCGTCCGCGTCGAGGGCATCCAGACCTTCGAGGCGCTGCTCGCCAAGCACGGCCGCGGGCATGTCGGCTGCGATATCTGCAAGCCGGCGGTGGGCTCGATCCTCGCCTCCTGCTGGAACAAGCCGATCACCGACCCGCTGCTGATCCCGCTGCAGGACACCAACGACACCTTCATGGCGAACATGCAGAAGAACGGCACCTACTCCATCGTGCCGCGCATCGCCGGTGGGGAAATCACCCCGGACAAGCTGATCGTGCTCGGCCAGGTGGCGAAGAAATACGACCTCTACACCAAGATCACCGGCGGCCAGCGCATCGACCTGTTCGGGGCCCAGCTGCATGAGCTGCCGGACATCTGGGGCGAGCTGATCGACGCCGGCTTCGAGACGGGCCATGCCTACGGCAAGAGCCTGCGCACGGTGAAGTCCTGCGTCGGCAGCACCTGGTGCCGCTATGGCGTGCAGGACAGCGTCGGCATGGCGCTGCGCCTGGAAGACCGCTACAAGGGCCTGCGCTCGCCGCACAAGATTAAGTTCGGCGTCTCCGGCTGCACCCGCGAATGCGCCGAGGCGCAGAGCAAGGACATCGGCGTGATCGCCACCGACAAGGGCTGGAACCTCTACGTGGCCGGCAACGGCGGCATGCGCCCGCGCCACGCCGAGCTGCTGGCCACCGACCTCGATGACGAGACGCTGGTGCGCACCATCGACCGCTTCCTGATGTTCTACGTGCGCACCGCCGACAAGTTGCAGCGCACCTCGGTCTGGCGCGAGTCGCTCGAAGGCGGGCTGGACTACCTCAAGGACGTGATCGTCCACGACAGCCTGGGCCTTGGCGCCGAGCTCGAAGCCCAGATGCAGCTGGTCGTCGACCGTTACGAATGCGAGTGGGCCAACGCCCTCAAGGACCCGGAAAAGCTCAAGCGCTTCCGCACCTTCGTCAACGACGAGCGCGGTGACCCGGATGTTCATTTCGTCAAGGAGCGCGGCCAGCGTCGGCCGGTACGCGCCTCCGAACTTCACCTGATTCCCGTAGCCGAGGAGGCCCTCTGATGAGCCAGTCCAACACCCTTCGTGTGCAACCCCTCGAAACCGTAACCTGGCGCGCCCTGTGCAGCCGCCAGGACCTGGTCGCTCATTCCGGCGTGGTGGCCTGGCTAGACGGCGAGCAGGTGGCGCTGTTCCACCTGCCCGATACCGAGACCGGCGATCAGGTGTTCGCCATCGCCAACAAGGACCCGAAGTCAGGCGCCAACGTCATCGGCCGCGGCATCGTCGGGCAACTCAAGGGCGACCTGGTGATCGCCTCGCCGCTGTACAAGCAGCACTTCCGGCTGGCTGACGGCACCTGCCTGGAGTACCCCGAGCAGCGCCTGCGCGTCTGGCCGGCGCGGCTCAACGGCGACGCGGTGGAGATTGCCCACTGAGCAGGGCGTTAGGCGGCCCGGTCCAGCCGCCAGCGTGCTGGCGATTGCCGCGACGCCAATGCCCGAAAGCCAGACGAGCCCGCTTGTAGGGTGGGCTTCAGCCCACCAGGCATCACCATCGTTACCGGTGGGCCGAAGCCCACCCTGCCGGGTTGGCAGGCTGTGTTGCCTGGCGCACCCGCACGCTCCGCCAGCTCCGCACCCGCACGAGACAAATACGCCTGACCGGCCCAACCGGTCGGGTCCTTGATCGCCCATACAGAGAAATGGAAATGTCCTACCTGATCCCAGCGGAATTCGTCACCAAGATGGTGGATGCCGGCGAATCGAAGATCTTCATGTCGACCCGCGACACCCTGATCCGCGCCTACATGGCCGGCGCCATCCTCGCACTGGCCGCGGTGTTCGCCATCGCCATCTCGGTGCAGACCGGCTCGCCGTTGCTCGGCGCGGTGCTGTTCCCGGTCGGCTTCGTGATGCTCTACCTGATGGGCTTCGACCTGCTGACCGGGGTCTTCGTCCTGGCGCCGCTGGCGCTGCTCGACCGGCGTCCCGGCGTCACCCCGGCCGGCGTGCTGCGGACCTTCGCCATGGTGTTCGTCGGCAACTTCGCCGGCGCGCTGACCGTGGCGTTCATGATGGCGTTCGTCTTCACCACCGGGTTTTCCACCGATCCGGGCGTGCTCGGCGAGAAGATCTCGCACATCGGCGAGGCGCGCACGCTGGGCTACGCCGAGTACGGCCTGGCCGGCTGGCTGACCATCTTCCTGCGCGGCATGCTCTGCAACTGGATGGTTTCGATGGGCGTGGTCGGCGCGATGATCTCCACCACCGTCGGCGGCAAGACCATCGCCATGTGGATGCCGGTGATGCTGTTCTTCTACATGGGCTTCGAGCATTCGGTGGTGAACATGTTCCTGTTCCCCTCGGCGATGATCATGGGCGGCAATTTCTCGGTCATGGATTACATGCTCTGGAATGAAATCCCCACGGCGCTCGGCAACCTGGTCGGCGGCCTGGCCTTCACCGGGCTGACGCTCTACACCACCCACGTGCGCACCGCGCCGAAGCGCTCCTTCAACTGACGGAGACCGCCCAGCCCCCGGCGCGCCAGCGACCGGGGGCTCGCGCGCACCCACCCATGCCCAGCCAACTCGCCATCAGCCTCGGCCAGCATTCGGACAAGGGGCGCAAAGCGCTCAACCAGGATTTCCACGGTGCGCTGACCCCGCGGGAGCCGCAGCTCAGCGCGAAGGGCATCGCCGTCGCCCTCGCCGACGGGATCAGCAGCAGCAACGTCAGCCATATCGCCAGCCAGGCGAGCGTGGGTGGCTTCCTGCAGGACTATTTCTCGACCTCTGAAACCTGGTCGGTGAAGAAGTCCGCCCAGCGCGTGCTGGTGGCGACCAACGCCTGGCTGCACGCGCAGACGCGTCAGAGCCAGTACCGCTACGACCGCGAGCGGGGCTATGTCTGCACCTTCAGCGCGCTGGTGCTCAAGTCGACCACGGCGCACCTCTTTCATGTCGGCGATGCGCGCATCTACCGGTTGCGCGCTGGCGCGCTCGAACAGCTCACGCAGGACCATCGCGTTTGGGTCGCCCAGGACACCAGTTACCTCGGTCGTGCGCTCGGCATCAATCCGCACCTGGAGATCGACTACCAGTGTGTGCCGCTCGAGCGCGGCGATGCGTTCGTGCTGGCGACCGATGGCGTCTACGAATTCCTCGAAGCGCGGACGATGGCCGAGCTGATCGCCGCACACGCGCATGACCTGGACAGCGCCGCGCGCGCGCTCGTCGAACAGGCGTACGCCAACGGCAGCGACGACAACCTCACCGTGCAGGTGCTGCGCATCGACGATCTGCCGGAGCAGGGCGCCGGTGAGCTGATCCAGCAACTCACCGAGCTGCCGTTGCCTCCGATGCTCGAACCGCGCGCCCGGTTCGACGGCTATACGATCGTGCGCGGCTTGCATAGCAGCAGCCGCAGCCATGTCTACCTCGCGCGCGATGACGACACCGGGCAGACGGTGGTGCTGAAGACGCCATCGCTGGACCTCCAGCACGATCGCACCTACCTGGAGCGCTTCCTGACCGAGGAATGGATCGCGCGGCGCATCGACAGCCCGCATGTGCTCAGGCCGTGCATGGCGTCGCGCCGGCGGCACTACCTCTACACCGTCACCGAATGGGTGGAAGGGCAGACCCTGGCCCAGTGGATGATCGACCATCCGCACCCGGAGCTGGAGACGGTCCGTGGCATCGTCGAACAGATCGCCCGCGGGCTGCGCGCGTTCCACCGGCTGGAAATGCTCCACCAGGACCTGCGCCCGAACAACGTCATGATCGATGGGACGGGAACGGTGAAGATCATCGACTTCGGCTCGGCGCGTGTGGCCGGGCTGATGGAAATCGGCCCGCAGCCGCTTGGCGAGGACATCCTCGGTACCGCCCAGTACACCGCGCCGGAGTACTTTCTGGGCGAGCGCGGAACGCCCCGCTCGGACCTCTTCTCGCTGGCCGTCATCACCTACCAGATGCTCTGCGGCAGCCTGCCGTATGGCGCCGACGTGGCCAGGGCGCGGACCCGTGCGCAGCAGGCGCGCCTGCACTATCGCCCGCTGCGCGATGCCGATCGCGCCATTCCCGCCTGGATCGACGACGTGCTGCAAAAGGCGTTGCAGCCCGACCCCAACAAGCGCCAGGTCGATTTGTCCGAATTCGTTTACGACCTGCGGCACCCGAGCCAGACCTTCCTCGACCGGACGCGCCCACCGCTGATGGAGCGCAATCCGGCCGCCTTCTGGCGCGGGGTGTCGCTGGTGCTGGCGGTCGTCGTGGTGGTGTTGCTGCTGCGCTAGGTCGGGCTTGCGTCAGAACAGCGGTTGGACGAACAGGTGATACGCCCAGGCTGCCTGGTGGGCTATGGCGATGAGCCAGAAGGTGGCCTGGTAAGAAATCTTTCGCGTCTTGTGGCGGTACAGCCACTGCGCGACCAGCCCACCGGGCCACCCACCGCACAGCTCGACCAGATGCAGCTGGCTTTCCGGTACACGCCATCGGTTGCGTTCGGCGCAGCGCTTGTCGTGGCCGTACAGCAGGAGCGCCAGCATGCTGGCCACGCCGTAGGCGATCAGCGGCCAGGGCATGCCGCTGTCAACAGCGCGCCAACTACCTGCGATGGGCAGCACTAGAAGCAGCAGCAACAGAACCGCGCCGCCGAGCGGCAGCCCGCGGTGGCGGGTCCGCATGGCCGCGGTGCGCGGCTTGGGCCGTGCGGCCGCTGGCTTGGACGCTGCGGCCTGGGCCGGTCTGGTTTTACGTCGGATGGCGGGTTGATCGAGCGTCATTGGCGCGTCGAGCCTGACATGCGTGGCGCGCAGCCGGCCCTTGTCGTCCTTGCCGGCCAGGTAGAGCACGGCATCGCCAGCGCTGGGTCGACGGTCGCCACGCATCGCTGAGATATGCGCGAAGACGTCGTGGCCGCCGCGCTCGGGCCGGATGAAGCCGAAGCCCTTGTCGTCGTGCCAGGTTCTGAGCTGTCCGCGTTGTTCCATGTCGCGCCACCGGGAGGGAAGGGTGCGCATTCTAGCGGCGGCCGGGCACGTCGCGAAGTCGGTGCAGGCGGCACTGCCTGGCATCCTGACGGCCGTTCGGCAAAGGGCGTGGCCTGGCAATGGGCGCCGACGCTGCTACCCTCCTTACGTTAACGTAAAGCACGCTGCCTCCCGCCGTGCCGACCCTCAGAACAAGCCCAAGACAGAGGACCCCATGAGCCGACCGAGCTATACCTGCGGACCGCAAGACAAGCCCCTGCTGGCGATGACCATCGGCGAAGCCTTCGATCGCACCGTTGCCCGTTTCGCCGACCGCGAGGCGCTGGTGGTGCGCCATCAGGACCTTCGCTACAGCTGGGCGCAGCTCGCCGAACAGGTCGATCGCTGCGCCCGTGCCCTGCTGGCCATCGGCATGCAGCCGGGCGAGCGGCTCGGCATCTGGGCGCCGAACCGCGCCGAGTGGTGCATCGCCCAGTTCGCCAGCGCCAAGGTCGGGGTGATCCTGGTGAACGTCAACCCGGCGTATCGGCTGTCGGAACTGGAATACGCACTCAAGCAATCCGGCTGCCGCTGGCTGATCTGCGCCGATGCGTTCAAGACGTCCGATTACCACGCCATGCTGGCCGAGCTGCTGCCGGAACTGCCCGCGAGCGAGCCCGGCGAGCTGCACAGCGCGGCCTTGCCGGAGCTGCGTGGCGTCATCAGCCTGGGCGAGCAGCCGGCGCCGGGCATGCTGGGCTGGACAGCGCTGCTGGCGCGGGGCGAGGCCGTCTCGTCCGAACAGCTCCAGGCATGCAGCGCGGCGCTGCAGTTCGACGAGCCGATCAACATCCAGTACACCTCCGGCACCACGGGCTTTCCCAAGGGGGCCACGCTCAGCCACTACAACATCCTCAACAACGGCTACATGGTCGGCGAAAGCATGGGCCTGACGGAGACCGACCGGCTGGTGATCCCGGTGCCCCTCTACCACTGCTTCGGCATGGTGATGGGCAACCTCGGCTGCCTGACCCACGGCGCCACCATGATCTACCCGGGCGCCGCCTTCGAGCCGCTGGCGACCCTGCATGCGGTCGCCGAAGAGCGCGCCACCGCGCTGTACGGTGTTCCGACCATGTTCATCGCCATGCTCGATCAGCCCGAGCGCACGGAGCTGGACCTGACCTCGCTGCGCACCGGCATCATGGCCGGCTCGATCTGCCCGATCGAAGTGATGAAGCGCGTCATCGCCGAGATGCACATGAGCGAGGTGCAGATCGCCTACGGCATGACCGAGACCAGCCCCGTCTCGACCCAGACCGGCCCGGACGACGACCTCGAGCGCCGCGTGACCAGCGTCGGCCGTACCCAGCCGCAGCTCGAGAGCAAGATCGTCGACGAGCAGGGCCGCATCGTGCCGCGCGGGCAGATCGGCGAACTCTGCACGCGCGGCTACAGCGTGATGCTCGGCTACTGGAACAACCCGGAAGCGACGGCCCAGGCGATCGACCGCGCGCGCTGGATGCACACCGGCGACCTCGCCGTGATGGATGACGAGGGCTACGTGAAGATCGTCGGGCGCAACAAGGACATGATCATTCGCGGCGGGGAGAACATCTATCCGCGCGAGATCGAGGAATTTCTTTATGCCCACCCGTGCGTCGCGGATGTGCAGGTCATCGGCATTCCGTGCAGCAAGTACGGCGAAGAGATCGTCGCCTGGGTCAAGTGCCATCCCGGCCATCCGTGCGACGAGGCGCAGCTGCGCGACTACTGCGCCGGCAAGATCGCGCACTTCAAGGTGCCGCGGCATTTCAAGTTCGTCGACGAATTCCCGATGACCATCAGCGGCAAGGTGCAGAAATTCCGCATGCGCGAAATCAGCGCGGCGGAACTGTGCGAGGAGGGCGCCAGCGCCTGACGCACCGGCGCGGCGCTCAGCGAATGGGCGTCGCCAGGCCGGCCTCGCTGGTCAGCACGGCGCCGCCGGAGACCGCCTCGGTGGGTTCGCCGAGACCGAGCTGGCGGGCGAGCGCGGCGGAGAAGGCCTGCGCGGCGGACCAGCGCAAGTGGATGGCGTCGATGAACGCGGTTTTCGGCGCCTGCCATTGCTGGTCGGCGTTCCAGTAGCGCGCCGTCGTCCCGCCGAGGGCCTGCAGGATGCGCGCGTCATAGTCGGCGATGAAGCTGCCGTCGGGGTCGACGAGCGTCTTCCATTCCGGGTGCAGCGGCGTCGAGACGACCGTGAGCTGCCGGCCTTCGCGGTCCAGCGTGTCGGCCATGTCGGCGAGCGCGGCGAAGCAGGCGCCATCCAGCGGTTCGGGCGTGCCGTAGAACAGCCCGCGGTCGTTGTCGCTGACCAGCGGGCCGTCGCCGTGACGGTTGAACACCAGCGGGTCCCATTCGATCAGCCCGGCGCGCTGATCGCTGACCTTGAGCGCGTTGCGGGTGAGCGAGATGGGCGCGAAGTAGCGCAGGTAGTACAGCCACGGCGAGGCGTCCTGATAGACGTAGCGATCGGCGTCATCACGATCGAACACCGCGTCGCGCTCACGCCAGCAGCCGGCGAGATCCAGCGGATCGACCACCATGACCACCTGCCGCACGGTCGGCTGGCGGTCGAGCAGCCACTCGGTGACATAGGCGGTCTGGTCGACATGCAGACCGCAGAAGGCGCCGTTCATGGGGCGGGTGCCGGGCGCGGCGGCCACCAGCGCATCGCCGTCGACATGCCGCCAGGCGACCGACGAGCCGACCACCAGGAGCGTCGGGTCCACGATCGGGTTGTTGCGCAGGAAGTTGAGCTTTTCGTCGACGCACAGGCTGTTGGAAAAGGCCGGCGGCGGCAGGTTGCCGGTGGCCCGCAGACCCAGCAGCACCAGCACGAACGCCGCCATCGCGGCCAGCAGGCCGGCGACCACCGCGGTCAGATACCCGGCGAAGCCTGCCCGTGCGAGGCCGGTTTCGTCGCCTTGCGCGGCCTGCTCGTCCGCACTCACGCCTGCCATGCGCATCATGGGATCACCTGCCTTCGAGCTTGGCGCCTATCAATTGAGCGAAGTGGCCGACGTTGTGCAGCGATTCCAGCTCGGCCGTGCGGAACTTGACGCCGAAGCGCTGCTCGGCGGCGACGATCAGGATGACGTGGGTCTGGCTGTCCCAGCCGTCGATGTCGTCGGCGGTGGTGTCGGGGCTCAGCGTCAGCTCGTCCTCGTCGAACACGTCGCGAAAGACCTCGGTGAGCCGTTCCATGATGTCTGCCTGAGTCATGCGTCCTTTACCTCGATGAAGTGGGAAGTGGGCTGGTGGGTGTCCAGGCGGTAGCGCCAGAAGGTGGCGTCCGCGGTCGCGCCGGCGGGCGTCGGCCGCTGCCCGAAGCCCAGGCGCGGGTAGTGCTCGGCCACCATGCCGTTACGTGCGGTGGGTCGGTATTCGCCGACCAGCGCGCGGTAGCCGGCGGCCTGCGCGGCGCGGGCCAGGACGTCGAGCGCGGCGTCTTCGACCTGACGCCCGAGCACGCGGCAGCTCATCAGCCAGCTGTCGATCAGCACCTCGCCGGGCTCCAGCGCCGGGTCGGGTCGCGCCAGCAACACGCCGATCAGGCCGTTGTCGCCGAACTTGTCTTTCAGGCGCAGCGCCAGCGCGAGGCTGCCAGGGGCGTTGGCGAGACGTTCGACTTCCGCCTCGCTGTAGCGGCGCGTGGTGAGGTTGAACTGGTTGGTCTTGTTGATCAGCTGGGTCGCGCGGGCCCGCTCGGCCTCGCCGATGCGGCTGATCTCCAGCCGCATCTCCAGGCCGCGCAGATAGCCTTCCATGTCGGTCGCCTGGCTGAGCGCCGCCTTGCGTTCGGCGTTGGCCGCGTAGCTGCGGCCGCGACCGAGGTCATCGGCGGTGAAGGACACGGCCTCGAAGTACCCGGCCGCCGCCACCCGCGCGGGGTAATCGGCGACGTCGTCCGGCAGCTCGGGCACCGCCACCTGCGGCAGCTCGCGCCGGACGATGTCGCGCTCGGCTGGGTTGTCGTCGACGAACACCAGCGCGTCCAGGCCGATGTCCAGCATCGCCGCGATACGCCGCAGGTTGCCGGCCTTGTCGTCCCAGTTGGCGACGAAGGCGGCGATGTCGGCGCGGGCGATGGCCATCTCGGGATGACCGAATGCCGCTTCGGCGACGGCGTGGTCGTTCTTGCTGCACACCGCGAGGATGATGCCGCGGCGGGCGAGGAGGGCGGCGTAGTGCTGGAACGCCAGGAACGCCTCGCCCGTCGCCGAACCCTGGCCGAGCCTGATGCCGTCGATGCCATCGTCGCCCACCACGCCGCCCCATAGCGTGTTGTCGAGGTCGAGCACCAGGCACTTGCGCGACAGCCCGACCCCGGCCGCGAGGATCCGCGCCAGGTGGTCGCCGTACAGCGGCGCCAGCTCCGGGCTGACCAGCTGCTTGGCCTGGTGCCAGCGCACCGGGTCGGCGAGCCCCGCGCCATAACTGCCTTGGGCGGCGTGCCAGGCCAGGTCCAGCAGCAGCACCCCGTCTGCGGCCGCGGCCTGGCGGATAGCGTCGTTCAGTCGCTGAGTCAGGGCAAAGGGCGAGGCGGGCACATGGGCCTCGAAGGAGCCGAACAGCGGCGGATCGACCGGCACCAGCGTCTGCTGGATGATCTGCGCGGCATGGCGCTCGCGGGCCCGACGCCACAGCTGGCGCAGCTCCCCGACGCGGTCGTCGATGGCGGCGACCACCTCGGCCTCGCTGGCATCGAGCGGCAGTTGCAGCGGTGCGTCGCGGGCGTCCAGCGCCAGCACGACCACCTGCGGCGCGAAGTCGGCCAGCGCGCGGTCGTCGCTCAGCAACGCCTGCCGATACAGCCCGTAAGGTGCGACGTAGAGCGACAGCGCCAGCCGTCGCCCGAGACCGGCCACCCGTACGGCGGGCAGCAGGTGATCGACCGTATGCGAGGAAAGCACCGCCACCCGCAGGCTCGTCAGGCCCAGCGTGGCAGTCTGAGCGGGTTCACCCTGTCCTTCGGTCGCGAGTCGGTCGATGCGGGCGGTCTGGGTGAAGTCGCGGCGATAGCCTGACAGGGTCAGCGCGCGAGCCAGTCGCTCGGCCGGGTCGGTGATCCGCTTGGCGTCACTCAACGCCTCGCCGAGGCCTGGGTGGGGCGGGAGCCAGAGTAGCTGTTCCATCGCGTGCTCCTTGTCGATCAGAACTGGAAGTAGAGGAACTCCGTGGGCGCGACCGAAAAGGCCAGCGCCAGTGCGAAAAAGCCCAGCAGGCCGATTCCGAACCCGATCGCCGGCGCCGGCTGCCAGCCGGTGAAGGGCATCCAGCGCTCGAGCCAGTGCGGGTGAACGTGGGCATCGAGCGCGATGGCGAAGCGATTCATCCACTGCTGCAGGTTCGGCGCGGTCCAGACGAAGCCGAGCAGGAAGGCGAGGGTCAGGAAGTCGGATTTGTCGAAGTGGGTGCTGTGCTCGCTGAGGCCGATCATCCCTGCAAGCAGTGCGAGCGCCGCCGGCACGTCTGCGGCGCGGAAGAACACCATCGCCACCACGACGCAGAGAAAGGTCAGGCCAACCGCTGCGATCACGTGTGCGGGGTTGTCGCTGTCGACCCTCCAGCCCTGGCGAACCTTGTAGGCGCGCCAGCCATGCGCGACCACCAGATAGAGGCCGTGCAGCAGCCCGAACACCACGAACTGCCAGCCGGCGCCGTGCCAGACGCCGGAGACGAACATGGTGAACAACGTGGGGTAGGCGACCAGGGCGATGAAGGTGCCGACGGTCATCTTGCCGCGACGTGCCTGCGGCTTGCCGGCCGCCATGCGGGCGCGGGTGATGCGCAGCACGATCGGGTTGTAGAGGTAGGCCGTGAGGAAGCGCGTCAGCGTCATGTGCCAGCGATTCCAGTAGTCGATGACGTTGCGGGCCTTGAACGGGCTGTTGAAGTTGGCTGGCAGGCGGACGCCGAACATCAATCCCAGGCCGATGGCCATGTCGCTGTAGCCGGAAAAGTCGAAGTAGATCTGCAGCGTGTAGGCGAGCGCGCCGGTCCAGGCGTCGTAAAGGGCCGGCACCGTGCCGTCGGCGGCCACGGCAAAGATCGGCGAGGCCTTCTGCCCCAGCGGATCGGCGATGACCACCTTCTTGAACAGGCCCAGCAAAAACACCGTGACACCCAGCGCCAGGTAGTCGAGGCGCAGTCGGAAGCGGTCGCGATCGTTGAACTGGCGCAGCATCTCGCCGTGGTGCGTGATGGGGCCGGCGATCAGCTGCGGGAAGAAGGTGATGAACAGGCAGTAATGGACGAAGTCATGCTCCTTCACGGCGCCGTCGTGCGCATCGACGAGATAGGCGATCTGCTGGAAGGTGAAGAAGGAAATGGCCAGCGGCAGGATGATGTCGTCCACCTGCAGCCCGACGCCGAAGGCATCGTCCAGCGTGGCGAAGAGAAACCCGGTGTATTTGTAGTAGCCCAGCAGGGCGACGTTGGCGCCGATCGCCAGCAGCAGAAACCGGCGAGACGGCTGCCGGGCGAGGTAGCCGCCGGCCAGGTAGTTGAAGAGCATGCTGCCGACCAGCAGCGGCACGTAGGCGGGGTTCCACCAGCCGTAGAAGACCAGCGAAGCGAGTGTCAGCCAGATCGCCGCAAGGCGCGCATGCCCTCGGCGGGAAAAGAGGAAAAAACCAAGCAGCACCACCGGAAGGAACCCGGCGATGAAAATCGCGGAATTGAAGAGCATCGTCCTGACTCCCTGACCCATCCATAGCAAGTCGCGGTCAGGCCCGTCTGGCGAGCTCGAACGTGCGGCTTGGAATGGCCTTCAACTAGCTATCGCTTACCCATTGCGCCTACGACACAACGCGCTTGCCCTGTCGCCTGACTGCTCCGGCTAGCCACTGACCTTTTGTGTTTAGTGCGACTTGAAGGTGTTAGAAAAAGTTTCAGCTGTGAACTACCGCTGGGCAGGAATCTGACCGTTAGGTTAGGCGCGACGAGCGGGCGCAAGGCGCGGACGCTCTGGCTTGAGTACTTGCGGTCGCGGCGGCCTCATGGCGTTTTGCCTCCCACCAAGCCGGGCGCGTGGCGACGGCGCGGCGATTCCGACGAACGGAAGGCTTGCATCACGTCGCCTGCGCGCGGTCATATCCTCTGGCCGCCTGTTTCGGGTGGCGTCGTTGCCTTTCGGGAGTCGTGTTCGTGCAACTGGATTTCAGCACCCTGTCACCCCTGGAGGCCTACCGCTGGTTGGCCTCCACCGTCACCCCGCGCCCGATCGCCTGGGTGTCGACCGTCACGCCCGAGGGCACCAGCAACCTGGCGCCGTTCAGCTTCTTCCAGGTGATCAGCGACGATCCGCCGACGCTGATGATCAACATCGGTCAGCGCAACGGACACAAGAAGGACAGCCTGCTCAATGCCGAGGCCACCGGCGAGCTGGTAATCCACCTGGTCAGCGCCGCGCAGGCGGAAGCGATGAACGCAACGGCCGTCGCGCTCGACCGCGGGCTCAGCGAATTCGAACACTGTGGCATCCTTGGCGAGCCCTCGGCTCGTGTCCGTCCGCCCCGCGTGGCCGGCGCGGCGGTCGCGTTCGAATGCCGGGTTGCGCATATCCAGGCCTACCCGCCGCAGCGACCCAACTGCCACCTGATCTTCGCCGAGGTGCTGCTGGCGCATATCGACGACCGCGTGCTGGACGCGAGCGGTCGCATCGATCCGGCGCGGCTGGACCTGATCGGTCGGCTCGGCGGGCAGCGCTACACCTATACCCGCGAGCGCTTCGAGATGATCCGTCCCTGAGCGAGCGGCGTCACAACCTTCGAAGCGTCCGGCCGATGGCGATGGCCGAGCCGGCGGGCGCTGTTTAGGATCGAGCCTCGCAAAGGAGTCCTGCATGCTGTCCGAACTCGAAGCCTGTCTTACCCGCATCAACGCTGTGCTGCTCGGCAAGGAGGCTCAGGTTCGACTGGCCGTCACCTGCCTGCTCGCCCGCGGCCACTTGCTGCTCGAAGACTTGCCCGGCATGGGCAAGACGACCCTCAGCCATACGCTCGCGCGGGTGATGGGGCTGGCCTTCCAGCGCATCCAGTTCACCTCGGACCTGCTGCCCGGCGATATCCTCGGCACCTCGGTGTTCGACCGGGACAGCGGACGCTTCGTGTTCCATCCGGGGCCGATCTTCGCCGAACTGGTGCTGGCCGATGAAATCAACCGCGCCACGCCCAAGAGCCAGAGCGCGCTGCTCGAGGCGATGGAAGAGGGGCAGGTGACGATCGAGGGCGCGACCCGGCCCTTGCCGGACCCGTTCTTCGTCATCGCGACGCAGAACCCGGCCAACCAGGGCGGCACCTTCGCCTTGCCCGAATCGCAGCTGGATCGGTTCCTCATGCGCCTGTCGCTGGGGTATCCGGCGCGCGAGGCGGAGAAGGCCTTGCTCATGGGCGGCACGCGCCGCGATGCGTTGGCTCATATCGAGCCGCTGCTCGATCACACTCGGTTGCATGAAATCCAGGCCGAGGTGGCTCGCGTGAGGGTGAGCGACGCGCTGGCCGATTACGTGCTGCGGCTCGTCGAAGCGACCCGCACCCAGCCCCAGTTCGCCTGGGGGCTCTCGCCCCGTGGCAGCCTGGCGCTGCTGGCGGCGGCCCGCGCCTGGGCGTTTCTGGACGGCCGCGACTACGTCATCCCCGAAGACGTTCAGGCGGTGCTGCCGGCTGTCGTCGGGCATCGCCTGCGCGAGCGCGCCGACCCCACCGGTCTTGGCGGCGGCACGCTGGTGCAGTGGCTGCTGCGGGAAGTGCCGCCACTGTGAGCGGGCATGCAGCGCCAGCGTGGAGCAGGGCATGAGCCGTTTTTCGCGCCATCGCGACCGCTGGCTGGACAAGCGCATCCCGCGGGCCAAATCCGTAGTGCTGAGCCAGCGGAGCATTTTCATCCTGCCGACGCGCATGGGCGTCGCGTTCCTCATCGTGCTCGGGCTGATCCTGCTGGCGGCGATCAACTACCAGAACAGCCTGGCGTACGCGATGTGCTTCCTGCTGGGTTCGGTCTACGCCGTCGCCATCCTGCATACCTGGCGAAACCTCGCCGGGCTGCGCCTGCAATCGGGTCGCACGCACCCGATTTTCGCGGGTGAGCAGGCCCATCCCTGGGTGCGTCTGGAAAGCCGCTCGCGTGCTCACCAGGCGGTAGCGCTCGGCTGGCAGCGCGCGGCCATGACGCTTGACGACGTGCCGGCGCGCGGCGCCTGCGAGATCGAGCTGGCGCTGCAGAGCGAACGCCGTGGTTGGCTGCGGCCGGAACGGCTGCGCGTGGAGAGCCGCTTTCCGCTGGGCCTGTTCGTCGCATGGAGCTGGGTCGACCTGGACATCGCGGTGCTGGTCTATCCGCGACCGCTCGAGGGCGAGGCGCCCACCGTCCAGGGCGGCGAGGGCGACGAAGAGGGCGCGCGGGTCGTCGGGGTCGGCGCCGACGACTACCGCGGGCTGGTCGCCTGGCAGCGTGGCGACTCTCTGCAGCGCCTGCACTGGAAGGCCTACTCCCGCGGCCGCGGCCTGCTGGTGAAGGATTTCGCCGCGCTGGCGGGCAGCGACCTGCTGCTGAGCTTCGATGCGCTTGGCGGCGACCCGGAGGCCCGGCTGTCGCTGCTTTGCCATCTGGTTCTGGCTGCGAGCGACGCCCAGCAGCGGTTCACGCTGCAACTGCCCGGTCGCACGCTGGGGCCGGGCGAAGGGGCCGAGCACCAGGAGCGATGCCTGCAAGCCCTGGCGCTGCATGGCGCGCCAGCGGAGAGGGCCGCGGCATGAGTCTCTTGACGATTCCGCGCGAGACGCTCGTCTGGCTGATGGTCGCCCAGGTGCTGGTCATCCTTCCGCATCTGGCGCACCTGCCGCTCTGGATCGTTGCGCTCTGGCTGGGCTGCGGATTGTGGCGGGTACGCATCTATCGCATGCAGGCGTCCTATCCGCCGGGCTGGCTCAAGGGCCTGGCGATGCTGGTGGTCGGTGCCGGCGTCTATCTCTCCCACGATGGCCTGGTCGGGCTGGATGCGGGCGTCACGCTGTTGATCGCCGCCTTCATCCTCAAGCTGGTGGAAATGCGCAGCCGCCGAGATGCCGTGGTGGTGATCTTCCTTGGATTCTTCGCGGTCGCGACCAGCTATCTGTTCGAGGACGGATTGCTCGCCGGCCTGTTCAGCCTGCTGCCGATCCTGGCGCTACTGGCGGCGATGATCGGCTTGCAGCAGAGCCGCCTGTTCGGCCGCCCCTGGCCGGCGGTGCGGCTGGCAGGTGGGTTGCTGCTGCAAGCGGTGCCCCTGATGCTGGTTCTGTTCGTGTTCTTCCCGCGTGTCGGTCCGCTGTGGTCGCTTCCTCAAGCGCAGACGCGCGGTACAACCGGGCTGGCCGAAGAGATGGCACCCGGGGACATCGCCGAGTTGAGCCAGTCGGGTGAACTGGCCTTTCGTGCCAGTTTCAGCGGCGAGCTTCCCCCGCGCGCGGCGCTCTACTGGCGTGCCCTGACCTTCGAGCAATTCGACGGCCGGCGCTGGGCGCGCGGTCCGTCTTCTCATGTCATGCGTGCTCCCGCCTGGACGCCCCAGGGCGCGCCGCTCGATTACAGTGTGGTGATGCAGCCCAGCGGACAGCCCTGGCTGTTCGCCCTCGATGTGCCGGAGCTTCCCGGGGGCGAGGCGCAGCTGATGGGGGACTTCCATCTCCAGCGCAGCCGACCGGTCGAGGCGGCGCTGATGTATCGGGTGCGCAGTTGGCCGGCGGCGGTGCGCCAGCCGCGCCTGCCGCAATCGGTCGCCCGTGCCGGGCTGCAATTGCCGGCCCAGGGCAACCCGCGCAGCCGTGCCTGGGCGGCGGAACTGAAGGCGACGCACCCCACGCCGCAAGCGGTGGTCGAGGCGCTGCTGCGCCATTTCAACCAGGCGCCTTACGTCTACACGCTCAAGCCGCCGCCCGTGGGCGAGGACATCGTCGATGGCTTCCTGTTCGATACGCGGCGCGGTTTCTGCATCCATTACGCCGGCGCGATGACCTTCGTGCTGCGCGCGGCGGGCATCCCGTCCCGTGTCGTGGTGGGCTATCAGGGCGGCGAACTGAACGAGGCCGGCAACTACGTCTCGGTGCGCCAGCTCGATGCGCATGCGTGGGTGGAGTACTGGCTGGCGGGGCGCGGCTGGGTCCGCGTCGATCCGACGTTCCAGGTGGCCCCTGAGCGCATCGAGCAGGGACTGGTGGAGGCCGTGCCGGAGGAGCGGGCACTGTTCGACGATTCGGCCATTGCCCTGCTCCGGTACCGCGATATCGGCTGGCTGAACGATCTGCGGCTCAAGTGGGAAGGCATCAACTACGGCTGGCAGCGCTGGGTGTTGGGCTATCAGGGGGACGAGCAGCTCGCGCTGATTCAGCGCTGGTTCGGTTCGGTGGACTACCGCGCGCTGGGCGCGGGCGTGGTGGGTGCGCTGGCGATCGGCATGGCGGTGCTGGCGCTGGTGCTGTTCAAGCCTTGGCGCAACGTGCGGGACCGGCAGCGCGAGGGGTATGCGCGTTTCGAGCAGGCGCTTGCGCGGCATGGCGTGCGTCGCCAGCCGGGCGAAGGGCCGCGGGCCTTCGGCGAGCGCGCCGCCCAGCGCTTGCCCGAGCGGGCCGAGGCCATTCTTGCCTTCGTTCGCCAGTACGAGGCGCAGCGCTATGCCGGGCAGACGGCCGACTCCGTCGCGCTTGACCGGGCCTTGCGGCGGGTGTGTCGCCAGTTGCGCTGGCGGGCGGCACGCTCGCGCGGCGAATGACGCGGCATTTGCATGCAGCGAGCGGTCGCCGCCCCTGGCTTGGCCCGCTACTATCGGACTTTTCGCTCAAGAGAGTCTTGCCATGCAGCTATCCGAGATGATCCGGGCCGTTCGCGGCGGATCGGAGCCGATCAGTATTTCCAGCACCTGGGGACAGGGCCGGGCAGCCTTCGGCGGACTGGCTGCCGCGCTCGTCTACGAGGCGATGCGCACACGTGTGCCGGAAGGCCGCCCGGTGCGATCGCTGGCGATCACCTTCGTCGGGCCTATGGCGGTGGACATGCCGGTTACCTTCGACGTCGAGGTGCTACGCGAGGGCAAGGCGGTGAGCCAGGTGCTCGGTCGCGCCGTGCAGAACGGCCAGGTCGTGACGCTGGTGCAGGGCAGCTTCGGTGCGCCGCGCGAGTCGGCCATCGAGGTGGCCGCCGAGCCGGCACCGCCGATGCCGCCGGTCGAAGCCTGCCAGGAGCTGCCTTACGTACAGGGAATCGCGCCGGAGTTCACGCGCTATCTGGCCATGCGCTGGGGCGTCGGCGGCCTGCCGTTCAGTGGCAATCGTTCGCGGGAGATGGGTGGCTGGGTGCGGTTGCGCGGCGAGGTAGTGCGCGAGCCGGTGACCGAGGCGCACCTGCTTGCGCTGGTCGACGCCTGGCCGCCGGCGGTGCTGCCCCACCTGAATCGTTTCGCCCCCGGCAGTTCGCTGACCTGGACCATCGAGTTCGTCCAGCCGATGCCGGCCGTGGACACCCATGACTGGTGCCAGTATCGCGCAGTGATCGAGCATGCCCGCGACGGTTACGGCCATTGCGCCGCCGCGATGTGGTCACCGAAGGGCGAGCTGATCGCGATCAGTCGCCAGACGGTGACGGTGTTCGGCTGACGCTCAGAGCTTGAGCTGGCCGATGGCCCGGTTGAGTTCGCCGGCCAGCCCCGCGAGCTCGCTGCTGGTCTCGGCAGAGTCCACAGTCTGACGCACGGTCTGCTCGGTCACGTCGCGGATGCCGGTCACCGAGCGGGTCAGTTCCTCGGCCACCTGGCTCTGTTGCTCGGCGGCGACCGCGATCTGGGTGTTGCTCTCGCGCATCTGCGCCACGGCCGAGGTGATGGCTTCCAGCGCCAGCCCGGCCTCATGGGCGTCCTGCACGCAGGCGTCGGCGTTGATCGAACTTTCCTGCATGAACTCGACCGCATCGCGCGAGGTGGACTGCAACGCGGAAATCATCCGGGTGATTTCGTCGGTCGACTCCTGGACGCGCTTGGCCAGGTTGCGTACTTCATCGGCGACCACGGCGAAGCCTCGCCCCATCTCGCCCGCCCGCGCGGCCTCGATCGCGGCATTGAGCGCCAGCATGTTGGTCTGCTCGGCGATGCCGTGAATCACGCTGACCACGCCGTTGATCTGCTGGCTGTCGGTGGCCAGCTGCTGGATCATCTCGGCGGTCTGCTGCACGCCACGCGACAGGCTGGAAATGGATCGCTCGACCTTGGTCACGGCCTGTTGGCCTTCCCCGGCCAGGCGGTCGGCCGCCTGAGACTGGTCGCGCGTCTGGCCGGCGTATTCGGCGATGTGATGCACCGTGGCGGACATCTCGTTGATCGCGGTGGCCGCCTGGTCAGTCTCGCTCTGCTGACCGAGCATGCCCTGGCGAACGTCCTTCATGCTGCCGGCCAGCTGGCGGGCGCCGGCATCGAGCCGCACGGCAGCCTGCGCGACTGTGCCGACCACCCGTTGGTAGCCCTGCTGCATCGCGTTGAAGGCGGTCGCCATCTGGCCGACTTCATCCCGCGATTCGAGCGGCACGCGCGCCGCCAGGTCGCCTGTGCGTTCGACGTGCAGCATGACGTCCTTGAGGGTGTTGAGATGGCTCAGCAGGAAGCGAATGAGCAACTGAGAGGCGGCCAGCAAGACGAGCATCAGCACCGCCACGCCGGCGGCATAGCTGAGGAAATGCTGCCAGAACACCTGGAGCAGGCTCGGCGCCCTGGCCAGCACGGCATGCCACTGATCGCCGGACTGGACGAGCTGCGCGCCGATGACCGGCGAATCGCCGAAAAGACTGTCGTGAGGCACCGAGACCCAGCCTTCCAGGGCCGGCACCGCGTGGCCGTTTATGGAAGGGGGCTGCCCAGCCTGGAAGCTGACGAGATCGTCGCTCATCGGGAGCGCGGTTCCGGTGGGCCAGGCACTCAGCAGGGCCGCGTGGGCCTGTGCAGCCACCTGTGCCTGTTCGGCTCGTGCGCGTGCTTCCAGATGCATGGCGAACAGCACCAGGAGCAAGGTGGTTGCGAAGGCGACCAGGTTGACGGCCCAGAACTTGTACTTGAGGGAAAGATCGCGAATCCAGGCGGCCATAGGGCTCTCGTTATCCTTTTCCGAACGGCAGCATTCTGCCGAGAAGGCGCAGTAAGGGTTTGATGCGTATCAAACCGCGTCCTGTTAGCGGCCTATGGCCGGGGTTCTTGAGTGGCGTCGGTTACCGCCCCGTCTTCCTGCGGTGCGGGCAAGCCGAAGAATGCGCGCGCGCACGCCGTGGTGTGCTCGGCAAGCGCCTGCTCGCTCTCGCCGCGATGGCGCGCGACCTCTGCCAGAACGGCCGTCAGGAAGGCCGGTTCGTTGTGGCCGCTGCGTGGCTTGGGGCGCAGCGTGCGGGGGAGCAGGTACGGTGCGTCGGTTTCCATCATCAGGCGCCCGCGCGGAATCTCGCGAACCAACGGGTGCAGGTGCGTGCCGCGGCGTTCGTCGCAAATCCACCCGGTGATGCCGATGTGCAGGTCGAGATCGAGATAGCGGAACAGCGCGGCCTTGTCGCCGGTAAAGCAATGCACGACGGCCGCGCTGAGGCTGTCGCGGCAACTGCGCAGGATTTGCCCCAGTCGCTCGCTGGCATCGCGTTCATGCAGGAACACCGGGCGCCCGGTCTGGATCGCCAGTTCCAGCTGCGCTTCCAGCGCCTGCTCCTGCTGGGGTCGCGGCGAGAAGTCGCGATTGAAGTCCAGCCCGCATTCGCCGACGGCGCGCACCCGCGGCATGCGCAGCAGAGCCAGCAGCCGGGTGGCGGTATCGGAGGACCAGTGGCGTGCATCGTGCGGATGGACGCCTGCGGTGCTGAACAGCAGGGTGGCGCTGGGGTCGAGCCGCTCGGCGAGCGCCAGCGCGGCTTCGCTGTCAGCCGGATCGGTGCCGGTGAGCACCAGCTGGCTCACGCCGGCGCGACGGGCGTCCGCGACGACTCGTTCGGGGTTCGAGGCGAAGCTGGCGTGGGTCAGGTTGACGCCGATGTCGACGAGTTGCATTGAGGGTGTCCGTCTGCGGTTCGATGCGCGGAGCCTACGAGAAGTGTGCAGCCGTCGCCACTGCGCTCGCCTCATGCTGGCAGCCTGCCTGGGCGCTCTCGATAATGCGCGCTTTCAGGGAGGACGCCTTAGATGCAATACATCGGTTTGGCCGTGGTGGTCGCATTGTTCGCGGCGCTGGTGGCGTTCGTCGCGCTGCGGCTCCTGCTTGGCAGCGCCTGGCTGCTGGGCTTCGTACGGGGCACGCTGGGTCTGACGATACTCGCCTTCGCAGGCGCGATCGCGCTGGCAGCCTATGAGTTCTCGAACTTTCGACCCGTGCCGGACCAGGCGCCACTGGCAGTGGTGACGTTCCAGGCGCAGGGGCCGGATGTGTACGAGGCGGCCGTGCAGGTCGGCGACGATCGCCAGACGGTGCTGATCGAGGGCCAGCGCTGGCAGTTGCATGTTCGAATGCTGGCCTGGAAGCACATCGCCGATCTCATCGGACTGGATGCCGGGTATCGGCCCGATGCGCTGGTAGGTCGCTACATGACCGTGGAACAGCAACGCCTGTCGCGGCTGGAGCATGCCGATCTGGCCGAGCATCCGTTCGGGCTGGACGTCTGGGCGGCGCTTGGTCTCTCTGAACGTAGTCTGCTGGTACTCGATCCACGGGAGCTTCGTCACAGCTACATGCCGCTTGCCGACGGCGCGAGCTTCGCCATCGAGCTGATGTCGACCGGCCTGGTCGTCGAACCCCTCAACGACCAGGCGACCCGCGCCCTGGCTGATTGGTGAAGAAAATGAAAGAAGGAGCCTTTTGCAGGCTGTGTGAAAACGTAGCGAGCGAAGGTTAGGCAAGGCAAAAACAGGCGAGGAAGCGGAGTTTACGAGCGGTAAATGAGCATTCCGAGCCTGTTTTTAACGCGGCATAACCGAGCGCAGTAGTTTTCACACGGCCTGTTTTCGGCTCCTTCTTTTATTTCGGTCGCTCACCTCAGGAGAGGAAGCCGCCGTCCACATTGAGCGATACGCCCGTGGTGTAGCTGGACGCGTCGCTGGCAAGGTAGAGCACCGCGCCGGCCATTTCGCTCGGGGCGGCCACGCGCTTGAGCGGAATGTGCTGCAGGGCGGCCTCGCGAATCGCATCGTTCTTGACCAGCGCCGAGGCGAACTTGGTGTCGGTCAGGCCCGGCAGCAGGGCATTGCAGCGAATCCCGAACGCCGCGCATTCCTTGGCGAACACCTTGGTCATGTTGATGACCGCGCCCTTGGTGATCGAGTAGATGCCCTGGAACGCCCCGGGCGAGACGCCGTTGATCGACGCGACGTTGATGATGCTGCCGCCGCCGTGCTCGCGCATCAGCTTGCCGGCTTCGATCGACATGTAGAAATACCCGCGGATGTTGACGTCGACCGTCTTCTGGAAGGCGGACAGATCGGTATCCAGCACATGCGCGAACTGCGGGTTGGTGGCGGCGTTGTTCACCAGGATGTCGAGGCGACCGAATTGCTCGCGTATCGCGGCGAACACGCCCTGGATCTGCTCCATCTCGCCGATATGGCAGGCGATGGCCGTGGCCTTGCCACCTTCGGCCGTGATGGCGTCGGCAACTGCCTGGCAGCCGTCGATCTTCCGGCTGGAGACGATGACATGGGCGCCCTGCTGGGCGAGCAGCTTGGCGATGGCCTCGCCGATACCGCGGCTGGCACCTGAAACGAAGGCGATCTTGCCGTCGAGGTCGAACAGAGTGGTCTTGGACATAAAGGACCTGCTTGCTTGTCTGGTCACCCTGGGGCGACGTGGTGGAAAGATGCGTCAGAGATCGGACTGACCGATGACCTGCGATGCCTTGGCTTCGAGCAGCTTGTTCATGTGGATGAACGGCGCGAATCGCTTGTCCTTGGTTTGCCCGTGGTAGTAGCGGTAGTAGATCTGCTGGACGATGCCCGCCAGGCGGAACAGGCCATAGGTGTAATAGAAGTCGATGCTGGGAATCTCGATTCCGGCGCGGCTGGCGTAGTAATCGACGAACCCCTGGCGCGTGTGCATGCCCGGCATGTGGCTGGGCTGGCGGCGGATCATCTGCATGGGCTGCGGGTCGTCGGCTTCGATCCAGTAGGCGAGGGTGTTGCCCAGGTCCATCAGTGGATCACCGAGGGTCGTCATCTCCCAGTCGAGCACGCCGATGATCTCCATCGGGTTGTCGGGGTTGAGGATGACGTTGTCGAAGCGGTAGTCGTTGTGCACGATGCCGGGCTTGTGATGATCGGCCGGCATTTTGTCCTGCAGCCAGCGCTTGACCGTCTCCCAGGCCGGCGCATCGGGCGTCATTGCGCGTTCGTAGCGGTCGGTCCAGCCTTCGATCTGGCGCCGTACATAACCCTCCGGCTTGCCGAGGTCGCCCAATCCGCAGGCTTCGTAGTCGACGTTGTGCAGGTCGACGAACTTGTCGATGAAGCTCTCGCACAAGGCTCGGGTGCGTTGGGCGTCGAACTGGAGTTCAGCCGGGAAATCCGCCCGCAGGATGATCCCGCGTACCCGCTCCATCACATAGAACTCGGCGCCGATGATCGACTCGTCGGTGCAGTAGACGTAGGCCTTGGGGCAGTAGGGGAACCCGGCGTTCAGCTGGTTGAGAATCCGGTACTCCCGCCCCATGTCGTGGGCCGACTTGGCCTTGTGACCGAACGGCGGCCGCCTCAGCACGAATTCGCGGTCCGGGTATTCCAGCAGATAGGTCAGGTTCGACGCGCCGCCCGGGAACTGCGTGATGCGCAATGCGCCCGCAAGGCCGGGGATGTTCGCCTTGAGGTAGCTGTCGATTACTTCGACTGGCAGCTCTTCGCCCTCGCGTACGCGCGTGGTCTGGTCTTCTAGCGCCATGGTTATCCCTTGTACTTATGATCGGGGGGCGGGTTGATTCGCTAATCTAATGCCGGCGCGGGCGGCGACCAAGCCGGGCGGCGCGTTATAGGCGCGCGTGTTGCCGGTTGATCAAGGCGTCTGATGCCGGCCGCGATCGCGGTCAAAAAAAAACCGAAGCGATGCGCTTCGGTTTTTTTATGGCTCGGCTGGATCAGCCCGGGAACAGTTCGCTGAGCTTGAGCGCCAGCATCATGTCGCCTTCGGCGCGCAGCTTGCCGCCCATGAAGGCCTGCATGCCGTCGGTCTCGCCGGTGGTAATGCCCTTGAGCGTGGCGCTGTCCATGATCAGGGTGACGTTGGCCGCGTCCGAGTTGCCTTGCTGGATGTCGCAAGTACCGTCCTTGACGACCAGGTAGTAGTTGTCGCCATCGGTGATGTCGAACTGGTAGATCAGGTCCAGGCCTGCGGCTGCGGACGGATTGAACTTGGACTGCATGCTTTTGATGGTTTCGCCGACATTGCTCATGAGCGTTTCCTTGAGGGTGGGGAATGCACGGCCTGCGCCGCGTGGGCTGGGCTCATCGATAGGTGATGAGTCCGGGGTTCTTGGTCTGCGCCAGGTGCGCATGGCTGTTGAATGACGCCAGGGCAACGTCTCGATCGCGGAACTTCAACTGGCTGACCGAGGTGTTGATGATCTGCCAGTTGAGCTCGAATGCCTTGATCGGGGCGATGCCGATGACAAGCTGAAGCAGGGCGGTGATGGTGCCGCCTGAGGTAAAGACTGCGATCCGGTCCTTTCGCTCCGCCCGTTCTAGCAGGCGCTCGAGGCCGCCCTGTACACGTGCGACGAACGAGGCCCAGCTCTCCAGGCCGTCCTTGTCGTGCTCACCGGAAATCCAGCGGTGAATCACGTAGGTGAACAGTCGCTGGAACTCCGCCCGATGCTGGGCGGCATTGCGAAAGACGTCCAGCGCATGCGGTTCGCTGGCAAGCAGGTCGGGGAGATGGGCGCGGATGACTTCGTCGGCCTTGAACTCGTCGAACGCGTCGTCGACCTCGGTGGGCATAGGTCTGGCGCGCATGGCGCCAAGGACGCCGCGGGCGGTGTCCTGCTGGCGAGCGAGGCTGCCGCTGACGCAGCGATCGAAGTAAATGCCGAGCGTGTCCAGGTAGTTTCCAAGCACCTCGGACTGCTGGAAACCGATGGGCGACAGCACATCGTAGTTGTCGGCTCCAAATGACGCCTGACCGTGCCTGATCAGGTAAATGCTGCCCATATTCCGCTTCCGGTCGCGTTTTTTCGGCGAGGTTAGGTTGAACGTCCAGAGGTGTCAACGCGAAATCATACGTTCGTTTGAATTGCCTCGGCTGGCCCGGTTCGATGGCCGTCGGTATGCTTGCCCGACCGTCGACCCGCAAGACCGACGGCCATCTACGCGGGAGGTATCGTGGAATTTTTTGCCGATTACGCAGGTTTTCTAGCCAAGACGGTCACCTTGGTCGTGGCGATCGTCGTTGTGCTGTTGACGTTCGCGGTGTTGCGCAAGGGTCGGGCGCGTGCGTCGGAGGGTCATCTGGAAGTCCACAAGCTCAACGATTTCTACAAGGCCATGCGTCAGCGGCTGGAGGCAAGCCTGCTGTCCAAGGACAGCCTCAAGGCATTGCGCAAGCGCGAGGCCAAGGAGGCGAAGGCGGCCCGGCGCTCGGAAGAAGCATTGCCGCGGGTCTTCGTGCTGGATTTCGACGGCGACCTCAAGGCCTCGGCTGTCGAGAATCTGCGACACGAGATCACGGCGCTGCTGATGCTCGCCACGCCGCAGGACGAAGTCGTGGTGCGGCTCGAGAGCGGTGGCGGGATGGTTCACGGGTACGGGCTGGCCTCATCGCAGCTGGCCAGAATTCGGCAGGCGGGCGTGCCGCTGACCGTGTGCGTCGACAAGGTCGCCGCCAGCGGGGGCTACATGATGGCTTGTGTCGGCGACAAGATTCTCAGCGCGCCGTTCGCCATCCTCGGCTCGATCGGGGTCGTCGCTCAGTTGCCGAACGTTCATCGACTGCTCAAGAAGCACGACGTCGACATCGAAATGCTGACGGCCGGGGAATACAAGCGCACCCTGACCGTTCTGGGCGAGAACACCGAAAAGGGTCGGCAGAAATTTCAGGAAGAGCTGGAAACGACCCATGAGCTGTTCAAGAACTTCGTTGCCCGTTATCGCCCGCAGCTGGCGGTCGACGAGGTCGCCACCGGCGAGGTGTGGCTCGGCGTGGCGGCACTTGGCAAGCAGCTCGTCGACCAGCTGAGTACCAGCGACGAGTACCTTGCCGAGCGGGCCAAGTCGGCCGAACTGTTCCACCTTCGCTTCGCACACAAGAAGACGCTGCCCGAACGCCTGGGAATGGCCGCCAGCACGGCGGTGGAGCACCTGGCGGCCAAGGGCTGGAGCGGTCTGAATGCCCAACGCTTCTGGCAATGACGAGGAGATCCGCATGACCTTCACGGCGCTTCAGGTAACCGAGCCCTCCCAGGGAAAATTCCAGATGGATCTCGTGCAGCGGACGCTCGACGAGCTGCGGGCCGGGGAGGTCCTGATCCGGGTGCGATATTCGTCGCTGAACTTCAAGGATGCTCTGTCCGCCAGCGGCAACCGGGGTGTCACCCGAAGCTATCCGCATACCCCTGGCATCGATGCGGCGGGCGTCGTCGAGCAGTCGAGCGTGGCGGAATTCAGCGCCGGGGATGAGGTCATCGTCACCGGCTATGACCTGGGCATGAACACGGCGGGTGGCTTCGGGCAGTACATCCGCGTTCCGGCAGCGTGGGTCATCAAGCGGCCGCGCGAGTTGTCACTGCGTGAATCCATGATCTTGGGAACCGCCGGCCTGACCGCCGCCTTGTGCGTCGACAAGCTGGAGCAGGCCGGGCTGACGCCGGACGCCGGACCTGTCCTGGTGACGGGCGCGACCGGTGGCGTCGGCAGCATCGCTGTGGCACTGCTCGCCCGGCTCGGCTATGCGGTGACGGCGGTCACCGGCAAGGCAGATAGGGCCGGTTTCCTGCGTTCGCTCGGCGCTACCGAGGTCATCGATCGACAAGCGCTGCAGGCCGGCGGCGAGCGTCCTCTGCTCAAGGAGCAGTGGGCGGGTGCGGTGGATACGGTAGGTGGGGACATTCTCTTCAACGCCGTCAAAGGCTTGAAGCGGGGCGGTAGCCTGGCGTGCTGCGGCCTGACCGCTGGCACGGAATTCCAGGGCAACGTGCTGCCTTTCATTCTGCGGGGCGTCAATCTGCTGGGGGTCGACTCGGTGGAGATCCCGTTGGTGGTCAAGGCCTCGATGTGGGACAAGCTCTCGGTGCAGTGGAAGATCGACCTGAGTGCGCTGGTACGTGAGGTCTCGCTTGGCGAGCTCGCTGGCGAGATTGAGCGAATACTGCAAGGGCAGCAGGTCGGGCGCGTGCTGGTCGACCTTGGCTGAGGCGAGCAGGGCACAGGTGCGATGACCAGGCCCGGCCTGACCAACGCAAAAAAAATCCGCCGTTCAGGCGGATTTTTTCATCATGCCGGTTGAGCGCGGCGTCGAAACAGCGGCAGAGGCTGATCCACTGCAGCCTGATAGGTGACGCTGAAATCGCGGAGGCTTTGCAAGGCGTCCTCGGGGTCGCGGTCGGGTCGGATGGCAAAAGCATCGAAACCGCAGCGGTGCATCAGGAACACCTGATCGCGCAGCACATCGCCGATCGCCCGAATCTCGCCCTTGTAGCCATAACGCTCGCGCAGCAAGCGGGCGGAGGAGAAATGCCTGCCGTCGGTGAACACCGGAAAGTTCAGTGCAATCACCTGGAAGTGCTGCAAGTCATCCGCGATGTCTTCGATCTGCTCATCGCTTTCCAGCCAGACGCCAAGGCCACCGTCACGAACGGTGAGGGCGCGGCCATGCTCCAGCCACATCGAGAGCGGCACGATCACGTCGTCGCTGTTGGAGACCGACTCGAATGGCGTGTCCTGGGGCAGCAAGTGCCAGGACTCGTCGACCACCACGCCGTTCTTAATGATTCGCTGCATAGACGCGCTCCTTGAACGGGGCAATGCCGACTCGGCGGAAGGTATCGAGGAAAGGTTCATCTTCTTCGCGATGCTCCACAAAAACGTCGATGATCTTGCCGATCACGTCCGGCATGGCGTCCTGGGCGAACGACGGGCCGAGTATCTGTCCCAGCGTCGCGTCGCGCCCGCTGCTACCGCCAAGCGAGACCTGGTAGAACTCTTCGCCCTTCTTGTCCACGCCGAGGATGCCGATGTGGCCGACATGGTGATGGCCGCATGCGTTCATGCAGCCCGAGATGTTGAGGTCGATCTCGCCGAGGTCGAAGAGGTAGTCCAGGTCATCGAAACGGCGTTGAATCGCCTCGGCGATGGGGATGGATTTCGCGTTGGCCAGCGAGCAGAAGTCACCGCCCGGGCAGCAGATGATGTCGGTCAGCAGGCCGATATTCGGCGTGGCGAAGCCAAGTTCACGCAGCTCACCCCAGAGTTCGAACAGATCCGCCTGGCGCACATCGGCTAGAACGATGTTCTGGTTATGGGTGGTGCGCACTTCGCCGAACGAATAGCGATCGGCCAGATCGGCCAGCGCGTCGAGCTGCTTGTCGGTGATGTCGCCCGGCGCGGTGCCGGTGGGCTTCAGCGATAGCGTGACCGCCGCATAACCCGGCTGCTTGTGCTCGAAGACATTGCGCATGCGCCACCGGCCAAAACCCGGATGCTCGGCCGACAGCGAGGCCAGCAGGGCGGCCTCATCGGCGAGCGTCTCGTAAGCTGGCGCGGTGAAGTACTGGGAGACCCGGTCGACCTCTTGCTGCGTGAGGGTGAGCGGGCCGTCCTTCAGGTGCTGCCATTCCTGGTCGACCTTCTGGGCGAACACTTCGGGTGTCAGGGCCTTCACCAGGATCTTGATGCGCGCCTTGAACTTGTTGTCGCGACGACCGTAGCGGTTGTAGATCCGCAGAATCGCTTCGAGGTAGCTCAACAGGTGCTGCCACGGCATGAACTCGTTGATGAAGCTGCCGACGATCGGCGTCCGGCCCAGCCCACCGCCGACCAGGACGCGGAAGCCCAGTTCGCCGGCGTCGTTCTTCACGGCTTCGAGGCCGATATCGTGGACTTCGATCGCCGCACGATCCCGGACCGCGCCATTGACGGCGATCTTGAACTTGCGCGGCAGGCGGACGAACTCGGGATGGAACGTGGACCACTGGCGGATGATCTCGCACCAGGGGCGCGGGTCGATCAGCTCGTCCTTGGCGACGCCGGCGAACTGATCCGTCGTGGTGTTGCGAATGCAGTTGCCGCTGGTCTGGATCGAGTGCATCTGCACCGTGGCAAGCTCGGCGAGGATGTCGGGGACATCTTCCAGCTCGGGCCAGTTGAGCTGGATGTTCTGCCGCGTACTGATGTGGGCGTAGCCCTTGTCATAGTCGCGGGTGATCTGGGCGAGTTTGCGCAACTGCTCGGAGCGCAGGTTCCCGTAGGGGACCGCCAGGCGCAGCATGGGCGCGTAGCGTTGAATATAAAGGCCATTCTGGAGACGAAGCGGCAACAGCTCCGCGTCGGTGAGTTCGCCCGCCAGATAGCGACGAATTTGATCCCGGAATTGCTTGACTCGTTCTTCGACGATTTGTTGGTCGTACTGGTCGTATACGTACATGAAAAATCCCGTTGTCAGGCTGCCGGCCGAATCGAAGGAACGGTAAGCACGCGCACGGCCGCGCACTTTGCAGCGCGGGGCAAGATACCAGTGCGTCTTTATATGGAAAAGTGATGTTTATCTATATGACGCTAACAATAAGTGATAAGCGATAGAGGACGCCCGCTTGCCGAAGACCCCGCGGCCGACTTAACTCATTGGCAGTCGCTTGGTCCGCTCACCTTGCAAGGGGTCGCTATGAATCAGCAGAACCGGGACAGTCGCGTCGATGCGCTCGCCATCTTCTTTCTTATAGTGATCGTGGTGTCGACGGCGGTGTTCTGGGTCAGTCACCAGTGACTCAGATGCCGGCCAGGTGAGTGACCAGAAGCACGATTGCGAAGAGGCAAAGGCCGAACAGCATCGTGAAGAGGATGCCCATCATGATGAACTGGCTCGGCTTGCCACGGCTGAAGTCCCGGGTGCGGTTCTTGCTGCTTTGTACGCCGAGCGCGGCGGCCAGGACGCTGCCCAGTAGCTCGCGAAAGGAAAGCGGGCGCTGATCTTGGTCGTCCATTGCGATCCCCTTGGTATGGCCGTTCAGCTCAAGACTAGCGATCGTATCGCTGTCTCGCGAGGCAAAGGGCGGCAAAAAAGAAAGGCGCGCTCTTGCAAGCGCGCCTTTCTCATGTCGGACGGTCTTACATGTTGGGGTAGTTCGGCCCGCCGGTGCCTTCCGGTGCGACCCAGGTGATGTTCTGCGCGGGGTCCTTGATGTCGCAGGTCTTGCAGTGCACGCAGTTCTGGGCGTTGATCTGGAAGCGCTTGCTGCCATCGTCCTGGTTCACCACCTCGTATACGCCAGCCGGGCAGTAACGCTGGGCGGGTTCGTCGTACAGCGGCAGGTTCTGGTCGATCGGAATGCTCGGGTCCTTGAGCTTGAGGTGGACCGGCTGGTCTTCTTCGTGGTTGGTGTTGGAGAGGAACACCGAGCTGAGCTTGTCGAAGCTGAGCACGCCATCCGGCTTGGGATAGTCGATTTTCTTCGCGTCCGCCGCCTTTTTGAGGCAGGCGTAATCGGGCTTTCTGTCATGCAGCGTGAAGGGCAGCTTGCCGCCGAAGATGTTCTGGTCGATGAAGTTGAACGCGCCGCCTTTCACCGCGCCCCACTTGTGGATCGCCGCGCCGAAGTTGCGGCTGGCGTACATCTCTTCGTACACCCAACTCTTCTTGAAGGCTTCCTCGTAGGCGGTCAGCTCGTCGCCACCTTCGCGGCCAGCGAACAGCGCGTCGGCAACCGCCTCGGCAGCGATCATGCCGGACTTCATCGCGGTGTGGCTGCCCTTGATCTTGGCGAAGTTCAGGGTCCCGGCATCGCAGCCGATCAGCGCGCCGCCGTTGAAGATCATCTTCGGCAGGCAGTTCAGGCCGCCCTTGGCGATGGCGCGGGCGCCGTAGGACACGCGCTTGCCGCCTTCTAGGTACTGCTTGATGACCGGGTGGTGCTTGTAGCGCTGGAATTCATCGAAGGGCGACAGGTACGGGTTGCTATAGGATAGGTCGACGATCAGACCGACCACGACCTGGTTGTTCTCCAGGTGATAAAGGAAGGAGCCGCCAGAGTTCTCGTCATCCAGCGGCCAGCCAGCGGTGTGCACCACCAGACCCTGCTCGTGCTTGGACGGATCGATGTCCCACAATTCCTTGATGCCGATGCCGTAGTGCTGAGGGTCGACGTTGGCGTTCAGGTTGTAGCGGCTGATCAGCTGCTTGCCGATGTGGCCACGGCAACCTTCGGCGAAGAGGGTGTACTTGGCGCGCAGTTCCATGCCCGGGGTGTACATGCCTTCCTTGGGCTCGCCTTCGCGATTGACGCCGAGGTCACCGGTGATGATGCCGCGAACCACGCCTTGCTCGTCGATCAGGGCTTCCTGCGCGGCGAACCCCGGGTAGATCTCGACGCCCAGGTTTTCGGCCTGCTGCGCCAGCCAGCGGCACAGGTTGCCAAGGGAAATGATGTAGTTGCCTTCGTTGTGCATGGTCTTGGGAACCAGTGCATTCGGCAGCTTGCTCGCACGCTCGGCGCTCTTGAGCAGATAAATGTCGTCACGCTTGACCGCCGTGTTCAGCGGCGCTTCGAGTTCTTTCCAGTTGGGAAACAGCTCGTTGAGTGCGCGCGGTTCGAATACCGCACCCGACAGGATATGGGCGCCGACTTCGGAACCCTTCTCGACGACACAGACGCTGATCTCCTTGCCCTCGTCAGCGGCCCGTTGCTTCAGCCGGCACGCGGCGGAAAGGCCTGCCGGACCCGCTCCGACGATCACCACGTCGAATTCCATGTATTCGCGTTCCATAGGCTAACTCCTACTCAAGGCTTTGATGATTTATAAGATGGAGGGCTTGGATCCGTCCGTGATCGAGCCGAGCCGGCGCATTATATATGGCCGCTCCAGTCGGTCCAATACAAACGTTTGTTTGAATTTTTGCAAGGCCTGTTAGAATCCGATTCCGCGGCTTATGAGGGGGTATATGCGTTGTTGACCCTCCGCGCGTCAGCGGTCCAAGATACAGGCGGTTCTGCGCTCGCCGAAGACTCGCCCATCCGATGGGTCGCTGAGCATGGCCCGGTTCGCCACGGCGAAATCAAATTCACCGGAGAGTAACGAGGAATCCATGAAGGTTCTTGTAGCTGTCAAACGAGTGGTCGACTACAACGTCAAGGTTCGCGTCAAGGCGGACAATTCCGGCGTCGACCTCGCCAACGTCAAGATGTCGATGAACCCTTTCTGCGAAATCGCTGTGGAAGAAGCCGTACGCCTCAAGGAAAAGGGCGTCGCCAGCGAAATCGTGGTCGTTTCCATCGGCCCGACTGCCGCTCAGGAACAGCTGCGCACCGCGCTGGCGCTGGGTGCCGATCGCGCCATCCTGGTTGAATCGAACGAAGAGTTGAATTCCCTGGCCGTTGCCAAGCTGCTCAAGGCGGTGGTCGACAAGGAACAGCCGCAGCTGATCATCCTCGGCAAGCAGGCGATCGACAGCGACAACAACCAGACTGGCCAGATGCTTGGCGCGCTGACCGGCTACCCGCAGGGCACCTTCGCTTCCAAAGTGGAAGTGGCCGGAGACAAGCTCAACGTCACCCGCGAGATCGATGGCGGCCTGCAGACCGTGGCATTGAACCTGCCGGCGATCGTCACCACCGACCTGCGCCTGAACGAGCCGCGCTACGCCTCGCTGCCGAACATCATGAAGGCCAAGAAGAAGCCCCTCGAAACGGCCACCCCCGATGCGCTGGGCGTGTCCACCACGTCGACCGTCAAGACCCTGAAGGTCGAGGCCCCGGCCGCACGCAGCGCCGGCGTCAAGGTCAAGTCCGTGGCTGAACTGGTCGAGAAACTGAAGAACGAGGCGAAGGTTATCTGATGGCTACCCTGGTTATCGCTGAACACAACAATGCCGTTCTCGGAGCGGCGACCCTGAACACCGTTGCGGCGGCCAAGGCGATTGGCGGCGACATCCACGTGCTGGTAGCCGGCGCGGGTTGTGCTGCGGTTGGCGAAGCAGCGGCGCAGATCGAAGGCGTCTCCAAGGTACTGGTTGCCGATGACGCCGCTTACGCCAATCAGCTTCCAGAAAATGTTGCCCCGCTGATTGCCGACCAGGCGAAGAATTACAGCCACGTGCTGGCCTCGGCCACCACCAACGGCAAGAACTTCATGCCGCGCGTAGCAGCGCTGCTCGACGTCGACCAGATTTCGGAAATCGTCTCGGTCGAAAGCGCCGATACCTTCAAGCGCCCCATCTACGCGGGTAATGCGATCGCCACCGTGCAGTCCAGCGCGCCGATCAAGGTGATCACCGTACGTTCGACCGGCTTCGATGCGGTGAATGCTACCGGCGGCAGCGCGACGGTCGAACCTGTTTCCGGCGCGGGCAATGCGGGCAAGTCGGCTTTCGTCAGTGAAGAGCTGGCCAAGTCGGACCGTCCCGAGCTCACTGCCGCCAAGATCGTCGTTTCCGGCGGCCGCGGCATGCAGAACGGCGACAACTTCAAGTACCTGTACTCGCTTGCGGACAAGCTCGGCGCTGCTGTCGGTGCGTCGCGCGCGGCAGTGGACGCCGGTTTCGTACCGAACGACATGCAGGTCGGCCAGACCGGCAAGATCGTCGCTCCGCAGTTGTACATCGCAGTCGGTATTTCCGGCGCGATCCAGCACCTGGCCGGCATGAAGGACTCGAAAGTCATCGTGGCGATCAACAAGGACGAAGAGGCGCCGATCTTCCAGGTTGCCGACTACGGCCTGGTAGGCGATCTGTTCGAGATCGTGCCGGAGCTCGAGCGCTTGGTCTGATAAGCCCGCGTTGATGAAAAACCCGCTCTGGCAGCGGGTTTTTTTATGACTCAGGGCGATGGGCGTCAGTGTTAACATCGCTGCGTGTTCAAACGACCGACAAAGAGGTAAGCAATGCATCTGGCCAGGCGGCTACGGTCGATCCTCGTCATTGGCTTGCTGAGCGTTCCGGCATTGACCGTCGCGGCAGGCAAATGCGAGCGCATCATCGCTACCGGTGCCGACGACAATCCACCTTTCCTCTGGCGTGATCCAGACCAGCCTGAACGGCTCATCGGCGCCAATGTCGACATCCTCAAGATGGCCACCGATGCCATCGGTCTGCAGCTCGAAATGCTCCCTACAGGCGACGCCAAGGCTGCGCTGGCGGAAGTGAGCAGCGGTCGCGTGGATGTGCTCGCCGACGCCGTGCTCGTGGCCGAGAATCTCGATGTACTCGACTACGTCCATCCGCCCGTAGCGGTGCTCGATTCGCTGGTGTGGGTGCCCCCTGAGGCGCTGTTTCCGTATGGCAATCGTGACGACCTGCGCCAGCTCGACGGTGCGATCGTGAAGGGGACGTACCTCGGTGAGCAGTTCGCCGCCTACGCCGAGTCGAGCCTTCATTTGCAGCCGCTCGATACGACCGAAGCGGCGCTGCGTCAGTTGCAAGACGGTGACGTCGAGTATCTGCTTCATGAGCCGCATTCGCTCACGGCCAGGGCCAAGCCGCTTGGGCTGCTCGAAGGGCTCGTTGCGCTTCGACCGCCGGTTCTCAGCCGGACGATGCACCTGGCGATCGCCCACGATTCCGCCTGCAACGGGCCTTGGCTCCGTGGCGAACTGGCCAGGCTCATGACCGAATACCGTGCTGCCGGCATCCCGCAGCGCATGATCGAACAGAACATCGACCGCTGGGCTGCACAGCATGCGACGCAGCCCGCCGACACCGCGCAGGTTTCCCAGTGAATCATCGCAACGCTTTATTCCTCCTCACGGCATGCACCCTGTTGGTGGCGTGCGCCACTGACCCGGTTCCCGATGAGCAACTGCGCCTGACGCGCCAGGCCATCGAGCAGGCCGAAGCGGTGGGCGGCACGGACGAGGTTGCCGAGCTGGCGCTTGCGCGGAACAAGACGGCTCAGGCCGAGGCCGCGGTGCAGGACGGCGACAACAAGCGGGCTCGCCTGCTTGCCGAGCAGGCCGAGCTGGATGCACGCCTGGCCGAGGCCAAGGTCCTGACCCAGAAAAGCGACGAGCAGATCGCCGAGTTGACCCGCCGTATCGCGCGGCTGCGCCAGCAGCTCGGTGATCTCCAATGAAGAGCCTGTTCTGGATGTTGTTGCCCCTGTCTCTGGTCGGGTGTGCCAGCCAGGAGGCGAGCGAGGCCCTGGCCCGGGCAGAAGCGGCCTACCTGTCCGTGAAGGACGACTCCGATGTATTGCGTGCCGCGCCGAAGGATGTGGTTCGATCCGGCGAGTCGCTGGGCCGGGCGGAGCGTTTTGCGGGTTACTGGGGAAGCGCCGATGACGTCGCGCATTATGCCTACCTCAGCGAGCGGTACGCCCAGATCGCCCGCGAGCATACCGATCTGGTGGAAGGGCAGGCGCGGCAGACGCGCTTGACGATGGAACGCGATCGCCTGCGTCTTGCTTTGCAGGAGGCGCGCTTGCTCACGGCCGAACAGCAGGGACGCTGGCTGGAAGACCAGATGATGGCGTTGGCGGCGACCGAAACCGATCGTGGCCTGGTGATGACGCTCGGCGACGTGCTGTTCCAGGCCGGCAGCGCGCAGCTGAGTCCTTCGGCGAACCGAACGCTGTTGCGGTTGGTGCGTTTCCTGAATCTCAACCCCAAGCGCACGATCCGCATCGAAGGCTACAGCGACAACCGAGGCCAGGCGGCTCAGAACCTGGAGCTGTCTCGCTTGCGGGCGCAGGCGGTGGCCGACTTCCTGGCAGACCTGGGCATCGATCCGGCGCGCATGATCGTGCAGGGTTATGGCGAGCAGTACCCGCTGACCGAGAACGCCTCGGCACGTGGGCGCGCGCAAAATCGCAGGGTCGAAATCGTCTTCTCCGACGCACAGGGCACGTTGGCGCCGTCCCGCTGAGGGCGGCAACTGTCCTGTAACCTCTCGTCCCAACTGTTCTGGTTTTGTGTCAATCCCTCGGTTACTGTTCCGGTTCAGTTCCGAGGGAGCGGTGTCATGACCAATCTGTTGCTTTACCAGCGTATCGCCCAGCAATTGGCAGAAGACATTCGTCGCGGCGTCTATCGTCCGGGCGAGCGTGTGCCGTCGGTGCGCAAGATGAGCATGCAGCTGAGCGTCAGTCATGCCACGGTGCTGCAGGCCTACGCCAACCTCGAAGACCAGGGACTGATCCGTGCGCGGCCCCAGTCCGGGTTCTTCGTCCATCAGACGGCGGCGCTGACCGCACCGACGCCCGACATCGCCCGGGTCGAACGGCCCACGCTGGTCACGCGCAGCAGCATCATCGACCAGATCCTCAACCAGACGCGTCGAGAGGGCGTGTTGCCGCTGGGTGCGGCGGTTCCGCATGTCGACTATCTGCCCGTGCGTGCGCTGCACCAGCAGTTGGCCAAGGTGACGCGCTTTCACAGCGCCAGTGCCTTCAGCTACATGTTCAGCCCCGGATTCGAGCCGCTCCGTCGCCAGGTGGCGATCCGCATGCGCGACGCCGGCGTCGTGGTGGACCCATCCGAGATCATCATCACGCACGGCTGCGTCGATGCCTTGCAGATGTCGTTGCGTGTGCTGACGCGGCCAGGCGATCTGATCGCGGCAGAGTCGCCGACCTACTACGGCCTGCTGCAACTGGCCGATCTGCTCGGGCTCAAGGTGATCGAGATACCCAGCGACCCGACGACCGGCATCAGCCTGGAAGCCCTGCAGCTTGCGGCGAGCCAGTGGCCGATCAAGGCCCTGGTCCTGACGGCCAGGCTCAGCAACCCGCTGGGCGGCACGATTCCCGAACCGCGGCAGAAGCAACTGCTCGAGCTGAGTGGGCAGTTCGATATCCAGATCGTCGAGGACGATATCTACGGTGAGCTGCTGTTCGAGCAAGGCGCGGTGAAGGCGCTCAAGTCGCATGACCGTACCGGCCAGGTGATCTATTGCTCCAGTTTCTCGAAAACCCTGTCACCCGGCGTGCGGATCGGCTGGATCATCGCCGGTCGCCACCAGCAAGCCATCCAGCGATTGCAGACCTTCAGCACCCACTCGGCGTGCAGCCTGACGCAGATGGGTGTTGCCGCGTATCTGGAAAACGGTGGCTACGACCGGCACCTGCGCTCGATTCGCCAGGAGTACCGCAAGAACCTCACCGCCTCCCAGCTCGCCGTACAGCGCTATTTCCCCGAAGGCACCCAGCTGACGCGTCCCAACGGCGGGTTCATCCTTTGGGTGAGCCTGCCGGCACGGGTCAATACCAAGGACCTCCATGCGAAGGCGCTGGAGCGCGGGGTGAGCATCGCGCCCGGGCTGATCTTCAGCAACACCGAGCAGTTCAACCACTGCATCCGGCTGAACTGCGCGTTGCCGTGGGGGCGTGAGGCCGAGCGCGCATTGCGTGTGCTCGGCGAGCTGGCCACCGAGCTGTGTCTGACCGCACGACCGGACCTCTGACCGGTCGAACGACCATGCGGAAGGAGGCTCGATGATGAAGGCGGCGATAGCGACGCTGTTGATGCTGTGTGCGTTGGTCGGTTGTGACGAGCCGGCCGAGCGAGCGCCCGAGGTGCGGCGTCCTCCGGCCGAAGAACCGGTCGTACCGGAGCCGGTCGTTACGGCTCCGCCTACGGATGCAGCCGATCCCGTCGAGCCGGTCGAACCGGTCAAGCCAATCGACCCGCCGATTGCCGAGGTGCCCGAGCGTGTATCTCCCATCGGCGCACCTGCGGTGCCGAAAGAGGCCGAGCAGGCGGTTCGCCCGCCGGAGACTGCACCGGAGAAGATTGCGTCGAAACCGGTCGATGACGTTGAGGTCGAGGCGCCCGAGATCGATCTCAGCCTGCCGAAAGATTGGGCCGAGGAGCTCGAGCCCGTCGAGCCTGTCGCCGAGCCGGCCTTATTGCCTGAACTGTTCGATGGCGCCGAGGGCGATCGCATCGGCATGAGCGGTCGCCTGATTCCCGGCGAGGCCGACGATTCGCTGGTCGACGGCGCGGAGCTGCGGATCGAAATCCGGCGCTGAGCCCCCCTCAGCGCTCGTCGGCGAACGCGCCCGCACCGAGGAAAAGGGCGTTCAACGCTTGCGGGTCCAACGGATGGCTCATGTGGAACCCTTGCACCTCGGTGCAACCGGCCTGGGTCAGCACGTCGAGCTGCTCGGCGGTTTCGACTCCTTCGGCGGTGACTTCCATGTGCAGGCCCCGGCCCAGGCCGATCAGCGCATGGACGATGGAATTGTCTTCCTCGGAGCGTGGAATGCCGGCGACGAAGCTGCGATCAATCTTGATGACATCGAACGGAAAGCTGCGCAGGTGACTGAGCGACGAGTAGCCGGTACCGAAGTCGTCCATCGCGACACGCAGGCCGAGCGATTTCAGATCGCGCAGCAGTTCCAGTGTCGCGTGGCCGTCGTGCAGCAGGGCGCTCTCGGTGACTTCGAGCTCCAGGCGGTTGGCCGGCAGGCCGCTCTCGATCAGGGTCGCGCGAACTTCGTCGAGCAGCTTGCCGCGACGTAGCTGGATCGGCGACAGGTTGACCGATACCACCGCATGGTTCGGCCAATGCCTGGCTTCGCGGCAGGCTTCGCGCAAGACCCAGTGGCCCAGGGGGACGATCAGGCCGGTTTCCTCGGCCAGCGGGATGAAGGTTTCGGGCAACAGCAAGCCCCGCGTCGGATGCTGCCAGCGCAGCAAGGCCTCGGCCCCGCGCAACGCCAGCCCCGAGCTGAGGTAGCGCGGTTGGTAGTGCACGACGAACTGCCCTTCCTGAATCGCCGTGCGCAGCTCGTCTTCCAGCCGTCGGCGTTCATGAAGCCGTTCGTCCATCTCGCTGGCATAGAAACGCCAGGTACCGCGGCCATCGGCCTTGGCCTGGTAGAGCGCGATGTCGGCGCAGCGCAGCAACTCGTTGGCGTTGGTCGCGTTGGCAGGCGCCACGGCGACGCCGATGCTGGCGCCGATGAACACGCGCTGCTGGTCGTAATAGAAGGGGTCATCGAGGGCCTCGACGATGCGCGCGCACAGGCGCTCGACGCCCTCGCGCTGCGACAGGCCGACCAGCACCATGACGAACTCATCGCCACCGACCCGTGCGATCAAATCATGCTCGCGGGTGCAGATCCGCAATCGCTCGGCCACCTGCAACAGCACCTCGTCACCCGCGGCGTGGCCGAGGGTATCGTTGACCGGCTTGAAGCGGTCGAGGTCGATGTACAGCAGGGTCAACGGCGAGGGCGCATGCGCGAGCGGTTCGAGCACCGCTGACAGGTATTCCTGCATGCGGTTGCGATTGGCGAGCCCTGTCAGCGCGTCGTGCAGGGACAGATGCTGGATGCGGGCTTGGGCTTCGGTTTCCTCGGTCACGTCGGTCGCCGTACCGCGATAGCCGACCAGGGTGTCGTCGCGATGAATGGGGCGGGCCGCCAGGCGGCAATGGCGCTCACGACCGTCTTCGGCGCGGTAGCGGCAACGCAGCGGAACGTCGTCCGGCGCGCTCAGCCATCCCTGCAACGCCTCGTTGTCGCTGGTCAGCAAATCGGCCAAGGGGCGGTCGAGCCAGGCACTCGGCGGATGCCCGGTAATCTGTTCGAAGCGGCTCGACAGGTAGGTCAGCCGCAGTTGGCTGTCGGTTTCCCAGATCCAATCGGAGGCAGCCTCAGCGACATCACGAAAGCGCGCTTCGCTCGCTTCGAGGGCCTGCTGGCTGGTCGCCAGGTATTCGTAGCTCGCATCCATTATGCGTGCTGTGCGCAGCGCCTGACGCAGCAGCAACCAGGCCAGCAGCCCAAGGCCGAAGGCGACGAGCGCCAGGATCGGCAAGGTCAGCAGCAGCAGATGGCGACCCGGCCGCTCCGGTGTGAAGGCGAAAGTCACCGGCGTGCCATCCTGCAACTGCAGTTCGAAGGTGGCGCCCACCGGGTCGGTGTCATCGGCGAGGCGTAGCTGGGATACGCCATATTCGCTGCCGAACTCGATCAGTCGCTCGGGAGTGAGGATATCGACGAACAGCATCACCGATGGCAGCCCCGACATTTCCTCGACATCGGCGCCGCCGGTGGTCAGCGGGGCCGCCGCGACGATGGCGGGACGCCCCTCGACCATCAGCATGCCGGTCGCGGTTTCTTCGTCTTCGGCGGCCTCGCGCGCGTCTTCGATCAGGCTGTCCAGCCCCGGGCCGATCCAGCGGTAGGCGTCCAGGTCGGCAAGCTCGCCGCGCACGACGGCATAGGTGGTCTCGCCCTCCGGGTTGATCACCAACAGACCTTCGTAGCAGAAGTCTTCGTACAGCGACGGGCCGGCGTTCTGCTGCTCGTAGGCCCAGTCGATGTTGGGTTGGCGATTGAGGTTGACGTAGGCATCGCCCCAGAAGGCGTAGTCGGCGATCGAGCGACCCATCCAGTCATGCGGGGCCTCGAGCGCCTTGCCGGAGAGAAAGCGGCCGCGGGTCAGCGCGCGCTCGTCCAGCTCATCGGCCAGGTGGGCGATCGCGAAGACGGCGGCCAGAAGGATGACGAGCAGCAGTGCCACGATGCCCGGCAGGACGCGACGAGACAGCGTGGAACCCAGGCGGGGTGCGGACGGGGCAGGGGCGGGGTGTTGCAACGCATACATCCTTCATTCGGGGGATGGGAATGATGGCGGCATTGGCGGCCGATTGCCATCATTCTGGCGGACCGGGCGCCAGGCGGTCCTAATCGCGTTCCTTGGCGTCGGCTTCGGCGTTGCGCTTGGCGATCTGGCGCTTCTGCGCTTCGGTGAGCGGAATCTTGCGAGATGTCGAGCGCAGGGCCATCAGGCTGCCCACGATCGAACCCAGGGCCAGGGCGAGAATCAACCAGGCGTACCACGGCATGCTGCATCCTCCTGTCAATCTGGCGCACCTTACTGCATGCGCGACGGCCAGCCCAGCCGATAGCGCGCCGCAGCCGGCTTTTGCGACAATGCGCCCCCGCTTTCCGAGGACGCATCATGACCTGCCAGACCCCCATCATCGTAGCGCTCGATTTCCCCAGCCAGGGCGAGGCCCTTGCGCTGGCCAGCCGCCTGGATCCGAAGCAATGCCGCGTGAAGGTGGGTAAGGAACTGTTCACCCGCTGCGGCCCGACGGTGGTCGAAGCCCTGCAGGCGCAAGGTTTCGATGTGTTTCTCGATCTGAAATTCCACGACATTCCCAACACGGCGGCGATGGCGGTCAGTGCGGCGGCAGAGCTTGGTGTGTGGATGGTCAATGTGCATTGCTCGGGTGGCCTGCGCATGATGGCGGCCTGCCGCGAGGCGCTGGGACGTCGATCAGGGCAGCAACCCCTGCTGATCGGCGTGACGGTGCTGACCAGCATGGAACAGCCCGATCTTGCCCAGCTGGGAGTCGATGTCGCGCCGCAGGAACAGGTCCTGCGCCTGGCAGCGCTGGCCGCGCAGGCTGGCCTGGATGGTCTGGTGTGCTCCGCCCAGGAGTCGGCTGTTCTCAAGCGGGAACAGCCCAGCCTGGCGCTGGTAACGCCCGGCATTCGCCCGGCAGGCAGTGCGCAGGATGACCAGCGCCGCATCCTCACGCCGGCCGATGCCATGCGGGCCGGTTCCGATTATCTCGTCATTGGGCGACCGATCAGCCAGGCGGAGGATCCGTCCCGGGCGCTGGCCGATGTGGTCGCCTCGCTGGCCAGCTGAGCGGGTCAGCTTACTTTCAGCACGAGCTTGCCGAAGTTGCCGCCGGTAAACAGCTTCATCAACGTGTCGGGGAATGTCTCCAGCCCTTCGACGATGTGCTCCTTGCTCTTGAGCTCTCCGCTCTTCAGCCAGCCGGCCATGTCGCGCATCGCCTCTGGGTAACGCGCGACGTAGTCGGTCACCACCATGCCTTCCATGCGCGCCCGGTTCACCAGGAGCGACAGGTAGTTGGAAGGCCCTTTGACCGCTTCCTTGTTGTTGTACTGGCTGATCGCGCCGCAAATCACCACGCGCGCCTTGACCGCGATGCGCGTGAGCACCGCGTCGAGGATGTCGCCGCCGACGTTATCGAAGTAGACGTCCACCCCTTTCGGGCACTCGCGCTTGAGCGCGGCATGCAGATCCTCGCCCTTGTAGTCGATGGCCGCATCGAAGCCGAGCTCGTCGACCAGGAACTTGCACTTGTCCGCGCCTCCGGCGATGCCGACGACACGGCAGCCCTTGATGCGTGCGATCTGCCCCGCGACGCTGCCTACCGCGCCGGCGGCCCCGGAGATGACCACCGTCTCGCCGGCCTTGGGCTCGCCCACGGCCAGAAGCGCGAAGTAGGCGGTCATGCCGGTCATCCCGAGCGCGGACAGGTACAGCGGCAAAGGCGCCTGTGCCGCGTCGACCTTGTAGAAACCCTTGGGCTCGCCGAGGTAATAGTCCTGCACGCCAAGCGCGCCATTGACCTGGTCGCCGACCGCATAGTCCGGATGCTGCGAGGCGATGACCTTGCCGACGCCGAGCGCCCGCATCACCTCGCCGATGCCGACCGGCGGAATGTAGGACTTGGCGTCGTTCATCCAGCCGCGCATGGCCGGGTCCACCGAGAGGTATTGCACCTGCACCAGGATCTGCCCCGGCCCCGGCTCGCCGAGCGGCGTCTCGACATAATTGAAGGTCTCGCGCGTCGGCGCGCCGACCGGCCGTTGTGCGAGCAGGCATTGGCGATTGATCGTTGGCATCGTGAACCTCGTCTGGATTGGAAAGGGCTCTGGTTTAGCCCCGCGTGCCCAGCAGGGCAAGGGTCGGGATCGGCTGGAATGGCAAGACATCCAGCGGGCTGATCGGCCGGCCTAAAACTTACCGCGGGCGACCCTGCGAGGTATAAGCGTGACTGTCCGCGCCGCTTCGGTCACATCTTCGGGTGGCGCTTCACCGATTGGCAGAAAGGTAGAACAAAAATGGGCATGACGTTTTCAGGGCGTGTTGCGTTGGTTACAGGCGGGGCCGCGGGTATCGGCAGGGCCACGGCACTGGCGTTCGCCGCCGAGGGTGTGCAAGTGATGGTGGCTGACCTCGATGCGCAGGCCGGCGAGCGCACGGTTTCGTTGATCCGCGAGCAGGGCGGTGAAGCCGAGTTCATTCGCTGCGATGTGACCCGCAGCGCCGAGGTGCAGGCCATGGTCGAGGCGACGGTGCAGCGCTTCGGCCGGCTGGACTACGCCTTCAACAATGCCGGCATCGAAATCGAGAAGGGCCGGCTGGCCGAGGGCGAGGAGTCCGAGTTCGACGCCATCATGGGTGTCAACGTCAAGGGCGTCTGGCTGTGCATGAAGCACCAGCTTCCGGTGATGCTCGCCCAGGGCGGCGGTGCGATCGTCAACACCGCCTCGGTCGCCGGCCTCGGTGCGGCGCCGAAGATGAGCATCTACGCCGCCTCGAAGCATGCCGTGATCGGGCTGACCAAGTCGGCGGCGATCGAATATGCAAAGAAGGGCATCCGGGTCAACGCGGTCTGCCCCGCGGTGATCGACACCGACATGTTCCGCCGCGCCTACGAAGCGGACCCGCGCAAGGCCGAGTTCGCCGCAGCCATGCACCCGGTCGGCCGCATCGGCAAGGTCGAGGAAATCGCCGCCGCAGTGCTCTACCTGTGCAGCGACGGTGCCGCCTTCACCACCGGGCACGCATTGGCGGTCGATGGCGGGGCGACGGCTATCTGACTCAACCTGGCGTGCGTGCGCGCAGTATCCACAGTGTGAGGATGCCGGCGACCAATCCCCAGAGCGCCGAGCCAATGCCCCACAACGTCAGCCCTGATGCCGTGACCATGAAGGTGATCAGGGCGGCCTCGCGCTCGCTCGGCTGCTGCATGGCCTGGGTCAGGCCGCTGCCGATCGAACCCAGCAAGGCCAGGGCGGCGATGGCGATGACCAGCGCTGACGGGAAGGCCGCGAACAGCGCGGCCAGCGTCGCGCCGAAAAGCCCCGCCACGCCGTAGAACAGCCCGCACCAGACGGCGGCCGTGTAGCGCTTGGTCGGGTCGGGATGCGCTTCGGGGCCGGCGCAGATAGCCATCGTGATCGCGGCGAGATGAATGCCATGCGAGCCGAACGGCGCCAGCAGCAACGAGGCCAGGCCGGTGGTCGAGATCAGCGGCGAGGCCGGCAATGCGTAACCTTCCGCGCGCAGCACCGCGAGGCCCGGCATGTTCTGCGATGCCATCGCAATGACGAACAGCGGGATGCCGATGCTGATCACCGAGGCGAACGACAGCGATGGCGTGGTCCATACCGGCACCGCGAATCGGAGGCCGAACCCGCTGAAGTCCAGCTGGCCATACAGCGCCGCCAGCACCACGCCGACCAGCAGTGCTGTCAGCACCGCATAGCGCGGCGCCAGGCGCTTGGCCGCCAGGTAGCTGAAGAACATGCCAAGCACCAGGACCGGCTGCACTTCCACTGCGCGAAAGATCGCCACGCCAATCTGGAACAGCACCCCCGCCAGCAGCGCCGCGGCCAACGAGCCAGGCACATGACGCATCAACCGATCGAAGCTGCCGGTCAGGCCGCAGAGCAGAATGGCCGCCGACGCGAGCATGAACGCGCCGATCGCCTCGGAATAGGGAACGCCCGGCAGGCTGCCGATGAGCAGGGCGGCGCCCGGCGTCGACCAGGCGATCACAACGGGTGTGCGGTAGCGCAGCGAAAGACCGACGCTGCAGATCGCCATGCCGATCGACAGCGCCCAGATCCAGGATGAGATCTGCCCGTCGGTCAGTCCCGCAGCCTGGCCGGCCTGGAACATGAGCACCAGCGAGCTGGTGTAGCCGGTCAGCATCGCCACGAAACCGGCAACGACGGAGGAGGCCGAGGTGTCGGTCAGCAGTCGGGATGGCATGTGCATTGCTCCTGGATACGGCGGTCGCTGGCGTCGTCAAAAGCCGGACACCTCGGCGCAGGGTCGGTTAGCGTACGAGGCGCACCGGCCGCTGTATCGGTACAGTCGCGCAGGCAAGCACGCATACAGTCCCAGGAGCCGGTGATGGAGCCAGCCGACAATCCTTATTCGCCCCCGGATGCGACGTTGCTTTCACCGGCAGAGGCGCCCGTACCGGCCGGGTGGAGTTCCGGGCAACTGCGGGTCCTGGCCGGGTTGTCGGCGGCGGCTGCGCTCGGATCGCTGCCTTTGATGTTGCTATGGCTGATCGGCCTCAAAGGGCACCAGGCCCTAATGCCGCATCTGGCTTGGCTCAATCCGCTGACGGCGCTGCTCGGTGCCTACCTGTTGTTGCGCCTGAAGACATTCCTCGGTGCGCGCTTTGGCGTTGCGAAGCTCGGGTTGGCGACCTGGTCGGTCATCGCCATGGAGGGCGTGATGCAGCTCTTCTGGGCGGATCCCCAACTCGGGCTCCCCGGCGACTGGCAGGTGCTCGCCTATCTGGCGGCGGTGAGCCTTCACGGGCTCGGTCTGGCCTGGCTTGGCGTGCGATTGGTTCGTACCCGTAAGGTCTATGCCGTGCTTCGGCTGTTCGGTTGGCTGCTCTTGCTGGGCGGACTGCTGCGAAGCTCCGTGGCCTTGGCATCGCTGGCTTCGCTGCCGCTGCTTGGCGCGCAACTGGCGCTGGTCGCGGTCCTCCTGCGGGGCGCTTCGGAGCTTCGTGCGCGGGGTCGCTGACGCGCTAACCGGCCCTCTTCGCCAATCTGGCACCCTTGTTGCAAAAACCCTTTCGCCGACGGTGATGCGTCAAAAACCCGCGGTTTCGGAGGAAGGGTATGAGTCAGGGTGTCGAATTCAATCGCTTGATGCTGGAAATGCGCTCCATGCAAATGGATGCGATGGCGCGCGCCAAGCCGGTGGAAACGCCCCAGGAGGTCGGTGCGCCGAGCTTCGCCGACATGCTCGGCCAGGCGGTGAACAAGGTCTCCGAGACCCAGCAGGCGTCGAGCCAGCTCGCCACCGCCTTCGAAATGGGGCAGGGCGGCGTCGACCTGACCGACGTGATGATCGCATCGCAAAAAGCCAGTGTGTCCTTCCAGGCGCTGACCCAGGTTCGCAACAAGCTGGTCCAGGCGTACCAAGACATCATGCAAATGCCGGTTTGAGGGTAAGTTGAATCATGGCTGAAGCCGTCTCCAGCAACGTTCCAGTGACCACCCTTGAAGCCGATGCGCCGAAGAAGCCGCTGTTCGGCCTCGCATTCCTGGAAAACCTCTCCGACATGTCCATGCTGCGCCAGATCGGCCTGTTGGTCGGCCTGGCCGCGAGCGTGGCCATCGGTTTCGCCGTCGTGCTCTGGTCGCAGCAGCCGGACTACCGCCCGCTGCTCGGCAGCCTCGCCGGGATGGACGCCAACCAGGTGATGGAAACCCTCGCCGCGGCAGACATCGCCTATACCGTCGAGCCGACCTCCGGTGCCTTGCTGGTCAAGGCCGAGGACCTGGCCCGCGCGCGCCTGAAGCTCGCCGGTGCCGGCATTGCGCCGACCGACAGCAACATCGGTTTCGAAATCCTCGACAAGGAGCAGGGCCTGGGCACCAGCCAGTTCATGGAAGCGACAAGATACCGTCGCGGCCTGGAAGGCGAGCTGGCTCGTACCGTCTCCAGCGTCAACAACGTCAAGAGTGCCCGCGTGCACCTGGCCATCCCGAAAAGCTCGGTCTTCGTGCGTGACGAGCGCAAGCCAAGCGCGTCCGTCCTGGTCGAGCTGTACCCGGGCCGCACGCTGGAGCCCAGCCAGGTGATGGCGATCATCAACCTGGTCGCCACCAGCGTGCCGGAGCTGAGCAAGTCGCAGATCACCGTCGTCGACCAGAAGGGCAACCTGTTGTCCGATCAGCAGGGCATGACGGAACTGAGCATGGCCGGCAAGCAGTTCGACTACACCCGTCGGATGGAAGGCCTGTACACCCAGCGCGTCCATAACATCCTGCAACCGGTCCTCGGCATGGGCCGCTACAAGGCCGAAGTGTCTGCCGACGTCGATTTCAGCTCGGTCGAGTCGACCTCCGAAACCTTCAACCCGGACCAGCCGGCCCTGCGCAGCGAGCAGAGCGTTTCCGAACAGCGTCAGAGCAGCCTGCCGCCGCAGGGCGTTCCGGGTGCGCTGAGCAACCAGCCCCCCGGACCGGCCGCCGCGCCCGAGCAGGCCGGCGGTCAGGCGGCCGCCGCTGGCGCGGTGGCGCCCGGTCAGCCGCTGCTGGATGCCAACGGCCAGCAGGTGATCGATCCGGCGACCGGCCAGCCGATGCTGGCGCCGTACCCGGCGGACAAGCGCGAGCAGGCGACCCGCAACTACGAGCTGGACCGTTCCATCAGCTACACCAAGCAGCAACTCGGTCGCCTCGAGCGTCTGTCGGTCGCCGTGGTGATCGATGACAAGGTGGTGGTGAATGCCGAAGGCCAAGTGACGCGCGAACCCTGGAGCGCCGAGGATCTGGCGCGCTTCACGCGCCTCGTTCAGGACTCGGTGGGTTATGACGCTTCGCGCGGCGACAGCGTGAGCGTCATCAACACGCCGTTCGCCCCGGATACCGCCGAAGTCGACTTCGAGGTGCCGTTCTACTCGCAACCCTGGTTCTGGGATGTGGTCAAGCAGGTGCTGGGGGTGCTGTTCATCCTGGTGCTGGTGTTCGGCGTGCTGCGTCCGGTGCTGAACAACCTGACCAATCCGAAAGGCAAGGAACTGGTCGCAGGCGACCGCAACGCCGATGTCGATCTCGGCGAAATGGGAGGTATCGACGGTGAGCTTGCCAGTGATCGGGTAAGCCTCAGCGGGCCGCAGAGCATCCTGCTGCCCAGCCCGACCGAGGGGTATGATGCCCAACTCAACGCGATCAAGAGTCTGGTGGCCGAAGACCCGGGCCGTGTCGCCCAGGTCGTGAAAGAGTGGATCAACGCCGATGAGTGACAATCGAGTTCCCGTCAAACTGTCCAAGGTCGACAAGGCCGCGATCCTCCTGCTGTCGCTCGGCGAAACCGACGCCGCCCAGGTGCTGCGCCACATGGGGCCGAAAGAAGTGCAGAAGGTCGGCACCGCGATGGCCCAGATGCGCAACGTGCAGCGTGCGCAGATCGAGCAGGTGATGGGCGAGTTCGTCGAGATCGTCGGCGACCAGACCAGCCTGGGCGTTGGCGCCGACGGCTACATCCGCAAGATGCTCACCGCCGCGCTGGGCGAGGAAAAGGCCGGCGGCCTGATCGATCGCATCCTGCTGGGCGGCAGCACCAGCGGCCTGGACAGCCTCAAGTGGATGGAACCGCGCGCGGTCGCGGACGTCATCCGCTACGAGCACCCGCAGATCCAGGCGATCGTCGTCGCCTACCTCGATCCGGACCAGGCCGGCGAAGTGCTGTCGCACTTCGATCACAAGGTCCGGCTGGACATCGTGCTGCGGGTCTCCTCGCTCAACACCGTGCAACCGGCCGCCCTGAAGGAGCTGAACCTGATCCTGGAGAAGCAGTTCTCCGGCAGCGCCAACACCACGCGCGCCGCGCTCGGCGGCGTCAAGCGCGCCGCCGACATCATGAACTACCTCGACAGCTCGGTCGAAGGCCAGCTCATGGACGCGATCCGCGATGTCGATGCCGACCTGTCCAGCCAGATCGAGGACCTGATGTTCGTCTTCGACAACCTGGCCGACGTCGACGACCGCGGCATCCAGGCCTTGATGCGCGAGGTATCGTCCGAGGTGCTGGTACTGGCGCTCAAAGGGGCCGACGACGGCATCAAGGACAAGGTGTTCAAGAACATGTCCAAGCGTGCGGCCGAACTGCTGCGTGACGACCTTGAGGCCAAGGGGCCGGTGCGCGTCAGCGACGTCGAGAACGCACAGAAGGAAATTCTCACCATCGCCCGTCGCATGGCCGAAGCCGGGGAAATCGTGCTCGGTGGCAAGGGCGGCGAAGAAATGATCTGAGGAACGGTCGATGGCCAAAGACAACCCCAGCGAGCTGATCCGCGCGAAGGACCTCGGGGCCTTCGACCGCTGGGCGTTGCCGAGCTTCGACCCCGACCTGCCCGAGCCGCAGGTGCTGGAAGCGCCCGAGCCGGAGCCCGAGCCCTCGCATATCGAGGATGTGCCGGTCGAGCACGTCAAACCGCTGACGCTCGACGAGCTGGAGGCCATCCGCCAGGAGGCCTACAACGAAGGCTTCGCCACTGGCGAAAAGGACGGCTTCCATGCCGGCCAGCTCAAGGCGCGCCAAGAGGCGGAGACGGCCCTGGCGCCGCGTCTTGCATCGCTCGAGCAATTGATGACGCAACTGCTCGAACCGATCGCCGACCAGGACCGCAACCTCGAGCATGCGATGGTCACGCTGGTCAGCCATCTGGCACGAGAGGTCATCCAGCGTGACCTGATCATCGACTCCAGCCAGATTCGTCACGTCCTGCGCGAGGCCCTCAAGTTGCTGCCGATGGGGGCGGAGAACATCCGCATCTTCATCAACCCCCAGGATTTCGAGGTCGTGAAGGCGTTGCGCGAGCGCCATGAAGAGCGCTGGAAAATCCTCGAGGACGACAGCCTGCTGCCTGGCGGCTGCCGGATCGAAACCGAGCACAGCCGCATCGATGCCAGCGTCGAGACGCGCCTGACGCAGGCGATCAAACAAGTGTTCGAGCAGCAGCGGGAGAACGCCACCAACCCGCCGCCCGCCGATGTCTCGCTCGATCTGTCGGGCGACGTGGAGCACCGCGATGCGACTTGAACGAACCAGCTTCATGCGGCGCTTCGACACCTACCTGGACGCCGTCAAGCTGCCGGCCCAGCCGATTCTCGAAGGTCGGCTGCTGCGCATGGTTGGCCTGACGCTCGAAGCCGAGGGGCTGCGCGCTGCGATCGGCAGCCGATGCCTGGTCATCAACGACGACAGCTACCACCCGACGCAGGTCGAGGCAGAGGTGATGGGGTTCGCCAGCGGCAAGCTCTACCTGATGCCGGTCGGCAGCCTGGCCGGCATCGCGCCCGGCGCCCGGGTGGTGCCGCTGCCCGACACCGGCCGGCTACCGATGGGCACCTCGATGCTCGGCCGCGTCCTCGATGGCGCCGGTCGCGCGCTCGACGGCAAGGGCGGGATGAAGGCCGAGGACTGGGTGCCGATGGACGGCCCGGTGATCAACCCGCTCAAGCGCCACCCGATCAGCGAGCCGCTGGATGTCGGCATCCGTTGCATCAACGGGCTGCTGACGGTCGGCCGTGGCCAGCGCCTGGGCCTGTTCGCCGGCACCGGCGTCGGCAAGTCGGTGCTGCTGGGCATGATGACCCGCTTCACCGAGGCCGACATCATCGTGGTCGGCCTGATCGGCGAGCGCGGTCGCGAAGTGAAGGAATTCATCGAGCACATCCTCGGCGAAGAGAGCATCAAGCGTTCGGTCGTGGTCGCCTCGCCGGCGGACGATGCGCCCTTGATGCGCCTGCGCGCCGCCCAGTACTGCACGCGCATCGCCGAGTACTTCCGCGACAAGGGCAAGAACGTCTTGCTGCTGATGGATTCGCTGACCCGCTATGCCCAGGCGCAGCGGGAGATTGCGCTGGCCATCGGCGAGCCGCCGGCGACCAAGGGCTATCCGCCGTCGGTGTTCGCCAAGTTGCCGAGCCTGGTCGAGCGTGCCGGCAATGCGGAGAAGGGCGGTGGCTCGATCACCGCCTTCTACACCGTGCTGTCCGAGGGCGATGACCAGCAGGACCCGATCGCCGATGCGGCGCGTGGCGTGCTCGATGGCCATATCGTGCTCTCGCGCCGGCTCGCCGAAGAAGGGCACTACCCGGCGATCGACATCGAAGCCTCCATCAGCCGCGTCATGCCGGCCGTGGTCAGCCCCGAGCACCTGCGCGGCTCGCAGCGCTTCAAGCAGCTTTGGTCGCGCTACCAGCAGAGCCGCGACCTCATCAGCGTGGGCGCCTATGTGCCCGGTGGCGACCCGGAGACGGACCTTGCGATCGCCCGGCAAGCCGACATGGTCCGCTACCTGCGCCAGGGCCTGGACGAAAGCGAAGGGCTGGACCGCAGCGCTGCGCACCTGGCCTCGGTGTTCGGGGCCAAGGCCAATGGCTGATCCGGTCCCGGCGAGGCGTGAATGAGCACCAGCCGCGCGGCGCGCCTGGCGCCGGTGATCGACATGGCCGAACGGGAAGAACGCGAGGCGGCCAAGGCCTTCGGCCAGGGCCAGACCCAGCTTGCCCAGGCGCAGACGAAGCTCACCGAGCTCGAGCAGTATCTCGGCGACTATCAGCAACAGTGGATGTCGCAGGGCAGTCGGGGCGTTTCGGGCGACTGGCTGATGAATTACCAGCGCTTCCTTACCCAGCTCGAATCGGCGATCGGCCAGCAGCGACGTAGCGTCGCCTGGTACGAGAACAACCTCGCCAAGCTGCGCCAGCAATGGCAGCAGCGCCACGCGCGGCTGGAAGGACTGCGCAAGCTGGTCGAGCGCTACCTGCAGGAGGCGCGAGTCGCCGCCGACAAGCGCGAGCAGCGCCTGCTCGACGAGTTTTCCCAGCGACTGGCCGGCCGCCCGCGCAACGATTGAGTTGCCGCGAGGCGGTTCGGCTGCTAAATGTCTGACATCCCGCATCCGGCGGCGGCCCGCTTGAAACAGGAGTGTCACATGACAATCACCTCGCAGCTCTCGGCTGATGATCAGGAATTGACCATTCACATCCGAGGCCGCTTCGATTTCAGCACTCACCAGGCGTTTCGCGATGCGTACCAGAGCGTCGGCGCGACGCCGCAGCGCTATGTCGTCGACCTGAAGGAGGCGACCTACCTGGACAGCTCCGCCCTCGGCATGTTGCTGCTGCTGCGCGACCACGCCGGCGGCGACAAGTCGGACATCCGTCTCGTTCACTGCAACTCGGAGGTGCGCAAGGTGCTGGCGATTTCCAACTTCGAGCAGCTGTTCAAGATCGAATGACATGCCGCGCCGACTGACGATCCTGATCGCCGAGGACAATCCCGCCGATCGGATGCTGCTGTCGACGATCGTCAGCCGCCAGGGCCACCGGGTGCTGACCGCCGGCAACGGCCATGAGGCGATCTCGATCTTCGAGCATGAGCATCCGCAGCTGGTGCTGATGGATGCCCTGATGCCGGTGATGGATGGCTTCGAGGCGGCCGAGCGGATCAAGCAGCTGGCCGGCGACGAGCTGGTGCCGATCATCTTCCTCACGTCGCTGGCCGAGAACGAAGCCCTGGTGCGATGCCTGGAGGCGGGCGGCGACGATTTCATTTCCAAGCCGTACAACCCGATCATCCTCGAGGCCAAGATCCAGGCGATGGGTCGCCTGCGCCGGTTGCAGGCCACCGTGCGGCAACAGCGCGACCTGATCGCACGGCAAAACCAGCAGTTGCTCAACGAGCAGCAGGTCGCCAAGGCGATCTTCGACAAGGTGGCCCACGCCGGCTGCCTGGATGCGCCGAACATTCGCTATGTGCAATCGCCGCTGGCGCTGTTCAACGGCGATCTGCTGCTCGCGGCGCAGACGCCGACCGACCGGATGTTCGTCCTGCTCGGGGACTTTACCGGCCACGGTCTTCCGGCGGCGATCGGCGCCATGCCGCTGGCCGAGACGTTCTACGGCATGGCCGCCAAGGGCTATTCCAGCGGCGACGTGCTGCGCGAGATGAATGCCAAGCTCAAGCGAATCCTGCCGGTCGGCGTGTTCTGCTGCGCGACGCTGCTCGACATCTCGCTGCAGAAGGGCACGCTGCACGTCTGGAACGGCGGGTTGCCGGATGGCTACGTCATTCGTGCCGACGGCCGCCACGCGCCATTGGTCTCGCGCCACCTTCCGCTCGGCGTGGTGGAACCGGGGAATTTCGACGACCGCTTCGACGTGGTGCCCGTTCAGCCAGGCGACCGGCTGCTGCTGCTGTCGGACGGCGTGCTGGAAAGCCGCAATGCGCAGGATGAGATGTTCGGTGAGCAGCGGTTGCTGCAGGTCCTGGACGATGCCAGGCCCTCGGAGTCGTCGATCGACCGCATCCAGCAAGCCCTGCTGGCCTTTCATGGCCAGGTGCAGGACGACCTCAGCCTGGTCGAGGTGACCCTGGTCGACGGGCTGACGCTCACGCCGGCACCGCTGGCGTTCGTCGGCACACCGCAGCCGAGCCCGCTCGACTGGTCGGCGCGCTTCGAGCTTCGCGCCGAAACACTGCGCAACTTCAATCCGCTGCCATCGCTCCTGCAATTGCTGTTGCAGGTGCATGAGTTGCGGCACCAGGCGGGTACCGTCTACACGGTGTTGGCCGAGCTGTATTCCAACGCGCTGGAACATGGCGTGCTTCGGCTCGATTCCCGGCTGAAGGCCAGTGCCAAGGGGTTCAGCGACTATTACAGCGAGCGCCAGAACCGCCTGCGCGCGCTGAGCGACGGTCACGTCTGCATCGGCATCGACGTCTCCCATACCGACACCGGCGGGCGCCTGTCGATCACCGTCGATGACAGCGGGCCAGGCTTCGACGTCGAACGCGTGCTGCAGGCCGAATACCGGGCCGAGGGGCTGTCCGGTCGTGGCATCCGCCTGATCCGCGAACTTGCCGATGGCTTTTCCTGGCGACCGGGAGGGCGCGGAATCAGCGTGGAGTTCCGCTGGGACCGTGAGGCATAATCTCCGACCTTCCCGTTAGGAGCGATCCGGTGTCCGACGTCCACCTTGACAGCGCCGTCCTGGCTACCTTGCAAGACGTCATGGAAGATGAATACCCCGTCCTGCTGGACACCTTTCTCAAGGATTCCGAAGAGCGCGTGCAGCTGCTGCATCAGGCGCTCGAAGCCGGCGATGGCGAGGGGCTTCGGCGCGCCGCCCACAGCTTCAAGGGGAGTTGCAGCAACATGGGCGCCACGCTGCTCACCGAGCTCTGTCGAGCGCTGGAAGACGCTGCCCGGGAGGGAGCGATCGAGCAAGCCGACGGGCTGATCGATCGCATCGAGCGCGAGTTCGCCATCGTCCGGATCCTGATGCGTTCGGAGCGTCAGCGCTTCACGCTGGGGTGACGCCTCGTCTGGCCGATGCTGGCCCCGAAATTGCTTGCGTGGCTGACGAGACTTCTTTCTGGCGGAACGCCCCCATGTCCGTGACGACCGACGCACTGCTCAAACTGACTCCCGATCTTGGCATCCGGCCGACGGCCGCCCGCGCGACCGCAACGACGGCTGCCGCCAATAACGCCGACCGTTTCGCCGAGGTCTACGCCAAGGAGCGCCAGCCCAAGGCCGCCGAACGCCCGCCAGAGCCGGCGGCGCGCCCAGCCGAGCGGTCCGAAGCGCCGGCGCGGGCCAAGCCCGCCGAGCGCAAGGAGACGAGCCAGGCAGATCGCGACACCGCCACCGAAACTTCGACCCAGGCGGCCGACGAAGAAAGCCCGGCGGCTGCCGACGTAAAACCGGCAGTGGCCGAAGACGGCAATGCCTTGCCGGTCGCGGACGAGCCGATCCCGGAGAGCGAGCTCGATCCCCTGTTGATGCTTGGCTTGTCGGGGCAGTTTCCGCCGCCCGCTCCGGCATCGGCGACCGTACCGAGCGGGTTGCCGCCGGCCGAAACCGCCCCGACCACGGCGGCCACCGCGTTGCCGACATCCGGCCTGACAGGCGCGAGCGGGCCAATGGCACAAGCCGAGGGGCAGGCGTCGGCCGAGGGTGGCGAAGCCGAGGGCCAGCTGCTTTCCCTCGGCACGTCGGCCGATGCCGCAGCCAAAGGCGGCGCCAAGACCGAATCCTTTGCCGCGACGCTGCTTTCCGCCAACCCTGGCGAGCAGCCCACCGCAGAGGTTCAGCCGGATGCCGCACTGGCGGCGCTCGGCGAAACCCTCGAAGCGCAGGAGGGCGCCAAGGAGTCTCGTTCGACCAGCGAGCCATTGGCGCTGCGGCTGAATGCGCTCGGTCAGGCCATCTCGCAGGTACAGCAGACCCAGCAGGCCCAGCGACTGACGCAGGTGCCCGGCCAGCCGGTGCAGATGCAGCAGGGGAACTGGAGCGAGGCGGTGGTCGATCGCGTGATGTGGCTGTCCAGCCAGAACCTGAAATCCGCGGAAATCCAGCTCGATCCGGCGGAGCTGGGTCGGCTGGAGGTTCGCATCGAATTGAACAAGGACCAGACCCAGGTGACCTTCATGAGCCCGCATGCTGGCGTTCGCGAAGCGCTGGAAAGCCAATCTCAGCGCCTGCGTGACATGTTCACCCAGCAGGGCATGAACCTGATGGACGTCAACGTCTCGGACCAGTCGCTCGCCCGTGGCTCGCAAGGGCAGGGCGACGGACAAGGGCAGGGGCGAGGCGGTCCGAACGGCGGCACGCCGGGCACCGACGGCGATGTCCTCGTCTCGACCAGCGAAATAAGCTCGGGCCGCACGGCCGGCGGTCGTGGGCTGGTGGATTTCTACGCTTGAGTCATGTGAGGCGCCGGCAATGGCTTGCCGGCGCCATCGTCCGTCGGGCCGACAAGCCATTTACGCCCCGCGCGATCGGCTGATACTTTGGCATAGCAGTTGCTCGTAAGCCCTTGACCGGCTATAGAAACAGCCCCCTCGACGGATTTTTGGCATGGCTAAGAAGCAAGCCCCACCACCCAGCACCGACGGCGCGCCCGCCGGCAAGTCGAAGTTGAAACTGATCATTCTCGGCGCGGTCGTGTTGTTACTGGCGATCGGTCTTTCCGTGGGCGCTACCTGGTTCCTGATGAAGAAGGATGCCGGCAGCGAAGAGGACGAGGCGACGCCAGCGGCGGCCGAAGCGACCCCGGGCAAGCAGCCGGCGGTCTATGAGGTGCTGATGCCGGCGTTCGTGGTCAACTACCGGCACAATGGCCGGCAGCGCTACATGCAAACGACCGTCGCGCTGATGTCGCGCGACCAGGCGGCGCTCGATGCGCTCAAGGAGCACATGCCGGTGTTGCGCAATCAGCTGGTGATGCTCTTTTCCAGCCAGGATTTCGCTTCGCTGGCCACGCCGGTCGGCAAGGAGATGCTGCGCCAGCAGGCCACGGCCAGCGTGCAGGAACTCGCACAGAAGGAAACCGGCAAGGTCGCCATCGAACAGGTGCTGTTCACCAACTTCGTACTGCAGTAAGGGCGCGCTATGGCCGTACAGGACCTTCTTTCACAAGATGAAATCGACGCGCTGCTGCACGGCGTCGACGATGGGCTGGTCGAGACCGAAAGCAGCGGCGAGCCCGGCAGCATCAAGAGCTACGACCTCACCAGCCAGGATCGCATCGTCCGCGGACGGATGCCGACGCTGGAGATGATCAACGAGCGCTTTGCGCGCTACACCCGCATCAGCATGTTCAATCTGTTGCGCCGCTCGGCCGATGTGTCGGTCGGCGGCGTGCAGGTGATGAAGTTCGGCGAATACGTGCATTCGCTCTACGTGCCCACCAGCCTCAACCTCGTGAAGATGAAGCCGCTGCGTGGCACCGGGCTGTTCATTCTCGATGCGAAGCTGGTGTTCAAGCTGGTCGACAACTTCTTCGGTGGCGACGGTCGCCACGCCAAGATCGAGGGGCGCGAATTCACCCCGACCGAGCTGCGGGTCGTGCGGATGGTCATCGACCAGGCCTTCGTCGATCTCAAGGAAGCCTGGCATGCGGTGCTTGACGTCAACTTCGAGTACATCAACTCCGAAGTGAACCCGGCGCTGGCCAACATCGTCAGCCCCAGCGAAGTGGTAGTCGTCTCGACCTTCCACATCGAGCTGGATGGCGGCGGCGGCGACCTTCACGTCACCATGCCGTATTCGATGATCGAGCCGATTCGCGAGATGCTCGACGCCGGCTTCCAGTCCGATGTCGACGACCAGGACGAGCGCTGGATCAAGGCGCTGCGCGAGGACATCCTCGACGTCAAGGTGCCGCTCGGCGCAACGGTGGTGCGGCGCCAGCTCAAGCTGCGCGACATTCTCAACATGGCGCCGGGCGACGTGATTCCCGTCGAGGTGCCCGAAGACATGATCCTGCGCGCCAATGGCGTGCCTTCATTCAAGGTGAAGCTCGGTGCCCACAAGGGCAATCTCGCGCTTCAGGTAGTGGCACCTGTCGAGCGCCCCCGCTGACAGGCGAACCTCTTTCGTGCCGGTCGAGGACTGAAAATGGCAGACGAAAACCAACCCACCTCTCCTGAGGAGCAGGCGCTCGCCGACGAGTGGGCCGCCGCGCTCGCCGAAGCCGGCGATGCCAGCCAGGACGATATTGACGCCCTGATGGGCGGGGCCGCGCCAACGCCGCCGCGCGCACCGATGGAAGAGTTCGGCAGCTCGCCCAAGCCCAGCGCCACGTCGGGTCTGGAGGGTCCGAACCTGGATGTGATCCTCGACATTCCGGTGTCCATCTCGATGGAGGTCGGCAGTACCGAAATCACCATCCGCAACCTGCTGCAGCTCAACCAGGGGTCGGTGGTCGAACTCGACCGGCTGGCCGGCGAGCCGCTGGACGTGCTGGTCAACGGCACCCTGATCGCACATGGGGAAGTGGTGGTGGTGAACGAGAAGTTCGGCATCCGACTGACCGACGTGATCAGCCCCAGCGAACGCATCAAGAAGCTGCGCTGATGCGTGCGCTGCTGCTGGTACTGGTTTCGCTCGCCGTGTCGGCGCCGGCGTTTGCAGCGCCCGCCGCCACCGGGGCGATGGATGGCGCCGGCATGGGCGGGCAGGTGACCAAGTTGCTGCTCGGCCTGTTGCTGGTCGTCGGCCTCATCTTTCTGTTGGCCTGGCTCTTGCGCCGCGTGCAACACCTCGGGCCGCGCGACGCCCAGGCGATCAAGCTGATCTCGACCCGCTCGCTGGGGCCTCGCGACCGGTTGGTGCTGGTCCAGGTGGGCGGCGAACAAATCCTGCTCGGCATGAGCCCCGGCCGGATCACCCCGCTGCATGTGCTCAAGGAGCCGGTCATGCTGCCGGACGCCGAGCCGGCGAGCCCCGAATTCGCCCAGCGCCTGATGGAGCTGCTCGGCAAGGACCACAAGGACAAGCGCTGATGGCCAAGTTCCTCCTGGCGATGGCGTTTCTGCTCGCTGCCCCCTTCGCCTTCGGCCAGGAACTGGGCCCGCTGCTCACCGAGGGCGAGAATCCGCTGTCCATCCCGGCAATCACCGTGACTACCGAGGGAGAAGGGCAGCAGTATTCGGTCAGCCTGCAAATCCTGCTGATCATGACGGCGCTGAGCTTCATCCCGGCGTTCGTCATGCTGATGACCAGCTTCACGCGGATCATCATCGTGTTTTCCATCCTGCGGCAGGCGCTCGGCCTTCAGCAGACGCCGTCCAACCAGATTCTCATCGGCCTGACCATTTTTTTGACGCTGTTCATCATGGCGCCGGTCTTTGAAGAAATTAACCGCGAAGCGCTGCAGCCCTACCTCAACGAGCAGCTGCCACCCGATCAGGCGCTCGAACGGGCACAGGTGCCCTTGAAGAACTTCATGCTGGCGCAGACCCGTGAAAGCGACCTGGAACTCTTCGTGCGGCTGTCTCGACGGACCGACATCCAGAGCCCGGAAGCCGCGCCGCTGACGATCCTCGTGCCGGCCTTCGTGACCTCCGAGCTGAAAACGGCGTTCCAGATCGGTTTCATGCTGTTCATTCCGTTCCTGATCATCGACATGGTCGTGGCCAGCGTGCTGATGGCGATGGGCATGATGATGCTCTCGCCGCTGATCATTTCGCTGCCGTTCAAGATCATGCTGTTCGTGCTGGTCGACGGCTGGGGGCTGATCATCGGTACCCTGGCCGGTAGCTTCGGCACGCTGGGAGGTTCGCCATGACACCCGAGGTCGCGGTCGATCTGTTTCGCGAGGGGCTCTGGATGACGGCGATGATCGTCGCCGTGCTGGTGGTACCAAGCCTGCTGGTCGGCCTGGTGGTGGCCATGTTCCAGGCGGCCACGCAGATCAACGAGCAAACCCTGAGCTTTCTGCCGCGCCTGCTGGTGATGCTGCTGACCCTGATCTGGGCGGGCCCCTGGCTGACGCGCCAGCTGATGGAGTACATCCAGTCGCTGATCACCAACATTCCGCTGCTGATCGGTTGAGGCCTTCGGCATGACGGGGGCGAGGCGGGGGGGCGTCGGCCGGCGTCGGCGAGTACGATCGGGCCGGTTGCCATGCTGGAGCTGAGCGGCGAGCAGATCGGCACCTGGGTCAGCATCTTTCTGCTGCCGTTGTTCCGTATCGCCTCGATGCTGATGCTGATGCCCATCATCGGGACTCAGCTGGTGCCCGCGCGGGTCCGGTTATACCTGACGCTCGCCATCGCCGTGGTGCTGGTGCCGGCGCTGCCACCGATACCGGCGGTCGAGCCGCTGAGCCTGCGAGCGCTGGTGCTGATCGCGGAGCAGATCCTGATCGGCGCCATGCTGGCCTTCGTGCTGCAGCTGTTCTTCCACCTGTTCATCGTGTCCGGCCAGTTGTTGGCGATGCAGCTCGGGCTCGGCTTTGCGTCGATGATCGACCCGGCCAACGGCATCTCGGTGCCGGTGATCGGCCAGTACTTCAATACGCTGGTGATCTTGCTGTTCCTGGCGATGAACGGGCATCTGGTCGCGCTCGAGATATTGGCCGAGAGCTTCACGACCTTGCCGATCGGCACCGGTCTGACGCCTCAGCACTACTGGGAGCTCGCCGGCAAGCTGGGTTGGGTGCTCGGGGCCGGGCTGCTGCTGGTGTTGCCGGCGATCACCGCGCTGCTGGTGGTCAACCTGGCGTTCGGCCTGATGACCCGCGCGGCGCCTCAGCTCAACATCTTTTCCATCGGTTTTCCGCTGACGCTGGTGATCGGTCTGGTGATCGTGTGGATCGGCCTGGCGGACCTGCTGTCGCAATATCAGGTGTTCGCCACCGAAGCATTGCAGTTGCTTCGCGAACTGGTACGGGCCCGTTGATGAATCGGCCGGAGGAGCGCGCGCATGGCTGAAAACGAGAACGGCGCGGACAAGAGCGAAGAGCCCACAGAAAAACGCAAGCGAGAGTCACGGGAGAAAGGGCAGATCGCACGCTCGCGCGATCTGAGTACGGTCGCGGTGACGCTCGGAGGGATTGGCGGCCTGCTGATCTCCGGCGGCAGTATGGCGCAGAGCCTGATGGCGGTGATGCAAGGCAGCTTCGACCTGCCCCGCGAGGCGCTGCTCAGCCAGGACGCCATGCCGCATATGCTGCTGACGGCCGGCCTGATCGCGCTCAAGGCCACGTTGCCGCTGCTGGTCATGCTGCTGATCGCTTCCATCCTCGGGCCGATCGCGCTGGGCGGCTGGCTGTTTTCCGGCAAGGCGATGGCCCCCAACTTTGGCCGGATGAATCCGCTGTCCGGTCTCAAGCGAATGTTCTCGACCCATGCGCTGGTCGAGCTGCTCAAGGCGCTGGGCAAGTTTCTGGTCGTGCTGCTGGTGGCGCTGGCCGTGCTCAAGGCTTATGAGGACGACCTGCTGTCGATCGCCAAGCAGCCGCTGGAGCTGGCCATCGCGCACAGCGCCGAGGTCGTGGGCTGGTGCGCCTTGTGGATGGCCTGCGGCCTGATTCTCATCGCGGCGGTCGACGTTCCGTTCCAGCTCTGGGACAACAAGCAAAAGCTGATGATGACCAAGCAGGAGGTCAAGGACGAATACAAGGACTCCGAGGGCAAGCCCGAGGTCAAGGGCCGCATCCGCCAGATGCAGCGCGAGATGGCCCAGCGGCGCATGATGCAGGCGGTACCCGAGGCCGATGTGATCATCACCAACCCGACGCACTTCGCCGTCGCGCTGAAGTACGACGCCGACAAGGGCAACGCGCCGGTGTTGCTGGCCAAGGGCGGCGACTTCCTGGCGCTGAAGATCCGCGAGATCGGCCAGGAGCATCGGGTGATGATCCTGGAATCCCCGGCCCTGGCGCGGGCGGTGTACTACTCGACCGAGGTGGAGCAGGAGATTCCCGCCGGCCTTTATCTCGCCGTCGCGCAGGTCTTGGCGTACGTCTACCAGCTACGGCAATACCAGTCCGGCCGCGGCAAACGGCCCGACCCGCTACGTGACCTGCCGATCCCGCCGGATTTGCGAAGGGATGAGTAGGAACGCCTGGGCGCGGAGGGCGGGTATCGGACGCATGAGTAATTCCGCCTGGGCGTGATCGTGGGAGCCGGCTTGCTGGCGATCCGGAAGAGCAATCGCCAGCAAGCTGGCTCCTACAAACGGCCTGTCAGCCGGCCAGGTCGTATCGCTTGTTGGACGTCCAAATCGTCAGGAGGGCTCACCCTCCTGGCTTTCATCCGACTGCTTACTTGATGACGCCGCAGGCCACGCGCGCGCCGCCACCGCCCAGCGGTTCGGGATGATCGGCGTGGTTGTCGCCGCCGGCATGCACCATCAACGCGAGGCCCTTGATTTTGTCGAGCTCATCGATGCGCGGTGCCAGCACCGGCTGGTGTGCCATGCCGTCCGCGTCGACGATCAGGACGGGCAGGTCGCCCATGTGCCCATCGCCCCAGGGCTCGCCGTGTTTGCCGGCATTCTTCGGATCCCAGTGGCCGCCCGCGGCGCCGGCGGGCGTCATCTTGCCGTCTTTCTCGGCGGGTTCGCAGTTGCCGACGGCATGGACGTGAAACCCGTGCGTGCCCGGCTCGAGCCCTTCCAGGTGCGGCCGGAAGACCAGCCCGTATTCGGTGTCCTCGATCTTGACCTGGCCGATCGGCTTGCCGATGCCATCGGCACTGACGACGTTGAGATCGGCGGTCAGAGTCTGCGCGTGCAGACCCGTCGCGCAGCAGCCGGCGAGGGCGGCGAGTATCCAGCGGTTCATCGTGTCCACTCCTTATTCAGTCAGAGGCCGGCGGAGCCGGTGTGTCTGTGACTTCGCGATCATGGCTGCGTTTCATCCCGTCACAGCCTGTTACAGGCGCCGTTCTGAACGCCCTGACCGGCGCTTGTGAAAAGTTGGACCCCTTCTTGCTATAGCCAAGCCAGTAGGACGCTCATGGCGTCAATCTTTTGGTTCAGGGTCGGGGGCTACGTGGATCGCACGCAACTGGTGAACATGCGCAATAACCTGGCGGGGGCCGGTCGCGGCAACCTCGGCGTGCCGCTGTTGCTGCTGGTCATGCTGGGCATGATGATGCTGCCGGTGCCGCCGTTCCTGCTGGACGTGCTGTTCACCTTCAACATCGCGCTGTCGATCGTCGTGCTGCTGGTCAGCGTCTATGCGCTGCGTCCGCTCGATTTCGCCGTTTTCCCGACGATCCTGCTGGTGTCGACGCTGCTGCGCCTGGCGCTGAACGTGGCCTCCACCCGCGTGGTGCTGATCCACGGCCACGAGGGCGGCAGTGCGGCGGGTCACGTTATCGAGGCCTTCGGCAAGGTCGTCATCGGCGGTAACTACGTCGTCGGTGTGGTCGTGTTCGCGATCCTCATGATCATCAACTTCGTCGTGGTGACCAAGGGTGCCGGGCGTATCTCCGAGGTGAGTGCGCGCTTCACCCTCGATGCCATGCCTGGCAAGCAGATGGCGATCGATGCCGACCTCAACGCCGGCCTCATCGATCAGGCCGAGGCCAAGAAACGCCGGACCGAAGTGAGCTCCGAAGCCGACTTCTACGGTTCGATGGACGGTGCGAGCAAATTCGTTCGCGGCGACGCCATCGCCGGCCTGCTGATCCTGTTCATCAACCTCATCGGTGGCGTGGCGATCGGTATTTTCCAGCACTCGATGAGCTTCTCCGAAGCCGGCCAGGTGTACGCGCTGCTCACTATCGGTGACGGCCTCGTCGCGCAGATCCCGTCGCTGTTGCTGTCGACCGCCGCCGCCATCATGGTGACCCGCGTCACCAGCTCCGAAGACATGGGTCAGCAGGTCAACCGGCAGATGTTCGCCTCGCCCAAGGCGTTGGCGGTGTCGGCGGTGATCATGATCGCCATGGGTCTGGTCCCGGGCATGCCGCACTTTTCCTTCCTCAGCCTCGGCGGTCTGGCCGCCGCGGGCGCCTACTGGATCTGGCATCGCCAGAAGCAGGCCAAGGTCGTCGAGCAACAGGACGTCCAGAAACAGCAGGAGCTGCTCCCTGCACAGCGCGCCGCGGAGACCAAGGAGCTCGGCTGGGAAGACGTGACGCCCGTCGACATGGTCGGGCTGGAGGTCGGCTACCGGCTGATCCCGCTGGTCGATCGCAACCAGGGTGGGCAACTCCTGGCGCGCATCAAGGGCGTACGCAAGAAGCTGTCTCAGGACCTCGGCTTCCTGATGCCGTCGGTGCACATCCGCGACAACCTCGACCTGATGCCCAACGCCTATCGGCTGACGCTGATGGGGGTGAGTCTGGCCGAGGCGGAGGTTTATCCCGATCGCGACATGGCGATCAACCCGGGGCAGGTGTTCGGCACGCTCAACGGCATCGCCACGCGCGATCCGGCGTTCGGCCTGGATGCGGTGTGGATCGAGGCGAGCCAGCGCGACCAGGCACAGTCGCTCGGCTACACCGTGGTCGATGCCAGCACCGTGGTGGCGACGCACCTGAACCAGGTGCTGCACAAGCACGCCCATGAACTGCTCGGCCATGAGGAAGTGCAGCAGCTGATGCAGTTGCTGGCCAAGAGCTCGCCCAAGCTCGCTGAAGAGCTGGTGCCGGGGATGATCTCGCTGTCCACGCTGCTCAAGGTGCTGCAAACCTTGCTTCAGGAGCAGGTGCCGGTGCGCGACATCCGCACCATCGCCGAGGCGATCGCCAACGTCGCGCCGCGCAGTCAAGATCCCGGCGCCATGGTCGCTGCGGTCCGCGTCGCGCTGGCACGCGCCATCGTGCAGAACGTGGTGGGACTAGAGCCGGAGCTGCCTGTCATCACGCTCGAGCCCAGGTTGGAACAGATATTGCTCAGTAGCCTGCAGAAGGCCGGACAAGGCTCGGAAGATGGCATTCTTCTGGAGCCAGGAATGGCAGAGAAGTTGCAACGGTCCCTGATAGAAGCGGCACAGCGTCAAGAAATGCTCGGCAAGCCAGCCATCCTGCTGGTCGCCGGGCCGGTTCGGGCGATGTTGTCGCGGTTCGCCAGACTCGCCGTGCCGAATATGCACGTACTGGCCTACCAGGAAATTCCGGACAACAAGCAGGTCACCATCGTTGCGACGGTGGGTCAGAACTAATCGAGGGTACAGGCCATGCAGGTCAAACGTTTCTTCGCTGCCGACATGCGGACCGCCATGAAGCTGGTGCGCGATGAGCTGGGTGCCGATGCTGCGATCATCGGTAACCGCAAGGTCGCGGGCGGTGTTGAGCTGACCGCGGCGCTGGACTACCCGGTACAGGCGCCGGCCGCACGCCAGCCAAACCCGGCGCTCGAAGCCGAGCTGCGCAAGACGCAGTCGGTGATTGCCGCCGCGCATGCCGAGCTGGTGACGCGCAATCAGGCTGCTGCCGGCATGGACCGTCAACTCCTTGGCGAAGCCGCCCAGGCACCCGCCGTCGAACCGGCGCGTCCGGCTCCCGCTCCGGCTGCCACGCCAGCGGTCGATCCGCGTGCCTTCGAAGCCATGCGCTCGGAGCTGAGTGGCCTGCGCGAGCTCATCGAAGTCCAGCTGGGCTCGATCGCCTGGGGCCAGATGCAGAGCCGTCGTCCGCAGCAGGCCAACCTCTGGCGCCGCCTGCAACGCATGGGGCTGCCGGTGGAACTCTCGAAAGCCCTGCTGGAGAAGGTCGCCGGCATCGAAGAGCCGCGTCAGGCCTGGCGGATGCTGCTGGCCTATCTGGCACAGGGCATCAAGACACCCAAGCAGGAGCCTCTGGAAGAGGGCGGCGTGATCGCGCTGGTCGGCCCGGCCGGTGCCGGCAAGACCACCACGCTGGCCAAACTGGCCGCCCGCTACGTGCTCAAGTACGGCGCGCAAAACATCGCGCTGGTGAGCATGGACAGCTTCCGTATCGGCGCGCAGGAGCAGCTCAAGACGCTCGGTCGCATCCTCAACGTTTCGGTGACGCCGGTCGACCCTGGCCAGTCGCTGACTCAGGCCCTCGCGCCGCTCGCGCGCAAGCGCGTCATCCTGATCGACACCGCCGGTTTGCCGGCGAGCGACCCGGCGCTGCGCATGCAGCTCGAGGCGCTGGCCAACCGCAACATCCGGTCGAGGAACTACCTCGTCATGGCGGCGACCAGCCAGAGCCAGGTGCTCAAGGCCGCATGGCACAGCTATCGCCGCTGCGGGCTGGCCGGTTGCATCCTGACTAAACTCGACGAGGCGGGCAGCCTTGGCGAAGTGCTCGGCCTGGCCATTAGCCAGCGCCTGCCGGTAGCCTACCTGGCCGACGGGCCGCGCATTCCGGACGACCTGCACCTGCCGCGCAGCCACCAATTGGTGAGTCGGGCGGTCAGTCTCCAGGCGCCGGAGAACCCCAGCGAGGAGACGATGGCCGATGTGTTCGCCGGCCTTTACAACGATTCGAGCCGTCAGGTCGGTTAACATCCGGCGATTGGTTGCAAACAGAGACGCCCCAGGGCGCATCGTGAGGCCGAGGCCTCGCTCCTTATAAAGGTGTGTAGAGATGGGAATGCATCCCGTACAGGTGATTGCGGTAACCGGCGGCAAAGGCGGTGTCGGCAAGACCAACGTATCCGTCAATCTGGCGCTGGCACTGGCTGACCTGGGTCGCCGCGTCATGCTGCTCGACGCCGACCTCGGCCTGGCCAACGTCGACGTCCTGCTCGGGCTGTCGGTCAAGCGTACGCTGGCGGACGTCATCGCCGGCGACTGCGATCTGCGTGACGTGATCATCCAGGGGCCGGGCGGCATACGCATCGTCCCGGCCGCCTCCGGCACGCAAAGCATGGTGCAGCTGTCGCCCATGCAGCACGCCGGTCTGATCCAGGCGTTCAGCGAAATCGGCGACAACCTCGACGTGCTGATCGTCGACACGGCCGCCGGTATCGGCGACTCGGTGGTCAGCTTCGTGCGCGCCGCGCAGGAGGTCCTGCTGGTCGTGACCGACGAGCCGACCTCGATCACCGATGCCTACGCCCTGATCAAGCTGCTCAACCGCGACTACGGCATGAACCGTTTCCGCGTGCTGGCCAACATGGCGCATACGCCGCAGGAAGGTCGCAACCTCTACGCGAAGCTGACCAAGGTCACCGACCGCTTCCTCGACGTCGCCCTGCAGTACGTCGGCGTCATCCCCTATGACGAGTCGGTACGCAAGGCCGTGCAGAAACAGCGCGCGGTCTACGAAGCCTATCCCCGCTCAAAGTGCTCGCTGGCCTTCAAGGCCGTCGCGCAGAAAGTCGACACCTGGCCGCTGCCCGCCAATCCCCGCGGCCATCTGGAATTCTTCGTCGAACGGCTTGTTCGACCCACCGTGGATACGCCCGCATGAAATCAGCAGGACTTCGTATGTACGACAACAAGGCACAAGCGAAGGACTCGCAATACCGACTGGTTGAACAGTACGCCCCCCTGGTCAAGCGCATCGCTTACCACCTGCTGGCACGGCTGCCGGCGAGCGTACAGGTGGACGACCTCATGCAGGCCGGCATGATCGGCCTGCTCGAGGCGTCCAAGAAATACGACTCGAGCAAGGGCGCCAGCTTCGAGACCTACGCCGGCATCCGCATCCGCGGCACCATGCTCGACGAGGTGCGCAAGGGCGACTGGGCACCGCGCTCGGTGCACCGCAATTCGCGCATGGTCAGCGATGCGATTCGCACCGTGGAAGCGAAAACCGGGCGCGACGCTAAAGATCAGGAAGTTGCGGCCGAACTTAAATTGAGTCTGGATGAGTACTACGGCATCCTTGGCGACACCATGGGCAGCCGCCTGTTCAGCTTCGATGACCTGTTGCAGGAAGGCGAGCACGGCGAGCTGAACGAGGATGCGTCCAGCGCTCATCCCGAGCCGTTCCGTGATCTCGAGGACGAGCGGTTCCAGCAGGCGTTGGCCGACGCGATCGCCAATCTGCCGGAGCGGGAAAAGCTGGTGCTTTCGCTCTACTACGACGAAGAGCTGAATTTGAAGGAAATCGGTCAGGTACTCGGTGTCAGCGAGTCGCGTGTCAGCCAGCTGCACAGCCAGTGCGCGGCGCGCCTGCGGGCACGCCTCGGCGAATGGCGCGCGCACTGACGGATCTACCGATCGATACGGTCCTCGACGCTGAGGGTTTTGAGGTTTACGGAGGCTGATTTGGACAAGAACATGAAAATCCTCATTGTCGATGACTTCTCGACGATGAGGCGGATCATCAAGAATCTCTTGCGCGATCTGGGCTTCACCAACACCGCAGAGGCGGACGACGGCACCACCGCGCTGCCGATGCTGCAGAGCGGTAGCTTCGATTTCCTGGTCACTGACTGGAACATGCCCGGCATGACCGGCATCGATCTGCTGCGTGCGGTGCGAGCCGATGCCAGGCTCAAGCACCTGCCGGTGCTGATGGTGACCGCCGAAGCCAAGCGTGACCAGATCATCGAGGCTGCGCAGGCCGGTGTTAACGGCTACGTGGTCAAGCCCTTCACAGCCCAGGTGCTCAAAGAAAAGATCGAAAAGATCTTCGAGCGCGTAAACGGGTGATGTCTGCCGCGAGGGCGTTATGGAACACCAAGAGCCAACCTCCGGCGACCTCGAGTCGTCGCTGAAAACACACGCCCGCGAGCTGATTCAGTATCTCGAGCAAGGCCATTTCGATCAGGCCGCCCAGCTTATTCACGAACTGGCCGCAGTCCACGATTCCGAGCTCTATCGCGAAGTCGGGAAGCTGACGCGAGAGCTGCACACGGCCATCGTCAACTTCCAGATCGATCCCAAGTACCCGCAGGCCCAGGAAGTCTCGCAGATCGCCGATGCGACCGAGCGGCTGTCCTACGTGGTGCACATGACCGAACGCGCCGCCAACCGGACGATGGATCTGGTCGAGGAGTGCGCGCCGCTGGTCAACGATCTCAACGACGAGGCCAAGACGCTCTCGGCCGAGTGGAAGCGTTTCATGCGCCGGGAACTCGGCGTCGAGAACTTCCGCGAGCTGGCCAAGCGTATCGACCTCTTCCTCGCACGCAGCGAGCGGGACACGCAGAAGCTGTCGGGCCATCTGAACGACATTCTGCTGGCCCAGGACTACCAGGACCTCACCGGCCAGGTGATCAAGCGCGTCACGCAACTGGTGACCCAGGTCGAGAACGACCTGGTCAAGCTGGTGCTTATGGCCAGTCAGGTCGATCGCTTCACGCACCTCAAGCACGATCACGAACAGATCCGGCAAGAGCAGCAACAACAAAAAGCGCCTTCGAAGGGTGAAGGTCCGCAGATTCATGCCGATAAGCGTGAAGACGTCGTTTCCAATCAGGATGACGTAGACGATCTGCTTTCCAGTCTTGGGTTCTAGGGGTATGCCGATATGAGCTTCGACGCCGATGAAGAAATCCTCCAGGATTTCCTTGTTGAGGCCGGCGAAATTCTTGAACAGCTGTCCGAGCAGTTGGTGGAGCTGGAAAGCCGACCCGACGACATGGCGCTGCTCAACGCGATTTTCCGTGGATTTCACACCGTCAAGGGCGGCGCCGGCTTCCTCCAGCTGAACGAGCTGGTCGAGTGCTGCCATATCGCCGAGAACGTGTTCGACATTCTTCGCAAGGGCGAGCGGCGGGTAGACGCCGAATTGATGGACGTGGTGCTGCAGGCGCTCGATGCCGTCAATGAAATGTTCGCCCAGGTCCGGGAACGTGCCGAGCCGACGCCGGCGTCGCCCGAACTCCTGGCGGCCCTGGCGCGCCTGGCCGAACCTGCCGGTGCCGAGGCTTCGGCGGCGCCCGTGGCGCCCGTTGCGTCCGCACCTGCCGAGCCGAGCCAGGACGCCGACATCACCGATAACGAATTCCAGCAGCTGCTCGACGCGCTCGGTGACGACGCCAGCGAGCCCGCGGCGGCGTCGCCGGGGACGGACGAGATCACCGATGACGAGTTCGAGTCGCTGCTCGATCAGCTTCATGGCAAGGGCCAGTTCACCGCCGAAGCGGTGCAGCCCGTCGCTGCCTCGGCTGAGGCCACGCCTTCGACGACGAGCGATGAAATCAGCGATGACGAGTTCGAGGCACTGCTCGACCAGTTGCATGGCAAAGGCAAGTTCAAGGCGGAGGAAGTCGTACCGACCGCGTCTTCGCCGGCTGCGTCGGCTGCGAACGGCGAGCTGATTACCGACGACGAGTTCGAATCGTTGCTCGACCAGCTGCACGGCAAGGGCAAGTTCGAGCCCGCATCAGCCCCAGCCGCCACGCCAGCCAAGCCAGCGCCGGTGCCCAGCGCGCCGGCCGCGAGTGCACCCCGCGCCGAGCCTGCCAAGCGCACGCCAGCGCCGGCTGCCGCTGCCGAGGCCAAGGCGCCGGTCGCCAACGAAGCCGAAACCACGGTGCGGGTCGATACCGCGCGGCTCGACGAGATCATGAACATGGTTGGCGAGCTGGTGCTCGTGCGTAACCGCCTCGTGCGCCTCGGCGCTTCGAGCGGGGACGAGGCCATGTCCAAGGCCGTTTCGAACCTCGACGTGGTGACGGCCGATCTGCAGACCGCGGTCATGAAGACCCGCATGCAGCCGATCAAGAAGGTGTTCGGCCGCTTCCCGCGTCTGGTCCGCGACCTGGCGCGCAACCTGAAGAAAGAAATCAACCTCGAGTTGGTGGGCGAAGAGACCGACCTGGACAAGAACCTGGTCGAGGCGCTGGCCGATCCGCTGGTGCACCTGGTGCGCAACGCGGTCGACCACGGCATCGAGTCGCCCGACGAGCGCGAAGCGGCGGGCAAGCCGCGAACCGGTCGCGTCGTCCTGTCGGCCGAGCAGGAGGGTGACCACATCCTGTTGATGATCACCGACGACGGCAAGGGCATGGACGCGGAAGTGCTGCGTGCCAAGGCCGTCGAGAAGGGATTGCTGGAGAAGGATGCAGCCGATCGGCTGAGCGAGCTGGAATGCTACAACCTGATCTTCGCGCCGGGCTTCTCGACCAAGACCGAGATTTCCGACGTATCCGGCCGCGGTGTCGGCATGGACGTGGTCAAGACCAAGATTTCCCAGCTCAACGGCACGGTCAACGTCTTCTCGCAGAAAGGGCACGGCTCGAAGATCGTCATCAAGGTTCCGCTGACGCTGGCGATCATGCCGACCCTGATGGTGATGCTGGGCAACCAGGCCTTTGCCTTCCCGCTGGTGAGCGTGAACGAGATCTTCCACCTGGACCTGTCCCGCACCAACGTGGTGGACGGCCAGGAGGTGGTGATCGTGCGCGACAAGGCCCTGCCGCTGTTCTACCTCAAGCGATGGCTGGTGCCGGGGTCGAGCCACGAGACGCCGCGCGAAGGACATGTGGTGATCCTGAGCGTGGGCAATCAGCGGATCGGCTTCGTGGTCGACCAGCTCGTCGGTCAGGAAGAAGTGGTCATCAAGCCGCTGGGCAAGATGTTGCAGGGCACACCGGGCATGTCCGGTGCGACGATCACCGGGGATGGCCGCATCGCCCTGATTCTCGATGTTCCGAGCATGCTGAAGCGGTACGCGCGCCGGATGTGATTCCGGGCGGCCGGTCGCGGCCGCCCGCTTGGAGTGTTTATGCCTGTCAAAGTCTTGGTGGTCGACGACTCCGGATTCTTTCGTCGGCGCGTGTCTGAAATCCTCTCGTCCGACGCCAACATCCAGGTCATCGGTACGGCGACCAATGGGCGCGAGGCCATCGACCAGGCGCTCGCGCTCAAGCCCGACGTGATCACGATGGATTACGAGATGCCGATGATGGACGGCATCACGGCGGTCCGTCAGATCATGCAGCGGTGTCCGACGCCGGTGCTGATGTTCTCCTCGCTCACGCACGAAGGTGCCAGGGTCACGCTCGATGCGCTGGACGCGGGCGCGGTCGACTTCCTGCCGAAGAACTTCGAGGACATTTCGCGCAGCCCGGACAAGGTCAAGCAACTGCTGTGCGAGAAGGTGCACAGCATTGCTCGCAGCAACCGCCGCTTCAGCTCGATGCCAGCGCCCAGCAGCGCGCAGCCTGCACCGACATTTGCCGCCAGCCGTACTGCTGCGCCGGCAAATACGACCGCAGCCGCCGCGCCGAGAAGCGCGGCATCGCCAGCGCCGCGACGCAAGGCGTACCGCCTGGTCGCGATCGGGACGTCGACCGGCGGCCCAGTCGCGCTGCAGCGTGTGCTGACTCAGCTTCCCGAGCATTTCCCTGCACCGATTCTGCTGATCCAGCACATGCCGGCGGCCTTCACCAAGGCGTTCGCCGAGCGGCTGAACAAGCTATGCCGCATCAGCGTGAAGGAAGCCGAGGATGGCGATCACCTGCGCCCGGGGCTGGCCCTGCTGGCGCCCGGTGGCAAGCAGATGATGGTCGATGCCCGCGGCGTGGTGCGCATCCTGCCGGGCGATGAGCGCCTGAACTACAAACCCTGCGTCGACATCACCTTCGGCTCGGCCGCCAAGTCGTTCAACGACAAGGTCTTGGCGATCGTTCTCACCGGCATGGGCGCCGATGGGCGTGAAGGGGCCCGAATGCTCAAGCAATGCGGCAGCCAGGTGTGGGCGCAGGACGAAGCCAGCAGCGTGATCTACGGCATGCCGATGGCGATCGTCAAAGCCAATCTCAGCGACGCCATCTACAGCCTGGATGACATCGGCCGCCACCTGGCCGAGGCCTGCCAGTGAGCGCGGGATGCCGTAGATGGATGTCCTGAGCCTCATCGGACTGATCCTCGCGTTCGTCGCGATCGTCGGTGGCAACTTTCTCGAAGGCGGACACGTCGGCGCACTGCTGAACGGACCCGCCGCGCTGATCGTCTTGGGCGGCACGCTCGGGGCGGTTTTGCTGCAGACCCCCATCGCGGTGTTCAAGCGTGCGATGACGATCGTCCGCTGGATCCTGCTGCCACCGCGGCTGGACCTGACCGGTGGCATCGGCAAGGTCGTCGGGTGGAGCATGACGGCGCGCAAGGAGGGGCTGCTCGGGCTCGAGCCGCTCGCCGAGACCGAGCGTGATCCTTATGCGCGCAAGGGCCTCCAGCTGCTCGTCGATGGCGTCGAGCCGGAGACCATCCGCAGCATCCTGGAAGTCGACCTGTCAACCCAGGAGTCGCGCGACCTGCGCGCCTCCAAGGTGTTCGAAAGCATGGGCGGCTACTCGCCGACCATCGGCATCATCGGTGCGGTCATGGGGCTGATCCATGTGATGGGGAACCTCGCCGACCCGAGCCAGCTCGGCAGCGGCATCGCCGTCGCGTTCGTGGCGACGATCTATGGCGTGGCGTTCGCCAACTTGCTGGCGCTGCCGGTCGGTAACAAGCTCAAAGCGCTCGTGCAACAGCAGACCGCGTACCGGGAGATGCTCCTCGAAGGCGTGCTGTCGATCGCCGAAGGTGAAAACCCGCGCGCCATCGAGATGAAGCTCCAGGGCTTCATGGATTGACATGGCCCGCCGTCGACCGCACGAGGAGCCGGAAAACCACGAGCGATGGCTGGTTTCCTACGCTGATTTCATCACGCTCCTGTTCGCCTTTTTCGTGGTGATGTACTCGATATCTTCCATCAACGAAGGCAAGTACAAGATTCTGTCCGAGTCGCTGGTCGGGGTGTTCAACCAGCCCGAGCGTTCCATCGAGGCGATTCCCATCGGCGATGCCAAGCCCAGGGCGCCCGAATCGGCGAGCGTCTCGACGGCGCCGAAATCCGTCGACGCCGAGGCGAACCATGATCCCCTGCAAGCGATGGCCGACAGCCTGCGCCAAGTATTTGGCGATCTGATCGAAAGCGGCCAACTGAGCGTGCGCGGCAACGAGCTGTGGATCGAGATCGAGCTGAGCTCGAACCTGCTGTTCCCGAGTGGGGATGCCATTCCGAACGACACCGCCTTCGCGCTCATCGAGAAAGTCGCGACGATTCTCGCGCCTTATGACAATCCGGTTCATGTCGAGGGCTTCACCGATAACCTGCCCATCAGCACGGCGCAGTATCCGACCAACTGGGAACTCTCCGCGGCGCGGGCAGGCAGCGTGGTTCGCATGCTGGCGGCGCAGGGTGTTTCACCGTCGCGGCTGGCTGCGGTCGGCTATGGTGAATTCCAGCCGGTGGCGGACAACGCCACGGCAGAAGGTCGTGCGCGCAACCGCCGCGTGGTGTTGGTCGTGTCCCGCAATCTGGATGTGCGCCGCAGCGTGTCCGGTGTCGGTAGCGCCAAGGCTCAGCCCGATCCCACGCTGCGTCGAGCTGGCATGCAAACTGCTTCCGGGCAGACAGGCCGTGAGAATGCAGGCGCGATCGCCAATTCTCCGTCGATCGACTGATAGCAGCGCCACCCGGGACGGCACCTTCACGGTGCCAGGCTCACCGGGGCGAGGAAGACAGCATGAGAGTTTGGGCGGTAGCCAACCAGAAGGGTGGGGTAGGCAAGACCACGACATCGGTCGCACTGGCCGGTCTGCTCGCCGACGCGGGCAAGCGTGTCGTGATCGTCGATCTCGATCCGCATGGTTCGATGACCAGTTACTTCGGACATGACCCCGACACGCTGGAGCACAGCGTGTTCGAGCTGTTCCAGCACCAGGGCGGCGTGCCGGACGGATTGCCGCGTCAGCTGTTGCTGCCAACCAGCCATGAGCGCATGTCGTTGCTGCCGTCGAGCACCGTACTGGCGACCCTGGAACGCCAATCGCCTGGCCAGAGCGGCCTGGGGCTGGTCGTCGCCAAGAGTCTTTCCCAGCTGTGGGGCGATTTCGATCACGCCATCATCGACAGCCCGCCGTTGCTCGGCGTGCTGATGGTCAACGCGCTTGCGGCGAGCCAGCAACTGGTCATTCCGGTGCAGACCGAGTTCCTGGCCGTGAAGGGCCTGGAACGCATGGTCAGCACCTTGGCGATGATCAACCGGTCGCGGCGCCAGGCGCTGCCGTACACCATCGTGCCGACGTTGTTCGATCGCCGCACGCAGGCCTCGATGAACACCCTGAAGGTGCTGCGTGCCAGCTACGAGACGAACCTCTGGCAGGCCTTCATACCCGTCGATACGCGCCTGCGCGACGCCAGCCGTGCCGGCGTGACGCCGTCGCAGTTCGATGGCGGCAGTCGGGCGGTGCTGGCGTACAAAGCCCTGCTCAAACACCTGCTGGCGGCGCAGACGACCCCGCAGGTCGCCTGAATGCAACGCCGCTCGATTCAAGTCGATGCCATGCCAGCCGATAGCCTTTCACCTTTAAACGAGTTCGTTGCATGAGCCGCTCCGTTCTTACCGCTACCCGACCGCAACTGGCGTTGCAAAGCTATCTGGATGCCCTGTTGCAGGACGCCGAAGCCGCGCTCGAGGCCTCGGTCAGCGTCGATGACTTCGCCGCCGCCGTGCAGGAGGAAAAGCGCCGTGACACCCGTCCGGCGCCGGTCGAACCGGTGCAGGCGCGCGCAGTCCCGATACGTCCCACGCTGGTCGATGTGCCCGTGTTGCAGCCCGTGCTGCCGACCATTGTCGTGCCGGTCGCCGAGCTGCCGGTCGCCCTCGAGCCCGAGCCGCCAGTCGTGGCGCCGATGGAACCCATCGTCGAGCTGGCGCCTGCCAAGGCTCACGCCAGCGCGCCCATTCTCGAGGCGGTGGACGGCAATCCGGCCTGGGCCGATGAGCCGTTCGAATGCCTGCTGTTCGATGTCGCCGGCCTGACGCTTGCGGTTCCGCTGGTCAGCCTGGGATCGATCTACCCGCTGGCAGGCCAGGAACTGACGCCACTGTTCGGTCAGCCGGACTGGTTTCTCGGTATCCTGCCGTGCCAAGCTGGCAACCTGAAGGTGCTCGATACGGCGCGCTGGGTCATGCCCGACCGCTACCGCGACGACTTTCGCCAGGGCCTTCAGTACGTGATCTCGGTGCAGGGCTACGAGTGGGGGCTTGCGGTGCATCAGGTGAGCCGTTCGATCCGCCTCGACCCGCGCGAAGTGAAGTGGCGAACCCAGCGCAGCCAGCGTCCCTGGCTGGCCGGGACGGTGATCGAGCACATGTGTGCATTGCTGGATGTGGCAGCGCTGGCGGAGCTGATCGCCAGCGGTGCGATCAAACGAATGATGGCGCCGGTTCGCGGGCGCTCCTGAGTTTTCTGGGCCCGACGGGCCCGTTATCGAAGTCGACTGCGTGCGGTCATGAGGGGCAGCAAATGAAAAAATCGGCTGGGCAAGGTTCGGAAGATCCGATTCTGCAGTGGGTCACCTTCCGTCTGGACAACGAAACCTACGGCATCAACGTCATGCAGGTGCAGGAAGTGCTGCGCCACACCGAGATCGCGCCGGTCCCGGGTGCGCCGAGCTATGTGCTGGGCATCATCAACCTGCGCGGTAATGTCGTGACGGTCATCGATACGCGCCAGCGCTTCGGCCTGGACCCTGCGCCGCTCACCGACAATACCCGGATCGTCATCATCGAGGCCGACCGGCAGGTGGTCGGGATTCTGGTCGACAGCGTTGCGGAAGTGGTTTACCTGCGGCAGTCCGAAATCGAGACGGCACCGAATGTCGGTAACGAAGAGTCGGCCAAGTTCATCCAGGGCGTCTGCAACAAGAACGGCGAGCTGCTGATTCTGGTCGAGCTGGAAAAACTCATGACCGAAGAAGAGTGGTCCGAACTCGAGAGCATCTGATCGATGCTGGTTGCCGCTGTCGTGCTGCTGGCCGTCTGCTGTGTCGGCCTGCTGGCCTTCTGTCTGTGGCTGATGCGTGCTCAGAAGACGCAGGCGCGGCTTCAGGCCGAACGCGACGCCGCGCATGACCAGCGGATCAGGGAGCTTGCCAAGCGGCTCGACGCATACCTCTCCGGCAGCGTGCGGATGGGTGAGGAGTTGCAGGACCTGCGCCGGCTGGTTGCGCCGCTGCCCGACAAGCTGAGCCAGATGGAGCAGCGCGATCCGGGTAGCCTTTCCTTCACGCAGGCCGCGCGGCTGATCGGCATGGGCGCCAGTATCGAGGATCTCACCCAGGCCTGCGGGCTTACCCAGGCCGAAGCGGAACTGATGAGCCGCCTGCATCAACCCCGTCCCACCAAGCGCTGAGCCCGCCGCCCGTCACGCCAGTCCGTTTCCCTTGGAACCCCTCCGCGCGTTGCCTTCTCCAACGAATACGGGCGGCACTTGCTCCCGCTCGTGTTCACCGGCCATGCGGCCGAGGAGGGCGGTATGTGGCGAATCCTGGCATTCCTCATCCTGGCGATTCCCGGCTGGACGGCCGCTCGCGAAGCGCCCGAGCAAATTCCCGGCGCCATGACCGTCAATGTCTTCCAGGCCAAGCAGCTCTATGACATGGGAGCGATCTTCGTCGACGTGAGGCCTGTCCGCGAATGGGGCTGGGGCCATGTCTATGGCGCCGTGCACCTGGACCTGTCTGTCGGCTTCCAGGGCCTGGCGCATCCCGAGTGGCCGCGCCAGGTGCCGTTGGTCATCTACTGCGACAGCGAGATATGTCCTTCGAGCGCCCGAGCCGTCGAGCTGGCGGTCGATTGGGGTTACCAGCACGTGTTCTATTTCCGTGGCGGCTATTTCGCCTGGCAGCTGGCCGACTTCCCGCAGGGCAAAGGCGAGGCAGGTGAGTTGGCGACCTTGACGGCCAGCCGCTAACGCGACGGCGCGGGAAGTAGCGGGGGCTGGGGGCCGGCGGCGTCGCGACCCCCTTCGCCAAAGCCAGCGGGCGCCTTGCCGCGCAGGTACCAGGCGAAGGCGATGATTTCGGCGATCGTCAGGTAAAGCGCCTCCGGTATCGCGTCGCCCAATTCGAGCTGCGCGAGCAGGCGCACCAGGTCGGCGTTCTCATAGATCGGTACGGCATGCTCCCGCGCGATCGCCAGGATCGCCTCGGCGAGCTCATCGTCGCCCTTGGCCGTCAGGTTCGGTGCGTTGACGCCGTCATAGCTGAGCGCGATGGCGCGTCGTGCCGGTTTGTCGGTCATGCGGTCTCGTCCACGAAGCGTTGGTGCAAGCCGGTTCGCGGTCCTCGCGCCGGCATGCCCTGATTACAGGCCAGTTCGTCGACCACCAGGCCCGCACGGGTCAGCCGCTCGCGCAGATTGCCGATCTCGCCGTCGATCAGGCGCGCGGTTTCCTTTCGTTCGGCCCAGAACTCGCTGGAGAGGGCGCCCTGTTGCAACTGTGCCAGCACTTGCAGCGGGCCGAGCGGTTCGAGGTCGAAGGCCAGCTCGATCCGCCAAACGGGCGTGCCGCGCGATCGCTGTGGTTGATCGGCCGGGTCTTCGCGCTGGAACTTCATCTGCAAGGGGATGAAGGTGTGCTGTTCCCGGACCGGTATTTCCATCTGCCAGGTGGTGAGCAGGTTGCCTTCAGGCGTGACGTGCGTCTGGGCCAGGCTGGAGAGCTGGTGGGTCTGTAGCCGGGAGATGGCGGCGGCCGCCAATTTCAGCAGCATCTCCAGATCCGGTTCGTCATCCAGACCCTGCAAGAGCCTGGACGGCAACGGGAAGCTGAGCGGCTGTTGGCGCGCCCCGACCTGTGCCAGCGCCCCGAGTGCACTGCGCGCGAACGCGGGAAGCGCTTGGCTGATCGCTCCGCTGGCCTGGGCACTGCTTAATGGTGAGCTGCCGGGCAGGTTGGGGAGCAGCTCGCCGATCAGGCGCAGCAGGCCTGCCTTGGCATCGCCTGTCGTGCCACCGGGTAGCGATCCTGCCAGGCTGTTCTCGAGAAACAACCCGCTCTTGGCGATCGCTTGGGCGAGTGCCTTCGGGTCGGCCAGTTGCCCCGGTGTAGGCATCGAGCCGAGCAGGGCGTCGACAGCGGTGCGCACGCCTTCGGGCAGCTTGCCCGAGGCGGTTTGCAGTGCCGCTGCCAATTCGCCGAGCGAGCCCTGGCGCGCGTACTGGCCGGCGAGCTGCTGGACGACCGCCAATCGATCCAGGCGCCCGCTCAGCGGCACCACGGCCAAGGCCTGACTGTCGAGCACACGGGCGGTGAGCAAGCTGCCAACGGGCAGGGCCGTCGGCGCCTCGACCGATAGCTTGCGGCCGGAAAGCGGCGTATCGAGGAGCGACACGAGCATCCGATAGCCCGCCGTACCTGCCTCGTTCACCGCCTGCGTCGCAACCACGCGGCCCTGGATCAGCGAGCCAGGCGGTAGCGTGTCGAGGTCGAGGCTCTCCAGCGGTTGCAGCCCGGGGAGCTGCAGGTTGGCGATCAGGCGGCTTTCGGAAAGCGCCGTCACCGCGTAGGCCGCGCCGAGCGGAACGGCGCGAGGCGTGCTGGCCTGCAAGGTCGTCTGTCGGCCATCCTGCAGGGTGACGCGCAGCATCAACTGGAAACTCTGTGCCTGCTCCTTGATGCCGACGACCTCCGCCTCGGCGGTTTCGCCCGGCGCAAGCAGGCCTTGCAACGGCTGCATCAGTCGTAGCGCGAGCTCGGCGGTGGCGGCGCCTCGGACGGCGGCGCTTGCGGGCCCGGGCGGGGCGATCTTGATCTCGGTCATCTCAACTCGAAACGCTCACACGCTGTCGTATTTACGACCTTGGGCAACGCCGCTTGCCATGTATACTTTCGGCCGGTCGTAGCGGTCGCCAGAGTATAGCGGCCGCAGGTCTTCCCTCTTGAGCCCCAGGTGTCCTAGCGTGCCCAGCCCCTTTCTCGAAGCCTTGTCGCTGACCTGCGAGCGCGACTGGCGCGTGCTGTTCGAGGGGCTGGACCTGGAGATCAGGGCAGGCGAAATGCTGCAAGTGTCCGGCCCCAACGGCAGCGGAAAGACCAGTCTCCTGCGCCTGCTCGGCGGCTTGATGCAGCCCACCCAGGGCGAAATCCGCCTGAACGGCAAGGCATTGCTCGCGCAGCGCGCAGAGGTGGCTCGCAATCTTTTATGGATCGGCCATGCGGCCGGCATCAAAGGGTTGCTGACCGCCGAGGAAAACCTCGTCTGGTTGTGCGCCTTGCAGCGCCCCAGCACGCGCGATGCGATCTGGACCGCGCTGGATGCGGTCGGTTTGCGCGGTTTCGAGGATGTTCCTTGCCATACCCTGTCGGCTGGCCAGCAGCGCCGGGTCGGGCTGGCGCGTCTCCATCTTGATGCGCCACCGTTGTGGATTCTGGACGAACCGTTCACGGCGCTCGACAAACTCGGTGTCGCCCAGCTCGAGCGCCATCTGGCCGAACATTGCGAACGCGGCGGCATGGTCGTTCTGACCACTCATCACACGCTTGGCGAGCGCCCGGCAGGCTATCGCGAGCTGGATCTGGGGCGAGCCGCATGAGCAACGTCTTCGTCCTGCTGTTCGCCCGGGAAGCTCGCTTGCTCTGTCGTCGGCCGGCCGAGCTGGCCAACCCGCTGGTGTTCTTCGCCATCGTCATCGCGTTGTTCCCACTGGCGGTCGGTCCGGAAACGCAACTGTTGCAACGCATTTCGCCGGGACTGGTATGGCTGGCCGCGCTATTGGCCGTCCTGCTCTCGCTGGACGGGCTTTTCCGGGGTGATTACGAGGATGGCTCGCTCGAGCAGTGGGTCGTTTCGCCGCACCCCCTCGCGCTTCTGGTGCTCGCCAAGGTACTGGCACACTGGGTTTTTTCCGGTCTGGCGCTCGTCATCCTGGCCCCCCTGCTGGGGTTGATGCTCGGTTTGCCGGGCAGTGCGATGCCTGTGCTGCTGCTTTCGCTGCTGCTCGGCACACCGGTGCTGAGTTTGCTGGGAGCGGTTGGTGCGGCGTTGACGGTCGGCCTGAAACGAGGTGGCTTGCTCTTGGCTTTGTTGATTTTGCCGCTGTATATCCCGGTTCTCATCCTGGGTAGCGGCGCATTGCAGGCCGCGCTGCAGGGATTGCCGGCGGCGGGTTATCTCCTGTGGCTGGCGAGCCTTGCGGCGCTGGCCCTGACCCTGACGCCCTTCGCCATCGCGGCCGGCCTGACCATCAGTGTCGGCGAATGATGCGCAGGCGTCTGATCGGTCCTCGACGGGAACAGGCAGCTGGCGCTACGGATGTGGCCAGGCGTTCGATGGTTAAGGCAACGATATGAACTGGACATGGTTTCACAAGCTCGGCTCGCCCAAGTGGTTCTACGAAATCAGTGGCCGCTGGCTGCCCTGGCTCGGCTGGGCGGCGCTGGTCCTGATCTCGGTCGGGCTGGTCTGGGGGCTCGCCTTCGCGCCTGAGGATTACCAGCAGGGCAACAGCTTTCGCATCATCTATATCCACGTTCCGTCTGCCTTCCTGGCGCAATCGGTTTACGTGATGCTGGCGGTCGCCGGTCTGGTCGGCCTGGTCTGGAAAATGAAGTTGGCCGACGTCGCCCTTCAGCAGGCCGCGCCGATCGGTGCCTGGATGACCTGCATCGCCTTGCTGACCGGCGCGGTATGGGGCAAGCCGACCTGGGGCTCCTGGTGGGTGTGGGATGCGCGCCTGACCTCGATGCTGATCCTGCTGTTTCTCTATTTCGGCGTGATCGCGCTGGGGCATGCGATCACCAACCGCGACAGCGCCGCCAAGGCCTGTGCCGTGTTGGCAATCGTCGGGGTGGTCAACATTCCGATCATCAAGTACTCGGTCGAGTGGTGGAACACGCTGCATCAGCCGGCCACCTTCAAAGTGACCGAAAAACCCGCCATGCCGGTCGAGATGTGGCTGCCGCTCTTGGTGATGGTTCTCGGGTTCTACTGTTTTTTCGCGGCGGTGCTACTCATGCGCATGCGGCTGGAAGTGCTGCGTCGCGAATCGCGTGCCAGTTGGGTTCGCTCCGAGGTGCGCGCCTTGACGGAGGGCGAACGGTGAATTTCTCGTCCTTTTCCGAGTTCATGGCCATGGGGCAGCACGGGCTCTATGTCTGGTCGGCGTATGGCATCAGCATTGCGGTGCTGCTGCTCAATGTCGGTTTGCCCTGGCTGGCCAAGCGTCGCTATCTGCAAGACGAGGCGCGTCGTATGCGCCGGGAGGAAAAACGATGAATCCGGTGCGCAAGAAGCGCTTGTTCATAGTGCTGGCGATCCTGGCGGGCGTCGGCATCGCGGTGGCACTGGCCCTTTCGGCGCTACAGCAGAACATCAACCTGTTCTACACCCCGACGCAGATCGCCAACGGCGAGGCGCCTGAGGGCACGCGCATCCGCGCAGGCGGGCTGGTCGAGAACGGCTCGGTGAAGCGCGGTGAGAATCTGGCCGTGGAATTCCGCGTCACGGATGGTGCCGAGACCATCACGATCCGCTACCAGGGCATCCTTCCCGACCTCTTCCGCGAAGGGCAGGGCATCGTCGCGCTCGGGCGAGTCGGTGCCGATGGCGCGCTCGTTGCCGATGAGGTGCTCGCCAAGCACGACGAAAACTACATGCCGCCCGAAGTGAGTCAGGCGCTGGAGCAGAGCGGCATGATGAAGCACTACGAGGAAGGCAAGCAGGAGTACGCGAAATGATCCCCGAGCTCGGCCACCTGGCGATGATCCTGGCGCTCTGCCTCGCGGTGGTGCAAGGCACCCTGCCGCTGGTCGGTGCCTGGCGCGGCGATCGTCAGTGGATGGGCCTTGCGCAGCCAGCGGCCTGGGGACAGTTCGCATTCCTGGCATTCGCCTTCGTTTGCCTGGCTCATGCCTTCATGACGGACGATTTCTCGGTCGCCTATGTCGCCGGCAACTCCAACAGCGCGTTGCCCTGGTACTACAAGTTCAGTGCGCTGTGGGGCGCCCACGAAGGCTCGTTGCTGCTGTGGGTGTTCATCCTTTCCGCCTGGACCTTCGCCGTTTCGATCTTTTCGCGGCAATTGCCGGAGGAGATGCTGGCACGGGTCTTGGGCGTGATGGGGTTGATCAGCATCGGTTTCCTGCTGTTCCTGATCATCACCTCCAACCCCTTCGAGCGCTTGCTGCCGCAGTCTCCGGCCGATGGGCGCGATCTGAACCCCTTGCTGCAGGACTTCGGTCTGGTGGTTCATCCGCCGATGCTCTACATGGGGTATGTGGGGTTCTCGGTCGCCTTCGCCTTCGCCATTGCGGCGCTGCTCGGCGGCCGCCTGGACGCTGCCTGGGCGCGCTGGTCGCGGCCCTGGACGCTGGTGGCCTGGGCCTTTCTGGGCATCGGCATCGTGCTGGGGTCCTGGTGGGCGTACTACGAACTCGGCTGGGGCGGCTGGTGGTTCTGGGATCCGGTGGAGAACGCCTCCTTCATGCCGTGGCTCGTCGGCACCGCGCTGATCCACTCGCTGGCCGTGACGGAAAAGCGGGGCGTATTCAAGAGCTGGACCGTTCTGCTTGCCATCGCGGCGTTTTCCCTGAGCCTGATGGGCACCTTCCTGGTCCGTTCGGGCGTGCTCACCTCCGTGCATGCGTTCGCGACCGATCCGGAGCGGGGGGTGTTCATCCTCGCGTTCCTGCTGGTGGTGGTCGGTGGCTCGCTGACGCTGTTTGCCCTGCGGGCGCCGGTGGTCAAGAGTCAGGTCGGTTTCGCGCTCTGGTCGCGTGAAACGCTGCTGCTGGTGAACAACATCCTGCTGGTCATCGCTACCGCCACCATCCTGCTCGGCACGTTGTATCCGCTGCTGCTCGATGCCCTGTCCGGCGCGAAGCTTTCCGTAGGCCCGCCGTATTTCAACGCCTTGTTCCTGCCGCTGATGGGCTTGCTGATGTTCACGCTGGCGGTCGGCGTGCTGGTGCGCTGGAAGGACACGCCCGGACGCTGGCTAGCGGGCATGCTCACGCCGATATTGCTGGCCAGCGCGGTGCTGGGTGTCGCCGCCTCCTTTCTGTTCGGCGATTTTCACTGGACGGTGCTGGCGGTGTGCCTGCTGGCGGTCTGGGTGGTGCTTGCCGGTGTTCGCGACCTGCTGGACAAGACCCGCCACAAGGGCCTGCTCAAAGGCGCCCGCGCGCTCAGCCGCAGCTATTGGGGCATGCAGGCCGCGCATTTCGGGATTGCGGTATGTGCGATGGGCGTCGTGCTGTCCAGCCAGCAGAGCGACGAACGCGATCTGAGCCTGGCGCCGGGCCAGTCGCTGGAGCTTGGTGGCTATCGCTTCGTCTTCGAAGGCGCCGAGCATCATGAAGGGCCCAACTACACCGCCGATCGGGGCACCGTCCGCGTGTTCGAGGACGGCGAGCAGATAGCCGTGCTCCACCCGGAGAAGCGCTTGTACACCGTCCAGCAGATGCCGATGACCGAAGCCGGGATCGACGCCGGATTCACGCGCGACCTCTACGTGGCGCTGGGTGAACCGCTCGAGAACGGTGCCTGGGCCGTGCGCGTGCATATCAAGCCCTATGTTCGCTGGATCTGGCTGGGAGGGCTGCTCATGGCATTTGGCGGTGTACTGGCCGCGAGCGACCGTCGTTATCGGGTCAAGGTACGCACACGGGTGCGCGATGCGCTGGGTATGACGGGGCAGGGGGTCTGAATGAGGCGTGCACTGATGTTGCTGCCGCTGGCGATCTTCCTGATCGTCGCGGTCTTCCTGTATCGCGGTCTGTTCCTCAATCCATCGGAGCTGCCTTCAGCCCTGATCGGCAAGCCGTTCCCCGCGTTCACCTTGCCATCGGTCAAGGCCGGCGAGCCGGCCATCACCCAGGCCGATCTGCTCGGCAAGCCGGCCCTGGTCAACGTGTGGGGGACCTGGTGTGTCGCGTGCAAGGTCGAGCACCCGGTCCTGAACAAGCTCGCGTCGCAAGGCGTCGTCATCCACGGCATCAACTACAAGGACGACACCGCGGCGGCGCGCGACTGGCTGCGGGACTTCCATGATCCCTACCAGCTCAACATCAGCGACGTGGATGGCAGTCTGGGGCTCGACCTGGGTGTCTACGGCGCGCCCGAAACCTTCCTGATCGACCATAACGGGATCATCCGCCACAAATACGTCGGCGTGATCGATGAGCGGGTCTGGCAGCAGGAAATCGCGCCGCTCTACCAGGCGATGGTGGACGACCAATGAAGCGCCTCTTCGCAAGCCTGTGCCTGCTGGCCTGTTCACTGATGGCCAGTGCGGCGATCGATACCTACACCTTCGACAGCGAGGCGGAGCGAGAGCGCTACCGCTCGCTGACCGAAGAGCTGCGATGCCCGAAATGCCAGAACCAGAACATCGCCGACTCCAATTCGCCGATCGCCATGGACCTGCGCGACGAGATCTACCGCATGCTGCAGGAAGGGCGCAGCAACGAGCAGATCGTCGATTACCTCGTCGCGCGGTATGGCGACTTCGTGCGTTACCGTCCTCCGCTCAACCCGACGACTTTCCTGCTCTGGTACGGCCCGTTCGGTCTGCTGGCGATCGGTCTCGTCGTCGTGGTTTTCATCGTGACCAAGCGCCGGCGCGCGAATGTCTCGCCATCGGCCCAGGCCCTGTCTCCGGCGGAGCGTGAACGGCTCGCCGCCCTGTTGGATAAAAAAGACCCATGATCGATTTCTGGATCGCCGCCGGCCTGTTGTTGCTTGCGGCGCTGGCTTTCCTGCTGCTGCCGTTGCTGCGTGGTCGGCGTGCGCAGGCCGAGGAAGATCGCACGGCGCTCAACGTGGCGCTGTATCAAGAGCGGCTTGGCGAGCTCGCTGCCCAGCGTGCGGCTGGCGTGCTCTCGGATGAACAGCATGAGGCCGGGCGCGTCGAGGCCAGCCGCGAGCTCCTGCAAGATACCGAGGGTGCCGAGCGGCGTTCGGGTTCGACGCTGGGAAAGGCAATCCCGGTCATCATGGCGCTGTTGGTACCGCTCGCCGGTTTCGGCCTTTACCTCCACTGGGGCGCCAGCGACAAGGTCGAACTGGCCCGCCAGTTCGGCGAGCAGCCGCGCTCGATGGAAGAGGTTACGGCGCGCCTGGAACAGGCCGTGCAGGCGCAGCCGGATTCGGCGGAGGGCTGGTACTTCCTCGGTCGTGCGTACATGGCGCAGGAGCGTCCTGCCGAGGCTGCGCGTGCGTTCGAGAAGGTCGTGCAACTGGCGGGTCGTGAGCCCGAGCTGCTCGGTCAGTGGGCGCAGGCGTTGTACTTTGCCAATCAGCAGACCTGGACGCCGCAGATGCAGGCCCTGACCGACGAGGCGCTCCAGGCCGATCCGACCGACGCGACCAGCCTGGGGTTGCTCGGGATTGCCGCCTTCGAGGATGAACGGTACGAAGATGCCGTTGCCTTCTGGGAGCGGCTGGTCGCGACACTGCCGGAGTCTGATCCGTCGCGAGCCGCCATCCAGACCGGGATCGATCGGGCCCTGGCCATGAGCAAGGACAACGCGCAGCCCACCACGCCCGCGGCTGATGCGGTCGAGAAAGCCGAGGCACCGACGGTGGTCGAACTCGACGTGACCGTGACGCTGGCACCGGAACTGACCGCTCGCGTGCTGGCGAGCGACACGGTGTTCGTGTTCGCCCGTGCCGCGTCCGGTCCGCCGATGCCGCTGGCGGTCAAGCGGTTGTCGGTTCGCGACTTGCCGGCCACCGTGACCTTGAGTGACGCCGATGCGATGATGCCAGCGCTGAAGCTGTCCAACTTCGATCGCGTCGTGGTCAGTGCCCGTGTGTCGCGCTCTGGCGATGCGACCAAGGGCGAGTGGCTGGGTACCAGCCAGGCGGTTGCTCCGGCCACGGCGGACGAGCCGCTGCAGGTGACCATCGACAAGGTCGACGGCGACTGATTCGACGGCTTACGAGGACAAGAGCATGCACGGGTACCTTCGCTTGCGACTGACGTTTCGCCCGCTGAAAGGGGCGGTTCCGCTTTGCCTGGCCGGATTGCTGGCGGCCTGTGCTGGCAATCCCTACCAGAACGAGCCGCCCCGCCCGGTGCCGCCTACGCCACCTAAGGTCGAGCCCGCGCGACCGGTGATCACGCCGCCGCGCATCCAGACGCCCCCCGCACCGTCCAGGCCATCGGTCCAGCGCAGTCACCCTCGCTATGCCCCACCGCCGCACGCGCAGGCGCATTGGGACAACCGGCTCGGTGTCTACGTCGTCGAGGGCGCGCGTGGGCTCTACTACCGGCAGCGGGTGTATTACCGCTGGGACGGTCAGTGGCTTTCCGCATCACGGCCTGCCGGCCCGTGGGAGTCGATTGCGCCGCCCAGCGTGCCGCCGGGGCTGCGTGCCTTGCATTGACCGATTGCATGCTAAAGCTCTGGTCGCCATGGCCGATAGAAGGAGGGCGGTCCTCGGGTCGCACACCTTTGAACCGGCAAATGTCACAAGGCGGGCTGTGGGCCCTGGAGTGGTGGTCATGAATGCTTCGATCAGACGTCTCGAGGAGACGAGCGTCGCGCTTCGGGAAGCCTTGCTGCAACAGGACTGGTCGTCCATAGGCACGCTGGATCTGCAATGCCGGCAGGTCGTCGAAGAAGCCATGCGCTCGCCCGAGCGCGACGAGGCGGCCATTCGCCAACAGCTGCAACACCTGTTGATGCTCTACCGGGAGCTGGTCGACCGCTGCCGCACCGAGCAGCGACGCATTGGCGATGAGTTGCGCCAGCTCAACCAGGCCAAGCAAGGCGCGAAGGTCTATCAGCTGTTTGGTTAAGCCGCTCGCGTCGGTTTAGTGTGCTTGGTCGGATTTAGCAGGAAATTCACGTCATAAATTTGACTCACGCCTCATTTTTGACTTAACTACTGGCCATCTGCCGTTGGTCGGGTCTCGTCACTTACCGGGCAGACCCTAACGGCGACAAGAGTCAGACGACAGATGTGGCGCGAAACCAAGATTCTGCTGATTGATGACGACAGCGATCGTCGGCGTGACCTGGCGGTCATCCTCAATTTCCTCGGCGAAGACTACCTCGCCTGCACCAGCTCCCAATGGCGTGGCGCTGTCGAAGCGCTGGAATCCAGCCGCAGCGTTCACAGCGTCATGCTGGGCGACGTCGACAGCAAGGGCGGGGCCGTGGAGCTGCTCAAGCAGCTGGGGCAATGGGACGAGAACATTCCGTTGTTGCTGATCGGCGAGCCTGCGCCGGCCGAGTGGCCGGAAGAGGTCCGTCGCCGGGTCCTCGCCAGTCTCGAGATGCCGCCGAGCTACAACAAGCTGCTCGATTCGCTTCACCGCGCCCAGATCTATCGCGAGATGAACGACCAGGCACGCACGCGTGGTCGCCATCGCGAGCCCAACCTGTTTCGCAGCCTGGTCGGCACCAGCCGAGCCATCCAGCATGTCCGCCAAATGATGCAGCAGGTGGCCGATACCGATGCCAGCGTGCTCATCCTGGGGGAATCCGGGACAGGCAAGGAGGTGGTCGCACGCAATCTGCATTACCACTCCAAGCGCCGCCAGGGCCCGTTCGTACCCGTCAACTGCGGGGCGATTCCCGCCGAGTTGCTCGAAAGCGAGCTGTTCGGCCATGAGAAGGGCGCGTTCACCGGCGCCATCAGCGCGCGCGCGGGACGTTTCGAGCTGGCCGATGGCGGGACGCTGTTCCTCGACGAGATTGGCGACATGCCGCTGCCGATGCAGGTCAAGCTGCTGCGGGTGCTGCAGGAGCGAACCTTCGAGCGGGTGGGCAGCAACCGGATGCAGAACGTCGATGTGCGCATCATCGCCGCCACGCACAAGGACCTCGAGAAGATGATTACCGAGGGCACCTTCCGCGAGGATCTTTACTATCGCCTCAACGTCTTTCCGATCGAGATGGCACCGCTGCGCGAGCGCGTCGAGGACATCCCGCTGCTGATGAACGAAGTCATCTCGCGTATGGAGCATGAGAAGCGTGGTTCGATTCGCTTCAACTCGGCAGCCATCATGTCGCTTTGCCGTCATGACTGGCCCGGCAACGTGCGGGAGCTGGCCAATCTGGTCGAGCGCATGGCGATCATGCATCCCTACGGGGTGATCGGCGTGATGGAGCTGCCGAAGAAATTCCGTCACGTGGATGACGAAGACGAGCAATACATGATTCCGGCGCACGAGGAGGAGGACGAGCGTTCCGTCTTCACCGCGCCGCTACCGGGTCACGAGACGCGGGCGATGCTGCCGGCCGAAGGCCTCGATCTCAAGGATTACCTCGGCAACCTGGAGCAGGGGCTGATCCAGCAGGCGTTGGACGATGCCGGCGGTGTCGTCGCCCGGGCGGCCGAGCGGTTGCGTATTCGACGCACCACGCTCGTCGAGAAGATGCGCAAGTACGGCATGAGCCGCAAAGACGAGGAAGAAGAGCCGGTCTGATCCAGCCCGGGCCGCCGATCGGCCGGCCCGTTCCTTTACGCTTCGCTCGGCACGCTGCTTGCAGAACGTCTGACAGTGACAAACTTCTGTCAGGCCCTGTGAGCTGTTGCCGTGGAAATGCTACGCCCGACTTCGCCAAGCCTCCCCGAAACGCCGAGCGATCCAGCCGATCTGGCCGGAGCCTTGGCGCATGTCGAGCGCATCGAGCGTCAGCTCGGTGAGTCGCGCGGCTGGCTCGAAGCGCACGTCGCCGAGCTGCAGGATCGTCTGGAGCTGGTCAGCGCCGAGCGCCTGAAGGAGCTAGACGAAAAGGAACGGCTCGCCAGGCGGCTCGGCAACCTGCTCGATTCGTTGCCCGGCGGCGTGGTCGTCATTGACGGTCACGGCGAGGTTCAGGATGCCAACCCCAGTGCGCGCGAGTTGCTCGGCGAACCGCTGCTCGGTGCGGTCTGGCGCGACGTCATCCAGCGAGCCTTTTCGCCGCGGCATGACGATGGCCATGAAATTTCGCTGCGCGATGGTCGACGCGTGTCCATCTCGATTCGCTCGCTCGAAGGCGAGCCCGGGCAGCTGATCCTGCTGACCGACCTGACGGAAACCCGTCGTCTTCAAGCCAAATTGGCGCGGCATGAACGGCTCTCGGCGCTTGGCCGGATGACCGCATCGCTTGCTCACCAGGTTCGAACCCCGCTGTCGGCGGCGCTGATTTATGCCAGCCATCTGACAGAAGAGGCGCTGCCGACCGAGCATCGCACGCGGTTCGCCTCGCGGCTGAAGGAGCGACTCCATCAGCTCGAGCGGCAGGTGCGCGACATGCTGCTCTTTGCTCGAGGCGATCTGCCGCGCCCGGACCGCGTCACGCCGGCCGACCTGATGCGCGCCCTGCGATCGGCTGCCGAGCCGCACCTGCAGGACGTTGCGATCCGCTGGCAGTGCGATGCCCACGCCGGCGAGCTGACCTGCAACCTCGACACGCTCGTCGGTGCTTTGCAGAACCTCATCGACAATGGCGTACAGGCGGCCGGCAGCACGGACGCCCGGCTGAAAGTACACCTGTACCGACGTGACGACTCGCTGCACCTCTGTGTTAGCGACAACGGTCCCGGCATCGCGCCGCAGGTGCTTGCACGTCTGGAAGAGCCTTTTTACACCACCAAGGCAACGGGGTCCGGGCTAGGCCTGGCGGTAGCCCGTGCCGTGGTGCACGCCCATGAAGGACAGCTAAGACTGATGTCACGCCCAGGGCGGGGTACGTGCGTTCACATTTCCATCCCGTTGCGGGTGAGCGGTGCATCCGAGGAGTAAGACGATGACTGCCAGAATTCTGTTGGTCGAAGACGACCGTTCGCTTCGCGAGGCCCTTGGCGACACCCTGGCGCTCGGTGGCGTCGAGTTCAAGGCGGTGGACTGCGCCGAGGCGGCGGTCGCGGCGTTGCAGCGCGAGTCGTTCGACCTGCTCGTTTCCGACGTCAACATGCCTGGCATGGATGGGCATGCCTTGCTCGGTCACGTACGCAACCACTACCCCATGCTGCCGGTCCTCCTGATGACGGCCTACGGTGCGGTGGAGCGTGCCGTCGACGCCATGCGCCAGGGCGCCGTCGACTACCTGGTCAAGCCTTTCGAGCCGCGAACCCTGCTGGAACTGGTGGCTCGCCATGCGTGCGGTCGCGTCGACGCCGGTCAGAGCGAAGGACCGGTCGCGTTCGAGCCCAGCAGCCAGCAACTGCTTCAGCTCGCTGCGCGGGTTGCCCGCAGCGATTCGACCGTGCTGCTTTCCGGCGAATCGGGAACGGGCAAGGAAGTACTGGCGCGCTACATTCATCAGCAGTCGCCGCGGGCCAGCGGACCCTTCGTGGCGATCAACTGCGCCGCGATCCCGGAAAACATGCTCGAGGCCACGCTGTTTGGCCACGAGAAGGGCGCTTTCACCGGGGCGATCGCCTCGCAGCCGGGCAAGTTCGAAGCTGCGCAGGGTGGCACGCTTCTGCTCGATGAGATTTCCGAGATGCCGCTCGGCCTGCAAGCCAAGCTGCTTCGGGTGCTTCAGGAACGGGAAGTCGAGCGAGTGGGCGCGCGCAAGGCGATCGCGCTCGACATCCGGATCGTCGCGACGACCAACCGCGACCTGTCGGCCGAGGTGGCTGCCGGACGCTTCCGTGAGGACCTGTTCTATCGCCTGTCGGTCTTCCCGCTGGCCTGGGCGCCGCTGCGCGAACGGCCGGGCGATATCCTTCCGCTGGCCCAGCGGTTGCTGAACAGCCATGCAACCAAGATGCAGGCAGGTCCGGTGCGCTTCTCCGCCACGGCGCGGCAGTGCCTGGTGCGCCATGCATGGCCCGGCAACGTGCGGGAGCTGGACAACGCTATCCAGCGCGCCCTGATCTTGCAGCAGGGCGGGGTGATTCAGCCGCACGACCTGTGCCTGAACGCGCCGATCGGGCTCGTTACGACGAGCGCGCCGACCGCCGAAACCATCGTCCAGGCCGATGTCGCAGCGCCCGAAGTTGCCGGCGGGCTGGGTGACGACTTACGGCGACGCGAGTTCGAGGTCATTCTCGACACGCTGAAGGCCGAGCGCGGCCGTCGGCGCGAGGCGGCCGATCGGCTTGGCATCAGCCCGCGAACCCTGCGCTACAAGCTGGCGCAGATGCGCGATGCGGGGCTGGACGTCGAGGCGTATCTCTACGCGAGTTAAACCTCGGCGGCGGATGGCTTTTTGGGCGGTCGCTCGGCCAGCGCCTGATTGACCGATAGCCAGCTCGCTACGGCCGGCTCCCCCATGTCGGCGAACACACGCTGCACATGGCGGATCTGCTCGCGACGCAAGGTGTGCTCGAGCTTTTCGCCCGCGCCGCTCAGGGCCAGCAGGCGCTTGCGTTTGTCGCCTTCGGCGGGCGCGCTCACCACCAATCCCATTTCGATCAGTTGGCGCAGGGGCGTGTTGAGCGCCTGCTTGCTCACGCCGAGGTGCTCGAGCAGCTCGCCGACGCTCAGGGCCGGATGGCTGGCGATGAAGAACAGGATCCGATGGTGCACCCGTGACAATCCACGGCGGGCGAGCATCTCGTCCGGTTTGGCGGTGAACGCCTGGTAGGCGCGGAAGAACACTTCCATCACATGACGTTGAACAGCGCTGTTTTTTAGGTCAGGCATATTGACGTTTTTATAGGGCAGGCTTAGTTTCGGTCAACCAGTTTGACTCATTTGTCCCGCCCTCGCACCGGTATCGCCATGGTCTTCTCCGAACGCGTCGATCGTCTCAAAAGCTCGCTGATCCGCGAAATTCTCGCCGCTGCCCAGCAGCCCGGCATGATGTCCTTTGCCGGCGGCTTGCCGGCCGAGGGCATGCTTCCAGCGGTGGAATGGGCGCCGATGCCTGCGAGCATGGGCCAGTACGGCATGAGCGAGGGCGAACCGGCCCTTCGCGAGGCGATTGCAGCGGAGGCTCGCAGCCGCGGGATCGCGTGCGAGGCGAGCCAGGTGCTGATCGTCAGCGGCTCGCAGCAGACGCTGGACCTGGCGGCCAAGCTCTTCATCGACCGCGGTACCGAGGTCCTGGTGGAGTCGCCGACCTATCTGGCCGCACTCCAATCGTTCCAGCTGTTCGGTGCCGATTGCCTGGCGGTTCCGCAGACCTCGGAGGGCCCTGATCTCGACGCGCTGAGGGACCGCTTGCAGCGGCACAAGCCCGCGTTCGCCTATCTGATCCCGACATTCCAGAATCCCTCGGGGGTTCGTTACAGCCAGGCGCGCCGGCGTGCGGTGGCCGAGTTGCTGGACGAATTCGCGATCCCCTTGCTCGAGGACGAGCCGTACCGCGAGCTGGTGTTCGACGAAGGCGAGGCGACCCCCTTGGTTGCGCAGCTGCGCCGGGCCAGCTGGATACACACCGGCACCGTATCGAAGACGCTGCTGCCGGGGCTGCGCGTCGGCTACCTGATCGCCAGCCCCGATCTGTTCCCGCATCTGCTGCGCTTGAAGCAGGCTGCCGACCTGCACACCAATCGCATCGGTCAATGGCAGGCGCTCCAGTGGCTCGGCAGCGAGCGCTACCAGGAGCACCTGGCGGCTTTGCGTGCGTTCTACCGTGAACGCCGCGATGCCATGCAGGCCGCCCTGACCGAGCATTTCGCCGATCTCGCCGACTGGGAAATACCCCAGGGTGGGCTGTTCTTCTGGCTGGCACTCAAGCAGCCGATCGATACCCGCGCCCTGTTGCCGAAGGCGCTCGAGCGCCAGGTCGCGTTCATGCCGGGTGAGCCGTTCTTCGTCGAGCCGGAGCGCAACCCGGGCTATCTGCGGCTGAACTTCAGCCATGTCCCGCCAGAACGTCTGGGAGAAGGGTTGCGGCGCCTGGCCGAGGTCATTCGCGAAGCATTGCCGGCGCAAGCGGCGTAGGAGGGCTGTGATGAAGGTCTATGGCGATTACCGGTCGGGCAACTGCTACAAGGTCAAGCTGATGCTGCACCTGCTCAATCGCGGCTATGAGTGGGTGCCGATCAATATCCTGCGCGGCGAGAGCCGTTCCCCCGAGTTCCTACTGAAAAACCCGAACGGAAAGATCCCGGTCCTGGAGCTCGACGACGGCACCTGCCTGTGGGAATCCAATGCGATCCTGAACTTCCTGGCCGAGGGAAGCGAATTCCTGCCGAGCGATCCGCGTCTGCGCACGCAGGTCTTGCAGTGGCAGTTCTTCGAGCAGTACAGCCACGAGCCCTTCCTTGCCGTCGCTCGCTACATCAAGGTCTATCTCGGACTGCCGGACGAGCGCCTGGCTGAATACCAGGCCAGGCAACTGGATGGCTACCACGCGCTGGATGTCATGGAACAGCAACTGGCGCGCACGCCTTACCTGGTCGGTGAGCGCTACTCCATTGCGGACGTCGCGCTGTATGCCTACACGCACGTGGCGCATGAAGGTGGGTTCGACCTGTCGCGTTATCCGGCGATCGGTGAATGGCTGGCACGGGTGGCCAGCCATCCTCGCCATGTCGGCATGTACGACTAGGTGGCGATAACGGCTACTTGCTCACCAGACCCATGAATTCGCTGCGGGTCGCGGGGTTGTCGCGGAACTGACCGAGCATCACGGAGGTGATCATCGACGAGTTCTGCTTCTCCACGCCGCGCATCATCATGCACATGTGCTGGGCTTCGATGACGACCGCAACGCCGGCGGCATCGGTAACCTGCTGGATCGCCTCGGCGATCTGGCGGGTCAGGTTCTCCTGAATCTGCAGGCGACGCGCGTACATATCCACGATGCGGGCGAACTTCGACAGGCCGAGTACCTTGCCATTGGGTAGGTAGGCGACATGTGCCTTGCCGATGAAGGGCAGCATGTGGTGTTCGCAGAGTGAATAGAGCTCGATGTTGCGCACCAGCACCATTTCGCTGTTATCAGAGCTGAACAGCGCGCCGTTGGTGACTTCCTCCAGTGTTTGCTGGTAGCCCTTGCAGAGGTATTGCATGGCCTTGGCCGCCCGCTTGGGTGTGTCCAGCAAACCTTCACGAGAGACGTCTTCGCCCAGTTCGCTGAGGATGGCGGTGTACTGTTGTTCCAGTGACATGTGTTGACCTTGAGACCCGATTGCGCGAACCGCGCAGGGTAGGTGGGGGCCGCCTGCCTGGCAAGAGGGGCGACGATTGGTAAAAGCCATGCGCCCGATTGGCTCGGGTTATTCGTCCCGACCCTCGAGCATGTGCCGCTTGAGCAGGACGTAAACCGCGCCGGTGCCTCCGTGCCTCGCCTGGCAGGACGTGAACGCCAGTACCTGCGCATGCTGGCGCAGCCAGGTATTGACGTGGCTCTTGATCATGGGCCGTCGACCGTCCAGCCGCGCGGCCTTGCCATGCGTGACACGCACGCAGCGAATCTCCAGGCGTACCGCTTCGGCGATGAAGGCCCATAGCTGCTCGCGGGCGCGTTCGACCGTCAGGCCATGCAGATCCAGGCTGCCCTCGAAGGGGACCTGGCCGGCCTTGAGCTTGCGAACCTGTGCCTCCTGTACGCCGTCGCGCGACCAGAGCAATTCATCCTCGGCGCCGACGTCGATCACGAATTGATCGGACAGCCCGTCTACCTTGATTTCGCCGGTGCGCTCGACGGCATTGCCGCGACGAACCGCGATGGCCTGTTCATTGCGCCGTGGCTTGCCGGTTTCGGCCCGGTCGTGACGAATGCGCGTCGCGCCGCGGACCGCCGAGCGAAACAGCGAAAGGTCGTCATCGTCGTGCATGGGGCTCTCCTTCTCGGCCGCGCATTCTAACGCTCAGCCGCGCTTGCGCAGCAGGTGAGGAGAGAGACTCAGCTCGCTTGGCCGACGCATGCGGCGGCGGCAGCGCCGCCAGGTCGCCAGGCCGGTGAATACAAGCGCCACGCCGAGCACGAGCAGCAGGATGGCGGCTTCACGACCGGTCTGAGGCAGCCCCAGTGCCAGGCCCTTGCCTGCCAGCGCCGCTCCGCCTGCGACGGCCAGGGCGAGCCCTCCGAGCGCCAGCAGCAGACCGATGGCCACGCCGAGACGCAGGCCCCATCCCTTGGGCTCGCGCGGACGAAGGCGGCGGGCGTCGAAGCCATCGGACGATTTCATTCGGTTACCTCGTCAGGGATGAGACTGGGACCGAGGCGCGGCGGGCGGGTTCATCGTCCCGCCGGAGCGGCCATTCAGGCCAGCGACCGGACGTCCGGGACGCATGCCGCGAAGTTGTCGGCGAGGATGGTCATTTCCATCCGATGGACCTGGTCCGCCGGAATCACCTGGTCGCCCATCGGCAGGTCGCGTGTCGCACAGGCGCTGTCGATCAGCGTACACCGGTAACCGTAGTCCTTTGCCGCGCGCACGGTCGTGCTGATGCTCGAGTGGGTCATGAAGCCGCAGACGATGATGTCCAGTCGACCCAGTTGTTGCAGCTGTTCGTGCAGTTCGGTGCCCGCGAAGGCATTGGGAAGACGCTTTTCGATGACCATCTCGCCGTCCTGCGGCGCGACCTCGGGCATGATCTGGCCACGCTGACCCTGGGGATCGAACAGGCCGCCGCTGATGCCCAGGTGCCGCACATGCACGATGGGCGCCCGAACTTCACGGGCTGCCGCCAGCAGGTTGGCGATCTCGGGCAAGGCCTTGTCCAGCCCCGGGAGTGCCAGCACGCCGCCTCGGTATTCCTCTTGCGCATCGATGAGCAGCACGGTCGCCGTCGCAAGCTTCGCCGGCGCGTAACCGCGACCGCTGAGCTGGAACATGGTCTGTGGCAAGGCCATCGCTGACTCCTAGGTTTCTGAAAAGGCCCCGATTGTGGCGCCAGATTTCATCGATGTGAACCGCCCTGTTGCAATCAGCCATCATCGACGACTCGCGCCCGTCGCCAAGCCTGGGCAGAGCAGGCCGGGCTTCCGCTAGACTTCGCGCTTTTGACGAGGGAGCCATCGATGCCTGCTTCAGCTTCGCGCCTGCGCACGTTGCGCGATTACATCCGGTGGGCCGTGACCCAGTTCCAGGAGCGGGAGCTGTTCTTCGGGCATGGCACCGACAATCCCTGGGACGAGGCCCGCCAGCTGGTCCTCGGCGCGCTGCACCTGCCCTGGGAGATGTCCGACAGCTACCTGGATTGCCGCCTCGAGGAAGACGAATGCGAGCGGCTCCAGGCATTGCTGAATCGGCGCATCGAGGAGCGGGTTCCGGCGGCATACCTGCTTGGTGAAGCCTGGTTCTGCGGCCTGCCGTTCTGGGTCGACGAGCGCGTGCTGGTGCCACGCTCGCCCATCGCCGAACTGATCGAGCAGCGCTTCGAGCCCTGGCTGCCGCAGTCCCCGGCGAAAATCCTCGATCTCTGCACCGGTTCGGGCTGCATCGGCATCGCCTGTGCCTATGCCTTTCCGCAGGCCGAGGTGGCGCTGGCCGACCTGTCGTTCGATGCCCTGGAGGTCGCCAACCACAATATCGAACGGCATGGGCTGGAGGAGCGCGTCTATGCCGTTCAGGGCGATGGTTTCGAGGGGCTGCCGGGTCAGCGCTTCGACCTCATCGTGTCGAACCCGCCCTACGTCGATGAAGAGGACTTCGCCGACATGCCGGCCGAGTACCGGCACGAGCCGGCGCTGGGGCTGGCGTGCGGCGCAGACGGATTGGACCTGGTCCGGCGCATTCTGGCGGAGGCTGCCGATCACCTGAGCGAGACCGGCGTGCTGGTCGTCGAGGTCGGCAATAGCCAGGTCCACGTCGAGGCCGCTTACCCGGAGGTCGATTTCACCTGGCTCGATTTCCGCCAGGGCGGGCATGGTGTGTTCCTGCTGGCAGCCAGCCAGTGCCGCGAGCACCAGCCGTTGTTCCGTGTGCAGCTGGAACAGGCCCGTGCGGCTTCAGCGGGTCGCGATCCAGATCAGTAACCCGCCCTGGAATAACGCGAAGGCGACCAGACAGGCGATCGTGAAGCGCAATGTCCCGTCTTCGCGGCGCAGCCGATCGAGCCGTTCCTTGAGTTGATGGAGGCTCGATTCCTGCTCCTGAAGCGAGCGATCGGCCTGTTCGAGCATGGCGGCGGCCTCGGGCAGCTCGATGCGTCTGACCTTGTCATGATTCCACTCGCTGCTGAGCAGGCCGACGTTTGCCGCCTGATACAACGCCTTGAGCTGCTGCGGCTGGGGATACACCACCTCCAGGCCCTGGGCCCGCAGGGCCTGGTCCCGCCGTTGGCGTTCGTCTTCGCTGGTGGTATCGCGCAGCACCGCGCCTTCGAGGGCGTAGTGGCTCCAGCGTTTCTTCGCCCAGGCCGCGCCCTGAGCCAGCAGGAAGCGACCGAGCCCGCGATTGCCCGGTTCCAGACGCAGCCCGCCTTCCGGCCCGAAGCGCACTTCCTTGGCGCGATGGTCGGCCCAGACCTCGAGCAGGTTGTAGTCCGAATGAACACGCTGGCCCGGCAGGCGGATGGCCAGACGCAGCAGGCTCGCCTGGGCCGAATGCCGCTCCAGCTCGGTCATCTCGACGAAGCGCAGCGGCCGCGGCCCGCTGCTGCGGTCGGTTGGCAACGGCGCCAGTCGCAGCAGGTGGAAGCGCTCCGGCGCAAGCTCCGCCCACGGATGGCGGACCGGCTCGGCGGGTTCGGGGACGGGTGGGGTGGCGTCGCTCATGGCGACCTCGCTCGCGGGAAACAGAACAGACCGCCGATCGGGCGGTGGCATGCTCGGTTATCGGCGGCCCGGCGCCTGGCTTAAGGGCTGCCCGCACACGACCGACCGGCTTCGCCATGCCGGGCTCAGGTATACTGCCGCGCATTTTTGAAGGCACCTTGCGGAGCGTCTGCATGTCCGGAAACACCTACGGAAAGCTGTTCACCGTCACCACGGCAGGCGAAAGCCACGGTCCGGCGCTGGTGGCGATCGTCGATGGATGCCCGCCGGGGCTGGCGCTCGCCTGCGACGATCTGCAACATGAGCTGGACCGCCGCAAGCCGGGGACCAGCCGGCACACCACGCAGCGCCAGGAGCCGGACGAGGTCGAGATCCTGTCCGGGGTGTTCGAGGGCAAGACCACGGGTTGCCCGATCGGCCTGCTGATCCGCAACACGGATCAGAAATCCAAGGATTACTCGGCCATCAAGGACCTGTTCCGTCCGGCTCATGCCGACTACACCTACCACCACAAGTACGGGATGCGCGATTACCGCGGCGGTGGGCGCAGCTCCGCGCGGGAAACCGCCATGCGTGTCGCCGCCGGCGCCATCGCCAAGAAATACCTGGCCACCCTGGGCATCCAGGTGCGTGGCTACATGAGCCAGCTCGGCCCGATCGAAATTCCGTTCAAGACCTGGGACAGCGTCGAGCAGAACGCCTTTTTCAGCGCCGATCCAGAGAAGGTGCCAGCGCTCGAGGCCTACATGGATCAGTTGCGGCGCGACCAGGATTCGGTCGGTGCCAAGATCACGGTGATCGCCGACGGCGTGCCGCCCGGGCTGGGCGAGCCGATCTTCGACCGGCTCGATGCCGATCTGGCCCACGCGCTGATGAGCATCAACGCGGTCAAGGGTGTGGAAATCGGCGCCGGCTTCGCCTCGGTCGCGCAGCGCGGCACCGAGCACCGTGACGAGCTGACACCCGAGGGGTTCGTGTCCAACAACGCTGGCGGCGTGCTCGGCGGTATCTCCAGCGGCCAGCCGATCGTCGCGCACCTGGCGCTCAAGCCGACATCCAGCATCACCACGCCCGGTCGTTCGATCGATCTGGCGGGCAATCCGGTCGAGGTGATCACCAAGGGCCGGCACGACCCCTGCGTCGGCATTCGGGCGACGCCGATCGCCGAGGCCATGATGGCCATCGTGTTGATGGATCACCTGCTGCGCCATCGTGCGCAGAACGCGGATGTCCAGGTATCGACGCCGGTGCTGGGACAGCTTTGAACCTGGCGCCAAAGGGCCGGGCGCGGGAGCGAGGGACACCCGCACTTGCCTCGCTCCCGGCGCGTGGCCGCTAGCACATGGCTGCTGGGCTTCCCTACTGGCGCCTGTCCGGGTTCTATTTCTTCTATTTCGCGCTGCTGGGCGCGACGGCGCCATTCCTCGGCCTGTATTTCGACTACCTGGGCTTTTCGCCAGAGCACATCGGGGCGCTGGTCGCCATTCCGATGCTGATGCGTTGCGTGGCGCCCAATCTCTGGGGCTGGCTGGGTGATGCGAGCGGCCAGCGCCTGGCGATCGTCAGGCTGGGCGCGGTGTGCACGCTGGTGTCGTTTTCGCTGATCTTCTTCGACAAGCGCTTCGCCTGGCTGGCGCTGGTGATGGCGCTGCATGCGTTCTTCTGGCATGCCGTGCTGCCGCAGTTCGAAGTCATCACCCTGGCGCACCTGCGCGACCAGGCCGCGCGCTACAGCCAGATACGCCTCTGGGGCAGCATCGGTTTCATCGTTGCGGTCGTCGGGCTTGGCGGGCTGTTCGAGCGACTGAGCCTGTCGGCCTATCCCGTGGCGATGTGCCTGATCATGGCGATGATCGTGGTCAGCAGCCTCTGGGTGCCGAATGCCGCGCCGGAGGTGCGCCCCGAGCGGCCGGGGCAGGGCGGCTTCATGAGCCAACTGCGCCAGGGGCCGGTGCTGGCGTTCTTCGGTTGCGTCGCGCTGATGCAACTCAGCCACGGCCCGTACTACACCTTCCTGAGCATTCATCTGGAGCAGCTTGGCTATGGCCGCGGCGTGATCGGATTGCTGTGGGCCTTGGGGGTCGTGGCCGAAATTCTGGTGTTCCTGGCGATGGCGCGGATCCTGTCGCGCTTTTCCGTGCGACAGGTGCTGCTGGCGAGCTTTCTGCTGGCCGCCGTTCGCTGGATGCTGCTGGGGCAACTGGCCGAGCACCTGTCCATGCTGCTGCTCGCGCAAGCGATGCATGCCGCGACATTCGGCGCCTTCCATGCGGCGTCGATTCATTTCATCCAGCGCAGTTTCGGCCATCGCCAGCAGGGGCAGGGCCAGGCGCTCTACGCCGCCCTGGCCGGGGTCGGCGGTGCGTTGGGGGCACTGTATGCCGGTTTTGCCTGGGACGGCCTCGGCCCTGGCTGGACCTTCGGCATCGCCAGCCTGGCTGCGCTGACGGCGGCCGGTATCATGGCCAGCGGCCTGAGCGCCATGCGACCTGAAGAGGAGAAGTGATGAACACGACGAGAGAGCAGTTGGCGCGGCAGATCATCGAGGCCGGCCGCTTCCTCTATGGGCGGGGCTGGTCGCCGGCGACCAGCAGCAACTACTCGGCGCGGCTTTCCGATACCGAGGCCTTGCTGACGGTATCCGGCAGGCACAAGGGCGAGCTGACGCCGGACGATCTGCTGGCCGTGGATTTCGAAGGCCACAGCCTCGAGCCCGGCAAGCGCCCATCGGCCGAGACGCTGCTGCACACCCAGCTCTATCGCTGGCGGCCCGAAATCGGCGCGGTGCTGCATACGCACTCGGTCAACGCCACGGTGCTGTCGCGCCTCTGCCTCGGGGATTCGCTGGTATTCGCCGATTACGAGTTGCAGAAGGCCTTCGCCGGCGTCTCTACCCACGCGTGCCAGATCGAGGTGCCGATCTTCGACAACGATCAGGACATCGCTCGCCTGGCCGGGCAGGTGCAACCCTGGCTGGATGAGCACCCCGATTGCGTCGGCTACCTGATCCGTGGCCACGGCCTCTACACCTGGGGCCCCGGCCTGGCTGACGCGCTGCGGCAGATCGAAGCGTTCGAATTCCTGTTCGAGTGCGAACTGAAAATGCGTGCCTTGAGCCACACCAGATGATCAATCGCCGCGCGCGGCGAAACCGGAGGACCCGATGAGCGTACTCAGTGTTTACCAGGCATTTGCCCCTGACGTGCCCTTGAAAGTGCTGACCCACGGCGATGACATCGCCACCACGCTGGCCGAGGTCGGCGTGCGCTTCGAACGGTGGGAAGCGAATGCGCCGATCGCCGCCGGCGCGAGCCAGGAAGCGGTGATCGCCGCCTATCGCCCGCAGATCGATGCCCTGATGCGCGAGCGCGGCTACGTCACCGTCGACGTCGTCAGCCTGGCCAGCGACCATCCGCAGAAGGCGGAGCTGCGTGCCAAGTTTCTCGACGAACATCGCCATGCCGAGGACGAGGTCCGCTTCTTCGTCGCCGGGCGCGGGCTGTTCAGCCTGCACATCGGCGAGAACGTCTACGCCGTCGAGTGCGTGAAGAACGACCTGATCTCCGTGCCGGCCGGCACGCTGCACTGGTTCGACATGGGCGAGAATCCCCACTTCGTCGCGATTCGCCTGTTCAACAACCCCGAGGGCTGGGTCGCGCAGTTTTCCGGCGATGACATCGCCAGCCGCTTCCCGCGCCTGGAGGACTGAACGATGCCGATCCGCGCCATCCTCACCGACATCGAAGGCACCACCAGTTCGGTGAGCTTCGTCTATGACGTGCTCTTTCCCTATGCGCGCCAGCACCTGCCGGCCTACCTGCGTGCCCATGCCGATGAGCCGGAAGTCGCCGCACAACTGGCCGCGGTGCGCCGGGAGGCAGGCGAGCCTGGGGCGGACCTCGAGCGCGTGATCGCCATCCTGCTGGCATGGATGGACGCCGATCGCAAGGTCACGCCGCTCAAGGCGCTGCAAGGCATGGTCTGGCGCGAGGGCTATCGCGCCGGGGAAATCCGCGGCCATGTCTATCCCGATGCCGTCGAGGCGCTGCGTGCGTGGAAGCAGCAGGGCCTTGGCCTGTACGTCTATTCGTCCGGCTCGGTGCAGGCCCAGCGGTTGATCTTCGGCTGTTCCGAGGCTGGCGACCTGACGCCGTTGTTCAGCGGCTACTTCGATACCGAGGTCGGCCACAAGCGCGACCCGGCAGCGTATCGGCGCATTCTCGGCGAGATCGGCCATGCGCCCGATGAGGTGCTGTTTCTGTCCGACGTGGTCGAAGAACTGGACGCCGCACGCGAAGCAGGCCTGCAGACCTGCGGTCTGGCACGCGAGGGCGGCGAGCTGTCGGGGCACCGGACGGTGAGTGGGTTCGACAAGGTCGGGCTGGACGCCGACCAAGGTTCGCCGTCGGCCGATCGCCAGGCGCGCTGAACCCTCCAACCGCCGCGGCATCCCAATAGTGAGCACATCATTTGGGAGCCACGTTCATGGATATGTTCGGCGGAATCTTCGGCCTGATCATCCTCGCGCTCGATATCTGGGCAATCGTCAGTGTCGTGCGCAGCGATGCCAGCGGCGGCAAGAAAGTCCTCTGGGTGTTGCTGATCGTCATCCTGCCGGTGCTCGGCCTGATCCTGTGGGGCCTGATGGGGCCGCGCGGCAACCACATGGACGACCGAACCCACCTCAAACCCTGATGGATCATCTAAGCCTGGGCGTCGCCATCCTGGTCGCGGTATTGGACGTGGTGGCGATCGCTCATGTCTGGCGCAGCCGCATCGAGCGGGGACGCAAGATCATCTGGAGCGTGGTCATCGTCGTGACGCCGGTGATCGGGCTGATCTGCTGGGCGCTGGCGGCCGGCAGGATCGGAAAGGTTCGGCTGTAGCGGCTCAGGCGCCGTCCGAAAGGCTTTCCGTGCGGGGCGGGCGCATGGGGACACTGCCGCGCGCATAGTCGCGCCAGATATGGATCGCCGCGTAGGCACGAAACGGCCGCCACGCATCGGCCCGGGCGCGCAAGGCCCGTGCCGACATGCCAGCGGTGCCCCACAACGGCGCCTTGAGCAGCCCCAGGTCCGCCGCCGGGAAGGCATCGGGCGCCCCGAAGCCGCGCAATGCGATGTATTCGGCGGTCCAGGGCCCGATGCCGGGCAACGCGCAAAGCCGCTCGACCAGATCCTCGGTGCCCTGCTCGATATCGAGCGCCAGTCGCCCCTGCGCCACCGCTTCGGCGAAGCGCTGCATGGCGAGCAAGCGCTTGGCCGGCATGCCGATGCCCAGCAGGGATGCGCCGGCGATCGCTTCCGGCGTCGGGAACAGCTGAGCCAAGGCGTCGGACGGCGCATCGGGCAGGGGCTCGCCAAGGCGCTCGACCAGCCGCCGCGTGATGGTCACCGCCGCCTTGATGCTCACCTGCTGCCCGGCGATGGCGCGAATCGCCTGTTCGAACGGATCGAACGCGGCGGGCACCCGCACTTCGGGCTTCTCCAATGCAAGCGGTCGCAAAAGCGCGTCACGGGCGAGGTGGGCGGTGATCGCCTGTGGATCGGCGTCCAGATCGAACATCTTGCGCACCCGAGCCACCAGCGCCGGATGTTCGGCCGCACAGGAGCGGCTCAGCCACAGCTCGAGCGCCGGCCGGTCGGATAGCGGGCGTACCTGCAACCAGCCCGTCACCGCTCGGAAGCGGAACGTCCGGCCATAACTCCCGTCGTCGAGGTGCTCGACGGCCGGCAGCAGGCGCAGGGCGAAGTGGTCATGGAACTGCTGCCAGTCCCAGGGTTCGCGGTAGGGCAGTTCGTAGCGGATCGGGTCATTCATTCGGTGACCTTAGCCGTTTGCGCTAGGGTTGTCCCGGTGCGGTTCGACCTTGCCGATCGGCTCGACGTAGAATGCGCGCCTTTTTTCGGGCGAGGCCCAATCTCGCCGCCATCCATGCGGAGAACGCGATGAGCGACTACCAGGAAACCCTCTACCAGGGCTACGGCCAGCGATTCCAGATGGACCGGTTGCTGCACGAGGTGCGTACCGATCATCAGCACCTGGTGATCTTCGAAAACGCGCGCATGGGACGGGTGATGGCGCTCGACGGCGTCATCCAGACGACCGAATCGGACGAGTTCATCTACCACGAGATGCTCACCCATGTGCCGATCCTGGCCCATGGCAGCGCGCGCCGCGTGCTGATCATCGGCGGTGGCGACGGCGGGATGTTGCGCGAGGTCGCCAAACATCGCGGCGTGGAGTCGATCACCATGGTCGAGATCGACGGCACCGTGGTCGAAATGTGCAAGCAGTTCCTGCCCAATCACTCGCGTGGCGCCTTCGATGACCCACGGCTGAATCTGGTGATCGACGACGGCATGCGGTTCGTCAGCACGACGCAGGAGCGCTTCGACGTCATCATTTCCGATTCGACCGATCCCATCGGGCCGGGCGAAGTGCTGTTTTCGGAAAACTTTTACCAGGCCTGCCGGCGCTGCCTGAACGACGGCGGGATTCTCGTCACCCAGAACGGCACGCCGTTCATGCAGCTTGGCGAAGTTCGCACCACGGCGGAGCGGATGAACGGGCTGTTCCCCGATTGGCATTTCTATCAAGCGGCGGTGCCGACCTACATTGGCGGTGCGATGGCCTTCGCCTGGGGCGCCTGCGACAGCAGCTATCGCAAGCTGCCGATCGATACGCTGCGCCAGCGCTATGCCGGCAGCGGAATCATTACCCGGTATTACAACCCGGACATTCACCAGGGCGCCTTCGCGCTGCCGCAATACGTCCTGCAGGCCATCGGAAAGCCGAGCAACGACTGAGACATAGCCCTCGCCGTGGTTCGCAACGGGCGGTGATCCAGGCAGGCAGGCGAAAGCTCGCCTGCCTCGCGCGGCCCGGCGGACAGACTGAAGGCTTCGGTGCCCCGAGGAACATTAGGCCGTCAGACCGCTCCTAATCTCTAGAGCGATCGTTCATCCACGCCAGAAAGGAGGTTGTTTTATGAGTACCACCTTCCACGAGGATGTCAGCAGCACGGTTTTGCGGCGCATGAAAGAGGGCGGATTCGATTTCGCCCGCGCCCATCCCATCGAGTTCTACGCCATCTTTCCGGACGAAAAGCGCGCCCGGATCGCGGCGAGCAACTTCCGAGGCGAGTCGACCAATACGCAGATTTCCGCCCGCGACGACGGTGGCTGGAACCTGCAAGTCAGCAAGGTCATGTACGCGACGTACGATGGCATTGGCGACTTCGAGCAGGATCTTGAAAACCTGGTCGAGCCGCTTGGCGGCGTGGTCGATGGCTGGGGCGTGACGCAAGAGATCGAGGCGCACCCGGCCTGAGCCGGGGTCAGGCTCGCTCGCCAAAGGTGGCCAGCAGGGCCTGATCCCACGGCGGAATGCCACCGAAGCGGCGGACCAGAAATTCCAGCAGCAGGTGCGTGCGCGACTCGGCTTCGCGGGTCAGTCGCAGCGCGTGGATGCCTGCCGGCTCCGCCTGCGGCAGCCCTGCATGGCAGAACAGCGGCACCAGCTCGCCTCGGGCCAAGGCATCGCCCGCAAGCCATGTCGGCAAATGGGCGATTCCCAGCCCGGCCAAGGTGCCGGTCAGCAGGGCTTCGGCATTGTTGGCGAGCATGCGCATGCGGCCCGGTTTGTATAGCGTTCGCACGCCGTGCTCTTCGAACCGCCAGGCCAGCAGCGGCGCCAGCGTGTCCCAATCCAGTCCGTCGTGCGCGGGCAGCTCGGCCGGATGCATCGGCGTGCCGCGCCGCTCCAGATAGGCCGGGCTTGCACAGGCGATCCTCACCATTTGCGCCACCGGAGTGGCCACCAGTCGTGTGTCGGCGATCGGGCCGATGCGCAGCACCAGATCGACCTTGCCGAGATGATCGCCGCGCGGATCGGTGAAGCTGTCGATCAGCCGCAGCTGGATGTCGACGTCGGGGTAGGCGTTCAGAAAATCGGCCAGCGCAGGCGCAAGATGGCGTCGGCCGAACGGCGCGGGCGCATCGACCCGGATCAGCCCCTTGAGCGCGCTCGGCGACGACGCTGCCTCCGCGCGCGCCAGATTCAACTCGTCGACGACACGCCGCGCGCGCACGGCGAACGCCTGGCCCGCGGAGGTCGGCCGCACCGCATGAGTCGAACGGCTGAAGAGCTGGCAGCCCAGCTCGCGTTCGAGCGCGTCGATACGCCGTGCGACGGCCGAGGGCGTCAGGTCATGGCGCCGACCGGCGACCGAAAAGCTGCCGGCCTCCAAAACATCGAGAAAGAGCACGAGTCGCTGGGCGAGGACGTCGGACATCAGGACCTCTTGTGCGTGAAAGGCACAGCCATTGTGCTTCGTTGTGCGTTTCCGTGTCAGCGCTCGCTTCATACCATTGCTGGCAAACGCCTGAAGAGAATGAGTCGGTGCTGAATTTCACGATCGATGTAGTGCTGGGACTGGTATTGGGCACCTTGGGCGGGCTGTTCGGGATCGGTGGCGGTCTGATCGCGATCCCGGTGCTTGGCGTGCTGTTCGGGCTGGACCAGCAATTGGCGCAAGGAACGGCGCTGGTCATGGTGGTGCCCAACGTGGTGCTCGCGATATGGCGCTATCACCAGCGCAACCGTATCGAGTGGCGTCATGCCTTGGCGCTGGCGATTCCGAGCTTGTGTTTGGCCATAGTCGGCTCGTCGGTGGCCGTGGCGCTGGATGCGGGACGGATGCGGCTGATCTTCGTGGCCTTTCTGCTGGCGCTGGCGGCTCATACGCTGTACCGCGCCCTCCACCGGCCGAGCGGAGGTTCGGGTGCGATGCGTCATTCGTGGCGCTGGCTGAGCCTGCTGGGCGGCGTCGCCGGTGCGCTGGGCGGGCTGTTCGGGGTAGGTGGAGCGGTCCTCGCGACGCCCATCCTCACCGGCGTGTTCGGCACCTCGCAGGTGGTGGCGCAGGGCTTGTCGCTGTCGCTGGCATTGCCCAGTACGAGCGTGACGCTGGCGACCTACGGCCTGCACGGGCAGGTTGATTGGGCGCTGGGCGCGCCCTTGGCGATCGGTGGGTTGCTCAGCATCAGCCTTGGCGTGCGGCTGGCGCATGCGCTGCCCGAACGGTTGCTCAAGGCGATGTTCAGCGGGTTCCTGGCGCTAAGTGCCTGCCTGCTCGCGCTCGAGGTCTGAGGTGGCCGCCAGTGGCGCGCCTCGCTGATCGTGGATGTGCCGGGCGGCGCTTCGGGCCAGCCGCACGCTGAGCAGTATGGCGGCGCAGCTCAATCCGGCGATCAACCCCTGCCAGAGTCCGCGCGGCCCGCTCGGCTCGCCGAGCCAGTCGGTCAAGCCGAGTACGTAACCGATCGGCAGGCCGATGCCCCAGTAGGCGAGCAGCGTGAAGATCATCGTCACCCGCGTGTCCTGGTAGCCCCGCAACGCACCGGCCGCCGTGACCTGGACCACGTCGGACAGCTGGAACAGCGCGGCGTAGAAGAACAGCGACGCCGCAATCGCGATGACCGCGGGATCAGGCGTGTAGAGCCGTGCGATGTCGTCGCGCCACAGCAGCATCGCACTGGCCGACAGGCAGGCGAACAGCAGCGCCATGCCGATGCCCGTCGCGGAAATGAATCGCGCCTCGCGCGGCGTGCCTCGGCCGAGCGCCTGTCCGACACGGACGGTGATGGCCATCGCCAGCGACAGCGGAATCATGAACACCAGCGAGGTGAAGTTCAGCGCGATCTGGTGCCCGGCGACGACCGTCGCCCCGAGGCTGCCGATCAGTAGCGCGATCACGGAGAAAATGCTGGCCTCGGCGAAGATGGCCACGCCGATCGGCACGCCAACCGACACCAGCGGCATGATCGCCTTGCCATGCGGCGCTTCGAAGCGATCGAACAGGCCGCACGCCTGGTACGCGCCTGCGCGCCGAACCCAGAACAGCATGCCGCCGAACATACTGATCATCACCAGCGCCGTCGCCCAGCCGCAGCCCACGCCGCCCATCGCCGGCAATCCGAACTTGCCATAGATGAAGATGTAGTTCAGCGGAATGTTGAGCAGCAGCCCGAGCAGCCCGAGCACCATGCTGGGACGGGTGCGCCCGAGGCCGTCGCTGAAGCAGCGCAGCACCTGGTACAGCGCGACGGCAGGAAAGCCGACCGCTACCGCGCGCAGGTAGTCCATCGAAGGTTCCAGCAAAGCCGGCGCGACATCCATCCAGCGAAGGATGGGCATCGCATTCCACAGCAGCACGGCACAGCCGACGCCGAGGCCGAGTCCCAACCACAGCGCCTGGCGCACGAGCGGTCCGATCTGCGCCAGTTCCCCGCCACCGTAGCGCTGGGCCACGTTGGGTGTGGTGGCGAGCAGCACGCCGGTCATGAACAGGTAAACCGGAACCCAGATCGAATTGCCGAGCGCGACCGCGGCCAGGTCGGCGGGGCTGACGCGACCGGCCATCAGCGTGTCGACGAAGCCCATCGCGGTGTGGGAGACCTGCGCGATCATGATTGGAAGGGCAAGCACCAGGAGGGCTTGCATTTCCTGGCGCACTCGTCTGGCGCGGGCCTTGGCGGGCATGGGGCGATCCGTTGTATACAAGTTGGCGGCTAGTGTACGACGCCGGTGTCGCGGGTTGAACCGCCGTGCTGCGCGCAAGGCGCAGCGGGTTGCGATGCTAGACTTCCGCGTCCGATTCTTCAGGAGCCGCCCATGCGCATCCTCGCCGATGAAAATATCCCGCTGGTCGATGAGTTCTTCGGGGAACTGGGTGAAATTCGCCGGATGCCTGGTCGCGCCATCAACCGGGCGGCTGTCGAGCAGTGCGATGCGCTGCTGGTGCGCTCGGTCACCCAGGTCAGTCGCGAAATGCTGTCCGACAGCCCGGTGCGCTTCGTCGGTACCTGCACCATTGGCGTCGATCATCTGGATCTCGACTATTTCGACGAGGCGGGCATCGCCTGGTCGAGCGCCCCTGGCTGCAATGCCCGTGGCGTGGTGGATTACGTGCTTGGCTGCCTGCTCGCGTTGGCCGAGCATGACGGCAGCCGGCTGGATCAGCGGCGCTACGGTGTCGTCGGGGCCGGGCAGGTCGGCGGTCGGCTGGTCGAGGTGCTGCGCGGGCTCGGGTGGTCGGTGAAGGTGTGCGATCCGCCTCGTGCGGCGCGCGAAGCCGGCGATTTCACTGATCTGGACGATATCCTCGCGAGCTGCGACGTGGTCAGCCTGCATACGCCGCTCGATCTCTCCGGCGAGCACCGCACCTTCCACCTGCTCGATGAACGACGCCTCGCGCGATTGCAACCGGGCGCCTGGCTCATCAACGCCAGTCGCGGCGCCGTCGTCGACAACCTGGCGCTGCTCGATTGCCTGCAACAACGACCCGACCTCGGCGTCGTGCTCGATGTCTGGGAAGGCGAGCCCGAGGTGGACGTGGCGCTGGCCAGCCTGTGCCGGATCGCCACGCCGCACATAGCCGGACACAGCCTCGAAGGCAAGTTGCGCGGTACGGCTCAGATCTACCAGGCGTTCTGCCTGGCGCTGGGTCTGGAGCCACGCGTCCATCTGGACGCGCTCATGCCGGCCGCTGGACTCGAGGCGCTGACCTTCGGTAGCGGCGCCGACGAGGCGGAGCTGCTATCGGTGCTCTGCCGGTCCGTCTATGACCCTCGGCGCGACGACGCCAGCTTTCGGCGCAGCCTGGTCGGGGAGCCGGAGCAGCGTCGGCTGGCCTTCGATGCGCTGCGCAAAGGCTATCCGCGAAGACGTGAAATCGATGGCCTCAGCGTTACGCTGGCCTCTTCGGACGAAGCGCTCGTCCGGGTCGTCCGGGCGCTGGGCGCACGCCTGAAATGAGCGGGGCGACCATCCGGGGCATCCGGCCAGCGGGTGCAATTTGCGACCTGCTCCGCTAGCATTACCCGTCTTTCGCTCGCTGCCCATGACGGTCCTATGAGTTACCAGGTGCTTGCCCGCAAGTGGCGTCCACGTTCGTTCGGCGAGATGGTCGGCCAGACCCACGTACTGCGGGCGCTGATCAACGCGCTGGACAATCAGCGGCTGCACCATGCCTATCTCTTCACCGGCACGCGCGGCGTCGGCAAGACCACCATCGCGCGCATCATCGCCAAGTGCCTGAACTGCGAGACGGGCGTGAGTTCGACGCCCTGCGGTCAATGCTCGATCTGCCGCGAGATCGACGAGGGTCGCTTCGTCGACCTTATCGAGGTAGACGCCGCAAGCCGCACCAAGGTCGAAGATACCCGTGAATTGCTGGACAACGTGCAGTACGCGCCAACGCGAGGGCGGTACAAGGTCTACCTGATCGACGAAGTGCACATGCTGTCCTCGCACTCGTTCAACGCGCTGCTCAAGACGCTCGAAGAGCCGCCGCCGCACGTCAAGTTCCTGCTGGCCACCACCGATCCGCAAAAGCTGCCCGTCACCATTCTTTCGCGCTGCCTTCAGTTCTCGTTGAAAAACATGCCGCCGGAGCGGGTGGTCGAGCATCTGGAGCATGTGCTGTCTGCCGAGGGCATCGTCTACGAAAAGGACGCGCTGTGGTTGCTGGGCCGGGCCGCCGACGGGTCGATGCGCGATGCCATGAGCCTGACCGACCAGGCGATCGCCTTCGGCGAGGGCAAGGTGCTGGCGGCCGATGTTCGCGCCATGCTCGGTACGCTCGACCACGGCCAGGTCTATGGGCTGCTGCAGGCGCTGTTCGAAGGCGACGCGCGGGCCGTGCTTGAGGCGATTCGCCAGCTGGCGGAGCAGGGACCGGATTGGGCCGGCGTCCTCGCGGAATTGCTGAATGTCCTGCATCGGATCGCCATCGCCCAAGCGCTGCCCGATGCGATCGACAATGGACAGGGCGACCGTGAGCGCGTGCTGGCGCTGGCCCAGGTGTTGCCGGCCGAAGAGGTGCAGTTCTATTACCAGATGGGGCTGATCGGGCGCCGCGACTTGCCGCTTGCGCCGGAACCGCGTGGCGGTTTCGAAATGGTCATGTTGCGCATGCTGGCCTTCAAGCCCGCCGGCGCCGATGCACCGAAACGCGATCTAAAGCTCCTGGGAGTCAGCCCGGCCACGACTGATTCCCACCAGGCTCCGGTGGCCGCCGCCGGCTCGGTGAGGTCTGCGCAGGAGGCCGACGCTTCGCCGTCGCCGCAGAATGTCGAGGCCCGCACTGTCGAGGCGACCCGCCCCATCGAGGAGGTGGCCGCGCCGGCACCGCAACCGGCTGCCCCCGCGCTCGAGCCCGGGTCCGAACCAGGGCCGGTATCGATCAAGGACGCCGCCCACCCGGCACTTCAGCCAACGCCCATTCCATCGCCGGTTGATGCGCGCACGACGACCGAAGCCCAGCCGACGGTCGCAGAGCAGGCATCCCCGGCGCCAAAAGTCGATGTGCCCTGGGAAGAACCGCCGCATACGCCGCCGGTCGCCGTCGATGACGATGCGCTGGAAGTCGAAGCCGAAGAGGCGATTGCCACGCCTGATCACGTCGCAACGGTCGTGGCGGTCAGCGAGCCCGAGGATGAGGAGCCTCCGCATTCGGACGAGGACTACTATCAGGTCGAATCCGAAGTGGAGGCGTTTCTGAATGAGCGGGATCGCAGCGAACCCGCGCCGGCGGCTGCGGCGGCCGTATCGCTGCCACCGGTCAAGCCGGCGACCGGGCTGGCCGCGCAGTGGCTGGAGCTCTACCCGCGGTTGGGCCTCTCGGGGCTGACCGGTAGCATCGCTGCCAACTGCACGCTGGTGGCGGTCGAGGGCGATCGTTGGACACTCCACCTCGATCCGGCGCAGAGTGCGTTCTTCAATGCCACGCAGAGCAAGCGTCTGAACGACGCGCTCAATCAGTTTCACGGCCGCACGCTCGATGTTTCCATCGTGTTGCAGGCGCCGGAGCAGGAAACACCGGCACAAGCGGCGATGCGTCGCCGGGCCGAGCGCCAGCGCGCTGCGGAGGCCGCCATCAAGAGCGATCCGGTGGTGCTGCAGCTCATGGAGCAGTTCGCCGCCGTCATTCGCGAAGAGACCATCGAACCCTTAGAACCCCAAGCGCAGAGGACCCCATCATGATGAAAGGTGGAATGGCTGGCCTGATGAAGCAGGCGCAGCAGATGCAGGAAAAAATGCAGAAGATGCAGGAAGAGCTGGCCAACGCCGAGGTGACCGGTCAGTCCGGCGCGGGGCTGGTGAGCGTCGTCATGAACGGTCGGCATGACGTGAAGCGGGTTTCGCTCGACGATAGCCTGATGCAGGAAGACAAGGAAATCCTCGAGGACCTGATCGCCGCCGCCGTCAACGACGCCGTACGCAAGATCGAGCAGAACAGCCAGGAAAAGATGGCGGGCATGACCGCTGGCATGCAGTTGCCGCCCGGCTTCAAGATGCCGTTCTAAGCACCCTGTAGCACCGCATGGCGTCCGGGTTCGCCGGAGCCGGACCTGTTTCGGAACGACCGATGTCATTTTCTCCGCTGATACGTCAGTTGATTGATTCGCTTCGCATCCTGCCGGGCGTTGGACAGAAGACCGCCCAGCGTATGGCTCTGCAATTGCTCGAGCGTGACCGCAATGGCGGGTTGCGGCTGTCCCAGGCCTTGCAGGCGGCGATGGAGGGGGTCGGTCGCTGTCGGCAATGCAGAACGCTGAGCGAGGATGAGCTCTGCCCGATTTGCGCCGATCCCAGGCGCGACGCCGGCGTGCTCTGCGTCGTGCAGAGTCCGATGGACGTGTTCGCCGTCGAGCAGACCGGCTATCGAGGGCGCTACTTCGTTCTGCGGGGCAACCTCTCGCCGCTCGATGGCTTGGGGCCCGAGGCGATCGGAATCCCGGAACTGGTCGACTACGTGACGTCCAGCTCGCCTCAGGAAGTCATCCTCGCGACCAATCCAACCGTCGAGGGCGAAGCGACCGCTCACTACATTGCGCAGCTCCTAGGCGCTCAGAATGTTGCCCTGAGCCGCATCGCCCATGGCGTTCCGCTCGGTGGCGAGCTGGAACTGGTCGACGGCGGAACGCTGGCTCATGCCTTCGCCGGTCGTAAGCCCTTGCAGGCATAAGACGATAACCAAATGGAAGGTGTGGCCGATCGCTACCTTGGTGTATGGTTCTAAGCCCAATTCACCGCCGACAGATGGATGGCGCCTGAACGGTGCATCGTCGAGGACTCCTACATGAAAGCAAAAGCTCTGTTGTTGCCGCTGGCACTGCTGTTCAGCGTCGCTGCGCAGGCCGAAGAGAAATTCAAGGTCGGCTTCATCCGCGTGATGGACGATGCGCAAGCCATGGTCGCCTACGAGGCGGGTCTCTATGAGAAGCATGGCCTGGATGTCGAACTCATCGAGTTCAGCTCCGGGACCGATCTGATCAAGGCGATCGTTGGTGGGCAGCTGGACACCGGTGTGCTGGGATTCACCAACGCAGTCGCCTGGGCCTCGAAAGGCGCGGACCTGAAGGTCGTCGGCGGTGCGCAGCAGGGTTACCACTCGATCGTCGCCCGCGAAGGTACCGGCATCGAGAAAGTCGAAGACCTCGCAGGCCACACCCTGGCCTCGCAGAAGGAAGGCAGCACCGCCGATACGGTTCTGCGCGGCGTGACGCTGAAGAGCGCCGGGGTCGATCCAAGCGAGGTGAACATCATGGGCGTCAGCCCGGCCGTGGCGGTTCAGTCGCTGGTGGCGGGCCGTGTCGACGCAGCCTTCCTGTTCGAACCTTACGATCGCATCGCCCAGCTCGTCGCACCTGTCGAGCAGATCTACGAGATCGGCGAGGTGTGGCCGTTCCCGTGCATGGTGGTCATCACCTCCGGCGAGACCGTCGAGAAGCGCAAGGAGGCGGTCTGGAAATCGCTGGATGCACAGCGCGAAGCGATCGCCATGCTCGAAAACGAGCCCGCCAAGGCGGCTGATCTGATCGCCGATTACTTCATCGCCGAGCCGACGCTCAAGACGCTCGAGCGTGGCGAGCTGCCTCGCGACCAGGTGATCGAAGAGGCGATCAAGACCCAAACCTTCAGCGCCAAGCTGAACGAGGACGATCTCAAGCGCATCCAGGAACTGGCTGACATCCTGCAGGCGCAAGGTTCGCTCAAGACCCGGGACGGAAAGCCGTTCGACACCGCCTCGATCATCGACCTGTCCTGGCAGAAAGCCCGAGAGCTCTAACCAGGCGGTGATGTTTCGATCGCTGCCCGGCCCCGCCGGGCAGTCTCGTTTTGGGCGCACGCCTGCCGCCGATTGGACCGTTTATGCAACTCAGTTTTGAAGAAGTAGACAAGCGCTTTGGTGACCTCGAGGTCATCAAGGGGTTTTCCCATGACGTCGTACAGGGCCAGTTGATCGCGCTCGTCGGGCCTTCCGGCTGCGGCAAGTCGACCCTGCTCCATCTGGTGGCCGGGCTCGAGAAGCCCAGCGCGGGAAAGGTGCTGGCCGATGGCGCGCCGATCACCTCGCCCAGTCCCCGCCGCACCCTGGTGTTCCAGGAGCATGCGCTCTATCCCTGGCTCACCCTGCAAGCGAATGTGGCGATGGCTTTGGAGCTGCAAGGCGTGGACAAGGCCGCTGCCTTCCAGGAAGCACAGACTTGGCTGGGCCGCGTCAACCTTGCCGGCTTCGAGCAGTACTACCCGCACCAGGTATCGGGCGGCATGCGCCAGCGTACGGCGTTGGCGCGGGCGTTCATCGCCAAGCCTGAGGTGCTCCTGCTCGACGAGCCCTTCGGCGCGCTGGATGCGCTTACCCGCATGGCGTTGCAGGACGTGCTTCGCGAGCTGATCGAAGAGCACCAGCCCACCGTGTTGCTGGTCACCCATGACGTCGATGAAGCCCTCTATCTGGCTGATCATGTGCTCGTCTTCAGTGCTCGGCCTGCACGGGTGTTGAAGGCGTTCGATTTCGCGCATTGCGAAAAGAGTCATGACCTCTCCGGCTTCGCGGCCGAACGCAAGGAGATCCTCAGCTTGTTGGGCATCAAGACGGAGGTTGCTGCCCGATGAGCCAGGCACGACGTTTGACGGGACCCAAGAAATACCTCGCCGTGGTCCTGGCGGTTCTGTTCATTTTGCTGATCTGGCAGATCGCCGCCTGGAGCCTGCCCGATTTCCTGATGCCGGGCATTCCGGCGGTTCTGGACCGGATGAGCGAAGCCTTGCTCCAGCCGGATTTCCGGGAAGGGCTGCTGGGCAGCATGAGCCGTCTCGGTACCGGCTATGGCTTTGCCTTGCTGTTTGGCATCAGCTTCGGCCTTGTGGGTGGCATCCTGTTCTTCTTCCGGGAAACCCTTCGCTCGGCGATCGTCATTCTTCAATCGATTCCATCCATCGCCTGGGTGCCGCTGTTCTTGATCGTGATGGGCTTCGGCAACCTGCCGATCATCGTCGTGGTAGCGCTGGCGGCCTTTTTCCCGATGGCGCTGTCAGTGATGAATGCGACCGAAAGCGTTCAGCCGGTGCACGTGGCCGCGGCCCGCGTGATGGGTGCTTCGCGCTGGCAGCTGTTGCGCCGGGTTTACCTGCCCGCCGTCATGCCCGAGCTGATCACCGGCGCCCAGCTGGCCTTCGGCAATGCCTGGCGTGCGCTCATTTCGGCCGAAATGCTGATTGGTTTCGGCCAGGGCCTCGGGCGGTCGCTGGCCTACTCCGGGGAGATCGCCGACATGGTCGGGGTGATGATGAACATTCTCGTCATCGCGATCCTGGCCACGGTCATCGATCAGGTGCTGCTGGAGAAGTTCAAGCAGCGGATGCTGCGTTACCAGTACGTCTGAGAGGGCACATGAGCCGGGTGATGGCGGTCGCGATCCTTTCGCTTCTCGGGCTTCCGCATTGCCTGGCGGAAAGCCGCTCGCTGTCGCACGTCGGCCCGTACCGTCCGCTGACTGCAACCGAGACCAGCGGGGCCGCACCCTCCGGTTTCGAAGCCGCGTTGGTTGAGGCAATCATCGAGCAGCGGCCGGATGATCTGCAGTCGACGGGGTTTCGAGTTGGCATTCAGGAGGGCGGGGTCGAAGTGTATCGAGCGCGACCCAGCGGCCTCGTCGCCACCGAAGGGGCATTCGATTCGTGGGCGTCGCTGGAAGGTCGGACCGCATGCCTGGTAGCGAACAGCCCCTACGGCGATCAGGTCGCCGAGCGTTTCAAGGTGCGTTTGCGTAGCTATCCGAGTTCCGCTCATGCCCTGATCGGGCTCAAGCTCGGGGAGTGCGAGGTGGTCGTGGACGACGATCGTCTGCTTGCCGACATCGCGCAACTGCCTGAATGGAAGCGCTACAACCGGGTGCTCGCGCCGTTGGAAGACGCCGAGGTCAGCCTCCGCTTAAGCAGCGTCCAGCCTGGGAAGGACGAAGCGATCAGGCAGGCCGTGACCGACTGGCAGCGGAGCGAGGCGGATGACGAGCTGGTGCAGTACTGGATCGACGAGGTGGCATTCCAGGCCTATGTAATGGCCGACACGCTCGACTGCCACTGATCAATCCTCGATTACCTCGGGCAATACCGTTTGCAGCGCGTCGATCGCGAGCGGTGCGCGAAGGTGTCCCACCAGCCGTCCCGTCGGATCGACCAGGGCGACATTGGCGCTGTGCGCCACGCTGTAGTCGCCGGTGGCGCCGTCAGCAGGCGTGAACGGCAGGCCCAGTGCTTGAGTCAGGCGCTTCAGTTCTGCCAGTTCGCCCGTCACGCCCTCGAAGCCTGCGCGGTAGTAGCCAAGATAGGTCTTTAGCCGCTCCGGTGAGTCGCGCCGCGGATCGACCGAGACCAGCGTGACCTGTATCTGCTCGCGAATGGGGGCGGGGAGGCCGGCCAGCAACCGACGTAGTTCGCTCAGCGTCGTCGGGCAGATATCGGGGCAAAAGGTGAAGCCGACGAACATCAGGTGCCATCGGCCATCCAGGGCGTCGGTGCGGTAGGCTTCGCCATGCTGATCGACAAGCTCTACCGCTGGCAACGGACGGGCGCGGGGCAGTAGCAGCAGGTTCGCTTCGTCGAGCAGTTGCGTCCGGTCGAGTGCAGCGGCAACGCTCGGCAAACCCAGCAAACCGGCCAGCAGCAGGCTGCTGCAACGCAGGCGCAGGCTAGTCATGGATAGGCGTTCAGCGATCATCCAGCGCGAAGGCTGTCAGCGTGAACGTCGGGATGCCGATGTCTTGCAGTCGCCGCGAGCCGCCCAGTTCGGGCAGATCGATGATGGCGGCGGCTTCGTAGACGGTCGCACGCATACGGCGGACCAGTTGGGTCGCCGCCAGCAGGGTGCCTCCCGTGGCGATCAGGTCATCGAAGATCAGCACCGAATCGCCTTCGCATAGGCCGTCTGCATGCGTTTCCAGGCACGCTTCGCCGTATTCGGTACGGTAGTGCTCGACCAGCACATCGCCCGGTAGCTTCCCACGCTTGCGAAACAGCACCAGGGGTTTGTTCAGCTCGTACGCCATGATCGAGCCAAGCAGAAATCCGCGAGCATCGAGTGCGCCAATGTGCGTGAAGTCGGCCTCCACGTAACGTTGTATGAAGCTGTCGGCGACCATCCGCAGCGCCTTCGGCGACTGGAAGATGGGCGTGATGTCGCGAAAGATCACGCCTTCCGAGGGGAAGTCAGGCACAGGGCGAATCAGCGTCTTGATGGCGAATTCGTCGAAGATCAAGGCATCGGCTCCGTCAGATTTCCATGCTTCCGCCGGCCAGCGCGCAGAGCGCGGCGGAGTCGAGGATGCGCACTTCCTTGCCGTCCGCGGCGATCAGGCCGCTCTGCTGGAATCGGGTGAACACGCGCGAAACCGTCTCGACCGCCAGGCCCAGGAAGTTGCCGATCTCGTTGCGTGACATCGAGAGCCGGAACTGGCTGGACGAGAAGCCGCGAGCGCTGAAGCGCGCAGAAAGATTGACCAGGAACGTCGCGATGCGCTCGTCGGCGGTCTTCTTCGATAGCAGGAGCATCATCTGCTGGTCGTCGCGTATCTCGCGACTCATGATCCGCATCAGCTGGCGGCGCAACTGGGGCAGGATGAGGCTGAGTTCGTCGAGTCGCTCGAAAGGAATCTCGCACACCGAGGTGGTCTCGAGCGCCTGTGCCGTGACCGGGTAGCTCTCGGCATCCATGCCGGACAGGCCGACCAGCTCGCTCGGCAAATGGAAACCCGTGATCTGTTCTTCGCCACCATCGGTCACGCTGTAGGTGCGCAACGCACCGGAGCGCACGGCGAAGACCGAATGAAAGGCATCGCCCTGCCTGAACAGCGTTTCACCCTTTTTCAGTGGGCGGCCGCGTTTGACGATTTCGTCGAGCGCATCCATATCCTGCGTATTCATGGACAGGGGCAGGCACAGGCTGGCCAGGCTGCAATCCTTGCAGTGAGTCTGGCGCATGGCGGGGGCCTTGTTCAGTTCGGGCATGGGCGGTCCTGAGAGCGGATTCGTTCGGCGCAAGGTTAGCGCACCCGCCGACCTGCGCCAATCAGGCCCGGCGTCGCACTGCCGATCGGTTGGCCCGTTCAGATCACGAGCGGATAGGGGCGAACCTGCTCGTCGAACGCGTAGCGGTCGAACAGCCGGCAGAGGGATCGCACCAGCAGCCGGCCCACCGACAGGACGGTCATCGCCTCGGCCGAAAGGCGGATCAGGCCATCACGCTCCATCTGGAGGAGCATCGGCCAGCAGTCGGCGAAGCACTGATCGAAGCGGTCGCCGAATCGTTCGGCGAAGGTGGCGAAGTCGACTTCGAAGTCGCACATGAGCCGCTGGATCACGTAGCGCCGCCGCCTGTCATCGTCATCGCAGCGAAAACCCCGTTCGGTTGGCAGCTGGCCCCGGTCGAGCGCCTCCTGATAGCGCGCGATGTCCTCATGGTTGCAGGTGTACAAATCGCCGACCTGGCTGACCGATGACACACCCAGTCCGATGACGTCGCAGTCACCACGTGCCGTGTAGCCAAGAACGTTGCGCTGGAGGCTGCCATCCTCCTGGGCCATCGCCAGATCGTCGTGCGGCAGGGCGAAGTGACCCATGCCGATATGGCGGTAACCCGCTCGCGTCAGCTGCTCGAGGGTCGTGCGAAGCATCTCGAGCCTGTTGCCGGGCTCCGGAAGGTCTGAGGCGTTGATTCGCCGCTGGGCCTTGAACCGTTCCGGCAGGTGGGTGTAGGCGAAGACCGAGATCCGATCGGGTTGCTGGCCGATGATCAGCTGGACCGTCTTGGCGAAGCTGTCCGGGGTCTGGAGGGGCAGGCCGTAGATGAGGTCGATGTTGAGCGAGTGATACTGCAACGTACGCGCGGCGTCGATGACGGTGGTCGTCTGCTCGAACGTCTGCATGCGGTTGATCGCGCGCTGCACCGCAGGATCGAGGTCTTGCACGCCGACACTGATGTGTTTGAACCCGAGCTCACGCAGCAAGCCCATGGTGGGCCAGTCCGCTTCGCGTGGGTCGATCTCGATGCTCAGCTCGGCGTCGTCGGCAACATGGAAGCGCTGCTGCAGGGTACCCATCAGCCGGCGCAGTTCGTCGTGACTGAGGAAGGTCGGCGTACCGCCGCCCAGGTGCAGCTGTTGTACCGCCTGGGCATGCCCCAGGTGACAGGCGATCAGTTCGATCTCGCGTTCGAGCCGTTCGAGGTAGGGGAGTGCGCGGCCGTGATCCTTGGTGATCACCTTGCTGCAGGCGCAGTAATGACAAACGTTGGCGCAAAACGGGATATGGGCGTGGAGCGCAAGCGGGCGTGCGGCACGGCGGCTTTCCCGTAGCGCCTGGTGCAGCTCGTAGGAGCCGACACGCGGATCGAACCGCGCAGCGGTGGGGTACGAGAGATAGCGCGGGCCGGGCTGATCGTAACGACGGATCAGGTCGGCATCCCAGCGGATGTCGGCATTCATGGGGGCTTTCCCGTGCTTGGCTGCGATGCCGGGGATTCTAGGGAGCCGGGCTCGCGGGCAACTTGACTTGTATCAACCTTGCCCCGAGCCGGTTTTACGAGCGACGATCGGCGCTCTCGTCGCGATCTTGACGCGCTCTTGCGGTCTTACCCGTAACGCTCACACCCGGGCCAACGGCCTTTCAGGAGGATATCCATGCACAGTCGCCAACACGAAATCGCCAGGGCCTTGAACGTCTGCCGGCCATTCAAGGGGCCTGCGTCCGTCCAGGCGGAAATCGACCGCCGCATCGGCTTTCTCCAAGATTGCCTGCGCCAGTCCGGCATGAAGACGCTGGTGCTCGGCATCAGCGGCGGCGTCGATTCGACCGCGGCCGGCCTGCTGGCTCAGCGAGCGGTCGAAGGAATGCGCGCCGCAGGCGAGGGTGACGATTACCGATTCATTGCCGTGCGCCTGCCATACCAGGTGCAGCGCGACGAGGACGAAGCGCAGATGGCCATCAATACCATCGAGCCCGACGAGTGCCATACGGTGAACATTGGCACAGCCGTGCAGGGGCTCGCACATGCCACCGAAGCCCTGGATTCACTGGACGAGCGCAAGCGCGATTTCGTGCTGGGCAACACCAAGGCCCGGATGCGGATGGTGGCGCAATACACCATCGCCAACGCCCGCCAGGGGTTGGTGATCGGCACGGATCACGCGGCCGAGGCGGTGATGGGGTTCTTCACCAAGTTCGGCGATGGCGCCTGTGACGTCGCGCCGCTAACCGGACTGGTAAAGCGACAGGTACGCGACCTGGCGGCTGCGCTGGGCGCGCCGGAACGGTTGGTGAAGAAGGTGCCGACGGCTGATCTGGAAGAACTGGAGCCTGGAAAGCCAGACGAAGCGGCCCACGGCGTGCGCTATGAGGACATCGACGACTTTCTCCAGGGCTTCGAGGTGCCTGAATCGGCGGCGCGTGCGATCGTGGAGACCTACGATCGCAGCGAGCACAAGCGGCAGATGCCGATAGCGCCGATCTGACCAGCCCGTCAGTGCGAATGGTGATGCGCCGGTTCAGGCGCATCGCCGTGATTCATCAACCAATGCTGGTGAGGGCCAGGCAGTGTCCACAGGCCGAACAGGATGACCAGCAGACCGCCCGCCACCCGTACGCCCCGGCGACGCAGCAGGGCCGTGACGCGCTCGGCGGCCATTCCGGTCGCCAGCAATACCGGCCAGGTGCCGATGCCGAACGCGAACATCAACAAGCCGCTTCTCAAGGCGTCGCCCTGGCTCGCCGACCAGATCAGCGTGCTGTAGACCAGGCCGCAAGGGAGCCAACCCCATAGCGCACCGAGCAGCAGGGCGCGGGGGGCGCTACTGACCGGCATCAGGCGGCTGGCATGAGGCTGGATATGGCGCCATAGCCCGCGCCCAAGCCGTTCGATACGCGTCAGCCCCGCCCACCATCCGGCCAGATAGAGCCCCATGCTGATCAGTAACAGGCCGGCCAGGATACGCAGCAGGCTGGCGGCGGGACTGTTGGCGATCGCCAGGCCGCCGAGCCCCAGCAAGACGCCAGCAGCCGCATAGCTCAGTACCCGTCCGAAGTTGTAGCAAACCAGCAACCGCAAGCGCTGCGCTCGCCGCTCTGGCGGAATGGCAAGCGTCAAGGCGCCCATCAAACCGCCGCACATCCCCAGGCAGTGCCCGCCGCCGAGCAGCCCGAGCACGAACGCGGACGTCAGCAACGGAACGAGGTCAGGCATCGCGATCGTTTTCCCCGTTGCGCGCTTCCTCGACACCCGCCTGGTGCTTGGGGTCTTCGTCGTCGAACAGGATGCTGTGGGCTGGACTGTCCAGGTCTTCGTACTGACCGCTGTCGACCGCCCAGAAGAACAGCCAGATAGCGAAGGCGACCAGGATGACAGCGACAGGAATCATCACGTAGAGCGCGGCCATGCTACCTCCCGAATGTGGTCTTCTGAGCCGGCTGACCAGGGCGACGGACAGTCGTTTGCCGGGTGAGCCGCAGGGCGTTCAGGACGACCAGCAATGAGCTGAAGGACATGCCCAGCGCCGCCCAGAGCGGTGTGATCCATCCGAGCGCGGCGAACGGCAGGACGAGGCCATTGTACAGGCTGGCCCAGGCAAGGTTCTGGATGATGATCCGCCGGCAGCGGCGGGCCGTGACGAAGGTATCCACCAGGCTGTCCAGCCGGTTGGACAGCAATACGGCGTCGGCGTTGGTCTTGGCGAGGTCGGTGGCCGAGCCCATTGCCACGCTGATGTCCGCCGCCGCCAGGACCGGCACGTCATTGATGCCATCGCCGACCATCAGTACGCGGTGGCCGGTGTGTTGCAGATCACGTAGTGCGGTGAGTTTTTCGGCCGGGCTGAGACCGCCGCGTACCTCGTCGAATCGCAGCTGCTCGCCAATGGTCTGCACGGCGCGCGATGCATCACCGGAAAGCAGGAGGGTGCGCAATCCAGACCGTCGACAGGCCTCGAGCAGGGACGAAGCATCGTCCCGCAGGCGGTCGTCGAGGCCGAACCAGGCGAGCAGTCCACTGTCATCGCCAAGCAGCAGCCATTGCCCTGCTGCGTCCGGCACCTCAGGCGCCGGAACGCCTGACAGCTGCGCCACGTAATCGGGCTTGCCGATCCGGAGCGTTCGGTTGCCGACCCTGCCTTGCAGGCCGGCTCCCGGTTGGCTGGTGACATCGGTTGCCGCGACCGGCGCCCGGCCGAAGGCCTGTGCGATCGGATGTTCCGAGCGGTTTTCCAGCGCGGCGGCGAAGGCCAGGCATTGCTCGGCGGAAAGCTCGGAAAGCGTGTCCACCTTGCGCAGGGTAAGGCGGCCCTCGGTGAGCGTACCGGTCTTGTCGAACACCACGGTGTCGATGTGATTCAGCCCTTCGAGCACGTGACCGCGGGTGACCAGCAGGCCCAGCCGATGCAGGCTGCCGGTGGCCGCGGTGAGCGCGGTGGGCGTCGCCAGTGCGAGGGCGCAAGGGCAGGTCGCGACGAGCAGGGCCAGAACGATCCAGAAGGCCCGATCGGCGTCTATCTGCCACCAGACCAGGCCGACGATGACGGCGCTGATTAGCACGATGACGAGAAACCACTGCGAAACCCTGTCTGCCAGCTCGGCCAGCGGTGGCTTCTCGGCCTGCGCGCGTTCGAGCAGGCGCACCACTGCCGAAAGGCGCGACTGCTCGCCGAGTGCCTCGACACGCACGGTCAGTGGCGTCTCGACGTTGAGTGTCCCGCCCGTCACCGCGTCGCCGCTGCTGCGGGGAACGGGCAGGTATTCGCCGGTGAGCATGGATTCGTCGATGCTCGAGTGACCGTCGACGATGCGTCCGTCAGCGGGAATGACGCTGCCCGGCTGGACCAGGATGAGGTCGCCCACCGACAGCTCGTTGAGCAGGATGCGCGTCGTCTGGCCGGCGCTGTCCAGCCGAAGGCAGGATTGCGGCAGCAGATTGACCAGCTGCGAGGTCGCCGCGGCCGTTCGTTCGCGCGCCCGGCGCTCGAGATAACGACCGGTGAGCAGGAACAGCGCGAACATCCCGACCGCATCGAAGTAGAGCTCGCCCTGCGCTGTCACGGTCGACCAGATGCCAGCCACGTAGGCGCCGCCGATGGCGAGGCTGACTGAAACGTCCATCGTCAGATGACGGGTGCGCAGATCCCGCAAGGCGCCCTTGAAGAAGTCGGTGCAGCAATAAAAGACGATCGGCGTGGTAAGAAACAGGCTGACCCAGCGCAGGATCCGGTCCATTCCCGCGGACAGGTCGAGGTTGAATTCCGGCCAGGTCGCCATGCTGGCCATCATGATCTGCATCCAGAGCAACCCGGTGACGCCAAGCTGCCTGAGGGCGCGGCGATTCTCGGCTGCCATCCGCTGCGCCGCCTCGTCCGGGCGATAGGGATGGGCGGCATACCCGATCCGTCGAAGCTCGCCGAGCAACTGGCTGAGGGGCAGATCGGCATCGTTCCAGCGCACACGCAATCGATGGTTGGAGAGGTTCAACGATGCCTGATCGACGCAGGGCAGACCGCTCAGGTGGCGCTCGATCAGCCATCCGCAGGCGGCGCAGCTGATACCTTCGACGTGCAGCGCGACCTCCGCCATCTCGCCTTCGTGCTGGACGAACGGCTCGTGGACTTCTTTCCGATCGTAGAGGGCGATTTCCTCGGTGAGTGCCTGCGGCAGTACCGCCGGGTTGGGTGCGGTGTCGCTGCGATGCTGGTAATAACTTTCCAGCCCGCTGGCCACGATGGCTTGCGCCACGGCTTCACAGCCAGGGCAGCAGAAGGGGCGGCTTTCACCGAGCACGACGGCACGGAACTGCGGCGCCGTCGGAACCGGCAGACCGCAGTGGAAGCAGGGCGTGATGGTGGACATCTGTCGATCAGGGTTCGAGCGCGATGTGACGTCCCGTCTCGATGGTGCGCTCCTCGAACAGCCTCCATTGCTGTCCACCTTCCTCGCCAAGCAGCTCGACGAACCGGCGACCGGTTACCGCATCCTGCATCTGTCCCTGATAGAGCCCATCCCCCTGCGGAATCAACACGACGCGTCGATCGCGCTCGGGCTGGGTCGGCGAAATGAGGTTGAGCACCAGCTGACGCGGATTGCTGGCGCCGGTGAGCTGCAGTTCGGCGATACCGGTCTCTTCGTTGAGGACCAGGTCGGCTCGTAGTTTCAGCCGGGCGGCCAGCTCTTCGCGTTCGAGCGACTGGTTGATTCCCTTGCCGGCATCGTAATAGTTGTCGACCACCAGGCTGTCCGAGTGATTGATCGATACCACCAGCAGGCTCACGCCAAGCACGACCGCGAACGCCAGAATGGCGATGACGAACCAGGCCCAGAACTGCTTGTACCAACGGCTGTTTTCGGAATGGGTTTGCATGACTACCTTTTAGCGGACACTAGGACCGATGAACCGGCTCTCGGCGTCATCTTCGATGGAAGGGTCGTCCACGGATTGCACATGGAACATGATCTCGTTGGTGCTCGACGGGAGCTTCTCATGCGGAATCGACAGTTCGACCGTCAGCGAGACCTGCTCACCGGCCGCGGCCGTGACTTCGCTGTCTCCGTCATACCTCAAGCCCTCGAGCCCCGACGCCTCGACCACGAAGGTCTGCGGGTGCTGGGCCTTGTTGGCGATCTTCAGCGCATACACGTTTTCGACGTGGCCTTCGGCATTCTCGCGGAACAGAACGCGATCCTTGGACACGTCCAGCTGAACCAGCGGACGGGCGATCACGGCATAGGTGAACAGCGTGATCATGGCGATCAGCGCAATGGCATAGCCGATCAGGCGAGGGCGCACGAGGTGCGTTTTCTGGCCCGACAGATTGTGTTCGGTCGTGTAGCTGATCAGGCCGCGCGGATAGCCCATCTTGTCCATGATGGTGTCGCAGGCGTCGATACAGGCGGCGCAACCGATGCATTCGACCTGCAATCCGTCACGGATGTCGATCCCCGTCGGGCAGACCTGGACGCACATGGTGCAGTCGATGCAGTCGCCCATGCCGAGGGCCTTGTAATCCGCATCCTTCTTGCGCGGGCCACGACGCTCGCCGCGCCGGGGATCGTAGGAGACGATCAGCGTGTCCTTGTCGAACATGACGCTCTGGAATCGCGCATAGGGGCACATGTAGATGCACACCTGCTCGCGCAGATAGCCCGCATTCCCGTAGGTCGCCAGGGTGAAGAAGCCGATCCAGAACGCCGCCCAGCCGCCGATTTCGAGCGTCAGGAAGTCGGGCACCAGCTCACGGATCGGTGTGAAGTAGCCGACGAAGGTGATGGCCGTCACCAGCGACACGCCGAGCCAGATTGCATGCTTGGCGGCCTTGCGGCCGAACTTGTTCGCGCTCATCGGCTGCTTGTCGAGCTTCATCCGCTGGTTGCGGTCGCCCTCGGTGACTTTCTCGGCCCACATGAACACCCAGGTGAACACGCTCTGCGGACAGGTGTAGCCGCACCATACGCGCCCGGCGAACACGGTGATGAAGAACAGGCCGAACGCCGCGATGATCAGCAGGGCGGAGAGAAGGATGAAGTCCTGCGGCCAATAGGTCGCGCCGAAGATATAGAACTTACGCTCGGGCAGGTTCCACCAGACGGCCTGGCGGCCGTCCCAGTTCAGCCAGACGGTGCCGAAGAACAGCAGGAAGAGTGTTGCGCCACCAACGCGACGGAGGTTGCGATAGAGGCCGGAAAAGGCGCGCGTGTAGATCTTTTCGCGCTTGGCATAGAGGTCGACGCTTTCCACCTTGGCGGGGGGCGTGACGTCTCTAACGGGGATCTGTTGGGTCATGCAGGCGTACCACGGCTTGAGTTTGCGCCCCGGCTGGTACGTTGCCGACCGGGGTCTGAATACCTAGCGGTATGGTACGCCTGCATCAGGGGTGGCGGGTGCGACAGTAGGTCGCGCGCCAACCTTGACTTACTCCGTTTCTTCCTTGTGCGAAAGGCTGTAGACGTACGCCGCGAGCAGGTGGACCTTGTCGTTGCCAAGCATCTCTTCCTGTGCCGGCATGCGGCCGTTGCGGCCATAACGCAGGGTCTGCTGGACCTGGCCGAAGCTCGAACCATAGAGCCAGGTGCGATCGGTCAGGTTCGGTGCGCCCATTGCCTGGGTGCCTTTGGCTTCCGGGCCGTGGCAGACGGCGCAGTTGGTCGCGAAGATCTCCTTGCCCTTGGCCAGATCGATCTCGACGCCTTCCGGGTTCTTCAGGCCCGAGAGACTACGCACGTAGCCGGCAACGTTGCGGATGCCTTCTTCGCCGATCACGTCGCGCCATGCCGGCATCGTCGCCTGACGGCCGCCGAGGATGGTGGTCTTGATCGTTTCGGCTTCGCCGCCCCAGAGCCAGTCGTTGTCGGTCAGATTCGGGAAGCCATAGGCGCCCTTGGCATCCGAGCCGTGGCAGACCGAGCAATTCGAAGCGAACAGGCGACCGCCCATCTTCAGTGCCTGCGGGTCCTGTGCGACTTGTTCGATCGGCATCGCTGCGTATTTTTCGAACAGCGGGCCGTACTGGGCCTCGGCCTGCGCCATTTCCTTTTCCCACTGGTGAACGCCGGTCCAGCCGCTCTTGCCGTCGGCGAACGCGAGGTCGGCCTCCGAGTCGAGCTGCTCATAGCCCGGCAGGATGCCGCGCCAGTTGCCCAGCCCCGGATAGAGAACCAGATAGCCGAGGGCGAAGACGATGGTCGCCACGAAGAGCATGAACCACCACTTCGGCAGCGGGTTGTCATATTCCTCGATGCCGTCGAAGGCGTGACCGACGGTTTCTTCGGTCGATTCGGCGCGCTGACCCTTGCGCGTCGCCATGATCAGCCAGATCAGCGCAGCGATCGTGCCGAGGGTCAGCAGGGTGATGTACCAGTTCCAAAAGGTGGTCATTCGCTTTTACTCCGGGAAGCGTCTTCGTCGCCGCGCTTTTGCTCGTGAGGCTCATCCGCGAACGGCAGGTTGGCCGCTTCGTCGAAGCTCTTCTTGCGTTTGCTGTTGTAGGCCCACAGGACGACGCCGATGAATGCGACGAAGACCAGAATGGTGCCGAGGCCACGAAGGGTTCCGATATCCATGGTGAGTTACCGTTTGTTCTTCAGGGCCAGGCCCAGGCTCTGCAGGTAGGCGACGAGCGCGTCCATCTCGGTCTTGCCTTCGACGGCTTCGCGGGCGCCTGCGATGTCTTCCTCGGTATAGGGAACGCCGAGGGCCTGCATCGCCTGCATCTTCTGCGCGGTGTGCTTGCCGTCGAGGCGGTTCTCGACGAGCCAGGGGTAGCTCGGCATCTTCGACTCGGGGACGACGTTGCGCGGGTTGTACAGGTGGGCGCGGTGCCAATCATCGGAGTAGCGACCGCCGACGCGGGCCAGGTCCGGGCCGGTGCGCTTGGAGCCCCAGAGGAAGGGGTGATCCCAGACGCTTTCGCCGGCGACGGAGTAGTGGCCGTAGCGCTCGGTTTCGGCGCGGAACGGACGGACCATCTGCGAATGGCAGCCGACGCAGCCTTCGCGGATATAGATGTCGCGGCCTTCCAGTTGCAGCGCGGTGTAGGGCTTCATGCCTTCGACCGGCGTGTTGGTCACGTCCTGGAAGAACAGCGGAACGATCTGGACCAGGCCGCCGATGCTGACGGCCAGGACCATGAACAACGCCAGCAGGCCAACGTTCTTTTCTACCTTCTCGTGTTGCTTCACTTCGAATGCTCCTTAGGCCATCTGCGCGGCGGCTTCATATTCGGCCGGCTTGGCGACGCGCACGGTGCGCCAGGTGTTGTAGGCCATCAGCAGCATGCCGCTAGCGAAGAACGCGCCACCGATGAAGCGGATGATGAAACCCGGATGGCTGGCCTCGAGCGCTTCGACGAAGGAGTAGGTGAGGGTGCCGTCTTCGTTGACCGCGCGCCACATCAGACCCTGGGTGATGCCGTTGACCCACATGGAGGCGATGTAGAGCACGGTGCCGATGGTCGCCAGCCAGAAGTGAGCGTTGATCAGGCCGATGCTGTGCATCTGCGGACGGCCATACACCTTGGGAATCAGGTGATAGAGCGAACCGATGGAGATCATCGCGACCCAGCCGAGGGCGCCGGCGTGTACGTGGCCGATGGTCCAGTCGGTGTAATGCGACAGGGCGTTGACCGTCTTGATCGCCATCATCGGGCCTTCGAAGGTCGACATGCCGTAGAAGGCCAGCGAGACGACGAGGAAGCGCAGAATCGGGTCGGTGCGCAATTTATGCCAGGCGCCCGAGAGGGTCATCATGCCGTTGATCATGCCGCCCCAGCTCGGCGCCAGCAGGATGATCGACATCGCCATGCCCAGCGACTGCGCCCAGTCCGGCAGCGCGGTGTAGTGCAGGTGGTGCGGGCCGGCCCAGATGTACACGGTGATCAGCGCCCAGAAGTGCACGATCGACAGGCGATACGAGTAGATCGGACGCTCGGCCTGCTTCGGCACGAAGTAGTACATCATCCCGAGGAAGCCGGCGGTCAGGAAGAAGCCCACCGCGTTGTGGCCGTACCACCACTGCACCATCGCGTCGGTAGCGCCCGCATAGATGGAGTAGGACTTGAATGCGGTGACCGGGATTTCTAGGTTGTTGACGATGTGCAACAGCGCGACGGTCAGGATGAAGCCGCCGAAGAACCAGTTGCCGACATAGATGTGCTTGACCTTGCGCTTGGCGATGGTGCCGAAGAACACCAGGGCATAGCTGACCCAGACGATGGCGATCAGGATGTCGATCGGCCACTCCAGTTCGGCGTACTCCTTGGTGGAAGTGAAGCCTTGCGGAAGCGTGATTACGGCCAGCACGAGCACCGCTTGCCATCCCCAGAAGGTGAAGCTGGCGAGCGAGTCGGAGATGATCCGCGCCTGTGAGGTGCGCTGCACCACGTAATAGGAGGTTGCGAACAGGGCGCAGCCGCCGAAGGCGAAGACGACCAGGTTGGTGTGCAGAGGACGCAGGCGGCCGAAGCTCGTCCACGGCAGGTCGAAGTTCAGTTCAGGCCACACGAGTTGTGCGGCGATGAACACACCCATCCCCATCCCGATGATTCCCCATACCACCGTCATGATGGCGAACTGGCGAACCACCTTGTAGTTATAAGCAGTCTGACTGATTGCTGTGCTCATGCTGGGTTCCACGGTTAATGGCATTACAAGGCAAAAAACGGCGGCAAGTATGGAGAAGAGAGGGGGTCAATGCAACGCGCCCACCGGCCGCTCCAGGCCACGGAAACCCTGTCGTAGCGCGTGTTCCGTACCGATGACAGGGTCGAAGGCGTGCCAGGCCGGCAGCCCGAAGAATGGCGTTCGCCTTGTGATTCTGCGGGTGGTCGGCGAGTGCAGGGCCAAGCTTAGGAAGATGGTGCAGAAGGGAGAAGAGGCGTCGGTCGGCAGGTCTGCGACATAGCGTCGCAGCATGACCGAAGTCAATGGCGGCACGAGTGTACCGCCATCGCGCGGGTCAGTGTTTGACCGGTTATGGCTGTTTGTGTGACAGGCTGTAAACGTAGGCGGCGAGCACGTGGATCTTGTCGCTGCCCAGGTAATCCTGCTGCGCCGGCATCTGTCCGTTGCGACCATGACGGATGGTCTGTTGCAGCTGGCCGAGGCTCGATCCATAGATCCAGCCGTCCGGGCGCGTCAGGTTCGGCGCGCCCATCAGCGCCATGCCTTCACCGTTCTGGCCATGGCAGGCGGCGCAGTTGGTGGCATAAAGCTGCTTGCCGGCTTCGCGATCGCCCTTGCTGCCTTCGGCGAGCGGCAGTTGTGCGAGGTCATGCCGCACGTAGCTGGCGACGTCCTGAACGCCTTGCTCGCCAATCACCGGTAGCCAGGCCGGCATCCCGGCGATCCGGCCACTTTCGATCGTCGTCTTGATGGCGGCCGGCTCGCCGCCCCAGCGCCAGTGCGCATCGGTCAGATCGGGAAAGCCAAGTGCGCCCTTGGCGTCGGAACCGTGGCAGATGCCGCAGTGGTTGGCGAATAGCCGACCGCCCATCTTCAGCGCCTCAGGATCCTGAGCGACCTGCTCGACGGACATGGACGAGTATTTGGCGAAGATCGGCCCGTATTGCGCATTGGCCAGATCGACCTCGCGCTGCCATTGCTTGTCCTGCGTCCAGCCGCCGTCGTACCCCGGCAACATACCCCGCCAGTTGCCGAGGCCAGGGTAGAGGACGAGGTAGCCCAGGCCGAATACCAGCGTGCCGACGAACAACATGAACCACCACTTCGGCAGTGGGTTGTCGTATTCCTCGATGCCGTCGAACGAATGTCCGAGGGTTTGCTCGGTTGTGTCCGAGCGCTGACCCCGGCGTGTGGCGAAAACCAGCCAGAACAGCGCGGCGATGGTCCCCAGGGTCAGCAGGGTGATGTACCCGCTCCAGAAAGTGCTCATATCTGCTCCACGACGGCCCGATGCAGGGCCTTCCGCATGGGTGATCGACCGGCCGCGAACGCGGCCGCTGCTATCAACGTTTGTTCTTCAGGGCCAGGCCCAGGCTCTGCAGGTAGGCGACGAGCGCGTCCATCTCGGTCTTGCCTTCGACGGCTTCGCGGGCGCCTGCGATGTCTTCCTCGGTGTAGGGAACGCCGAGGGCCTGCATCGCCTGCATCTTCTGCGCGGTGTTCTTGCCGTCGAGGCGGTTCTCGACGAGCCAGGGGTAGCTCGGCATCTTCGACTCGGGGACGACGTTGCGCGGGTTGTACAGGTGGGCGCGGTGCCAATCATCGGAGTAGCGACCGCCGACGCGGGCCAGGTCCGGGCCGGTGCGCTTGGAGCCCCAGAGGAAGGGGTGATCCCAGACGCTTTCGCCGGCGACCGAGTAGTGACCGTAGCGCTCGGTCTCGGCGCGGAACGGACGGACCATCTGTGAATGGCAGCCGACGCAGCCTTCGCGGATATAAATGTCGCGGCCTTCCAGCTGTAGTGCGGTGTAGGGCTTCATGCCTTCGACCGGCGTGTTGGTCACGTCCTGGAAGAACAGCGGAACGATCTGGACCAGGCCGCCGATGCTGACGGCCAGCGTCATGAACAGCGCGAGCAGGCCAACGTTCTTTTCTACTTTCTCGTGTTGCTTCATTTTTGAGTCCTCACGCCATCTGCGCGGCGGCGACAACTTCGGCCGGCTTGGCCGCGCGTACGGTGCGCCAGGTGTTGTAGGCCATGACCAGCATGCCGCTGAAGAAAATCGCCCCGCCGATCACGCGCACCACGAAGCCCGGATGGCTGGCGACCAGTGACTCGACGAAGGAATAGGTCAGGGTGCCGTCGGCGTTGACCGCACGCCACATCAGGCCCTGGGTGATGCCGTTGACCCACATGGAGGCGATGTAGAGCACGGTGCCGATGGTCGCCAGCCAGAAGTGGGTGTTGATCAGGCCGATGCTGTGCATCTGCTCGCGTCCGAACACTTTCGGGATCAGGTGATAGAGCGAGCCGATCGACACCATGGCCACCCAGCCGAGGGCGCCGGCGTGTACGTGGCCGATGGTCCAGTCGGTGTAGTGGGAGAGGGCGTTGACCGTCTTGATCGCCATCATCGGGCCTTCGAAGGTCGACATGCCGTAGAAGGCCAGCGATACGACCAAGAAGCGCAGGATCGGGTCGGTGCGCAATTTATGCCAGGCGCCCGAGAGGGTCATCATGCCGTTGATCATGCCGCCCCAGCTCGGCGCCAGCAGAATCACCGACATCACCATGCCCAGCGATTGCGCCCAATCCGGCAGCGCGGTGTAGTGCAGGTGGTGCGGGCCGGCCCAGATGTACACGGCGATCAGCGCCCAGAAGTGCACGATCGACAGGCGATAGGAATACACCGGCCGCTCGGCCTGCTTGGGCACGAAGTAATACATCATTCCGAGGAAGCCGGCGGTCAGAAAGAAGCCCACCGCGTTGTGGCCGTACCACCACTGCACCATCGCGTCGGTCGCACCGGCATACAGCGAGTAGGACTTGAACGCCGTGACCGGGATTTCCAGGTTATTGATGATGTGCAACAGCGCGACGGTCAGGATGAAGCCGCCGAAAAACCAGTTGCCGACATAGATGTGCTTGACCTTGCGGGTCGCCAGCGTGCCGAAGAAGACGATGGCGTAGCTGACCCAGACGATGGCGATCAGGATGTCGATCGGCCATTCCAGTTCGGCGTATTCCTTGGTCGTCGTCAGGCCGAGCGGCAGGGTGATCGCCGCGAGGACGATGACCAGCTGCCAGCCCCAGAACGTGAACGCGACCAGCGGACCGCCGAACAGCGGCGCCTGGGACGTGCGCTGGACTGCGTAGTAGGAGGTCGCGAACAATGCGCAACCGCCGAACGCGAAGATGACCGCGTTGGTGTGCAGCGGGCGCAGGCGGCCGAAGCTCGTCCAGGGCAGGTCGAAGTTGAGTTCCGGCCACGCCAGTTGCGCGGCGATGAAAACGCCGAGCCCCATCCCGACGATTCCCCACACCACCGTCATGATGGCGAATTGGCGGACCACCTTGTAGTTATAGGCGGTACTGGTTGCTGTGTTCATGTATGGGCTTCCATCCACGGTTGTGAGAGTGCTTACAGATGAAGCGGGGCAAGCATGGGGAAAGCGTTTTTGTGCGGTATTGATCGGGATCAATTCCAGCCCGGCGCGGCGCCGGGGTGCGGCATCGTGGACAACCCGGCGGGTGAGCCCTGGGCGAGCCTGGTCCTGGCGCATGGTGCGGGCGCGCCGATGGACAGTCCGTTCATGCAGGCGACGGCAGCGCGACTGGCCGCGCGAGGCATACAGGTGCTGCGCTTCGAGTTCGGCTATATGGCGGCCCGGCGCGAGGATGGCCGTCGGCGACCCCCGAGCCCGCAAGGACAGCTACTCGATGAATGGCGCGAGGCGCTGGCGCAGGCCCGGAAGGTCGCGGCCGCACCGGTTGCGATCGGTGGCAAGTCGATGGGTGGACGCATGGCGAGCCTGTTGGCGGACGAGGCGAAGCCGCTGGCGCTGGTCTGCCTCGGCTACCCGTTCCACCCCGCCGGCAAGCCGGAAAAGCCCCGTGTCGCACACCTGGAACGGCTGGCGACGCCGACGTTGATCGTGCAGGGCGAACGCGACGCCCTTGGCGGTCGCGAACAAGTCGAGCGCTATTCGCTCGCTCCGGCGATTCAGCTGGCGTGGCTGGAAGCCGCCGATCATGACCTCAAGCCGCTGGTCCGTTCAGGACACACCGCCGAAGGCCACCTCGATCGCTGCGCCGAGCGGGTGGCCGCATTCCTGCGCGAGCAGGTCGCCGCTCGCTCGCCGTCTACGTCCTGAGCGAGGGTTCAGCGATTGAAGCGCTCGACCAGGCGGCACTGTTCCAGCGCCGTGCCTGCCAGGCCTTCGCTCACGCCTGCGGTCTGACGCGCATCGGCCGAGGTGCTCTCGGCCAGGCCGGCGATGGTCGACACGTTCTGGCTGATCTCGTCGGCCACCGCACTCTGCTCTTCGGCGGCCGAGGCGATCTGCTCGGCCATGCTGGCGATGTGAGCCACCGCTTCGCTGATCCCGCTCAGGGCCTGGTCCGCCAGCACGACCTGCTCGAGTCCCGCTTCGGCCTGCTGGCGGCCCTGTTCGGTGGTCGACACGGCGGCGCGAGCCTGCTGTTGCAGCTTGTCCACCAACTGGTTGATCTGGCCGGTCGATTCGGTGGTGCGCTGGGCCAGCAACCTGACTTCATCGGCCACCACGGCGAAGCCGCGACCGCTTTCCCCGGCGCGTGCCGCCTCGATGGCCGCGTTCAGCGCCAACAGGTTGGTCTGCTCGGCGATGCCGCGAATCGCGTCCACCACGCTGCTGATCGACATGCTGTCGCTGGCGAGCTGGTCGACCGCTTCGCCTGCCGCGTCCACGGAGCGGGACAAGCGCTCGATCGCCTTGCGCGTCTCGCTGGCCACGGCTCGACCCTGATCGGCCAGGCCGCTGGCTTGCTGCGTTGCGCTGGCGGTGCGAGCGACGTTGCTGGCGACATCCTGGGTGGAGGCGGCCATCTGGTTGACCGCCGCGGCGATCTGGTCCGTTTCGCGCCGCTGGCGATCCAGCCCGCTGGCGCAATTCTTCGCCAGTTCGCTGGCCTGGTTGGCCTGGGTCTGCACGTGCACCGCGCTGTCCAGCAGGCGGGTCATGCAGGTCGCCAGGTGGGCCTGCTGACTCAGCATGGCCAGCTCCAGGCGCGCTTCGACGCCTCGGCTATCGGTGTACATGCGGGCGATGAGTTCATCGCTGGTGGCCTGTTCCGCCAGTGCCATCAAGCGCTTGAGCCCCCGCTGTTGCCAGCTCAGACCGGCCAGCCCCAGCGGCACGGACAGCAGCGCGGCAAGCAGGAAGCCCCAGTGATGCCCGTAGAAGACGCCGACACCGAAGCCGATCTGGCTCACCAGAATGAACGGCAGCCACTTGATCAGGACGGGAACGAGCCTGTCCCGGCGCGGCACGGCCGGCTTGCCGGCGTTGAGCCGCGTGTACAGGGCCTGTGCCCTCGTGACGTGCTCGGCGGTGGGTTTGGTACGTACCGACTCATAGCCGATCACCCGTCGGTTCTCGTCCATCACCGGCGTGACATAGGCATTGACCCAGTAGTGATCGCCATTCTTGCGGCGATTCTTGACGATACCCATCCAGGGTTTGCCGGCCTTGAGCGTCGTCCACATGTGCAGGAATACGGCAGGCGGTACGTCGGGATGGCGCACGAGGTTGTGGGGCGCGCGAATCAGTTCCTCGCGTTGGTAACCGCTGACCTCGGCGAAGTGATCGTTGCAATAGGTGATCTGGCCCTTCAGATCGGTGGCCGAGATCAGGCGCTGGTGGTCGGGGAAGGTGTATTCGCGCTGGGTGACAGGCTGATTGTTTCGCATCGACGACTCGCAGAAGGCTTGGACAGTGCCGCATGGGCAGCATGTCGGCCACAAGCCCGCAGGCTTGATGCAAGACGTTCGTTCAGGGCGAGAGGGTGACGAACGGCGCACCGCTTTAACCCATCTGCAACCTTGGCGCCTTAGGTTGGTGCTCATACCGCTCGAGGCAGCCGATGCCGCAGGAGAGCAGGTGCTGCTTAAGCCCCGGATGACGGGCTTCGGCGCGAAGATCGCAAGGCTGGCACCGTCTTTGCTGTCTTAGCTTGCAGGATCAGGAGCACCAGGACGCCAGGATCGCATCGCTCGAAGGACCGAGCCGGCAGGAGGCCATGTCAGGGACGATTCGGACGGCAGGATGCCGTATCCCGACGGAGGCCGGGCCGTGTAGGGAGGGAACGCCGCGAGGTGAATGACGGAGCGTTGGTCGCGGTGGCGAGAGGGAGCTTCCTTCAGGGCGAAGGCGGAGAGGAACCCACAGGGATGTCGGTGGGCGGCGGGGCGCCGATCTACCAATCGGTCGTTGACGGGCAGGACGCTCGTCAGCGGCCGATCCTTATTGCCTGCATATCACTGAAATCCCACCCGTTTTCTCGCCGGTCATTGCCAAGCTAGCGCTCGTTACGTTCAGACAGCCTCGAGCAGGTCTGACTGGCCTGCTGCACTCGGCCGGGCCAAGGTGTCTGTTTTCTCCCTGGCCCGACCATCGCTCGCTACCGTGCTAGCTGCCGATCAACTGGCGCAATACGTAGTGCAGAATGCCGCCGGCCTTGAAGTACTCGACCTCGTTCAGGGTGTCGATGCGGCACAACACCTGGAAGCTGGCGCAACTGCCGTCCTGCCGTTCGATTTCGACGGTGAGCAACTGGCGTGGCTTGATGTCGGCGGAGAGTCCGAGGATGGACAGCCGCTCGGTACCATCGAGCCCCAGCGTGTGGCGGTTCTGATCCCCCACGAACTGCAACGCCAGCACACCCATGCCGATGAGGTTCGACCGGTGAATCCGTTCGAAGCTCTCCGCGATCACGGCCTTCACGCCGAGCAGGTTGGTTCCCTTCGCTGCCCAGTCGCGGCTCGAGCCGGTGCCATATTCCTTGCCCGCGACGACCACCAGCGGGATGCCTTCGGCCTGGTAGCGCATGGCCGCGTCGTAAAGCGAGAGTTTCTCGCCGCCGGGCTGGTAGAGGGTGTTGCCACCTTCTTCGCCACCGAGCATTTCATTCTTGATGCGGATGTTGGCGAAGGTGCCGCGCATCATCACTTCATGGTTGCCGCGGCGCGATCCGTAGGAGTTGAAGTCCTCCGGCTTTACGCCGAGCTGCTGCAAGTAGAGCCCGGCGGGCGAGCTGGCCTTGATGTTGCCGGCCGGCGAGATGTGGTCGGTGGTGATGGAGTCTCCAAACAGCGCCAGGATCCGGGCGTTCTCGATGTCCTTCGGCGCCGGTGCCGGCTCGCCGATGCCTTCGAAGAACGGCGGGTTCTGCACATAGCTGGAATCGGCATTCCAGGCGTAGGTGTTGCCGGCCGACACCGGTATCTGCTGCCAGCTCGGCTCGCCGGTGAACACATCGGCGTAGCGCTGGCGGAACATCTGGCCATCGATCCTGGCCACCGCCTCGTTGACCTCGGCGCTGCTCGGCCAGATGTCGCGCAGGTACACCGGCCGGTTGGCGTCGTCATAGCCGAGCGGGTCGCGGCTCATGTCGATCCGGGTGGTGCCGGCGAGGGCGAAGGCCACCACCAGCGGCGGCGAGGCGAGCCAGTTGGCTTTGACCAGTGGGTGCACGCGCCCTTCGAAGTTGCGGTTGCCGGAAAGCACCGAGCAGACGACGAGGTCGTTCTCGGCCACTGCCGTACCGACCGCCTCAGGCAGCGGCCCGGAGTTGCCGATGCAGGTGGTGCAGCCGTAGCCGACGAGCTGGAAGCCCAGTTGGTCGAGGTAGGGTGTCAGGCCAGCACGCTCGAGGTAGTCGGTGACCACCTTGGAGCCGGGTGCCAGTGATGACTTCACCCAGGGCTGGCGCTTGAGTCCGCGCTCGATGGCCTTCTTCGCCACCAGGCCGGCGGCCATCAGGACGTTCGGGTTGGAGGTGTTGGTGCAGGAGGTGATCGCCGCGATGACGACGGCGCCGTGCTTGAGCTTGAAGTCTTCTCCGGCAACGTCGAACGGCGTGTCCGCCTGGTTCTTCTTGCCGCCGGTTTCGAGCAAAAGGTCGAATGCCGAGCCGATGGTGTCGAGCGAAACCCGGTCCTGCGGGCGCTTGGGACCGGCCAGCGAAGGCACCACGTCGGCGAGGTCGAGCTCGAGCGAGGCGGTGAACACCGGGTCCGGCGAGTCGGTATCGCGCCACATGCCCTGCGCCTTGCAATAGGCCTCGACGAGCTGAATGCGGGCCTCGTCGCGCCCGGTCAGGCGCAGGTAATCGATGGTGATCTGGTCGACCGGGAAGAAGCCGCAGGTGGCACCGTATTCCGGCGCCATGTTGCCGATGGTCGCGCGGTCGGCCAGCGGCAGGTTGTCCAGCCCAGGCCCATAGAACTCGACGAACTTGCCGACCACGCCGTGCTTGCGCAGCATCTGGGTCACCGTCAGCACCAGATCGGTGGCGGTGACGCCTTCGTTGAGACGCCCGGTCAGGCGAAATCCGACCACTTCTGGAATCAGCATCGACACCGGCTGGCCGAGCATCGCGGCTTCGGCCTCGATGCCGCCCACGCCCCAGCCGAGCACGCCCAGGCCGTTGATCATGGTGGTGTGCGAATCGGTGCCGACCAGGGTGTCGGGGTAGGCGTAGGTTTCGCCGTTCTCTTCGCGCGTCCAGACGACCTGGCCCAGGTATTCGAGGTTGACCTGATGGCAGATGCCGGTGCCCGGCGGCACCACGCGGAAGTTGTCGAAGGCCTGCTGGCCCCAGCGCAAAAATTCGTAGCGCTCGCCGTTGCGCTCCATCTCGATGCGCACGTTTTCCTCGAAAGCGTTCGCGTCGCCGAAGCGGTCGACCATCACCGAGTGATCGATGACCAGGTCGACGGGCGACAGCGGATTGATCTTCTGCGGGTCGGCACCCGCGCGCGCCACGGCGTCGCGCATGGCGGCGAGGTCGACGACCGCCGGCACGCCGGTGAAATCCTGCATGAGGACGCGGGCGGGGCGGTACTGGATCTCGCGCTCGGAGCTGCGTGTCTTGAGCCACACCGCCAGCGAGGTGAAGTCGTCCGGCTGGACCGTGACGCCGTCTTCCCAGCGCAGCAGGTTCTCCAGCAGCACCTTCAGTGAAACGGGCAGGCGGCTGATGTCGCCGAGCGACCGGGCAGCGTCCGGCAAACTGAAATAGTGGTAGGTCTGGCCGGCAACCTCCAGGCTGCGGCGGCAATTGAGGCTATCCAGGGAGGGCATTGCTCATCTCCTCGTACCCGCACGGTCGGGTTGGCTGGTTCGCAGAGTCAAAAAATAGCCCTGCGGGAAGGGTTTCGCCATTTCACTGGACCGGGCGCGATGCGGTGGGGTTCCCCCTCGGCTATCATGCGCCGCCTCGCGCCGGCTGCTGTGGTAGGCGTGCAACGGCGTATCGGAGACGAGCGATGGACACTCTGCTGCTGCACTGCCGACCCGGTTTCGAGAACGAAGTCTGCGCTGAAATCAACGACCTGGCCGCCGAGCTGGGCGTATCGGGCTATGCCAGGGCGAAGCCGAACAGCGCCTATGCGCAGTTCGTCTGCGGCACGCCCGAGGAGGCCTGGCGATTGGTGCGCACGCTGGAGTTCTCACGCCTGATCTTCATCCGGCAGTGGGCGGCCGGCGGCTTCATCGCGTTACCCGAGGGAGATCGCCTCGGCGCGATCGAGCAGAGCCTCGACGGTGCGCCAGTGGCCGGCAGCCTGTGGCTCGAAGTGTTCGACACCAACGAGGGCAAGGCCTTGTCGACCTTCTGCCGCAAGTTCGAAGGGCCGCTGCGCAAGGCATTGATCCGGCAGGGCCGTTTGAAGGAGGGCACCGCCGGGCCGCGCCTGCTGCTGTCATTCGTCAGCGGACGCGAGGTGTTCGTCGGCCTCGCCCCGGCGGACAACAGCGCGCTCTGGCCGATGGGCATCCCTCGCCTGAAGTTTCCCCGCGAAGCGCCCAGTCGCTCCACCCTCAAGCTCGAGGAAGCCTGGCACCACTTTCTGCCGCGCGCCGAATGGGACGCCCGACTGGCGCCGGGCATGACCGCGGTCGATCTCGGCGCCTCGCCCGGTGGCTGGACCTGGCAGCTGGTCAACCGGCACATGAAGGTCAGCGCGGTCGACAACGGGCCGATGAACGAGCAGCTGATGGATTCGGGATTGGTGGATCACGTACGGGCGGACGGATTTGCCTTTCGACCGCGCCGTCCGGTCGACTGGATGGTGTGCGACATCGTCGAAAAGCCCGCCCGCAATGCCGCGCTGATGGAGGCCTGGATCGGCGAGGGACTGTGCCGCGAGGCGGTGGTCAACCTCAAGCTGCCGATGAAGCAGCGTTATGCCGAAGTCCGCCGCCTGCTCGCGCGGGTGGAAGAGGGCCTGCAAGCGCGCGGGCTGCGCGTGACGCTGGGCTGCAAGCAGCTGTATCACGACCGCGAGGAAGTGACCTGCCACCTGCGCCGCCTTTAAGCCGGTGACCTTGCCGGCACTCTGCGCGACAATGCCGTCCTGTTCTGGAGCCCCGTATGACCCACTCTATCGATGCACCCGCCGACGCGTTGTTGGACGCCAGCGGCCTGAACTGCCCCGAACCGGTGATGATGCTGCACAACAAGGTCCGCGATCTGCACGGCGGCGCGTTGCTCAAGGTCGTCGCAACGGACCCGTCCACGCAGCGCGACATCCCCAAGTTCTGCGTTTTTCTCGGCCATGAACTGGTCGGGCAGGCTGAGGACGCCGGCCGCTATCTTTACTGGATTCGCAAGAAGGCCGACTGACGCGTCGGCCATCCATCAAGTCGGCCGGACGCGCTTGAGCGTCTCGGCGATCATGAACGCCAGTTCCAGCGACTGATCGGCATTGAGCCGCGGATCGCAGTGCGTGTGGTAGCGATCGCTCAGGCCGTCTTCAGTGATCGGCCGCGAGCCGCCAATGCACTCGGTGACGTTCTGCCCGGTCATCTCGATATGGATGCCGCCCGGGTAGCTGCCCTCCGCACGATGCACCTCGAAGAATTGCCGAACCTCGGCAAGGATGCGCTCGAAGTCGCGCGTCTTGTAGCCGCTCGAGGCCTTCATGGTGTTGCCATGCATCGGGTCGGAACTCCACAGGACCTGCCGGCCCTCCGCCTGCACGGCCCGCACGAGACGCGGTAGTCCCGCCTCGACCTTGTCCGCGCCCATCCGCACGATCAGGTTCAGGCGGCCCGGGTCGTTGTCCGGGTTGAGGATGTCGATCAGGCGGATCAGGTCGTCGGTGTCCATGCTCGGGCCGACCTTGACCCCGATGGGATTGCCGACGCCGCGCAGGAACTCGACGTGCGCGCCATCGACCTGACGGGTGCGGTCGCCGATCCACAGCATGTGCGCCGAGCAGTCGTACCAGCCGCCGGTCAGGCTGTCCTGGCGGACGAAGGCCTGCTCGTAGTTCAGCAGCAGCGCCTCATGGGCGGTGAAGAAGCTGGTCTCGCGCAGCTGCGGCGCATCATCCAGGCCGCAGGCGCGCATGAAGGCGAGCGTCTGGTCGATGCGATCGGCGAGCTGGTGGTACTTCTCCGACAGCGCCGAGCTGGCGATGAAGTCGAGGTTCCATTTGTGCACCTGGTGCAGGTCGGCGAAGCCGCCGCCGGCAAAGGCGCGCAGCAGGTTGAGGCTTGCCGTCGACTGGTGATAGGCCTGCATCAGACGCTCGGGGTCGGGCACCCGGCTGCGCTCATCGAAATCGATGCCGTTGACGATGTCGCCGCGATAGGCCGGCAGCGACAGCCCGTCGATCGTCTCCATGCCGGCGCTGCGCGGCTTGGCGAACTGGCCGGCCATGCGGCCGACCTTCACCACCGGGCAGCCGGCCGCGAAGGTCATGACGACCGCCATCTGCAGCAGCACCTTGAAGGTGTCGCGAATCTTCGGCGCGGAAAATTCGGCGAAGCTTTCGGCGCAGTCGCCCCCCTGCAACAGGAATGCGCGCCCCTGGGTGACTTCGGCGAACTGGCTGCGCAACGCCCGGGCTTCACCCGCGAACACCAGCGGCGGCAGGCTGGCGAGGGTCGCTTCGACCTTCGCGAGGTGAGCGCTGTCAGGGTATTCGGGCTGTTGCTGGATCGGCTTGGATCTCCAGCTGGTCGGGCTCCAGGGCGGATTCATCGGGCAGTTCCATCGTGCATGAGAGAGCGGCGATGGTACTCCATGACCGCCTGCCGCGCTGATAGCCAGGCTATATGGCGCTGTTAAGATGCGGCCACTTCTGTGGGGGGGGGCACGATGGTGGACGAAGAACGGCTGCTGGCCGAGGTACGGGACGACTATGGCGTCGTTCGCGTCGTGGAAGTCGGTGACTATCGGTTCCTCGAGTTCGGCGAGGGTATCGAGCAAAGCTGCGTCTTCACCGCCGACCCGGCGTGGCTCGAATACGACTACACCCGCGCGATGCTGGTCGGCGCCCTCTGTCATTCGGCCCCGGAGACCGCGCTCTTCCTGGGGCTCGGCGCGGGCACGCTGACCCAGGCCTGCCTGCGCTTCCTGCCGCTGGAGGATGTCGAAGCCATCGAGCTGCGGCCGGCGGTGGTCGAGCTCGCCAGTCGCTGCCTGGGGCTCGGCGACGATCCGCGGCTCTATGTTCGGGTGGGCGATGCGAACGCACTGCTCGACAGCGCGGAGCAGGCCGATCTGGTATTCGTCGACCTGTATACCGACGTCGGTCCGGCGCCGGCGCACCTGGCGTGGCGTTTTCTCGAGCGATGCCAGGCGAGGCTGGCCGAGGACGGCTGGCTGGTCATCAACCAGTGGGCATCCGCGGATGGCAGGCCCCTGGGAGCGGCCCTGCTTCGCGGGCTGTTCCATCGGCATTACTGGGAGATACCGGTGAAGGAGGGCAACGTCATCCTGCTGGTGCCGGGTTCGCTGGAACAGACGCTTGACCTCGATGGCCTGCGTACCCGCGCGGCGCGCCTGGCGCCGATGCTCGGTTACTCGCTCGATTCGCTGATCGAGGCGATACGGCCGCCGAGCTGATCGTCGGCAGAATGTGACGCAGAGCAAAAGGCTGACCCAAAAGGCAAATCTTCATGTATAGTGCGCGCCGGCCAAAACGGCCCGTTCAAGTTGCACTTTTACGAAGCACCCGCTTCGGCTGCAGTCCGCGTGCGGACTATCCTTGACGTTTCATCATTTCTTGTATCTTTCGCAAAGCCGGCGACCGGGCTGCCAGGGTGACCTTCGGGTCTTGCATGGCATGCGCAGCCTTGGATCTTGGGTCTTTGCGGATGCATCAGAGGCAGATCCCATGACCCAGGAACTCGGCACTTTCGCCGCGCTCGGCATTCATCCTTCCGTGCTCGCCGCCATCTCGGCGGTCGGTTACGAAGAACCTTCACCCATCCAGGCACAAGCCATTCCGGTAATCCTCGGCGGTCACGACATGATCGGCCAGGCCCAGACCGGAACCGGCAAGACCGCGGCCTTCGCGCTGCCGATACTTTCGATGATCGATCCGGCCCGGCGCGAGCCGCAGGCGTTGATCCTCGCCCCGACGCGCGAGCTGGCGCTGCAGGTCGCCACGGCCTTCGAATCCTATTCGGCGCAGATGCCGGAACTGAGCGTCGTCGCCATCTATGGCGGTGCCCCGATGGGCCCGCAGCTCAAGGCGATCCGCCAGGGCGCGCAAGTCATCGTCGCCACCCCGGGGCGCCTCGTCGACCACCTGAGCCGCAACGGCGGCCTGCTGTCGACCATCCGCTTCATGGTGCTCGACGAAGCCGACGAGATGCTCAAGCTCGGCTTCATGGATGACCTGGAGGTCATCTTCGAGGCGATGCCGGAGACGCGCCAGAGCGTCCTGTTCTCGGCCACGCTGCCGCACTCGATCCGGGCGATTGCCGAGAAGCACCTTCGCGAACCGAAGCACATCAAGATCGCCGCCAAGACGCAGACGGTCGCCAAGATCGAGCAGGCGCACCTGATGGTGCATGCCGACCAGAAGATCCCGGCGATCCTGCGTTTGCTCGAGGTCGAAGAGTTCGATGCGCTGATCGCCTTCGTTCGCACCAAGCAGGCGACGCTCGACCTGGCGGCCGCGCTGGAAGCCAAGGGCTACAAGGCCGCCGCCCTCAACGGCGACATCGCGCAGAACCAACGCGAGCGCGTGATCGAATCGCTCAAGGACGGGCGCCTGGACATCGTCGTGGCCACTGACGTGGCGGCTCGCGGCATCGACGTGCCGCGCATCACCCACGTAGTGAACGTGGACATGCCGTATGACCCGGAGTCCTACGTCCACCGCATTGGCCGTACGGGCCGGGCCGGTCGTGAAGGTCGCGCGCTGCTGCTGGTCACGCCGCGCGAGCGGCGCATGCTGCAGGTCATCGAGCGTGTCACGGGGCAGAAGGTCGCCGAGGTACGCCTGCCGACGCCGCAACAAATCCTCGACGCCCGCCTGCGCAAGCTGACCGCCAGCCTCGCACCGTTGGCGGCCGAGGCGGAGCAGAGCCATGGTGAGCTGTTCGACAAGCTGATCGCCGATATCGGCTGCAGCCCACGCGCGCTGGCCGCTGCCTTGCTGCGCAAAGCCACGAACGATCAGGCGCTGACCCTGGCGCAGATCGAGAAGGATCAACCGCTGGTGCCGACCGGCGGCGGTGCGCCTCGCGAGCGTTCGGAGCGAAGCGAGCGCGGTGGTGATCGCGACCGTGAACGCCGCGCGCCGATGCCGCTTGCCGAGGGCCGCGTGCGTTGCCGTACCGCACTCGGTGCGCGCGATGGCATCGCTGCGCGGAACCTGCTGGGCGCCATCCTCAACGAAGGCGGGCTGGCACGCGAGGCGATTGGCCGCATCCAGGTTCGCGAAAGCTTCAGCCTCGTCGAACTGCCAGAAGACGGTCTCGATCGCCTGCTCGGCAAGCTCAAGGACACCCGTGTCGGCGGCAAGCAACTGAAGCTGCGTCGCTACCGGGAAGACTGACCGCCGGTGGCGCGCCTTGAATGCGCGCGCTGCGGGCGGCCTGTACGTCTGTGCCTGTGCGCGCTCATTCCCTCGCTTGACAACCGGACCCGGGTGTTGCTCCTGCAGCATCCGGACGAGACTCGCCATGCGCTCAATACGGGGCGCTTCGTGTCACTGGGTTTGTGCAAGGCCGACCTCTGGGTGGGCGAAACCTTCCCGGCGCTGGCAGAACTGATCGCCGAGCATCGCGCCTTGTTGCTCTTTCCGGGCGCCGCGGCAATCTCCACTACCGATCTGGCAATCGATCATCAAGACGATGCAAAGGAGCGGTTGCTGATCGTGCCCGACGGGACCTGGAAGAAGGCACGCAAGCTGCTTTATCTCAATCCCGTGCTCGAGGGGCTGCCGCGAGTCGTGGTGCCGGACGGGCCGCCGGGTCGCTATCGCTTGCGCAAGGCGCCGTCGACGCAGGCGTTATCCACGATCGAGGCGGTCGTTCGAACGCTGAATGCCCTCGAACCGCCGGCTTCGTTCGATGAATTGCTGGCCCCCTTCGAGGCATTGATAGCGTCCCAGATCGCCGAGATGGGCGAGGCGACCTACCAGCGCAACTATTCCGGTCGCGAATCCTGACGCGGCCGCATGGGCAGCGTCTTCTGCTTGAGCAGGTACAGGGTCACCAGTACCGCACTGGTGAGCATGCCGGCGCGAGCCCAGAACAGCGGTACCAGCCAGCACGAGATACCGATGCTGATCCACATGGTCACGATCGCGTAGATCTTTCCCCTCAACGGAATGCCGTTGCCCTCGAGGTAGTCCCGCAGCCAGCGGCCCAGCCAGGGATGGTTGACCAGCCAGTCATAGAAGCGCCTCGAACTGCGAACGAAGCAGGCTGCGGCCAGCAGCAGGAAGGGTGTGGTGGGTACGACCGGCAGGAAAATGCCGATGACGCCCAGCGCCACGGCAAGCCAGCCGATCGCCAGTACCGCATAGCGCAGAAGCGGATTGCGAAAGCGAGGCTGGTCGCCGTGCGCCATTGGCGAGTCAGTGACGCCGCGGCTTCAGCAGGGCTGGCTTTTCTTCGGGGGCGTGGCAGATCAGGTACAGCGCGGTCAGCACCTCGGGAATCTGGCCGACCATCTCGTCGACCAACTCGCTGTCGTCGGCGATGTCGGCGAATTCCTGCTGCTCATCGAACAGCCCCGATCCGACCATGATCGGCAGGAGCAGCTCGCTGACTTCGTCCTCGGCGTCTTCGAACCAGGCGGCCTCGCGCAGGAACACGCCTTCCATGAAGCCGATGCACCAGCCCCTGAGATCGGAATCGTCCGGCTCGCTGCCCATGTCGAGATCGCACGGCAGCTCCATGTCCTCGTCGCTGGCCAGTTGCCGGGCGATATGCGCCTTGAGCTGGATCAGCGTGGCTTCGATCGCGTCACGCTCGGTGTCGTCGCGGTAATGCGGCGGCTCGGCGAAGAGGGCGTCGATCCATTCACGCTCCGGCACCTCCTGCGGACAGATGCACAGGGCCGTGAGGTAACCGTGCGCGGCGATGTAGTCGAGCGCTTCTTCGTGCAGATCATCGGCATCGAGAAACACTTGCAGGCGGGCGAGTTGCTCGGCGAAAGACATCGGGGGCTACCTGGGAGGAGAAACGACGTCGGATTCTAGTTCACACCGCCCGCCACGGCTACCGCGGGCTTTTGCCGCCGGAAGGTCCGCCTGACGATTGCGGATCAGGTGGCGGGCGGGCTCACGTATACTGCGCGCCTCGTTTTCGGAGATTCGCATGCTCGACCAAGCGCTACGCACCCTGAAAGACGTCTTTGGCTACGACGCATTCCGCGGCAACCAGGCGGCGATCATCGAGCGAGTCGCAGCGGGGGGCGACGCCCTGGTGCTGATGCCGACCGGCGGCGGCAAGTCCCTGTGCTATCAGGTCCCGGCGCTGCTGCGCGATGGGCTGGCCGTGGTGGTCTCGCCGCTGATCGCGCTCATGGATGACCAGGTCGCGACGCTCGACGAACTCGGCGTGGAGGCGGTTGCGCTCAATTCCAGCCAGTCGGCCGACGAACAGCGGCAGATCGCCGAGCGGTTGCGGGCCGGACAGATCAAGCTTCTCTACCTCGCGCCCGAGCGCCTCGTGCAGCCCCGCATGCTGGCCTTCCTGCAGTCGCTTCGGGTCGGGCTGTTCGCCATTGACGAGGCCCATTGCGTGTCGCAATGGGGACACGACTTTCGCCCGGAATACCTCCAGCTTGGCCAGCTCGCCGAACTCTTTCCGGGCGTACCGCGCGTTGCGTTGACCGCGACGGCCGATCGCCGGACCCGTGAAGAAATCGTGCAGCGCCTGCGCCTGGAGGCGGCGGAGCGGTTTCTCTCCAGCTTCGACCGGCCGAACATCTTCTACCGGATCGTCCCGAAGGATCAGCCGCGCAAGCAGTTGCTCGGATTCCTCGCCGAGCGGCGGGCAGACGCCGGCATCGTTTACTGCATGTCGCGCAAGAAAGTCGACGACACCGCCGCGTTCCTCAGCGAGCAGGGCTTTCCGGCGCTGCCGTATCACGCGGGACTATCGAGCGAGTTGCGCAGCTACCACCAGCGCCGCTTCCTCAACGAGGAGGGCTTGATCATGGTGGCGACCATCGCGTTCGGCATGGGTATCGACAAGCCCAATGTGCGGTTCGTCGCCCATCTGGACCTGCCCAAGTCGCTCGAAGCCTATTACCAGGAGACGGGTCGTGCCGGGCGCGACGGCCTGCCGGCCGACGCCTGGATGGCCTACGGGCTCCAGGACGTCGTGTTTCTCAAGCAGATGCTCGCCAGCTCCGAGGGCGATGAGCGACACAAGCGCGTCGAACAGCACAAGCTCGAGGCGATGCTGGCACTCTGCGAGGAGACGCGCTGTCGGCGGCAGGCCCTTCTGGCCTACTTCGACGAGGAACTCGCGCAACCTTGCGGTCACTGCGACAACTGCGTGGATGGCGTGCAGACCTGGGATGCGACCGAGGCCGCTCGCCAGGCGCTGTCGGCGATCTACCGCAGCGGCCAGCGCTACGGCGTCGGGCATCTCGTCGACATCCTGCTCGGGCGGGACAACGAGAAAATTCGCAGCCCCGGCCATCAGCATCTGAGCGTATTCGGCATCGGCAAGCAGCGCTCCGAAGCCGAATGGCGTTCTATCTTTCGCCAGCTCGTGGCGCGCGGCTTGGCCGACATCGATCTGGACGGCTACGGCGGGCTGCGCCTGACCGATGCCTGCCGGCCGTTGCTGCGCGGCGAAACCCAGTTGGCGCTAAGGCGCGAGACGGTCAAGGCGCCGAAGCCGGCGAGCAGCAACGCCAGCCAGCTGGTGCGCGCCGAGGAACGCGAGCAATGGGAGGCGTTGCGCACGCTGCGCCGCAAGCTGGCCGAGGAGCATGGCGTACCGCCGTATGTGATCTTTCCCGATGCCACCTTGCTAGAGATGCTGCGCAGCCGGCCTTCCACGCTCTCGGACATGGCCCAGGTCAGCGGCGTCGGGGCGCGCAAGCTGGAGCGCTACGGGGAGGCTTTCCTCGCCGTGCTGGCCGGTTCGGGCGTGAGCGTTACCGAACCGGCCGGCGATGTGCGGCATGAGCTCATCAGCCTCGCACGCGCCGGGATGACGCCGGCGCAAATCGCGCAACAGCTCAAGTGCAGTGAGAAGAACGTCTACGCGATGCTGGCCGAGGCGATTGGCGCGCAGCAGCTTTCGCTCGATCAGGCGCTGGACCTGCCACCGGATCTGCTCATGGATATCCAGGACGCCTTCCTCGAGGGCGATGGCGAGCTGCCTTCTGTCGCCGATGTCGCGGGCCGTTTCGGCAAGGTGCCGGTTGGCGTGCTGCACTGCATTCGCGCCGCGCTCGAGCTTGAATTCCAGGCATGACATGCCTTGAAGCGTTTTCCCTGGCCGCTGCGCTTGTGCAGCGGCTGGACTATGCTTAGTTTCCTAATAATAAGCATCACCCTGGAATCCTTTTGCCATGCCGCAGTACTCGCAACATTCCTTTGGCTTGCAGCTCGCGCTGCTTTCCCGCGCCTGGCGCGCCGAGCTCGATCGGCGACTGGCGAACCTGGGCCTGTCTCAGGCGCGCTGGCTGGTGCTTCGCCACCTCTCGGTCATGAAATCGCCGCCCACCCAGCGGGAGCTGGCGCAAATCGTCGGCGTCGAAGGGCCCACGCTGGCTCGGCTGCTCGACAGCCTCGAATCGCAGCGGCTGGTCAAGCGCGTGACGGTGCCCGAAGACCGTCGTGCCAAGCGCGTGACCCTGACCGAGCAGGCGCGGCCCTTGATCGAGCAGATCGAGACCATCGCCTCGCAGATGCGAAGCGAAGTGTTCGTCGGCATTGCCGAAGAAGACGTACGACGGTGCGAGGACGTGCACGAGCGCATCCTCGCCAACCTGACAAGGGAGTAAGGACCCATGGCTACCAGACCGGAGATCGTCATCACCTACTGCACGCAATGTCAGTGGCTGCTGCGAGCGGCCTGGCTGGCGCAGGAGCTTCTCTCGACCTTCAGCGACGACCTGGGTCGTGTCTGCCTTGAGCCGGGAACCGGCGGCGTGTTCCGCATCACCTGTGATGGCCATGAGATCTGGGAGCGAAAACGCGACCAGGGCTTTCCCGAGGCGAAGGTGCTGAAGCAGCGTGTCCGCGATCGGATCGATCCCGACCGGTCGCTGGGTCACAACGACCGCTAGGGTTCCTGCGCGACCGGCGGCCTGCCCGGTGCGGGGCGAGCATCCGGCTCTTTCAGGCGACTGGCGATGACGCTCGCCAGGATGATCATGGCGCCGCCGAAAAGCATGGCGCCGCCGGGTCGCTCGGCGAACAGCCACCAGGCGAAGGCGATGCCATAGACCGGCTCCAGGGCGAAGATCACCGAGGTCGTACGCGCGTTCAGTACGCGCAGGCTGGCGACGAAGAAGCTATGCGCGAGCCCGGTGCACAGCACGCCCAGCATGGCGAGCCACAGCCAGTCCATCGCAGGAACCTCGCCGATGCCTTGCCAGTTCCACGGCAACAGCACCAGCACGATCGCCAGGTTCTGCCAGAGCGCTGCGCGGATGGGATTGATGCCACGCGTCACGGCGCGGTTGAGCAGGGCCAGCATGGCGAACAACAGGCCCGAGAGCACCCCGTAGAGAAGCCCCAGCGTTGCCTCGCTCTGCACGCTGGGCGTCGGCGCAACCAGTACCAGGCCAACGCAGACGAGCCCAACCAGGGCGAATTCGACAGGCCGGGTTCGCTCACGGAACAGCACGCCTTCGAGCAGGATGGTGAAGGCCGGAAAGCTCGCGAAGCCAAGGGTGGCGATGCCGACGCCCGCGGTTTTCACGGCGATGAAGAAGGTCAGCCAGTGACCTCCCAGCAGAAGCCCGCCGGCAACCAGTCCCGCGCCTCGCTTCCAGCTGATCGCCTCGCCGCGAATATCGATCAGGGTGGCCGCGGAGGCCAGCGCCAGGACGGCGAACAGCGCCCGGGCGAAGGTAATGAACAGGGGGGCGCTTTCGGCCAGTTTCCCGAACACGCCGGAGAGGCCGAACATCAATGCACCGATGTGGATGGCAATAAGCGCCTGGCGCCGCGTCATGGCATATCCGTCGAAGAGCGGGTGGCGGGCTGCCACCGACATGGAGGCACCTTAGCGCGAGGGGCGTCGCGACGTCTGTCGAGCCTACTCGCCAGTTTTGTCGAGAGGCTCTCGCTTGAGCTGCCTCGGACTCTTGCCGTAGGCCTGCCTGACGGCGGCGGCGAACGCGCTCTGCGAGTCGTAACCGACCCTCGCCGCGACCTCCCCGATGGGCAGGTCGGTGCTTTGCAGCAAGGCGTGAGCACGCGCCAGCCGGCGCTCGCGCACGTATGCCATCGGCGAGTGCCCGGTTTCGGCGAGAAAGCGCGCATGCAGGCGGGCGACGGACAGCCCGCATAACCGGGCCAGGTCAGCCACCTGCAAGGGATGCTGCAGGTGGCGGTCGATGTGCGCGCGCAGGGCAGCGAGCGGAAACGCCGACGCTTCGGCGGGTGCGCAGTCTTGCGCAAGGCTGGCGATGAGCAGCGCCGCGCCATGTTCGCCCAGCGTGCGGTCGATGGTGGCGTGCCGGGCGAGCCAGTCTACGAGCTGGTACTGGGACACGGTCATGTCCTGGATCAGGGGTCGCTCGAACAGTCGCAGGCTGCTGTCGGTACGCCCGGCGAGGCGGCTGCGCACCCAGTGCTCCGGCACGTCGAGCACCAGGCAACGGCTACCGGTCCGGCTGTCGCAGGCGTGCTGCGTCGCGGCCGGTACGACGGCGAGCGTTTGCCGGGGCAGGCGTCGCAGCGAGCCCGCGTGGCCGCTGATCTCGAGGTCGAGCGTGCCCTGCAGACCGAACAGCAGCTGCACGTGGTCATGGCTATGGCAGATGACGTCGCGCGTGTAATCGCGCAGGGACAGGATGGCGCTCACGTGCGGCTCTCTCCGTAGCGGGTCGCCAGTTTAGCGCGCGCCGCCGGGTGAGCCAGTCATGCCTCAGAGAATGACCTTGTCACGCAGTTTTTCGGTCGCCTGTTCGAGCGCCTGAATCACTCGGTCTTTGTCGAAGTTCTGAACGCCGTTGGTGTCCAGGTACATCGAAAAGCCCGGCAGCTCATGCTCCAGGTAACTGGAGGTCGCCCCGAGATCGCGGCGGAAATCCACGACCTGATAGATCTGCACCGGACGGGAGAAGCCCTTGACCGGGATCTGGCCCTTGTCGCGGCACATGATCAGGTCCTTCACCAGTGAGTAGGTCTCGTGCGAGATCAGGATTTCACCGGCCTCGGCGGCGCTTTCCAGGCGGCTGGCGAGGTTCACGTCGCGCCCGATGATGGTGTAGTCCATGCGGGTGTCTGCGCCGAAGTTGCCCACCGTGCAATAGCCGGTGTTGAGGCCCATGCGGATCTCCAGCGGCTTGGTGATACCCCGCGCACGCCAGTGCTGGCGCAGCACCTTCATGTGTTTGCGCATCGCGATGGCCATCGAGACGGCCGCGACGGCATCCTTCTTGGCCCCCTGGGTGGTCGGATCGCCGAAGAACACCATGACGCAATCGCCGACGAACTTGTCGATGGTGCCGCCGTGCTTGAGGGCGATGCGCGACATTTCGGTCAGATATGTGTTGAGCAGATCGGTGAGTGCCTCGGCTTCCAGCTCTTCGGCCAGCTCGGTGAAGCCCTTGATGTCGGAAAAGAAGACGGTGAGCTTTTTCCGCTGGGTTTCCAGGCGGACATGCCGTTTGCCGTTGAAGATCGATTCCCAAACCTGGGGCGAGAGGTATTTGGCGAGGTTGCGCGCCAGGCGTGCCGCCTTGGCCTGTTCGGCCTCGATCTCCCGACGCGCTTCGGCCAGGCGCAGGTCCTGCTGATGCACGAAATAAGCGGTGATGCAGATGTACAGCGTCGCGAAGGCGATGCTCACCAACGCCACCAGGGTGTCGGTCGGTGCCTTGAGCTGCAGCGGGACGAGCAGACTGCAAGCCGCGATGCCGACCGAGAGCCAGAGCAGGCCCATCAGGAAGTGCCGGACGCCACCGGTGATCAGCGCGCTGAAGGTCAGGATGAGCAGGAACATCAGGCTCGGAACCGGCGTGAAACCGAGCAGGACGATGGCGCAACCGGCATTCAGCGCGTCGAGGCAGAGCAGGGTGCGGCTGGTCAGCTCCGCGTGATCGCGGCGGAAGCGATAACTCAGGTGGTAGGCCAGGTGCGGGTAGAGCAGGGCGTAGGGGACCATCCACAGCAGTTCGATCGAATAGAACTGGGTGTAGGTCCCGGCGGCCAGGCTGGCGGCGCAGGCGAGAAAGGCGAGGACGCGGGAGTGGTATTCGCGCAGCGGCCGTGAGGCCAGGCCCTTGCGTCGGTCACCGAGAACTGAATTCATGCGTGCGGTCCCTTTGAATCGTCGCGCGTCGCGTCGACGTACTGCCGGTGTCCATGGCGGTGCCCGGGTCGGCGGCATGATAGCCAAGCCGGGGTTTGACGCCAAACATGCCTGCCGAAAGGCGTGCCGCTCAGTCTTCGGTCTTTCGGTAGATCGATTGCCGGGGCCTGGCCAGGACGCGCCGGACCATCGGCACGAAGTAATCCAGCGGCAGCGTGTCGTAGTCCGGGTCGAACGCGGCGGCGTCGTACTTCGCGCAGAATTCGGCGGTGTGCTGGTACAGCGGATGGCCGTTGAATTGCTCGCGCAGATGGCGATCCATGCCCAGGTGATGGAAGAAGTAATAGCCCTGGAACAGGCCGTGCTTTTCCACCATCCAGTGGTTCTCGGCGCTGACGAAGGGCTTGAGGATGGCGGCGGCGATGTCGGGATGGTTGTAGGTGCCCAGGGTATCGCCGATGTCGTGCAGCAAGGCGCAGACGACGTACTCCTCGTCGCGCCCGTCGCGGTGGGCGCGGGTGGCCGTTTGCAGGGAGTGGGTCAGCCGATCGACCGGGAAGCCGCCGAAATCGCCATCCAGGAGCTTGAGGTGAGCGATGACCCGTTCCGGCAGACCGCGAGCATAGGCGCCGAAATCGGCGGCGATGATCGCCCAGTCATCGGCGGTGCCGTCTTGCATGTGTTTGAAGGTGGCTCTGTGTGTCATCGACGTGGCCTCGAGCGGTCAGAAGCGGATGCGGCCGATCAGCATGTCCCGGAACATCACCCAGTCGCCGAGCAAACTGTACAGCGGGTACTGGAAGGTTGCCGGCCGGTTCTTCTCGAAGACGAAATGACCGACCCAGGCGAAGCCATAGCCCACGACGGGCATCGCCAGCAGAAGTAACCATTGGCCCGTCGCCAGCGTGGCGGCCAGCAAGGCGAGCACCAGCACGCTCCCGGCGAAGTGCAGGCGCCGGCAGGTCGGGTTGCGGTGTTCCTCGAGGTAGAAGGGATAGAAATCGGCAAAGCGGGTGAAGCGTCCGGTGGTTTGCGCGCGCATCTCGCACCTCCTGTCATTGTCTGCCCGCAGTCTAGGCCTGCGGCCTGGCCGCGCCAGTGACAATCGATGCCAGTTTAGTATCCTTGCGGCCACCTCGGCCGGGCGCAGGCGCGCGTCGGCACAAGCGGAAAGCCTATGACCGAGCGCACCACCTCCTCCCGCTGGGTTCAGAGCATCGTCCAGGCGCTGACCCTGGCCGGTCTCGATTGCCCGCGCCTATTCCATGAGCTGCATCTCGACTACGACGCGCTGGACGACCCGGAAGCGCGCTTCCCACAGGACGACATCACCCGGCTCTGGCACCGGGCGGTCGAGCTGACCGGCGATCCGGCGATCGGCCTGCGCATGGCCCAGGTGATCCGGCCCGCGGCCATGCATGTCGTGGGGTATGCCTTGATGACCAGCGGTACGCTGCGCGAGGGTTTCGCGCGGCTGCTGCGGTATCAGCGGATCATCGCCGAAGGGGCCGAGCTTGGCATGATCGAGACGGGCGAAGGCTGCGTCCTGAGCTTGCGTATCCATGGCGACGCCTTGCCGCCGGCCCGCCAGGCGGCCGAAGGGGCGCTGGCCAGCCTGCTCGCCTTTTGTCGATGGCTTACCGACACGCCCATCGTGCCGCGACAGGTACGGTTGCAGGGCGCGGCGCCCGCCGATTTGGCCCCGTATCGCGACATCTTTGCGGCGCCCCTGTGCTTCGGCGCCGAGCAGGACGCGCTGCTCTTCGGCAACGCCGACCTCGATCGGCCGCTGCCGTCGGCGAACGAAGCCCTGGCGCTGGTGCACGATCGCTTTGCTGGGGATTACCTGGCGCGCTTCGCCAGTGACCGGCTCAGTCACGAAACGCGGCAGATCCTCTGTCGTCTGCTGCCGCAGAGCGAGCCCAAGAAAGAGGCGGTCGCGCGCATGCTCAACCTGTCCGCACGGACATTCCAGCGGCGGCTGCAGGAGGAAGGCACGAGTTTCCAGGTGTTGCTCGACGAGACGCGGCGCACGCTGGCCCGGCAATACCTGGCGCAGCCCGAGCTACGCCTGCTGGAGATCGCCTACCTGCTGGGTTTTTCCGATCCGAGCAACTTCTTTCGGGCATTCAAGCGCTGGTTCGGGACGACGCCCAAGGCGTTCCGCGCCGGCGATTGACCTTCAGTGCCGCCAGAAGGCGCGCGTGCAAAGCACCAGGACGGTGATGATTTCCAGCCGTCCTAGCAGCATGCCGATCGATAGCAGCCACTTTGCCGCATCGGGCAGCGTGGAGAAGTTGCCGGCCGGCCCGATCACCGGACCGAGGCCGGGGCCGACGTTGCAGACGGCCGTGGCCGCGGCGGTCAGGGCGGTGATCATGTCCAGGCCAAGCAGCGCCAGGGACAGCGCCAGCACCGCGATGGTCATGGTGAAGAAGAAGGAGAAGGTCAGGATCGAGCGAACGATCTCCTCGTCGATGGTGTGGCCGTTGTAACGCTGCTTGATCACCGCGCGGGGGTGGATGAGCTGGTTGAGATAGGCGCGCAACATTTCGTAGGCCACCTGAAACCGGAAGATCTTCAACCCGCCCGTGGTCGAGCCCGAGCAGCCGCCGATGAAGGTCAGGTAGAAGAACGCCATCACCGCGAAGCCGCCCCACTGGGTGTAGTCACCCAGCGCATACCCGGTCGTGCTCACGACCGTGACGACGTTGAAGGTCACGATGCGCACCGCATCGAGGGCGCTGCCGCCGACCGTCAGCCAATACCAGAGGCTGAACAGCGCTGAAACGGCTACCAAGAGGAAAAGGAAGCCGCGCACCTGTTGGTCGCGCAGCAGCGCCCGGCGGTTGCCTCGCAGGGTCGCCACGTAGAGCGTGAACGGCAGGCTCCCCAGCACCATGTAGAAGACTGCGACCCAGTGCGAGGCCGGGCTGAACTTCGCCAGCGACGCATCGGAGGTCGAATAGCCACCCGTCGAGACGGCAGTGAAGGCGTGGTTGATGGCATCGAACCAGGACATGCCCGCCAGCCAGAACGCCACGATCGCCGTGACGGTGAACACCAGATAGATGCCGAGGATGTACTTGGCGGCGACGTGCGAGCGAGGCGTGACCTTCTCCGACCAATCCGACGATTCGGTCTGGAACAGACGCATCCCGCCGACGCGCAGCAGCGGCAGGATGGCCACCGCCATGCCGATGAAGCCGATGCCGCCGATCCATTGCAGGAGCGAGCGCCACATCAGCAGCCCCGGCGAAGCGGAATCCAGCCCCGAGAGCACGGTCGAGCCGGTCGTGGTGATGCCCGACATGGCTTCGAAGAACGCATCGGTGTAGCTGATGTGCTGGATCAGCATCAGCGGCAGCGCGGCGAAGATGCATACGCCGACCCAGCTCATGGTGGTGAGGAAGTACATGTCCCGCGGGCGAAGCTTGGCGTGCACCTTGTGCCCGGTGGCGATCAGCAGGGCACCGGTTCCGAAGGTGATGGCGCTGCCCCAGACGAACGCGTGCAGGTCATCGTTGCGCTCGAACACCCAGAGGGTCAGGAGCGGTACCAGCATGGCGACGGAGAGGGTGACGAGGAAGATGCCGAGTATGAAACCGATGGTGCGCAACGTCGGCAGTGCCATGAGTGACTTGCTCGGCGACGAAAAGGGCCGCCAATTCTACCCGCCTGCGCCGGGCTGTAAACCGCGACGGGCCGGGCCTTGGTGGTGTCCGGCCGGCGTTGCGTGAAGCCGACTGGCGGCCTCTTCACAAAGGCAGGCCGATCACTAGAATAGCCGCCCGGGCGCCGGCCCATTCCGGTTTCCTGAGTATCCTCTCGATGTCGCTCGACAACCCCTGCCTGACGTGCGGTGCGTGCTGCGCCTATTTCCGTGTGTCCTTTTACTGGGGGGAATGTGCCTCCAATGGCGGGACGGTACCGGACGACCTGACCGTCCAGATCAGCCCCTATCACGTGGCGATGCGTGGAACCGACAGCAAGCCGGCGCGCTGCGTCGGGCTGATGGGCGACGTCGGCTGCGGGGTGCGCTGCACGGTCTACGAACAGCGCTCCTCGACCTGCCGCGAGTTCGAGGCGTCCTGGGCCAATGGCGAGCCCAACGCGCACTGCGATGCGGCGCGCGCGGCGCATGGCCTGCCGCCGCTGATGCCACCGCTGCAGCCGATCCTGGCGCCGGATCGCGTGGCCTGATGGTTGCCCGCTGACGCGCCGCATGCCCCTACAATGGGCCTTCTTCTTGAGGAGGTCTGGATGGACGCTTTCGATCTATTGCTTAACCGCGTTTCCGTACCCCGACTGCGCGAGCCAGCGCCGGACGCGGCCCAGCGTGACCGGCTGTTTCGCGCGGCGCTGCGGGCGCCCGATCATGGCCAGCTGCGGCCCTGGCGCTTTCTGACCATCGAAGGAGCGGGGCGGGAGGCGCTGGGCGAGGTGCTGGCCCGTGCGGTGGCGTGCAACGCGGCTGCCAGTGATGAACTGATCGCCAAGGCGCGCAAGATGCCGCTGCGTGCGCCCTTGCTGATCGTCGTCATCGCATCGCCGAAGGATCACCCGAAGGTTCCGGTGCAGGAGCAGCACCTGGCAGCCGCCTGCGCCGCGCACGGCATCCTGCTGGCGGCCCATGCCGAGGGGCTCGGCGCCGTCTGGCGAACCGGCGACCTGGCCTACCACCCCGAGGTGGAGCGAGGGCTCGGCCTCGCGGACGGCGAGCGCATACTCGGCTTCATCTACATCGGCACGCCGGATTGCGAGCCTCGTCGTGCGCCCGAGCTGGCGCCGGATGCGTTCGTCAGCGCCTGGCCGGCGCACTGAGGCGCCGGGCTCAAGCGGCCGGCAGCAGCAGCGTTGCGACGAAACCGCCGTCCGGGTGGTTGGCCAGGTGCAGCTCGCCGCCATGCCGTTCCGCTGCCCGGCGCGCGATGGCCAGTCCCAGACCATGCCCCGGTTCGGATTGGCCCGCCGCGCGATAAAAGGGCTCACCCAGCCTGGGCAGGTCTTCATCCCGAGCGCCGGGGCCGTGATCGCGTACGCTGAGGCGAATTCGTTCCCCTGAACGCTGCGCCTCGATCACAACCGGCTGGCCGACCGGATTGAAGCGCAGCGCATTGCGCAGTAGGTTGTCGATCGCGCGCTCGATCATCTCGGGCCAGCCGTCGAGGCTGAGGCCCGGCTCGGCATTCACGTCGAGAAGCTGATCCGGTCGGTAGAACTGCGCGTGTTCGGTGAGCGAGGCGAGCAGATCGGCCAGCGGCACCGGCCGCGGCGGGCCGGGGTCGGCGTCCAGCCGCGCCAGTTCGAGGATCTCGCTGATCAGCGCTTCGAGGCGATCGCATTCGCGCGCCAGACGCGGCCAGATGACCTCTCGCTCGGTCGGTGTGGCACGTTCGGCCAGCGCCAGCGCCACGCGCAGGCGTGCCAGTGGCGAGCGCAGTTCGTGCGAAACGTCGCGCAGCAGTTGTCGCTGGCTGCCGATCAACCCTTGCAGGCGCGCGCCCATCCGATTGAAGTCCCGCGCCAGAACGCCCAGCTCGTCGCCTCGCTTGGATAGCCGTGCGAGCGAATCCTGCTGGTAGCTGGTTTGACCCAGGTCGTGGACGGCCTTGCGCAGACGGTCGAGCGGGCGGGTGATCGACAGCGTCAGAAGCAGGCTGAAGCCCGTCAGGACGATCAAGGCGATCCCCAGCGCACTCAGCGGCCACAACAGGCTGCCGCGGTGCCAGGCTTGAAGTTCAGGCAGCGGGATGCGGTAGATGAACAGGTAGGTTTCGCCCGTTTCGGGGCTGGTGTAGTCGGCGGTGATACGACGCCACGGCAGGCGCCGGGCGTTGCGTTCGCGCGCTTCGTACACCGCGGCGCGCGGCGGGAAGGTGCCGCGCACGACCGGCAGGCCGTTCTCGCCCAGCACCTGCACGTCGATGTGCTGGGTGCGCCGGTGGATTTCGAGGGCGCGCTGGGCAACGATCGGCCCTTCGCGCTCGTAGAGCAGCGTCCAGTTCTCGGCAAGATCCCGGATGGCGGGATGGCGGCTGAGAATCCAGGCGTCCTGGTTTAGGGCGCGCCCAAGCAGGATGGCCAGCGCCGCCACGAGGGCGATCGCCAGCCAGAACGTCGCGAAGATTCGCCAGAAAAGTGAGCGCACGCAGCCTCCCGCTTCGACGTCCGCCCGGTGCGGGCGGACGTCGCATCATCATTCGGTCTTGTCTGCCAGCTGTTCGGCGCGCTTGGCTTTCATTTCGGCGTGGAGCTTGTCGAATTTCTCGACCTGCTCGGGCTTCATCAAGGCCCGAATTGCCTCGTGGGTCGACTGGCGGCTGGCGGTCAGTTCGTCCTGCATGGCCTTGCGCTCGGCTTCGGGCAGCTTATCCAGGTAGCGCTGGACGATGTCGCGATGGGCCTGCCACTGCTTGCCCATGAGCTCACGCATCTCCTTGCGTTGCTCCTTGGTCAGGTCGAGCTCCTTGAAGGGGGGGTGCATGTCGTGCTTGCCGTGGTGCCGTCCGCCTTCGCCGTCGGGCATGGCCATCGCCAGGCCGGGCAGCGCTGCGGTGAACACGAGGGCGATCAGGGTCTTGCGCATGATGGGTCTCCTATGACTGCCGGCGGCCAGTGCCAGACGGCACCTGCTTGCCTTGACCGGACAGCGCCAGTCTAGGGCGCGGCTCGTCAGGTGAAGTCAGCCGTCCGTAAAGGCTGGGTAAAGTCAGGGGGCGTACAGGTAGCCGCGGCTGCGCAGCGCCACGATTCGAGGGCGGCCATCGGCATGGGGGCCGAGTTTGCGGCGCAGGTTGCTGACGTGCATGTCCAGGCTGCGGTCGTAGAGCGTCAGCTTGCGGCCGAGGGCGGCCTGTGCCAGCGCCTGCTTGCCCACAGGCTCGCCGGGTTGGGCCAGCAGGGCTTCGAGTATCCGGCCCTCTGACAGGGTCAGCGCTACTTCCTGTTCACCCAGCGTGGCGATACCGCGCGCCGGGCTGTAGCTCAGGTCGCCACTCGCGAGCTGATTGGGTGCCGCCACGGGTTGTGCGCGGCGCAGGATGGCCCGCAGCCGCGCTGTCAGCTCCCTGGGGTCGCAGGGCTTGGCGACGTAATCGTCCGCGCCGAGTTCCAGGCCGATGATGCGATCCAGGGGTTCGCCGCGCGCCGACAGCATGAGCACCGGCAGGTCGGGATGGTCGGTGCGCAGCTGCTTGAGCAATTCCAGCCCGCTGCCGTCGGGCAGCATCACGTCGAGCACCACCGCGGCAGGCTGATGCCCGGCCAGGTAGGCGCGCGCGCTTTCGCCATCGTGGCGGGCCGTCGCCTGGAAGCCTTCCTGCGACAGCCAGCTCACCAGCAGGTCGCAGAGTTCCTGGTCATCGTCGATGAGCAACAGATCGGTCATTTCAGTTCAACCACAGCATCCGCCGACGGCGCCCGCGGCCATTCACGGTGCCCAGAATGAAGCACACCAGTGCCAGGACGCCCCCGATCACGAACCATCGTTGCCGTTCATCGAACATCGGCGGTGTAACCGCGGCCTCCGCCTGCGCCAGCCGTTGCCGGAGCTGGGCGTTCTCCTTTTCCAACCGAACGACGCGCTCCGCATCGACCGGCAGCGACAGGCTTGGTGCCGCCTGCGTTGTGTGGGCTGGCCGCTGTGACGCCAGGGTGGTCGTCTGCTGCGTCGGTAAACCAGGAGGCGTGGCAGGTGTCTGGGCGAATAACGCCGCGGTGGGCGTCGCGAAGGCGAGCAGCAACATGAGTGAGCCGATGCGCATGTGGAACTCCTTTTTCCAGGTACGGCGCGGTTCAGCCGCCCGGAGGGGCTGCCGGTGCGGCTGTCAGGGCAGGACTTTCTTGAAGGGTTTGACGATCACGTCGACGTAGACGCCCGCCGCCTTGTAGGGGTCTTCCGAGGCCCACTGCTGAGCGACTTCGAGCGACTCGAATTCGGCGACCACGAGGCTACCGGTGAAGCCCGCAGCGCCCGGATCGTTGCTGTCCACCGCCGGGTGCGGCCCGGCGAGTACCAGTCGGCCATCGTCCTTCAGCGCTTCGAGGCGGGCCAGGTGCGCAGGGCGGGCGGCCAGGCGTTGTTCGAGGGAGCCGGGTGCGTCGGTGGCGATGATGGCGTACAGCATGGTCTGCATCCTTCTGTCAGAGCGAATCGGTGGCTGGCGTCAGATGCGGGGTGGTTTCCCGCAGGGGACGCCGCGGCGGACAAACGCCCGGCATAATAGCAGCCCTTGCGAGCGACGATCGCGGCACCGGTTGGCGCCTGCATGGTCTTTAAAGAATCGAATTCGGAGATACCTTTGGGCATGACTATCGACCTGCACTGCCATAGCACCGCGTCGGACGGAGCCCTGGCACCGGATGCATTGATCGAGCGTGCCTGCGCCCGCGGCATCACCGTCCTGGCGCTCACCGATCACGATACGCTCGACGGCCTGCCCGCTGCGCACGCGGCGGCGGCAGAGCGAGGCATGACGCTGATCAACGGCATCGAGCTGTCCTGCCTGTGGGGCGGTGCAACGATCCATGTGCTCGGCTATGACTTCCAGGTCGATTCCCCCTCGCTGCGCGCGGCCATCGATGCGCTGCACCAGGGGCGCTGGGAGCGGGCCGCTCTGATCGGCGAGCGCCTGGCCGCCAAGGGCATGCCGGGTGCGTTCGATGGCGCGCGGGCCATTCAGCAAGCACAGGGAGAGAGCGGCAACGCGCCGGCACGGCCGCACTTTGCCGAATTCCTCGTCCGCGCGGGGCATGTGCGTGACCGGGCCGAAGCCTTCTCCAAGTGGCTGGGTTCGGGAAAGCTCGGCGACGTCAAACAGCACTGGCCGAGCCTCGCCGACACGGTGCGCGTCCTGCGCGAGGCCGGCGCCTGGATCAGCCTGGCGCATCCTTGGCAATACGACTTCACGCGCAGCAAGCGCCGTCGCCTGATTGCCGATTTCGCCGCGGCCGGCGGCCATGCCCTGGAAGTGGTGAACGGCATGCAGCCGGCCGAACAGGTCGGCAGCCTCGCGACGCTTGCGCGCGAGTTCGGCTTGATGGCGAGCGTCGGTAGCGACTTCCATGCCCCGGGCGACTGGTCGGAGCTCGGTCTCTACCGGGCGCTGCCCGGCGATCTGTTGCCGCTCTGGCGGCATTTTGGCCACCCGCTTTCAAGGAGCGCCGAGCAGGAGCCCGTATGAGCCAGTTCTTCCAGATTCATCCTGAAAACCCCCAGCCGCGCCTGATCAAGCAGGCGGTGGATATCCTGCGTGGCGGCGGCGTCATCGTGTATCCCACCGACTCGTCCTATGCGCTGGGCTGTGCGATGGGCAACAAGACCGGCGTCGAGCGCATTCGGCGGCTGCGCCGCCTCGACGACAAGCACAACTTCACGCTGGCCTGCTGCGATCTTTCCCAGCTCGGGCTGTTCGCGAAAGTCGATACCACCGCCTTTCGGCTGCTCAAGGCGCATGTGCCGGGGCCTTACACGTTCATTCTCGATGCCACGCGCGAGGTGCCGCGGATCCTCATGCACCCGAAGCGCCGGACCATTGGTCTGCGTGTCCCGGGAGCGCCGATCGCACAGGCGCTGTTGAGCGAGCTGGGCGAGCCGATGATGACGGCGAGCCTCATCCTGCCGGGCGAGGACCTGCCGATGAGCGATCCCTACGACATGCGCCCGGTGCTTGAACATCAGGTCGACTTGATCATCGACGGCGGTTACGGTGGGCTCGAAGCCTCGACGGTGATCAGCCTCGTCGATGGCCGGCCCGAGGTCCTCAGGACGGGCTGCGGAGACCCCGCGCCGTTCCTCGATCAGGCCTGACGCCGTACGTTTCAACACACAAGGAACCTGTTTTGAGCGCGCTCGATTCGCAGCGAAGGGTCGTTTCCGGAATGCGCCCCACCGGGCGATTGCACCTTGGTCACCTGCATGGGGTGTTGCGCAACTGGACGCGCCTCCAACATGAGTACGACTGCTATTTCTTCATTGCCGACTGGCATGCGCTCAGCACCGATTACGCATCGGCCGACGGCATCGCGAACCATGTGATGGACATGGTGGTGGACTGGCTGGCGGTGGGCGTCAGCCCGAGTTCGTCGGCGCTGTTCATCCAGTCGCAGGTGCCCGAGCACGCTGAAATGCACCTGCTGCTATCGATGATCTGCCCGACCGCCTGGCTCGAACGCGTGCCCTCGTTCAAAGAGGCCCAGCGGCTGGAGGGCGGCCGCGAGCTCAATACCTACGGCTTCCTGGGTTACCCGTTGCTGCAGGCGGCGGACATACTGCTCTACCGCGCCGGATTGGTGCCGGTCGGGGATGACCAGGTCAGTCATATCGAATTCGCGCGTGATGCGGCCCGACGCTTCAACCATTTGTATGGGCGCGAAGAAGACTTCGAACTCAAGGCCGAAGCCGCCATCCGGCGCCTGGGTCGCAAGACGTCCAAGCTCTACGTGAACCTGCGGCGGGCCTATCAGGAGCAGGGCGATGTCGAGGCCTTGAACACGGCAAGAGCCGTGATCAAGGAGCAGCAGACCATCACCCTCGGCGATCAGGAGCGTCTCTACGGTTACCTCGAAGGCGCGGGCAAGCTCGTCCTGCCCGAACCTCAGGCGCTGCTGACCCAGCGCCCGCGCGTCGCCGGCCTGGATGGTGCGCGGATGTCCCGCTCACAAGGCAACGCGATCTTCCTTCGGGACGCCGATACCGAGCTGAACGAGAAGATCCGCCAGATGCCGACCGATCCTGCGCGGGTGCGGCGTATCGATCCTGGCGAGCCGACGCGCTGCCCGGTCTGGCAGATGCACCTCGATTATTCCTCCGCCGACGTGTGCCAATGGGCCGAGCAGGGCTGCCGAAGCGCCGGGATCGGCTGTCTGGAATGCAAGGCTCCGCTGGTCGAGGCGATAGACGCCGAGCTGGCACCGATCCGCGAGCGCGCGCAGGACTACGCCGGGAATCCCGATCTGGTCTGGGCGATCCTGGCCGAAGGTGCCGAGCGCGCCCGCGACGAGGCTCGCGAGACGCTGGGCGAGGTGCGCCGGGCCATGGGGTTGAAGTATCGGTGACGCGGGCCGTTCGACGGCAGTGGCCGGAGCGTCGGTCGCGACGGCTTCGGTTTCATCGCCCGGACGTGGCAACATGGCCGCTCTTCGATCAGTGAGCTCCGCATGCAACCGTCATCCACTCCAGTCGACAATTCAGCTGACAACGCCGGACCAGGCGAACAGCTGCGTCTGGCGCTGGTATATGGCGAGGCGCTCACCGAACTGCCGTTGGACCTTTACATCCCGCCCGATGCGCTGGAGATCTTTCTCGAAGCCTTCGAGGGACCGCTGGACCTGCTGCTGTACCTGATCCGCAAGCAGAACATCGACATTCTCGACATTCCGGTTGCCGAGATCACTCGCCAATACATGGGCTACGTCGAGCTGATGCAATCGGTGCGGCTTGAGCTGGCGGCCGAATACCTGGTGATGGCGGCGATGCTGGCCGAGATCAAGTCGCGAATGCTGTTGCCGCGCTCGGCTGACGTCGAGGCCGAAGAGGACGATCCGCGCGCCGAACTCATTCGCCGCTTGCAGGAATATGAACGCTACAAGGCGGTGGCCGAAGACCTCGACGCGCTGCCGCGGGTGGGGCGAGAGCTGCTGGTGCCGCGGGTCGAGGCCCCCGAGGCGAGGGCTCGCAAGCTGCTGCCGGACGTCCGCCTGGAAGAGCTTCTGGTGTCGATGGCCGAGGTGCTGCGCCGCGCCGACTTGTTCGAAAGCCATCAGATCACCCGCGAGGCGCTGTCGACCCGCGAACGCATGAGCCAGGTGCTCGAACGCTTGAAGCTCGGCGGGTTCGTCCCGTTCGTCGAGCTGTTCGATGTCATCGAAGGCCGGCTGGGTGTGGTCGTCACCTTCATGGCGGTGCTCGAACTGGTCAAGGAATCGCTGGTCGAGCTGGTACAAAACGAGCCTTTCGCCCCCATCCACGTTCGCGCACGAGCCGAGTGATGAACCTCTCCGAACCCAAAGACCTGGCCTGCCTGCTCGAAGCCCTGCTGCTGGCGGCAGGCAAACCGCTGTCCCTGGAGCGCCTGGCCGAGCTGTTCGACGAGAACGAGCGGCCTTCGGTGCCGCTGCTGAAGAAGGCCCTCGCCGAACTCGAGCGCTCGTGCAAGGGGCGTGCGGTGGAGCTCAAGGAAGTCGCGTCCGGCTATCGCCTGCAGGTGCGTGGTCGCTTCTCGCCCTGGGTCGGGCGTCTCTGGGAGGAGCGGCCGCAGCGCTACTCGCGCGCATTGCTCGAGACCCTTGCGCTGGTGGCCTACCGGCAGCCGATCACGCGGGGCGAGATCGAGGATATCCGTGGCGTGGCGGTCAACAGCCAGATCGTCCGGACCTTGCTCGACCGCGACTGGATACGGGTGGTTGGCCATCGCGACGTTCCCGGTCGTCCGGCCATGTTCGCCACGACCAAGGCCTTTCTGGATCACTTCAATCTGAAGAGCCTCGAGGACCTGCCGCCCCTCGCCGAGCTGCGCGAACTCGAACCGGGCAACGTGCTGTCCGAGGACGACGACATCCCGGTACCCGAGGCATTGCAAGCCCGCGCGGACCTTGAGCAGGACGCTCCGCAGGCGCCGCGCGAGCAGACCAGTTTCCGCAGCCTTCTGGCCGAACTCGACACGATGGAAGAAGGCCTCAAGACGGATTTCGATGATCTGCGCGACGAAGCAGAACCCGCCGCGAACGAAGGTCAGGATGCCTCCGTGGCGGATCGTTCGACGAGCTGACCCTGATGAGGAGTCCCTGCATCAGCGTGTGCGAATTCGAGGAAGGCGTCTGCTGTGGATGCGGTCGCACGCGAGACGAGATCAAGCGCTGGAAGAAACTCGACAAGCCGGAGCGTCGCGCCCTGTTGGCCGAGTGCGACTTGCGGCTGCTGGCCCTGGAGGCCACCGGGCGCCGTCGCTTCAAACGCTGACCGTCGCTAGCGGCGCCCGGCCAGGTAGCTGTCGTAATCCGGCACCCGACAGGCGTGGGCCTGATCGAGCAGCGGGCTCGATAGCAGGTAATCGGCGCTGCTCTCGTTACTGGCGACGGGGATGTTCCAGACCGCGGCGACCCGTAGCAGCGCCTTGATGTCCGGGTCGTGCGGCTGGGATTCGAACGGGTCCCAGAAAAACACCAGCAGGTCGATCCGTCGCTCCGCGATGCGCGCACCGATCTGCTGGTCGCCACCGAGCGGCCCGCTGATCAGACTCTCGACCGCAAGCCCGAGGCGGTGGTCGAGCAGCATTCCGGTGGTTCCGGTCGCGATCAGCTCATGGCGGGCGAGACGCTCCCTTTGCCGATCGGCCCAGGCCAGCAGATGCTCCTTGCAGTGATCGTGGGCGACCAGTGCGATGCGCTTTCGCGCAGGGAGCGTGGCATCCACATAGGCGATGCGGGACATGGCGTTCTTCCTTGGGTTCGGCGTTGCCGCGCGGATCAGGCGGCGGCAAACAAGGCGCGACAGGTGTCGAGCATGCGGTTGGAGAAGCCCCATTCGTTGTCGTACCAGGCCATGACTTTCAACATGCGGCCGGCGACCTTGGTGTGGTTGGTGTCGAAGATCGAGGACATGGGGTTGTGGTTGAAATCGCAAGAAACCAGCGGCAGGGTGTTGCAGGCCAGGATAGGCGAACGCTCCGCCGCGGCCAGCATGGCGGCGTTGACGTCGGCGGCCGTGGCATCGCGTGCGATCTGCACGGTGAGGTCCACCAGCGAAACGTTGATTACCGGTACCCGCACGGCCATGCCCGTCAGCTTCCCGGCGAGCTCCGGCAGCACCAGGCCGACGGCTTCGGCCGCACCGGTCTTGGTGGGAATCATCGACTGGGTCGCCGAGCGCGCCCGATACAGGTCGCTGTGGTAGACGTCGGACAGGTTCTGGTCATTGGTGTAGGCGTGGATGGTGGTCATCAGCCCTTGCTCGATACCGAACTCGCGCGAAAGGACCTGCGCGACCGGGGCCAGGCAGTTGGTGGTACAGGAGGCATTGGAGATGATCTGGTGCGACGCGCGCAGGCTGTCGTGGTTGACGCCATAAACGATGGTCGCGTCGACTCCCTTGCCAGGAGCCGAAATGATCACCTTGCGGGCGCCGGCCTCGAGGTGGGCGGCGGCCTTGTCGCGGCTAGTGAACAGACCGGTGCACTCGAACACGACATCGACCTGGTGTTCCTTCCACGGCAGTTCCGCCGGGTTTCGGATGGCGCTGACGGCGATCACGTCGCCATTGACGACCAGTTGTCGATCGTTGGCCTCGACCTGGCCATCGAAATGGCCATGGACGGTGTCGTATTGAAGCAGGTGCGCATTGATCGCCGGACTGCCGAGATCATTGATCGCGACCACTTGCATGTGCTCGCGGTAAGTCTGGCTGTACAAGGCACGCAATACGTTGCGTCCGATACGGCCGAAGCCATTGATGGCGATGCGAATGGTCATGGGGGCTCCAGTGAAAAATGTTGTGGGAATTACAAGATTATTCCTGTCAAAATAGAAATCAAGCCACCGGTTATCCAATTTTGTTGATAAAGCTACGCCGAGTATGTGCAGGAGCGATGACATGCACCCGCGAGTCCTTGAAGTTACAGAACGTCTGATCGAACGCAGCCGGCCGACGCGTGAGCGCTACCTCGCCATGATGGCGGCGGCGGCGAGCAACCGGCCGCTGCGGTCGGGATTGCCGTGCGCGAATTTCGCCCACGGCGTCGCTGGCTGCGGCCATGCGGACGACAAGCAGCGGTTGAAGCTGATGAACGAGGTCAATGTCGCCATCGTGTCGGCTTACAACGACATGCTCTCGGCGCACCAGCCTTACGAGCATTTTCCCGAGCAGATCAAGCAGGCGCTGCGTGACGTCGGCTCGGTCGGCCAGTTCGCCGGTGGCGTTCCGGCGATGTGCGATGGGGTCACCCAGGGCGAGCCGGGCATGGAAATGAGCCTGGCCAGCCGCGAAGTGATCGCCATGTCCACCGCCGTCGCGTTGTCGCACAACATGTTCGATGCGGCGCTGATGCTTGGCATCTGCGACAAGATCGTCCCTGGCCTGATGATCGGCGCGCTGCGCTTCGGCTACCTGCCGACCGTCTTCGTCCCGGGCGGCCCGATGCCGTCGGGCATCCCCAACAAGGAGAAGGCCGAGGTCCGGCAGCGCTACGCCGAGGGCAAGGCGAGCCGTGAGGAGCTGCTCGAGTCGGAAATGAAGTCCTACCACAGCCCCGGCACCTGCACCTTCTATGGCACCGCGAACACCAACCAGGTGGTCATGGAAATCATGGGGTTGCACCTGCCGGGCTCGTCGTTCGTCAATCCGTACACGCCGCTGCGCGATGCACTGACGCGCGAGGCCGCCATCCAGGTGACGCGCCTGACGGAACAGGCAGGCGAGTACCTGCCGCTGTGCCGGATCGTCGATGAAAAGGCCATCATCAATTCGGTGGTCGCGCTGAATGCGACGGGCGGATCGACCAATCACACCCTGCACATTCCCGCGTTCGCCCGTGCCGCCGGCATCCAGCTCACCTGGGATGACATGGCTGATCTTTCCGCCGTCACGCCAACGCTCGCCAAGGTCTATCCGAACGGCGCGGCCGATGTGAATCACTTCCATGCCGCCGGCGGCGTCGGCTTCATGATCCGAACACTGCTCGATGCCGGCCTGCTGCACGAAGACGTCAACACCGTCGTCGGGCATGGTCTCAAACGGTATCTGCGCGAGCCTTACCTCGAAGGCGGCAAGCTGGCCTGGCGCGACGGCACGCCCCAAAGCCTCGATGAAGGCATCCTGCGACCGGCCGCTGAGCCCTTTTCGCCGGAGGGTGGCTTGCGGGTCCTGGAGGGCAACCTTGGCCGTGGGGTTACCAAGATTTCCGCGGTTGCGCCTGAGCATCGCATCGTCGAAGCCCCGGCACGGGTGTTTCACGATCAGGCCGAGCTGGCCGCCGCCTTCAAGGCCGGTGAGCTGGAGCGCGATTTCATCGCGGTGGTCCGCTTCCAGGGGCCGAAGGCCAACGGCATGCCGGAGCTGCACAAACTGACGCCGTTCCTCGGCGTGCTGCAGGATCGCGGGTTCCGGGTGGCACTGGTCACCGACGGGCGCATGTCGGGCGCATCGGGCAAGGTCCCGGCTGCCATCCATGTCTGCCCCGAAGCGGTCGATGGTGGCCCGCTGGCGAAGGTGCGCGATGGCGATATCGTGCGCATCGACGGGGTCACCGGGGAGCTGGTCGTCAAGGTCGATGCCGCCGAGTGGGCGGCGCGCGAGTGTGCCGCCGCGCCGGCCGACACCGGAATCGGTTGCGGTCGTGAGCTGTTCGCCTTCATGCGGGACGCCTTCAGTTCGGCAGAGAAGGGCGCCAGTGCCTTTACTGAAGCGCTGGAGGCTCTCAAGTGAAGACAGCGCTGGTTGGAGACATCGGTGGTACCAATGCACGCCTGGCGCTGTGGCAGGACGGCCAGCTGGCCGACGTCCGGGTGCTGGCCACGGCCGACTTCCCACGACCCGAAGATGCCGTTCGCAGCTATCTCGAGCAGATCGGCCGAACGGTCGAGTCGCTCGAAGCCGTCTGCCTGGCCTGCGCCGGCCCCGTTGGCGGCGACGAGTTTCGTTTTACCAACAACCACTGGCGCTTGAGTCGGTCGGCCTTCTGCGAAGAACTCGGCGTACGCGACCTGTTGCTGATCAACGACTTCGCCGCGATGGCGCTGGGCATGACGCGTCTGCAACCAGGCGAATCCGTGGCCGTCTGCGATGGCGTGTCCGAACCAGGGCGTCCGCGCCTGGTGATCGGCCCCGGCACGGGGCTGGGCGTCGCGACGCTGTTGCCGCTGAGCAATGGCGGTTGGAGCGCAATACCGGGCGAGGGAGGGCATATCTGCCTGCCGGTCGGCACCGAACGTGAAGCGGCCCTGTGGACGCATGTGCACCGAGCCATCGGTCACGTCAACGCCGAGGCGATCCTGAGCGGCGGCGGCTTGCGTGCCCTCTATCGCGCCAGTTGTGCCTTGGATGGACGAGAGGCTTCGCTGCAATCGCCGGCCGATGTCACCGCCGCAGCTTTGGCTGGCGACACGTATGCCCAGGCCGTGCTCGATCAGTTCTGTTGCTGGCTGGGACGCGTGGTGGGCGACAACGTGCTCACGGTCGGCGCCCGGGGCGGGGTGTATATCGTCGGCGGCGTGGTGCCGCGTTTCGCCGATTTCTTCTTGCGCAGCGGCTTCGTTCGCAGCATGCGCGACAAGGGCAGCATGAGCCGGTATTTCGACGGCATTCCCGTATGGCTGGTAACCGCCGAATACCCGGGCCTGGAAGGTGCGGGTGTGGCATTGCAGCAGGTGATGGACAGTCGGCGCTGATATGGCGGATACGAAAAAGGCCCCTGCGCAGATTGTGTGAAAACTACTGCGCTCGGTTATGCCGCGTTAAAAACAGGCTCGGAATGCTCATTTACAGCTCGTAAACTCCGCTTCCTCGCCTGTTTTTGCCTTGCCTAACCTTCGCTCGCTACGTTTTCACACAAGCTGTGGGGGCCTTTTCTTTCGCTTTCGAATCAGTGGAACTGATTCATGGTGTTGTCTTTGCCGCCTGCCTTCAGGGCTGCTTCACCGGCGAAGTACTCCTTATGGTTGTCGCCTATATCGGAGCCAGCCATGTTCTGGTGCTTCACGCAGGCGATGCCCTGACGCAGTTCCTGACGCTGAACGCCCTTCACGTAGGCCAGCATGCCTTCTTCGGCGAAGTAGCCCTTGGCCAGGTTGTCGGTCGACAGCGCCGCGGTGTGGTAGGTCGGCAGCGTGATCAGGTGGTGGAAGATGCCCGCTTCGCGAGAAGCGTCCTTCTGGAAGGTGCGGATCTTCTCGTCGGCGATCTTGGCCAGCTCGGTGTCGTCGTACTCGACGCTCATCAGCTTGCTGCGGTCGTAGGCGCTGACGTCCTTGCCCTCGGCGCTCATGGCGTCGAATACCTGCTGACGGAAGTTGAGCGTCCAGTTGAACGACGGGCTGTTGTTGTACACCAGCTTGGCGTTCGGGATGACTTCACGGATGCGGTTGACCATGCTGGCGATCTGGCCGACGTGAGGCTTCTCGGTCTCGATCCACAGCAGGTCGGCGCCGTTTTGCAGGGACGTGATGCAGTCCAGGACGACACGATCTTCGCCAGTGCCCTGGCGGAACTGGAAGAGACCGCTGGCCAGGCGCTTCGGGCGCAGCAGCTTGCCGTTGCGGTTGATGACCACGTCACCGTTTTTCATCTCGTTGACGGAGATTTCTTCGCAATCGAGGAAGGCGTTGTACTGGTCGCCCAGGTCGCCTTCCTGCTTGGTCACGGCGATCTGCTTGGTCAGGCCGGCGCCGAGCGAGTCGGTGCGGGCGACGATGACGCCATCGTCCACGCCCAGCTCGAGGAAGGCGTAGCGAACGGCGTTGATCTTGGCGAGGAAGTCTTCGTGCGGAACGGTGACCTTGCCGTCCTGGTGGCCGCACTGCTTCTCGTCGGAAACCTGGTTTTCGATCTGGATGCAGCAGGCACCGGCTTCGATCATCTTTTTGGCCAGCAGGTAGGTGGCCTCGGCGTTGCCGAAGCCGGCATCGATGTCGGCGATGATCGGTACGACGTGGGTTTCGAAGTTGTCGATCTGGTCCTGGATCTGGGCTTCCTTGGCCTTGTCGCCAGCCTGGCGTGCATCGTCCAGCGCGCTGAACAGCAGGTCCAGCTCGCGGGCATCAGCCTGGCGAAGGAAGGTGTAGAGCTCCTCGATCAGGCTGGAAACCGCCGTCTTCTCGTGCATGGACTGGTCGGGCAGCGGACCGAAATCCGAGCGCAGGGCAGCGACCATCCAGCCGGAGAGGTAGAGGTAGCGCTTGTTGGTGGTCTTGAGGTGTTTCTTGATGGAGATGAGCTTCTGCTGGCCGATGAAGCCGTGCCAGCATCCCAGCGACTGGGTGTAGAGGGAGGTGTCGGCGTCGTATTCGGCCATGTCCTTGCGCATGATCGCAGCAGTGTACTTGGCGATGTCCAGGCCGGTCTTGAAGCGGTTCTGGGTGCGCATGCGAGCGACGTACTCGGGGTTGATAGCGCTCCAGCTGTTGCCGGCGGCTTCTTTCAGAGCGGCAACGGCCTTGATGTCATTCTGGTAAGCGGACATGGTCAATCCTTCAAAGTTGGGTTAGTGAGCACCGACTTTCCCACTGGAACCTGCGTGCTAGCGCTGTTCATGCTGCAACGCGGTAGATGTCGATCGACGACCGGGGCGAGGATTGAACCGAAGGAGGGGTTGTGCAGACGTCATCGGCAGGACACCCAGACCATCGCGTTCGGCTCGTGGATGCCTTGGCGAAGGAGCGGACGATACCCGTGATGCGCGAGTTGCTTCCCCGTCCCTCAGGACGACTCGTTCCAGTCGCAACCTCGTCAGTCCACCTTGTGGGCAGTACAGGCACGGAGCCGCTCGGCTGGTTGGCTGGAGCGTGCTCCGGAACCCTCTTTCGAGGGCTCTGGTTAGCGGGAGCGAGGCCATCATGCTCCGGGGAAAAAGGAGCGTCAATCGCTTTGTAGTGTTTTTTTGTAGCTACTACATATTTTGGCTACATGACCTTCCGGTCACTCGATTACTTCTACCTTCAAGCGCAGGCCGAAGTCATCTTCGGATTGGGTGGAGTAACGGCGAAGCGTTCCCCGATCGGTTGCAATACGCTGCTCGCCTACGCCGCCGATGTAGATCCACTCACCCAATCGTCCGCTGACCCGGGTGTCGGCGCGCTGCCGATCGATCGTGTCGGGGTGGACGGAGTCAATGCGTTCACGCTGGCTGCTCAGCACTACCTGCACGCGTTCGCCGACCACGGTCGCGGTCGCATAGAAGCCGCGCGTCACGTCTCGGGGCTCGACGTGTTGGTAGATCTGCCCGTAGCCATCGGTGACGGTGGTGGTCATCGGTACCGTCTCGCCGACCTCGATCAGCGCCGGATAGCCCTCCGTGGTGCGAACCTGTTGCACGCCATCCCCTTGGCTGGAGGTGCTGCGCCGGATGATGCGAATGCCGTCGCGCCCTTGAGTATCTGTGCCGACACTGACGCCGCCGGCGTCGATTTCGCCATTCACCCGGTAGCCGTCCTCCGTGATCGCTCCTACCTCGCCGGTGGCGACCGTGATGAGCAGTTCCTTCGGCGGCGTATCCAGCTCGCCGAGGACCCGCTTCACTTCTTCGATGACCTCCGGCGATGCGCTGATGACCAGCTGATTGCGATACGCCGAGACGGTGCCGTGTCCGGCAATGACCGATTCGGCGATCGGCATGATCTCGTCCGCCGTTCGGTACCCCAGCGGAAGCACCTCGGTGGCCGCGGTGGCGGTGGTTGAAAGGCATGCAAGCAGGAGGCAGGGAAGCAATGACTTCATAACGACAGACTCCGAAGGTCCTGGCTGTGAACCCCTTGTTCCCAGTCCTGGTTGAAGCGTTTGAGGTGCGCCCGCGCCTTGGCCGGCGATGCCTGCAAGAAGAGGCCCTGCGGTCGTGCAGCGTCACGGCGCACCATCAGTTGGCGGTCGTCCCCGATGAGAAAGGCGTCACGCTCCCGGATGGCATCGGGACGCAGCACCCTGATCTCGATTCGGCTGGTCAGCCGGCGGGCAAGCCGCAACAGGCGATGGCCCTCTCGGATGGCGCGCGATGGATCCTGCAGAAGAATGTGCAGACGATTGCGCGGATGCCGCACGAGAAATCGTGCACAGGCCTGTTCGAACGGAGGGGTGTCATACAGCCAGGGATCGAAGTCGTGGCTGTACAGGGAGAGGTGGCGGCGAGTGCCGGTGATCAGCGCCACGGCGCATTCGTGGGCATCGCCAGCGCCAAACCAGATGGCGTCCGGTCCCGGCAGGGCGCTGGACACCGATGCCGGCACCCGCCGTACCGCCATGCCAGTCGACAGGGGTACGTAGTCAATGGGTGGCAAATCGTCCGATTCAGGCGCTGCGTCTGACCATCTCGACATGTGGAATGCCCGCCTCGAGGAATTCATCGCTGACGATGGTAAACCCGAGTCGCTCGTAAAAGGAGCTGGCATGCACTTGGGCGGTCAGCCATTGCTCCCGAACACCCTTGGCCTCGGCTTCGCGAATGGCGGCATGCATCAGCGCTTCGCCGACATGCAGACCACGCCAGTCACGCAGTACCGAAACACGACCGATATGGCCGTCGCTGAGCAGTCGAGCGGTACCGATCGGGTAATCGCGCTCGTATGCCAGGAAATGCACGGCACGTTCATCATCGGCGTCCCATTCCAGTTCCGGCGGCACCGCCTGTTCGGCAACGAAAACCGTCTCGCGGATTCGCCTGATCTCGGCGTTGTCAGCCGTCCAGTCGGCAACGCGTACCGTGATCTCACTCATCGGCGAACTCCAGGCTGCCTTGCTTGACCAGCTGATGGAGCAGCTCGGCGGCGTCCGGATCCTTCAACCAGGCGGCGAGATTGCCGGCATGGAGGCTCTCGGCTGCGCAGATGAGTTTCAGCAGATCCTTCAAATGCGTAGGGAGCAGCGTGCTCTGACCGCTGGCGAACAGCAGCAGGCCGATGTCCACCTCGCTCCAGGCCATCCGTGCGCTGGGGTGTCTGACCAGCACCGCGCCCTCGTCGATGGCCTGAGCCAATTCGTCGGCTTCGAGCTCGGCGCCGACGATTCTTTCCGGATAACGCGGCTCGGTCATGAATTGTCCGAACCACGTCAGCAACAGGCGCTCGTCACCCATGTGCTCGGCCAGCAGGGCCTTCAGGCGATCCAGTGCGTCGGTCTGGATCTGGTAGGGGTCCTCGGCGGGTTGCAGGTCCGGATCGGCATAGCGCTCCTCGTCGGAGACGAACTGCGCGAGAAAGTCGGTGAAATGGGTCAGCACCTCAGCGGCGCTCGGCGCGCGGAAGCCTATCGAGCAGGTCATGCACTCATCGACCGCGGTGCCGAAATGAGCCAAGCGAGGCGGCAGGTAGAGCATGTCTCCCGGTTCCAGCACCCATTCTTCCGTCTGCTGGAAGTCAGCGAGAATCTTGAGGTCACCGTGCTCGAGTAGCGCTGTGTCGGTCGCGCACATCTGGCCGATGCGCCACCGGCGGCGGCCCTGCGTCTGGAGCAGGAACACGTCGTAGTTGTCGAAATGCGGGCCGACGCCACCGCCCGGCGCGGCATAGCTGATCATGACGTCGTCGATCCGCCAGTTCGGAAGGAAGTCGAACTGGCGCGTCAGGTCCGCCACTTCGGGCACCCACTGGTCGACGGCCTGGACGAGCAGGGTCCAGTCTTGCTCGGGGAGCGCGCTGTAGGTCTGCTCGTCGAACGGGCCGCGACGCAGCTCCCAGGACGTGGTGCCATGCTCGAGCACGATGCGCGACTCGACATCTTCCTCGAGCGATAGCCCGGCCAGCTCGTCGGGGGAGAGGGGGCTGGTATAGCCGGGAAACGCCTGCCGAACCAGCAAGGGTTTCTTCTGCCAATAGTCCCTGAGGAACTCCCGTGCGCTGAGGCCACCAAGTGCTTGAATGGGTTGATCGGAAGTCATGACCGGACCTGCATGGAAGGCTGTAATAAAAACGCCCGGCACAGCCGGGCGTGCGGTGTTCGACGAGTCGTCAGATACGTTTGGCCTGTTCGACCGCATTGCCGATATAGCCAGCCGGCGTCAGCGCGCGAAGCTCTTCCTTCGCCCGGGCCGGAATGTCGAGCTGGTCGATGAACTGACGTAGCGCATCGGCGCTGATGCCCTTGCCGCGGGTCAGCTCCTTGAGCTTCTCGTAAGGGTTGGCTACGCCATAGCGGCGCATCACCGTCTGTACGGGCTCGGCGAGCACTTCCCAGCAGTTGTCGAGGTCTTCGGCGATACGCTGGGTATTGAGTTCCAGCTTGCCGATGCCCTTGAGCGAGGCTTCATAGGCAATGAGGCTGTGTGCAAGGCCGACACCTAGGTTGCGCAGCACGGTCGAATCGGTCAGGTCCCGCTGCCAGCGGGAGATCGGCAGCTTGCTCGCCAGGTGTTGCAGCAGTGCGTTGGCGATGCCCAGGTTGCCTTCCGAATTTTCGAAATCGATAGGGTTGACCTTGTGCGGCATGGTCGAGGAGCCAATTTCGCCCGCGACAGTCTTCTGCTTGAAGTAGCCCAGCGAAATGTAGCCCCACACGTCCCGATCGAAGTCGATCAGGATGGTATTGAAGCGTGCAATCGCATCGAACAGCTCGGCGATGTAGTCATGAGGCTCGATCTGGGTGGTGTAGGGGTTCCAGACCAGGCCGAGGTCGTCTTCGATGAACGTGCGAGCGTTGGCTTCCCAGTCCACGTCGGGATACGCGCTGAGGTGGGCGTTGTAATTACCCACCGCACCGTTGATCTTGCCAAGCAGCGGCACGGCCTGGATCTGTGCGAGCTGACGCTCCAGGCGGTACACGACGTTGGCCATTTCCTTGCCCAGCGTGGTCGGCGATGCAGGCTGCCCGTGGGTCCGGGACAGCATCGGGATGTCGGCGAAGCGAACGGCCAGCGCGCGTATGGCTTCGGTCACCTGGCGCATCAACGGCAGCATGACCGTGTCACGGCCTTCCTTGAGCATCAGCGCATGGGACAGGTTGTTGATGTCTTCGCTGGTGCAGGCGAAGTGAACGAATTCGCTGTTGGCGGCCAGTTCCGGGAGCTGCTGGGCGTGCTCCTTGATCAGGTACTCGACCGCCTTGACGTCATGGTTGGTGGTGCGCTCGAACTGCTTTACCCGCTCGGCATGGTCAACCGAGAACCGCTCGGCGAGTTCTTCGAGCACCTCGTTGGCCTGCGAGGAAAAGGGTTTGAGTTCGGGTATCCCATCATGTGCCGCCAGGCGTTGAAGCCAGCGCACTTCGACGAGCACGCGAAAACGGATGAGTCCGAACTCGCTGAAAATCGATCGCAGTGCCGTGGTTTTGCTGCCGTAACGGCCGTCGACAGGGGAAATTGCGGTGAGCGAGGAAAGCTGCATGTGTCGTTCTCAGGCGGGCGGGCTGACGGGCGGGCTGAAAAGGGGGCGCATAGGATACCCGAAACTGCCTCTCATGCCTGCGGCCAATTCACCCCCGGTCCGCACGCATGAGCCGGTAAAGTTCATCGAGCAGCCGCCGCCGCGCCAGGAGGAATTGCCAGCGGTGCCCGCCAACCTGGCGCCATAGGCGTGCCGAGCGGATGCCGGCGAACAGCAGTGCCCGAATCCGGGCGGCATTGTCGCGCTGTTGCAGGTGACGCATGTCGCCATGGACCTGGATGCGCTGACGGAAGGTGCTGAGCGTCTCCTCATAGAGTCCGCCGAACGAGGCGATGACGTTCTCATGAGTGAGGCCGAAGTGCTGGGATTGCTGTTCGATCTGAACCAGCCGATCGCCAATCAGACCCAGCATGTCGTTGCGCTTGGCAAGTTGCCGCTCGAGGCCAAGCATGGCCAGCGCATAGCGGAGCGGCTGGCGCTGCAACTCCGCGGCGTTCCGTTCCAACGCGCTGACCAGCGCCTTGTAGCCATCCTGCAGATAAAGGTCGTCGCCTCCGTAGACATCGATCGTGCGCGCCGGATTGGTCACCAGCAAACTGCCCAGCAGGCAGCTCAGCGAGGCCGACGGCGCCTGGCCGGTACGCGCGATACGGTCGACCAGCACCGCCGCTTCGAAGACGGCGCCGAGGGCGGTTACCTGGTCGGTGATGCCGCTCATGTCGGCTTGCCTGCATCGAGCGCGGATTCGATCACGCCGCCACCGAGGCACACCTCTGCGTCGTAGAACACGACGGACTGCCCCGGGGTCACCGCTCGTTGGGGCTCGTCGAACGTCACGACGTAGCCATCGGCCGATCGCGACAGGGTGCAGGCCTGGTCGCTTTGGCGGTAGCGAACCTTGGCCGTAAGGCGAAGCGGGGTCGAAACATCGACCGGATTGACCCAGTAGATATCGGAAGCGGTCAGCGTGCCGGAAAAAAGCATGGGATGTTCGTTGCCCTGGGCGACGATCAGGACGTTGCGATCGAGGTCCTTGCCGACGACATACCAGGGCGTTGGGTCCGCTTCGCGCAAGCCGCCTATGCCAAGCCCTTGCCGCTGTCCGATGGTGTGGTACATCAAGCCGCTGTGCTGTCCGACTGCGACGCCTTCGGTCGTTTCGATCGCGCCAGGCTGAGCGGGGAGGTACTGCTTCAGGAAGTCGGTAAAGCGACGCTCTCCGATGAAGCAGATTCCGGTCGAGTCCTTTTTGCGGGCGGTCGCGAGTCCGTGCTTTTCGGCGATCGCGCGAACCTCGGGCTTTTCCAGTTCACCGACCGGAAAGAGTGTCCTCGCCAGTTGCTCACCGCCAACGGCGTGAAGGAAATAACTCTGGTCCTTGTTCGGGTCCAGTCCCTTCAACAATTCGCAACGTCCGTGCCGGTCCCGGCGCCTCACATAATGGCCGGTGGCGATGAGATCGGCGCCAAGCATCAGGGCGTAGTCAAGGAACGCCTTGAACTTGATCTCGCGGTTGCAAAGGATGTCCGGGTTCGGGGTCCGTCCGGCGCGGTATTCGGCCAGAAAGTGCTCGAACACGTTGTCCCAGTACTCCGCAGAGAAGTTGGCCGTGTGCAGCTTGATACCCAGCGTTTCGCACACCGCCTGGGCGTCGGCGAGATCGTCTTTGGCCGTGCAGTATTCGGTGCCGTCGTCTTCCTCCCAGTTCTTCATGAACAGGCCTTCGACCTGATATCCCTGCTCGAGAAGAAGCAAGGCCGAGACGGACGAATCGACGCCGCCGGACATGCCGACGATGACGCGGGGAGAGGCTTGATCTGGCATAGGTTCGCTATCGAGAAAAACGCCGCGGATATTACCAGCTAACCGGAGTGTTACGCGAAACGGGCAAAGGACCTGACGCCCTGGTCAGCCTCATCGAATCAGATCGAGCGGGTAGGTCGGGCCGTTCAGGTAATCCCGGATGCAGGTCATCACCAGCTCGCTTCGCCATTGTCCGCGCAATGTATCCAGCTCGTCCGGGGTGAGCCATCTTGGGCCGATGATACCGTCATCAAGAGGGTGGTCGGCCCGGTGCCGACGTGCCTGGCCGGCGAAGCAGATTCGCTGGTAGGTCGTACCGTTGCTCGGGGCGGTGTAGAGATATATGCCGATCACGCCGGTCAGTTCGATTTCCCAACCCGTCTCTTCGAGCGTCTCGCGTATGGCGGCGTCCCTGAGACTTTCGTCTGCTTCCAAGTGGCCAGCAGGCTGATTTAATACCGCCTTTCCTTCGACGAGCTCCTCGACCATGAGGAAGCGACCCATTCGTTCGATGACGGTCGCCACGGTGACGTGAGGGACGAATGGCATTCCAGGGCTCCTTGGATGGTGGCGGTTAGGGTATCCGCATCGGTACTGATTCAGCTTGCGGGCCGCTCCGGCGGTTGCCAATGCCTTTCGTTGAGCGGCGCGCGCATGCCGAAGTGCGTGACATTTGCGCGGAATGCTACAAAAATGTCGCGCTTCTGAGAAAGCGAGAATCCAATCCGCCGCATGATCATGCGGCGATCTGTCCGACCCTCGAAAAACGGAGTCAAGCATGGGATACCAAAAGATCCAGGTGCCTGCCAATGGTGACAAAATCACCGTGAATGCCGACGGTTCCTTGAACGTTCCGAATAACCCGATCATTCCCTTCATCGAAGGCGACGGCATCGGTGTCGACATCAGCCCCGTGATGATCAAGGTGGTTGATGCCGCCGTGCAGAAGGCCTACAGCGCCGACCGCAAGATCGCATGGATGGAAGTTTTCGCGGGCGAAAAGGCGACTCAGGTATACGACCAGGACACTTGGCTGCCCAAGGAAACCCTCGAAGCCGTTCGCGACTACGTCGTTTCGATCAAGGGCCCGCTGACCACGCCGGTCGGTGGCGGAATTCGCTCTCTCAATGTCGCCTTGCGCCAAGAGCTCGATCTGTATGTCTGCCAGCGGCCCGTTCGCTGGTTCAATGGCGTGCCCAGCCCTGTGAAGAAGCCTGGCGACGTCGACATGGTGATCTTCCGTGAAAACTCGGAAGACATTTATGCAGGCGTCGAATGGAAGGCTGGCTCTGCCGAGGCGGACAAGGTCATCAAGTTCCTCACCGAAGAAATGGGCGTCAAGAAAATCCGGTTTACCGACATGTGCGGTATCGGCATCAAGCCCGTTTCGGAAGAGGGCACCAAGCGCCTGGTGCGCAAGGCACTGCAGTACGCTGTCGACAACGACCGTGACTCGATGACCCTGGTGCACAAGGGCAACATTATGAAGTTCACGGAAGGCGCCTTCAAGGAATGGGGCTACGAAGTGGCCCGTACCGAGTTTGGTGCCGAGCTGCTCGATGGCGGTCCCTGGATGCAGTTCAAGAACCCGAAGACCGGCAAGAACATCGTCGTCAAGGACGTTATCGCGGACGCCATGCTGCAGCAGATCCTGCTGCGTCCGGCCGAGTATGACGTGATCGCTACGCTGAACCTGAACGGTGACTACCTGTCCGATGCGCTCGCGGCAGAAGTGGGCGGCATCGGCATTGCCCCCGGCGCGAACCTGTCAGACACGGTGGCCATGTTCGAAGCCACGCACGGCACCGCCCCCAAGTATGCTGGTCAGGACAAGGTGAACCCGGGCTCGGTGATCCTCTCGGCCGAGATGATGCTCCGCCACATGGGCTGGACAGAAGCCGCGGATCTCATCATCAAGGGTGTCGACGGTGCGATCACGGCCAAGACCGTGACGTATGACTTCGAGCGCCTGATGGATGACGCCAAGCTCGTTTCCTGCTCGGGCTTCGGTGACGCAATCATCGCTCACATGTAAGGAGCGATGAACAGAAAAGGCCGATCGATTGATCGGCCTTTTTCATTCCTGCTCAGGCGTCGGCGGTTGCCTCGGCGCGGTGCGCCACGGCCCCTGCTTCGACCGTCACCTGCGGGCGAATCTTGGTGGCATGAAGGCCCTTGGGACCCTGGAGGATTTCGAACGAAACGGGCTGGCCCGCCTTCAAGGTCCTGTAACCCTCCATTTCGATAGCCGAATAGTGGGCGAACAGGTCCTCATCACCGCCGTCCGCTACGATGAAACCGTAGCCCTTGGCGTTGTTGAACCACTTGACCTTACCGCTTAGCATGCTGGTATCCCTCTGCAAAAACTCCATCACTGGAGTAACATCCACTTAACCGCGCCGAAGATGAAGTGTGGCGCGTGCCGCCATGTGCCTAGACACTCTCTGTTTGTATCATCGTTTGGCTGATAGTCAAGGCAACTCATCCGGTGGCTGGAAGCCAGTCAAGCCGTCATCCATAGAAGTCCTCCGCGTATGCATGCAACCCCCGATATTCGACTAACCTTGAATCAGAGCCTCCCAGGCGACGGCGAGGAAGGCGATGCCGGCCTTGCAGTGAGCGAAGCGAAGCCGGCTCTTACGGCACCACCGATGTATAAAGTTGTCATGTTCAATGATGACTACACACCGATGGATTTCGTCGTCGAAGTGCTGGAAGGAATCTTCAACCACAATCGCGAGGTGGCTACCCGAATCATGCTGACTGTTCATACCGAGGGGCGAGCGGTGTGCGGGGTGTTCACCCGCGATGTCGCCGAGACCAAGGCGGCGCAGGTGAATCAGTATGCGAGAGAGTGCCAGCACCCGTTGCTTTGCGAGATCGAGAAAGACGGTTAACCCGACTGCCTGGGTAAGAGGTAAAAGCTATGTTGAACCGTGAGCTCGAAGTCACTCTGAATCTGGCTTTCAAAGAGGCACGCACCAAGCGCCATGAGTTCATGACGGTTGAGCACCTCCTGTTGGCGCTGCTGGACAATGAGGCGGCCGCCACCGTGCTACGCGCATGCGGAGCGAACCTGGACAAGTTGCGGCGAGACCTGCAAGAGTTCATCGACTCCACCACACCACTCATTCCGCAGCATGATGAAGAGCGCGAAACCCAGCCAACACTTGGTTTCCAGCGCGTCCTTCAGCGCGCTGTCTTCCACGTGCAGAGCTCGGGAAAGCGCGAAGTCACTGGCGCCAATGTCCTGGTTGCAATCTTCAGCGAGCAGGAAAGCCAAGCCGTGTTTCTGCTCAAGCAGCAAAGCGTGGCAAGGATCGACGTCGTCAATTTCATTGCCCATGGCATTTCCAAGGTGCAGGGCAATCCGTCCGGAAGCGATGGCGAGCCCGATACGCAAGACGAGGACGTTGCGGAGTCGTCGTCCGCCAGCCACCCGCTCGATGCTTATGCGAGCAATCTCAACGAAATCGCCCGGCAGGGCCGGATCGATCCGCTCGTGGGTCGCGAGCATGAAGTCGAGCGCGTCGCGCAGATTCTCGCGAGACGACGGAAGAACAATCCGCTGCTCGTTGGCGAGGCCGGGGTCGGCAAGACCGCCATTGCAGAAGGGCTCGCCAAACGCATCGTGGATAACCAGGTGCCCGATCTGCTCGCGGACAGTGTCGTTTATTCGCTGGATTTGGGTGCACTGCTTGCCGGCACCAAGTACCGCGGCGATTTCGAGAAGCGCTTCAAGGCTCTGCTGAACGAATTGCGCAAGCGCCCCCATGCCATCCTTTTTATCGATGAGATCCATACCATCATTGGGGCAGGAGCCGCGTCGGGTGGGGTGATGGATGCATCGAACCTGCTCAAGCCTTTGCTTTCGTCCGGCGAGATCCGCTGCATCGGCTCGACGACCTTCCAGGAATTCAGGGGCATATTCGAGAAGGATCGGGCACTCGCCAGACGCTTCCAGAAGGTCGATGTATCCGAGCCGTCGGTCGAGGATACAGTCGGCATTCTTAGGGGGCTCAAGCCACGCTTCGAGCAGCACCATGGGATCGAATACAGCGATGAGGCACTGCGGGCAGCCGCCGAGCTGGCTTCACGCTATATCAACGATCGGCATATGCCCGACAAGGCTATCGACGTGATCGATGAGGCGGGAGCCTACCAGCGGCTGCTGCCGGAAGAGCGTCGCGTGGCTCGGATCGATGTGGCGGAAGTGGAAGACATTGTCGCGAAGATCGCCCGCATTCCGCCGAAGCATGTCAGCACGTCCGACAAGGAACTGCTGCGTAACCTCGAGCGCGATTTGAAACTGACCGTCTTCGGCCAGGATCGCGCCATCGAGTCCCTGGCAACTGCGATCAAGCTATCGCGCGCCGGGCTCAAGTCGCCGGATAAGCCGGTAGGGTCGTTCCTGTTCGCCGGGCCCACTGGCGTCGGTAAGACCGAGGTAGCCCGACAGCTTGCCAAGGCGCTTGGTATAGAGCTGATTCGCTTCGATATGTCGGAATACATGGAGCGGCACACCGTTTCGCGTCTCATTGGTGCGCCTCCCGGCTATGTCGGTTTCGATCAGGGTGGGTTGTTGACCGAAGCGATTACCAAGCAGCCTCATTGCGTGCTGCTGCTCGATGAAATCGAAAAAGCACACCCTGAGGTTTTCAATCTTCTGCTGCAGGTGATGGACCACGGCACTCTGACCGACAACAACGGGCGAAAAGCTGATTTCCGGAATGTCATCATCGTCATGACGACCAATGCCGGTGCGGAGACGGCCTCAAGAGCATCGATCGGCTTCACGCATCAGGACCACGCATCTGATGCCATGGAAGTGATCAAGAAGAGCTTCACTCCGGAATTCCGGAATCGCCTCGATACCATCATCCAGTTTGGCCGGCTCAGTCATGAAGTCATCAAGAGCATCGTCGACAAGTTTCTTATCGAACTGCAGGCGCAGCTGGAAGATAAACACGTCACGCTGGAAGTCTCCGAGACGGCACGCAGCTGGCTAGCCGAGCGAGGATATGACGTGCAGATGGGTGCCCGGCCGATGAGTCGCTTGATACAGGACAAGATCAAGCGGCCGCTGGCTGAAGAAATCTTGTTCGGTGAGTTGGCAGAGCATGGTGGAACGGTGCATATCGACGTCGAGAATGACGATCTGACCTTCGATTACGAAATCACCGCAGAGCTGGCCTAGTTAAAGAGGAAGAATGAAAAAGCCCGGCGGTTGCCGGGCTTTTTCATTTCTTAGATCAACGGGCGCGATAGGTGATGCGGCCTTTGCTCAGGTCGTACGGAGTCAGCTCGACGCGGACCTTGTCGCCAGTAAGAATTCGGATGTAATTCTTGCGCATCTTTCCGGAAATATGCGCAGTAACGACATGCCCATTTTCCAACTCCACACGGAACATGGTGTTGGGCAGGGTGTCGACGACAGTACCTTCCATTTCGAAGCTGTCTTCTTTCGACATGCAATAGAGCCCTCGGTGTCTGGATTGGCCGGGCGTGATGCCGGCAAAAGCGGCAAGTATTGTGCCCGAAACGTGCCCAAGCGCCAAGGGTCAGGTCAAGTTGACCCAGCGTTGATTCACCAGCAGCTCGATCGGTCGGTACTCGGTTTTGTAGTTCATCTTGCGGCAGGTCTTGATCCAGTAGCCGAGGTACACCGCATCGAGTCCAAGTCGGCGAGCTTCGGCGATCTGCCACAGGATGGCGAAGCGGCCGAGACTGCGCCGCTCTTCTTCCGGCGCATAGAAGGTGTAGACGGCAGACAGGCCATTCGGAAGGATGTCGGTGACGGCAACGGCCAGCAGCCGGCTTTCCAGCCGAAACTCATAGAAACGGCAAAAGGGCAGGTCTCGAACCAGGAACGTATTGAACTGGTCGCGCGTCGGCGGATACATGTCTCCGTCGGCATGCCGCGTTTCGATGTAGCGCGAATAAAGCCCGTAATACTCCTCGGTGAAGCGGGGCCTCACCTCAGAGATGCCTAGATCACCGTTGCGTTTCAAGATTCGCTTTTGTTGACGCGAAGGCTGGAAACCACGGGCCGGTATTCTCGCCGGAATACAGGCGCTGCAGCGCTGGCAGTGGGGACGGTAGAGATGATCGCCACTTCGTCGAAAGCCGATCTCCGACAGCTCTGCATAGATGCCCACGTCCATTGGCTGGCTGGGGTCGAGAAACAGGGTCGTCGCCTGCTCGTCCGGTAGGTAGCTGCACGCGTGAGGCTGAGTCGCGTAAAACTTGAGTCTAGCCAGTGAGGTCATGGTAGCGCTCGCGTCAGTTCATCGGCCGTGCTGCCCGGTACCCAGGATGCCGCGGTTGGTTGATCCAGCCCACGCTCAAGACACTGTCGAAACTGTGCTCGGGCGATGGGGCGGGCGCCGAGGCTGGCCAGGTGCCCGGTATGCATCTGGCAATCTATCAATTCGAATTCCCATTCCTTCAGTCGTTCAACCAGCGTCACGAAGCCAACCTTGGATGCATCGGTCACCGTGCTGAACATCGACTCCCCAAAGAATAGTCGGCCCATCGACAGGCCGTAGAGGCCTCCTACCAGCCGTTCGTCCTGCCAGACCTCGACGGAGTGCGCGATGCCCTGCTCATGCAGTGTGACGTAGGCATCCTGCATGGCCGAGGTTATCCAGGTGCCTTCCGCATAAAGTCGCGGCCTTGCGCAGGCCTCGATCACGTTCCGAAAGCAGCGATCGAAACTAACCTCGAATTGCCCGCGCCGCATGGTTTTGCGCAAGCTCCGCGACACGTGCAGCTCCGAGGGGTAAAGCACCATTCTGGGATCCGGAGACCACCATAGGGGCGGCTGGCCTTCCTGGAACCAGGGGAAACAACCATGGCGATAGGCGGCAACGAGCCGCCCGGGCGAAAGGTCGCCTCCTGCCGCCAGAAGGCCGTTAGGTTTCTTCAGCGCAGCCTCGAGCGGCGGAAACAGATAGCGATCGCGAGGAAGCCAATTCAGCATGACGTGCGAGCCGGAGGCAGGGCAGGGGTCTTACTCGTCGAGATATTTCTCGGCGTCGAGGGCGGCCATGCAGCCGGCCCCTGCGGAGGTGATGGCCTGACGGTAGACATGATCGGCCACATCGCCTGCTGCAAACACACCAGGAATGTTGGTCGCGGTCGCATCGCCATTGGATCCCCCGCGCACAAGCAGATAGCCATCCCGCATGTCGAGTTGTCCGACGAAGAGATCGGTATTGGGCTTATGGCCGATCGCGATGAACACGCCCGAAACATCGAGACGCTTTTCGTTGCCGTCGGTTGTGCTGCGCAACCGCAGCCCGGTCACGCCGCTGCTGTCGCCCAGCACTTCCTCGAGCGTGTGATTCCAGTGCAACCGAATGTTGCCCGAGCGCGATTTCTCCAGGATCTTGTCTTGCAGAATCTTTTCCGAGCGCAGCTTGTCCCGACGATGGATCAGGTGGACTTCGCGCGCGATGTTCGAGAGGTACAAGGCCTCCTCGACGGCGGTATTGCCACCACCGACCACCGCAACGACCTGGTTGCGATAGAAGAAGCCATCGCAGGTGGCGCAGGCCGAAACCCCGCGTCCGGCAAACGCATCTTCCGAAGGCAATCCCAGGTATTGGGCTGATGCTCCGGTCGCGATGATCAGCGCATCGCAGGTATAGGTGCCGTTGTCTCCATGCAGGGTCAGCGGCTTGGAACGAAGTTCGGCCGTATGGATGTGGTCGTGGATGATCTGCGTATCGAAACGCTCGGCATGCTGCTGCATGCGCTCCATCAATACCGGCCCGGTGAGCCCCTCCGGATCGCCTGGCCAATTGTCGACTTCGGTTGTCGTCGTCAGCTGACCGCCAGGCTGGATGCCGGTGATGACGACGGGCTTGAGGTTAGCCCGCGCTGCGTATACCGCCGCCGTGTAACCCGCTGGGCCGGATCCGAGAATGATCAGGCGCGAGTGCTTGACTTCGCTCATGGAAACCCCTCATAAGCCTTTGTTGCAAATAGGGAAGCGTGCTCCAGTCGAGACGCCAATCGAAATGAGGCCGGTATGCTACACCGAAGCTTCGGTGAATGCGTCGCCGGCATCCTGTGCGATGGGCGTGCCAGCGGCAAATCCGTACAATGCTCGCAATGAGCACTCGCAAAAAGACGCGCCTTAGCAGGCAGGAATCCGTTGTTTTGAAGAATTCGCCCACTACGTCGCTTGTCGCAGCCTGGCGGCAGCAACTCAATTACCGCCTCAAAGAAGGCGCATTGATCGCCCTCGCGGCGCTCTGCGTGTACCTCTGGATGGCACTGCTGACCTACGACCCCGCAGACCCGGGCTGGACGCATACCAGCAGTGTGGAGCAGGTGCAGAATGCCGCTGGCCGTGCCGGCGCGTGGTTCGCAGACGTCCTGTTCATGGCCCTTGGTTATTTCGCCTACCTGTTCCCGCTGTTGCTGGCGATCAAGACCTGGCAGGTCTTCAAGGGTCGGCATCTGCCGTGGCAATGGAGTGGCTGGCTGTTCTCCTGGCGCCTGATCGGGCTGGTGTTTTTGATTCTCTCCGGCTCGGCACTGGCCTATATCCACTTTTCCGCCGGCAGCCACATGCCTGCGTCGGCGGGCGGAGCGCTCGGGGAAAGCCTCGGACAGCTCGCCGTGCTCTCGCTCAATGTGCAGGGCAGCACTCTGTTGTTCCTGGCCCTGTTCCTGTTCGGGCTGACCGTGTTCGCTGACCTGTCATGGTTTCGCGTCATGGATGTCACCGGCAAGATAACCCTGGATCTGGTCGAACTGGTTCAGGGCTTTTTCGGTCGCTGGTGGGCCGCCCGGAGCGAGCGCAAGCAACTGGTCACTCAGCTTCGCGAAGCCGACGAGCGGGTCAGCGAGGTGGTTGCGCCGGTAGTCAGCGATCAGCGCGAGCGTGCGCGCGCGAAGGAGCGGCTGCTAAAACGCGAGGAAAATCTCGCCAAGCACATGAGCGATCGCGAATCGCGCCCCGCACCGGTCATCAGCGTTCCGACCGCTGCAAAGGCACCGGAGCCCAGCAAGCGTGTGCTGAAGGAAAAGCAGGCCCCGCTGTTCGTCGATACCCTGGCGGACGGGAGTCTGCCGCCGATTTCCCTGCTCGACGCCGCCGAAAAGAAGCAGAAGCAGTTTTCGCCCGAATCGCTTGAAGCGATGTCCAGGTTGCTGGAGATCAAACTCAAGGAGTTCGGCGTCGAGGTGGTGGTCGAATCCGTTCATCCCGGTCCGGTGATTACCCGGTTCGAAATCCAGCCGGCGCCCGGCGTGAAAGTCAGCCGTATCTCCAACCTGGCGAAGGACCTGGCCAGATCGCTTGCGGTCATCAGCGTTCGGGTGGTCGAGGTGATTCCAGGCAAGACCACGGTTGGCATCGAGATCCCGAACGAGGACCGTCAGATCGTGCGGTTCTCCGAGGTTCTTTCCTCGACCGAATACGACAACGCGCGCTCTCCGGTCACGCTGGCGCTGGGGCATGACATCGGCGGCAAGCCCGTCATCGCCGATCTGGCCAAGATGCCGCACCTGCTGGTTGCCGGCACCACGGGCTCGGGGAAGTCAGTCGGCGTGAACGCGATGATCTTGTCGATCCTGTTCAAGTCGGGACCGGAAGACGCACGCATGATCATGATCGATCCGAAGATGCTCGAGCTGTCGATCTACGAAGGCATTCCGCATCTGCTTTGCCCCGTCGTGACGGACATGAAGGAGGCCGCCAACGCCCTGCGCTGGAGCGTTGCGGAAATGGAACGACGCTACAAGCTGATGGCGGCGATGGGCGTGCGGAACCTGGCGGGGTTCAACCGCAAAGTGAAAGATGCCGAGGAGGCCGGCGCGCCGCTGCCTGACCCGCTGTATCGCCGCGAGAGCATGGAAGACGAGGCTCCGCTGCTGAAGACCTTGCCGACCATCGTGGTCGTCGTCGATGAGTTCGCCGACATGATGATGATCGTCGGCAAGAAGGTCGAAGAACTGATCGCTCGCATCGCGCAGAAGGCCCGCGCCGCCGGAATCCACCTCATCCTGGCGACGCAGCGTCCTTCCGTGGATGTCATCACCGGCCTGATCAAGGCCAACATTCCCACACGCATGGCATTTCAGGTGTCCAGCAAGATCGACTCCCGCACCATTCTGGATCAGGGCGGAGCCGAACAGTTGCTGGGGCATGGCGACATGCTTTACCTGCCACCCGGTACGGGCTTGCCGATTCGCGTGCATGGCGCATTCGTTTCGGACGACGAGGTTCACCGCGTCGTCGAAGCCTGGAAAGCCAGGGGCGCACCGGATTACATCGAGGAAATCCTGGCCGGGGCCGAAGAGGGTAGTGGCAGCTTCGACAGCACCGGCATGGAAGGCGGCGAAGGCAGCGAGGAGGATGCGCTGTACGATGAGGCCGTTCGCTTCGTCCTCGAAAGCCGACGCGCTTCGATCTCCGCCGTCCAGCGCAAGCTCAAGATCGGTTACAACCGCGCCGCCCGCATGATCGAAGCGATGGAGATGGCCGGCGTGGTGACACCGATGAACACCAACGGATCGCGCGAGGTCATTGCACCTGCCCCCATGCGCGATTGATACGAGGCCCTATGAAGCTCATCCGCATCTGCACCACCTTTGTGTTCCTGCTACTGCTCGGAACCGTTCCTGCCTTCGCACAGACAGGCTCAGCCGAAGAGTTGACTCGCCTGCTCAAGCAGGCCGACACCTTGACCGCACGCTTTTCACAGCTCTCGCTCGATGGCACCGGCACTCAGTTGCAGGAAACCAGCGGTGAAATCGCGCTGAAGCGTCCCGGCCAGTTCCGCTGGCACACCGACCAGCCGATGGAGCAGTTGCTGGTGTCGGATGGCCAGAAAGTCTGGCTGTACGATCCCGATCTGCAGCAAGTCACCATCCAGACGCTGGATCAGCGATTGACTCACACACCGGCTCTTCTGCTATCCGGCGACGTCTCGCAGATCAGCGAGAACTTCGAGATCAGCCACAAGCGCAGTGGGGATGTCATCGACTTCGTGCTCGAACCCAAGGGCGGCGATAGCCTGTTCGACAGCCTGCGGTTGTCGTTCCGCTCGGGTGTCATCAACGACATGCAGCTGATCGACAGCGTCGGCCAAAGGACCAACATCCTGTTCTCGAACGTCGAAATGAACCAGCCACTGGAGGCCGGATTGTTCACCTTCGAGGTGCCCGAAGGCGTCGATGTCATTTCGGAGTAACGATCGAATCTGGCGACCTGAAAAGCCTTTCGTCATTCCGAGCCGTCACTGACAGAGCCATCCATGGATCTATTCGGACAGGACCCAGTCGCCCAGCCCCTGGCGGCGCGTCTGCGGCCCGCATCGCTGGACGAATACGTCGGGCAAGAGCATCTGCTTGCACCGGGCCGTCCATTGCGCGACGCGCTGGAGCGGGGCGCGCTGCACTCGATGATCTTCTGGGGGCCTCCCGGCGTGGGCAAGACGACCCTTGCGCGGCTGCTGGCGAAGGTGACGGATGCTCACTTCGAGACGGTTTCGGCTGTGCTCGCCGGGGTCAAGGAAATACGCCAGGCGGTCGATGTGGCTCGCCAGCAAGCGGCGCAATATCGCCGCAGGACCTTGCTGTTCGTCGATGAGGTGCACCGTTTCAACAAATCGCAGCAGGACGCCTTCCTGCCCTATGTCGAAGACGGAACCCTGATTTTCGTCGGTGCGACGACCGAGAACCCTTCCTTCGAGCTGAACAACGCGTTGCTGTCCCGCGCACGCGTCTACACGCTCAAGTCGCTCTCGTCCGAAGCGCTCGATGACTTGCTCACGAGGGCGCTGACCGACCCGCGCGGCCTGGCTCACCTGGCGCTCGAAATCCCCGCACAAAGCCGCCGTTTGCTGATTGCTGCCGCCGATGGCGATGGGCGTCGCTTGTTGAACCTGCTCGAGAACGTCGCCGACCTCGCACCGGAGGGCAGCGAGGTCACGGTCGATCTGCTGGAGGGCGTTCTCGGCGACGGCTTGCGGCGTTTCGACAAGGGCGGGGAAGCCTTCTACGACCAGATTTCGGCGCTGCATAAATCCGTGCGGGGCTCCAGTCCCGACGGGGCGCTGTATTGGTTCGCCCGGATGCTCGACGGCGGTTGCGATCCGCTTTATATCGCCCGTCGCGTCGTGCGCATGGCCAGTGAAGAGATCGGCAACGCCGATCCGCGGGCGCTCGGCCTGTGTCTCTCGGCCTGGGACGTGCAGGAGCGGCTCGGCAGCCCTGAGGGTGAGCTGGCGATCGCTCAGGCGATCGTCTATCTCGCCTGCGCCCCAAAGAGCAACGCGGCCTACCTGGCCTACAAGGCGGCCCGCGCGGACGTGGCGCAAACCGGCTCGCTGGAGGTTCCGCTGCACCTGCGCAACGCCCCGACACGCCTGATGAAAGAACTCGGATACGGCGAGGGTTATCGGTACGCGCATGACGAACCGGACGCCTATGCCGCCGGCGAGGATTATTTCCCCGAGTCGCTGGAGCCGCGTCGCTATTACCAGCCCGTGCCGCGAGGGCTGGAGAGCAAGATTGCCGACAAGCTCGAACACTTGGCCAAGCTGGACAGGACCAGCCAGAAGCGCAGGCGCAAGCCATGATGGCCATGGTGCTCGGCGTTTCCATCGCCGGCGTCGTCGGCACGCTGCTGCGCTTCGGCCTCAGTCAATGGATTGCGCAGCATCTGCCCCGGCACGCGTTTCTCGCGACCTTGCTGATCAACCTGCTGGGGTGCGCCGCCATTGGCTTTCTCTATGTATGGGCAGGTCGTCACGAACTTTCCCTGCCGATACGCCAGGCGCTGTTGGTTGGCTTTCTGGGCGCCTTCACGACGTTTTCCACCTTCTCGCTGGATGCGCTGCGGTTGTTCGAAGATGGCCGCATTGCGCTGGCCATCGGTTATGTCGCGCTGAGCGTCTTCGGCGGATTGGCCTCGGCCTGGCTGGGCGTGACACTTGCGCAGCTGTGAGCCGAACCGCGTTGGCATTAAACTGCGCGCTTTCAGACGCGTGCGTAACGAAGAGATCCCCACATGCTTGATTCGAAACTGGTCCGCACTCAGCCCCATGAGGTCGCGACGCGGCTGGCCGCCCGCGGCTACCAGCTGGATGTCGCTCAACTTGAATCCCTCGAAGCCCGTCGCAAGACCGTGCAAACGCGGTCCGAGACGTTGCAGGCCGAGCGCAACGCACGCTCGAAAAGCATTGGCCAGGCCAAGCAGCGCGGCGAGGACATCGCGCCTCTGCTTGCCGACGTGGAGCGCATGGGCGGCGAGCTCGAGTCGTCCAAGCGCGAGCTCGACCAGATCCAATCCGAACTCGACGCGCTTCTGCTGAGCCTGCCGAACCTGCCTGCCGAAGACGTGCCTCAGGGCGCAAGCGAAGAAGAGAACGTGGAAATCCGGCGCTGGGGCCAGCCGCGTCAGTTCGATTTCGACGTTCAGGATCATGTCGCGCTCGGCGAGCGTCACGGCTGGCTTGATTTCGAGCGCGCCGCCCGGCTGTCTGGCGCCCGTTTCGCCCTGATGCGCGGTCCGATCGCTCGTCTGCATCGGGCGCTTGCGCAGTTCATGCTCGATCTGCATACCCGCGAGCATGGCTATGAAGAGGCCTATACGCCTTATCTGGTCCAGGCGCCGGCGTTGCAGGGCACGGGCCAGTTGCCCAAGTTCGAGGAAGATCTGTTCTGCATACGGCGCGACAAAGAGGCCGATCTGTACTTGATCCCGACCGCCGAGGTGTCGCTGACCAACGTGGTATCGGGCGAAATACTGGACGCCTCGCAATTGCCGCTGAAGCTGGTGGCCCACACGCCGTGTTTCCGCAGCGAGGCGGGCGCGTCCGGTCGCGACACCCGCGGAATGATTCGCCAACACCAGTTCGACAAGGTCGAAATGGTGCAGATCGTGGAGCCGGCAAAATCCGCCGAGGCGCTGGAAAGCCTCACGGCCAATGCCGAACGCGTGCTGCAGGCGCTCGAACTGCCTTACCGCGTCCTTGCGTTGTGCACCGGCGACATGGGGTTCAGCGCCACCAAGACCTACGACCTCGAGGTGTGGGTGCCTAGCCAGGGCAAGTACCGTGAGATTTCCTCCTGCTCGAATTGCGGCGACTTCCAGGCGCGTCGCATGCAGGCTCGCTATCGGAACCCCGAGACCGGCAAGCCGGAGCTGGTACATACCCTGAACGGGTCGGGGCTTGCGGTAGGCCGCACGCTGGTGGCCGTGCTCGAGAACTATCAGCAGGCGGACGGAACGATCCGTGTGCCTGACGTGCTGAAACCCTATATGGCCGGTCTCGAACTGATCGGCTGATCGGCCTTTCACCGGCCAGGCGCTGGCGTCGTCGATGAGGAATCGCATGGATTACTTGCCGCTGTTTCACGATCTACACGACCGGCTGGTGCTGGTCGTTGGCGGCGGTGAGGTCGCGCTGCGCAAGGCCCGGTTGTTGCTGGAGGCCGGCGCCCGGCTGCGGGTCGTCGCCACGCGGATCGATCCGGAACTCGAGCAACTGGTGGTCTCGGCCGGCGGAGCATGCATGGCGCGTGCATACGAGCCGAGCGACATGGACGGCAGTGTGCTGGTCATCGCGGCCACCGACGACGACGCCCTCAACGCGCGCCTGTCACACCAGGCCAGGGAGCAGGGCACGCCCGTCAACGTGGTGGATTCGCCGGCCTTGTGTACGGTCATCTTTCCGGCCATCGTCGACCGTTCGCCGCTGATGGTCGCCGTCTCCAGCGGCGGCGATGCGCCGGTGCTGGCAAGGCTGATTCGGGCACGTCTCGAAGCCTGGATTCCTGCCGCCTACGGCCAGCTCGCCGGCTTGGCGAAACGCTTCAGGCAGCGGGTGAAGGCGTCGCGCCCTGACGTCCGGCAGCGGCGTATCTTCTGGGAAGAAGTCTTTCAGGGACCGATCGCCGAGCGAGCGCTGGCAGGTCAGGTTGCCGAGGCGGAGCGTCTGATCGAGCAGAAGCTGACCGATCAGGCGCCGGCCCACAGGGGTGAGGTGTACCTGGTGGGCGCAGGGCCCGGCGATCCGGATCTGCTCACTTTCCGTGCACTGCGGCTCATGCAGCAGGCCGATGTCGTGCTCTACGACCGCCTGGTGGCGCCCGCGATTCTCGACATGTGCCGACGCGATGCCGATCGCATCTATGTCGGCAAGCGTCGTTCCGAGCATGCATTGCCGCAGGAGCAGATCAATGGCCAATTGGTCTCCCTGGCGCGTGAAGGCAAGCGCGTGTTGCGGCTCAAGGGCGGAGACCCGTTCATCTTCGGCCGCGGCGGCGAGGAGATCGAAGAGCTGGCAGCCCATGGTGTGCCGTTCCAGGTCGTACCCGGCATCACCGCGGCCAGCGGTTGCGCGGCTTACGCCGGCATCCCGCTGACCCACAGGGATCATGCACAGTCGGTTCGTTTCGTTACCGGCCACCTGAAGGATGGCTCCTGCGATCTTCCGTGGCAGCAGTTGGCGGCGCCCGGTCAAACGCTGGTGTTCTACATGGGACTGGTCGGGCTGCCGGTCATCTGCGCTCAACTCATCGCACAGGGTATGGCGGCGACTACGCCGGCGGCGCTGGTTCAGCAGGGCACGACGAGCAACCAGCGCGTACTGACCGGTACGCTGGCCGAACTGCCAGGCATCGTTGCGGCTGAAGAGGTGCAGGCGCCGACGCTGCTGATCGTCGGCGATGTGGTGCGACTCAGGGAAAAGCTGGCCTGGTTCGAAGGCCGCGATTCACAGCCTTCGATCGGCTGAACGTCACATAGCGTCGTGCCGAGCCAGCCAATACCGGCCGGCTCGCTCGAAGGCCTCTTCCTGCGTCGCACCCAGCCCGCGCAGGGCGAGGGCGATGGTCGCGATCACCGCCAGCTCGCCATACTCATCGGCCGCTTCGCCTCGCCATACGGCGGCGAGATGATTGGGGTCGAGCCGCTCCGGCTTGACGTGCCGATGCGTCGCCATCGCAGGCCACACTTCATTCCAGGCGTTCCCGCCTGTAGTTCCGTAAAGCGTGCTGGCGTTGTCTGGATTGATCTCTATCTCGCCACCTTCCCCTTTGATGACGATGACGTTATCGCCGAGCAGGCGGCTCGCCTCCCGGTGGGTTTCCTGGTAGCCGGGATGGAAAATGCTCTGTAGCCCGCAACGTGCGCCAAGCGGATTCAGCACGCGGGCGAGCGAGTGAATCGGCGAGCGCAGCCCGAGCAGGCGACGCAAGTCGATCATGCGCTGGAGTCGCGGCGACCACGCCGACAGCGGGATGAACGCAATGTGGTGCCGATCGAGCGCCTGGCCGACGCCTTCCCAATGCTGACAGACCGGAATCCCAAGCAAATCCACGTATTGCTCGGTATACACCCGGCCTGGCGTGTGCGCGCCGCCGCCGTGGAGCAGGATGCGCACACCGTGGCCAGCCAGGCACTTGGCCGCGAGCAGAAACCAGGGCAGGTGCCGCTTCTTGCCGGCATAGCTGGGCCAGTCGATGTCGACGTCGAGCCCAGTCTCTGGCAGGCGCGCGCGCACAGCTTCGGTGAAGCCGGCCAGCTCCTCAGCAGTTTCTTCCTTGTGCCGAAGCAGCATCAGAAACGCGCCCAGCTGCACCTCCTCGACCTCGCCATCGAGGATCATGCCCATTGCGGCGTTCGCTTCCTCGCGGGTGAGCGAACGCGCGCCACGCTTGCCTTTGCCGATGATGCGCACGAACTCGGCGAAGGCGTGCTCGGTGGGTGTGACGAGTGAGAGGCTCATAGGCAATTGCTCGGCTTGGGCAGCCCGGCCAGTTTCGCAGCGAGCTTGGCGGGGGTGCCGTTGAAAAGGCGGTTGAGGTGCAGGCTGTTGCCTTTCTCCGGGCCGAGTTGTTGCGCGACGTAGCGGATCAATGGACGTGTCGCAGGCGCCAGCTGGAATTCGGCGTAGAAGTCACGGAGCAGGCGAAGAATCTCCCAGTGCGCCTCGGTCAGCTGGATGCCTTCCCGTTCGGCCAGCTGTTGCGCCACGGCTTCGCTCCAGTCGTCCAGCCGGCAAAGGTAGCCATCCTGATCGAGCGCTATGGCGCGCCCGTCGTGCATCAGTTCACTCATGTCCAGCCGTTGACACGCTGATACTGGCAGCTCAGCTCGACGAAGCCCGCATAGTCGACCGCACGGAGCCATTCGGGCAGTCCAGCCAGCGCGCGCGCCGCGAGGTCTTCGTCCAGTGCATAGATGCTGCGCGAGGCTGCGGCAGCCTCGTCGAGCAAGGCGCGCGGCTTCGTACCGTCGCGCAGTGCCTCGACCGCGTTGCCGCACAGCAGCAGGCCGTCTTCGGGTCGCAATAACCGAATGCAGCTTTGCAGGCGGTCATCGGCGAAAGGGGAATGGGAAACAACGTGCAGCGTTGTCATAGCGTCACCACATGGTCGAACCGTGCGATGAAGTCGCCCAGTCGGCTCTCCTCGATCAGCTCGATGGGATGACCGAGCGAATCGATGTCGAGGCCTCGTTGCACGAGACTGTCACGGGCGACATGGATCGTTTCGATACCAAAGAGGGGCAGGGCCTTGAGATTGGCCGACAGATCCTTCTGCTCGAGGGATTCCGGTCGCTGTCCAGCGCTCAGCTGGAACACGCCATCGTCAAGCAGCAACAGGGCGAGCGGTAGCTCGAAAGCACCGCCAGCCAGGGCGATGTCCAGGGCTTCGCGAGCAGCCAGGCCGGACCAGGGGGCCTGTCGTGAAATGACCAGCATCGAGCGCGCCATCATTGATCTCCGAAGCAGACCAGGCGGTCGCATTGTTGGGCCGCTTCGTGCAACTGGCCAAGCCCTGACAATGCCCAGCCCGCAGCAAGGTTGGCGGCAGGGCGCTGGTAGCGCTGCGCTTCGCCGGTATCGAGCACGCCTCGGCGTAGCGCGGCGGCAATACAGACGACCGCATCGATCTGGTTGTCCGCAACGAAGCGTTGCCAGGCGCGGCCCATGTCCGTCTCGTCCTGGGGGGATACGAGGTTGGCCGAGGCCGTCTGGACCGCTTCCCGATAGAGAAATACCCGCACGATTTCATGCCCTCCCGCCAGCGCGGCCTGGGCGAAGCGGAGTGCCCGGCGCGTGCCGGGCGCATGCGGCGCACCGAAAACGGCAATCGTGAACTTCATAGTGGCCTTTCATTCACAACGACCGGGCCGCGAGCGAGGGTAGGGCCTCGCCTGCGGACGGTCGATTGGTCAGTCTTCCAGCGAGCCCATCGCGGTGGTATTGAAGCCGCCGTCGACGTAAAGGATCTCGCCACTGATGCCCGAGGCCAGGTCGGAGCAGAGGAACGCGCCGGCGTTACCCACTTCCTCGATGGTCACGTTGCGGCGCAGCGGCGTCTGCTTTTCGTTCGCGGCCAGCATCTTGCGGAAGCTGGCGATGCCGGAGGCGGCCAGGGTGCGGATAGGTCCGGCCGAGATGCAGTTGACTCGGGTGCCTTCCGGACCGAGGCTGCCGGCCAGGTAGCGCACGCCTGCTTCCAGGCTCGCCTTCGCCATGCCCATCACGTTGTAGTTCGGCATGGTGCGCTCAGCGCCCAGGTAGGACAGGGTCAGCAGGCTGCCGTTGCGGCCTTTCATCATCTCCCGGCCAGCCTTGGCGAGGGCGACGAAGCTGTACGCGCTGATGTCATGGGCGATCTTGAAACCCTCGCGGGTGGTCACGTCGGTGAAGTCGCCATTGAGCTGGTCGCCCGGCGCGAAGCCGACCGAATGCACGATGCAATCCAGACCATCCCACTTCTGGCTGAGCGCCTCGAATACCTTGGCGATGTCCTCGTCGTTGGCGACGTCGCAGGGGAAGCACAATTCCGGCCCGGAGCCCCAGCCGCTGGCGAACTCCTCGACGCGCCCCTTGAGCTTGTCATTCTGGTAGGTGAACGCCAGCTCGGCACCCTCACGGTGCATTGCCGCGGCGATACCCGAGGCGATCGACAGTTTGCTGGCGACCCCGACGATGAGTACGCGCTTGCCGGTGAGAAAACCCATGTACTTGTCCCTCTTCAGTTTTCGTTGGCTACCGGGGCCAGGAAGGCCGACTCCAGCAGCTGCTTGGTGTATGGATGACCGGGCGCCGCGAACACCTCGTGCGCAGGCCCTTGTTCGACCACCGTTCCGCGTTGCACCACCATCAGTTGGTGGCTCAGTGCGCGTACCACAGCCAGGTCATGGCTGATGAACAGGTAGGTCAGGTTGTACTTCGCCTGCAGATTACGCAGGAGTTCCACCACTTGTCGTTGAACCGTCCTGTCCAGTGCCGAGGTCGGCTCGTCTAGCAGGATGAGCGCCGGCTTGAGCACCAGCGCCCGGGCGATCGCGATTCGCTGTCGCTGCCCGCCAGAAAACTCGTGTGGGTAACGGTGCCGCGTCTCGGGGTCGAGGCCCACCTCCGTCAGGGCGTCGACGATCGCCTGCTCCTGTTCCTGCGCCGTCCCGATCCGATGAATGCGAAGGCCCTCACCGATGATCTGGCCCACCGACATTCGCGGGCTCAGGCTGCCATACGGGTCCTGAAAGACCACCTGCATCTGACGTCGAAGCGGTCGTATCTCGGCCTGGCCCATGCCCTCGATCGGCGTGCCGTCGAACTGGATCGCGCCGCGACTCTGCAATAGACGCAACAACGCCAACCCCAGCGTCGACTTGCCCGAGCCGCTTTCCCCGACGATGCCGAGCGTCTGACCGCGCGGCAGCTCGAAGCTGACCCCATCGACCGCCTTGACGTGATCGACCGTACGGCGGAACAGGCCCTTCTTGATCGGGAACCACACCCGCACGTCCGTGGCGGTCAGCAACGGTGGCGCCGGCAACGTCTCGACCGGCGCACCGCTGGGCTCCGCCTCCAGCAACTCGCGGGTATACGGATGGCTCGGTGCGCGAAAGAGCTGTTCACACGACGCCTGTTCGACGACGCGACCTCGTTGCATGACACATACCTGGTCGGCGATACGGCGAACGAGGTTGAGGTCGTGGCTGATCAGCAGGATAGCCATGCCCAGCCGCGCCTGGAGTTCCTTGAGCAGTTCGAGGATCTTGAGCTGGACGGTGACGTCCAGCGCCGTGGTCGGCTCGTCGGCGATCAGCAGTTCCGGCTCGTTGGCCAATGCCATCGCGATCATCACCCGCTGACGCTGGCCACCGGAAAGTTCATGCGGATAGGCGCGAATACGCTCGGCCGGTGTCGGGATGCCGACCAGCTCGAGCAGCTCGATGGCACGCTCGAGCGCCGCCTTGCCGCGCAGCCCTTTGTGCAGCGCGAGCACTTCGATGATCTGCTTGCCCACGGTGTGCAGCGGGTTGAGCGAGGTCATCGGCTCCTGGAAAACCATCGCGATGCGATTGCCGCGCAGGCGACGCATCTCTTTTTCGCTGGCTTCGAGCAGGTTCCTGCCGTCGTAGCGGATCTCGCCGGCCGGGTGCCGGGCGGTCGGGTAGGGCAGCAGGCGCAGGATCGAGTGAGCGGTCACCGACTTGCCCGAACCGCTCTCGCCGACCAGCGCCAGCGTCTTCCCCTTGTACACATCGAAACTCACCTGCTCGACGACCCGCTGGCTGCGTTCGCCCGAGCTGAACTCGACGGCAAGGTCCCGCACTTGCATTAGGATCTCGGACATCTCACTTCCTCGGATCGAAGGCGTCGCGGGCGGCTTCGCCGATGAACACCAGCAGCGAGAGCATCAGTGCCAGCACCACGAAGGCGCTGATGCCGAGCCAGGGGGCCTGGAGGTTCGCCTTGCCCTGGGCGACCAGTTCGCCGAGCGAAGGGGCGCCGGGCGGCAGGCCGAAGCCGAGGAAGTCCAGCGCCGTCAGCGTGCCGATCGCGCCGGTCAGGATGAATGGCATGAACGTCATGGTCGATACCATCGCATTCGGCAGGATGTGCTTGAACATGATCGCGCCGTTCTTCATGCCCAGCGCCCGCGCCGCACGCACGTATTCAAGGTTTCGGCCGCGCAGGAACTCCGCGCGCACCACGTCGACCAGGCTCATCCAGGAGAAGAGCAGCATGATGCCCAGCAGCCACCAGAAGTTCGGCTGCACGAAGCTCGCCAGAATGATCAGCAGATAGAGCACCGGCAGCCCCGACCAGACCTCCAGCAGCCGCTGCCCGATCAGGTCGACCCAACCGCCGTAGAAGCCCTGGAGAGCGCCGGCGATGACGCCGATGATCGAACTCAGGATCGTCAGGGTGAGGGCGAAGAGGACCGATATCCGGAAGCCGTAGATGATCCGGGCGAGGACGTCCCGGCCCTGGTCATCGGTCCCGAGCCAGTTTTCCAGTGACGGCGGGGCGGGTGCCGGCACCTGCAGGTTGTAGTTGATGCTCGAGTGCTCGAACCGGATCGGAGGCCAGAGCATCCAGCCGTCGTTCTTCTCGAACAGTTCCTGGATGTAGGGGCTCTTGTAGTTCGTCTGCAAGGGGAATTCGCCGCCAAAGGTGGTTTCCGGGTAGCGCTCGAACACCGGGAAATACCATTGGCCATCGAAGCGGGCGACGATGGGTTTGTCGTTGGCGATGAGTTCGGCGCCGAGCGAGAGAACGAACAGCACCAGAAAGATCCAGAGCGACCACCAGCCTCGCCGGTTGGCCTTGAACAGCGCCCAGCGACGCGCATTCAGCGGTGACAGCGCCATTCAAGCCTCCCTGCTTTCGAAATCGATCCGCGGGTCCACCAGCATGTAGCTCAGGTCGCCGATCAGCTTGACCACCAGGCCCAGCAGCGTGAAGAGGAACAGGGTGCCGAACACCACCGGGTAATCCCGGTTGACTGCCGCCTCGAAGCTCAGCAGGCCCAGGCCGTCCAGCGAGAAGATCACCTCGATCAGCAGCGAGCCGGTGAAGAACATGCCGATGAACGCCGAGGGAAAGCCGGCGATGATGATCAGCATGGCGTTGCGGAATACATGGCCGTACAGCACGCGGTTGCGCGACAGCCCCTTGGCGCGCGCGGTGGTCACGTACTGTTTGCCGATCTCGTCGAGAAAGCTGTTCTTGGTCAGCAGCGTCAAGGTGGCGAAGTTGCCGATCACCAACGCCGTGATCGGCAGGACGAGGTGCCAGAAGTAATCGCGGATCTTGCCGCCCAGCGACAACTCGTCGAAGTTCGGCGAGGTCAGGCCGCGCAGCGGGAACCAGTCCCAGTAGCTGCCGCCAGCGAACAGGACGATCAGCAGGATGGCGAACAGGAACGCCGGTATCGCGTAGCCGACCACGATCACCGAACTGGTCCAGACGTCGAAGGCGCTGCCGTGGCGGGTGGCCTTGGCGATGCCGAGCGGGATCGACACCAGGTACATGATCAGCGTGCTCCACAACCCGAGCGAGATGGAGACCGGCATCTTTTCCAGGATGAGGTCGGTCACCTTGGCATCACGGAAGAAGCTCTCGCCGAAATCGAACTGCGCGTAATTACGCAGCATGATCAGGAAGCGCTCATGTGGCGGTTTGTCGAATCCGTAGAGGCGCTCGATTTCGGCGATCAGCGCCGGATCGAGACCCTGGGCACCGCGATAGCTCGAACCGCCGACCGATACCTCCGAGCCGCCGCCCGAGATGCGGCTGGTCGCGCCTTCGAAGCCTTCCAGCTTGGCGATCGCCTGCTCGACCGGGCCGCCCGGCGCGGCCTGGATGATGACGAAGTTGATGAGCAGGATGCCGAACAGGGTGGGGATGATCAGCAGCAGGCGGCGGATGATGTACGCCAGCATGCTAGCGGCTCTCCTCGGACGGCTCGTCCACCGGCTCGGCCGTCTCGGTATCCGGCTCGATGCGCGGTACCGGCTTGTCGGGCTGGTGCCACCAGGTCATGAGGCCAAGGTCGTAAGGCGGCGTGGTCTGCGGGTGCTCCAGATGGTTCCAGTACGCCACGCGCCAGGTCTTTATGTGCCAGTTCGGCACGACGTAGTGTCCCCACAACAGCACGCGATCGAGGGCATGGGCACGGGTGATGAGCTCCTCGCGCGAATCGGAGGCGATCAGCTTGTCGACCAATTGGTCGATCGCCGGGTCCGCGAGGCCGATGAAATTGCGGCTGCCCGGGTTGTCGGCGCTCGTCGAGTGCCAGTACTCGCGCTGCTCGTTGCCGGGCGAGTTGGATTGGCCGAAGCCGGCGACGATCATGTCGTAGTCGCGCGAGCGCAACCGGTTGATGTATTGCGAGACGTCCACGCGACGGATCTCGAGCTCGATGCCTAGGTCGGCGAGGTTTCGCTTGTAGGGCAGCAGGACCCGCTCGAAATCGGCCTGGACGAGCAGGAATTCGAGCTTAACGGGGTTGCCGTTCTGATCGACCATGCGGTCGTTCTCGATCTTCCAGCCCGCATCGAGAAGCAGCTGGTAGGCACGCCGCTGCTGGTCCCGAATGATGCCGTTGCCGTTGGTCACCGGCAGGGTGAAGGGCTTCTCGAAGACTTCGTCGGGAATCTTGCCGCGTAGCGGTTCGAGCAGCTTCAGCTCCTCCTCGCTGGGCAGGCCGCTCGAGGCTAGTTCGGAATTGGAGAAATAGCTCTGCGTGCGGGTGTACGCGCCGTTGAACAGGTGCTGGTTGGTCCACTGGAAGTCGAACAGGATGGCCAGCGCCTCCCGCACGCGACGATCCTGGAGCAGCGGGCGGCGCACGTTGAAGACGAATCCCTGCATCCCGGTCGGACTGAGGTTCGGGATTTCCTCCTTGACGATGCGTCCGTCCAGCACGGCCGGTACCTCATAGGCGGTGGCCCAGTTCTTGGCGCTGGTCTCGAGCCAGAAATCGAGGTGGCCGGCCTTGAACGCCTGGAGCGCGACGGTGTTGTCCCGGTAGTAGTCGTACACGAGGCGATCGAAGTTATAGAAGCCGCGGTTGACCGCCAGGTCCTTGCCCCAGTAATCCTCGACGCGTGCGTAGTGGATGGTGCGGCCGGGTTCGACGCGTTCGACGCGGTAGGGTCCGCTGCCCAACGGGATGTCCAGGCTGCCCTCTTCGAAGTTGCGGCCTTCCCACCAGTGCTTCGGTAGGACCGGCAACTGACCGAGGATCAGCGGCAGCTCGCGGTTGTCGCCGTTCTTGAAGTCGAAACGGACGGTCAGGCGATCCTCGGCGACCACGTTCTCTACGTCGGCGTAATAGACGCGGTAGAGCGGCTGACCCTGGCTGATGAGCGTTTCGAAGGTAAAGACGACATCTTCGGCGGTGACCGGCTCGCCGTCATGAAAGCGCGCCTGGGGCCGCAAACGGAAACGTACCCAACGATTGTCGGGCGCCTTTTCGATCGTCTCGGCGAGCAACCCGTACACGGTGAAGGGCTCGTCGAGGCTGCTGACGGTCAGCGTGTCGTAGATCAGGCCGATGTCCTCGGCCGGTACGCCACGGTTGATGAATGGGTTGAGCGTGTCGAAGCTGCCGAACCCGGCCTGGCGCAAGAGGCCGCCTTTCGGGGCGTCGGGATTCACGTAATCGAAGTGGTGGAAGTCGGCCGGGTACTTGGGCGGCTCGCCATAGAGCGTCAGCGCGTGTTGGGGTGCAGCCTGAACGGCCGTGCCCAGCGCCAGCAAGGCGGCCACGGCCAGCCCGCGCAGCCAAGCGGAAGTCATCATGGAGCCTTCTCCTCGTTCTTCAACCACCAGGCCCGCAACCCTAGCGTAAACGGCGGCGTGGTGATGTGTGCGAAGCGGTTCCGGTAGGCCAGTCGATGGTGATCGATGTACCAGTTCGGGATGATGTAGTGGTTCCACAGCAGAACACGATCGATCGCCCGGGCCGCTGCGACCTGCTCGTCCCGGGTCTGGGCGGCCAGCAGCTTCGTCAGCAGCGCATCGACGATGGGGTTCTCGACACCGGCATAGTTGCGCCCGCCCTTGACGTCGACCTGGCTGGAATGAAAGTACAGCCATTGCTCGAGACCTGGGCTGAGGCTCTGCGGCAGCGTCATCAGGATCATGTCGAAATCGTAGTGATCGAGCCGATGCTTGTACTGGGCGCGGTCGACGGTGCGCAGGCGCGCTTCGATACCGATCCGGGCGAGATTTTCCGCATACGGCTGGAGAATGCGCTCCAGCCCAGGGTTGACCAGCAGGATCTCGAAGGTCAGCGGCCGACCTTCGGCATCGCGCAGCACCTGGCCGGACGGCTTCCATCCCGCCTCGCCGAGCAAGTGGAGCGCATTGCGCAAGGTGTCCCGCGGAATTCCACGACCCTGCGTCTTGGGCAGCTCGAACGGCTCGGTGAACAGCGCCGGCGGCAGGGACTGACGATACGGCGACAACAGCAGCCATTCGCGCCCCTTGGGCAGCCCCGTCGCGGCGAACTCGCTGTTCGGGTAGTAACTCTGGCTGCGTTCGTAGGCGCCGTAAAACAGGGCGCGGTTGGTCCATTCGAAGTCGAACATCATGCCCAGCGCCTCGCGCACCCGGACGTCGTCGAATGGCGCACGACGACTGTTCATGAACAGGCCCTGGGTCTGGGTCGGGATCTGGTGCGGTATTTCGGTCCGGATCACGTCGCCGCGCAGCACGGCCGGGAACTGGTAGCCCGTCGCCCAGTTCTTCGATTGATGCTCGATGTAGAAGTCGAATTCGCCGGCCTTGAAGGCCTGGAACGCGACGGTGTTGTCACGGTAGAAGTCGACCACCACGCGGTCGAAGTTGTACTTGCCCCGGTTGACGGGAAGGTCCGCGCCCCACCAGTCCTTGACGCGCTCGAACACCAGGCGACGACCGGGCTGGACCTCGGTGATGCGATACGGGCCGCTGTTCAGCGGCGGCTCGAAGGTAGTCGCGGCGAAGTCGCGCCCTTGCCAGTAGTGCTGCGGCAACACCGGCAGCTCGCCCAGGCGCATGATCAGTTGTGGATTGTTCGGGCGGTCGAAGACGAAGCGGATGCGGTGTCGGTTGAGAATGTCGACCCGCTGCACGCCGGCCAGATCGGTGCGGTAACGCGGGTGGCCATCGGCAACGAGGGTGCGATAGGAGAAAGCGACGTCATAGGCGGTGATCGGCTTGCCATCGTGGAAGCGCGCTTCGGGCCGCAGGTTGAAGACCACCCAGCTCTTGTTGTCGCTGTACTCGACCGAGCGGGCGATCAGGCCGTAGCTCGAGGACGGTTCGTCGCCGGACGGATCATAGAAGCCACTTCCGACCATCAGCGGCTCGTTCAGCTCGAAAATGCCGTAATCGAGAAAGCCCGGCGTTCCGCTGGGGCTCGTGCCTTTGAAGGTATAGGGATTGAGCGTGTCGAAGGTTCCGGACGCCATCAGACGAACGGTGCCCCCCTTGGGGGCCTCTGGGTTGACCCAGTCGAAGTGGGTGAAGCCGGATGGGTATTTCAGAAGACCGAACTGCGCAAACCCGTGGCTTTCGACGAGCGAGGCCGCAGCAGGCAGGCTGACGAGAACGCTTGTGAGGAACAGAAGAAAACGTCGCATCAAACAGGTAATCCGCTCCAAGGGGCGGCTCGCGGTGTTGGGGCGGTACAGTAGCAGCTTGATCAGGCTGGAAAAAGGTCGGCCCTCTGGGCAGACTGCCATCAAATTCCAGCCACCCTCAGCGTCGAGATTTCCATTTGAGTGAGCGTTGTCATGACCTCGAGGCATGGCTCGAGCGGTTGAATCAAGCCGAGCTGCCGGCGCTGGCCACCGTGGTGGTGGAGCTGCAACGGGTGGCGCAGGAGCAGGACTCGTCGGTCAAGCAACTGGCCGATGTGCTGCTGCGCGACGCGGCCCTGACGTCGAACGTCTTGCGGGTCGGCAACAGCAGCTACTACAACCCCTCGCGGGAGCCGATCAAGACCATTTCGCGCGCCATCGTGCTGATCGGTTTCGAGAACGTCCGGTTGATCAGCCTTTCGGTCACGCTCATCGATGGCCTGCTGACACGCGCCCCGCGGCAACAGCTACAGGAGCTGCTCGCGCGCTCCTTTCATGCCGCGGTACAGGCACGCAACATCGCCGGCTACGTGCTCACGCGCAATCAGGAGGAGGTGTTCATTGCCGCGCTGCTGCACAACCTGGGCGAGCTTGCCATCTGGGGCTGTGGCGGCGAGCAGGCCGACGAACTGGCGCAGGCGCTCGATCGACCGGGCGAAGACCGCGACGAGGCGGTGCAGCGGATTCTCGGCGTTGGGTTCCGGCAGCTGACCCAAGGGCTTATCCGCAGCTGGAACCTGGGCGAGCTCGCCAGCCTGGCCTCTGGTACGGCGCGCATCGACGACCCGGCACTGCGCTGCATCAGTCTTGGCGTGCGCATCAGCGAGGCGGCACTGCAAGGTTGGGAATGCGAGGCGATGGAGCCGTTGATCGACGAAACGGCACGGCTGATCGGCGTGTCGCGCGAGGAGGCGCTGCAGCAGATCCTCACCAGTGCGGACGAGGCCGTGGATGTGGCGGCGACCTTCGGCGCGAGTCGCCTGTGCCGGCTGATACCCAACACCGATCCGGCGCAAATCAGACTGCAGCAGGAACAGCGGCGGGCGCGCTTGCTTCAGCCTGACCTGGTGCTGATGCAGCGCGCCTTGCAGGATCTCGGCATGATGGCCTCGTCGCGCGGCTCGATCGACCTGATCCTCGATACGACGCTGGGTGGCCTGCATCATGGCGTCGGGCTCGAGCGGGTCATGCTGGCGGTACTCGCGGACGGGCAGCGGCGCTTCCGTGCCCGTCGCGTGATGGGCGAAAACACGGAGCAATGGTCCGAAGGCTTCGACCTGCCGCTGGATCCGAGCGGCCAGGCCGATATTTTCAGCTTCGTCCTACGGGATCGGCAGCCCCTCTGGATGGGCGTTCCGGCCAGCTACGGTCTGGACGAACTCATCACCGAACCGATTCGTCGCACGATCGGCAAGGGCATGTTCTTCATCGCGCCGCTGTTGTCCGGCACGCGCAAGATCGGCGTGCTCTACGCAGATTGCCGACTATCGGGCCGTGCGCTCAAGCATGAGCAGTTCGTGGCGTTCCAGCGCTTCGTGCAACTGACGGGGCGTTGCCTGGAAGCGCTCGGCAAACGGGACTGAGGCTAAGGAAGGTAGAGCGTCAGCATCTGGCCTGGCTTGAGCAGGCGAGCGCTCGTTGGATTCCACTTCTTCAGCGCATCGAGCTCGACCTTGAAGCGCTTGGCGATGACGTACAGCGAATCGCCTTTGCGCACCTTGTAGTAGGTCGGCGAGTGGCTCGTCTTGGCCGTCTGACGGGTAGAGCCCTGCAGAAGCAGCGCCTGTCCCACTTTCAGGCTGCTGCCGGACAACCGGTTCCAGCGCTGCAGGTCACGCACCGAGACGTCGTGCTTCTTCGCGATGTCCCAGAGGTTGTCGCCGGATCTGACGCGATAGCTGCGTGGCGCGCTGGGCGCCTTGGCGAACAGGGTCGTCGCAGCCCCGTTGGGCGCCGGAATGCTGAGCACCTGACCGATGGCAAGGTGGTTGCTGCGCAGGCGGTTGGCGTCCTTGAGCGTCGAGACGCGCAAGTCGTAGCGCTTGGCGATGGCGGCGAGCGTGTCGCCAGGGCGCACCTTGTACTCCTGCCAGTCGACCAGTTGCTGTGGCTTCATCAGGGCGAGGTTGGCCGCGAGTAGCTCGGCCTTGTCGCTGGGTACCAGCAAGCGCTGGGGGCCGTCGAGGGTGATCCGGCGCGTGAAGGCCGCGTTGAGCTGGAACAGCTCTTCTTCGTCCAGGTCGGCGAGTTCGGCCACCCGGGCCAGATCCAGGCGCTGTTTGACCGGAATGGCGGCGAAGTAGGGCTCGTTGGCGATCGGATTGAGCGTGATGCCGTAGGCTTCCGGCGTGGTGACCAGCTGCGAGAGCGCGAGCAGCTTGGGCACGTAGTCCTTTGTTTCACGCGGCAGCGGCAGGTTCCAGTAGTCGGTCGACAGGCCGAGTCGCTGATTGCGCTCGATCGCCCGACTGACGGTGCCTTCGCCCGAGTTGTACGCCGCCAGCGCGAGCAGCCAGTTGCCATTGAACATTTCGTGCAGGCGAGAGAGGTAGTTCAAGGCCGCGTTGGTCGATGCCATGACGTCCCGCCGGCCGTCGTACCAGTGTGTCTGCCGCAGGTTGTAGTGAAGGCCGGTCGACGGAATGAACTGCCACAGGCCGACCGCGTTGGCCGGCGAATAGGCGAACGGGTTGTATGCACTTTCTATGACGGGCAGGAGAGCCAGTTCCAGCGGCATGTCACGCGCTTCGAGCTGTTCGACGATGTAGTGCAGATACAGCTCGCTGCGTTCGCTGATGATTTCGAGCGATTCGGGGCGGCTGGCGAACAACAGACGTTGCTGTTCGATACGCGGGTTGGCGTCCAGGTATTCCTGAAGCTGGAAACCGTCTCGGATGCGGTCCCAGATGTCGGAGTAGGCCGGGGTCTGGATGACGTCGGCATCCGTCAGCCAGATCGGCTCTCGCTCGAGGCTGCCGGTGTAGGCGCCGATGGCGTCGTCATCGACCGATGAGCGCGTTCCACCGCTTTGGCAACCCGCCAATGCGATGCACAGGGCAAGTGCCAAGGCGCGTCCGGAGGCTGCCAAAGCCTCCCTGTCGCGGCGTTCCTCTGGAGCTGGCGGCATTGGCTTCTGGGTCTCCGTGGACGTAAAAATGCCGCGATTCTAGAAACGCACTCGGCCAAGGGCAAGCTGACCGGCCCATTTTCGGGCGATGGGTCAAAGTTTCAGAAACGGTCCTTCCAGCGGCGCAGTGCCGCGAAGACGGCGACCTGCGACTCGGTGTCGCCGTCCAGATGGCGCCGGGCCGCGACGATTACCGCCGGCTGGTCGCACCGCAGGAAAGGGTTGGTCGCCCGTTCGCTCTCGAGCGTGGAGGGGAGCGTGATCATCCCGGCGGCGCGCTTTTCCTCGACCGAATGCAGCCGCTGAACCACGGCTGGGTTGTCAGGTTCGACCGCGACGGCGAAGCGCAGGTTGGACAAGGTGTATTCATGCGCGCAGAACACCTGGGTCTGCGCCGGCAGCGCGGCCAACCGCTCCAGCGAGGCGTGCATCTGCTCCGCCGTGCCTTCGAACAGCCGGCCACAGCCGCCGGCGAAGAGGGTATCGCCGCAGAAAAGCCAGCCGCCCGCGCCGACGCTCGCATAGGCGATGTGGTCGAGCGTATGGCCAGGCACCGCGATCACCTCGAACGCAGCCCCGAGAATTTCCAGCCGATCGCCACCCTGCACGCGCCGATCGACCCCGACGATGCGCTCGTTATGCGGGCCATGGACCGTCGCGCCGTAAGCCTCCTTCAGGGCCGGGACACCGCCGGTGTGGTCCGCGTGGTGGTGGGTGATGAGGATATCGGTCAGCTGCCAGCCGGCATGTCGCTCGAGCCAATCGATGACGGGGCCGGCATCGCCCGGATCGACCACGGCGCAGTGTCGGCTCCGCGTGTCCTGAAGCAGCCAGATATAGTTGTCGGAGAACGCGGGCAGGGCCTGGATGTCGAGCATGAGCAGGGTCGCCAAGTCGGAAGCAAAGGGGCATCCTAACCCCAGTTTCGAATCGGGCAAGCATCGTCTCGCCATACGAACGGAGGAGGCCAGCATGATCGATGAACCCTTCGCACAGGCCGACGAACCCTGGCTCGGCCTGGTCCGACAGGCACGGCAATGGTTCGACGGCCCGCTGGGCAGCCAGCTGCTCGCCGAGGAGACGCCCGTGCTCGAGGAGGCGCTGTCCCGCTGCTTCGGCAGCTATCTGTTGCATTACGCGCCCTTCGCGGACGCGTCGCTGAGCCTCAAGAAGATCAAGCGCGTCGTCAGGCTTGGGCCGCCGTTGCCCGGGGTGGAAATCGCCTGCGAAGAAAGTGCCTGGCCGATCGGCGAGCACGCCGTCGATGCCGTGGTGCTGCAGCACGGCCTGGATTTCAGTCTCGACCCGCATGCCGTCCTGCGCGAAGCCGCCCGTGCCGTCAGGCCGGGTGGGCACCTGCTCATCGTCGGGCTGAATCCGTGGAGCCTGTGGGGTGTGCGCCGTGCCTTCTCCAAGGAGGTCCTGGGCGAGGCCCAGTGCCTGAGCGCGTCACGCGTCGGAGACTGGTTCAGTCTGCTGGGGTTCGCGCTGGAGCATCGGCGGTTCGGGTGCTATTGTCCGCCGCTTTCTTCAAGCCAGTGGCAATCGCGCCTCGGCCGGCTGGAGCGGCTTGGTCAGCGCGTTCAGATGCCGACAGGTGGCTTCTATCTGTTGTCCGCACGCAAGTTGACGGTTGGCCTGCGTCCACTGCGGCAACAGCGCCAGCAGCGGGTCGGCAAGCTCATTCCGCTTCCGGTCGCCAAGGTCAGCAGGCGCGATACGCAATGAGCGGGACAGCAACGCAACATGAGCGACGACATCGTTGAGATCTACACGGACGGGGCCTGCAAGGGCAATCCCGGTCCGGGAGGCTGGGGAGCGCTGCTGATCTACAAGGGCGCCGAGAAGGAACTGTGGGGCGGTGAAGCGGAGACGACCAACAATCGGATGGAGCTGATGGCCGCCATCCGCGCGCTCGCCGAACTGAAGCGCCCGTGCCAGGTCCGACTCGTCACCGACTCCCAGTACGTGATGCAAGGCATCACCGAATGGCTGAAGAACTGGAAGAAGCGCGGCTGGAAGACCGCCGCCAAGCAGCCGGTCAAGAACGCCGACCTCTGGCAGGCCCTCGACGAGCAGGTCAGTCGGCACCAGGTCAGTTGGGAATGGGTCCGCGGCCACAACGGGCACCCCGGTAACGAGCGCGCCGACCTGCTGGCCAATCGCGGCGTGGTACAGGCCAAACGACAACCCATTGTTTAAAGAGAGCGATCGATGCGCAGCGTAGTGCTCGACACCGAAACGACCGGCATGCCGGTCACCGACGGCCACCGGATCATCGAGATCGGTTGCGTCGAGCTGAACGGTCGGCGCCTGACCGGGCGGCATTTTCACGTGTACCTGCAGCCGGACCGCGAAGTCGACGAGGGCGCCATCGCGGTACACGGCATCACCAATGAGTTCCTGGCTGACAAGCCGCGCTTCCGCGAGGTCGCCGATGAGTTCTTCGAATTCATCAAGGACGCGCAACTGATCATCCACAACGCGGCGTTCGACATCGGCTTCATCAACAACGAGTTCTCCTTGCTGCGGCAGTCGGAACGTGCCGACATCGCGCAGCACTGCTCTGTGCTCGATACCTTGCTGATGGCACGCGAGCGCCATCCGGGCCAGCGCAACAGCCTGGATGCACTGTGCAAGCGCTATGGCGTGGACAACTCGGGGCGTGATCTGCACGGGGCTCTGCTCGATGCGGAGATTCTTGCCGACGTCTACCTGGCGATGACCGGCGGGCAGACCCACCTGTCGCTGGCCGGCGACTCCGAGCTGGACGCCGGCGGCCGGGCGATCCCGACGGCGATTCGCCGGCTGCCAGCCGATCGACGCCGTACGCTCGTACTGCGCGCGAAGGATGAGGAACTCGCCGCCCATGCCGCCCGCATGGCGGCGATCGAGAAGGCGGCGGGGGCGTTGCCGCTCTGGGTCCAGCTCGAACAGCAGGCCGCGACGGCCGGCCAGCAGGATGTTGCCGAGCCGGCCTGAGCCGAACGCGCCTTTCGGGCCGGCGTTGTAGCTTCTACCCTGAAGGGGACTCCCTTCAGGACGGCTACATGTACAAAGACCTCAAGTTCTCCATTCTCATCGTCCACCGGGACATCAAGGCCGACACGGTCGCTGGCGAGCGCATCCGCGGCATTGCCGCCGAGCTCGAGCAGGAGGGCTTCGTCATCCTCCACACGGCCAGCTCTGCCGAAGGCCGCATCGTCGCCTCCACCCACCATGCGCTTGCCTGCATCCTCGTGGCCGCCGAGGGTGCGGGCGAGAATCGCCGCCTGCTGCATGACGTCGTCGAGCTGATCCGGGTTTCGCGGCGACGCGCACCGAAACTGCCGATCTTTGCGTTGGGCGAGCAGGTGACGATCGAAAACGCGCCCGCCGAGGCCATGGCCGACCTGAACGAGCTGCGCGGCCTGCTCTATCTCTTCGAGGACACCGTGCCGTTTCTGGCCCGCCAGGTGTCACGCGCGGCGCGAAACTACCTCGAAGGGCTGCTGCCGCCGTTCTTCCGCGCGCTGGTTCAGCACACCGGGGATTCGAACTACTCCTGGCACACCCCAGGGCATGGCGGCGGCGTGGCCTATCGCAAGAGCCCGGTCGGGCAGGCCTTCCATCAATTCTTCGGCGAAAACACGCTTCGCTCCGATCTTTCCGTATCGGTCCCGGAACTCGGCTCGCTGCTCGATCACACGGGCCCGCTGGCGGCCGCCGAGGCGCGTGCGGCGCGCAACTTCGGCGCCGACCACACCTATTTCGTGATCAACGGCACCTCGACCGCGAACAAGATCGTCTGGCATTCAATGGTTGCCCGTGGCGACATCGTGCTGGTCGACCGCAACTGCCACAAATCCATCCTGCACGCGATCATCATGACCGGTGCCATCCCCATCTACCTGACGCCGGCACGTAACGAACTGGGCATCATCGGGCCGATCCCGCTTGGCGAATTCAGCCGCGCCTCGATCGAAGCGAAAATTGCCGCCAACCCGCTGACCGCCGGGCGACCGCCGAAGGTCCGGCTCGCCGTGATCACCAACTCGACCTACGACGGGCTCTGCTACAACGCGAACCTGATCAAGCGGACGCTGGGCGACAGCGTCGAGGTCCTGCATTTCGACGAAGCCTGGTACGCCTACGCGGCCTTCCACGAGTTCTACGATGGCCGCTATGGCATGGATACCCGCGAGCAAGGCCCGCTGGTGTTCACCACTCACTCGACGCACAAGCTGCTGGCCGCGTTCAGCCAGGCCTCGATGATCCACGTGCTCGACAGCCAGGAGCATCGGCTGGATCGGGATCGCTTCAACGAAGCCTTCATGATGCACACCTCGACCTCCCCGCAGTACGGCATCCTGGCGTCCCTCGACGTCGCCTCCGCCATGATGGAAGGCCCGGCCGGGCGGTCGCTGATCCAGGAAACCTTCGACGAAGCCCTGAGCTTTCGCCGAGCGCTCGCGAACCTGCGTAGCAGCCTGGCCGAACACGACTGGTGGTTCAGCATCTGGCAGCCCCCGCTGGCGGACGGCGCCGAGGACGTGGCGACCGCCGACTGGCTGCTGGAGCCGGAAGCCGACTGGCATGGTTTCGGCGATGTCGCCGCCGACTACGTGCTGCTCGATCCCATCAAGGTCACGCTTGCCACGCCCGGCCTGACGGCGTCGGGCTCGCTCGGCGCAACGGGCATACCGGCGGCCGTGGTCAGTCGATTCCTGTGGGAGCGGGGCCTGGTCGTCGAGAAGACCGGGTTGTATTCGATGCTGGTGCTGTTCTCGATGGGCATCACGAAGGGCAAGTGGAGCACGCTGCTGACCGAGTTGTTGGAGTTCAAGCGCCACTACGATGCGAACGTTCCACTGTGCGATGCCCTGCCTTCGGTCGCCCAAAAGGGCGGCGCGCTGTACCAGGGCATGGGGCTGCGCGACCTGTGCGACGCGCTGCATGATTGCTACCGCGAAAACGCCACGGCCAAGGCGATGCGCCGGATGTACACCGACCTCCCGGAGCCCGCGATGCGGCCGGCGGACGCGTACGACAAGCTGGTCCGCGGCGAAATCGAGGCCGTACCGATCGATGCCCTGGAAGGGCGCATTTCCGCCGTCATGCTGGTGCCATACCCGCCGGGCATTCCGCTGATCATGCCGGGCGAGCGTTTCAGCGCCCAGACCCGTTCGATCCAGGATTACCTGCTGTTCGCCCAGCGTTTCGCCGAGGCGTTTCCGGGGTTCGATGCCGATGTGCATGGATTGCGCGATGACCCGGACGAAACCGGGCGGATCGTGTTTACCGTCGACTGCATCAGCGAAGGCGGGGCGAGTGCCAAATCTGCCGACGCATCAGGCAGTTAGCGAAACGATTCCAGCCTGCCCAGCTGTGTGCTGGGTCACAGGCGGGTAGATCGACTTTCGTCGATGCCTTGTTATAGTTGCCCGCCACGAAACCCGCGACAACAAAGAACGCTCGAGGTTCGCCGAGGATGTCAACGACACCGTATCAAGCCTTCCGCGTGACGCTTGAAGACAAGATCGCGCACGTAGCGATCAACCGTCCGGACAAGGTCAACGCGATGAACGCCGACTTCTGGCGCGAAATCATCGAAATCTTCCAGTGGATCGACGACACCGACGACGTACGCGTCGTGTTGCTTACGGGCGAGGGCAAGCACTTCTCGTCCGGCATCGATCTGCAACTCCTGGCCCAGGCCGCCGCCGGTCTGGGCGATGACGTCGGCCGCAATGCCGATCGGCTGCGTCGCAAGATTCTCGCCCTGCAAGCCTCCTTCAATGCGGTCGATGCCTGTCGCAAGCCCGTCATCGCCGCGATCCAGGGCTACTGCCTCGGCGGTGCGATCGACCTGATCTCCGCGTGCGACATGCGCTATTGCAGCCCCGATGCGCAGTTCTCCATCAAGGAAATCGACATGGGGATGGCCGCCGATGTCGGCACGCTGCAGCGACTGCCACGGATCATCGGCGACGGGCTCATGCGCGAATTGGCCTACACCGGCCGGATGGTCGATGGCGAGGAAGCGGCCCGGATCGGCCTGGTCAATCGGGTATTCGACAGTCACGAAGCGCTGAACGAAGGCGTTCGGGCGCTCGCCCGGCAGATCGCCGAGAAGTCCCCGATCGCCGTTCGCGGCACCAAGGAAATGATTCGCTACATGCGCGACCATCGCGTCGACGACGGGCTCGCCCACGTCGCGACCTGGAACGCGGCAATGCTGCAATCGGCCGACCTGCGGGTCGCGATGGCGGCGCATATGACTAAGCAGAAGCCGGATTTCGCCGACTGATGCACGGCATCGATGTTGCGCGGGAGGCGCATTAGGCATGGTCACTGGAGCCACATCGCTGGGCATGGTACGCGACGAGTTGTTCGCCACCATGGAAGAAGCCGAGCAGAGCCTCGAGCATTTCATCGTCGACAGGAACAACGGCAGCCTGTTGCAGCAGGCCGTGGAAGGGCTCCAGCAGGTTCGCGGCACGCTCAATCTCATCGAACTGGCCGGCGCCGAGCTGCTGGCGCAGGAGATCGTCCAGCTGGCCACCGACATACCGGTGGGGGCTGGCGAGGAGCGTGATGCCCATCTTGCGGCGCTGAGCAATGCGCTCTATGTGCTTGGGCGCTATCTCGAAGGCGTCGATGCCAGCCGGCAGGAAATGCCCGAAGTGCTGTTGCCGGCGATCAATGCGCTGCGAACGGCCAGCGGACAACCGCCGCTGCCGGAGAGCTTCTTCTTCAGCGCACGTCTCGATCAGGCGCGCCCGGAACGGCCATCCGCCGTGAATGCTGCGGCGAGCGGCGACGTTCGCCGGCTGCGCCAGATGTATCAGGTGGGCCTGCTCGGCTTCATTCGCGAAGACAACCTGCAGGCGGGCCTCAGGCTCATGACCCGGGCGCTTTCGCGGCTCGATGGCGTCCTTGGCGACCGCGCCGGTTCTCGGCTCTGCTGGATTGGCGCTGCCGCGGCCGAATCCCAGCTGGAAGGCCAGCTGTTGTCGCGTCAGTCGCGCAAACAGCTGTTTTCCCGTCTCGATCGGGAGCTGCGCCAGCTCATCGCATCGTCAGCTTATGAGCCGCCCCGCAGCCTGCTCAAGGAGCTGCTGTACCTCGTCGCGCTGGCCGAAAGCACGGGGCCGCTGGCGTCCCAGATGCGTGAAGCCTTCAACCTGTCGCCGCTGCCGTTCACCGACCACCTGCTGGAAGAGGAGTACCAGCGTCTGGCCGGCCCCGGACAAGCGGTGATGCGTTCGTTGTCGTCGGCCATCCGTGAGGAGTTGGCGAGCCTCAAGGACACGCTCGACCTGATCGAGCGCGGCGCCGCTCAGCCGGAGGCATTCAGCGGTCTGCACAGCCTGCTCGGCAAGCTCGCCAAGACACTCGGCATGGTGGGGCTGTCCTCGGCAGCCAACACGCTGCATGCGCAGCTTCCGGTGGTATCTGAGTGGTCCCATGAGCGAGCGCCCGAGCCGCTCGCCCTGCAAAAGCTGGCCGATGCGGTGCTGTACGTCGAAAGCATGGTGGCCAATCTCGAGCGCGGCGAGCGGCGGGATACCCGTCGGCAAATCGCACAGCCTGGCGCAGAGGCGGAAGCCTTCGCCAACCATCAGCTCACCGAAGCCCGCATCGTCGTACTCGATGAGGCGGCCGCTGGCCTGGCGCTCGCCAAGCGGGCCATCACCGCTTATCTCGAATCGAACGGCGAGAAGCTGCATCTGGCTAACGTGCCTTTCAGTCTGAACGCTGTCCGCGGCGGCCTCTGGTTCCTCGGCCAAGAGCGCGCCGCGGAACTGATCGGCGCCTGCGCCGACTATATCCAGAAGGACATGATGGAAAGCGCCCAGATGCCATCCGAACAGATGCTCGAAACCCTCGCCGATGCCCTGACCAGCCTCGAGTACTACCTCGAAGGCGGGGCGGCGCTACGGCATGATCAGGCGCGAGCGAGCGTTCTCGATCTGGCCGCGGACAGCGTTCGCGCGCTGGGCCTGCCGGTCGCCGCATGACCATCGCGCGCTGGCAACCCGCCCTGTTGGGCGCGCCGTCGACGGGCGCCTGGGCCTTGGTGCATTGCCAGCAGCAGTTTCTCGCCGATGCCAATGGCGTGCTGTTCCCGCGCGACTGGCTGAGCAAGCAGGACCTTCCCGTGTCCAGCGAGCACGGTCTCGGTCATTTCGAGGGGCGCCCCGTCTACCTGCTCGAGCTGATGGAGCCCGCCGCTTTGCCCGGCGCCTTCTGGCAGGGGTTGCGGCAATTCATGCTGCAGACCGATGACCACGAGCTGTTCCGCATGCTCGGCTATGCCGCGCAGATCGGCACCTGGGCGAGCCAGCATCGCTTTTGTGGCCGTTGTGGTGGGCCGATGCGCCAGCACGGTGCCGAGCGGGCCATGCACTGCGAGGCGTGCGGGCTGCATCAATACCCCCGGCTGTCGCCGAGCATGATCGTGCTGGTCCATCGGGGCGATGAGTTGCTGCTGGCACGCTCGCCCCGTTTCGCCTCGGGCGTGTACAGCACGCTCGCCGGTTTCGTCGAGCCGGGGGAGTCGGTGGAACAGTGTGTGGAGCGCGAGGTGTTCGAAGAGGTCGGTGTCACCGTCCGCGACCTGCATTACATCGGCAGCCAGGGCTGGCCGTTCCCCCACTCGCTGATGCTGGGCTTCCATGCCCGCTATGTCTCGGGCGAAATCGTGCCGCAGCCGGGGGAGATCGAAGATGCGCGCTGGTTCCATCTGGACGATCTGCCCCCCTTGCCGGCCAGCCGCTCCATCGCGCGCTACCTGATCGACCTCTACGTCGCGCAACGTCGCGGTACCGAACTGCCACAGCTCCTTGGCTGATCACGGCGCGTCCTGCGCCAACCCATGCATCTGATCGAGGGCGGCCCGGTAACGCCGATAGGCCTGCTCGTAGCGAAGGACGGCCTGCGAGTCCGGCTGCACGCCAGGTTCGTCGCCCAGGCCGACGCATCGCTGGCACAGCTCGGCCAGGCTGGCCTGCGGGTCGAGCGTACGGGCATGGCACCAGGCTACTTGTAACGCCGCGCCGAGGGCGCCGGCTTCGGTCTGCTGGCCCCGAACCACCTCGACCGCCAGCACGTCGGCGATCATCTGGGTCCAGACGGCACTGCGCGCACCGCCTCCGACCAGGCGCACCCGTCGGCACTCGATGCCGCTGTCCCGGAGCAGGTCGAAGCCATAGCGCAGACCGTAGGTCACGCCTTCCATCACGGCTCGGCAGAGATTGGGGCGCGACAGGTTGTCGATCCGCATCCCGGTCAGCGTTCCGGTCGCATTCGGAAGCGGCGGAACGCGCTCGCCGTTGAAATAGGGCAGCAGCGTCAGGCCGTCTGCGCCGATTGGCGCCTGCGCGACCAGCGCCTCGAAATGGTCGAGCTCGACTCCGAGCAGTTCGCGCACGGCGGCGTTGGCGTTGGTCAGGTTCATCGTGCAGATCAGCGAGAGCCAGCCGCCGCTCGACGAGCAGAAGGTGGCGACCGCAGGGTGCGGGCTGATGGCTGGCGTGTCCGAGTAGGCGTACAGCGTGCCGGATGTACCCAGCCCCACCGTGACCGAGCCGGGGCTGATGTTGCCGGTGCCGATGGCCGCCATCATGTTGTCACCGCCGCCACTCGAGACGAGTACGCCGGGTGCGAGTCCGAGCAACGCTGCGGCTTCCGGGCGCAGCTTGCCGGCAGGTCCGTCGGGCTCGATCAATGTCGGCAGTGCCCGCTCGAGGCGGCCGGCGGGGTCGATGTGCCGGAGCAGCTCACGATCCCAGCGCCGTGCCCGCACATCGAAGTAGCCGGTACCCGACGCATCGCCGAACTCGGTGACGCAGCGCCCCGTCAGCCAGAAGTTCAGGTAGTCGTGCGGCAGCAGAATGTGGGCGGTGCGCTCGATCAGGTCGGGGTAGTGCTCCAGGGTCCAGAGCAATTTGGAGACCGTGTAGCCCGGCGCGATGGCCACGCCGAGCCGCGCCAGGGAGCCTTCCGGGCCGCCGAGCCAGTCGAGCAGCCGCTCGTTCTGCGGCGTCGACTCGGTGTCGCACCAGAGCTTGGCCGGACGCAGCGGCTGGCCCCTTTCGTCGAGCAGGACCAGGCCGTGCTGTTGCCCTGAAACGCCCACGCCCCGTATGCGCTCGCCATCCAGGCCGGCCCGGGCCAGCGCCGTGTGCGTCGCCGCGACCAGCGCATCCGTCCATTGGCGCACGTCCTGCTCGCGCCGGCCGTTGCTGCCGCTGAGCAGCGAATGCGGGGCGGCACCTTCGCCGAGCACCTGGCCGGTGTCTGCGTCGAGCACCACCGCCTTGGTGCCCTGGGTGCCGCAATCGATGCCAAGAAACATGCGGCCTCCGCTCAGCTCAGCAATTTGCGCAGCGTGCCGGCGACGCCCAGCGTGCGCAGCCAGGCCAGGTTGCGTTCGAAGGCATCGCGGAACGCCTCGGAGCGAGGAATGAGCGTGCCGAAGATCTCCTCACGCGCAAGCAGGCGCTCAGCCAGACCGTCATCTTCGGCCACGAGCGACTGGCAGAACGCGGCGCGCGGGTCGGGTATCGCATAAGGCTGACCTCGTTCATCGACGCCCTTGAGGTACCGCGCCCAGGCCGCCACCACCAGCGCGGCGCGATCGAGCGGGGCGCCATCGCGGATCAGCCGTTCGATGGTCGGCACGCTGAATTTCGGGAATTTCGATGAGCCATCGGAGCACACCCGCTCGAGCTGGTCGGCGATGGTTCGGTTCGAGAACCGCTCGATCAGGGTGTCCTTGTAGCGCGCCAGGTCGATGCCCGGAACGGGCGCCAGCTGTGGGGTGACGTCGAGGTCCATGTACTGGCGGATGTACGCGACGATCAGCGGATCGGCCATCGTCTCGTGCACGTAGCGATAGCCGTGCAGCCAGCCCAGGTACGTCAGGGCGAGGTGGCTGCCGTTGAGCAGCTTGATCTTCATCTCCTCGTAAGGCGCCACGTCGTCGGTGAACTGCACGCCGACCTTGTCCCAGGCCGGCCGGCCATTGACGAAGCGATCCTCCAGCACCCACTGAACGAACGGCTCGCAGACCACCGGCCAGGCGTCGTCGATGCCGTGCGAGTCCAGCAGCCCTTGCCGATGGCCTGCGCTGGTCATGGGCGTGATGCGATCGACCATCGCATTGGGAAAGCCGACCTCCCGATCGATCCACTGCGCCAGTTCGGCGTCGCGCAACTGGGCGAAGGCGAGCAACGCCTTGCGGGTGACGTCGCCATTGTGCGGAAGGTTGTCGCACGACATCACCGTGAAAGGCGCGACACCCGCCGCGCGCCGGCGCTGCAAGGCCTCGCACAGCAGCCCGAAGACGCTCACCGGTGCCTGTGGGTTGGCCAGGTCGTGCTGGATCTCCGGCAGGTCGGCGCGGAACGCTCCGGTGCTGTCGTCCATGCAGTAGCCGCCCTCGGTAATGGTCAGCGACACGATGCGGATCGTCGGATCGGCCAGCCGGGCGACAACCGCCTCGCAGGCGTCCTCGACCAACAGCATGTCGCGGATCGCGCCGATGACCCGCACCTCGGTGTCGGGGCGATCATCGAGTTCGACCAGCGTGTACAGATAGTCCTGGCCGGCGAGCGCGTCGCGCATCGCCCGCTCGGGCGCGCGCGTGCCGATGCCGCAGATGCCCCAATCGAGGCCGTCGCCGGTGTTCATGAGCGCATCGGTGTAGGCGGCCTGGTGGGCGCGGTGGAAGCCGCCGACGCCAATGTGGGCGATGCCCGTTCGGACCGCGGCGAGGTCATAACCCGGCCGCGCGACGGCCGGCGGGAGCTGGGGCAGGGTGGTGAGGCTGAGCTTCATCGGGACTCTCATTGACTGCGTGTTGTCTGCCGGCCGTCGGCCGGCGTCTGCATGTTCAGGCGACCTGCTGCTGCAAGGGTTGGCCGATGGCCTGCCCCTGGCTGTCGAACAGGTGGCAGTGATCGCTTTCGAGGGTGAGGTCGAGTTCCTGCCCGTACCGCGGGGTGAAGTCGCCACGCACCCGCATGGTCAGGCTCTCGCCCGAGCGGGTGCGAACGTGGCAGTAGGTGTCGCTGCCCAGGCGTTCGCCGACATCGGTCTTGACCTTGAGATGACAGCGCTCGTCGCTGCTGCGGTGCAGGTGTTCCGGGCGGATGCCGAGCGTGACGTCGCTTCCGCTCGTCAGCCCGGCGGCCTGCAACGGCAGGCTCAGGCGGCAGCCGGCGTCCAGCTCGACTTCGCAGCCTTGCGCGCCGACGGAGGCGATGCGGCCACGCAGGAAGCCCATCTTCGGCGTGCCGAGAAAGCCCGCGACGAACAGGTTGGCCGGGCTGTGGTAGAGCTCCATCGGCGAGCCGACCTGCTCGATCCGCCCGCCATTGAGCACCACCACCTTGTCGGCCAGGGTCATGGCTTCGACCTGGTCATGGGTCACGTAGATCATGGTGGCGTTGAGTTCCTTGTGCAGGCGCGCCAGCTCCAGCCGCATCTGCACCCGCAGCGCGGCGTCCAGGTTCGACAACGGCTCATCGAACAGGAAGACCTTGGGGTTACGAACGATCGCCCGGCCGATCGCCACCCGTTGGCGTTGCCCGCCGGAGAGCTGCCGCGGCTTGCGGTCGAGCAGCGGTTCGAGTTCGAGAATGCGCGCCGCCTCCGAGACCTTGCGGGCCACCTCGTTCTTGTCGGCCTTGGCCAGTTCGAGCGCGAACGACATGTTCCGGCGCACGCTCATGTGCGGGTAGAGCGCGTAGGTCTGGAAGACCATCGCCAGGTCACGCTTGGCGGGGCTGACATCGGTGATGTCGCGCCCGTCCAGTTCGATCTGCCCGCTGCTGACTTCCTCGAGCCCGGCGATCAGGCGCAGCAGCGTCGACTTGCCACAGCCGGACGGGCCGACGAAGACGACGAACTCGCGGTCCCTGACGTCGAGGTCGATGCCCTTGATGATCTCGACGTCGTCGAACACCTTTTTCAGATTGCGGATCTTCAGATCAGCCATGGGGATGCTCCTTCGAAAGCCGCGGCGATCGGGCGCCGCGGCGTGATCGTTCACTTCACGGCGCCGAACGACAGGCCGCGGACGAGTTGTTTCTGGCTGATCCAGCCGAAGATAAGAATCGGTGCGCAGGCGAGCGTCGAGACCGCCGAGAGCTTGGCCCAGAACAGCCCTTCAGGGCTCGAGTAGGAGGCGATCAGCGCGGTGAGCGGGGCGGCGTTGGCGGAGGTCAGGTTCAGCGACCAGAACGCCTCGTTCCAGCACAGGATCAGCGAAAGCAGCATGGTCGAGGCGAGCCCACCCTTGCTGATGGGCAACAGGACCTTGACCATTTCCTGCAGCGTGGTGGCGCCATCCATGCGGGCGGCTTCGAGGATGTCCCGCGGGATGTCGCGAAAGTAGGTGTAGATCATCCAGACCATGATCGGCAGGTTGATCAGCGTGTAGATGATCACCAGCACCGTGCGGGTATCGAGCAGGCCGAACTGCTTGGCCAGCAGGTAGATCGGCACCAGCACGCCCACCGGCGGCAGCATCTTGGTGGAGAGCATCCACAGGAGCGTGCCCTTGGTGCGCTTGGTCTCGAAGAATGCCATCGAGTACGCCGCCGGAATGGCGAACAGCATGCCCAGCGCCGTCGCGCCGAAGGAAATCACCACCGAGTTCCAGGCGAAGCGGAAATAGCCGCTGCGGTCCTGGATATGCAGGTAGTTCTCCAGCGTCGGCGTGAAGAACAGCTGCGGCGGGGTGGCGAAGGCGTCGATCTCGGTCTTGAAGCTGGTCAGCACCATCCAGAAGATCGGAAAGAACAGCAGCAGCGCCACGATCCAGGACACGCCCCCGACCAGCAGGGTATTGAGGCGGCGACTTTGTTTGAGCGTCAGCATCGGTCAGCCCTCAGTGCTTTTCGGTCAGGTTCTTGCCGAGCATGCGCACCAGCAGGATGGCGGCAATGTTGGCGATCACCACGGCGATCAGCCCGCCCGCCGAGGCCATGCCAACGTCGAACTGCAACAGCGCCTGGGTGTAGATGAGGTACGCCAGGTTGGTCGAGGCATAGCCGGGACCGCCGCTGGTGGTGGTGAAGATTTCGGCGAACACGGAGAGCAGGAAGATCATCTCGATCATCACCACCACCGCAATGGGGCGTGCCAGGTGCGGCAGCGTGAGGTGCCAGAAGATGGCCAGCGGACCGGCCCCATCGAGCCGCGCCGCTTCCTTTTGCTCCTGGTCGAGTGACTGCATCGCCGTCATCAGGATGAGGATGGCGAACGGCAGCCACTGCCAGGCCACGATGATCACGATCGACGCCATCGGATGCTGCGCCAGCCAGTCCACCGGCTGGGCGCCGAAGAACTTCCAGAGTGCGGCGAGCACGCCGGAGACCGGGTGGAAGATCAGGTTCTTCCAGATCAGCGCGCTGACCGTCGGCATGATGAAGAACGGCGAAATCAGCATGACGCGTACCAGGCCGCGGCCGGGAAACTCCGCCGCCTCCAGCAGCGCGGAGATCAGCACGCCGAGCACCACGCTGATCAGCAGCACGCCGCCGACGAGGATCAGCGTATTGGTCATGCCGGGGATGAAGCCGGCGTCGGTCAGGAAGTAGTGGAAATTCTCCAGCCCCACGAAGCCGCGCTCGCCGGGGTAGAGCAGGTTGTAGCGGATGACCGAGAAGTAGACGGTCATCGCCAGTGGCACTAGCATCCAGATCAGCAGCAGCGTGACCGACGGGCTGATCAGGAACCAGCCGGGGCTGCGCCGACGGCGACCATGCACCGGGCGCGCGTCCGACGTGGCGGTGCTCGGGGTGGCTAGGGTTGTGCTGTTCATACGGCGTCTCCGAGAGGTCGCCTGCCTCGCCGGGAAATCCCGGCGGGCGTGGTGAGAGGGCGCGCGGTTCGGTTGGCGAGACGACTGGCGTTACTTGGGATAGCCCGCGCGCTTCATGTCGCGCTGCACCGACTGCTGCGCCGCGTTGAGCATCTGCTCGACCGGCATCTGCCCCGTCAGTGCTGCGGAGAACATCTTGCCGACCTGGGTGCCGATGGCCTGGAACTCGGGAATGGTCACCAGCTGGATGCCGACGTAAGGCACCGGCTTGGCCGAGGGATCGGCCGGGTCGGCCTGCTTGAGCGACTCGAGCGTGACCTGCGCGAAGGGCGCGGCCTTCATGTACGCCTCGCTGTAGGTCGACTGGCGCGTGCCCGGCGGCACGTTGGCGACGCCGTCGGTCTCGGCGACGAGGTTGGCGTAGTCCTTGGAGGTCGCCCAGGTGACGAATTCCATCGCCGCGTCCTTGTTGTTGGACGTGGCGGGAATCGCCAGCGCCCAGGAATACAGCCAGGCCGAGCCTTTCTCGGTGGCCTCGTGCGGGGCGAAGGCGAAACCGACCTTGTCGGCAACCTTGCTCTGCGACGCATCGGTGACGAACGAACCCGCCACGGTCGCATCGACCCACATCGCGCACTTGCCGCTGTTGAACAGCGCGAGGTTCTCGTTGAACCCATTGCTCGACGCGCCGGGCGGGCCGTATTTGCCGAGCAGGTCGACATAGAAGTTCGCCGCCTTCGTCCATTCCGGGCCGGTGAACTCGGGCTGCCACTGCTCATCGAACCAGCGCGCGCCAAAGCTGTTGGCGATCGTGGTGATCAGCGCCATGTTCTCGCCCCAGCCGGCCTTGCCGCGCAGGCAGATGCCGTACTGCTCCTGCTCGGGCTTGTGCAGCTTGGCGGCGAAGTCGGCGATCTGGGACCAGGTCGGATGCTCCGGCATGGTCAGGCCCGCCTGCTCGAAGAGGTCCTTGCGGTAGTAGGTCATCGAGCTTTCGGCGTAGAAGGGCAAGGCGTAGAGCGTGCCGTCGACCGACAGCCCTTCGCGCACGGAGGGGAAGACGTCGTCGACGTCGTAGCTGGCGGGCAGGTTGTTCATCGGCGCCAGCCAGCCCTTGTCGCCCCAGAGCGACGCCTCGTACATGCCGATGGTCAGCACGTCGAACTGGCCGCCCTGCGTGGCGATGTCGGTGGTCAGGCGCTGGCGCAGGACGTTTTCTTCGAGCACGACCCAGTTGAGGTCGATGTCGGGGTGCGTCTTTTCGAAGGTCTCCGACAGCCGCTGCATGCGGATCATGTCGGCATTGTTGACCGTGGCGATGGTCAGGGTTTCGGCCTGGGCATGACAGGCCAGGGCCAGGCAGGTCGTTCCGAGTAGCGCTTTAGCGATCTTCATGTCGGGACTCCTCCTGCGCAGGCTTCGCTGCACAGGTCTTTATTGTTGTTCTCACCGCGCTGCTCGGCGCGGATTCGGGGCTCATTACAGCCCCGCCAGGCAACCGGCGACAAAGCCTCGCGCACACTTCGTTCGATACTTTCTTGCACTTGTTCCAGGTTCGATGCGCAAGACGAAGCCGCGCCCCGTGCGGTTGGCACGGGGCAGGGACGGATTGTTGACGGGGCAAAGCGTATTAGACGGCGAGGTTCTGCTCGGTCAGCCGTTGCATCGCCAGGCGGCGATAGCGCGAGGGCGTCATGCCCTTGAGCTGCTGGAAGCGCCGGTTGAAGTTCGACAGGTTGTTGAAGCCCGACTCGAAGCACACGTCGGTGACCGGCTTGTCGCTGTCGGTGAGCAGCTCGCAGGACTTGCTGATGCGCAGGCTGTTGACGAACTCGACGTAGCAGCGCCCGGTGGCGCGCTTGAAAAAGCGCGAGAAGTAGGTCGGTTTCATGCCGAGATGGGAGGCGACTTCCTCCAGCGGCAGCTCGCGCATGTAGTTGTCGAAGATGTAGTTGACCGCGAGGTTCGTGCGGTCGACGTGCTGGTCGTCGCCCAGCTGGGTCGCGGTGGTGCCGGACAACAACTGGTAGTCGTCGCAACCGGCCAGCAGCTCCATCAGGATGAAGAAATACCCGAGCCGGCTGATGCCGCGGCTGTCGGCGATCTGCTGCATCAGCGTGCCGGCGCGGCGGATGAGTGCCGGGTCGCGGAATTCGATGCCGTAGCGCGATCGCTCCAGCATCGGTGCCAGCAGGCGCAGTTCGGAGAACACCTGGTTGCCGGCCTGTAGCAATTCGTCGGTGAAGTTGACCAGCATGTCGCGCTTGGCGATGACTTCGCCGTCCTCGACCTGGCTGATCCAGTTGTGCGGCAGGTGCGGGCCGGTGAGAAAGAGGCTGTCGGGCGCGAAATTGCCCACGTAATCGCCGATGAACACCTTGCCGGCGCTCGCGACGATCAGGTGCAGCTCGTATTCCTTGTGGTTGTGCCAGCGCACGAGCGGGCAGGGAAAGCCGTGCTCGCGATAGATCAACGAATTGCCGTTGTGGTCGTCCATCAGCTCGTAGGACGGGTCGGTGGTGCGTGCGGTCTTCATGGCATCGGGCATGGTTGTCGTTGTTCCCGAATGGGTTATAGCCGGCGAGGGGCGTGCGTCCAAGCCGCCTTCAGTCGAATGCGCGGTGCCGCACTCAGTCCAGCTCCGCGCGGTGCGGCAGATCCGGGCCGCGCCGCGTGCAGGTGATGGCGGCGGCGCGGCAGGCAAAGTCGAGCATCCGTTGCAGGGCATCGTCCGCGAGCGCCTCGAGCCCGGCCGGCGAATCGGCGCCCTGTTCGTGCAGCCAGGCCAGCACCGCGGCCTGGAAGGTATCGCCAGCCCCGACGCTGTCGCAGACCGTGATCGCCGGAGCCGCCGCGCTCAGCACAGTGCCGTCGCGGTACAGGCTTGCGCCGTCGCCGCCCCGCGTCAGCAGCACCACGCGGCAGCCTTGCGCGAGCCAGCGCTGGACGACGGCGTCCTGGGATTCGTCGGGGTAAAGGAGGCGCAGGTCTTCATCGCTGGCCTTGATCAGCTGTACGCGCGGGACCAGCCGGTCGATCCGTTCGCGCCAGCGCTCGAGCGAGGGCTCGACGTTCAGGCGAATGTTGGGGTCGAGCGAGATTAGCCGGCCCTCGGCCCGCTCGACCAGCGCCTGGAGTGTGTCGGCGATCGGCTCGACCACCAGCGAGTAGGAGCCCAGGTGCACGCCACGGACGTCATCGCCGAGCGGAGGCAACTGGTCGATGCGCGGCAGCCGATCGGCGCAGCCGGCACCGCGAAAGTCATAGACCGGCGCGCCCGTCGCGTCGAGCGCCACCATCGCCAGGGTCGTCGGCGCGTCGACGTCGACGAGGTAGCCCGTGTCGACCCCCTCGGTCGCCAGCAAGGTGCCCAGGCGCTGGCCGAAGTAGTCCCGCGAGAGGCCGGTGAACAGCGCGGCGGGCACGCCCAGCCGGCGCAAGCCGACCGCCACGTTGAACGGCGAGCCGCCGGCGACTGCTTCCAGTGTCAGCCGGTTGCCGAGCGCCGTGGGCGACGCGAAGACATCGAACAGGGCCTCGCCGCAAACCAGGTACATGGTGATTCGTCCGCCGTGGAAGGTTCTCGCAGCTTAGTCAGCCTGATTCGCCTGAGACAGTACGAAGCTGACCGGCGACCGATACGATTCTGCCTGGCGCGGGGCTGGTCCCGGTTCGTGGATGACCATGGGACAGCGCTCAGCTTCTCGACTGTTAATGAAGAATATTCCGCAAGCCCTTCAGAAAAAAAGAAAAGTCGCTCTTCGCGATCTACATGCTTTTTCTGATGCAGCATTAATAGTTGGCTTCAAACCTTTGATTACTAAAGCCTTTGTGCGGATCGCTTCAGTACACCCAAACCTCGACACGGCGATTTTTCTGCCGGCCACTGTCCCCAAGGTTCGAAGCGACGGGAATATCGTCACCCAACCCATTGATCGCCTTGAGATAAATACCTTGCTTCGTCAGCTCGCGGCGTACCGTCATGGCGCGCAGTTTGGACAGCAGGGCGGCCCGCGACGGATCGCTCTTGGCGTCGCCGAACCCGACCAGCACGACCTGGCCGCGGCGCTTGTCGTGGCGCGTGAGGTAGTCGACGAGTCGCGGAATGTCGCGCTGTGCCTTGTTATCCAGCCGTGCGCTGCCCTCGGCGAAGCGGAAGTTGACCGTCAGGCGCCGTGCTTCTGCGGCGAGCGTCCGATAGGCCTCGGGCGATTGCGCATCGACGCTCTGCTCGATCGCCTCGATGGTCTGCGGCACGTAGCCCGAACGCGCGACGATCGCCTGCCCGGCCTCGCTGTGGGCGAAGTCGATCAGCGCACGGGTCCAAGGCGTCTGGTTGGAGGGAAGCGCGTACAGGAACAGGCGGCGCGACAGTGGATAGTCCTCGGTGGCGATCAGTGCGAGGCTCGGCGGCATGGGGCGCGACTGGCCGTCGGCGATGGCCAGTGCCTTGGCCTTGCCGACCGAGGCCAGGCCCACGAAGCCGATGCCTCCCGGATCGGCCGCGACCGCTTCGGCGAGGCGATCGTTGGATTCGTAGCGACGCGCCCCGGCCGTCAGCTTGACCGATTGGGCAGCCAGCACCAGCTCCTTGAAGGTGTCGTATGTGCCGGAGTTGTCGTCCCGCGCATGCACGCTGACCGGGCGATCGGGGCCGCCGATCATGGCCCAGTTGGCGATCTCCCCGGCGAACAGCCGCGCGAGCGTGCGGGTGTCGAGCGCATTCACCGGATTGTCCGGGTGCACGACGATGGCGAGCCCGTCGATGGCGATCACCTGCTCGGCCTGGACGCTTTCCAGGTCGCCATGCGCGCGCAGAAGCGCCAGTTCGGCTGACTTGATCGGGCGCGACGACGCCGCAAGGTCGGCGCTGCCCTCGGCAAGCCCCTGAAAGCCCGTGCTCGAACCGTGCGCCGCTACCTCGGCCCAGACGATCTGGCCATTGGCTTGCCGGCCGCTCACGCGCTGTTCGTTCTCACGCCCGGCCGGCGCGATGTTGATGTTCTTCAAACCCTTCTGCTCGAACAGACCGGCGATCAGCATCGGCGCGAGCTTGGCGCCGACGGTGTTGGAACCCTGGATGCGAAGGACCGGCGCCTGGCTCGAGGCGGCCATCGCCGCCTGTGTCGGCCACGGCAGGCAGACCAGCAGCAGCCCGAGAAACAGCGATGGCAGGGAATGGCGCGACGCGCCGGCAAGGTCCGAGGGGTGTCGGGTCATGGTGCGACCTCAGCGAAGGGAGGTCGCGAGCCTAGATCAAACGGATGACGGCAATATGACAGCGCGGCGCCTTGACCGCTCTGGCGCGGTGCATTCAGCGGGGCGCGTTCGGCTCAGCGCATCCGCCTCAGTCCACGGCAATCCACACGGGGCAGTGGTCGGAAGGCTTCTCCATCGCGCGGATGTCGTAGTCCACGCCGGCATCGCGCACCCGGGCATGCAGCGCTGGGGTGGTGAGGATGAGGTCGATGCGCAGGCCACGGCGCGGATCGTCCTCGAAGCCGCGGCTGCGGTAATCGAACCAGCTGAAGCGATCGCTGACCTCCGGATAGAGCGTGCGGAAGCTGTCTTGCAGGCCCCACGCCTTGAGCTTGGCCAGCCACTCGCGCTCCTCGGGTAGAAAGCTGCACTTGCCGGTGCGCAGCCAGCGCTTGGCGTTGATCTCGCCGATGCCGATGTCGCAATCCTCCGGCGAGATGTTGAAGTCGCCCATCAGCGCCAGCGAATCGCCCGGCGTGAAGCGCGCTTCGAGCAGGGCCTGCAGATCGGCGTAGAACTTGGTCTTGGCGGGAAACTTGGTCGGATGCGCACGGCTTTCGCCCTGCGGGAAATAGCCGTTCATGACCGTGACCGGCGCACCGTTGGCGTCCTGGAAGCGTCCCCAGATGAAGCGCTTCTGCGATTCCTCGCCATCGGCGGGAAAGCCCTTGTGGATCTCCAGCGGCGCCTGGCGCGACAGCAGCGCGACGCCGTAATGCCCCTTCTGGCCGTGGTAATGGACGTGATAGCCGAGCGCTTCGATGTCGGCCTGCGGGAACTGCTCGTCCGCGACCTTGGTTTCCTGCAGACCGATCACGTCCGGCGCGTGCCGTTCGATCAGCGCCTGGAGCTGGTGCGGCCTGGCGCGCAGTCCGTTGATATTGAAGGAGACGATCTTCATCGGCGGGCCTCGCAAAAAGAGGCGAGTTTACTGGCCGACCGGGTGATGGGCGAGCCTGCGGCGCGGGTGCTAACGTCCAAGGACAGCCATGACAAGAAAGCGAGCGTGCAATGACCGAGCCTGCGCAAGTCCGGATGATCGACGGTGGCTACGACCGCGAGACCCGATCGCTGCTGTATCACGCCTATCGTCACGAGCCGACCTTCGCCTACCTCTTTGAGGCCGACCGGCCGGGCTACGACCACCGCGTCCGCGCGACCATTCGCGAGCTGGTGCGCCAGCATTTCGTGCAGCAGCAACCGGCGCTCGGCCTGCTCTGCGAGGACCGCCTGATCGCTGCCGCGCTGATCGCGCCGCCGCAGCGGCGGCTGGAGGTCACCGAGAGCTGGGCCTGGCGCATGCGGATGCTGCTGTCGGCCGGCTTTCGCTGTACCCGGCGTTACCTCGACTACCACGATGCGGTGCTGGCCTGCCTGCCGGGGCAGGCGGTGCACGTGTTGCCGCTGATGGGCGTGCATCCGCACTTCCAGGGACAGCACTATGGCGAGCAACTTCTGCAGGCCGTTCATGACTGGTGCGCCGAAGACCCTCACTCCCAGGGCCTGGTGCTCGACACCGGCAACCCGCGCTATCTCGGCTTCTACCAGCGCCAGGGCTACGAGGAGGTCGGACAGATCGCGGTGGGGCCTGTGGTCGAGCATGTGTTCTTCCACCCGGCGCCGGCCGTGTCGCAACAGGCACAGGCCTGACGACAGGCGCCGGCGGCTGAATTTATCGGCCGCTTCGTCTGTCAGACGCACCATGCAGATGAACGTGCCGCCCTGATGTCCACGCCACGGAGCCTCCGGCCTCGCCACCGTTTGCGGCTTCTGGTCGCGGCGCTGGGCGTCGCGCTCGGCGTCGAGTCGAACGCGGCGGAGCTGGATGTGCGCATCGAGCCGGGCAACCGCGCGCTGCGGGAAAACGTCGAGAACTACATCGGCGACCTGGGCGATCGCGACGCCGAGGAGTTGCTGCGCTACAGCCGAATCGCCGAGCAGCAGGCGATCAAGGCCCTCCAGGCGCTCGGTTATTACCAGCCGACCATCGACAGCGAAATCACCGAGGGCGAGAACCCGACGCTGGTGCTGGACATCCAGCCCGGCGAGCCGGTGCGCCTGCGCGACATCGCGGTGAAGGTCGAGGGGCCGGCCGCGTCGTTCGAGCGCTTCGAGGTGCCGCGCGATCTGCTGACAGAAGGCGAGGTCCTGGACCACGGCGAGTACGAGGCGGTCAAGCAGCGGTTGCAGAATCAGGCCTCGCGCTATGGCTATTTCGACGCGCGCTTCACTCGCCAGCGCCTGCTGATCGACCCTGAGGCCGGCACGGCGGACGTCGAGCTGACCTTCACCAGCGGGCCACGGTATCGGCTCGGCGAGGTGACCTTCCAGGGCGACGCTCCCTTCGATGACCGGCTGCTCCAGCGCATGGTGCCGTTCGACAGCGGCGTGCCCTATGACTCGGAGCTGATCGCCGAACTGAGCCGCAACTTGCAGGCCAGCGGCTATTTCGATGGCGTGCGGGTCGACGTGGACCCGGCCAAGGCCAGCGGCGAGGTGCTGCCGGTGACTATTCACCTGGCAGCGCGCGAGCCGCGCACCTTCGGCCTCGGGCTCGGGTATTCGTCCGACGTCGGCCCGCGGATGCGCTTCGAATGGACCCGGCACTGGGTCAATCCGCAAGGCCACAGCTATGGCATCGACGCGGAACTGTCGGCGCCGCGGCAGAACGTCGGCGCCTGGTACGAGATTCCGCTCGATCCGCCGCTCACCGATCAGTTTCGCTTCGCCGGGGGCTACCAGTACGAGGAAATCGCCGGCACCGATACGCTCAGCCGCCTGCTGCGCGTCGGCCCCGAGTGGCACAGCCAGCTCGACAGCGGCTGGGACCGGGTCATCTCGCTGAAGTGGCAGCGCGAGGAATATCGCCTCGGTGACGATTCGGGCCTCAGCACGCTGCTGCTGCCCGGCGTCGCGTTCAGTTATCTGGAGAGCGACAACGCCATCGACCCCAACGAGGGCTACCACATCCGCTTCGAGCTGGCCGCGGCGAAGGAGGGGCTGCTCTCGGATGCCGACCTGATCCACAGCAACCTGATGCTCCGGGGCCTGACCACGCTCTGGGACGACCACCGTTTCCTCGGTCGCCTTCAGCTGGGCGCCAACATCACCGACGAATACACCCAGGTGCCGCCGTCGCTGCGCTATTTCGCCGGTGGCGGGCAAAGCGTGCGCGGCTACGAGTATCAGCACCTCTCGCCGACCAACTCGGACGGCGATCGCATCGGTGGCCGCTACCAGGTCGTTGTCAGCGCCGAGTACCAGTATTCGATCAACGACCGCTGGCGCATCGCGACCTTCATCGACCAGGGCAACGCCTTCAACTCCCTGAGCGAGCCCGACCCGCACACCGGCGTCGGCATCGGCCTGCGCTGGGTTTCGCCGGTCGGCCCGCTGCGGCTCGATCTGGCCCATGCGCTCGACGGTGACGGCGGCTTCCAGTTTCATTTCTCGATGGGGCCGGAGTTGTGAAACGTGCGTTGAAAGGGCTCGGCTGGGGCCTGCTGGCGCTGCTGCTGGCGATCGCCCTGATGCTCGGCTGGGTCGTCGGCACCGAAAGCGGAAGCCGCTGGGCGCTCGGACGGGTGCCGGGCCTGACGCTGACCGGCTTCGAGGGTCGATTGGGCGGGCATTGGCAGGCCGAGCGGCTCGTCTGGCAACAGGACGCGCGCCGGATCGAGATCGAGCAGCCGGAAATGGACTGGTCCCCGGCCTGCCTGCTGCGCCTGACGTTGTGCATCGAGTCGCTGACCGCCGGTGCGGTCGAGCTGGTGTTTCCGCCGACACCCGAGCAGCAGCCGCCCGCCGAGCCATTCAGCCTGGCCGACATCAAACTGCCCCTGGAACTGCGAGTCGGCGAGCTGGCGGTCGGCCCCGTGCGGTTCAACGGTACCGAGCAGCTGCAACGATTGCGGCTGGTCGCCGACTGGGGGGAGGAGGGCGCGACCCTGGAAACGCTCAGGCTGGTGCGCGACGACGTCGAGCTGACGCTGGAGGGGCGGCTTTCGACAACCGGCCAGTGGCCGCTCGAATTGCAGGGCACAGCCACGCTGACGGCGCCTGGGGATCAGCCCTGGGAGCTCGACTTCGCGGCGAGCGGCGAGCTGCGCGATCAGGTAGCGCTGCGCGTCGACAGCGACGGCTATTTCGAGGGCCGGCTGAGCGGCGAGGTGCAGCCGCTGGCCGAGCACCTGCCGGCCCGCCTGCGGCTCGAAGGCGATGACTTCAAACCGCTGCCAACGCTGCCCGAAACGCTGCGCTTGCAAGACATCGAACTGACCCTGGCGGGCAATCTGGAACAGGGCTATCAGGTGCTCGGCACGACACGGCTCCCGGCCGAGGGCACGCCGGTCGACGTGGCCCTGCAAGGGCGGGTGACCGCCAGCGAGGCGACGCTGGCGCTGCTCGAATTCGCCGCCGGCGCTGAACGGACCGTCCGGTTGGAAGGGCATGTCGATTGGCGCGAAGCCCTGCAAGCCCAGGCGAAGCTGAGCTGGCGGGATTTCCCCTGGGCGACGCTGTATCCCGACATCGCCGAGCCGCCGGTCAGCCTGCGGACGCTCGACGCCGAGTTCGAGTACGACGACGGCCGCTACCTTGGCCACTTCGACCTGGCCGGCACCGGTCCGGCGGGCGACTTCACGCTGCAAAGCCCGGTGAGCGGCGACCTCGAGCAGGTGCATTTCCCCGACCTGCGGTTGCAGGCCGGCGAGGGCATGGCCAGTGGCAGCGTCAGCCTCGGGTTCGCCGAGGCCATCGAATGGAAGGCCGATCTGGCGCTCGCCGGGCTGGACCCGTCCTACTGGATCGAGGCCTTGCCCGGACGGCTGGAAGGAGCGGTGCGCAGCGAGGGCTCGCTCGCCGGTGGGCTGCGGGGTACGGCATCGCTCGACATCGACGGCACGCTGCGTGGACAACCGGCCGCGCTGCACGCCGAGGCCGAGGTGCGCGACACCCGCTGGAGCCTGTCCGCACTCGACCTGCGAGTCGGCGATAACCGGATACAGGGCGACGGACATTGGGGCGAAACCGTGCAGGCGCGGCTGGAGCTCGAGCTGGCGCGACTCGGCCAGCTCTGGCCGGGGCTGGGTGGCCGGCTCGAAGGGCTGGTCACGGCCACCGGCACGCCAGAGGCGCTGTCCGCCTCCGCCCGGCTGGACGGGACGGCGCTGGCATTCGGCGACACCCAGGTGGGCTCGCTGGCGCTGCAAGCCGGTCTCGACGAGGGGGAACGCGGGAGCCTGGACCTGTCGGCCGGTGAACTGCGCGCCGCCGGACGGGCGCTTGGACAACTGACGATCGAAGCCCAGGGCAGCCTCGATGCGCATCGCGGTCAACTGCGGCTGGACGGCCCGCTCGCCGAGGTCGCCATCGACCTTCGCGGCGGCCTGCGCGATGACACCTGGCACGGACAGCTGACGCGCGCCGAGCTCGAGGCGGCCGAGCAGGCGTGGGTCCTGCGCGAAACCACGCCGCTGACGCGCTTCCCGGATGGCCGCCTGGTGATGGGCGCGCACTGCTGGGATTCGCCGCCGGCCAGCCTGTGCGGCGGCGAGCAGCGCCTGCTGCCGACCCCGGACATCGACTACCGGCTGCGCAATTTCCCGCTGGAACGCATCGCGGCGCACCTGCCGCAGGATGTCGACTGGCAGGGCGAACTCAACGCAGACCTGGCGTTTGCGCGCCCGGACAGCGGGCCGGTCGGCGGGCTGCGGATCGATGCCGGCCCGGGGACCTTGCGCGTCCGCGAGGCCGATCGCTGGATCGACTTCCCCTACGAGACCCTGGCGCTGGACGCCGAACTGACGCCGGATGAGGCCAGCGGCCAGTTGCAGTTCGACGGCGGCGCGCTGGGCTCGATGTTCGTCCAGGCCAGCGTCGACCCGCGCGGAGCCATCAAACCGTTGAGGGGTGAATTCCGCCTGACCGATCTGGCGCTCGAAGCGGCGCGGCCCTTCCTGCCGCAGGTCGAGCAGCTGGACGGGCACATCGAAGGCGCGGGCGTGCTGACCGGCACCCTGGCCGCCCCGCAAATCGAAGGCACGCTGCGGCTGGAGAACGGCGAGATCGGCGGCGGGCAGCTGCCGACCAGCCTGGAAGACCTGAATCTGGTCGTGGAGATCGACGGTGAGGCGCTGGCGCTCGGCGGCCAATGGCGCAGCGGCGAGCAGGGGCGTGGGTCCCTGACCGGCAGCCTCGATTGGAGCGATCGGATCGACCTCGACGCACGCCTTGTCGGCGAGCGGCTACCGGTGGTGATCGAACCCTACGCCGAAGTGGAAATCGCCCCGAACCTGCGCATTTCCCTGGCCGGCGACCAGCTCTCGGTGGCCGGGCGCGTCGAGGTGCCGCGCGGTGCGATCGTCATCCGCGATCTGCCGCCCTCGACCGTGCAGGTCTCGGAAGATGCGGTGATTATCGGCGAGGAAGCCGAACAGCCGGCCGAGCCGGTGGACATCGACATGGATGTGGACGTGGTGGTGGGCGAGGACCGCCTGACCTTCAGCGGTTTCGGCCTGACGGCGCTGCTGCGCGGCTTCCTGCATATCGGCGACGACCTCGACACCCGTGGGCAACTGAACCTGGTCGACGGTCGCTACCGCGCCTACGGGCAACGGCTGACCATCCGTCGGGCGAGGCTGCTATTCACCGGGCCGCTGTCGCAACCCTTCCTCGACATCGAGGCCATCCGGCGGATCGAAGAGGACGATGTGATTGCCGGGTTGCGGATCACCGGCAGCGCCGCGCAGCCGCAGGTCGAGGTGTTCGCCGAACCGGCGATGAGCCAGGAGCAGGCGCTGTCCTACCTGGTGCTCGGTCGGCCGCTCGGGGCCGACACGGGCGACAACAATCTGCTGGCCCAGGCGGCCCTGGGGCTCGGGCTGCTCGGTGGCCAGCGGGTCGCGGGTGGCTTCGCCGAGCGGCTGGGCATCGAGAATTTCCAGCTCGATACGCAGGGCAGCGGGACCGAGACCCGCGTGGTCGCCAGCGGCGAGCTGACCGATCGCCTGACGCTGCGCTACGGCGTAGGGGTGTTCGAGGCGCCCAACACCTTCGCGCTGCGCTATCAGCTGACCAAGCGCATTTTCCTGGAAGTGGCCAGCGGCCTTGCCAGTTCGCTGGATATCTTCTACCGCCGCGATTTCTGAAGATCGGCTCTGTGACGGGCCTCACGGCATTGATTGACGGCCGTGACTGCGTGGTAGCATCCGGTCGCGCTGTTTTCTGGCGCATGGCATTGCACGTACGGTCACGCGCGCGACGGACTCCACCGCTGCGTGCGAATGCCGCCGTTGCGACCCGACGGCGGCGCGCCCAGGCTCGGGTGCCCGCAGTACCCCGGGCAGCCCGCTAACGACACGCACCCAACAGGGTGCCCAAGAACAATAGGAACGCACATGGAAGCCCTCAATAACCTAGTCAACAGCGTCAACGGCCTCGTCTGGGGACCGCCCATGCTGGTGCTCATCCTGGGTACCGGCTTTTTCCTGATGGTGATGCTCAAGTTCATGCCTTTGCTGCGGATCGGCACCGGCTTCGGGCTGATGTGGCGCGGGCGAGAGCCCGGCGAGGCGGAGACCGGCCAGATCAGTCCCTTCCAGGCGCTGATGACCTGCCTGGCGGCGACCGTCGGCACCGGCAACATCGCCGGCGTGGCGACGGCCGTGTTCCTCGGCGGTCCGGGCGCGCTGTTCTGGATGTGGTGCACGGCGCTGGTCGGCATGGCGACCAAGTATTGCGAAGTGGTGCTGGCGGTGCATTACCGCGAGCTCGACGGCCGTGGCGAGCATATCGGCGGCCCGATGTACGCGATCAAGAACGGGCTGGGCAAGCACTGGGCCTGGCTGGGCGTGCTGTTTGCCATCTTCGGCGGTTTCGCCGGGTTCGGCATCGGCAACATGGTGCAGGTCAACAGCATGGCCGACGCGCTGGAAACGACCTTCTCGATTCCGGGCTGGCTGACCGGCGTCGCCACGATGGTGCTGGTCGGGCTGGTGATCCTCGGTGGCATCAAGCGGATCGGCAAGGTGGCTGCCTCGTTGGTCCCGTTCATGTGCGTGGCCTACATCATCGCCTCCATCGTGGTGCTGGTGGTTTTCGCCGAAGCCATTCCCACCGCCTTCGGCCTGATCTTCGAACACGCCTTCTCACCGATCGCAGCGACCGGCGGCTTCGCGGGGGCAGCGGTGATGGCGGCGATTCGCTTCGGTGTGGCGCGCGGCATCTTCTCCAACGAGGCGGGCCTCGGGACCGCCGGCATCGCGCAGGCGGCCGGCACCACCACCAGCTCTGTGCGCTCCGGTCTGATCGGCATGCTCGGCACCTTCATCGACACCCTGATCATCTGCACCATGACGGGTCTGGCCATCATCTGCTCGGGCGTCTGGACCGGTGGCGAGAGCGGCGCGGCCCTGTCGGCAGCAGCCTTCGAGGCGGCCATGCCCGGCATCGGCGGGGCGATTCTCAGCATCGCGCTGGTGATCTTCGCCTTCACGACCATCCTCGGTTGGAGCTACTACGGCGAGCGTTGCTGGGTGTTCCTGGTCGGCACCCGTGCAATCTGGCCGTTCCGTGTGGTCTGGGTGCTCGCCGTACCCTTCGGCGCCATCGCCCAGCTGGACTTCGCCTGGCTGCTGGCGGACACGCTCAATGGCCTGATGGCGATTCCAAACCTGATCTCGCTGCTGCTGCTCAGTCCGGTGGTGGTCAAGTTGACGCGTGAATATTTCGCCGCCAACCGAGTCTGAAACACACATCCCACGCCGCGGCGCCAACCGCGGCTTTCGCACAAGGAGTCAGACATGAATGAAGTGACCCATCGCGGCAATCCCATCCAGGTGATCGGCGACTTTCCCCAGCCCGGCACACAGGCGCGCAGCTTCTGCCTGGTCGGCGCGGATCTGTCCGATATCGAGCTGAGCGCCTTTGCCGGCAAGCGCAAGGTCCTCAACATCTTTCCGAGCATCGACACCCCGACCTGCGCCACCTCCGTGCGCAAGTTCAATGCCCAGGCCGAGGGCCTGCCGAACACGGTGGTGCTGTGCATCTCCGCCGACCTGCCGTTCGCCCAGGCGCGTTTCTGCGGTGCCGAAGGGCTGAAGAACGTGGTCAACCTGTCGACCATGCGCGGCCGTGAATTCATGACCGACTACGGCGTGGCGATCGCCAGCGGCCCGTTGGCCGGCGTGGCGGCACGTGCGGTCGTGGTACTGGACGAACAGGACAAGGTGCTGCACAGCGAGCTGGTCCGCGAGATCGGCAGCGAACCGGATTACGACGCCGCGCTGAACGCGCTCAAGTGAGTCCTCGGTAAACGATACAAGCGTTCCCTGGCGTAAAAACGAAAACGCCCCGACCGGTCTTCCCGGTCGGGGCGTTTTCGTTTGCCCGGCGCCGCATTGGCTCTGGCCTGGGTGTTTCGGCCGCAGCATTTGACTGACGGCAGAAAAACAGCGGAAAGCGATCCACCGTCTATCGCAGTCAATTAGCGCGACGGGTAGCCGTTGGCTAGCGTCAACGAGGCGCAAACCCCTACAACAAAAATGATGGCCAGGCAGTGACGCTTTGGTGGCGATAAGCCAGAGATTTTTTTCTAAAGGACAAAATCTTTACACGCCGCTGGGGTCTCAATCGCCGATGCCCATTTCGGAACGGATTCGCTATGTCTACTACTGTCAAACGAGTTGGAGTTTCAGGCACCGGTATGATCGCCCACTCCTTCGTGCGGCTGATCGTCAACCATCACCCTGATTTGAAGATCGAGCGGGTTCTGACTCGACGTCCGCTCGGCAGCCTTGCCGATTTCCCGCTGGCCGGCGCGCTGACCCAGTCCATCGATGACCTGATCGCGCATTCGGACATCATCGTCGAATGCAGCGGCGACGTGTTTCACGGCACCGAGGTCATCGAGCGTGCCTTCGAGGCCGGCTTGCCGGTCGTGACGGTGAACGCCGAGCTGCAGGTCACCACCGGGTCCTATCTGGCCGGCAAGGGGCTGATCACCGAGGCCGAGGGCGATCAACCGGGCTCGCTGGCAGCGCTGCACGAGGATGCCATCCAGATGGGGTTCACCCCGCTGGTCTACGGCAACATGAAGGGCTTCCTGAACCATCACCCGACACCCGAAGACATGGCCTACTGGGCCAAGCGGCAGGGCATCAGTGTCGAGCAGACGACCTCGTTCACCGACGGCACCAAGGTGCAGATCGAGCAGGTCGTGGTGGGTAACGGGTTCGGTGCCACCATCACCCGCCAGGGCCTCGAGGGGTTGGGGTCGACCAACCTGAACGACAGCGCGAGCGTGCTCGGCATGCTGGCCGACCGTGCCGGTCAGCCGATCGTCGACTACGTGGTGCCAAGCGGTTATTCGGCGGGTGGCGTGTTCATCGTCGGGCGCCATGACGAGGAGCAGGCGCCCGCGCTCCAGTACTTCAAGCTCGGTGCCGGCCCCTATTACGTCCTGGTTCGCCCCTTCCACCTCTGCTCGCTGGAAGTGGCCAAGACCGTGCGACGCGTACTCAACGGCGGCGGTGTGCTGCTCAACAACTCGACGCGGCCGACGCTGGGGGTCGCTGCCATTGCCAAGCAGGCGATGAAGCCGGGCGACCTGATCGAACGCGGCATCGGCGGGTTCCAGTTCCGTGGCGAGGCCATCCGCCTGGCCGACCATCCGGACCATGTGCCGATCGGCCTGCTGCGCAAGACCGCACTCAAGCGGGCTGTGGAGCCGGGCCAGCTGATCACCTTCGACGACGTCGATATCCTGCCCAGCCGTGCGCTGGAGATCGTCGAGGCGCAGCGGCAAGCCCTGAAGGCATCGGTTTGCGAGGAGGACGTCCTGGGACTGGAGCCATTTCCCCTGGTTGCGGGTGCCGCGGGCTGATCGCTGAGGCAGGTGGATCGAAAAAGGCCGCTCGAATCGAGCGGCCTTTTCGTTTCAGTCATTAGTGCCAATGGCAGTGCCCGTTTCGGCACGCAACAGCTTCAGCCCTTCTTCATCGACCAATAGGCCGGGCGAAACAGGTCCCGCTCGCCAAGCGCTCCGAGCCCCAGGACGAACGCCACCAGCACCGCGCCGATGTAGAGGCAAAGCTCGATGAACCCACCGGGCTTGGGCAGGTAATGCAGAACACCGCCAACGACAGCGGCGATGCCCAGCCAGCGCGCCAGCAGCGGGAAGCCAAACCCGGCCGGCGACGTCCGGTAGACGAAAAACCCCATCAACAGCGCCTGCACGACGGCCCCAGCGGAGAACGCGATCGCCAGCCCTTCGGCGCCAAAGGGGCGCAGTAACAAGGCATCGAGCACGATGGTCAGCCCCGAGCTTGCCAGCATCACGATCAGGAACAGGCGCGCCCGATGCTGCGCCAGCAGCGCGCGTCCCCAGAGCAGGGCAAACCCCATCGCCGGCAGGCCGATACCGTAAGCCGCGACGAGCGTTGCCGTGGCGGCGGTCTGCGCGTCGCCGAATTCGCCTCGCTCGAGCAGCACCTGCACCACCGCCTCGGGAAACGAGCAGAGCACCACCGCCGCCGGTACCAGGAACAGCAGCGCCGCCAACAGGCCCTTGCGGACCGTGGCGCCATGCTCATGGTGATCGCCGCGCTCCCAGCTCTCGACGAAGCGCGGAAACAGCACCGCCAGGATCGACATCGCATAGAGCGTCAGCGGGATGGTCACGATGCGGAACGCGAACGACAGCATGGTGATGCTGCCCTCCTGCAGGAAGGAGGCGAACATGCGCTCGGCCAGGATACACGCCTGCTGCGCGCCGGCGGCGAGCAGGACGGGCGCGAAGGCCAGACCGAATTCGCCGCCGCGCCCGGCCGTGCGCACCTGATGACGGCGCCCGACATAGCCGATCCGCCGGTGCTGCACCGCGATCAGGGCCAACTGCGGCAAAAGCATGCCGACGAAGATCACCATGCCGGTAGGCTCCAGCAGCAGGATGCCGACGATGGCGCCCGCATTGAGCAGAACGGTGCGTGTCATCGGCATGACGAACACGCCTTCCATGTTCAGCAAGGCGCCTTGGCAATACAGCACCGCCTGAACGGCGATCAACAGCGTGCCGACGCAGAACACCAGTTGGCCGGCATCGACCTGCGCGGCGCTCCAGCCGGGGGCGAGCGCGCTCAACAGCCAGTAGCTGGCCGCGCTGGCGACCACGCAGACGGCCAGCCCCAGCCCCGCCACGCGCCAGTAGAGCCACGTGGCCACGGCCTGGAACAGCGACTCGGATTGCCCGCGCAGCTTCTGCAGGTAGGGAATCATGGCGTCGCGCAGGGCGAGGCCGAGGAAGTTCTCGAAGAACAGCGGCAGGATCAGCGCGACGAAGATGAGGTCCGCTTCCCAGCTCAGGCCAAATGCCTCGGCGATGAACAGGTCGCGAAGAAATCCCAGAAGAAAGCTGGCAACGGTCAATGCCAGGATGAGCAGAGAGGCGTTCATTCCTTGATCCTGTGGCGATCCTTGCGAAACCGCGCAGGCAGGCGGGCGGATCGCGATGAAGCGGCACGGCAGCGTCCGGTTGGCGTGCGTGGGCGCGTTACGACAGGCCAGGCCGGTCGACCGCAGGAATAGACTCGGGGCGAGGCGCATGGTTCCGGCCCGTCAGTGCCGGAATAGACACTCGCGGATACGTAAAAATGCCGTAAATCCCCTTTGCGCGCTGGTTGCGACTGCTTAAGGTTCACGCTCCTTTCGAAGCGATCGCCTACATGACCGACTCCGCTGCCTCCCGCTCAGGTTCCGGCATCCGCTGGATGATGATCATCGCCGTCGTGGCCGTGCTGGCCTTGCTTGCCTGGTGGCTCTGGCCCGCAAGCCCGGCGGGGCAGGGCGGAGCAGGACGCCCGGAGGGCGGTGGACCCGGCGGTCGGCCCGGTTTCGGCGAATTCGGTGGCCCCGTGCCGGTGCGCGTCGCCACGGTGGAGCGGGGCGACTTTCCGGTCTATTACAAGGCGCTCGGCACGGTCACGCCGCTCAAGACGGTGAGCGTGCGCAGCCGCGTCGATGGTCAGCTGATGGAGGTGAAATTCGACGAAGGCCAGCGTGTCGAGGCCGGCCAGTTGCTGGCGATCGTCGATCCGCGCCCCTATGAAGTGGCGCTGCGCCAGGCCGAGGGCGCTCTCCAGCAGAGTCGCGCGCAGTTGCGCAACGCCGAGGTCGACCTCGAACGCTACAAGGGCCTCTATGCGCAGGACAGCATCGCCAAGCAGACGCTCGACACCCAGCAGGCGCTGGTCGCCGAATACCGGGGCACGGTCGCGGCCAACCAGGCGGCGGTCGACGAAGCCCGCCTGAACCTGCAATTCACCGAAATCCGCGCGCCCATCGATGGACGCCTGGGGCTGCGTCAGCAGGACCCCGGCAACCTGATCACCGCCAACGGCGAGACGCCGCTGGTGGTGATCACCCAAACCCAGCCGATGGCGATCACCTTTACGCTGCCGCAGCCCGATTTGCCGCATGTGGTCTCGCGCTTTCGCCAGGGTGACGAACTGGCCGTGCAGGCCTGGGATCGCAGCGAAGAACTGCTGTTCGGCGAAGGCGTGCTGCAAAGCCTGGACAACCAGATCGACACGGCCACCGGCACGCTGAAGCTCAAGGCGCGCTTCGACAACGAAGCGGAAATGCTCATCCCCAACCAGTTCGTCAACGTTCGGCTGCGCGCCGAGGTGCTGGACGACGCGCTGCTCGTCCCGTCGGCGGCGGTGCAGTTCGGCTCGCGCGGTACCTTCGCCTACGTCGTCGATGACCAGAACAAGGTCGAGTTGCGTACGCTCGAGCTCGGGCCGGCCGAAGGTGCCACCACCGTCGTTCTGTCCGGATTGGCCGAGGGCGAGCGGGTCGTGCTCGAAGGTACCGATCGCCTGCGCGACGAGGCGGCGGTCGAAGTGGTGGAGAACATCGACGACGATCAACAGGTGGCTCCGGCCGCGACCGGTTCGCCGGGCGCGGCGACGCCCAACGCCGGTACCGGCGCTGAAAGCGGCCGCGAGGCGCAATGAACATTTCGCGGCTGTTCATCCTGCGGCCGGTAGCGACCACGCTGAGCATGGTCGCCATCCTGCTCGCCGGCCTGATCGCCTACCGCATGCTGCCGGTATCGGCGTTGCCGCAGGTCGATTACCCGACCATTCGGGTCGTCACGCTGTACCCGGGCGCCAGTCCCGAGGTGATGACCAGCGCCGTTACGGCGCCGCTCGAACGGCAACTGGGCCAGATGCCCGGACTGGAACAGATGTCCTCGACCAGCTCCGGCGGTGCGTCGGTGATCACGCTGCGGTTCTCGCTGGAGGTGGCGCTCGATGTCGCCGAGCAGGAAGTGCAGGCCGCGATCAACGCCGCGACCAACCTGCTGCCGAACGACCTGCCGAGCCCGCCGATCTACAACAAGGTCAATCCGGCCGATGCGCCGGTGATGACGCTGGCCGTGACCTCCGAGACGCTCAGCCTGACGGAACTCCACGACCTGGTGGACACCCGCATGGCGCAGAAGCTCTCGCAGATCAGCGGGGTCGGGCTGGTCAGCATCGCCGGTGGCCAGCGGCCGGCGGTACGCATCGATGTCGATACCCAGGCGCTGGCGGCGCATGACCTGTCGCTCGCCGACGTTCGCAGCCTCATTGGCGAGGCGAACGTCAACCAGCCCAAGGGCAACTTCGACGGCCCGACGCGCGTGTCGATGCTGGACGCCAACGATCAGCTCAAGACGCCCGAGGAATACGCCCAGCTCATCCTGGCCTACAACGAAGGCGCGGCCTTGCGCCTCGCGGACGTCGCGACCATCAGCACCGGGGCGGAGAACGACCGTCTTGCCGCCTGGGCCGACCAGCAGCGCGCCGTGCTGCTGAACATCCAGCGCCAGCCGGGCGCCAACGTGATCGAAGTGGTCGAACGCATCCAGGCGCTGCTGCCCGAAATCACCGCCAGCATGCCGGCCGGACTCGCCGTCAGGGTGCTGACCGATCGCACCCAGACCATCCGTGCGGCGATCACCGATGTGCAGCACGAACTGCTCCTCGCCGTCGCGCTGGTGGTGATGGTGACCTTCGTCTTCCTCAAGCGGCTCTCGGCGACGGTGATTCCCTCCATCGCGGTGCCGCTGTCCTTGATCGGCACCTTCGCGGTCATGCACCTGGCGGGCTTTTCGCTCAACAACCTCACGCTCATGGCGCTGACGATCGCGACCGGTTTCGTGGTCGACGACGCCATCGTCATGCTGGAAAACATCGCCCGCCACCTCGAAGACGGCGAAACACCGCTTCAGGCGGCGCTCAAGGGCGCGCGGCAGATCAGCTTCACCCTGGTCTCGCTGACGCTATCGCTGATCGCGGTATTGATCCCGCTCCTGTTCATGCAGGACGTGGTCGGCCGCCTGTTCCGCGAGTTCGCCATCACCCTGGCGGTCGCCATCCTCATTTCGCTGGTCGTCTCGCTCACGCTCACGCCAATGATGTGCGCACGCCTGCTGCGCCGCGAGGCGCACGACGAGGCGCGACCGGACTGGGTCCAGCGCCTGATCGCCGGCTACGGCCGCCAACTGCGGTGGGTACTGGGGCACCAGGGGTTGGTGCTGGCGGTGGCAGTCGCGACGCTCGGCCTGACCGTGCTGCTGTACCTGGCCGTGCCCAAGGGGTTCTTCCCGTTGCAGGACACGGGCGTCATTCAGGGCATCAGCGAGGCGCCGCAGTCGGTGTCCTTCGCGGCGATGAGCGAGCGCCAGCAGGCGCTGGCGAAGGTGGTGCTGGCCGACCCTGCGGTCGAGAGCCTGTCGTCCCACATCGGCATCGACGGCAGCAACGTCACGCTCAACAGCGGGCGAATGCTCATCAACCTGCTGCCCCACGCCGAGCGCGACGTCACCGCCAGCGAGGTGATCGAGCGGCTGCGACCCCAACTGGCGCAGGTGCCGGGCATCCAGCTGTACCTACAACCGGTGCAGGACCTGTCCATCGAGGATCGCGTCAGCCGGACGCAGTTCCAGTTCAGCCTCGAGTCGCCCGATCCCGATCTGCTGGAGACCTGGACGCCGCGGCTGGTCGAAGCGTTGCGCGAACGGCCCGAACTGATCGACGTCGCCAGCGACCTGCAGAGCGAGGGCCTGCAGCTGTATCTGGACATCGACCGCGACGCAGCCGCGCGGCTCGGCATCCGCATTGCCGACATCACCGATGCGCTCTACGACGCCTTCGGTCAGCGGCAGATCTCCACCATCTTCACCCAGGCCAGCCAGTACCGCGTGGTGCTGGAAGCGGAGGACCGCACCCTGATCGGCCCGCAGGCGCTCGAAGGGATCTACGTGGATTCCGAAAGCGGCGAGCCCGTGCGGCTGGCGAGCCTCGCGCGCATCGAGCAACGCACCGCGCCGCTGCTGATCAACCACATCGGCCAGTTCCCCGCGGTGACGCTGTCGTTCAACCTCGCCGAGGACGTCTCGCTCGGCGAGGCGGTCGCGGCGATCGAGCGCGTCGAACAGGAAATCGGCATGCCTGCCGGCATCCAGACGCACTTCCAGGGCGCCGCCGAAGCCTTCCGCGCCTCGCTGTCGAGCACCTTGCTGCTGATCCTGGCGGCGGTGGTGACCATGTACATCGTGCTCGGCGTGCTCTACGAGAGCTACATCCACCCGATCACCATCCTCTCGACGTTGCCCTCGGCGGCGGTCGGCGCGCTGCTGGCGCTGCTGCTGACCGGCAATGACCTGGGCCTGATCGCGGTGATCGGCATCATCCTGCTGATCGGCATCGTGAAGAAGAACGCGATCATGATGATCGACTTCGCACTGGACGCCGAGCGCAACCAGGGCCTGAACCCCGAGCAGGCGATCTACCAGGCCGCGTTGCTGCGCTTCCGGCCGATCCTGATGACGACGCTGGCCGCGCTGTTCGGCGCCATTCCCCTGATGCTCGCCACCGGCTCGGGTGCCGAGCTGCGCCAGCCGCTGGGCCTGGTGCTGGTCGGCGGCCTGTTGGCCAGCCAGTTGCTGACGCTGTTCACCACGCCGGTGATCTACCTGTTCTTCGATCGGCTTGGCAGGCGCTTCGCTCGTCGGGATAGGGCAGGCGAGGAGGCGAGCGCATGATCGCTTCGAAAAAGTGCCGGCTGGCGGTCGAACCAACGGCCCGCGGTCTGCCGCCTTCAGCGGCTTCGCCTCGATGAACCTGTCGGCCCCCTTCATCGCCCGCCCGGTGGCGACCATGCTGCTCAGCGCCGCCATCCTGCTGGTCGGCCTGCTGGGCTTTCGGCTGCTGCCGGTCGCGCCGCTGCCCAACATGGATTTCCCGGTGATCACCGTCACCGCCAGCCTGCCGGGCGCCAGCCCGGAGATCATGGCCTCAAGTATCGCGACGCCGCTGGAGCGCGCGCTCGGCACGATCGCCGGCGTCGACGAAATGACCAGCCGCAGCGCGCAGGGCAACACGCGGATCATCATCCAGTTCGATCTCGACCGTGACATCAACGGCGCGGCGCGAGACGTGCAGGCGGCGATCAATGCGTCGCGCAACCTGCTGCCCAGCGGCATGCGCAGCATGCCGAGCTACCGCAAGATCAATCCGGCGCAGGCGCCAATCATGGTGCTGTCGCTGACCTCCGACGTGCTCAGCAAGGGCCAGCTCTACGACGTCGCCTCGACCCTCCTGGCGCAGAAGCTCTCGCAGGTGCCGGGCGTCGGCGAGGTCCAGGTCGGTGGCAGCTCGCTGCCGGCGGTACGGATCGAGTTGCAGCCGCGGCAGCTGGAGCAGTACGGCGTATCGCTCGACGAGGTGCGCCAGGTCATTACCGAGGCCAACGTGCGCAGGCCCAAGGGCGCCGTCGAGACCGAGCGCCGTCACTGGCAGATCGGCGCGAACGACCAGCTCCATCAGGCCAGCGACTACGCCCCGCTGATCATCCGCCACCAGGATGGCGCCACGCTGCGCCTGCGGGACGTCGCCGAGGTGCGCGACGCCGTGGAGGATCGCTACAACGCCGGCTTCTTCAACAACGAGCCGGCCGTGCTGGTGATCATCAATCGCCAGGCCGGCGCCAATATCATCGAGACCATCGAAGGCATCCGCGCGGAGCTGCCTTCGCTGCGGGCGGTGATTCCGGCCAGCGTCGAGCTCGACGTGGCGATGGACCGCTCGCCGGTCATCCGCGCCACGCTGCACGAAGCCGAGCGCACGCTGCTTATCGCCGTCGCGCTGGTGGTGGTGCTGGTGTTCCTGTTCCTCGGCCGCCTGCGCAGCGCGATGATCCCGGCGCTGGCCGTGCCGGTCTCGCTGATCGGCACCTTCGCCGTGATGTACCTGCTGGGTTTCTCGCTCAACACCCTGTCGCTGATGGCGCTGATCCTGGCGACCGGGCTCGTGGTCGACGACGCCATCGTCGTGCTCGAGAACATCGCGCGGCACATCGACGACGGAATGAGCCCGTTGCAGGCAGCCTACCGCGGCACGCGGGAGGTCGGCTTCACGCTGCTGTCGATGAACCTGTCGCTGGTCGCGGTGTTCATCTCGATCCTGTTCATGGGCGGGATCGTCGAGCGGCTGTTCCGCGAGTTCTCCATCACGCTGGCGGCGGCCATTCTCGTGTCGCTGCTGGTGTCCCTGACGCTGACCCCCATGCTCTGCGCGCGCTGGCTCAAGCCGCACGACGCCGCCAGCGAGGGACGACTGCACCGCGTCAGCCACCGGGCGCACCAGTGGCTGCTCAGGCACTACGATCGCTCGCTGAGCTGGGCGCTGCGCCATCGACGCATCACGCTGCTGACCCTGCTGGCGACCATCGCGCTGAATATCGTGCTGTATGTCCAGGTGCCCAAGACCTTCCTGCCGCAGCAGGACACCGGCCAGCTCACCGGCTTCATCCGCGGCGACGACGGGCTGTCCTTCGAGGTCATGCAGCCGAAGATGGAAATCTACCGCCAGGCCATCCTGGCCGATCCGGCGGTCGAGAGCGTCGCCGGCTTCGTCGGGGGCGGGGGCGGCATCAACAACGCCTTCATGATCGTGCGGCTCAAGCCGCTGGACGAGCGAGACCTGTCGGCGCAGGAGGTGATCGAGCGCATCCGTCGCAACCAGCCCAAGGTACCGGGTGGGCGAATGTTCCTGATGGCCGACCAGGACCTGCAATTCGGTGGCGGACGCCAGAGCAGCTCGCAGTACGCCTACACGCTGCTGGCCGGCGACCTGAACGACCTGCGAACCTGGACGCCGCGCGTGACGCAGGCGCTGATGAAGCTGCCCGAGCTGACCAGCATCGACGCCAATGAAGGCGAGGGCGCCCAGCAGATCACCCTCGAGGTCGATCGCGACGCGGCCAAGCGGCTCGGCATCGACATGAGCACCGTGACCACGCTGCTCAACAACGCCTTCAGCCAGCGGCAGGTATCGACCATCTACGAGCGCTTGAACCAGTACCAGGTGGTGATGGAGATCGACCCGAGCTACGCCGATTACCCGACGGTCCTCGACCAGATCCACGTCATCGCCGAGGACGGCAGCCGCGTGCCGCTGTCGGCGTTCGCCCATTACGAGCGCAGCCTGGAGGAAGACCGCGTCCAGCACGACGGCCAGTTCGCCGCGGAGAACATCGATTTCGACCTGGCGCCGGACGTGACGCTGGAAGAGGCGACGCTGGCCATCGAGCGGGCCGTGGCGGCGATCGGCCTGCCGAGCGACGTGCAGGGCCGTCTCGGCGGCGCCGGCGACGCCTTCCAGCAGGCGCAGGAAAGCCAGCCATTGATGATCCTCGGCGCGCTGCTGCTGGTCTATATCGTGCTGGGCGTACTCTACGAGAGCTACATCCACCCGCTGACGATTCTGTCCACGCTGCCTTCGGCCGGCGTCGGTGCCTTGCTGGCGATCATCCTGGTCGGCGGGCAGTTCAGCCTGTTTTCGCTGCTCGGCCTGTTCCTGCTGATCGGTGTGGTGAAGAAGAACGCCATCCTCATGGTGGATCTGGCGCTGCAACTCGAGCGGGACGAAAAACTCGCACCCGAGGAATCCATCCGTCGCGCCTGCCTGCTGCGCCTGCGGCCGATCCTGATGACCACGATGGCGGCGATCCTGGGTGCCGTGCCGTTACTGATCGGCAGCGGCGAGGGCGCCGAGATGCGCCGGCCGCTCGGCCTTACCATCGTCGGCGGCCTGCTGCTCAGTCAGGTGCTGACGCTCTACACCACGCCTGTCGTTTACCTGTATTTCGATCGCTTGCGCCACCGCTTCAACCGCTGGCGCGGCGCCCGTACCGATGCCGCCCTGGACACACCGCTATGACGCCACTGCCCGTACCGATCCGAACCCTCGCGGCGCTGCTGGTCGCCACATCGCTTGGCGCCTGCACCCTGGGGCCGGACTACCAGCGACCGCAGACGCCGGTCGTCGCCGAGTTCAAGCAGGCCGAAGGCTGGAAGCCGGCGACCCCCCATGCGCTGGACAGCAGCCAGTGGTGGCTGCTCTACGATGATCCGGTACTGACCGGGCTGATCGAGCGGCTGAACGTCGACAACCAGAACCTCGCCGCCGCCGAGGCCCGCTATCGCCAGGCACGAGCGCTGGTACGCGGGGCGCGCTCGGAGCTGTTCCCGGCGGTGGGCGCCAGCGCCGGCGTGACGCGCGCGGCGCAGGGCTCGCGTACCACCAGCGTCAGCACGGGCTCCAGCGTCTCGGAAAACTACGAGCTTGGCATCAACGCCTCCTGGGAACTCGACCTCTGGGGACGGCTGCGTCGCACCCTCGAAGCGAACCGGGCCAACGCGCTCGCCAGCGAGGCAGACCTGGCCGCGGTGCGGCTGAGCCTTCAGGCCGAGCTGGCGCAGACCTACATGCAGCTGCGCGTTCTGGACGAGCAGCGCCGGCTGTTCGCCGCCACCATCGACGCCTACGAGCGCTCGCTTGAACTCACCCGGAATCAGTACCGCGCCGGTATCGCCCCCAAGTCGGACGTCACCCAGGCGGTGGCGCAGTTGCGCAGCGCACAGGCGCAGGCGGTCGATCTGCTCTGGCAGCGCGCGCAGCTGGAACATGCCATCGCCGTCCTGGTCGGCGTTCCGCCTTCGGAGCTGGACATCGCCGTGCGCGAAGACGTCCCGGAGCTGCCGGACGTTCCTCGAATCATGGCCTCCGAGCTGCTCGAACGCCGCCCGGACATCGCCACCGCCGAACAGGACGTCATCGCCGCGAACGCGCTGATCGGCGCCACCCAGGCCGCCTGGTACCCGGACCTGACGCTCTCGGCCAGCGGTGGCTACAGCAACAGCGCCGTGGCCGATCTGATCAGCGTGCCCAATCGCTTCTGGAGCCTCGGGCCGTCGATGGCGCTGACGTTGCTCGACTTCGGCGGCCGGCGGGCCGAGCTCGAGCGCGTCGAGGCGAGCTATGACGAAACCGTCGCGACCTATCGCCAGACGGTGCTGGATGCGTTTCGCGAGGTCGAGGATTACCTCGTGCAGCTGCGGGTCCTCGGCGAGGAGGCGCAGATCCAGCAGGAGGCCCTGGAGGCCGCGCAGGATTCCCTGCGCCTTATCCAGAACCAGTATCAGGCGGGGATCGTCGATTTCCTGAGCGTCGCGACCTTGCAGACCAACGCGCTGAACACCGAGCGCACCAACCTTGCGTTGCTCGGGGATCGATTGGTGACCAGCGTGCAACTGATCGCCGCGCTGGGCGGAGGCTGGCAGGTCGCCAACCTGGCCGATGGTGCGCCGGTAGCCGACGAACAGCCTCAAGCCGGCGCAGAGGCCGGCAGATAACCTCGACGAGGCTGCTCGACCACAGGGGTTCGAGGGCCGTTCACGGCCCATCAGGAGCCACCGATGACCACCGAGCTGAAGGTAATCACCAATGTCGCCGCCCTGCGCAGCGCTGCCCACGTCGCCGACGACGCGCTGGATTTTCTACGCAGCGGACGAGACATCATCGTGTGGATGACTGCGATCAATAACGCCATCCGGCTGGACATCGAGCATGGCCGCGGCGTCAACGTCGAGGCGCTGACGAGCCTGGCGCAATACCTGGGCGACGACTGGGGCAACCACCTCGAGGGCGAAATCAAGCGCATGCAGGAACAGCTCGACGGCAAGTAGTCGCCACGCTGATGGCCGCTCGCCGTTAGTCGCGAACCGCCGCCTGGCCTTCGCAGCGCTTGGACTCGAGGCATCGGCTGATCGGGTCCAGCGTGCGTGTGCGGCAGCGGTAGTCGACCACCAGGTCGCCACCCAGGCGCGCGGCCTGCAACTTGAGCAGCCAGATCGCCTCGCCCTGGGTTCCGTGGAAGCGCTCGAACGAGCCGCTGTCGCAGGAGTTGCTGCGCACCGGGCCGATCACCTCATGCACCGGCGCGATCGATGAGGCCGAATAGGCCTTCACCTTCGCCGCGCGTGCAACTTCGTCCTCGGTGAACTGCTCCGGCGTCGCGGCGCATCCGGCGAGCAGGGCAATCGGCAGCAGGTGGAAGGCGCGCATCATATAAAGCCGTCGAAATCAGTCAGGTGTCCTATCTCGACAGGTCGCCGTGCCCGAAGTGCGACACGCGGGCACCAAGAGGCCGTCATGGCAGTCGAAGCATTCCCGGCCGTTGCCGGTTTGCCGAAACCAGCCAGAAGGACCCGCGAATGCTCCGCTCCGGCATGCGTCTGATGACGCTGGCCTTGATCTTCCTGTTACTGGCGGGCTGCACGGGTGGCAAGCGCCTGTCGGCCTCGATGAGCGACATCAACCGCGAGTACGGCACGCTGCAGGACCAGGCGTTGCTGCTGAACATCGTTCGCCGAAGCCTCTCCCTGCCGGCGCATTTCACGACCCTGGCGACCATCCGTGGGCGCAGCCGCATCTATGCCGGCGCGAACCTGAACCTGCCCTTCGGCGGCGATGCGACGTCCAGTTTCGGCTTCAACCCGCACATGTCGATCGAGCAGGGCCCCTCGTTCGAGGTGTCCACACAAGGCAACCAGGAGTTCTATCGCGGCTACGTTGCGCCGGTCGACACCCGCACGCTGGACTTCTACCTGCGGCAGGACAGGACGACGCAACTGGTGCTGTCGCTCTTTCTCGAGCAGGTCGTGATTTCCGGCGCCAACGGCAACCAGGTCTTTCGCAACGACCCGGAGAACCTTGAACAATTCGACCTGTTCCAGAAGCTGCTCAAGCGCCTGATAGAGCAGGGGCTGACCACTGAAAGCGTCACCCTCGTGCGCGACTACGGGCCGGAACTGCGCCTGAAGAAGCCGCCGACCCTCGATCAGATCCTGGCAGTCCGCAAGGAGAAGATGACCATCGAGAAGGTCGGGGAAAACCGTTACCAGCTCAGACAGATAGCCCAGAGCGCGCGGTTCTGTTTCGCCGCGCCGCATGAAGCGCTGTTCAAGCAGGCCCAGTGCGCCGGTGCCGCGGCGCCGCGGCGCTACGAGGTGACCGATCCGACGTTCTTCGGCAGCACCGGTACCGCGCAGGTGACGTTTCGGACCCCCGAGCTCGGAACGATTCGGCTCGACACGCGATCGCTGGCCGAGATACTCGACTACCTCGGCGACCTGATCGGTGTCCAGCAAGCCTTGGGCCGCCCCCTCGACATTCCCGGCGCATCGGGGGCCAAGCCGCTGATGGTCGTCTGGCGGGATCCGCTGCTGACGCAAGACGCGGCCGTCCGCACCACCTTCGCCGATACCGACTACGCCATTCCGCTCGGCGAGGCCGCTGGCTTCTCCGGCGAGGTGCTGTCGATCATCACCCAGTTGCTGGCCCAGGTGCAGTCCGTCAAGGACCTCCCGGTTTCGAACACCATCACCATTATCGGCGACTGATGGCGCATGGACATTTCCCTCGGGCGGCCCCACGCTAGAGCCCGCCGCGGGGGTCGTCCATCCGTTCGTGTCGATGATGGCGAACCCCAACGACGATTGGTGGTCGTAGCGATACGGTCCTGTCCTGGCCCTCGCTTCTGTCGCGGTCATGGCGTGAGATCGCTCACCGCAAGGCAGCTATCGCCTGAAGCTCAGGCACTGCGTCAAAACTGGAATTTCACTCAAGGACTCACATGATCAAGAAATGCCTTTTCCCAGCGGCCGGCTATGGAACGCGCTTCCTGCCTGCCACCAAGGCGATGCCCAAGGAAATGTTGCCCGTGGTGAACAAGCCCCTGATCCAGTACGGGGTGGAGGAGGCACTGGCCGCAGGGCTCAACCAGATTTCCGTGGTTACCGGCCGCGGCAAGCGTTCGCTGGAAGATCACTTCGACATCAGCTACGAGCTGGAGCATCAGATCCGCAACACCGACAAGGAAAAGTACCTGGTCGGGATTCGCCGCCTGATCGATGAGTGCAGCTTTTCCTACACCCGCCAGGTCGAGATGAAGGGCCTGGGCCATGCGATTCTCAGCGGGCGTCCGCTGATTGGCGACGAACCCTTCGCCGTCGTGCTCGCCGATGACCTCTGCATCAATGTCGACGGCGATCCGGTGCTGGCGCAGATGGTGAAGCTGTACAACCAGTTCCGCTGCTCGATCGTCGCCATCCAGGAAGTGCCGCCGGAAGAGACCAGCAAGTACGGTGTGATCGCCGGCGAGATGATCCGTGACGACATCTTCCGCGTCAGCCACATGGTCGAGAAACCCAAGCCCGAGGACGCACCTTCCAACCTGGCGATCATCGGTCGCTACATCCTGACGCCGGACATCTTCGAACTCATCGAGCAGACCGAGCCGGGCAAGGGCGGGGAGATCCAGATCACCGACGCGCTGATGCGTCAGGCCCAGGACGGTTGCGTGCTGGCGTACAAATTCAAAGGCCAGCGCTTCGACTGCGGCAGCGCCGAGGGGTACATCGCGGCAACCAACTTCTGCTACGAGAACTTCTATCTGACCGGCAAGGCCTTCTGAGGCCTGCGCGGCGAACAGGGCCACCCTCGGGTGGCCTTTTTCATTCGGGGCTCGGCAGATCCTGCGCGCCGGGTCCGAGCGGTTGGCCATAGCTGAACTCGACGTATTGCCCGGATGGATCGCGCACGCCGCAGTAGTAGCCGACGGGGAAGGGCTCGTCCCGCGGCTCCCACAGCAGGCAGCCATCGGCGCGGGCGCGCTCGGCAATCGCGTCGACCTCCTCGCGGCTGGCAACGGCGAAGCCAAGGTGCCCATAGTCGCCGGGCTGTTCGGCGCGAGGCTGGCCGCCCGGCATGATCACGAAGATGAACTCGCGCTCGCGGCCGGGTTCCGCCATCCAGACGATGCGGGAGCCCTTGCCGGGGCGTTCGTGAAACACCTCCATGCCGCAATAGCGTCGGAAGAACGCGATGCTTGCCTCGAGGTCCGGGACATGCAGCGCGACGTGGGTAAGGGTGGGCATGCACGTGCTCCTATGATTGGGCCGGGCGCGCTCGTTATGCTACGCGCCTGCATGGAGACATAGACTCATGGCTTACGACTTCGATCTCTTCGTCATCGGCGCAGGCTCCGGTGGCGTACGCGCGGCTCGGTTCGCGGCGGGCTTCGGCGCCCGCGTGGCCATCGCCGAAAGCCGCTACCTGGGCGGCACCTGCGTCAACGTCGGTTGCGTACCGAAAAAACTGCTCGTCTACGGCGCCCACTATGCCGAGGACCTCGGCGAGGCGCAGGGATACGGCTGGTCGATCGACGGCGCGACCTTCGACTGGCCGACGCTGATCGCCAACAAGAACCGTGAAATCGAGCGCCTGAACGGCATCTACGGCAAGCTGCTGACCGACAGCGGCGTGACCCTGCTCGAAGCGCACGCGACGATTCTCGATCCGCATACGGTCGAGGTCGACGGCCGTCGCCACACCGCCGAGCACATTCTCATCGCCACGGGCGGTTGGCCGTTCGTGCCGGACGTGCCGGGGCGAGAACTGGCCATCACGTCGAACGAGGCCTTCTACCTGGAGCGCCTGCCGAAACGCGTACTGGTGGTTGGCGGCGGCTACATCGCGGTGGAGTTCGCCTCGATCTTCAATGCCTGCGGGGCCGAAACGCGACTGCTGTATCGCGGTGAGCTGTTCCTGCGGGGCTTCGATCTGTCCCTGCGCGATCACCTGAAGGACGAGCTGATCAAGAAAGACCTCGACCTGCAATTCAATGCGGACATCGCGCGGCTGGATCGACTGGAGGATGGCGCCATCCAGGCGACCCTGAAAGACGGGCGTGTCATGGTCGCCGACTGCGTCCTGTATGCGACGGGCCGTCGGCCGATGCTCGACAACCTGGGGTTGGAAAACGTCGATGTCCCGCTGAACGACAAGGGCTTCATTCGGGTGAACGAGCAATACCAGACCTCGACGCCCTCGATCCTGGCGATCGGAGACGTGATCGGCAAGGTGCCGCTGACGCCGGTTGCGCTCGCCGAAGGCATGGCCGTTGCGCGTCGCCTGTTCAAGCCCGAGCAGTACCGTCCGGTCGATTACGCGCACATTCCGACGGCCGTGTTCAGCCTGCCGAACATGGCGACCGTTGGCCTGACCGAAGAGGAGGCGCGCGCCGCGGGCCACAAGGTAGTGGTGTTCGAGAGCCGTTTCCGCCCCATGAAGCTCACCATGACCAGCAGTCTGGAACGCAGCCTGATGAAGCTGGTCGTTGATGCCGACACCGACCGCGTGCTCGGTTGCCACATGGCCGGCCCCGAAGCGGGCGAGATCATGCAGGGGCTCGCCATCGCGCTGAAGGCCGGTGCGACCAAGCGGCAGTTCGACGAAACCATCGGGATTCATCCGACCGCCGCCGAAGAGTTCGTCACCATGCGCATTCCCACGGCAATCTGACGACATGGAGACCCTTTTCTACGTAGCCGACCTGTTCGGCGTCGCGGTCTTCGCCATCACCGGCGCGCTGATGGCGGGCCGCAAATCGATGGACCTGTTCGGCGTGCTGGTCATGGCGGTCGTCACCGCGCTCGGCGGCGGGACGCTGCGCGATGTCATTCTCGACAACCATCCGGTGAGCTGGATTCGCGACGACGGCTACATCATCGTCGCGTCGCTGGCAGCGATCGGGACGGTGCTCTGGGTGCGCGTGACCCGGCCGATCCACGAAACCGGCCTGCTGGTTTCCGATGCCTTCGGTCTTGCGGTGTTCACGGTCATCGGGACGGAGGTGGCGTTGCAGCATCAAGTGCCGGTCAGCACGGCGCTGATCATGGGCGTGATGACCGGGGTGGCCGGCGGGGTCATTCGCGACGTGCTGTGCAACGAGATTCCGCTGATTTTCCAGAAGGAGATCTACGCCACCGCCTGCCTGGCCGGCTCGCTGGCGTTCATCCTGCTGCGGGAGATGGGCACGCCCCACTGGGTCGATACCGGGCTGGCGATGCTGACCGTGCTGCTCATCCGCCTGGCCGCGATCCGCTGGCATCTCGCGCTGCCGCGCTTCCACCTGCTGGATCTGGACAAGTCTTCCGATCAGCCGCGCGGCTGATCGGCCTCAGCCGGCTGACGCTCCACGGTTGGCGCAGCCGGCGCCGTCGTAAGGGTTTCGATCATGCGCATCGAGGTAGGCGGCACGGCCGCCACCTCACCTCAGTGATCCGCGTGCGCACCGTGCGCGTCGCCGGGGGCCTGGCCCCGCACCTCGACGTCGACGGCACGGGTCTCACCGTCAGCGAATTCCAGCGTCAAGCTGAAGGTATCCCCGGCAGCGAGCGGGCGCTCGAGCCCCATCAGCATCACGTGATGGCCGCCAGGTGCGAGCTCGACGCCGCCGTTCGCAGGAATCTCGATCGCCTCGAGCCGCTCCATCCGGACCATGTCGCCCTCGCGCCGGCTGGTGTGCAGCTCGGCCTTTTCCGCGACCGTGCTGCTGACGCCGATGAGCCTGCGCGGCTGGTCGGTTCCGTTGTGGATGCCCAGGTAGGCCGCGGTGGCGGGCGAGCCGGGCGGCATCTCGCGTGCCCAGGCGTCCTTTATCGAGACGGCCTCGCCGCTGGCAACGGCATGGTGAGCACCGGTGTGTCCGGCATGATCAGCGAACGTCACCGGCGCGATCATGGCGCCGGCCAGACCAAGGGCTAAAAGCTGCATGCGCATATCGGCATCCTCATGCAAAGGCCGCCCGAAAGGGCGGCAGGGTCGTTCGGTCAGAGCGCCGCGAAACCGGCCTGTTGGGCCAGTTCCAGCAGCGGCTGGGGGTATACGCCCAGGAACAGCGCCAGAATCACGATCGCCATGAGCATGATGCCGCCGGCACGCTGGCCCCAATCCTGCGGGGCATCATGCCGACGGATACCCGGCTCGACCAGGTACAGCGTGACCATCACACGCAGGTAGTAATACAGGCCGATCGCGCTGCCGATGATCAGCGCACCGAGCAGCCACCACAGCTGGGATTCGACACCGGTGGTGATGATGTAGAACTTGCCGATGAAGCCCGCGGTCAGCGGAATGCCGGCCAGCGACAGCATCATCACGGTCAGCACGGCCGTAAGGTAGGGGCGCCGCCAGAACAGGCCGCGGTACTCGTAGAGCGCATCGGCGTCGCGCCCGTTGTAGGGGCTGGACATCAGCGTCACCACGCCGAACGCCCCCAGGCTGGTCAGCACGTAGGTCACCAGATAGACGCCCACCGCCTCGACGGCGAAGCCATTGCTGGCAATCAACGCAACCAGCAGATAACCGAAGTGGGCGATCGACGAGTAGCCGAGCAGGCGCTTGAGATTGCTCTGGTTCAGGGCCAGCAGGTTGCCGCCAAGGATCGACGCGATGGCGATCACCGTCAGCGCGTCGGTCAGCCAGCCGTCACCGGTTGCCGGCGACATCAGGTAAAGGCGCAGCAGCACCGCGAACACCGCCACCTTGCTTGCCGTGGCGAGAAAGGCGGAGACCGGCGCCGGCGCGCCCTCGTACACGTCGGGCGTCCAGAGATGGAAGGGCACCAGCGACAGCTTGAAGGCTAGGCCGATGAGCATCATGACGACACCCGTCTGCACCAGCGGTGAGGCAAGGTGCGTCGCGAGGCTGGCGCCGATGCCGGTGAAAGCGAGCGTCCCGGACTCGGCATAGAGCAGGGCCATGCCGAACAGCAGAAAGGCACTGCCGGCGGCCGAGAGCACCATGTACTTGATGCCAGCCTCCAGCGAGCGCCGGCTGAAGAAGGCGTAGGCCACCAGTCCGTAGACCGGCACCGACAGCAGCTCCAGGCCGACGAACAGCGCCGCGAGGTGCTGGGCACTGACCAGTACCATGCCGCCAGTCGCCGACAGCGTCAGCAGCAGGTACAGCTCCTCGCGGTTGCCGGGAAAGCCGTCGGCGCCAGGCTTCTCGCCAAGGTAGGCGTGCGCCAGCGTCATGCAGGCGAGCGTCGACACCAGGATCAGCGCGCTGTGGAAGTAGGCGAAGTCATCGAGCAACAGCAGTGAGGTGACGCCCGCGACGCCGCTTTCACGCGCCATCGGTATGGAGAGCAGCGCTGCCGTCAGGCCGATCGCGCTCAGCACGAAGCTCAAGCCGTGGCTGCGGCGCCAGGCGATGGCCAGCATCACGGTCACGAGCGTCGCGCTGGCGAGCAGCAGCGGCAGCAGGGCAATGAAGTGTTGTTGTGTGAGTTCCATGCGCGACTACCGGATCGAAGCGAGAGGGGAGAGAGCCGTGGTGATCCACTGCTGGACGCCGTTCATGCTGGCCTGCGTGGTATCGAACACCGGCTGCGGATAGACGCCCAGCAGCACCAGCAGCACCGCCAGCAGCAGAATCATGCCGAGCTCGCGGGCATCCATCCCGGGCAATGCGCCTTGCGCCTTGGCCGGTCCGAAATGCGCGCGGTGCACCATCGCCAGCGAGTAGATCGACGCGAGGACCACGCCGAAGGTCGCTATGACCACGATCCAGGGCATGCGCTCGAACGCGCCGAAGAGCACGACGAACTCACCGACGAAATTGCCCGTGCCCGGCAGGCCCAGCGAAGCCGCCGCGAAGAACAGACTGAGCGCCGGCAGCCAGCGCAGCCGTGACCACAGGCCGCCCATCTCGCGCATGTCCCGGGTATGCAGCCGCTCGTACAGCTGGCCACAGAGGATGAACAGCGCCGCGGCTGACAGACCGTGCGCGATCATCAGCACCACCGCGCCCTGCAGGGCGAGCTCGCTGCCGGAATAGATGCCGATCAGCACGAAGCCCATGTGCGAGATGCTGGAGTAGGCGACGAGGCGCTTGATGTCGGTCTGTGCGAAGGACAACAGCGCGCCATAGAAGATGCCGACCAGGCCCAGGACCATCGCGATCGGCGCGAAATCGACCGAAGCATTGGGAAACAGCGGCAGCGCGAAGCGGATCATGCCGTAGGCCGCCGTCTTCAGCAGGATGCCCGCCAGGTCGACCGAACCGGCCGTCGGCGCCTGGGCATGCGCATGGGGCAGCCAGGCGTGCAGGGGCACGATGGGAAACTTCACCGCGAACGCGATGAAGAACCCGAGCATCAGCAGGTACTCGATGGCCGGGTCAAGCTGGGCATCGAGCAGCAGGGCGTAGTCGAAGGTCAGCACGCCGCTGTCGTGGTAGTGCACCAGTACCAACCCGAGAATGGCCACCAGCATCACCAGGCCGCTCGCCTGGGTGTAGATGAAGAACTTGGTCGCCGCATTGATGCGCGAGCGCTTGCCTTCGCTGGAACTGTGTCCCCAGAGCGCGATGAGGAAGTACATCGGCACCAGCATCATTTCCCAGAACAGGAAGAACAGGAACAGATCCAGGGACAGGAACACCCCCACCACGCCGCCGAGAATCCACATCAGGTTGAGGTGGAAGAAACCGACGTGGCGCTGGATTTCCTTCCAGGAGCAGAGCACCGATAGCACACCGAGCAGACCGGTCAGCAGGACCATCAGCAGCGACAGGCCGTCGAGCGCCAGGTGCAGGTTGATGCCGAATCGCTCGATCCAGACGTACTTGAACTCGACGGCCCAGTTGGCGCCGGCATCCGGGGCCGGCGCCAGGCTGTAGTCGCCGGTGGCCCAGAGCCACAGGCCGAGGCCGAACAGCAGTGACATCGTCAGCAGGGCGATCCAGCGCGGCAGCGTCTGGTCGAAGCGTTCGACCAGCCAGCAGAGCAGCCCGCCGATGAAGGGAATCAGGATTAGCCAGGGCAGAATCACGGTAAAGGGTCCTTGCGCAATTCAGAGCAGAACGATGCCGAGCAGCAGTACCGCGCCACCGACGATGGACAGTGCGTACCAGCGCAGCTGGCCGGTCTGGGTGCGACTCAGCAGGGCGTTGCCGGCACGGGCGGTCTGGGGCACCAAGCCGATCGAGACGTCGACCGGGTCCCAACCCAGCAGCCAGCACAGGAACAGGTAGGGCTTGACGAAGACCTTGTCGTACAGCCAGTCGAAGCCCCACGCGGCGAACCACCAGGCCGAAAGCAGGCGTCCCGGCAGGCTCCGGGAAATCGCCTGGGCGATCTGCCGCTTGCCAAGGAACAACACCGCGGCGAGCAGGATGCCGGCCAGCGCAATGGCACCGGAGGCGATCTCCAGGCTGTGCTTCGCTTCGCCGCCGGCATGGCCGAAGCTTTCCGGCAGGACGCCCGCCAGCGGCGGCGTGATCAGCGCGCCGATGAAGGTGGACAGCACGATCAGCACGCCGAGCGGCAGGTTGTGGGCCAGCCCGTGCCCCGCATGGGCATCGGTCTTCGCCTCGCCGTGGAAGGCGATGAAAATCAACCGGAAGGTGTAGATCGAGGTCAGGAAGGCGCCCAGCAGGCCAGCGTAGAGCAAGCCGTTGTGGCCGGTGGCGAAGGCCTCCCAGAGAATCTCGTCCTTGGAGTAGAAGCCCGCCGTGATCAGCGGCAGCGCGGCCAGCGCCGAACCGCCGACGATGAAGCTCGCGTAGGCCAGCGGCAGTTTCTTCCACAGCCCGCCCATGCGGAAGATGTTCTGCTCATGGTGGCAGGCATGGATGACCGAACCGGAAGCGAGGAACAGCAACGCCTTGAAGAACGCGTGGGTCATCAGGTGGAAGATCGCCGCGTCCCAGGCGCCGACACCGAGCGCGAGGAACATGTAGCCGATCTGGCTCATGGTCGAGTAGGCCAGGATGCGCTTGATGTCCGTTTGTACCAGCGCGGCAAAGCCAGCCAGCACCAGCGTCACGGCGCCGACGACACCGACCAGTTCGAGCACGTCGGGAGCCAACAGGAACAGGCCGTGCGTGCGGGCGATCAGGTAGACGCCGGCGGTCACCATGGTCGCGGCATGGATGAGCGCCGATACGGGCGTCGGACCGGCCATGGCGTCGGCCAGCCAGGTCTGCAGCGGCAGCTGGGCGGACTTGCCGACGGCGCCGCCGAGCAGCGCCAGGGTCGCCAGGGTGATCCACAGGTCGCCGCGACGGAACGCCTCGGGCGCCATGGCCAGCAGTTCCTGGATATTGAGCGTGCCCACCTGAACGAACAGGATGAACAGGCCGAACGCCATGAACACGTCCCCGACACGGGTGACGATGAACGCCTTGAGCGCCGCATTGCCGTTCTTGCGCTCGCTGAAATAGAAGCCGATCAGCAGGTAGGAGCACAGCCCCACGCCTTCCCAGCCGAAATACAGCAGGAGCAGGTTATCGCCCAGCACCAGCAGCAGCATGCTAAAGATGAACAGGTTGGTGTAGGCGAAGAAGCGCGAATAGCCTTCCTCCCCGCGCATGTACCAACTGGCGAACAGGTGAATGAGGAAGCCGACGCCGGTCACCACGCCGAGCATGGTCAGCGACAGACCGTCCAGATGCAGGCCGAAATCGGCCTCCAGCCCGGACACGTTCAGCCATTGCCACAACACCTGGGTGTACGCGCCGCCGGCCGGAGGCGCGACGTTAAACTGCCAGATGATCCAGGCCGTGATCAGGGCCGACAGGCCCACCGAGCCCACGCCGATGGTGGCTGCAAGGTTTTCGGACAGCCGGCCGCGGGAAAAGGCCAGCAGGAAGTAGCCGAGCAGCGGGAAAACGAAGGTCAGGAATAAGAGGTTCATCCGCGCATCTCGCTTGCAGCATCGACATCGAGGGTGTTGAAGCGGCGATACAGCTGCAACAGGATCGCCAAGCCAATCGCCGCCTCCGCGGCAGCGAGCGTGATCACCAGGATGAACATGATCTGGCCGTCAGGTTGGCCCCAGCGGCTGCCCGCGACGACGAAGGCGAGCCCCGCCGCGTTCATCATGATTTCCAGGCTCATCAGCATGAACAGGATGTTGCGCCGGACCATCAGGCCGACCAGGCCCAGGCAGAACAGGATCGCCGCGACCGCCAGGCCATGTTCCAGGGGAATGCTTGTCATGGTCTCACTCCTTCGCTTCGTGGCGGCCGAGGTGGTACGCCGCGACGAGCGCGGCCAGCAGCAACAGTGAGGCCAGCTCGACGGCCAGCAGGTAGGGTCCGAACAGCGAGACGCCGACGGCCTTCGGTCCGACGCTGGTCAGCGCGAGCGGTGCGTGGGTGGGCGCGGCGAACAGCGTCCAGAGCAATTGCAGCAGCAGTACCAGCGACAGCGCCGATGGGCCGATCCAGACCATCGGCGTCAGCCAGGCTCGCTCCTGCGAAGAGGTCGTCGGTCCCAGGTTGAGCATCATCACCACGAACACGAACAGCACCATGATGGCGCCGGCATAGACGATGATTTCCAGCGCGCCGGCGAAGGGCGCGCCCAGGCTGAAGAAGCACATGGCCACGGCCAGCAGCGACACCACCAGATAGAGCAGGGCGTGTATCGGGTTGCTGGCGGTGATCACCCGCAGCGTGGCGACCACCGCCGCCCCGGAGGAGAAATAAAAAGCGAATTCCATGAGGTCAGGTCCTCGGCACGTGTACGTGGCGCACCCGGCAAACGGGCACCTCGATGGCGCGCCGCATGAGAGCGACGGCCGCGCAGGAAGGAATCGAGCCGCGCAAGGTCATGGCAGCAGCCCCTTGACGTTGATCGGTTCGGCTTCGGCCTGCGCCGCACCCTTGGGTTTGCCGGCGATGGCCATGCCTGCGACACGGTAGAAGTTGTAGTCCGGGTTCTTGCCGGGGCCTGAAATCAGCAGATCCTCCTTCTCGTAAACCAGGTCTTGCCGCTGGAATTCGCCCATCTCGAAATCCGGCGTCAGCTGGATCGCGGTGGTCGGGCAGGCCTCCTCGCACAGGCCACAGAAAATGCAACGCGAGAAGTTGATGCGGAAGAACTCCGGATACCAACGACCATCCTCGGTCTCGGCCTTCTGCAGCGAAATGCAGCCGACCGGGCAGGCCACCGCACATAGGTTGCAGGCCACGCAACGCTCTTCGCCGTCGGGGTCGCGCGTCAGCACGATGCGGCCGCGATAGCGGGGAGGCAGGTAGACCGGTTCCTCGGGATATTGCAGCGTGTCGCGCTTGCGGAAGGCATGGCTGAACACCATCACCAGGCTGCGCAACTGGGTGTAGGTGCCATGCAGCACCTCGCCGATGTACTTGAACATATCGGTTACTCCTTACTGCGCGGCCAGCACGAGCGCGCCGGTCACCAGCAGGTTGATCAGGGTCAGCGGCAGGCAGAACTTCCAGCTGAAGGCCATCACCTGGTCATAGCGCGGACGCGGAATCGACGCGCGCAGCAGGATGAACAGCATGATGAAGAAGCCGGTCTTGAGCGCGAACCAGAAGAACGACAGCCAGGGCAGGGCGTCCAGGAACGGGCCGTGCCAACCGCCGAAGAACAGGGTGGTGAGCAGCGCCGAGATCAGCACGATGCCGATGTACTCGCCGACGAAGAACATGCCCCATTTCATGCCGGCATATTCGATGTGATAACCGTCGGCGAGCTCTTGCTCGGCCTCGGGCTGATCGAACGGATGGCGGTGGGTCACCGCAACGCCGGCAATGAAGAAGGTGGCGAAGCCGAGAAACTGCGGAATGATGAACCACAGGTGTTCCTGCTGATACTCGACGATGTCGCGCATGTTGAACGAGCCGACCTGCGCCACGATGCCCATCAGCGAAAGCCCGAGGAACACCTCGTACGAGACCGTCTGCGCCGAGGCGCGCAGGCTGCCGAGCAGGGCGAACTTGTTATTGCTCGACCAGCCGGCGAAGAGCACGGCGTACACCGTCAACCCGGCCATCGCGAAGAAGAACAGCAGGCCGATGTTGAGGTCCGCCACGCCCCAGGTCGGCGTCACCGGCACCACGGCGAAGGCGATCAGCAGCGAGCTCATCGCCACCACCGGCGCCAGGGTGAAGATCGGCTTGTCGGCGAACGGAGGCGTCCAGTCCTCCTTGAAGAACATTTTCAGCATGTCCGCACCCAGCTGGAACATGCCGAACGGCCCCACGCGATTCGGGCCGTAGCGGTCCTGCCAGAGGCCGAGCAGTCGCCGCTCGACGAAGCTGAGGAGCGCGCCGCTGACCACGACTACCAGCAGGATGACGATGGCCTTGAGGACCTGGACGATGACGTCGATCAGTTCGGGGGTCAGCCAGCTCATTGCGCCGCCTCCTGGATGTCGGTGACTCGGGCGTCGGCGAAGACGGCGGGAATGCCGGCCAGCCCGACCGGCAGGCCGATCACGCCGAGCGGAAGGTCATCGAGAATTCGCAGCGGCAAATGCAGGGTCTGGCCATCCAGGCTCAGCGTCAGGCGCGCACCCTCGTTGACCGCCAGGCGATCGGCTTCGGCCTTGTTCAATGCCACGTAGGGTTCCGGCATGCGCGCCTGGATCGGTGCGGCCCGCGCGGAGGTTTCCTCGCTGCCGAACAGGTGATGCAGCGGCACCGCCTGCCATTGCCCCTTCTCCGGTGCGAAGGCCGGGTTGACGGCGAACCAGGTGTTCCGCTCGCCCGTGGGTTCGATCAACCGAACGCCCGGATCGCCGGCACGCAAGTGGCCGCCGACTTCGTCCTGGAACTTGTTCCAGGCCTGCGGCGAGTTCCAGCCCGGCGACCAGGCGAAGGGAATCTGCTGGCGGTCTTCGGCGCTGCCGGCATAGCCTTCCATCGAGAAGGCGAACGCCGAGTCCCTGTCTTGCGGCTGGCGGGGCTCGCTGACATTGATGTTGGCGCGCATGGCGGTACGGCCGCTGTAGCGGTGCGGTTCACGGGCGAGCTTCATGCCGCGGATGCGGAAATCGGCCTTGGGCGCCGCGCCACGGATGCCGGCCAGGCGCGGATGAGCCGCGGCGCAGGCCTCGGTCACCTGGTCGAGCTGGGTCCAGTCGACCGGCTGGTTCTGCCGCGTTGCGTGGAGTGCATGCAGCCAGCGCCAGCCCTCGCGGACGAGGTTGCCGCTGTCGTAATAGCTTGGGTCGAACACCTGGAAGAAACGCTGGGCGCGGCCTTCCTGGCTGACGAGCGTGCCGTCGCTCTCGGCGAAGCTGCCGACCGGCAACACGAGATGAGCCTTTTTCGCGGTTTCGGTGATCTGATGGTCCGCCGCGATGACGATCTTGGCGGCGGCCAGTGCCGCATCCACCGCTGCGACCGGCGCCCGCCGGTACAGGTCGTTTTCCAGTACGAGCAGGGCATCGCCACGGCCCGAGGTCAGCGCTTGCAGTGCGGCGTCGACGGACTTGTCGCCTTGATCGTCGGCCACCAGCATGGCGATGCCCATGCTGTTCGCTTCCGGCACCACCAGGCTGATCGAGGCGTTCTTCTCGCGGTTCTTCAATGCCTGGGCGATGTTGGCGGCCGCCTCGATCACGTCCCGCGAACCGAGTGACGCCCCGGAGACGATAAGCGGGCGCTGGCCCGCCAGCAGCGCGTCGGCGATGCGCTGGGCAAGCGCCGCGGCTTCCGGCTCGAGGCCACTGACGGCCGGAGCGCTCGGGTCGATCGCATGGGCGACGGCGAATCCCAGCCGGGCGAGGTCTTGCGGGGCTGCCTGCACGCTCTGGGTCGCGACGTCATCGAGGCGAGTCTCGCTGACGCTGGCGATGAACAGGGGGCTGCGGGCCTGCTGCGCAACGTTCTGGACGGCCGCCTGGTGCCACTCGGGAATCTTCGCCGCGGCGGCGATTTCGGTCGCCTTGCCCTTGACCGCCTGACGAAGGGCGAGGGCGAGCCGCGCGGCGGTCTGGGTGAGGTCCTCGCCTAGCACGAACACGGCGTCGTGCGCCTCGATCTCGCGCATCGACGGGGTCGGCAGCGGGCCGGTCTCCAACACCTGGCAGATGAGCTGGAGGTTGGCCAGCTCCTGCGCGGCGATCCCGGTGTAGTAGTTCTCGGCGCCAACGAGTTCGCGCAGGGCGTGGTTGCTCTCCAGGCTCGCACGCGGCGAGCCGATGCCGATCACCGTGCGTCCCTTGAGCAGGGCGGCGGCCTGATCGAGCGCGGCGTCCACGCCCATCTTCATGCCGCTGAGCATCATCACCGGCTGTCGCGGACGGTCCTTGCGATTGACGAAGCCGTAACCGAAGCGACCGCGATCGCAGAGGAAATAATGGTTCACGTCGCCGTTGAAGCGGTTTTCCACACGGCGAATTTCGCCGTAGCGCTCGCCAGGGCTGATGTTGCAGCCGGCCGAGCAGTTGTGGCAGATGCTCGGCGCGAACTGCATGTCCCACTTGCGGGTGTAGCGCTCGGAGTGGGTCTTGTCGGTGAACACGCCGGTGGGGCAGACCTCGGTGAGGTTGCCGGCGAACTCGCTTTCCAGCACGCCATCTTCGACGCGCCCGAAATAGACGTTGTCATGGGCGCCGAATACGCCAAGGTCGGTGCCGCCGGCGTAATCGTTGTAATAGCGCACGCAGCGGTAGCAGGCGATGCAGCGGTTCATCTCATGGGCGATGAACGGGCCGAGCTCCTGGTTCTGGTGCGTGCGCTTGGTGAAGCGGTAGCGGCGCTGGTTATGACCGGTCATCACGGTCATGTCCTGCAGGTGGCAGTGGCCACCTTCTTCGCACACGGGGCAATCGTGAGGGTGGTTGATCATCAACCACTCGACGACGCTGGCACGGAAGGCCTTGGCCTCTTCGTCGTCGATGGAGATCCAGGTCTTGTCGCTCGCGGGTGTCATGCAGGACATCACCAGCCGACCGCGGGTGTCGTTTTCGTCCTGGTACTGCTTGACCGCACACTGGCGACAGGCGCCGACGCTGCCCAGCGCCGGATGCCAGCAGAAATAGGGAACGTCGAGTCCGAGCGACAGACATGCGTGCAGCAGGTTGTCGGCTCCATCGACCTCATAGGCTTTGCCGTCTACATGGATTGTGGCCATAAGGTTTCTACTCACCCGCCGCAGCGGGCCTGGCTAATGGAAAACGGTCCCGGCGCATCGAGACGAGGGGAAATGGCGACGGCCAACGTCCCTCGCTCGTTGCGGCGGTCAATTCACTGGCCGATCACCGCCGGCTGGCTGGTCGGGCTCGCCGCAGGTACCGGCGCGACGCCGGCTTCGAACTCGTCGCGGAAGTACTTCACCGCACTGCCCAAGGGCTCGACCGCGCCGGGTGCGTGGGCACAGAAGGTGCGGCCCGGGCCGAGGAAGTCGACCAGGTGCAGCAAGGTTTCGATGTCCTTCGGCCGGCCCTGACCACGTTCGAGCGCACGCAGCAGCTTGACGCTCCACGGCAGGCCGTCACGGCACGGTGTGCACCAGCCACAGGATTCACGGGCGAAAAACTCTTCCATGTTGCGCAGCAGCGACACCATGTTGATGGTGTGGTCCACCGCCAGCGCCAGTCCGGTTCCCATGCGCGTGCCGACCTTGGCGATCCCGCCGGCGTACATCTGCGCTTCGAGGTGCTCGGGCAGCAGGAACCCGGTACCGGCACCGCCGGGCTGCCAGCATTTGAGGCGGTAACCGTCGCGCATACCACCGGCGTAATCCTCGAACAGTTCGCGTGCGGTAATGCCGAAGGGCAGCTCCCAGATGCCGGGTGTCTTGACCTTGCCGGAGAACCCCATGAGCTTGGTGCCCATGTCTTCGCTGCCCGGGCGGGCAAGCGATTTGTACCAGTTGACGCCATGGCCGACGATCGCCGGGACATTGCAGAGCGTCTCGACGTTATTCACGCAGGTCGGCTTGCCCCAGACGCCGACGGCAGCGGGGAAGGGGGGCTTGGCGCGCGGATTGGCGCGACGGCCTTCCAGCGAGTTGATCAGGGCGGTTTCTTCGCCACAGATGTAGCGACCGGCGCCCGTGTGGACGAAGAGTTCGAAATCGAAGCCCGAGCCCAGGATGTTATGGCCCAGCAGGCCGGCCGCCTTGGCTTCCTCGATGGCGCGATTGAGGTTGCGCGCCGCGTCGACGTACTCGCCGCGCAGGAAGATGTAGCCGCGGTAGGCCTTCAAGGCGCGCGCGCTGATCAGCATGCCCTCGATCAGCAGGTGCGGCAGCTGCTCCATGAGCAGGCGATCCTTCCAGGTGTTGGGCTCCATTTCGTCGGCGTTGCACAGCAGGTAGCGGATGTTCAGCGACTCGTCAGCCGGCATCAGCCCCCATTTCACGCCGGTGGGAAAGCCCGCGCCGCCACGGCCCTTCAGGCCGGACTCCTTGACGGTCTGCACGATGTCGGCCTGCGCCATCTCGCCCAGTGCCTTACGGGCCGCCGCATAGCCGTTCTTCTGCCGGTATTCATCGAGCCAGACCGGCTGGCCATCGTCACGCAGGCGCCAGGTCAGCGGGTGGGTTTCCTCGTTGCGGGCAACGCGATTTGCCGGACCGAGGGAAGCGAGGATGCGCTGGTTCATGGGTAGGCCTCCAGCAGGGCAGCCACGCCATCGGCGCGCACGTCGCCGAAGGTGTCGTCGTCGATCATCAGCGCCGGCGCCTTGTCGCAATTGCCAAGGCAGCACACCGGAATCAGCGTGAAGCGGCCGTCCGCCGTGGTCTGCCCCGGCGCGATGCCAAGCTGCTGTCCGATCGCATCCAGGATCGATTCATGCCCGCCGATGAAGCAGGTCATGCTGTCGCACACGCGGATGATGTGCCGGCCGACGGGCTGGCGAAAAATCTGGCTGTAGAAGGTCGCGACGCCTTCGACATCGCTCGCCGGAATGCCGAGGATCGCCCCGATGGCATCGGCGGCGCCGTCAGGAACCCAGCCGCGCGCCTTCTGGACGATCTTGAGCGCCTCGATGCTGGCTGCCCGCGGGTCTTCGTAATGGTGCATCTCGTGCTCGATGGCCGAGCGCTCGGTTTCGCTGAGGGCGAAACGGTCTGTCTGAATAAGCGTGCTCATATCAACGGTCCACGTCGGCCATGACGAAATCGATACTGCCCAGATAGGCGATCAGGTCGGCGACCATGCTGCCGCGGATGACTGACGGGATCTGTTGCAGGTGAGGGAAGCTGGGCGTCCGGATCCGGGTGCGGTAGCTCATGGTGCTGCCGTCGCTGGTCAGGTAATAACTGTTGATGCCCTTGGTTGCCTCGATCATCTGGAAGCTTTCGTTGGCGGGCATCACCGGTCCCCAGGACACTTGCAGGAAGTGGGTGATGAGCGTCTCGATGTGCTCCAGCGTGCGTTCTTTCGGCGGTGGCGTGGTGAGCGGATGATCGGCCTTGTAAGGCCCTTCGGGCATGTGCTTGAGGCACTGTTCGATGATGCGCAGGCTTTCTCGCATCTCACCCATCTTGACCATGCAGCGGTCATAGGCGTCACCGTTGACGGCCAACGGCACCTCGAACTCGAAATGCTGGTAACCGGAGTAGGGACGCGCCTTGCGCAGATCGAAATCGAGCCCGGTAGCCCGCAGGCCTGCACCGGTCACGCCCCATTCCAGGGCTTCCTTGGTGTTGTAGCTGGCCACCCCGATGGTGCGACCGCGCAGGATGCTGTTTTTCAGCGCGGCCTTTTCGTACTCCGCGAGGCGCTTGGGCATCCAGTCGAGGAACTCGCGGACGAGCTTGTCCCAACCGCGAGGCAGGTCATGGGCGACACCGCCGATGCGGTACCAGGCCGGATGCATGCGGAAGCCGGTGATGGCCTCGATCACCTTGTAGGCACGCTGGCGGTCGGTGAAGGTGAAGAACACCGGCGTCATCGCGCCGACGTCCTGGATATAGGTGCCGAGGTAGAGCAGGTGGTTCTGAATGCGGAAGAACTCGGCCATCATCACGCGGATGAAATCGACACGGTCGGGCACCTTGATGCCTGCGAGCTTTTCCACGGCCAGGACGTAGGGCAGGTTGTTCATCACCCCGCCCAGGTAGTCCACGCGGTCGGTGTAGGGAATGTAGCTGTGCCAGCTCTGGCGCTCGCCCATCTTCTCGGCGCCGCGGTGGTGGTAGCCGATCTCGGGCACGCAATCGATGATTTCTTCACCGTCGAGCTGGAGAATGATGCGGAACGCCCCGTGCGCTGACGGGTGATTGGGGCCAAGGTTGAGGAACATGTAGTCCTCGTGCTCGCTGCCGCGCTTCATGCCCCAGTCCTCGGGTTTGAAGCGCAGCGCTTCCTGCTCGAGGTCCTGCTTGGCGGCCGTCAGGCTGAACGGATCGAACTCGGTGGCGCGGGCAGGGTAGTCCTTGCGTAGCGGGTGGCCTTCCCAGGTCGGCGGCATGAGCATTCGGATCAGGTGCGGATGGCCTTCGAAGTTGATGCCGAACATGTCCCAGACTTCGCGTTCGTACCAGTTGGCATTCGGCCAGACGGACGTGGCCGTGGGCAGGTTCAGGTCGCGTTCCGACAGCGCCACCTTGATCATCACGTCACTGTTACGCTCGAGCGACATCAGGTGATAGAACACGCTGAAGTCGGCCGCCGGCAATCCCTGGCGGTGGGTGCGCAGACGCTCGTCGACGCCGTGCAGGTCATAGAGCATCACATAGGGCTTGCTTACCTGACGCAGGAAAGCCAGCACCTCGATGAGTCGCTCGCGCGGTACCCAGAGCACCGGCATGCCGGTGCGGGTCGGCTGAAGCGTGAAGGTTTGCGCGCCGAAGCGGGCATTCAGTTCGACGACGATATCCTGGTCGTCAGCCTTGTAAGGCGGGATGTACAGAGCACTGTCTGCGGTCATGATCTCGGTCGCTTTCGGTTCAACGTGAAGGTGAGCAGCAGCCCGCATGCGGGCTGCGAATCACACGTCGTCGGGGCTGCGCAGGTTGGTAACCTGGATGCGCTGTTCGCGTCGCTGTTCCTTTTGCGACGGCATCTCGGCACGGTAAATGCCTTGATCACCGACGACCCAGGACAGCGGTCGACGCTCCTTGCCGATGGACTCCTGCAACAGCTGCAAACCTTGCAGGAACGCTTCGGGGCGGGGCGGGCAGCCCGGTATGTACACGTCCACGGGGAGGAACTTGTCGACCCCCTGAACGACCGAGTAGATGTCGTACATACCACCGGAATTGGCGCACGAACCCATCGAGATGACCCACTTGGGCTCGAGCATTTGTTCGTACAGACGCTGGATGATCGGCGCCATCTTGATGAAGCAGGTGCCGGCAACGACCATGAAGTCGGCCTGGCGTGGTGATGCGCGTATGACTTCCGCACCGAAGCGGGCGATGTCATGCGGCGCGGTGAAGGCCGTCGTCATCTCCACATAGCAGCACGACAGGCCGAAGTTGTACGGCCACAAGGAGTTCTTTCGACCCCAGTTGACCGCATTACTCAGCACATCCTCGAGCTTGCCCATGAAGATGTTGCGATGGACTTGTCCTTCTAGCGGATCGGCGACAGCCTCCTGCTGGCCGATCGGATAACGGTCATTGACCGCATCCGGATCGATCCGGGTAAGTTTGTATTGCATGTGGAGAGCCTCATTGTTTTAGCTTCGCCTGTCGCTCGCGACGGCTTGCAGGCGCCCAATCGAGCGCTCCAATCCGCCAAAGGTAGACAAGACCTGCCAACAGAATTGCTATGAATACGGTAGCTTCAATGAGGCCCGCCCAGCCGCTTTCGCGCACCGAGACAGCCCAGGCAAACAGATAGAGCGCTTCGACGTCGAAAATGACGAAGAGCATCGCAACGAGATAGAACTTGGCGGAGAAGCGCAGGCGCGCGCTGCCAGTCGGAAGAATGCCGGATTCGAACGGCTCGTTCTTGCTGCGTCCCCAGGCCTTGCTGCCGAGCAGGCTCGATACGCCGAGCATGAACGCGCACAGCGCCAGGACGCCGAGAAGGAAGACAGCGAAGCCCCAGTGGTGGGGCTGAAGTAGATCAGGCATGCCGGACTCCTTTGCGGAACGGCTTGTTCACGGTTCGCGACTGCGACAGTGCGTCGCGATTCTAATGGTGCGCGATTGTAGGCCGCTGAACATTGTAAGTACATGCGTCAAATCAAAAAGTAGGGCTTTTTGACGCCGTGCAAGAAATTTCCTAACCGATGGCGATGAGCACCGCGGTCTGGTCGGTTATGTGATTTAACATAATATAGATTATGCGAACTCAGATACTGAGCCAGCAAGTGCCACCTGGCCATCAAGCGCTCTCGCGCACGATGACTTCGAAGCCCACGTCGATCTGCCGTGCCGTCGGCTGCTTGCCGCGTATCAGGTCCAGCAGCATCTTCGCCGCCAGTTCGCCGATCTGCGCGCGGGTCGTTCGCACCGTCGTCAATGACGGATGCATCCAGGCGGCGGCTGGCAGATCGTTGAAGCCGGCCACGGCCAAACGCCCAGGTACCTCGATGCCGAGCTGCCGCGCGCGGAACAGCGCACCCAGTGCCAGGTCGTCGTTGTTGAAGAAAATCGCGTCGACCTGCGGCTGGCGCGCGATCAATCGATCGAGCAGCTCGGCGCCGAGCGCGATCGATGACAGCTCCGGTGTCAGCAGCTCGAGCGCCGGGTCATGGCGCCCAATGGCGCGCATTGCCTGGCGGTAGCCTTCGGCGCGCTGCAGCGTGCGCGGATCGAGCTGCGCCGCGGCGAATGCGATATGACGGTAACCACGCTCGATGAGCGTCCTGGTCATGGCGGCGCCTGCATCGAGCTGGGAAAACCCGACGCAGCAATCGTCCGGTGTTTGGCTGAGTTCCATCAGGGTCACAATCGGCCGGCTGTAGCTGGCCAGCAGCTCCCGCGCCGCTTCGCTGCGTTCGAACCCAGTCACCAGCAGCCCCGCCGGCTGATGCGCCAGGTAGGCCTTGAGCAGGCGCTCGTCTTCTTCGGGGCGGTAATGGCTCACGCCGATCATCAGTTCGAAGCCGGCTGGCATGAGCACATGTTGTGCCGCTTCGATCATGTCGACGAACACGGCGTTGGATAGCGACGGAATAACCACGGCGACCAGGTTCGAGCGTGCGCTTGCCAGGCTGCGGGCGGCGGGATGCGGCACATAGCCCAGCTCTTTGGCGGCTTTTTCGACCCGCTCACGCAAGCTGTCGGACACCAGGGCTGGCTGGGACAGTGCGCGTGAGGCGGACATCAATGAACAGCCGGCGGCGCGTGCGACGTCCGACAGCGTGACGCGCTCCGGTGCGCGGCGGCGGCGTTGAGTCATGAAGGTGCTCGACGGAAAGGAGCGCCATCCTAGCAAACCGCCGGATGGCGCCGGTCATGAGCAGGGCAGCGCCCTGCTCTCCTGCCCCTTACTGGGCGGCCTTGGCTTTCTCCAGTTCCGCCTGGACTTCCTGGAACAGATCCTCGCCAACACGATCGATGACGCTCTGGATCGCCGGTTGCGCCTTTTCACGCATCTGCTGCGTCACTTCGGGGCTGATCTTGTTGACCTTCATGCCCTCTTCCTTCAACGCGGCAAGCGCCTTGGCGCCTTCGGCACGGGTGTCCTGGCGCTCGAAGTCCCTCGCCTTGGCGGCCGCCTCCATAAGAATGTCTTTTTCGGTCTGCGACAGCCCATCCCACCAGCGCTTGGACGCCGTGACGATCCAGGGGCTGTAGACGTGGTTGGTGATGGTCAGGTAGTCCTGAACCTCATAGAACTTCGACGACAGGATGGTGTTGAAGGGGTTTTCCTGGCCGTCCACCGCCTTGGTCTCGAGCGCCGTGAATAATTCCGAGAATGGCAGCGGCACGGCATTGGCACCGAGCAGCTTGAAGGTCTCGATGAAGACCGGGTTGGGCATGACGCGCAGCTTGATCCCCTCGAAATCCTCGATCTTCTCGATCGGCCGAACGTTGTTGGTCATGTTGCGGAAGCCATTTTCCCAGTAGACGAGCCCGACCAGGCCCTTCTCTTCGAGCTTGTCCATGATCTTGCGGCCGACTTCGCTGTCGAGCACGGCGTCGGCCTGCTGCTCGTTTTCGAAGAGGAACGGCGTATCCCAGACGGCCATTTCCTCGGTGATGCCCACCAGCGTCGCAGTGGAGCCGACCATCATTTCCTGGGCGCCGCCGATCAGCGCATTCTGCATCTGGTCGTCCGATCCGAGGCTGGCGGAGCCGAAGGTGCGGACCTTCAACTTGCCATCGGATGCCTTGGCGACTTCCTCGGCGAACAGCTTGGCTGCCCTGCCCTGGTTGCTGTCTTCGTTCAGGCCGTAGCCGAAGCGGATCATGCGCGAACGCACATCATCCTCTGCGGCCTGGACATTGAGGCTGACCATGGCTGATAGCGTGACAAGCGCGAACGAGGCGATTAGCGAGCGTTTCATGTGGCGGTACCTTTGTTGTTGTTGGACAGGGACGAAATCGCTTCCGAGGAAGCCTCTTGGCGACCGGGCAGCCTTGCCGGCCGGTCGCAAGCCGGGTTCAGTGCAGCCACTCGAGCGGCACCGTGACGATCGCGGGGAATGCCACCAGCAGCGCCACGACCATCAGGTAAATAAGGAAGAAAGGCATCACGCCGCGCACCAATACCTCCATGCGCAGCTTGCCGATGCCACCGACGACGTTCAGCACGGTGCCGACCGGCGGAGTGATCAGCCCGATCGAGCCGATCAGCACGAACATCACGCCGAAGTAGACCGGATTGACCCCCGCGCCCGCCGCGATCGGCGCCAGTACCGGCCCCAGGATCAGGATGGTCGGCGTGAGATCGAGCACCATGCCGATCGCCACCATCAGCAGCATGATGCCGGCGACCAGCAGGCGCGGATGGTCAGCCAGCGGGCCGAGCAACGCGGCGATTTCCGCCGGCAGCTGGGCCAGCGTGATCATGTAGCCGGACACCGTCGCCGCCGCGCAGAGGAACATGACCGACGCCGTCGTACGGCTCGCGCGGGTCAGCACCTCCACCAGCGCCTGCCAGCTCAGTTCCCGGTACAGCAGCACTGACACGAGCAGCGCGTAGACGGCCGCGACAACGGCCGCTTCGGTCGGCGTGAAGAGGCCGCCGCGCAGACCGCCGACGATGATGACCGGCAGCATCAGCGCGGCCGCCCCGTCGATCAGCGAGCGGCGGCGCTCCGCCTTGGTCGCCTTGGGCGGCAAGGGCTCGGTCATCCCGCGGGAAATCAGCGTCCAGGCGATCACCAGTCCGGCGCCCATGATCAGGCCCGGCACCAGACCGGCCAGGAACAGCTGGCTGATCGACGTATTGGTCACTACGCCATAGATGACGAAGGGCATCGACGGCGGAATGATCGGCGCGATGATCCCGCCCGCCGCAACCAGACCGGCGGACGAGCCCAGCGGATATCCGCGTTCGCGCATCATGGGCAGCAGCAAGGTGGCCAGCGCGGCGGTGTCGGCAAGCGCCGAGCCGGACATGCTGGCCAGCAGAACCGACGCCGCGATGGCGACGTAACCCAATCCGCCACGCAGGTGGCCGAAATACGCCTGCGCCATGTTAATGATGCGGCGGGAAATTCCGCCCGCGTTCATCAGCTCGCCGGCCAGGATGAAGAACGGCACGGCTAGCAGCGGGAAGCTGTCGGCGCCGGCCTTGAGATTCTGCGCCAGCAGTTGCACGTCCCAGAAATCCAGGTACCACATCAGCACGCCGCCGGTCAGCAGCAGTGCGAAGGCGATCGGCATGCCGAACGACATGAAGCCGAGGAGCGACGAAAGAAAGACGACGACAGTCATGCAGGAAACCTCGCGGGCAGTGCCCGTCTTGTTGTTATGCCTAGTCGGCGGTGACGTTTGCACTCGCGGCGCGCGGCGGCGCCTGGCGACGCCAGGTCTGGACGACCTGCAGCAGTGCCAGCACGCCGAGCGCGCCCATGCTCACCAGGATCGGCACCATCGCCAGCACCACCGGATACGCCAGCACCGGGCTTTCATTGCCCCAGCCGTACTTGACCTGGTACCAGCCGCCCCACGCGCTGAGGAAACTGACGACCGCCACCAGCAGCCAGCTCAGGGTATCGACCACCCGCTGCGCGACGCCGCGCAACCTGTCCCGCAGCAGCGTGAAGCTCATCAGCTCGCCACGCCGCATCCCGGATGCGACGCCGACGAACACCAGCCAGACGAAGGCCAGGCGCGACAGCTCCTCCGCCCCGGTCCAGCCCGCATCGAATACGTAGCGGCCGACCACATTGGCGAAGACGGCGATGACCATCACGGCCAGCAATATCGCCATGAAGCCATCGGTGAGCTTGTCGAGCGTCTGCGCGAGGCGGCCCGTATAGAGGGGCGGCACCGTGAGCTCCGGCGCCTGCTCAGCGGCGTTAGCGCTAACATCCTGCGGCGTCGCGGCGGCGGAAAGGGCCACCTGCGCCTGAATGGCATCCCCCGGCGTCTGGCGCTGCATCCAGGTGCAGATGGTCTGGACGACCTCGTCGACCGGGCGCGTCGCATCGACCGACAGCACTCCCGCCTCGCCTTCCGGTGACTCAAGCGTGGCGAACTGGCTGTCGACCAGCGAAATGGGCATGAAATGGCCCGGCCGCGCGCCGACACGGTCGAGCGCTGTCTCGTAATCGACCACCAAATGGGCGAAACACAATTCCGGTACCGCCGCACGCAGACGGTCCCGGTAGCTGCGCTTGAGCGCCGAGCAGGCCAGGACGAAGCCCTCGCCGTCCGCCTGCGCCTGGCGCATTTCGACGATCAGCCGATCGAGCCATACCACGCGATCGGCGTCGCTCAGCGGCGTGCCGGCCTTCATGCGGGCGACGTTTTCAGGGCAGTGGAAATGGTCGGCTTCGATGTGGCGATAACCCAGGCATCGGGCGACGCCAAGGCTGGTTTCTGTCTTGCCGCATCCGCTCACGCCCATGACGACGAGGGCGCGGGATGGGCTCGGAGCGGTGAGGTTGGGCGCTTCGGGCGTCTGCATGATCGATCCCGGCAGCTGGAATGCTGCGCTGTCTTGTGATTGTTGGCCGAATGGTAGCGCTAACATCCTGCGTGTCAACCCTGCCTTGGGGATTCTTCAGGCGCGCCGAGCCTGTCAATCCGAAGCGATCGGCTCAACGGCCCCAGCCAACGCGCGACTCCCCTACAGCCTTGCAAATCCCTGCCGATAGAAGGGGCATACCGGTCGACATGGAAGTGACTGCCCAACGCGAACCACTCGCACAGCCACGGTGTCCCCATGCAGTCCTTCTACAACTTGAGTTTCCGCTGGAAACTGACGCTCCCCCTCCTCTTTCTTGCCCTGCTGTTTCTGGTCGAAGGTGCGCTGGCCTACCGAACGGTTGCCGACCTGCAACAGCGCCTGAGGCATGTCGCCGAAGAGCTGCTCCCACAGAGCACGACGCTACTTGAGGCCGACCGCGATCTCTATCAGGCCCAGGCCGCCGAACGGGCGATCGTCGCCGGCGTGCTCGAACCGGGGCTTCTTGACGAGCATCGCGCCAATAGCCAGCAGGCGCATGAACGCATCCAGGCCTATGCCCGCAGCACCGACTCCGAACGCGGCCGCGCGCTCGCCGCGGAGTTCGAGCGCGCATTCGCCACCTGGCAGCAGGCCTCGCTGCGTGCGATCAGCCTGGCACAGCGCGGTTCGTCCGATGACATGGACCAGGCCGGCGACCTGAGCTTTGGTGACGGCCTCCAGCAATTCAGCGCTGCGCGCAACCTCATCGACCGCCTGACCGACCTGACCAACGAAGAGGTCGGCATCGAACGCACCCTGGCCGCCGAGGCCGCAGAGGCCGGCCAGATGCTCGTGCTCGGCACCCTGCTCGCCGGGTTGTGCCTGTTCGCGCTGCTGATCGTGCTGTTCCCGGGTGTGGTGACCAAGCCGCTGCGTTCCATGCTCGCGCGCATCGAAGACATCGCCGATGGCGAGGGCGATCTCACCCGCCGCGTCGACATCGCGTCGCGCGACGAACTCGGCCAGCTCGGCGGCGCGCTCAACCGTTTCCTCGGGCAGTTGCAGGGTCTGGTGCGCCAGGTCGCCGAGTCGACCCATCAGGTGACCGATGCCTCGCTCGAAATGGATCGCATCGCCAGTCGGCAGCAATCGCTGGTCAATGACCAGTACCAGGCGATCGATCAGGTCAGCACGGCCGCCACCGAAATGAGTGCCGCCATCCATGAGGTGGCCAGCAACGCGCACAATGCGGCGCAATCGGCTGAAGACGCGGACCGCCAGGGCCGGGTGTCCAGCCAGGTGGTGGCTGCGACGATGGACGCCCTGCGCCGCCTCGCCGCCGACGTGGGCGAAGCCGCCCACGTGATCGACCGCCTCGAGCAGGACACCGGCAGGATCGACGGGGTGCTGTCGGTCATCGAGGGCATCGCCGAACAGACGAACCTGCTGGCGCTCAACGCGGCCATCGAAGCGGCGCGTGCCGGCGAGCAGGGCCGTGGCTTCGCCGTGGTGGCCGACGAGGTGCGCGCCCTCGCCGCACGGACCCAGGCGTCCACCCGCGACATCCAGCAGATGATGCAGAGCCTGCAAGCGGCGACCGCGCAGGCGGTCGGCGTCATGCAGCGTGGCGTGGCGATCGCCGAACAGGGCGTGAGTCAGGCGCCGGACGTCGAGCGGTCACTGACCGAGGCCGCCCATTCGGTGGTGCGCATCAACGACATGGCTGCGCAGATCGCCACCGCCTGCGAGGAACAGAGCCAGACGACCGAGGACATCGCACGCAACATCAGCGACATCCAGGCGCTTTCCAATCAGTCGGCCGAGGCCTCCGAACACAGCCGGACGACGAGCGAGCGGATGGTCCGGCTTGCCGAAACGCTCAGCCAGCAGGTGGGTCGCTTCAAAACCTAGCGGCCGGCGGCTGACGGTCGGCCGTTCGCGCGCCCTGTCGAGCGCGCCGCCGTTGCTTCAGGCGACGGCTGGCCCAGGGCGTACGCATCAGCATCAAGGCCGCACCGCAGGCGAAATAGATCAGCCACAGGCCGATGTCCGAGCGCACCACCCACAGCATGTGCAGCAGGCCGAGCCCCAGCACCGCGTAGGCCAGGCGATGGAGCTTCTTCCAGCGCGGGCCCAGCTTGCGCATGCTCCAGCGGTTGGAGGTCGCGGCCATCACGAGCAGGCAGAGCCAGGCCAGCGCACCCACGATGATGTAGGGTCGCTCGACCAATTCCTCGCCCAGTTGCGCCCAATCCAGCCCGAGGATGAACAGCAGGTAGGCCGTCAGGTGCAGGCAGACATAGGCGAAGCACCACAGCCCCAGCTGCCGCCTGACGTGCGCCCACCCGGTCCAGCGCATCGTCCATTGCAGCGGCGACAGCGACAACGTCAGCAGCAGGATCACCAGCGCGCCCTGCCCCAGCCGTTCCACCAGTACCTGCCCAGGGTCCGGTCCGAGGGCGGACGTCCAGCCGAGGTACAGCCAATAGAGCGGTGGCAGCAAGCCGAGCACGAAGACGCTGGCGCGCCAGATCGGATGCTTCATCAGTAGAACTTCGCCAGGTCCATGCCCTGGTACAGCGAGGCAACTTCGTCGGCATAGCCGTTGAACATCAGGGTGTCGCGCACATTGGTGCTGAACAGGTTGGCCGGCAGCCGGCGCTCGCGTGCCTGCGTCCAGCGCGGGTGGTCCACGTTCGGGTTGACGTTGGCGTAGAAGCCATATTCCTCGGGCGCCAGATTCTGCCAGGTGGTGTACGGCTGCTCCTCGACGAGGCTGAGGCGCACGATCGACTTGATGCTCTTGAAACCGTACTTCCAGGGCACCACCAGGCGCATCGGCGCGCCGTTCTGTTCTTCCAGAATGCGGCCATACATGCCGACCGCCAGGATCGTCAGCGGGTGCATGGCCTCGTCGATCCGCAGCCCCTCGCGGTACGGCCAGTCGATCAGGCTGAAGCGTGAATCCACCGCCGGCATCACCTCGGGGAGCACGGCCGTTTCGAAGGCCACGTATTTGGCGCCGCCGGTCGGCCCGGCACGACGAATCAGCTCGCCGAGCGGAAAGCCGAGCCAGGGGATGACCATCGACCAGGCCTCGACGCAACGCAGCCGATAGATGCGCTCCTCCAGCCGATGCGGCTGCACCAGGTCGGCGACGCTGTAGGTGCCGGGCTTCTCCACCGCTCCGTCGATCTGCACCGTCCAGGGCTCGATGTCCATCGCATCGGCATGCTCGGCCGGGTCGCCCTTGTCGGGGCCGAACTCATAGAAATTGTTGTAGTGCGTGGCGTCTTCGAACGGCGTGATCGTCTCGTCGAGCGGCACCACGGCGCGCCATTGCACGCCAGGCAATTTCTCGGTGAACCAGGTGGGCTGCTCGGCCGGGACCGGCACCTCGTAGGGCGAGACGTCCTGCGCGAACGCCACGCCGGGCAACGCCCCCAGGGCCAGGCCGGCACCGCTCGCCGCCATGAAGCGCCGGCGCGACAGGTAGACCGACTCGGGCGTGATGTCGGCGGATGAACAGCGTGAAGCAGACGGTACTCGGATAAGCATGGGGCCTCCGCGGTCAATGGTTGGCGCCGGCACGGCTCGAACAACCCGCACGATGCTACTCGCCTGGCAGTGCTTCGCCATGCCGAGCGTGATTCGTGTTGTTTCAGTTCCGAATGCGGGCACGGAGCAGGATTCGGCCGGTATCCACCAACGGTCGAGCTGGCCGACGGGCTGTAGCAGGATCGCCACCCCTGATGCGCGCCATCACGACGTTGCTGATGTTGCTGCCGCGCTGAATCGCCGGAACGGACCCGGTGCACGGCTTCGCGATGCACCCTGCGTTCGTCACCGTGCATGCCGCTTCGCGAGCAAGCTCGCTCCTACGAAAAGCAGACGCCGCGCTGTTCTGTAGGAGCCAGCTTGCTGGCGATCCGGGCAACGAACACACGGCTTACATCAAGCCCCGGCACCTGGCACGGCTGAGCGGCGTAGGGCGGATTCAGGAGCGCAGCGAACAATCCGCCGGGGCCAGCGTCCTTGACGATCGGCCGCGCCGTTCAGAATCACCCCATCCCCAATCGCTCGCGCATATCGTCGGTGATCGTCTGGTCGATGTCGTACATGTCCGCCCAGGGGTCGTCGTCGCCCTGCTCTTCCAGGCGCTCGATGAGGTTGCGGATCGTCCACAGGTTCGCGCCCTTGAGGTCGAGCAGTTCGTCACGGTGGATCGGCACCGAGACGCCGAGCCCTTCGCGGGCGCGTACCGAATAGGCCGCGACGGTGCTGGCGCCTTTGCTGTTGCGCAGGTAGTCGATGAAGATGCGGCCGACGCGATTCTTGGGGCCGCTGACCGCCGAAAAATGCTCGGGCAGCAACTTGGCCAGGTAGCGTGCAATCGCCTGGCTGAAATGCTTGACCGGCGCCCAGCCCTCGCCCGGCGTCAGCGGCACCACGATGTGCATGCCCTTGCCGCCGCTGGTCTTGAGATACCCGCGCAGGCCGATTTCCTCGAGCAGCGTCAGCGTCAGTTGCGTCGCCTCGACCATGCGTTTCCACGGCAGCGCCGGGTCCGGGTCGAGGTCGAGGACGAAGCGATCCGGTTTGTCCAGCTCGGGCGCCACGGCATTCCAGGTGTGCAATTCGAGCGTGCCCATCTGCGCCGCGCCGACCAGCGCTTCGGGCGTGTCGATCACCAGCAGCGGCGCGTGCTCGGGATACAGCGCGGGGTCCAGCTGCGTGATGTTGGGGATCGTCAGCTTGTCGGCGTGCTTCTGGAAGAACAGCTCGCCTTCGATGCCCTCCGGGGCGCGAACCAGCGCGAGCGGCCGCTGGCGTAGGTGCGGCAAGGCCCAGGGCGCCACCCCGGCGTAGTAGCGCGCGAGCTCCATCTTGGTGGCGCCGATGCTCTTGTCGATCACCCGTTCGGGGTTGGAAATGCGGATCTTCGCCGCGCTGCCAGACGGCTTCGCGGCCGGCGCGCGCGGCGTCGGCTTGGCCTTCTCGTAGGTGATGGCCTGGGGCGGCTTGTCTTCGCGCAAGCCGTGGAAGACCGAATGCCGCACCACGCCTTGCCGGGTCATCTCGGCGAAGGCGACTTCGCACATCAGTTCCGGTTCGACCCAGTGCGCTCCCTTGGCGTCAGCGCCGGTTGGCGGCTTGGCCAGCGCCGGCTTGGCACGCTCGAGTGGCTTCAGCCGGGCGAAAAGGCTTTGAAGGGTGATCTGGTTGAAACCGGTGCCGACCTTGCCGGCATAACGCAGCTCGCCGTCGTCGCCGTGCAGCCCCAGCAGCAGTGCGCCGAAGCCGCTGCGCGTGCCCTTGGGCTCGGTGTAGCCGACGATGATGAATTCCTGCCGATGCTTGCACTTGATCTTCACCCAGTTGCTGCTGCGGCGCGATACGTAGCTGCTGCCGGCCCGCTTGCCGATCAGCCCTTCGAGCTTCATCTGACAGGCGCTGTCGAGCACGCTGTCCGGCTGTTCGGTGAAATCGTCCGAGAAGCGCAGCAACTCGCTCTCGTTCCGTTCGAGCACGGCGCGCAGCGCGGCCCGGCGCTGCTCCAGGACCACGCCAGACAGATCCATGCCATTGAGATAGGGCATGTCGAACAGGTAGTAGACGATGTTGCCGCTGCGGCCGATCTCGAAGGCGTTCTGCAACGCCTGGAAGTCCGGCGTGCCGTCCTCGTTCAGCACCACCACCTCGCCATCGAGCCATGCCGAGTCGAGCGCCAGCCCGGCCAGCGCCTCGGCCTGCTCCGGCATCTTCGCAGTCCAGTCGTGGCCGTTGCGCGTGAAGAGCTGGACCTTGCCGGACTCGATCCGCGCCATGATCCGGTAGCCGTCGAACTTGATCTCGTAGAACCACTCGCCATCAGGCACGGATTCCACCAGCGTGGCGAGCTGCGGCTTGTAGCTGTCCGGCAGCGCCGCCGGCTTGGCGCCTTCCAGGCTGACAGCCGGCTCTTCCTTTCGCGATCGGCGGCGCACCGGTTGCCTGGCCGCTGCCGGTGCCGCCTTGGCAGCCCCCCGCTTGCGCGGAATGAGGGTGCGATCGCTGAGCACACTGTCGGGCTCGGCAACGACGATGTCGTATTCATCACCGGGCCGGGCCGCCTCGTCGTTGGACTTGATCAGGAACCACTGCTCCTTGCCGCTGCTGTCGCTTTTGGTGCGCACGAGATTCCAGCTGCCGGCGAGCTTCTCGCCCTCGAGCCTGAACTTGAGCTTGCCCTTGCGATAACCCTCGCGCGGATCGCCCTCGGGCACCCAGAGGCCGCGGTCCCAGACGATCACATCGCCGGCGCCGTAATGCCCCTTGGGAATGCTGCCTTCGAAGGTCGCGTATTCGAGCGGATGGTCCTCCACATGGACGGCCAGCCGCCGCGCCTTCGGGTCGAGGCTCGGCCCCTTCGGCACGGCCCAGCTCTTGAGCGTGCCATCGAGCTCGAGGCGAAAGTCATAGTGCAGGCGCGTGGCGTCGTGCTTCTGGATGCAGTATTGCAGCGCGTGCTCGGTCTGCTGAGCCTTACGGCTGCGGCTGGCACCGGCCGGTTCGGGCGTGGCGCCGAAATCACGCTTGCGGTTGTATTCCTCTAGCGCCATGACGCTTCACCTCGCGCGGGTTCATTCCACGGTGCCGGGGTCGGTGCTCTCGTCGCGCGGCCCGCCGGTGCCCGAGTCCTTCGCCGGCGAGGCGTCATCGACTTCATCGGGTTCCGGCAGCCCTTCCACCACAAGCCCTTCCTCGGTCACCAACTGGCCCTTCTCGTTGTAGTGAGTCTCCACCTTGGTGGATGGGGTCGGCGTGCCCATCGGGCTCGGACGCGAACCCTGGTCTTCTAGCGGGACGCCAGCCGGCCATTGCGCCAGGGCGGGTGTGCTCAGGGCGAGCGCTGCACACAGGGCGATCGTTCTGTTCATGGCGAAACCTCCGCGAATGCCAATGCGTTCATCGATTTGGGCACGCCGGCGGCGGACGAGTTGCAGAAAACCCGACCGCCGGGGCGCCGAAGTCGCCGGCTGCATGGCGTGATGGCACCTGGCCGGAGTGGCCCGTCGTCGCAGCGCCCCGCCTGTTTTCGGGGCTAGACAATCGATTTCACGCTGCTAGGGTTGTGCATTACCTCACGGCGCGATTCCCGCTTTCATGATCGCGGCCGTTTCACCTCCGACCGAACAGGAGGAACCATGACCACCCGTCTCCCACTCGTCACCATCGAAGCGATCCTGCACGACCACCTGCGGCCGTATCGCTGCGAATGCCGCAGCGAGTCCAACAGCACACTGAGCGTGCGCGTCTACGAAGAGCAGCCCGAAGGCGAGGAATTGACGGTCATGGGCATCACCCAGGAGCAGTGCAGCGACGCGGAGCACCTCGAGAAGCTGGCGCACGAGTTGCGCGTGGAACTCTATGCCACGCGCAGCACGCTCGATGCGGCAGCCGACTCGCAGGGCCTCGGCAACCGCTGAGCCGGCCGCCGAACCCCGCGCTATCGATTCACGAGATACCCATCGCCCAGCGGATGCCGTAAGCCAGCAGGCTGACCGCGATCACCCCGGCGCACCATAGCCCGACGAACCAGCCCAACTGGCTCCAGCGGCGTTTCAATGGTAGCCCTCCCCGACGTTCACCTTGCCGCGGAAGATCCAGTAGCTGTACAGCGTGTATGCCAGGATCACCGGCACCAGGATCAGCGTGCCCACCAACGTGAATGCCTGACTGCTCGGCGCGGCGGAGGCCTCCCAGAAGTCCAGGTCCGGCGGCACGATGTTCGGCCACAGGCTGATGGCCAGCCCCGTGTAGGACAGCACGATCAGCACCAGCGTCAGCACGAACGGCTGGATTTCACGGTGCTGCTTGATCGCCCGCAACAGCGCCAGCAGCGTCACGCCGACCAGGATCGGTACCGGCATGAAATAGAACAGGTTGGGCAGCGTGAACCAGCGCTCGGCGATCGCCGGGTGCGCCAGCGGCGTCCACAGGCTGACCAGCGCGATGGTCACCAGCAGCGCGATGGACAGCGGCGTCATCAGCTTGAACATCCGCTGCTGCAGCTCCGCCGAGGTCTTCATGATCAACCAGCCGCAACCGAGCATCGCGTAGCCGACCAGCAGCGCCGCGCCAGTGAACAGCGGGAAGGGTGCGAACCAGTCGAACGCGCCACCGGCGAACTCCCGCCCTTCGACCTCGATGCCGTTGAGAAAGGCGCCCAGCACCACCCCCTGGCTAAAGGTCGCCAGCACCGAACCGCCGATGAAGGCCAGGTCCCACAGGTGCCGGGTACGCTTGGCCTTGAAGCGGAACTCGAACGCCACGCCACGGAAGATCAGCGCCACCAGCATGATGATCAGCGGCATATACAGCGCCGTCAGCACCACCGAGTAGGCCACCGGGAAGGCGGCGAACAGCCCTGCCCCGCCCAGCACCAGCCAGGTCTCGTTGCCGTCCCAGATGGGCGCGACGGTGTTCATCATCACGTCGCGGTTTTCTTCCTCCGGGATGAACGGGAAGAGGATGCCGATGCCCAGGTCGAAGCCATCCATCACCACGTACATGAAGATGCCAAAGGCGATTACCGCCGCCCAGATCAGTGGCAGATCAATGTCCATCCGGCTTGCCCTCCGGCCCTTGGGGTTCTTCTTCGTCGATGGCCAGCTCCGCACCGGACAGCGGGCGCATCGGCTGCCGGCTGCGTCCCGGCCCGGAGTCCTCGTGGTGCGGGTGAAGATCGGCGAGCTTCTGCGGACCGCGGCGCATCAACCGCAGCAGATAGGTCACGCCGACGCCGAAGACCAGGAAGTACACCACGATGAAGATCACCAGCGAGGTGCCGACCTGCCCTGCCGTGTGATTCGATGCCGCGTCGCTCGTGCGCAGCACGCCGTAGACGACCCACGGCTGCCGGCCGACCTCGGTGGTCACCCAGCCGGCGAGCAGCGCAATCACGCCGGCCGGCCCCATCGCCACGGCGAATTTCTGGAAGCCGCGCGACTCATACAGCCTGCCGCGCCGGCGCAGGACGGCGCTGATGATGCCCGACAGGATCATCAGCAAGCCGAGGCCGACCATGATGCGGAAGCTCCAGAACACGATCAGCGAGTTGGGGCGGTCTTCCTTCGGCCATTCCTTGAGACCGCGGATTTCCCCGACCCAATCGTGCGCCAGGATCAGGCTCGCCAGGTTAGGGATGCCTACCGCGTAACGGGTGACTTCGTCTTCCATGTCCGGGATGCCGAACAGCAAAAGCGGCACGCCCGTGTCGGTTTCCCAATGCCCTTCGATCGCGGCGATCTTCGCCGGCTGGTGCTCGAGCGTGTTGATGCCGTGGAAGTCCCCGACCACCGCCTGGATCGGCGCGACGAGCAGCATCATCCACATCGCCATCGAGAACATCGTGCGGTTCGCCTCGTCCCGGTGCCCCTTGAGCAGGTGCCAGGCACCGGCCGCGCCGACGATCAGCGCCGTGGTGAGGTAGGCGGCCAGGGTCATGTGCACCAGTCGGAACGGGAAGGAGGGGTTGAAGATGATCGCCAGCCAGTCCTTGGGCATGAAGATGCCGTCGACCAGCTCGTAGCCCTGCGGTGTCTGCATCCAGCTGTTGGACGAGAGAATCCAGAACGTCGAGATCAGCGTGCCGAGCGCCACCATGCAGGTGGCGAAGAAGTGCAGCTTCTTGCCGACCCGGTTCAGCCCGAACAGCATGATCCCGAGGAAGCCGGCCTCAAGGAAGAACGCCGTCAGCACCTCGTAGGTCAACAGCGGCCCCATGATGTTGCCCGCCGCCTGGGAAAGCCCGGCCCAGTTGGTGCCGAACTGGTAACTCATCACCACGCCCGAGACCACGCCCATCGCGAAGGTGACGGCGAAAATCTGGAGCCAGAAGGTGTAGAGCTGCAGGTAGACCGGTTTGCCGGTCTTCAGCCACAGCCCTTCGAGCACGGCCAGGTAGCTGGCCAGCCCGATGCTGATGCCGGGAAAGATGATGTGAAAGGAGATGGTGAACGCGAACTGCAGCCTTGCGAGTTCCACCGCATCCAAGCCGAACATTGGCAACCCCGCAACCGGAAATGCGCTCGTGGCGCGTCGTCCTGCCGCCGCAACGGCGCGGACACCCTGTATGAATCGTTCGTGCCCGACGCCATCCGCGAGGAGGAATGCCGACAGGCTCGGAAAACGGCCCGGTCACACGTACCGGGCCGTCTGGATCAGCGCTTGGCTTCGGCGCCCGGCGTTGCCGTGCGGGTGAGATAGTCCTGCGTGATCTTCGACAGATGCTCGCGCAGCCAGGCGGCCATCGCTTCCTCTTCGACGATGATGCGCTCGCAGATCTGCTTGGTTTCGCTATCGCCGATGGCATCGGCCGCCGCGATGAGGATCTGATACGAGGCGATCTCCATGTTCTCGAACACGTAGCCCATCTGGGCGCCCTTGACGACCTCGTCGTTCATCAGCATGCCGCCCATCGCCTGCCCCATCGCCATCATCTTGCCGCCCGCGTCCTTGAAGCCCGAGTAAGAGGCGTCGTAGCGCTTGAGGCAGCTTTCCACCAGCTTGGCCTGGTTCTGGGTTTCGATGATGTGCTGCTCGATCCGGGCCTTGAGCTCGGGATAGTGCTCGATGCGTTCGGCCTGGCGCTTGAGCATGGACTCGGCCTGCGCCTCCATCGCATGGGCATCACGCAACCATTCGATAAGCCGTTCGACACGTACATCGTGACCGGTTTGTGCACTTTGCATGGCGAAACTCCTGCATCGGTTGGACGACCGGACCCTCAGGTCCACTGCAAGGTACGAACCGGGGGCGGCGTCAGGAGTTCCCGTCGGCCGATGACCGAACCTGCGGCCGGATGTCTCGCCTGCGGTCCCGCCGCAACCCCCTGCCAGCCGCTCGCAGGCCAACCGCGCCTGAACTTTGCCGGCGGTGTTCCGGTCACCTTCGGCAAGCGCAAACGAGCGGAACAGGAGAAAGGCCATCGACGCGTTAGCCACGCTTTCCTGGGAGAGCTTCATCGACAACCCCGGCGTGCGCACCCTCGCGGCCGCCGTTCTGGTGCTGCTGGTGATGAGCCTGGCGAGCCGCCTGCTGACCAGCCTGACGCTGCGTCTGGCGCGGCGCTTCATCGTTACCCGCGAGCTGTCGACGCACCTGGAAAAGCCGGTCCGCCTGCTGTTGCCGCTGTTGGGCCTGCAATCGGTCTGGCTGTCGGCGCCCGATGACCTGGCGCTGATCCCGATCGCGCGGCGCCTGACCGGCATCCTCATCCTGGTGTGCGTCACCTGGCTGATCATGCGGATACTGCGCGCGCTGGAGCAGACCATCCTGCTCAGCAACCCCGTGGACGTCGCCGACAACCTGCGCGCTCGCCGTATCCAGACACAGACCAAGGTGCTGTTTCGCACCATCAATTTCTTCGTCCTGCTGATCGGCCTGGCGGCGATGCTGATGACCTTCCCGGCGGCGCGCCAGTTCGGCGCCAGCCTGCTGGCTTCGGCGGGTCTGGCGGGCCTGGCGGCGGGTTTCGCGGCGCGGCCGGTGCTGGCCAACCTGATCGCCGGCATTCAGATCGCGGTGACGCAGCCGATTCGCCTGGACGATGTGGTCATCGTGGAGAACGAATGGGGCCGCATCGAGGAAATCACCGGCAGCTACGTCATCGTGCGGATCTGGGACGACCGGCGGCTGGTCGTGCCGTTGCAATACTTCATTGAGAACCCCTTCCAGAACTGGACGCGGCGCAACTCCAGCCTCATCGGCACGGTGTTCGTCTGGGTGGATTACGCGCTTCCGCTCGAGCCGCTGCGCGAGGAATTGCGCCGGCTGTGCAAGGACGTACCGGAACTGTGGGATGGGCGCGTCTGTGTGTTGCAGGTCACCGACACCAGCGAGAAGAGCATGCAGCTGCGGGCGCTGGTCAGCTCGGCCGACTCCTCGCGCAATTGGGACCTGCGCTGCCACGTGCGGGAGAACCTGATCGGCTTCATCCAGCGGCAATACCCGCACGCCCTCCCGCAACTGCGCGCCGACCTCAGCGTCGGGCAGAAACCACAGGTCGACATGCGCACGCCCGAGCACACGGAACCGGAGCGTCAGCCCCCTGTGTGATTGCCCTCGAGCTGCGTCTGCAACTGCGCGTAGCGCACCGGTAGCTGGGCCAGGCCGTGGCGGGCCGCCTGCTTGCGGATCGCCACGCGGTCGCCGTCGAACTGCACTGTTTCGCTGACCACCGCGGTGCGTCCGTTCTGGCGCAGCGCCCAGGCGTAGCACTGGGTGCCGCCTTCGTCCTCTTCCGAATCATCCGCAACCCCGGTGTTGGCGACGGAAATGTTCGCCACGCTCGCGCCCAGCGCACCGCAGGCCATTTCTCGCGCGACCTCCTCGCTGGTCAGGCCGAAGCGCTCGATGGTCTGGTAGCTCACCTTCAACAGGCCGTGCTTGGCCTTGGGCGAATACACCACGAAGCCGCTGTCGAGCACCTGGCCGCAGCCGGGAATGTCGCCGAGCAGCGAAGCCATCAATCCGCAGGTACAGGATTCGGCGGTGGAAAGGGTTAATTCCCGGTCTTTCAGGAAGGTAATCAGGTCGGCGAGATCGTGCATGTTCCGGCTCCGCGAATAGGCCCTCGCAGGTCTGGAAAACCTGCCTGACGGGCGTTCAGTTCCGAGCCGAACGAAGGTCGCGAAGTTCCGACCGGGGAATCCGCCAGGCGGCGAGAACTTAAATTCGACCACTCGGTCTGGTCCTTTAAGGCCATTGCAGCGCCTACCGCGCAAGCGGATACCAAAAGAAGACAAAAGCCTCGCTGTGCTCGGGTTGCGCGGTCCCTTGCGGATCAGCGCGTCGTGGAATCTTGCGCGTTGTTGGTGCCGGCCCAAGGGGTCGGTCGCTAGGGAGAATCGAATGAGTGAAGCTGCTGTGACCGCCCGGAACCTGCGTTCCACCCCTGTGAACATCGCGCCACCGGCAACCGCCCGCCCGGTGGTGCAGATCAGCTCGACCCAGGCCCGAAAGAAAATCCTTTTTGTCACCTCCGAACTGACCGGACTGGTCAAGACCGGCGGCCTCGCGGACGTCTCGGCGGCGCTGCCCAGCGCCCTGCTCGACCGCCATGACGTCCGCGTGCTGATGCCGGCCTACGCTTCGATCATCGACAGCGGCCTGCCGATACGCATCGTCGGCAACCTCGGCGGCCTGGCCGGCATACCGCCCTGCGCGATCGGTCGGCTGGACATGGACGACGGGCTGATCGTGTACCTGCTGCTCTGCCCGGAGCTGTACCAGCGCCCCGGCAACCCCTACAGCGACGAACATGGCCGCGACTGGCCGGACAACCCGGTGCGCTTCGCCCGGCTCGGACTGGCCGCGGCGGAGATCGCCGCCGGTACCGCCTGCATCCGCTGGGCGCCGGACCTGGTCCATGCGCACGACTGGCAGGCCGGGCTCGCACCGGCCTACATGCACTGGCGCGGGCTGTCGACGCCGAGCGTCTTCACCATCCATAACCTGGCCTACCAGGGCACGATGGACATGGGCTATCGCCGCGCGCTCGGCATTCCCGTCGAAGCCTGCCACCACGACCGCATGGAGTTCTACGGCAAGCTGTCCATGCTCAAGGCCGGCATCGCCTACGCCAACCACGTGACGACGGTCAGCCCGACCTACGCGCAGGAGATCACCACCGCCGAGTTCGGCTGCGGCCTCGAGGGCTTCCTCGGCTGGAAGGCCGGACAGGGCCTGCTCAGCGGCATTCTCAACGGCATCGACGAAAGCTGGGACCCGCAGACCGACACCCATCTGCAGCACAATTTCAGCGCCAATGACTGGTCCGGCAAAGCCGCCAACAAGGCCCTTGCCCGGCAACGCTTCGGTTTGCCGGAGCATGACGGCCCGCTGTTCGCGGTGGTGTCCCGGCTGGCGCAACAGAAAGGCCTGGACCTGACGATGGCCATCGCCGACACGCTCGTCCGATCGGGCGCGCAGCTCGCGATCCTCGGCTGCGGCGAACCGCACATTGAAGATGACGTTCGCGCACTGGCGCTGCTGCATCCCGAGCAGATCAGCGTGCACATCGGCTTCAACGAACCCGATGCCCGGCTGCTGTTCGCCGGCAGCGACTTCCTGCTCATGCCGTCGCGTTACGAGCCGTGCGGCCTGAGCCAGATGTATGCCCAGCGGTTCGGTTCGCTGCCGGTGGCGCGGCGCACCGGCGGCCTGGCGGACTCGATCGAAGACGGCCTGACCGGTTTCCTGTTCGACCAGGCCGACCCGGCCCACTACCGCCTGGCGATCGAACGCGCACTGGCGACCTATCGCCACCCCGACCTGCTCGAAGCCATGCGCCGGCGTGCCATGAGCGCCGGCTTCTTCTGGCGCCAGGCCACCGACCCCTACGACTCGCTCTACCAGCGCCTGCTCGGCGAACGGCAAGAGGCCGTCGCCCAGCCCTGACGAGGAAAACGAATGCAGCATCAGCGTGCCAGGACCCAGGGACACGGAGCGTCACCCCTCGATTCAACCCACACCCGGTTCCGCCTCTGGGCCCCGGACGCCAAGCGCGTCGACCTCGACCTGCTCGACGGCACGCCGCGCGAAATGCCGCGCGACGCCAGTGGCTGGTACAGCCTGGACGTCGAATGCGGCGCCGGCACCCGGTATCGCTTCCGCATCGACGACGAGCTGAACGTGCCCGACCCGGCCTCCCGCGCGCAGGCCGAAGACGTGCACTCGCCGAGCGTGGTGGTCGACCCCGACGCCTACGAGTGGCAGCACCCGGACTGGCGCGGCCGGCCCTGGCATGAGGCGGTCGTGTACGAGCTGCACGTCGGCCTGCTCGGCGGTTTCGCCGGCGTGGAGCGCCAGCTGGCGCGGCTCGCCGAACTCGGCGTCACGGCGATCGAACTGATGCCGCTGGCGGAGTTTCCCGGCGATCGCAACTGGGGCTACGACGGGGTGCTGCTCTACGCGCCGGAGTGTTCGTACGGCACGCCCGAACAGCTCAAGCACCTGATCGACACCGCGCACGGCCTCGGCCTGATGGTGCTGCTGGATGTGGTCTACAACCACTTCGGGCCGGACGGCAACTACCTCGGCCGCTACGCCCGCCACTTCTTCCGCCATGACCAGCAGACGCCCTGGGGCGATGCGATCGATTTCCGCCAGGGCGAAGTGCGCGACTTCTTCATCGACAACGCGCTCATGTGGCTCACCGAGTACCGCTTCGACGGCCTGCGGCTGGATGCGGTGCATGCGATCCCGGACCGCAGCTTTCTCACCGAACTGGCCGAGCGCGTGCACGAGGCCGTCGAGCCGGGGCGCCATGTGCATCTGGTGCTGGAAAACGAAGACAACCGCGCGAGCCTCCTGGCCGGGCCCTTCACCGCGCAATGGAACGATGACGGCCACAACGTGCTGCACACCCTGCTGACCGGCGAGCAGCAAGGCTATTACGGCGACTACCACCAGGACGCCACCGCCAAGCTGGCGCGCTTCCTCGGCGAAGGCTTCATCTACCAGGGCCAGCAGAATCGCCGCGGCCACACACGTGGCGAGCCGAGCGGCCACCTGCCGACCACCGCCTTCGTGCTGTTCCTTCAGAACCACGACCAGACCGGCAACCGCGCCTTCGGCGAGCGACTCGTCAGCCTCACCGACCCGGATGCCCTGCGCGCGGCAACCACCGTCCTGCTGCTGTCGCCCATGATTCCGCTGCTGTTCATGGGCGAGGAATGGGGCGCGCGGCAACCGTTCCTGTTCTTCACCAGCCACCACGGCGAATTGGCCGAAGCGGTACGTGAAGGCCGGCGCGGCGAGTTCGCCGAGTTTGCCGAATTCGCCGACGACAAGGTCCGCGAGCAGATCCCGGACCCGAACGCCCTGACCACCTTCGAGAACTCCCGTCCCGACTTCGGCGCGATGACCGAAGCCGAACATGCCGACTGGCAGCAGCGTTATCGCGAACTGCTCGCACTGCGGCATACGCACATCGTGCCGCGCTTGCAGGGCGCGACCTTCGCCGGGGCGACGGTTTTGGGCGAAGCCGCCGTGCAGGCGCGCTACCGCCTGGGCGACGGCAGCATGCTGACCCTCGCGGTCAACCTGTCCGAGAAGGCGGTGCCCGCGCGCGACCTGCCATCGAACGAACCGCTTCACAGCAGCCGTGACGAGTCGGCCGGCGCACGCCCCGACGAGCTTCCGGCGCGCACCGCGCGGGTCTATCTGGAGGACGCCGAATGAGCGATCGACGCCTGTTCGAACTGGCCGAAGCGGCCGGACTCTCCATTGACTGGATCGATGCGGACAACAAGGAGCAGCGCGTCAGCCCCGAGGTGCTGCGAGGCGTGCTGGCCGAGCTGGGCTTGCCGGCCGACAGCGATGACGCCATCGCCGATAGCCTGCATCGGCTCGACGCGACCATCGGCGGCGGCACGCTACCGCCGCTGCTGACGGTCGATCGCAATGACCGACTGGACCTTTCGCGCTTCTTCGCGCCGGGCGCACCGTTCTCGCTTCAGCTCGAACAGGGCGAACGTCTCGACGGCCACCTCGATGATGCGGCGCACCTGCGCGCGCCGGATGCGATCGGCTACCACCAGCTCAGCATCGGCGACAGCAGCCTGTGCCTGGCCGTCGCCCCCCATGCCTGCCCGACCGTGACCGAGCGCGCCGGGCCGGGTGCCTGGGGCCTGACGGTGCAGCTCTACGGTTTGCGCCGGCCCGGCGACGGCGGCCTGGGCGACACCGAGGCGCTGGAGCAACTGGCGCGCAACGCCGCCGCGCATGGCGCGCATGCCCTGGGCATCAGCCCGGTGCACGCGATGTTCAATGCCTACCCCGACCAGTACAGCCCCTACTCGCCCTCCAGCCGGCTGTTCTACAACGCCCTGTATTGCTCGCCCGGCAGCATCCTCGGCGAGCGGCCGTTGCGGCAGGCCATCGAGCGCTGCGGGATCGGCGCCGAGCTGGAACGGCTCGAGCAGCTCGATCTGGTCGACTGGCCCGCCGTGTCGGCCTCGCACCAGTGTCTGTTGCGCACGCTTTACGAAGATTTCCGCACCGGCGGCAATGCCCAGCAGGCCGATTTCGACAGTTTCCGCGCGGCCGGCGGCGAAATGCTGGAGAACCACTGCCGCTTCGAAGTGCTGCACGACCACTTCCGCAGCCCCGGTGGCCTGCCGCAGCACTGGCGCGGCTGGCCGGAGGATTATCGCGACCCGACCAGCGAGGCGGTGCGCCGCTTCGCCGAGGAGCACGCCGACGACGTCAGCTTCTACGCCTTCAGCCAGTGGCTCATGGCCCGCGGACTGGAGCGCGCCCAGCAGGCCGCGCGCAGCGCCGGCATGCCGATCGGGCTGATCGCCGACCTCGCCGTCGGCGCCGACGGCGGTGGCAGCCAGGCCTGGAGCCGTCAGTCCGAGCTGCTGGCCTCGCTCAGCGTCGGTGCGCCGCCGGACATCATGAACCGCGACGGTCAGAACTGGGGCATCTCGGCGTTCTCCCCGTGGGGGCTGAAACAGCACGGCTTCCGCGCGTTCATCGAGATGCTGCGCGCCAACCTGGCCCACGCCGGCGGCATGCGCATCGATCACGTACTGGGCCTCAAGCGCCTGTGGGTGATGCCCGCTGGCGCTGATCCCAAGCAGGGCGTGTACCTGGACTTCCCGTTCGACGACATGCTGCGCCTGCTCTGCCTCGAAGCCGCGCGGCACGATGCGGTCATTCTTGGCGAGGACCTGGGCACCATCCCGCCGGGCCTGCGCGAAACCCTCGCACGGCGCGGCATTCTTGGCATGCGCGTGCTGCTGTTCGAGCACCATCACGGGCATTTCCATGCGCCGGGTCACTGGTCCTCGCAGGCGCTGGCGACGACCACGACCCATGACATCCCGACCATCGCCGGCTGGTGGCAGGGGCGCGACATCGACTGGCGCATCCGCGTCGGGCAGAACCGCGAAGACGACCGCGAACGCCACTGGAACGAGCGCCAGCACGAACGCTGGGGACTCAACCGGGCGCTGCATGCCGACGCCGGCGGCCACGGCGAGGCGCCTTCGCTGCTCGACCCGGCCGACGCGGTCGATGCCAGCGCACGGTTCCTCGGCCATTCGCCCGCCCCGCTGGTGCTGCTGCCAGTCGAGGACGCGCTCGGCCTGGATGAGCAGCCGAACATGCCCGGCATCATCCACACCCATCCCAACTGGCAGCGGCGCTACCCCGGCGAAGCCGCCACCCTGCTCGACGGCCCGGTGTCATCCAGACGCCTGGCCGGTCTCGCCGAAGCGAGGCAGCGAGCCCGACGGAGTTCGCACCCATGAAAGCCCTGAGCGCGACGCTGCGCCTGCAATTCCACAAAGGGTTCACCCTCGACGACGCCACGGCACTGGTCGACTACTTCGCCGACCTCGGCATCAGCCACCTGTACGCCTCGCCCTTGCTGACCGCCCGCCCCGGCTCGATGCACGGCTACGACGTCATCGACCCCACCCGCATCAACCCCGAACTCGGCGGCGAGCCGGCGCTGCGGCGACTGGTCGAAGCACTGCATGCGCGCGGCATGGGGCTGATTCTGGACATCGTCTCCAACCATATGGCCGTCGGTGGCGCCGGCAACCCCTGGTGGCTGGACGTGCTCGAATGGGGCCGCCGCAGCCCCTACGCGCAGTTCTTCGACATCGAGTGGAATTCCCCCGACCCGCTGCTCGAAGGCCAGCTGCTGATCCCCTTCCTCGGCGCCGACTATGGCGAGGCCCTGAAGGACGGCAAGATCCCGCTGCGGTTCGATGCGGCGACGGGCCAGTTGTATGCCGAGCATTACGAGCACCGCTTCCCGCTCAACCCGCTGACCTATGGCGACGTCCTGCGCGCGGCCGACGCACCGGCGCTGGCGGACATGGCCGGCCGCTTCGAGCGCCTGCGCGAAACCCATAACCCCTATCAGTACGCGCGCGAACTGCGCGCCGAACTCGCGCGCCAACTCGCCGAACCGGAAGCCCGCCAGGCGCTCGAACGCGCCATCGCCCTGTACGACGGCACGACACCCGAGGGCTTCCAGCGCCTGCACCGCCTGCTCGAACGCCAGCACTACCGGCTGGCGAGCTGGCGAACCGCGGCGGACGACATCAACTGGCGGCGTTTCTTCGACATCAACGAGCTGGGCGGCCTGCGGGTCGAGCGGCCGGTGGTGTTCGAGGAAACCCACGCCAAGATCTTCGAGCTGCTCGGCGAGGGGCTGGTCGACGGGTTGCGCATCGACCATATCGACGGCCTGGCGAATCCGCGCGGCTACTGCCGCCGGCTGCGGCGCCGGGTCGATCGGCTCAATGCGGGCCGGCCGGAGTCGGCGCGCCAGTCGCACGTGCCCATCTACGTCGAGAAAATCCTCGGTGCCGGCGAGCTGCTGCATGGCGATTGGGGCGTCGACGGCACCACCGGCTATGAGTTCATGAACCAGGTATCGCTGCTACAGCACGATCCGGCCGGCGAAGCGCGCCTGTGTTCGCTGTGGAGCGAAACCAGCGGGCGTACCACCGACTTCATGGACGAAGCACGCCAGGCTCGGCATCTCGTGCTGACCGGCACCCTCGCCGGGGATTTCGAGACCGTCGCCCATGCCCTGCTGACCGTGGCCCGCAGCGATGTGATGACGCGCGACATCACCCTCGGCGCGATCCGCCGGGCGCTGCTCGAACTGATCATTCACTTCCCCGTCTACCGCACCTACATCGCCGCCACCGGCCGGCGCGAGGCGGACGAGCCGTTCTTCCAGCAGGCGCTCGACGGCGCGCGCAGCCGACTTGGCGAAGCCGACTGGCCGCTGCTCGATCACCTTGCCCGCTGGCTGGGCGGCGAGCCGCTGCGCAACACGCCGCCCGGCCCGGCCCGCAAGGCGCGGCGCTATGCGATCACCCGCTTCCAGCAGCTGACCTCCCCGGCGGCAGCCAAGGCGGTGGAAGACACGGCCTGCTATCGCTCGGGCATCCTGCTGTCGCGCAACGACGTTGGTTTCGATCCGCAGACCTTCAGTGCCTCGGTCGAGGCCTTCCATGCGGCCTGCCAGGAACGCCACGAGCACTTCCCGCGCAATCTGCTCACCACCGCCACGCACGATCACAAGCGCGGCGAAGACAACCGCGCCCGCATCGCCGTGCTCAGCGAGCGTGCCGACTGGTTCGCCGAGAAGGTGCGCGTCTGGCGCGAGCTGACGGTCGATCTTCGCCGCGACCTGGACGATGGCCCCGCCCCCTCGGCAGGCGACGAGCTGATGCTGTTCCAGACGCTGCTCGGCAGCTGGCCCACCGACCTCGCCGCCGACGACACCGAAGGCCTGCAAGCCTTCTGCGAACGCATCCTGCGCTGGCAGGAAAAGGCCGTGCGCGAAGCCAAGCTGCGCAGCACCTGGGCCGACCCGAACGCGGCGTACGAGACCGCGTGCCGCCACTACACGGAAACACTGCTGACGCGCCCGCAGTACGCCTCGCTGCGTGCCGACATCGTCGGCGCCGTCGAGGCCATCGCGCCGGCCGGTGCAGTGAACAGCCTGGCGCAGGCGCTGCTTCGCATGACCACGCCAGGCGTGCCGGACCTGTACCAGGGCGCCGATTACTGGGACCTGAGCCTGGTCGACCCGGACAACCGCCGGCCGGTGGACTTCGCCGCACGGCGCACCTCGCTGACCGCCGACGATGATCCGGACACCCTGCTCGCCCAGTGGCAGGACGGTCGCATCAAGCAGTTCGTGATCGCTCGCACGCTCGGCCTGCGCCGGCGCGAGCCGACGCTGTTCACCGAGGGCCGCTACCTGCCGCTGACGGTTACCGGCGAGCAGGCCGACCGGGCGCTGGCCTTCGCCCGTGAGCATGACGGCCGCTGGGCGATCGTGGTGGTGCCGCGCTTGTCGGCGCGGCTGCTCAGCCAGGACGGGGTGCCGCATGTTCATCCCGGCGCCTGGGGCGACACCCGCGTCGAGCTGCCCGAGCCGCTGAACGGCAGGGAACTGACGGGACTTTTCGATGATGCGGCAGTCTCACCGGAACGGGCGGGGCTGCGGCTGGCACAGCTGTTCGAGCGCCTGCCGGTGGCCGTCTTACACACAGCGATGCAGACAGGAGAGACCAACACATGAGTGAACAACAAGATCAGCGCATCCGCGAACTCGCCTATCAGATCTGGGAGTCCGAGGGACGACCCGAAGGTGAGGAAGCGCGCCACTGGGAAATGGCCCGCAAGCTCGCTGAATCCGAACAACCGGGCGAGACCGCCAAGCCTGCCACCCGCGCCCGCAAGGCCGCCACCAAGCCCACCGCCGCTACACCGGCCGCCCAGCCCAAGCCGGCCCGCTCCGCCCGTAGCACGCGCAGCGCCGCGAGCGAGTCCGCGCAGGCCACGCCGGCGGCGCCCAAGGGCGACACCGAGGCCGAAGCCGGCGCCCCGAAAGCCATGCGCAAGCCGCGTGCGACCAAGGCAGCGAAGAAATCCGATAGCTGAACCGACCGCACGCCCGACCGCCCTGTTCCTCGCAACGGCCCTTCGTGGCCGAGTGGAGTTGCCATGCGAAAAAATGACGTTCAAGCCCCGCAGATTCTCAATCCCTCGCGCATCCGGGAGGGCTTGCCGTTCCCGCTCGGCGCAACCTGGGACGGGCTGGGCGTCAACTTCGCGATCTTCTCGGCGAACGCCACCAAGGTCGAACTCTGCCTGTTCGATGACGACGGCGAGCGCGAAATCGAGCGCATCGAGCTGCCCGAATTCACCGACGAGATCTGGCATGGCTACCTGCCCGACGCGCATCCGGGCCAGATCTACGGCTACCGCGTCTACGGCCCATACGAGCCTGACGCAGGCCACCGCTTCAACCCCAACAAGCTGCTGATCGACCCCTACGCCAAGCAGCTGGTCGGCGGGCTGAAGTGGTCCGAGGCGCTGTTCGGCTACACCATCGGCCACAAGGACGGCGATCTGAGCTTCGACGAGCGCGACAGCGCGCCCTTCGTGCCCAAGAGCAAGGTCATCGACCCGGCCTTCACCTGGGGCCGCGACCAGCCGGTGCAGGTGCCCTGGGATCGCACCCTGATCTACGAGACGCATGTCCGCGGCTTCACCATGCGCCATCCCGCGGTGGCCGAGTCGGTGCGCGGCACCTTTGCCGGCATGAAGACCCCGGAAGTGATCGACTACATCCGCAAGCTCGGCGTGTCATCCGTCGAGTTTCTGCCGATCCATGCCTTCGTGCAGGACCAGCACCTGCTCGAGAAAGGCATGAAGAACTACTGGGGCTACAACACCATCGCCTTCTTCGCGCCCCACCCCGACTACCTGGCCAGCGGCAAGATCAGCGAGTTCAAGGAAGCCGTCGCGCACCTGCACAACGCCGGGCTCGAGGTCATTCTCGACGTCGTCTACAACCACACCGCCGAAGGCAACGAGCTGGGCCCGACCCTGTCGATGCGCGGCATCGACAACGCCTCGTACTACCGGCTGATGCCGGACAACAAGCGCTACTACATCAATGACACCGGCACCGGAAACACGCTCGACATGAGCCACCCGTGCGTGTTGCAGATGGTCACCGACTCGCTGCGCTACTGGGCGCAGGAGATGCACGTCGACGGCTTCCGCTTCGACCTGGCGACGGTGCTCGGACGCGAGCATTACGGATTCGACGAGCGCCACGGCTTCCTGGTCGCCTGCCGGCAGGACCCTGTGCTGGCCAAGACCAAGCTCATCGCCGAACCCTGGGACATCGGCCCCGGCGGCTATCAGGTCGGCGGCTTCCCGCCCGGCTGGGCGGAATGGAACGACCAGTTCCGCGATACGGTGCGGTCATTCTGGAAAGGCGACGAAGGCCAGCTCGCCGACTTCGCCGCACGCCTGACCGGCTCCGGCGATCTCTACAACCAGCGCGGCCGCCGGCCATTCAGCTCGGTCAATTTCGTCACCGCGCACGACGGTTTCACGCTGAACGACCTGGTGTCCTACAACCACAAGCACAACGAAGACAACGACGAAGGCAACCGCGACGGCAGCGACAACAACCTGTCGTGGAACCACGGCGTCGAAGGCCCGACCGACGATCCGGCGATCATCGCCCTGCGCTTCCAGCAGATGCGCAACTTCTTCGCCACGCTGCTGTTCTCCCAGGGCACGCCGATGATAGTAGCCGGCGACGAGTTCGCCCGCACCCAGCACGGCAACAACAACGCCTACTGCCAGGACAGCGAAATCGGTTGGGTCAACTGGGACTGGGGGCAGGAAGGCAAGCAACTGGCGCAGTTCGTCCGCAAGCTGATTCGTGTGCGCGAGCGCTATCCGGTGCTGCGCCGCAGCCGCTTCTTCGTCGGCGCCTACAACGAGGAGCTGGGCGTGAAGGATGTGACCTGGCTGATGCCGGACGCCGAGGAAATGACCGTCGAGCAGTGGGAAAACCCCCACAACCGCTGCCTAGGCATGCTGCTCGACGGCCGCGCGCAACCCACCGGCATCCGGCGCGCCGGCTCCGACGCGACCCTGCTGATCATCGTCAACGCGCACCATGACCAGGTCGGCTTCGTGCTGCCGGATTCCCCGCAGGGCATGCACTGGAACCGCCTGATCGACACCGCCCAGCCCGACGCCCGTCCCGAACAGTTCGAATTCGACAGCGAGTACGAGGTCAGCGGCCGCTCGCTGCTGCTGTTCGAGCTGATCAAGGACGAGGACTGAGTCCGCCGCCCGGCACCCTGCACCACGCGGCCCCGATCCGAGGGGCCGCTCATCCCCTGCCTTGAACCCTGCGCGCCGCCATCGGTCCGAACCGCTGGTGGCCATCGGCCGCCCTCGCCTCTTCGATGCTGTGAAGGAACACGCCCATGACCTCGCTACGCCTTGCGCTGTGCCTCCTGGTAACCGCCACGACGCTGCTCGCCCCGCTGGTGCACGCCGCCGGAGGGGTGCGGTTGATGGTCAAGCGGGTCGGTGGCGGCGAGGCGATGGTGGTGCGCAACGACCTGGACGTGCCGGTGAACGCGGTGCTGCGCATCCAGCGGCCAGTGAACGTGGCCGGCGTCGGCAAGGGTGCGATCCAGCGCACCGTGCCGCCCCACAGCCAGGTGCGCATCGCCCTGCTGCGCAAGCGCAAGGCGGGCTTTCCGATGATGTACCGCCATTCGTTCAGCTACCGCCTGCACTACTCGCCCGAGCCTGGCGCGCTGGCCGTCAGCGGCCCGGCCTACGAGCTGCCGTGGCGTGGCGGCCCGTTCCGCATCAGCCAGGGCGCCGGCGGCGACTTCAGCCATAACTCGCCCAAGGGCCGTTATGCGGTAGACATTGCCATGCCGCGCGGCACGCCCATCGTGGCAGCGCGAGACGGCACGGTGATCGAGGTGCACGACAGCCAGGCCGGGCGCTGGCCGCGGGCATCCGGCAATTTCGTGCGCATTCGTCACGAAGACGGCACCGAAAGCGCCTACCTGCACCTCAAACGCGGCTCGGTCGTGGTGAAGCCGGGGCAGCAGGTCGGCACCGGCACGCTGTTGGCCCGCTCCGGCAATACCGGCCGCAGCACCGGGCCGCACCTGCACTTCGTGGTGCAGAAGGCGCACGGCGAAGATCGGGTCTCGATCCCCTTCCGCTTCAGCAGGCCCGTGGAGAGCCTGCCGAACTTCGCGCTGAAGGAGTGAACAGGCGCGGCCTCAGCGCGTACGCCGCTAGAGGTCGTCGCGCCTGACCTGCCGACGGTAGAGCCCCTCACACAGCCGCCGATCAGGCGGCCGGACCGTCCTGCCAGTCGATGGCCAGCGTCTCGCCGGTGGCCATGCGCTCGAGGTGCTCGGCAACCACCTGGCGCATCCGCCCCTGCGCCTCGGCGTCATTCGACTGCAGTTCGACCGCCAGCGTCGTCCCGTCAGCGCTCATTCGACATTCGCCCAGGGGCAGTTCGATGCGGCCCTCGTTCTCGCCAAGGTGTACCGCAAACTTGTGGCCCCAGTGCTTGCACAGCCGGTTGATCAGGCGATTGGGGTTTTCGCTGGCTATCAGCGCATGACTCGTGTGCATCGGTTACTCCTCATTGAACAAATCAGCCGAACCGGAACGCCGACAGGGTCGTTTCCATCACGCGGTCGCTGAACACCTTGCGGCCGGGATCGCCCGCTGCGGCGCCAGCGGCCACCAGCAGCGGCAGGAAGTGTTCCTCCGCGCCGAGCGGATGGCACAACCGCGCCGACGGGGCGTTCGCCCAGTCGACCAAGGCAGCGTGCCGCGCCGCAGGCGCTGATTCGACCGCCTCGGTCAGCCAGTGGTCGAAACTGTCCGACACCGGCCCGAAGCGCCGATCGCCATAGCCGCGCATGTTGTGAAAGCTCATGCCGCTACCGACGATCAGCACGCCCTGCTCGCGCAGCGGCGCCAGCGCGCGACCGGCCGCCAGGTGCGCGGCCGGGTCCATGTCGGCGTGCAGCGAGAGCTGGATGACCGGGATGCGCGCCTCGGGAAACATGACCTTGAGCGGCACGAACACGCCGTGATCGAACCCCCGCTCGGCATCGCCGCAGGCCTTCAGGCCGTGGCCGTCGAGCAGTTCGATGACCTGCCCGGCCAGTGCCGGATCGCCTGGCGCCGGGTAGGTCAGCTCATAGGTATGCGGCGGAAATCCGAAGTAATCGAAGATCAGCGAGGGCGCCGGCGCGGTCGTTACCCGAAAGTCGTCTTCCAGCCAATGCCCGGACACGACCAGGATGGCGCGCGGCGCGCTCGGCAATTGCCCGGCGATGCCGCGCAGGAAGCGCTCGGTCGGGTCCCAGGCGGTTGGCGGGTTCCAGTCCATGAAAAAGCACGGCCCGGCGCCATGCGGGACGAAATAGGTCGGCATCGGGACAACTGGCGGGACGCTCATGGGCAAGGCTCCGGTTCGATGGCCGCAGTATCACCTACGCTCCTTTGGTAAAGAACATGGCAATTGGACGGTTCACCTCCCGCTCAGGGTTGGAGATGAAGACAGAGTTGCGCATGATGGCCGACCGCGCCGGAACCCGTTGCAGCAGTTCGGTCATATGCACACGCGGCCTGCCGGGCGGTTCGCTCGTCACGCCCACTGCGGCGCTGCGGGCGGCGCGAGGGTTCGCGCGACATTCGCGGCAGGTTCATCGACAGTGAGGTTGGAATGCTCGATCGCATCACCAGCATGCGGGTCTTCATGCGCACGGCGGCTGCCGGCAGCCTGTCCGGCGCCGCGCGGCAGCTCGGCATGTCCGCCGCGATGGCAACCAAGCATGTGGATGCCACCGAAGCCCGGCTGGGCGTCAAACTGTTCCACCGCACCACGCGGCGGCTGAGCCTCACCGAGGCCGGCAGCCGCTACCTCGAAGCCTGCCAGCGCATCCTCGGCGAGTTCGACGAAGCCGAGGCGGAAATCGCCTCGCAGCGCGCCGAGGCCGTCGGCCTCTTGCGCATGAACCTGCCGCTGGCGTTCGGCGTTCGCTTCGTCGCCCCGCTGTTGCCGCACTTCAGCCGTCGTCACCCGGCCGTGCGGGTCGAGCTCGGGCTGAGCGACCACCAGCTGGATCTGCTCGACGGCGGCTGGGACATGGGCATCCGCATCGGTCGGCTGGCCGACAGCCCGTTGCAGGCGCGGCGCCTGTGCGAATCGCCGATGCTGCTGTGCGCCTCGCCGACCTACCTGGCGCAACACGGCACGCCTCGGCGCGTGGCCGACCTGGCGCAGCACAACTGCCTGGGCTACACCCTGTCCGCTTCCGGCGGTGCCAGTGAATGGGGCTTTGGGCTCGATGGCCGCGTACGGGTACGGATCGAGGGCAACCTGGTAGCGAACAACGGCGCGGCGCTGGTGGCCGCCGCTGTCGGCGGACAAGGGCTGATCTACCAGCCGCAGTTCGTCGTCGCCCGCGCGCTCCGGGCCGGCGAGCTGGTGGCGCTGGAGCTGGACCATCCGCCGCTCGAACTCGGCGGCGTCCATGCCATCTACCCGCGCGATCGGCACCCGCCAGCCAAGGTGCGCGCGATGATCGACTTCCTGGCCGACGCCTTTTCCGGCACGCCGCCCTGGGCGCTCTCATAGCCCATACGGGCACGCCGCACGCGGGCCAACCGCCGTGCCGCCGCGCGGACGCCGCTCATCGTTGACTGCCGCTGGCATCGGCCGGCAAGCCGAGGCATCCGGCCGGAAAAAGTGAACCGCCGCCAGCGCCCAAAGTCGGAAAGAAAGGCATTGGCGACGCGGAACGGCGTTCGCCGCGACTCCCTGGCGGCCCCTCGTCGCCGCCCCGAACACGTCGCGGCCGCAACTGTCATGGAGGGTGCTTGCGGTCGTATCCGGCAGGAGTAGACATGAAAGCAGTGGTTTTTCACGACGTCGGCGACATCCGCCTCGAAGACGTCCCCGAGCCGCGTATCGAAGCGCCGACTGACGCGATCGTGCGCATCACCGCCTCGGCTATCTGCGGCACCGATCTGCACTTCGTCCGCGGCACCTTCAGCGGGATGAAGCCCGGCACCATCCTCGGGCACGAAGCCGTGGGCATCGTCGAGGCGCTGGGCGAAGACGTGCGCAACCTGCAGATCGGCGACCGCGTGGTGATCCCTTCCACCATCGCCTGCGGCAACTGTTCCTACTGCCGCGCCGGCTATTTCGCCCAGTGCGACGGCGCCAATCCCAACGGCAAGGAAGCGGGCACCGCCTTCTACGGCGGCCCCGCGGCGACCGGTCCGTTCCACGGTTTGCAGGCCGAGAAGGCGCGCATCCCGTTCGCCAACGTCGGGCTGGTCAAGCTGCCGCCCGAGATCAGCGACGACCAGGCCATCCTGCTGTCGGACATCTTCCCCACCGGTTACTTCGGTGCCGAGATGGCCGAGATCAAGCCCGGCGACACCGTGGCGGTGTTCGGCTGCGGGCCGGTGGGTCAGTTCGCGATCGCCAGCGCCAAGCTGCTCGGCGCCGGTCGCGTGTTCGCCATCGACCAGTACGACGATCGCCTGCGCATGGCCCGCAAACAGGGCGCCGAGACCATCGATTTCAATCGCGAGGACCCGATCGAGACCCTCAAGCGGCTCACCGGCGGCATCGGCGTCGACCGCGCCATCGATGCCGTGGGCGTCGACGCCGAGCACGCCTTCTGCGGCGGGCATGGCGAGGCCGAGCCGGAGCCCAAGGGTCGCAACGGCCAGTGGAAGCCCGGCGACGCACCGGCCCAGGCGCTCGAGTGGGCCGTCCAGGGCCTGGCCAAGGCCGGCACGCTGTCGATCATCGGCGTGTACCCGCCCGATGCCCGGACCTTTCCCATCGGCATGGCGATGAACAAGAACATCACCATGAACATGGGCAACTGCCATCACCGCAAGTACATCCCGCGGCTGATCGAAATGGTGCTGGCGCGGCGCATCGACCCGGCGAAGATCCTCACCCAGGTCAAGCCCATCGGCGACGTGATCGCCGCGTTCGAGGCCTTCGACCGGCGCGAGAATGGCTGGGTCAAGGTCGAACTGCTCCCGCAGCGCCAGGTTCATGGTGGGCAAAGCGGCGAGGAAACGCTGGTCGACCAGGCCGTCGCCGACACCTTTCCGGCGAGCGACCCGACCACCATGCAGAACCCGAGGTCCCGCTAGGAGGCCGCATTGAAGCAGGACAAGGCCGAGGTCCGGATAGGCATTTCCGGGTGGCGCTACGCGCCCTGGCGCGGTGACTTCTACCCCGAGGGACTGACGCAAAAGGACGAGCTGCGCTTCGCCTCGCGGGCGGTGAGCAGCATCGAGATCAATGGCTCCTTCTACTCCTTGCAGACACCGGAGCGTTATGCGAACTGGTATGCCGACACGCCGCAAGGCTTCGTATTCAGCGTCAAGGCGCCGCGTTTCATCACGCACGTCAGGCGACTCGTCGACGTCGAAAAACCGGTCGCCAACTTCTTCGCATCGGGCGTTCTCGGACTCGGTGAAAAGCTCGGCCCGATCCTCTGGCAGTTTCCGCCCTCCTTCCGGTTCGTACCCGAGACCTTCGCCCGGTTCCTCGATCTGCTGCCGCACGACACCGCGGCGGCGCTCCAGACGGCCCGTGGCCATGACGCGCGGATGGAAGGCCGCAGCCATCTGGAAATCGACTGCAACCGCCGGCTGCGCCACGCGGTCGAAATCCGTAACCAGAGCTTCGTCGACCCGGCCTTTGTGGCGCTGCTGCGCGAGCACCAGGTGGCGCTGGTGGTTGCGGACACGGCGGGTAAATGGCCTTACCGGGAGGACCTGACGAGCGACTTCGTCTACATCCGCCTGCATGGCGCCGATGAGCTCTACACCAGCGGCTACACGCCCGCCGCGCTGGATCGCTGGTGCGAGCGGATCGACCGCTGGCGCAGCGGTGGCCAGCCCGACGACGCCGAGCTCATCGAGCCACGCGAGGCCGATGGCAATCCGCGGCAGGTCTACTGCTATTTCGATAACGATGTGAAGGTCCGGGCACCCTACGATGCACGCGGGTTGCTGCATCGCCTGGGCCTGGACGAGGGCCTGGAGACGACGCCGGGCCGGCTGGAAGGAGCGTTTGCGTGAGCATAGAGAACGACGGCCACCTGGACACGAGCAAGCTCGATGCGCACATGGCCTCGGCGGTGGACTCGATCCGTGTGCTGACGGTCAATACCCACAAGGGATTCACCACCTTCAACCGTCGTTTCATCCTGCCCGAGCTGCGCGAAGCGGTGCGGGCGGTGTCGGCGGACGTGGTGTTCCTCCAGGAGGTGCACGGCACGCACGAACGGCATGCGCTGCGCTTCCACGACTGGCCGAAGACGCCGCAGTACGAATTCCTCGCCGACAGCATCTGGACCGACTTCGCCTACGGGCGCAACGCGGTCTACCCCGACGGCGATCACGGCAACGCGCTGCTGTCGAAATTCCCGATTCTGCGTTACGAGAACCTCGACGTCTCCATCGCCGGCCCCGAACGGCGCGGCCTGCTGCACAGCGTGCTGGAGGTGCCCGGCCACGGCGAGCTGCACGCGATCTGCGTCCACCTCGGGCTGCGCGAAGTGCATCGGCAACAGCAGATCCGCCTGCTGTGCGACCTGGTGCTGTCGCTGCCGTCCGATGCGCCGGTGGTGATCGCCGGCGACTTCAACGACTGGCGCCTGAAGGCCAATACCCCGCTGACCGAGTGCGCGGGGGTTTACGAAGTCTTCGAACGGGCGAACGGCCAGCTTGCCAAGAGCTTTCCGGCGCGCTGCCCGATGCTGCGCCTGGATCGCATCTACGTGCGCAACGCTACGGCACGCGAGCCACGAATTCTCGGTAACAAACCCTGGACGCATCTGTCCGATCATCTGCCCCTGGCGGTGGAGTTGCAGTTATGAAGTTCCATTGGAGAGATGGAAACAGGATCGAGCTGTTGGAGAACGGCGAGGAGTTCTACCCGCGTGTCTACGAGGTCATTCGGCAGGCGCGCGAGGAAGTTCTGCTGGAAACCTTCATCCTGTTCGAAGACAAGGTCGGGCACGCCCTGCGCGACGCCCTGATCGAGGCCGCGTCGCGCGGCGTACGCATCGACGTCACGGTGGATGGCTACGGCTCGGCCGACCTCACCCCCGAGTTCGTCACGCCCATGACCGATGTCGGCATCCGCATCCACATCTTCGACCCGCGCGAGCGTCTGCTCGGCCGGCGAATCAACCTCTTCCGCCGGTTGCACCGCAAGATCGTGGTGGTCGACGGCGAGATCGCCTTCATCGGTGGAATCAACTTCTCGGCCGATCACCTGGGCGACTTCGGCCCCGGCGCCAAGCAGGATTACGCCATCCAGATCGAAGGGCCGGTGGTGCATGACATCCACCGCTTCGCGCTGACCACCATCGCCCCGGCCGACCCGTCGCGCCGCTGGTGGCGTCGGCGCATGCGCCGCCAGCAGGCGGACAGCTACATCGGCGTGAACAAGGGTGAAGCGCGCGCGCTGTTCGTCGTCCGCGACAACGACCAGCACCAGAACGACATCGAGCAGCACTACCTGCAGGTCATACGCGACGCCCGCTCGCGGCTGCTGATCGCCAACGCCTATTTCTTCCCCGGTTACCGGGTGCTGCGGGAAATTCGCAACGCGGCCCGGCGTGGCGTGCGTGTGCGGATGATCCTGCAAGGCCAGCCGGACATGCCGATCGCCAAGTTCGGCGCGCGGATGCTCTACAACTACCTGATGCGCGACGGCGTGGAAGTGCACGAGTACTGCCGCCGGCCGCTGCACGGCAAGGTCGCGCTGGCGGACTACGAGTGGGCGACGGTCGGCTCCAGCAACCTCGACCCGCTGAGCCTGTCGCTCAACCTCGAATGCAACGTGATGATCCGCGACCACGCCTTCAACAAGCACCTGCACGAGCGGCTCGACTACCTGTTGCAGACCGACTGCCGCCGCATTCCGCTCGAGCGGATCGTTCGCGGCTACTGGTGGCGCGCGCCGCTGGCGTTCATCTGCTTCCACATCATCCGCCGCTTCCCCCGCTGGGCCGGCATGCTGCCGGCACATAGCCCGAAGATCACGGTGCTGGAGCCAACGTCCGATCGCATCGACAGCGGTACCCCGCCCTTTCCACGAGAGCATTCATGACCTCCACCACTCGGGCGGACCTGCCCAAGGGCCGCTGGCGACAGCGTTGGCCGACGATCAAGAAGTACCTGAGCTACGCCTTCTTCATTCTGGTGGCGGGCCTGCTCATCGGGCTGGCGCGCAACCTGGATTGGAAGGAAATCATCGGCACGCTGCAGAGCTACCAGTTGCGCACGCTCTGGCTGGCCGGTGCGGCGGCCTTCGGCAGCTACCTCGTCTATTGCTTCTTCGACGTGCTGGGCAAGTACTACGTCCGGCATGGCCTGCCGATCCGGCAGATCGTGCCGCTGACCTTCGTCTGCTACGCCTTCAACCTCAACCTGAGCGCCTGGGTCGGCGGCATCGCGCTGCGCTACCGGCTCTACTCGCGGCTGGGTGTGAAGCCGGCGCAGGTCACGCGCATCTTCACGCTGAGCCTGCTGACCAACTGGCTGGGCTACATGGCCCTGGCCGGGGTCATCTTCACCTTCGCCGACATCCGTCCGCCGCCGGAATGGGAAATCGGCAGCATGACGCTGCACATCATCGGTTTTTCGCTGATGGCGGTCAGCGTGACCTACCTGTTGCTGTGCGGTTTTTCCAAGCGCCGGTCGTGGACGATTCGCGGCCACGAAGTCGAGCTGCCCTCGCTGCGTCTGGCGGTGATCCAGATCCTGCTCGGCGCGGCCAACTGGTCGCTGATGGCGACGGTGATCTACTTCATGCTGCTGGAGAAGATCAGCTACCCCGAAGTGCTCGCGGTACTGATGGTCAGCAGCATCGCCGGGGTCATCAGCCATGTGCCCGCCGGGCTCGGCGTGATCGAAGCGGTGTTCGTCGGCCTGCTCGGCTCGCAGATGAGCCACCCGAGCATCATCGCCGGGCTGATCGGCTACCGAGTGATCTACTTCCTGGTGCCGCTGGTGTTCGCCACGATCATCTATGTCGTGCTCGAAGCACGCGCCAAGAAACTGAGGCGCACCGCCGCCGCGCAGAGTGGTGCGACGAGTTGAGCCGCCGGGTGATCTGATCGCCAAGCTGGCTCCTTCCGGTAAGCGCCACGGTTTGGGCCTCTTCGTAGGAGCGAGCTTGCGCGCGAAGCTATTGTCTTTTGGCTTCACGATCTGGCGTTTCGGATTTTGGCTTCACGATCTGGCCTTTCGGACGCCGCACTTCCTTCGGCCCGAACTACCGATTGCGCCTTGCACGGCGCCTCACTTTTTTCAGTCGCGAAAAAAGTAAGCAAAAACGCTTGCCCCTGCATCCGGCCCCGGCTTTGCCGGGGTTCCCTCGCTCCGGCGCCGTTCCAGGGGCACGCCACGAAGGGCCATCCATGGCCCTCGTGACTCTCGCGGCATCCTTGCCGCTCAACCCCCTCCACGACACCTGCGCTCGGCCTACTGACGGGGCGAATATGTGGCTTGATGGCTGGCTCCTACCGATAAGCACCACGGTTTGGGCTTTTTCGTAGGAGCGAGCTTGCTCGCGAACCGGGCACACGACCGCTGGTCCCGTAGGGTGCATTCGCGAAGCAATGCACCGGTGGCGTGCGTGCTGCCGGGCCTGGCGGATTGTTCGCTGCGCTCCGAAATCCGCCCTACAGGTTCTGCGTCGCCGGGCGATCTGATCGCCAGCAAGCTGGCTCCTACAGGAAAGCGCCACGGTTTCGGCTTTTTCGTAGGAGCGAGCTTGCTCGCGACCGGGCGCGCCGCCTCGAGGTCCGGTTCATTGGTTGGGGATGATGGATCTTGCCGTCCTTCTCTAGGATGGCGAACTTGGTCCAGTCGCTCCAGCTCCTGGGTGTAGCGCGCCGCTTCGAGGATGTCGTGTACATCGACGCGCGACTTGCGGGCGCGCTGCTCGAGAAACTTGCCGTACTCGACGATCAGCATCGGCTCGCCATCCATGTATTTGCCGAACCCTGGGAACTGCCGCTTGATCAGCGACAGGCCGATGTTGAGCGAGATCAGCGAGGCGATCAGAGCACCGTGTCGCTGCAGGGCCATGTCTTCCTGAATCGGGTAGCTGCGACTGACGAACTCATCGCGGTGTTCTGTCGTCTGCATGGACCTCGCAGCCAGCATGTGATCGGCGCGGTAGGGAGGCCGCGCCGATCAGCGCCCTGATTCGATGGGTGGCCGCCTGCACGACCGCCACCCGCCGTCACGCCTCGATGCCCCGAGGCCGAAAGCCGCGCCTCAGTCTTCCGGTCGCAGTACCACCACGCCCAGCGGCGGCAGGGTCAGCGACAGGGATTGCGCCTCGCCGTGGCCTTCGACCGGCTCGGTTCGGATGCCACCGCCATTGCCGACGTTGGAGCCGCCGTAGACCTCGGCATCGCTGTTGAGCACCTCCGTCCAACGCCCTTCGACCGGGACGCCGATGCGGTACTCGTACCGCACCACGGGGGTGAAGTTGCCGACCACCAGCAGGGGGCGGCCGTCTTCGCCCCAACGCAGCCAGGCGTAGACGCTGTTGGCGCTGTCATCGCCGATGACCCAGCGGAAGCCATCCGGCTGGCAGTCGCGCTGATAGAGCGCGGGTTCGCGGGCGTAGAGCGCGTTGAGGTCCTTGACGAGCGTCTGCACGCCGCGGTGGTCGGGTTCCTCGAGCAGAAACCAGTCCAGCTCCCGGTCATGGCTCCACTCGCGCCATTGGCCGAACTCGCAGCCCATGAACAGCAGCTTCTTGCCCGGATGGGTCCACATGAAGCTCAGGTAGGCCCGCAGGTTGGCGAACTTCTGCCAGCGGTCGCCGGGCATCTTGTCGATCAGCGAGCCCTTGCCGTGCACCACTTCATCGTGGGAGATCGGCAGCACGAAGTTCTCCGAGAAGGCATACACCAGCCCGAAGGTCATCTTGTCGTGGTGATACCGGCGGTGAATCGGGTCTTCCTCCATGTACTTGAGCGTGTCGTGCATCCAGCCCATGTTCCATTTGTAGGAGAAGCCCAGCCCGCCCTCGGTGGTCGGCCGGCTGACGCCAGGGAACGCGGTCGATTCCTCGGCGATCACCAGCGCGCCGGGGGTCTCGAGCGCCACCACGTCGCTCAGGTGGCGGATGAACTCGATCGCCTCGAGGTTTTCGCGCCCGCCGTGACGGTTGGGTATCCACTCGCCTTCCTTGCGCGAATAGTCGCGATAGAGCATCGAGGCCACCGCATCGACGCGCAGCGCATCGACATGGAAGTTCTTCAGCCAGTGCAGCGCCGAGGCGAGCATGAAGCCGTGCACCTCGGTGCGGCCGAGGTTGTAGATGTAGGTGTTCCAGTCGTTGTGGAAGCCCTCGAACGGGTGCGCGTATTCGTACAGTGCCGTCCCGTCGAACTCGCCCAGGCCGTGTGCATCGGTCGGAAAGTGCGCCGGCACCCAGTCGAGAATCACGCCGATCCCGGCGTTGTGGCAGGCGTCGACGAACGCCGCGAAGTCATGGGCGTTGCCATAACGCGCGCTGGGCGCGAACTGCGACAGCAGCTGGTAACCCCAGGAACCGCCGAACGGGTGCTCCATGATCGGCATCAGCTCGACATGCGTGAAGCCCATCTCCTTGACGTAGGGAATCAGCCGCTCGGCCAGCTCGTGCCAGTCGAACAGGCGGCCGTCATCACCGCCGTCGCGCCGCCAGGAGCCGGCGTGCACCTCGTAGATGGACATGGGCGCCGTGATCGACTGGTGGGCGCCGCGCGTGTTGATCCATTCCTCGTCCTGCCACTGGTAATCCAAAGGCTCCGCGACCACCGAGGCCGTGCCCGGCGGATGCTCGGTCGCCAGCGCGACCGGGTCGGCCTTGAGCGGCAGCACGCCATGCGGGCCGAGAATCTCGTACTTGTAGCGGTCGCCCGGTTGCAGGCGCGGGATGAACAACTCCCACACCCCCGCCGGGTAACGCAGCCGCATCGGATGGCGCCGGCCATCCCAGCCGTTGAAATCACCGACCACCGATACGCGACGGGCATTGGGCGCCCACACGGCGAAGCGCACGCCCTGCACGCCGTCGACTTCCATCACCTGCGAGCCGAAGGTGTCGCCCAGGTGGCGATGGTTGCCCTCGGCGAACAGGTACAGATCCATCTCGCCGAGCAGTGGCGGGAAGCTGTAGGGGTCTTCGGTGATCTGCTCGCCGCCGGCCCAACGAACGCGCATGAGATAAGGCTGCGCATTGCTCAGCCGCGCGAAGTAGAAGCCGGGCACCTGGCCCTGCTCCATGATCGCCAGCACTCGCCCGCCGCTGCGTTCGAGCAGCTCCACGCCCAGGGCGTTGGGCAGGTAGGCCCGCACGATGAGCCCGTCGCCGTCCGGGTGCGGACCGAGGATGGAAAAGGGATCCCCATGCTCGGCGCGCACCAGCGTATCGACCGCGGCGTCGTGGGGTAGCAGGGATTCGCCGGACATGGTCACGGCCGGTCGGTCACTCATTGGCGTCTCCTGAAAGCTGCTGGGCCAGCATGATCAGCCCCTGAAGCGGGACGGACAGCCATGCCGGACGATTTTCTGCCTCGTAGGCGATTTCGTAAGACGTCTTCTCGAAGCTGAACAGCGCCAGGGCTGCCTCCGCGCCGTTGGTTTCGCGCCACTGGTGCGCCAGCGAACCGGCGGTTTCGCGATAAGCCTCGAGGAACACCGACCGCGCGCTCTGCCGATAGTTGTCGGCGATATGACGACGCGCCGCGTCGGCCTCCTCGCTGGTGTCGCTGGTCTGTGCATTGCGCACCGTCATGGCGGCGGCGTACTCGAACGACCGCAGCACGCCCGAGACGTCCTTGAACGGGCTGAGCTTGGCGCGGCGCTCGTCGAGCGGACGCGCGGGCTCGCCTTCGAAGTCGATGAAATAGGCATCGCCCTGCGCCACCAGCACCTGACCCAGGTGCAGGTCGCCATGCACCCGCGTGCGCAGCCCGCCGACCGCGGACCGGGCCAGCCGGTCGACTTCGGCAAGCAAGGCGTCGCGCTGCTTGAGCAGGCGGTCGACCTGGGCGACGTCCTTGCGTTCGAGGTTGCCGCGGTTATGCGAGAGCACCTCCAGCGCATGCTCCACCTCCTGGCGGATGGTCAGCGCCCAGGTGCGCGCGTCTTCCTCGCTGGTCAACTGGGCGGCGAAGTCCGGGTTGTCGGTCTTCACGGCCAGGGCGACGTGCAGCTCGCCGAGCCGCTGGCCGAGCAGCCGGTTGAATGCCTCCAGTTCGTCCAGCGCGCTGTACTGGTTTTCCACCTCCGAGACGCCGCCGGCGATCTCGTCGCGCACGGCCCGGTCGAGCGTATTGAGCGTCCAGGTCCAGGCATCGCCCTGGTTGTCGAGGTAGCGCTGCATGACCATCAGCGCGTGTGGCGTGCCGTCTTTGCTGAAGCGGCTGACCTGGCCGAGCATGGCGGAAATGTTGGCGTAGCCCTGCTCGGTCAGGAAGGCGCCCATCTCCAGCTCCGGATGGACCCCCGCCGACACCCGGCGGATGAGCTTGAGCATCAGCTTGCCGCCGACGATCACCGAGCTGTTCGACTGCTCGGCCGAGAGGTAGCGCACCTCGGCATCGGCCGGCAGTTCGATGTCGGCCAGCTGCGGCATCGGCACGAAGCGGATTTCGTCCTCGCCGCATGGCAGGGTCAGCGAATCGCGCAGCCCCTGCACCACCCCGAGCACGAACTGATCGAGCGTGAAGCCGTCGGTCAGGAGCCCGACCTGCGGCCCGCGGCGCACGCGAGCCATCGCCAGCTGTTGCGGCAAGGCGCTGCCGAAGTCCGCCTCGGCGAGGAAGCCGAACGGCAACTGGTAGAAATCGGTGCGCCCGCCCGCGGTGGCGGCGATCTCCGACAGTAGCACCGGCCGCTGCGGATCGCCGAAGGGCACGGTGTAGCAGATCTTCAGCGACTCGATCGGCGCGTCCTTGCTGGCGAACCAGCGCCGCTTGGGCAGGTAGGTCGGCAGCGATTCGCTCTCCAGGGTGCGCTTGCTTTCGCGCGGTAGCGTGTCCAGGCGCTTGAGCACCAGGGTGCGGAAATCCGGCATCACCTCGACCGGCTCCTGGTGCCAGCTGGGCATCTGGTGCGTCGCGGCGAGCTGGAACCAGTAGAAGCCGTACGGCGGCAGCGTCAGCAGGTACGGCAGCTGGCCGATCGGCGGGAAGGCGCTGCCGCCGACCATCTCGACCGGCACCATGCCGGCGTGCTGGGACAGCTCCAGCTCGGCGGCCTGCGCCGAGCGCGATACGTTGGCCACGCACAGGATGATCTCGTGCTCGCCGTTCGGCCCGTCGAACTCGCGGGTATAGGCGAGGATGCGACGGTTGCTCGGCGCCAGCATCTTCAGGGTGCCGCGCCCGAAGGCCTTGAACTGCTTGCGGATGGCGAGCAGGCGGCGGGTCCAGTTCAGCAGCGAGTGCGGGTCGCGCTGCTGCGCCTCGACGTTGATGGTCTGGTAGCCGTACAGCGGGTCCATGATCGGCGGCAGCACGAGATTCGGCGGATCGGCGCGGGAAAAGCCGCCGTTGCGGTCCATCGACCACTGCATAGGCGTGCGCACGCCGTCGCGGTCGCCGAGGAAGATGTTGTCGCCCATGCCGATTTCGTCGCCGTAGTAGATGACCGGCGTACCGGGCATCGAGAGCAGCAGGCTGTTGAGGAGTTCGATGCGCCGGCGGTCGCGCTCGAGCAGCGGGGCCAGGCGACGACGGATGCCGAGGTTGATGCGCGCACGGGTATCGGATGCGTAGTAATTCCAGAGGTAGTCGCGCTCCTTGTCGGTCACCATCTCGAGGGTCAGCTCGTCGTGGTTGCGCAGGAAGATCGCCCACTGGCAGTTATCGGGGATGTCCGGCGTCTGGCGCATGATGTCCGTCACCGGGAAGCGATCCTCCTGTGCCAGCGCCATGTACATGCGCGGCATCAGCGGGAAGTGGAACGCCATGTGGCATTCGTCGCCGGGGCCGCCCTCCTCGCCGCCGAAGTACAGCTGGGTGTCCTCGGGCCACTGGTTGGCCTCGGCCAGCAGCATGCGGTCGGGGTAGTTGGCGTCGATCTCGGCGCGAATCTTCTTCAGAACCTCGTGCGTTTCCGGCAGGTTTTCGTTGTTGGTGCCGTCGCGTTCGACCAGATACGGAATCGCGTCCAAGCGCAGCCCGTCGATGCCGAGGTCGAGCCAGTAGCGCATGACGCTCAGCACTTCCTTCATCACCTGCGGGTTGTCGAAGTTCAGGTCCGGCTGGTGCGAATAGAAGCGGTGCCAGTAGTACTGCTTGGCGACCGGATCCCAGGTCCAGTTCGACTTCTCGGTGTCGAGGAAGATGATCCGCGTGCCCTGGTATTTGTCGTCCGTGTCGGACCAGACGTAGAAGTTGCGTGCCGCCGAGCCCTTCTTCGCGGTGCGGGCGCGCTGGAACCAGGGGTGCTGGTCGGAGGTGTGGTTGATGACCAGCTCGGTGATCACCCGCAACCCGCGCTTGTGCGCCTCGGCAATGAAGCGCTTGGCGTCGGCCATCGTGCCGTAGTCGGGATGCACGCCGCGGTATTCGGCGATGTCGTAGCCGTCGTCCCTGCGCGGCGAGGGGTAGAACGGCAACAGCCAGAGCGTGTTCACCCCCAGGTCGGCGATGTAGTCGAGCTTCTCCATCAGGCCGGGGAAGTCGCCGATGCCATCGTTGTTGGAATCGAAGAATGACTTCAGGTGCACCTGATAGATCACCGCATCCTTGTACCAGAGCGGGTCCTTGATGAAGGCAGCTGCTTTACGAGGTTTCGCCATTGTCGGGTTCCTGTGGGCATGTGCCCTTGTATGCCGTCAACGCAACATCAATGGTCAGGGCGCCTGGCGATCGCCTCGTAATTCCTTTTACGACAGTGGGTTAGTTCTCCTTGTTGAAGCGAATCGTCATGCGCCGACCGGCCGTCAGGCCCTGCGCGGCGGGCTCAGTCGCCAGATACCGAACGGCAGGTGCCAGGGCTCCAGCCGCGTCCATTGGGTCTTGCCGTACCAGGTCCAGCGGTGCCCGTTCATAAGGTCTTCGCCCTGGGTCGCGGTGTCGTCGGGCAGGCCGAACTCCCACAGCGGCAGCTCGAAATGCCCCTCCTGCGCGTTGTGCGGGTCGAGGTTGATGGCCACCAGGATGAAGTTGGAGAGATCCGGCGTGCGCTTGCCGAAGTACAGGATGTTGTCGTTCCAGCAGGTGTAGGCCTGGAAGCCCAGGTGCGTCTGCAACGCCGGGTTCTGCCGACGGATGCGGTTGAGCTGGGCGATCTCGGCGACGATGTTGCCCGGCGCGCGGTAGTCACGCGGGCGGATCTCGTACTTCTCCGAGTCGAGGTACTCCTCCTTGCCCGGAATGGCCGCTGACTCGCACAGCTCGAAGCCCGAGTACATGCCCCACAGGCCCGACCCCATCGTCGCCAGCGCCGCGCGAATGAGGAACCCGGCACGCCCGGAGGTCTGCAGGAAGAACGGGTTGATGTCCGGCGTGTTGACGAAGAAGTTCGGCCGGTAGCAGTCGCGCAGGGGCGGCTGGTTGAGCTGAGTGAGGTATTCGGTCAGCTCGGCCTTGGTGTTGCGCCAGGTGAAGTAGGTGTAGCTCTGGTTGAAACCCACCTTGCCCAGGCGCGCCATCATCGCCGGGCGGGTGAAGGCTTCGGAGAGGAACATCACGTCCGGGTCGCGCTCGCGGATGTCGGCGATCAGCCACTCCCAGAACGGCAACGGCTTGGTGTGCGGGTTGTCGACGCGGAAGATCTTCACGCCCTGCTCGACCCAGTGCCAGATCACGTCGCGCAATGCGATCCACAGGCCCGGCATGGCGTCTTCGGCGTAGAAGTCGACGTTGACGATGTCCTGGTACTTCTTGGGCGGGTTCTCGGCGTACTTGATGGTGCCGTCCGGCCGCCAGGAGAACCAGCCGGGATGCTCCTTGAGCCAGGGGTGATCGGGCGAGCACTGGATGGCGAAGTCCAGCGCGATCTCGAGGCCATGCTCAGCGGCGGCGCGCACCAGTTCGCGGAAGTCTTCATGGGTGCCGAGCTGCGGGTGGATGGCATCGTGGCCGCCCTCCTCGCTGCCGATGGCATAGGGGCTGCCGACATCCTGCGGGCCGGGCGTCAGGGTGTTGTTGCGGCCCTTTCGGTTCTTGCGGCCGATGGGGTGGATCGGCGGGAAATACAGCACGTCGAAGCCCATATCGCGGATCTGCGGCAGGCGCTTGATGACGTCGCGGAAGGTGCCGTGGCGCTCGGGGTTGTCCGTCTCGGAACGCGGAAAGAGCTCGTACCAGCTCGCGAACTGCGCCAGCGGGCGCTCGACCTCGACGGGGAACACCTCGCTCTGGCTGCAATGCTCGCGCGGATCGGCGGCCTCCATCGCCGCGGCCACCTCTTCGGCCAGCAACACCGACACCCGTTCGTCATCCAGGTGCGCACTGCCAAAGCGCCGCAGCGCATCCTCGATCACCGCACGGGTCTGACCATCGGCGCGCTGCACAGCGGCATCGAGATGACGGCGCCCCTCTTCCAGCTCGACCGAAACGGGCACACCGGCGGCGTGCTTCTTCGACAGCTCGTTGCGGTAGGTCTCGTACAAGTCCCACCAGGCTTGGATGCAGAACTCGTGGCTGGCCACCTGGGTCGGGGTGAAGTGCCCGACCCAGCTGTCGTTGCTCAACGGCTCCAGCCGGCACCGCCGCCACTCGGTTTCGCCCTTCTGCCGCCAGCAGATCGCCGCGGCCAGCTTGTCGTGGCCATCGGTGAAGATCTTGCTGGTGACGTTGATCGGATGACCGATGATGGCCTTGGCGGCGAAGCGTCCGCCGTCGACCACCGGTTCGGTGGATTCGATGGCGATACGCGGCAGGCGCATGGCCTCTTCTAACCGGGGGTGGATCGAATCGGGCTGGACAGCATCGTTCATCGAGCGAGCTCCTGGGCGCGAATAGGGACGGAGAAAGACGGCGCAAGGGCCGCCTCGCCGGTGTTTCCGGCTCTGTTCTTTCCGAGCCGAGGGGCGACCAAAAGTTCAGAGTTTTAGGGGCCTGCCGCCGGTCGCCAGAGCGGCTGGGCCGGGAACTCGGAACGCCGGAACGACTCGCTCGATCGGCATGTACCAAGGCCCAAACCGTGGCGCTTCCCTGTAGGAGCCGGCTTGCTGGCGATCAGATCACCCGGCGACGCCAAACCCGTAGGGCGGATTCAGGCGCGCAGCGAACAATCCGCCAGGCCCGACGCCGCGCTCGCCACCGGTGCATTGCTTCGCGAATGCACCCTACGGGGCCAGCGGTTGCGCGCCGGGTTCGCGAGCAAGCTCGCTCCTACGAAAAGCCCAAAACCGTGGCGCTTACCTGTAGGAGCCAGCCATCAAGCCACACCACTCGCCCCATCAGAAGGCCGAGCGCAGGTGTCGTGGAAGGGGTCGAGCGGCAGGGATGCCGCGAGAGCCGCGAGGGCCATGGATGGCCCTTCGTGGCGTGCCCCTGCAACGGCGCCGGAGCGAGGGAACCCCGGCAACGCCGGGGCCGGATGCAGGGGCAAGCGTTTTTGCTTACTTTTTTCGCGACTGAAAAAGTGAGGCGCCGTGCAAGGCGCAATCTGTAGACCGAGCCGAGGAAAGCGCGGCGTCCGAAACGCCAGATCGTGAAGCCAAAAGACAAAAGCTTCGCCAGCAAGAACTAGGCGTCCCCCGGCTCCTACAGTTCTTTTGAAGCTTTCGCGCCGTGCAAGGCGCAATCCGTGGTCCGTGGTCCGTAGGGCGGATTCAGGCGCGCAGCGAACAATCCGCCAGGCCCGGCACCGCGCTCGCCACCGGTGCATTGCTTCGCGAATGCACCCTACGGGACCAGCGGTCGCGCGCCCGGTTCGCGAGCGAGCTCGCTCCTACGAGAGCCAAACAGCGAGATTGCCTGTAGGAGCGAGCTTGCTCGCGATCACGACCCGCCGCTGGTCCGAGCGGTCTTTGGCTCAGCCGCCCTTGCGCAGGCGATCGCGCATCGCCCAGGTGATGCACTGGCCGGGTTCGCTGGCAGGCCAGGGATCGCCCTGTTCGCGCAGCCGCTGCATCAAGTTCTCGACCGTCCAGCGGTTGGCAGCGCCCAGGTCGGGCAACTCTTCGCGCGCGATGGGCACCGACACGGGCAACCCCGGCCGCGCACGCACCGAATAGGCCGCCACGGTGCTGGCGCCGCGCTGGTTACGCAGGTAGTCGACGAAGATCTTCCCGACCCGGTTCTGCGCGCCCATCTTCGCCGCGATGCGCTCGGGCGCCTCGGTCGCGAGCCGTTCGGTGATGCGCCGGGCGAAGCCGCTGGCGCATTCCCAGTCCTGCCGTCGCGTCAACGGGACGATCGCATGCATGCCGCGCCCGCCGCTGGTCTTGAGGCGGGCCTGGAGGCCGAAGTCGGCCAGCAGATCGAGCGTCATGCAGGTCGCCTCGACCATGCGCGACCAGGGCAGCGACGGGTCCGGGTCGAGATCGAAGACAATCCGATCGGGCCGGTCGATGCGGTCGCTGCGTGCGTTCCAGGTATGGAATTCGACCGTGCCCATCTGCGCGGCTTCGAGGATTCCGGTGACTTCGTCGATCTGCAGCAGGCGGGCGTGCTTCGGGTCCAGCGAAGGATCGAGCTGGCGCACGTGCGGCATCTTCAGCCGGCCCATGTGCCGCTGAAAGAAGGCCTCGCCACCGACCCCCTCGGGCGCCCGGACGATCGACAGCGGCCGCCCGCGCAGGTGCGGCAGCAGCCAGTCGGCGACTTCCAGGTAGAACTCGGCCAGCCGTCGCTTGGTGACGCCACTATCGACATCGATGATCCGGTCGGGGCTGCTGATACCCACCCCGCCGACCAAGGGTCGCGCCGCGTTCGCCTTGCGAGCCCGCGCACCGCCGGCCGAGCCGGACTTGCCGGTTCCCGTCGTCTTGCGACGTGGCGAGCGAGACGTGGCCGGGCTTTCGTCCTGCGCCTTGGCCATGCGCTAGCCCGCCTTCTTCGATTTGCTGGCCGCGGTGCTCTTTCGGGCGCGGGTCGTGCCGCTATCGGATTCGGCCGACGTGGTCGACTTGGCCGCGGTCTTCTTGGCCGTGGTCTTGCGGGCGGGCTTTGGCGCCGGTTCGTCGGCCGGCTCGTTGTCCTCCGCCTCGTCTTTGGCCGGCTTCGCCTTGCCGGTCTTGGCCGCCAGGCTGCGCTTGAGCAGTTCGGTCAGGTCGATGACGTCCGCCGAGCGCCGGTCCACGGCCTCTTCCGGCCCGCCGACCGCCTCGATCCGACCTTCACGCGCCTTCTGCTCGACCAGCGCCATGATCTGGTCCTGGAAGGTGTCCTTGTACTGGTCGGGTTTCCAGTCCTCGCTCATGTCTTCCACCAGCCGCTTGGCCATGTCCAGCTCGCGCGGGTTGAGGTCGGCGTTGAGCGCTTCGTCCTTGAGTTCGAGGTATTCCACGCTGCGAACTTCCTCGGCCCAACGCAGCGTGTTCATCACCAGCGCCTTGCCGAGCGGCATCACCACGGCGAGGTGCTGCTTGTTGCGCAGCACCACGTTGGCGATGCCCACCTTGCCGGTCTGGATGAGCGTCTCGCGCAGCAGCGCATAGACCTTCTCGCCGCGGCGATCGGGCGTGAGGTAGTACGGGGTGTCGATATAGAGGAAGGAAATGTCCTTCGCATCGACGAAGGCGACGATGTCGACTGTCTGCGTCGCCTTGGGATGCGCCGCCTTGATCTCGTCGTCACTAAGGACGACGTACTGGCCCTTCTCGTACTCGACGCCCTTGACGATGTTTTCGCTGTCGATGTCTTCGCCGGTGGTCTTGTTGATGCGCTTGTAGCCCACCCGATCCATGCTGCGTTTGTCGAGCCAGTCGAAGTCGATGCCGGTGCGGGTCGTGGCCGGCACCAGCGCCACGGGTATGTGCACCAGGCCGAAACTGACGGCGCCTTTCCAGATCGTGCGAGGCATGGCGTTCCTCCTGCCGGATGGCGGGCCGCCGGAGGACGGCCCGTCGCGATCAACCGTTGACGACCGTGCCGCCGTTGACGTGCAGCACCTGGCCACTGACATAGGACGAGTCGCTGCTGGCCAGGTAGACGTAGGTCGGCGCGACTTCTTCAGGCTGGCCGGGTCGCTTCATCGGCACGTTCGAGCCGAAGCTGGCGACATGGTCCTCGTCGAAGGTGGAGGGAATCAGCGGCGTCCAGATCGGCCCCGGCGCCACGCCGTTGACCCGGATGCCGCGCTCGGCGAGGTTCATCGCCAGCGACCGTGTGAAGGCGACGATCGCGCCCTTGGTCGATGAGTAATCGATCAGCATCGGGTTGCCCTTGTAGGCGGTCACCGAGGTGGTGTTGATGATCGATGCGCCTTCCTTCAGGTGCGGCAGCGCCGCCTTGGTCAGCTGGAACATGCCGAAGATGTTGGTGCGGAAGGTGCGTTCCCACTGCTCTTCGCTGATGTCCTCCAGGCGCTTCTGCGGATGCTGCTCGCCGGCATTGTTGACCAGCACCTGCAGCCCGCCGAAGGCGCTGACCGTCTCGCTGACGACCTTTTCGCAGAAGGCGCGGTCGTCGACGTCACCGGCGAAGGTCAGGCACTTGACGCCCTGTTCCTCGACCACCTTGCGGGTCTTGTCGGCGTCGTCGTGCTGGTCCTTGTAGAGGATGGCGACGTTGGCGCCCTCGCGGGCGAAGAGCACGGCGACCGAGCGGCCGATGCCGCTGTCGCCGCCGGTGACGATCGCCGACTTGCCCTTGAGCTTGCCGGCGGCCTTGTAGTCCTCGCCGCGGAATTCCGGGCGTGGGTTCATCAGGCTTTCCTTGCCCGGTTCCGGTTGTTCCTGCGGCGGAAGGGTCTGGTTCTCGCTCATGTGTCCTCCGAAAACGTGGCTGAAAGCTGTCTTCGGAGGACTGGCACGGCGTCGCGAAAGTTTCTCTGCGCTGATGAGAGGCGCCGCGCCAGCGCCTCAGCTCGTGCTCAGTACGATACGGCCGCGCGGGTGGCCGCTTTCGACCTGTCGATGGGCTTCGGCCGCTTGTTCGAGCGGAAAGACGCGTTCGACGCGCGGCACCAGCAGCCGGTCTGCGGTGAGCTGGTTGATGCGCATCAGCGCGGCTTCGACGGCGCGCCGATCCTGCTCGATGCCCATGTCCGGCTGCCCGGTGAAGTCGCACAGGCAATGGATGAAGAACTTGAAGTTCTTCTCGAAGGCCGCACAGGCCGGCAGGGCCGTTTCATTGCCGCCACTGAGACCATAGAGAATCAGCTTGCCGCGCGGCGCGATCACCTCGCCGAGCAGCTTCATCTGCGAGCCGCCACAGCCGTCGAGCACGACGTCGACACCCCGCCCCTCGGTGAGCTTCTGGACCCGCGTGACCAGGTCTTCTTCTTCGGTGACGATCACGCGCTCGGCACCCAGCTCGCGCAGGAAGTCGCGCTCCGATTCGCTGGCGCAGGTGGCGATCACCTGCCCGCCCAGCGCTCGCGCCATCTGTACGATCGACGGCCCCGCGCACAGGTTGGCCCCGGTCACCAGCACGCGCTGGCCGGGTTCCAGGCGCGCCAGCTCGGCGAAGGCGAAGTAGGCCAGCAGCATCGGCGTGTAGTGCACGCAGGCCCCGGCGGCATCGAGCACGTCGGGGTAGCGTACGAGCGAGGTCTGCGGCAGCACGACACAATCCGCATAAAGCGGATAGGCATTCGGATCGTGGGCCGGAAAACTGGCCACGCGATCGCCCGGCGCGAAGCCGCTGACGCCGTCGCCCACCGCCAGCACCTCGCCGGCCACTTCGCTGCCCAGCCCAGCCGGCAGGCGCGGATGGCGCGGCGCCAGGTCCTGGCGCCAGAGCACGTCGTTCCAGCTCACGCCGATGGCCTGAACCGCGATCTGAACCTCGCCCGGGCCGGCTACCGGCGCCTCGCGCTGTTCGAGGCGCAGCACGTCGGCCGGCCCGAATTGGTGAAAACGGATGATGCGGGACATCGCAACCCCTCACTTACTTCAATGGCGGGGACTCTATCCCCATGACCGGTACAACTCCAGCCATAGGACCCCACTCCGCCTCGATAGTGGCCATTCGTGCCGATGATGAAAGGCTGTATGTATCGGTGCAGGGCTGTGCAAGCGCGTCGCAGGAATGTTCATGTGTCCGACCGCTGCGCAGGGCTAGAATGCCGCCAGCCACCCGAAACCGATAACCGAACCGCAACGGACGAGCCAGGATGAACCGCAACGATCTTCGCCGCGTGGACCTGAACCTGCTGATCGTGTTCGAGACGCTGATGCACGAGCGCAGCGTGACCCGGGCGGCGGAAAAGCTCTTTCTCGGCCAGCCGGCCATCAGCGCGGCGCTCGCGCGGTTGCGCTCGCTATTCGACGATCCGCTATTCGTGCGCACCGGGCGCAGCATGGAGCCGACGGCGCGCGCCCAGGAAATCTTCACCCTCCTCTCGCCGGCGCTGGATTCGATCTCGACGGCCATCAGCCGGGCCTCCACCTTCGACCCGGCCACGAGCGAGCTGGTGTTCCGCATCGGCCTGACCGATGAGGTCGAATTCGCCCTGCTGCCGCCCCTGCTGCGCCGTCTGCGTGCCGAAGCGCCCGGAGTCGTCCTGGTGGTGCGGCGCGCCAACTACCTGCTGATGCCGAGCCTGTTGGCCTCGGGCGAGATTTCGGTGGGCGTCAGCTACACCGACGACCTGCCGGCCAACGCCAAGCGCAAGGTCTTGCGCCGTCCGACGCCGATGCTGCTGCGCGCCGATTCGATTCCCGGTCCGCTGAGCATGGAGGACTACTGCTCGCGGCCGCATGCGATGGTGTCCTTCGCCGGCGATCTGAACGGCTATATCGACGACGAGCTGGCCCTGCATGGCTGTCGGCGCAAGGTCGTGCTGGCAGTGCCGCAATTCAATGGCCTGGGCAGCCTGCTGGCCGGGACCGACATTATCGCGACCGTGCCGGACTATGCCGCCACCGCGCTCGCGGCGATGGGCGGCGTGCGGGCCGAGCCCCTGCCGTTCAAGACCAGCCAGGATTTCGAGCTGTCGATGGCCTGGCGTGGCGCGCAGGACAACGACCCCGCCGAACGCTGGCTGCGCTCACGCATTCAGATGTTCGTCGGCGACCCGGACAGCCTCTAGGCATACAGGCCGCGCGATACCAATGGACAGAACGACGCCCCGGCCAGGCCGGACGGGGCGTCGTCAATCGATCGTTCAGCGGGTTGCGGCGTGTATTCCCGCCGCGGAGCCTGTGCCCGCCTTCTTCGCGCGCTTGGCCGCGCGCTTCTCCTGAGCGCTTTTCAGCGGCTTCTTCATCACCTTCTTCTTGCTGTCCATTCCTTTGCTCATGGCCGGGTCCTCCCATGGCAGGTTGCAGGGGCTTGTTGCGGCGCATCGCGTGTGGCCTGGACCGCCTGAAATCGAGGATCGCGGGCAGCGCCAGCGTTGGCTCGCAACGAGCATGGACCTGACGGCCGCCGGCCGACGGCCCGTTTCCGCGCCGCCCGTCCTGCCATGCGGGGATTATCAGCGCCACTGATAGTTACCTTCGTCTCGTTCGATTCGAACCCGAGCGATCGCGCTCGCACACTCCCGCCATCGTCGAGTCCCCTTTGACCTGCGGAGCCCACATGGATCAGTCACTCAAGCCCCTGCAACTTCCCTTCATCGCCCTGGTCGCCCTGGTGCTGGCGGCGTGCGACCCCAAGACCGAGCAGGCGCAAAGCGCACCGCCGGCACCGGCCGTCAGCGTCGCCCAGGTCATCCAGCAGCCGGTCGTCGAGTGGGACGAAGTCACCGGCCGGCTGGAGGCGCCCGAAACGGTCGAGCTGCGACCGCGCGTATCCGGCTACATCGACCGGGTTTCCTTCGAGGAAGGCTCGCGCGTGCGCAAGGGCGACCTGCTCTTCCAGATCGATGCGCGGCCGTTCCAGGCCGAGGTCAAGCGACTCGAAGCGCTGCTGAGCCAGGCGCGCGCGCAACAGCGGCGCACCGCCAGCGAGGCCGAGCGCGGCCAGCGGCTGCGTGAGCGCAATGCGATCTCCGCCGAACTGGCCGAGGCGCGCGTGAGCGCCGCTCAGGAAGCGCGGGCGCAGGTCGCGGCCATCGAGGCCCAGCTCGAATCGGCCCGGCTCGACCTGTCCTTCACCCGCATCACCGCACCGATCGATGGTCAGGTCGGGCGTGCCGAGGTGACCGCCGGCAATCTGGTCAATGCCGGTGAAACGCTGCTCACCAGCCTCGTCTCCACCGACAAGGTGTACGCCTACTTCGAGGCGGACGAGCGCATCTACCTCAAGTACCGGGACCTCGCACGCCAGGGCGATCGCGGCCAGGAGACCCCGGTCTACCTCGGGCTGACCGACGAACAGGGCCACCCGCACCTGGGCCACATGGATTTCATGGACAACCATGTCGACCCCCGCACCGGCACCATCCGCGGCCGGGCCGTCTTCGATAACCGCGAAGGCCTGTTCACGCCCGGCCTGTATGCCCGGCTGAAGCTGGTCGGCAGCGCGACCTACGACGCCATGCTGATCCAGGACGAGGCCGTCGGCACCGACCTGGGCAAGAAGTTCGTCCTGGTGCTCAAGGACGACGGCACGCTCGACTACCGCGCCGTCACGCTCGGCCCGAAGCTCGAGGGGCTGCGCATCGTGCGTGACGGCCTGGCGCCGAGCGATCGCATCGTCGTCAACGGCCTGCAGCGGGTGCGTCCGGGCATGCCGGTGCAAGCCGAGCCGGTGCCGATGGCGAGCGATGAAACCCTTGCCGCGCTGGCCCGCCAGCGAAAGGCCGTCGAGCTCGCCAACACCAGCCTCGCGCAGCGCCAGGCAGGCGACAGTCCGCGTAGCTGATCAGCAACCTCCAAGCCAACCGAGCCCTGTCCATCCCGCCCCGCCAGGCGGGACAGGACACCCCTTGCCGAGCGTCACGAAGGAATGTCCCGATGAACTTTTCCCAGTTCTTCATCCTGCGGCCGATCTTTGCCGCCGTGCTCTCGCTGATCATCCTGATCGGCGGCGCCATCTCGCTGTTCCAGTTGCCGATCAGCGAATACCCCGAAGTCGTGCCGCCGACCGTGGTGGTGCAGGCGAACTTCCCCGGCGCCAATCCCAAGGTGATCGGCGAGACGGTCGCCTCGCCGCTCGAACAGGCCATCGTCGGCGTCGAGGGCATGCTCTACATGTCGTCGCAGGCAACGGCCGACGGCAAGCTCAAGCTGACCATCACCTTCGCGCTCGGCACCGACCTGGATACCGCGCAGGTGCAGGTGCAGAACCGCGTCACCCGGACCATGCCGACCCTGCCCACCGAGGTCCAGCGCCTGGGTGTGACGGTCGACAAGGCCTCGCCCGACCTGACGATGGTGGTGCACCTGACCTCGCCGGACGAGCGCTACGACATGCTCTACCTGTCAAACTACGCGGCGATCAACGTCAAGGACGAGCTGGCACGACTCGAAGGCGTGGGCGACGTCCAGCTGTTCGGCCTCGGCGACTACTCGCTGCGCGTCTGGCTCGACCCGAACCAGGTCGCCTCGCGCAACCTCACCGCGATGGATGTGGTGAACGCCATCCGTGAGCAGAACCGCCAGGTCGCGGCCGGCTCGCTCGGCGCGCCGCCGGTCGATGGCGGCAACAGCTTCCAGCTGTCGATCAATGCCCAGGGCCGACTTGTCACCGAAGAGGAATTCGAGAACATCATCGTGCGGGCCGACCCGGACGGTGCCATCACCCGCCTGAAGGACATCGCTCGCATCGAGCTCGGCTCCAGCCAGTACGCCCTGCGCTCGCTGCTGAACAACCAGCCGGCGGTCGCCATCCCGATCTTCCAGAGCCCGGGCTCGAACGCCATCGCCATCTCGGACCTGGTGCGCGAGCGGATGGCCGAGCTCAAGCAGAGCTTCCCGCAAGGCGTCGACTACGAAATCGTCTACGACCCGACCATCTTCGTGCGCGGCTCCATCGAGGCGGTGGTGCATACCCTGATCGAGGCCATCGTGCTGGTGGTGCTGGTGGTGATCCTGTTCCTGCAGACCTGGCGCGCGTCGATCATCCCGCTGGCGGCCGTGCCGGTGTCGCTGATCGGTACCTTCGCCGTGATGCATCTGTTCGGCTTCTCGCTCAACGCGCTGTCGCTGTTCGGCCTGGTGCTGGCGATCGGCATCGTGGTGGACGACGCCATCGTCGTGGTGGAAAACGTCGAGCGAAACATCGGGCTCGGCAAGTCGCCGGTCGAAGCCACCAAGCAGGCGATGAAGGAAGTGACCGGACCGATCATCGCGACCGCGCTGGTGCTGTGCGCCGTGTTCGTGCCAACCGCCTTCATCTCCGGCCTGACAGGCCAGTTCTACCAGCAGTTCGCGCTGACCATCGCCATCTCGACGGTGATCTCGGCATTCAACTCGCTCACGCTCTCGCCCGCGCTGGCGGCGGCGCTGCTGCGCTCGCACGATGCGCCGAAGGACGGTTTCTCGCGGCTGCTGGATCGCCTGTTCGGCCGCTGGTTGTTCGGGCCGTTCAACCGCGTGTTCGATCGCGCCAGCCATGGCTATGTCAGCGTGGTCCGTCGCGTGTTGCGCGGCAGCGGCATCGCCCTGGTGCTCTACGTCGGGCTGGTCGGGCTGGGCTACCTGGGCTTCGCCACCACGCCGACCGGCTTCGTCCCGCAGCAGGACAAGCAGTACCTGGTCGCCTTCGCCCAGCTGCCGGACGCCGCCACGCTGGATCGCACCGAGGACGTGATCAAGCGCATGTCGGAGATCGCCGGCAAGCATCCCGGCGTGGAGAACACCGTGGCCTTCCCCGGGCTGTCGATCAACGGCTTCACCAACAGCCCGAACAGCGGCATCGTCTTCACCCCGCTCAAGCCCTTCGATCAGCGCACGGACCCGTCGCTCTCGGCCAACGCCATCGCAGCGGACCTGAACGGCCAGTTCGCGCAGATCCAGGACGCCTTCATCGCCATCTTCCCGCCGCCGCCCGTGCAGGGGCTTGGCACCATCGGGGGCTTCCGCGTGCAGGTGCAGGATCGCGGCAATCTCGGCTACGAGGAGCTGTACAAGCAGGTGCAGAACGTCATCGCCAAGAGCGCCGATTACCCGGAGCTGGCCGGCCTGTTCACCAGCTATCAGGTCAACGTGCCGCAGATCGATGCCGACATCGACCGCGAAAAGGCCAAGACCCACGGCGTGGCGATCGACGACATCTTCGACACCATGCAGGTCTACCTCGGCTCGCTGTACGCCAACGACTTCAACCGCTTCGGCCGTACCTACCAGGTCAACGTCCAGGCCGATCAGCAGTTCCGGCTGTCACCGGAGCAGATCGGCCAGCTCAAGGTGCGTAACGATCGCGGCGAGATGGTTCCGCTGTCGACCTTCGTGAAGATCAGCGACACGGCCGGCCCTGACCGCGTGATGCACTACAACGGCTTCATCACCGCCGAAATCAACGGCGCGCCGGCACCGGGCTACAGCTCCGGCCAGGCCGAGGCGGCGATGGAGCGTCTGCTGGAGGCCGAGCTGCCCAACGGCATGACCTACGAGTGGACCGAGCTCACCTACCAGCAGATTCTCGCCGGCAACACCGCGGCGTTCGTCTTCCCCTTGTGCGTGCTGCTGGCCTTCCTGGTGCTGGCCGCGCAGTACGAGAGCTGGAGCCTGCCGCTCGCGGTGATCCTGATCGTGCCGATGACGCTGCTTTCGGCGATCACCGGCGTCATCCTCGCCGGCAGCGACAACAACGTGTTCACCCAGATCGGCCTGATCGTGCTCGTCGGCCTGGCGTGCAAGAACGCGATCCTCATCGTCGAGTTCGCCAAGGACAAACAGGAAGAAGGCATGGATCGGCTCGCCGCTGTGCTCGAGGCCTGCCGGCTGCGTCTGCGCCCGATCCTGATGACCAGCTTCGCCTTCATCATGGGCGTGGTGCCGCTGGTGCTCTCCACCGGAGCCGGTGCCGAAATGCGCCATGCGATGGGTGTCGCCGTGTTCAGCGGAATGATCGGCGTGACCTTCTTCGGTTTGCTGCTCACGCCCGTCTTCTATCTGGTCATCCGCGCCTTCGTCGAACGGCGCCAGGCGCGCAAGGCCGCACGCTTCGAGGAGAGTCACGCATGAAGGTATTTGCACCTGCGCTGCTGCCATTGCTTCTGGCCGGCTGCGTCGTCGGCCCGGACTACCGGGCGCCGCAGCCGGAACCGGCCGAGCTGCCTCGCGCCGAGGCCGCCGGCTTCGACCACGGCCGCTTCGAAGCCGCCTGGTGGCGACAGTTCGAGGACCCGACGCTCGACCGCCTGGTCGCCCAGGCCTTGCAAGGCAACCGTGAATTGCGGATCGCCTTTGCGCGCCTGCAAGCGGCTCGCGCGTTGCGCGACGACACCGCCAATGACCGGCTCCCGGTGGTCGGAAGCCGCGCCGAGGCGGAGATCGGCAAGGGCCAGCAACCCGGTTTCAGCGATACGCGCACCAATGCCGAGCGGTATGACCTGGGCCTCGACATGGCCTGGGAAATCGACCTCTTCGGGCGGATTCAGCGTCAGCTCGAATCGAGCGAAGCACAGATCGGCCAGGCCCGCGCCGAGCTCGAGCAGGTGCAGGTCAGCCTGATCGCCGAGCTGGTCGATGCCTACGGTCGCCTGCGCGGTGCGCAGCTTCGCGAACGCATCGCTCGCGCCAACCTGGAGAACCAGCGGTCTTCCCGGCAACTGACGGCTGAACTGCGCGACGCAGGTATCGGCAGTGAGCTGGACGTCATGCGCGCCGAGGCGCGTCTGGCGGCGACCGAAGCCTCGCTGCCACCGCTTCAGGCCGAGCAGGTGCGCGCGCGCAATCGCCTGGCGACACTGCTCGGTCAACGGCCGGACTCGCTCGCCCTGGAGCTTGCGCCTCGGGACCTGCCAGCGATCGCCAAGCAGCTGGCCATCGGCGATCCGGCGGAACTGCTGCGCCGTCGGCCTGACGTTCGTGCCGCAGAGCGCGAGCTGGCGGCCGCGACGGCAGACGTCGGCGTGGCGACCGCCGACCTGTTCCCCCGCGTGAGCCTGTCTGGCTTTCTCGGCTTCACCGCCGGGCGCGGTTCGCAGATCGGTTCGAGCGCCGCGCGCGCCTGGAGTGTCGCGCCCTTGCTGACCTGGCCGGCATTCGACCTCGGCAGCGTGCGCGCTCGGCTGCGCCAGGCAGAGGCCGGCGCCGACGCCTCGCTGGCCCGCTACGAACAACAGGTGCTGATCGCCCTGGAAGAGGCGGACAACGCCTTCAGCGACTATGCGCGCGTTCAGGAGCGCCTGCTCGCGCTGATCCGCCAATCCGAAGCTAGCCGTGCCGCTGCCGAACAGGCGGCTATTCGCTACCGCGAAGGTACCGTCGATTACCTGGTGCTGCTGGATGCCGAGCGCGAGCGGCTGGCCGCGGAGGATGCGCAAGCCCAGGCGGAGGTCGCGCTGTATCAGGGTGTCGTCGCCATCTACAAGGCGCTGGGCGGTGGCCTGCTGGATCAGCCGGAGGTCGTTGCCGGACGGAAGAAGAACGCATCGGTGCAATCGCTTTAACGAAACGACTGGTAGAAGCAGCACCCATCTCCTGATTCAGGCCTCCATCGCTGCCGTCAGCCGGTGCCGTTCGATCTTTCGAAGCGGTGCCGGCCGGGGTGTTGCCATCAAGCGGCAACATGCCCTGCGGAAAATGTGATCGCTTTCCGCAACCGAAGTCATCGTACGACTTCGCTCCAAAAAACGCTTCTTATGGCGCCGATTCTTTGGCATAAGCCTGCTGCTGAAAGCCGACCCGCTCACGCCGGGACCCACTGCCAACCCCAAAAAAGAAAAAGGGACTTTCATGATCAAGCCCATCCTCCTGATGGCCAGCTGTGTGCTTGCTCTGGTTAGCGCTAACGTCAGCGCCGAACCGATCGTCATCAAGTTTTCCCACGTCGTTGCCGAAACGACGCCCAAAGGCAAAGGCGCACTGATGTTCAAGCGTCTGGTGGAAGAGCGCCTGGCGGGTGAAGTCCGCGTCGAGGTCTACCCGAACTCCACGCTGTATGGCGACGCCAACGAGTTGCAGGCCCTAAAGAACAACGACGTGCAGATGCTCGCGCCTTCCATGGCCAAGTTCGATGCGTACACCAAGCAGCTGCAGGTCTTCGATCTGCCGTTCCTGTTCGATGACCTCGAGGCCGTGAATCGCTTCCAGAAGCGCTCACAGGGACGCCACCTGCTGCGCTCGATGGAAGATCACAACATCACCGGCCTGGCTTACTGGCATAACGGCATGAAGCAGCTGTCGGCGACTCAGCCGCTGCGCCGTCCTGAGGACGCCCGCGGGCTGGCCTTCCGCATCCAGCCATCAGCCGTGCTGGAGGCCCAGTTCGGGCAACTGGGTGCGCCGACTCAGAAGCTGCCGTTCGCCAAGGTCTATCAGGCGCTTGCCTCGGGTACGGTTCAGGGCGCCGAGAATCCCTGGTCGAACCTACACAGCCAGAACCTGCATAGCGTTCAGCCGTACATCACCGAGTCCAACCACGGGGTGCTCGACTACATGCTCGTCGCCAACAATCGCTTCTGGTACAGCATCCCGCACCGGGTTCGCGTCGAGTTGGAGACCATCATCGACGAGGTCACGTACGAGGTGAACAAGGAGGCCGAAGCACTGAACCAGGCGCATCGGGAACAGATCATGCGCTCGGGGAAAGCGCAAATCCTGACGCTCTCCAGCGAAGAGCGGATGGCCTGGCGCGAGGCAATGCGTCCGGTCTGGAAGCAGTTCGAGCCGGTTATTGGCGCAGACATCATCCGCGCCGCCGAACGGGTAAATCACTGATCGCGCCGCCCGTGCCCCATGGCGCCGGCCCTGCGGCTGGCGCCTGACCTCCTTGTTGCATGACGCAGGTCAGCTCGTTATAGTCCCGGCCCGCATCAAAGACCGAACCTGCACATTTCCTGGCCCGGATGGCGAAATCGGTAGACGCAAGGGACTTAAAATCCCTCGATGGCAACATCGTGCCGGTTCGACCCCGGCTCCGGGCACCAGTAACCACGCGGGTTCTAGCGATCAAGCAGAACCACTGCCATTTCTGCACTACTCATTTTTTCCGCAACTCGTCCCTCCCCGCCCGTCCTGGGCACGCCTACACCCTTACGCGCTACAGCCTGCCGACGCCTTTTTGCCACCTTCTTGGCTAGCAGCTTGGGTCGACCGTGAATGTCTTGGTCGTGTCGACCAGGCCCAGCTTGTCCAGCGTCCGTCGCCCAAGCAGCACCGGGTAGTTCATCTTGTCCCGGTCATTGAGCGAAAACTGCTCCTCGAACACTTGGTCGCCCAGGCAGATTTTCATCATGACCACCGGACGATCCTCCGCACCGGCGGCGCCACGGACGGTCAGATCGCGCACCAGCTTGCGCTCTATGCGATTTTCGACCTCCTCTTCCGTATCGATATCGTCGAGCTCCAATGTGAAGCGCACCCAGTCCTCGCCGTCTTTCTCGAACCGCTCGATATTCTCGGCGTGAATCGACGACGTCAGCGCGCCGGTATCGAGCTTGAACTTGGTGGCTACCTTGTCAGGAAATACCAGGCCCTCTTCGACCCAGCCGAAAACCTTCTTCGTATCGGCATACGCGGGCAAGGCCAGCCACTGGGCTGCGGCAAGAAGACAAACACCAAGGGCAAGGCGGCGTTCGGGATGCTTGTTCGATGGCATGTCGATCCTCAGACAGTAATTGGACGCACTGTTGAGTCGGTCAGCCTGAAGATGTTCCGTCGGATAGCCTGCCTGATGCCGATTCGCTAGCCCGAGGAGGCGTGAGCCTCTGATCCCTAATCGCTTGCACGTGCGAAGGCTATGCGACCCTCGCGCTGATCGAGGGTCGTCATTTCAGGAAAGTGAGATATCTGATAGCTGGCCTGCGGGCCGCACTATTCGTCCAGCCGAGGATCGATGGCACATCGAAACGAGCACAAACAAAAAGCCCCAAGTGCTAAGCACTTGGGGCTTTATTGACTGGAGGCGCGAACCGGAGTCGAACCGGTCTAACCGGATTTGCAATCCGGGGCATAACCGCTTTGCTATCGCGCCGTAAACAATAACGCCGCATAAGCGGCGTCATCGAATAATTTGGAGCGGGAAACGAGACTCGAACTCGCGACCCCGACCTTGGCAAGGTCGTGCTCTACCAACTGAGCTATTCCCGCGTCGTGGTGACGGGCGCCATTCTATCGGCTTGAGGCTTCCCGTCAAGCCCTTGATTAAAAAAAGCTTTATGAGCGCCGCTCGGTCGTGAGGTGCGGCCATGCAGCCATCAGGTAGGCAACCATTGACCAGAGCGTCAGCGCGGCCGCAACCACCAGTAGCGCGTAACCCAGCCAGACCCACGCACTCATAGTCGGCGGATTACCCAAGAGGATGACCAGCGCCGTCATCTGAGCCGCAGTCTTCCATTTGCCCAGATTGGACACCGCAACCTGGGCCCGGGCACCGAGTTCGGCCATCCATTCCCTCAATGCCGACACGACAATCTCGCGGCCGATGATGATCGTTGCCGGCAGACTCAACCAAAGGTTCGCATGTTCTTCCACCAGCAGTACCAAGGCGACGGCCACCATTAGCTTGTCAGCGACGGGATCGAGAAACGCACCGAACGGCGTACTCTGCTGAAGGCGCCTTGCAAGATAACCATCGAGCCAATCGGTCAATGCGGCGATCAGAAACACGAAGGAAGCGGCCAGGTAGCTCCAGCCGAAAGGCAGGTAGAACAGAAGGATGAAGATAGGGATCAGGGCGACGCGCAGGAGCGTTAAAAGGTTAGGGATGTTCATCAGCACGACCGATCCACTGGTTTAACGGAAGATTATTCACTGTGCAGCGTTGCATAAATCGACTCGGCGAGCTTCTTGCTGATTCCCGGCGCCTTGGCGATCTCGTCCAGGCTCGCCCTGCACAGTTCCTGAAGACCCCCAAAGTGCTTCAGCAGTTCGCGCCGACGCTTGGGGCCTACGCCCGGCACGTCTTCGAGGCTGGAGCTGCGACGCGCCTTGCCTCGACGCGCTCGGTGCCCGGTTATCGCGAAGCGGTGCGCCTCGTCCCGTATCTGCTGGATGAGGTGCAGCGCTGGCGACGTACCCGGCAAGGTGAACTCATGCTCGGCATCGTTCAGATAAAGCGTTTCCAGGCCAGGTTTGCGCGTCACCCCTTTGGCTACGCCCAACAGGACGAACGGCGGAACGTTCAACGCCTGCAGCACCTCGCGCGCCATGTTCAGCTGGCCCTTTCCGCCATCGACCAGCAGCACGTCGGGAAGCTTGCTCCCCTCCTCCGAGGCCTTGCGAAAACGCCGGGTCAGCGCCTGGTGCATCGCCGCGTAGTCATCCCCCGCCGTCACGCCTTCGATATTGAATCGGCGATAGTCCGACTTGAGTGGCCCCTCCGGACCGAACACGACACAGGACGCGACGGTCGCTTCCCCGCTGGAGTGACTGATGTCGAAACACTCCAGGCGCTTGGGCGGTTCATCGAGCCCGAGCGCATCGGCCAGGGCGAGATAACGCGCCGACAGGTGCTGCCGGTTGGCCAGCCTCGCAGCCATCGCCTGCTCGGCATTGGTGAGCGCCATCTGCTGCCAGCGAGCCCGGGTGCCACGCACTCGATGGGCGATGCCGATTTCACGCTGATGAACCGCAGCGAAAGCATCGACGAACACACCGATGTCTTCGTGTATCGCATTGACGATGATTTCGGTCGGAAAGTCGCGCTCCAAACTGCCGAGGTAATACTGCTCCGTGAAGGCCAGCAGGACGTCCGCCGCGCTTTCCTCGACGGCGACCTGCGGAAAAAAGTTCTTGCTTCCCAGCACGCGCCCACCACGCACCGTCACCAGATGGACACAGGCGCCGCCCGGGCTCGCTACCGCAGCCACCACGTCGATATCGCCGCTACCGCCTTCGATGTTCTGCTGGTCCTGAACCCGTCGGATGATACCGATCTGGTCCCGTATGCTCGCCGCAAGCTCGAAATCCAGTTCGCCAGCCGCCGCCTCCATGGCTTTCGATAGTTCTTCGGCCAGCGCATTGCTCCGGCCTTCCAGGAACATGATCGAATGACGAACGTCGACTGCATACTCGTCCGGTTCGACCAACTGCACGCAAGGCGCCTTGCATCGCTTGATCTGATACTGCAGGCACGGACGAGTACGGTTACGGTAATAGCTGTCCTCGCACTGGCGCACCTGAAACGCTTTCTGCAGGAGGGCCAGGCTCTCCCGGATGGCACCGGCACTCGGGTAGGGACCGAAATAACGTCCAGCCGCCTTCTTGGCGCCCCGGTGAATGCTCAACCGCGGAAAGTCGCCATCCGATAGATGAACGTATGGATACGACTTGTCGTCGCGAAGAAGGATGTTATAGGGCGGCCGCCATTGCTTGATCAGGCTCTGCTCGAGCAGCAGCGCCTCGGTTTCATTACCCGTGATGGTGGTTTCGATCTGGGCGATACGTGCAACCAGCGCCCTGGTCTTGGTCACCAGGCCAGTTTGTCGAAAATAGCTACTCAGCCGCTTCTTGAGATTCTTCGCTTTGCCCACGTAAAGCAATTTGCCGTCGCCATCGAGCATACGGTAAACGCCTGGACGACCGCTGCATGCGGCAAGAAACTCAGCCGGGTCGAAACTGGCCATCTAGTTGACGTTGTCCACCATGCCATGCCGCACTGCCAACAATGCGAGTTCGACGTCGCTGGTTATGGAGAGCTTCTCGAAGATCCGGTAGCGATAGGTATTGACCGTTTTCGGCGACAGGCAAAGTTTGTCGGAAATGGCTTGGACCTTGTGGCAGTTGGCGATCATCAACGCGATCTGAATTTCCCGCTCGGATAGCAGATCGAATGGCGAGCCATTCACCTGCGGCTGGAAGGATTTCAAAGCCAGCTGCTGGGCTATCTGCGGACTGATGTAGCGCTGCCCGGCGAAGACGAGGCGTATCGCCTGGACCATTTCTCCCAGCGCGGCACCTTTCGTCAGGTACCCGGCCGCACCGGCCTGCAGAAGTCGAGTGGGGAACGGATCTTCCTCACAAACCGTCACCGCAATAACCTTGAGATCGGGATGACTGCGAAGAAGCTTGCGTGTCGCCTCCAGCCCACCGATGCCTGGCATCTTGACGTCCATCAACACAACGTCTGGCTTCAACTCGCGGGTACGCTTGATCGCTTCCTCACCGGAATCAGCCTGCCCGATGACCTGAACCCCGTCGATGTCAGCAAGCATCCTGACGATGCCAGCACGAACCAGATCGTGATCATCGACCACAAGCACCCTAATCAAGCCACACCTCATCTTGCGAACGAAGGGTCGAACGACAACCCCAGCGAAAGGCGCACTCTAGCAAAAAAGGGCGGCGTCCGGACACAGCCGGGGGCGGCGAGGCGATGCTGATTGATTTGCGCGGGGAAGCGAGATATGGCGGAGGCGGTGAGATTCGAACTCACGGAAGAGTTTCCCCTTCGGCGGTTTTCAAGACCGCTGCCTTAAACCACTCGGCCACACCTCCGCAGATGCGGGCGGCAATGGTACCCGATCGACACAGACTGTCAAACACTGCGGCTTGGACCGCACCGCGGCTCTGTTATGATCGAGCCAAACTGCGATATCTCGAGGAGACAGCCATGCGTGAACCAAACTATGCGTTAAGCCACACGCAAACCGAGCAGGGGGAAGTCAGCAAAGTTCTACGCAACACCTATGGGCTGTTGGGGATGACCCTGGCTTTCAGTGGGCTGGTGGCTTACCTGGCCATGACGGCCAATGCGCCTTACCCGAATATCTTCGTTGTTCTGGTCGGCTTTTATGGTTTGTTCTTCCTTACGGCCAAACTGCGCAACTCCGCATGGGGGCTGCTAAGCACGTTCGCACTCACCGGATTCATGGGTTATACCCTTGGCCCGGTGCTGAACATGTATCTTGGCCTCGCCAATGGTGCTGAGCTGGTTTCGTCCGCATTGGCGATGACTGCGCTGGTGTTCTTTGGTCTTTCCGCGTATGTGCTGATCAGTCGCAAGGACCTTAGTTTTCTTGGCGGCTTCATAACGGCCGGGTTCTTCGTTCTGCTTGGCGCCGTGCTGCTTTCGCTCTTCGTTCAGGTGCCGGGGCTGCAGCTCGCAATCAGCGCCGGCTTCGTGCTGTTTTCCTCGGTCTGCATTCTGTTCCAGACAAGTGCGATCATTCACGGTGGCGAAAGAAATTACATCATGGCCACCATCAGTTTGTATGTATCCATCTACAACCTGTTCCTGAGCCTGCTCCAATTGCTTGGCATCTTTGGCAGCGATGATTAATCACAGCTGAGATCAGGGCCCACCGAAATGGGCTGCCTTAAATCGACGGCCTGAAGAAGCGACAACCAGTGCCCGTATCGGTCGACGATGCGGGCATTTTCATATGTACCAAACCCCTTTCGTGCTCCTGACAGTATGTCTCCGCTCTCGCTGATCGAACGAACAGCAGACGGTACAAGCTCCATGCTCTCCAATACGAGCGGACGATTCGTTATGCAGCCGGAAACTTACCTCTCGTGCATGCAACAACGGCTCGACGCCAGCCCAGCGATAAGAATGGCTTTTGATCATTCAACTGGGCATGGATAGTTGGCAGTGGCCTTTCCGTCAGCAGCACGCAACCGATCAGCCATAGCTGACCTGCTATCGATTGCCTTTGAATCAGTAAAAACAAACGCCCCGACACGGGGCGTTTGTTTAGTGCTTTATTCACAGCATGCCCACAACTTTCTAGGGCTTGGGCCGCTATTTTGTACTCAAACGATGGTTATTCCACCTGCCGATCGATCTCCGCCGTCGCTCGCAGCATTTCACGGTAAGCAGCAAAGGCCTGCTGTCCGGCGCGCGACGAGAGAAAACGGCGATATTCCTGCCGATCGGATTCTGAAAGCTCAAGCTTCGGCTGGCTCACACCCGACAACGACACCACAGCGAAGCTGCCGTCACCCAACGCAAAGCCGTCGAATTCCGGCTGCCCGTCGTCTGGCTTCGGCATCTTGAATACCGCCTGAAGAATGGCCGGGTCAACGCCCTCTTGAACGCGTGACGCTGCTTCCACCTGCTGCCATTCGATATCGGTCGGCTTACCGGCTTCGAGCTGCTCGACCAGCTCCTGGCCGCGCGCCTTGGCTGCTTCAGCAGCTTGCTGGGCTTTCAAACGCGCTTCGATTTCACTGCGCACCACGGCTAATTCCTGCACTTGCGGTTGCAGATGCTCCTTGACCCTGACGACAGCAACACGGCCCGGGCTCAATTCGATGACGCCGCTGTTAGCGCCGCCCTGCAACACCTCCTCGGCGAACGCTGCCTGAACGATCTTGTTATTAGCGGCGATTCCCTCGCCGCCCTCACGACCGAAAGGCTTGGAAGTCTGGACAACAAGATTCATCGCTTCCGCTGGCTGCTGCAGGTCTGAAGCTTCGAATGCCAACCCTTCCAACTCGCGGCTAGCTTCGATGAAGAGCCGCTCCGCCTCGGCCGTCTTGAGCTCCTCGAGTAATCGAGGTTCAAGCTCCTCGAAGGTCTGCGCCTCGGCGCCTCTTACGCCAGTCAGCTTGATCAGGTGCCAGCCAAATTCGGTGCGAATCGGTTCGGAAACCTTCCCCTCTTCAAGCGCAAAAAGCGTCTGCTCGAACGTCTCGTCATAAACGCCTTTTCCCGCAAAGCCGAGGTCGCCGCCCTCGGCAGCCGAACCAGGATCGTCAGAGATCTCTTTTGCGAGCTGAGAGAAATCCTCCCCTGCCGCCAAACGTTGTTCAATCGCCTCCAACTGGGCTTTGGCCTCCTCGTCAGAAGTGTCATCGTTAACTTCGATCAGAATGTGAGAAGCCCGGCGCTGCTCGGAGAGACTGCCTAGGTATTCATCGTAAGCAGACTGTAGCGCCTCGGCTGGCACTTCCGCTTGCTCGACGAAGTTGGCTTTATCGAGTATCAGGTACTCAAGGACAACCTGCTCGGGCGTCTTGAAAAGCTCTTTGTTTTCTTCGTAATACGCAGCCACAGCATCATCGGTAACCGAAACATCCGTTTTGGCCGGAACGATGTGATAAGCGAAGTCTCTCGTCTGGCGCTCAAGTCCGGCGAACGCATCGATCTGGTTATCGGTAACGAAGGCAGTGCCCGCCACCCCCGCGCGCAGTTGACCAATCAACATTTCCCCTTGCAGCAATTGCCGGAATTCCAAACGGGAATAGCCCATTTGCTGCAGAACTTGATCGAAACGCGCCACATCGAACTTTCCATTCACCTGAAACTCAGGCGTCTGCACGATCAATTGATCCAACGCCTGATCGGAAAAGGCAAAATCCATGTCCTGCGTGGCTTGCAGCAGGAGCATGCGTTCGATGAGTGAATTGAGCGCAGATTCACGCAGCAATTGGTCGTTCAGTAAGGCCGGATCGAAGTCCCCGCCTAATTGCTGCAACAATTGTCGCCGCTGGAGATTGACCGCCTGCTCAAGCTGAGTCGTGGCAATATCTTCTCCATTTACCGTTGCAACCGAGTCACGGTTTGCCGCCGCATTGAAGATGGCATCAAATCCAGTCAATGCCAGAAGAACGATGATGACGCCAATGATCGTCTTCGCAATCCAACCTTGCGAATTATCCCTTATGTTCTGAAGCATGCATCCCCCGAATATTTGCAGTCGGGCTACCCTCAAGGGGCCAATAAAACAAAGGCGCATCCATAAGATGCGCCTTTGTTAATAGCAGAAATCAGCCGTGTGCCAGTCAGCCAACCAGTGCGGCCCGCAAATAACGAAACACCGGCTTGCCACTACCCCACTGAAGCCAAAATCAGTTCACGGCATCCTTCAATGCTTTGCCGGCTTTGAAGCCAGGGATCTTGGCCGCATCGATGCTGATCGGCTTACCGGTCTGAGGGTTGCGTCCGGTGCGCGCGGCGCGTTCCTTCACTGCAAAAGTACCGAAGCCTACCAGCACCACGGAATCACCGGCCTTGAGTGCATCCGTTACGGAGTCGATCACCGCATCGAGTGCGCGGCCCGCGACAGCTTTCGGGATATCAGCAGATGCAGCGATAGCATCGATCAGTTCCGATTTGTTCACTCGTAGTCCCCTTTATTCCTGTTGAGTCATAACTTTAATTTTGGGTATTAAGCAAAGCGGTGCAGGAGTGGCAATGACACAAAGGGCCGTTTTATAGCAACGGCCCCAAAAAGGTGTCAAGGAAGCCTCTCCGCTAATGCGTGCTGATTCGCTCCTTGGAATCAGACTCACGCGAGTCATCCTTTGCGGTCATGCTGGGAGCCGCGTCTGGCAAGGGCTCCGGGGCGTATTGCAGCGCAATTTGCAGGACCTCGTCAATCCACTTCACAGGCCGAATCTCCAGATCCTGCTTGATGTTCTCGGGGATTTCTCGCAAATCGCGGCGATTCTCTTCGGGAATAATGACAGTCTTGATGCCGCCTCGGTGGGCCGCCAGCAATTTTTCCTTGAGGCCGCCGATCGCGAGCACCTGGCCTCTCAGAGTGATTTCGCCAGTCATTGCTACGTCTGCGCGCACCGGAATTTGCGTCATGGCCGACACCAGTGCCGTACACATCCCTATGCCCGCACTGGGGCCGTCTTTCGGAGTGGCGCCTTCGGGAACGTGAATATGGATGTCCTGCTTTTCATGGAAGTCAGGCGCTATGCCTAGGCTGGCGGCGCGGCTACGCACGACGGTCAGCGCCGCTGTAATGGACTCACCCATGACGTCGCCAAGCGACCCCGTCTTGATCAGGCGACCTTTCCCAGGCACCGAGGCCGATTCGATCGTCAGCAGTTCCCCACCGACCTGCGTCCATGCCAGCCCAGAAACCTGTCCGATCTGATCCTGCTGCTCCGCCAAACCGTAGCGGAATTTCCGAACACCGAGGTAGTGCTCGAGCAGATCCGGCGTGACCGTTACGCTGATTCGCTTGCTGCCGGCATGTTCTTTCACGACTTTACGGCAGACCTTCGCAATCTGGCGTTCCAGACTGCGGACACCTGCCTCGCGTGTATAAAACCGGATGATGTCGCGCAAGGTAGCTTCTTCGAACGTGACCTCACCTGCCTTGAGACCATTGGCCTCGGTCTGCTTGGGGGCGAGATAGCGCGTCGCGATGTTGACCTTCTCATCCTCCGTGTAGCCTGGAAGACGAATGATCTCCATACGATCCAGCAAGGGCGCTGGAATGTTCATGGAGTTGGCTGTGCAGAGGAACATCACATCAGAGAGGTCGTAATCGACCTCGAGATAGTGATCGTTGAAGTTGTGGTTCTGCTCCGGATCGAGCACTTCCAACAGCGCAGACGCAGGATCGCCACGCATGTCGCTGCCCATCTTGTCGATCTCATCCAGCAGGAACAGCGGGTTCCTCACGCCGGCCTTGGTCATCTTCTGAATGAGCCTGCCTGGCATGGAGCCGATGTAGGTACGTCTATGCCCCCGAATTTCGGCTTCATCACGTACCCCACCGAGAGCCATGCGCACGAACTTGCGGTTCGTGGCACGTGCGATCGACTCGGCCAGCGATGTCTTTCCGACCCCGGGTGGCCCAACCAGGCAAAGGACGGGGCCCTTGAGCTTCTTGACGCGTTTCTGGACAGCCAAGTATTCGAGAATGCGGTCCTTGACCTCTTCGAGGCCGTAATGGTCCGCGTCCAGTACTTCTTCCGCCTTGGTCAGGTCGAGGCGCACCTTGGTGGCTTGCTTCCACGGCACATTCACCAACCAATCGATGTAAGAACGAACCACAGTCGCTTCAGCCGACATCGGTGACATCTGCTTGAGCTTATTCAGTTCGGCTTGCGCCTTGGCCTGTGCATCTTTGCTGAGTCCAGCGTTATCGATGCGGCGCTTGAGATCGTCGATCTCGTTATGCCCTTCTTCGATGTCACCGAGTTCTTTCTGAATAGCTTTCATCTGCTCGTTCAGGTAGTACTCGCGCTGGCTGCGCTCCATCTGTTTCTTGACCCGACCCCGGATGCGCTTCTCGACCTGAAGCAGGTCGATCTCCGCATCGAGCAACGCCAGCACATGCTCGACACGCTCGGAGAGCTCCGTGATTTCAAGAATTTCCTGCTTCTGCTCGATCTTCAGCGCCATGTGCGCCGCCATGGTATCGACCAAGCGACCAGGTTCATCGATGCTCGTCAGTGACGACAGCACCTCGGCCGGAACCTTCTTTCCGAGCTGGACGTACTGCTCGAACTGACTGAGCAGACTTCTGACAAAAACCTCAGCCTCCCTGTCGGCCGATTCGGGCTCATCAATGACCGCTACCTTTACCGAAACATGGGTCTGCGCAGTCAGAAAACGCTGGATGCGCCCGCGCTGCTCACCTTCGACGAGCACCTTCACAGTGCCATCCGGCAGCTTCAAGAGCTGAAGGACGGTGGCAATCGTACCGACGTCATAAAGCGCTTCGCTGTCCGGATCGTCGTCAGCAGGATTGCGCTGCGCGACCAGCAGAATCTGCTTGTCGCCGGTCATGGCAGCCTCAAGCGCTGCAATCGACTTATCACGCCCTACGAACAGCGGGATCACCATGTGCGGGTAGACCACGACATCACGCAAGGGCAAAAGGGGCAGTTCTACAGTCATCGTCATATCAATATCGCTCTGCAGCGGCCTGTGGCCGTATTACGAGGGGCTTCGCTCGTGACGCCAAGCCCCAGCGAACAATGCGAAAAGGAAGCAAGAAAGTGAAAAGGGGCCACGCGGCCCCTTATATCGCTACGCCTCCGGCGCTACTTTCGCCGGCGGTTCCGCACTTTCATAGATAAGCAAAGGCTTCGAAGCGCCCTCTATCACGCTTTCGTCAATCACCACCTTGCTAACGTCGGTCTGGGAGGGAATGTCATACATCGTATCGAGCAGAACACCTTCCAGAATCGAACGCAGACCACGGGCACCGGTTTTACGCTCCAGCGCTCGCCGCGCCACAGCCTTGAGTGCATCCGGCCTGAATTCGAGGTCAACGCCTTCCAGTTCGAACAGCTTTCCGTACTGCTTGGTCAGAGCATTCTTCGGCTCGGTCAAAATCTGGATCAGTGCCGGCTCGTCGAGTTCATCGAGGGTCGCGATCACAGGCAGTCGGCCAACGAACTCTGGAATAAGTCCGAACTTGACCAAATCATCCGGCTCCACGGCTCGCAGGGATTCTCCGACCTTCTTGCCCGGATCCTTGCTTCTCACCTCGGCGTTGAAGCCAATACCGCCTTGGGCCGCACGATTCTGAATGACCTTCTCCAGGCCCGCGAAGGCTCCACCGCAGATGAACAGGATGTTTCTCGTATCGACCTGGAGAAACTCCTGCTGAGGATGCTTGCGACCGCCCTGCGGCGGCACAGAAGCAACCGTGCCTTCGATCAATTTGAGAAGGGCCTGCTGAACCCCTTCTCCCGAAACGTCCCGGGTAATGGAGGGGTTGTCCGACTTACGCGAAATCTTGTCGATCTCGTCGATGTAGACGATGCCCATCTGGGCCTTTTCTACGTCGTAATCGCACTTCTGCAGCAATTTCTGAATGATGTTCTCGACATCTTCACCTACATAACCTGCCTCGGTGAGCGTCGTGGCGTCAGCGATCGTGAACGGCACGTTGAGCAGGCGGGCCAAGGTTTCGGCGAGCAAGGTCTTGCCGGAACCGGTCGGACCGATCAGCAGAATGTTGCTCTTGCCGAGTTCGACGTCGTCCTTTTTGTCACGCTGGTTCAAACGCTTGTAATGGTTGTAGACGGCAACCGCGAGTATCTTTTTCGCGCGCTCCTGGCCAATTACATATTGGTCAAGGATGCCGCTGATCTCCCGTGGAGCAGGCAGTTTGTGCGCATTGCTTTCAGCCTGAGCTTCCTGGACTTCCTCACGGATGATGTCATTACACAGGTCGACGCACTCGTCGCAGATGAAAACCGAGGGTCCAGCAATCAATTTGCGCACTTCATGCTGGCTCTTGCCGCAGAAGGAGCAATAAAGCAGCTTGCCGGAGTCCTCGCCGTTGCGGGTATCAGTCATTCACTCAATCCAATCGGGAAGGCTTGCAAAACAAGATGAAGGCAATCGTGGGCTTTTTCAAGCCCACGGGTCGGGGAGAAAAGGCAGGCGGGCGGGTTAAACGGCTAGCTGGCGACGAGTGAGCACCTGGTCGATCAAGCCATACTTCACGGCTTCTTCACCACTCATGAAATTGTCGCGATCGGTGTCCCGAGCGATGACGTCCATCGGCTGCCCCGTATGCTCAGCCAGTACCTTGTTCAGACGCTCGCGGATGGTCAGGATCTCGCGCGCATGAATTTCGATGTCGGACGCCTGCCCCTGGAAGCCGCCGAGTGGCTGGTGGATCATCATCCGCGAGTGCGGCAAGCAGTAACGCTTGCCTGCCGCACCGCCAGCCAGCAGCAACGCACCCATGCTGCACGCCTGGCCTACGCAGATCGTCGATACGTCAGGCTTGATGAACTGCATCGTGTCGTAGATCGACATGCCCGCCGTCACCGAACCGCCTGGCGAATTGATGTACAGGTGAATGTCCTTTTCCGGATTTTCCGCTTCGAGGAACAGCAGTTGAGCCACGATCAGGTTGGCCATGTAGTCCTCGACCTGGCCGACCATGAAGATCACACGCTCTTTCAGCAACCGAGAGTAGATGTCGTACGCACGCTCTCCGCGCGCAGACTGCTCGATTACCATCGGGACCAGTCCACCGGCGGCCTGGATCTCAGGTGCTTGCATCATATTGCTGACCATGTTCCTAACGCTCTCCTAGTCATGCCTAAAAACATAAGCCAGCATGTCGCTGGCTTATGTCTGTATTCCCGCGCTCGGTACGAGCTTAGCCGGCCTGCGCCGCTTCGGCAGGCTTGACGGCCTCCTCGTACGAAACGGCCTTGTCGCTCACCTTGGCGTGCTGCAGCACGGTATCGACAACCTGTTCTTCGAGCACGACAGAACGAACTTCGTTCAGCTGATCGTCATTCTTGTAATACCAAGCGACAACCTGCTCCGGCTCCTGATAGGCCGACGCCATTTCTTCGATCATCGAGCGGACGCGCGCGTCATCAGGCTTCAATTCGTACTGCTTGACCACTTCGGCCACGATCAGGCCGAGTACCACACGGCGACGTGCCTGTTCCTGGAACAACTCGGCCGGCAGCTGGTCGGGCTTGATGTTGCCGCCGAACTGCTGGACGGCCTGCGCACGCAAGCGATTGACTTCGTTGCTGATCAGCGCCTGCGGAACCTCGATGGGGTTGCTGGAGACCAGTCCATCCATCACCTGGTTTTTCACTTTCGCCTTGATAGCCTGGCGAAGCTCACGCTCCATGTTCTTCTTTACCTCGGCGCGGAAGCCCTCCAGGCCGCCTTCCTGAACGCCGAACTGCGCAAAGAACTCGTCGTTGAGCTCGGGCAGGACCGGTGCGCTGACGGTATTGACGGTCACCGTGAACTCAGCGGTTTTGCCAGCGAGGTCGAGGTTCTGATAATCCTCGGGAAAGGTCGGATTGATCACGCGCTCTTCACCGGCCTTGGCACCCACCAATGCGTCTTCGAAGCCAGGAATCATGCGGCCCGAGCCAAGTACCAGCTGCGTTCCCTTGGCGCTGCCGCCCGCGAATGCTTCGCCGTCGATCTTGCCGACGAAGTCGATGTTGAGCTGATCGCCGTTCTCGGCTGCCCTGTCCGCCGCTTCGAACCGGGTGTTCTGCTTGCGCAGGATATCGAGCATATTGTCGACATCGCTTTCGGCCACATCGGCCTGGAGGCGCTCGATTTCGAGGCCCTCGAAGCCGGCGACCTTGAATTCGGGGAACACTTCAAACGTGGCTACGTACTCGAGGTCCTTGCCTTTTTCGAACACTTTTGGCTCGACCGACGGAGCACCGGCCGGGTTGAGCTTCTCCGCCACGACCGCTTCATAGAAGGTTGCCTGGATGAGATCGCCCAGCGCCTCCTGGCGGGCAGCCGCTTCGTAGCGCTGGCGGATGACGCTCATCGGAACCTTGCCCGGACGGAAGCCAGGGATCTTGGCTCGACTGGCAGTCTGCTGCAGACGCTTGTTGACTTCGGTCTCGATACGCTCGGCAGGCACGCCGATAGTCATGCGACGCTCGAGAGCGGAGGTGCTTTCTACAGAAACTTGCATGTATTTTCCTCGTTGCACAGACGTAAGCCGGCGAATCCCGCCGCAAAGTGGGCATGCATTCTAGTGGCTCGACCGAGATAAGTCACCTTCACGCAACCGCCTGCTCATAGGCAGGGAAATCGGCCTTTGAAACAGGCGATGCCGGACAGCCAGCGCTTGTCGAGTGAAGTCTCGCCCCCAACGTTCATGCGGTGGTCGCTGTTCGCAAACAGCGTTGGCCTATCCATTAGCCACAGGTGCATAGACTGTGGTGTCCATAATGCGTGTATTGGGGCCCTTCAACCTTCGATCGCCACGGAGCCAGCCTTCCACTTGCGCGGCGATTGCCCGGATTGCGCCTTGAATGCACGGGACAGGGCGGCTTCGCTGCCATAGCCAACTTCGGTTGCGATCACCTTCAACGGGCGGCCACGCAACAGGGCCTTCTGTGCCAGTCGCACGCGCCAACCTTGCAGGTACTGCCCCGGGGTGGTGCCGACCGTCTCGCGAAAAGTCGTGGCGAATACGCTGCGCGACAGGCCGGCTACGGTCGCCAGCTCGCTCAACGTCCAGTCCTGTGCCGGCTTCTCATGCATTGCCACCAGCGCGTTGCGTAGCCGCGGATGCGCCAGCCCGGACAGCAAGCCGCCCCGCATGTCGCCGCTTTCCATCAAATGTCGCAGCAACTGGATCATCACCACCTCCAACAGGCGCTCGACCAACGCGACGCGGCCGCAACGCTGTTCGAACGCCTCCTCAAACAGCAACGCCAGCACCGGCTCGGCACCGGCAAGGCGCTGCAGCGGCAGGCAGACAGCGTCCGGCAGCGCCGATGCGATGGGATTGCCTGCGCCGCCCGCAAACGTCAGGTGGGCGCAGACCATGTCCGCTCCGCGCTGCGGGTCGGTAACGAAGCGATGGGTCAACGGGCGCGGGAACAGCAGCAGGCTCGGTCGCTCGACCTGGAGCACGGTTCTTCCGTACTGCACCTCGACGGCGCCACTGCGCACCAGATGCAGTTGGCCATGTGCGCCATCGCTTTGCAGCGTATTGATGCCGCATAGCGCACCGGCATTAAACACTCGCGCACTGACAGGGAAATGAGCCATCAGTGCTTCAAGCCGATCGACCATTAAAAACTCCTGATCAATTTTTCAGGACTTTATATCACCATTCGTATCGATCATGCGGACACACTTCATCTCACCGGGCAATACCGACCGGCCATCAACCCGAGAGGAACTACCGCCATGAACGCTACCCTTCGCACCCTTGCCGCCAGCATGCTCGCGATCACGCTGCAGGCCGGCGCCACCGCCAATGCCGCGCAGCCTGCCACGCCCGCACAGATTGCAGACCGCGCCACCGTGGACGGCAACTACATCGTCACCGCCGACGGTGTGCGGCTGTATTACAAGGATTGGGGCCCAAAGGACGGCACGGTCGTCACCTTCAGCCATGGCTGGCCGCTAAACTCGGATAGCTGGGAATCGCAGATGATCTTCCTGGCCGATCAAGGCTACCGGGTGGTCGCACACGATCGCCGTGGCCATGGGCGTTCCAGCCAGCCGTGGGATGGCAATGACATGGACCACTACGCCGACGACCTGGCGGCGGTGATCGAAGCGCTCGACCTGGAAGACGTCACCACGGTCGGCTTCTCCACCGGTGGCGGCGAAGTGGCTCGCTACATCGGCCGCCACGGTACAGCAAAGGTCAAGAAGGCCGTGCTGGTAAGCGCCGTGCCGCCGATGATGCTGCAGACGGCCGACAACCCGGACGGCGTGCCGCTGAAAGTCTTCGACGGCCTCCGCGAGGCCTCGCTGGAAGACCGCTCGCAGCTGTACCGCGACATTGCATCCGGCCCGTTCTATGGCTTCAACCGTCCGGGCGCCAAGGTTTCGCAGGGGCTGATCGACAGCTGGTGGGCACAGGGCATGCAGGCCGGCCACAAGAACACCTATGACTCCATCGCGGCGTTCTCGGCCACCGACTTCCGTGAGGACCTGAAGAAATTCAACGTGCCCACGTTGGTGATCCACGGTGACGACGACCAGATCGTGCCACTCGATATCTCCGGCAAGGCGTCTGCCGCACAGATCAAAGGGGCTGAGCTGATCGTCTATCCGGGCGCCCCGCATGGCCTGACCGACACGCACAAGGATCGCTTCAACCAGGACTTGCTCGACTTCCTCAAGAAATGACGTCTGCTTCACCCCGCCGGCCATGGGCTTCCCATGGCCGGCCTCCTTCATTCAGTGGCCACCCCGCCTCGCATACCACACGACATTCCTCCCATGGATTGATTTCGATACAACCTGGCGGCTGACAAAGGCTCTGGAGCGAGGGCCGTCGTGATAGCGTTCAGTCCTTGCGTAAACCGCAACGGCTTACCCCTTGCTGGGGCCGAACCAAACTTTCCGCCATGAACGTGTCGCTGCGGCGTGCCTGGCTTGCCTCACCGCTGGAGTAGCTATGAATCGATCAAACGTTGCCATCCTGGCGCTAGCCACGCTGCTCAGCTTGACCCTGGCCGGTTGCGAGGTCGCCGAGGAGTCCGCACAGCAATTCACCGAGAAAGCCGAACAGGCCGTGCAGGAGCTGGCGCACGAGGCGGCGAGCGATACCCTTGATGCGCTCAACGAGCAGATCGATAAAGTGCAGAAGTCGACGACCGAGCTGTTGGGTCGACCGGAGGGCGAGACGGAGCAGGACAAGCCCGAGGCGCCGTCGGCATTGCCCCACGAAGGCATTGAGGCGTGAGTCTGCGCGACATACGCATCACGAAAGGGACATCGAGTCCATTGCAGATCGAAACGCTTCGAAGGGTTCAAGAGCCGGCGCGGCGGGCGCTTGGTGCCAGCCTGGCTGCTGGCGCCGCGCAATCGATCCAGCATGTCACCGCAGCCCGGCCGCTCTGTTGCTGCGCCACCAAGCCTTAGGCAACGAGCCTCTTCCAGCCACTGAATATAACGAACACCTTGCCGGCGCCTGACCTTGTTGCCGCCACGTACGGCCTCGCCAACGTGATCCGCACACCATCGTGGGAAAGCCCGGCACGCGCGGGCCTGATTTACGGCGAGCTTGTCGCTTCGGCGGCAGCCGTGACGGAGTTTCCGCTACCCCCGCCTTCTTCACCCTGCGCCCTTCCCCGCTCTGTCTGTACCTTCTAGCTAGCCACTCTGCTGTCGCCGCGACTCGAAGTCCGGCAAGGCTTGCCGCCATCAGCGAGCGCGCCATTCTCTCGATCGGACAAAACATAGAGGCAGCAAAAGCGGCGCAACCGGTCGGGCTGAGATCACACGAAACCAGTACACATCTCGCGCTCAGGAGCCGCTCGGATATCGCTATCAAGGAAACTCCGCCGCTGGGCCCATTGCCAAACGCAAGCCGCTGTCCTTGTTCGAGACAGGGCAATCGGCCCCACAGGCAGCGCCACCCAAGGATTTCCGATGAAACACACGAAACTCATCCACCATGGCGCGCGCGAAGGCGTCACGGGCTCCTGCCATCAACTCTGGATGGACGACACCTCGAGCCTGCTGATCGACTGCGGCCTGTTTCAGGGCACCGATGAGGGTCAGAACGACGAGTTGGCCCTGGATTTCCCCATCGAAGGCATCAAGGCTCTGATCGTCACGCACGTTCACATTGACCACGTAGGGCGAATTCCCAACCTGCTGGCCGCGGGCTTCGATGGGCCTATCCTGTGCAGCGAGCCCTCTGCCCGCCTGCTGCCGATCGTGCTCGAAGATGCGTTCCGCTTGTCGATCAGCCGCGACCAGGAGCAGTTGGAGCACTACCTCAAGGTCGTCGAGCAGCGCGTCATCGCGCTGCCTTACGACCATTGGTTCACCCTGCATGAAACCGTTACGGGGCAATGTCAGGTGCGCCTGCAGCCGGCCGGTCACGTGCTGGGGTCGGCTTACGTAGAACTGGAGCTGAGCTTCCATGAGACGAGCCATGAGCGGATCGTGTTCAGCGGCGACCTCGGGGCGCCCCATTCGCCCATCCTGCCCGATCTCGTACCTCCGGAACACGCGGACCTGCTGGTCCTGGAGAGCACCTACGGCGACCGCCGCCATGAAGACCGCGCGCATCGACGCGAGCGCCTGCAGGCGGCCATCGAGCGTGCACTGGCCGATCAGGGCACGGTGCTGATCCCGTCCTTCAGCATCGGCCGGACGCAGGAGCTGCTGTACGAGCTGGAAGAAATCCTCTTCGAGCAAAGCCAGTCGAGCGATGCGCAGGCCTCGGCAGAAGACAGGGGCAAGCCGGCCAAGGAAGAGTCGCCCGACATCGATTGGCCACAGATTCCCATCATTCTCGACTCACCGCTCGCCAGCCGATTCACCGCTACCTACAAGGAGCTGCAGGTCTTTTGGGACGACGATGCGCGGCACCGCCTGGAGGACGGGCGCAAGCCGCTGTCCTTCAAGCAGCTCATCACCGTGGACAGCCATGACGAGCACATGCGCATCGTCGCGCACCTTGCCGCAACGGCTCGCCCCGCGATCGTGATCGCCGGCAATGGCATGTGTTCCGGCGGGCGCATCGTCAACTACCTAAAGGCCATGTTGGGCGACCCGCGACACCATGTCGTGTTCGTCGGCTATCAAGGCAACGGCACGCCGGGGCGAGATATCCAGACGCACGGACCGGACGGCGGATTCGTCGATCTGGAGGGAGAGCGTATCGATATCCGTGCCAGCATCGACAGCGTTGGCGGCTACTCGGCACATGCGGACCAGGCCGATCTGGTCGGTTTCGTGACGCGCATGAAGCAATGGCCGAGCGAGATTCGCCTGATTCATGGCGAAGACCAGGCCAAGCAGCGCCTGGCCGAGGTGCTACGAGCGCGTTATCGCGAAGCGGGAAAGCAAGGACAGGTGACGATCCCTTAAGGCATGACACGGGGTATCGGCTTGCTGGCGCGCTGAATTGCCTTCTACAGTGATTATTCCTCTCTGTTCAGAAGCCTGCCCGATGCTCACCGATGCCCTCGCCCGCTTCCCGCGCCTCGAGCTGATTGACGGCGCCACGCCCCTGGAACATCTACCACGCCTCTCGCGTCACCTGGGTCGGGATATCTGGATCAAGCGCGACGACCTCACTCCGCTGGCCCTCGGTGGCAACAAGGCGCGCAAGCTCGAATACCTCGGCGCCGATGCGCAGGCTCTGGGCGCGGACGTGCTGGTCACTGCCGGCGCGATCCAGTCCAACCATGTACGTCAGACGGCGGCTCTGGCGGCCAGGCTCGGGCTGGGCTGCCTGGCGCTGCTGGAGAATCCGCTGGGGACGGCCGAAGGCAACTACCTCGGCAACGGCAACCGCCTGCTGCTCGACCTGTTCGGCTGCGAGATCGAAGCGGTCGCCAACCTGGACGATGCCGACGCCCTGCTGCAGACCGTCGCCGAGCGCCTGCGCGGCGCTGGGCGCAACCCTTACGTGGTGCCCATCGGCGGCTCCAATGCGCTCGGCGCCCTGGGTTACGTGCGCGCCGGCCTGGAGCTGGCCGAGCAGATGCATCGTACCGGCGAGGAGTTTGCCGCCGTGGTCCTCGCGTCTGGCAGCGCCGGGACCCACAGCGGCCTGGCCCTGGCGCTGGAATATGCTCGGCCGGGCAGCCGGGTGGTCGGCGTCACCGTGTCGCGGCTTCAGGCGACACAGCGGCCGAAGGTCGAAGGCCTGCTGCGAGGCACCGCCGAGCGGCTCGGCGTCGAGGTGCCGACGGGCCTCAGGGTCGAGCTGTGGGACCAGTATTTCGCCCCGCGCTATGGCGAGCCGAATGCCGACACCCTGGCGGCAATCCGCCTGCTTGCCGAGCAGGAAGGCGTGCTGCTCGACCCGGTGTACACCGGCAAGGCCTTCGCCGGCCTGCTCGATGGCATCGCCCACGGCGCCTTTCCCGGCCGGGGTCCGCTGCTGTTCCTGCATACCGGCGGTGCCCCGGCGCTCTTCGCCTATCATCCATGGGCGCTGTAAGCGCAGAGTTTTTATTCCTGAACGCTTGGTTACGATAACTTCTGATTGTTTTATCGAATAACAAGCTGCCTTTAGAGTTATATGACGTTTGTCCATTTTTATGAGGCCTGCCATGACATTTGCCACGCTGCGTCGTCGTTTCCTGCTCGGCGGCCTGAGCCTGCTGCTCGGCTCGAGCCTGTTCACCCCCGTGTTCGCCGCCGATCTGCTCGACGAGATCAGGGCCAAAGGCACCCTCGAGGTTGGCTTGGAGGGTACCTATCCGCCCTTCAACTATCAGGACGAGAACGGCCAGCTGACCGGTTTCGAGGTCGACTTCGCCAACGCCCTGGCAGAGGAACTGGGAGTCAAGGCGGCGTTCCAGCCGACCAAGTGGGACGGCATCCTCGCCGCCTTGGAATCAGGGCGCCTGGACGTTGTGATCAACCAGGTGACCATCTCCGACGAGCGCAAACAGAAGTACGACTTCTCCACGCCCTATACCGTCTCCGGCATCCAGGCGCTGACCCGCAAGGCCGATGCCGGCAGTATCAAGAGCCCGGCTGACCTGGCCGGCAAGAAGGTTGGGGTGGGCCTGGGTACGAACTACGAGCAATGGCTAAAGGAGAACGTGCCGCAAGCCGACATCCGCACCTACGACGATGACCCGACGAAGCTCCAGGACCTTGCCGTCGGCCGCATCGACGTGATCCTGGTCGACCGGCTGGCCGCCTTCGAGATGGTCGAGAAAACCGGCGATCGCCTGGCCGTGGCCGGTGACGCCTTCTCCCGCCAGGAGTCCGGCGTTGCCCTGCGCAAAGGCAACCCGGAGTTGCTCGCCGCCATCGACGCGGCCATCGCCAAACTGCGCGCCGACGGCACTCTGAAACGGCTCTCCGAGAAGTGGTTCGGGGCTGACGTCACGCAATGATCGAGGGCAACCTGCAGCTGGTGCTGGACTCGCTGCCCTTTCTGCTCAAGGGCGCCTTGTGGACCGTGGTGCTGAGCCTGGGCGGAATGTTCTTCGGCCTGCTGCTGGGCTTCGGCCTGGCCCTGCTGCGGCTGTATGGTTTTCGGCCGCTGCAGTGGCTGGCGCGAGTGTATGTATCGTTTTTTCGCGGCACGCCCCTGCTGGTGCAACTGTTCATGATCTATTACGGCCTGCCGCAACTGGGTATCCAGCTCGACCCGCTGCCGGCGGCGCTGATCGGCTTCTCGCTGAACATGGCCGCCTACACCGCCGAGATCCTGCGCGCCGCGATCGCGTCGATCGACCGCGGCCAATGGGAGGCGGCCGCCAGCATCGGCATGAGCCGCGCGCAGACCCTGTACCGGGCCATCCTGCCGCAGGCCGCACGCACCGCCCTGCCGCCGCTAGGCAACAGCTTCATCTCGCTGGTCAAGGACACCGCCCTGGCCGCCACCATCCAGGTGCCTGAGCTGTTTCGCCAGGCGCAGCTTATTACCGCACGCACCTTCGAGATCTTCACCATGTACTTGGCCGCCGCGCTGATCTACTGGTTGTTGGCCAGCGTGCTGGCACACTTCCAGGGTCGGCTGGAAGACCGGGTCAACCGCCACGAGAGGGACGCCTGATGATCTCCGTGCGCAACCTCAGGAAATCAATCAATGGCCAGGCGGTGCTCAAGGGCATCGACCTCGACATCGCGCCTGGCGAAGTCCTGGCGATCATCGGCCCCAGCGGTTCGGGCAAGACCACTCTGCTGCGCTGCCTCAATTTGCTGGAACCACCCAGCGGCGGACAGATCAGCGTCGGCGATATCCACATCGATGCCGGCAGACCGCTCAAGCCGCAGCAAAAGCTGATCCGCGAGCTGCGCCAGCACGTCGGTTTCGTATTCCAGAACTTCAACCTGTTCCCCCATCGCACCGCCCTCGAGAATGTCATCGAGGGCCCGGTGCAGGTGAAGAAGGAGCCGCGCAGCAAGGCCATCGAGCGCGGCCGAGCGCTGCTGGCCAAGGTCGGGCTGGATGGCAAGGAAGATGCCTATCCCAGGCGTCTCTCCGGTGGTCAGCAACAGCGCGTGGCGATCGCCCGTGCGCTGGCGATGGAGCCGGACGTCATCCTCTTCGACGAACCGACTTCGGCGCTCGATCCGGAGCTGGTCGGCGAGGTGCTCACTACCCTCCGCGGCCTGGCCGAGGAAAGGCGCACCATGGTCATCGTCACCCACGAGATGAGCTTCGCCCGCGACGTGGCCGACAGGGCGATCTTCATCGACGACGGGGTGATCGTCGAACAGGGCGACGCCAGGCGACTGCTCAGCGCACCGCAGCACGAGCGCACGCGGCAGTTCCTGAGCAAGTTCATCGGCGACCACCACGGGCACTGAAGCGCCCGTTCGCGCTGCCTCGATCGTTGGCCCTGGCTGAGACGCTAACGCAGTATCGGCGCCCTCGCCTTTGGGCGTGCCGGCCGCCACGAGCGCGGCCTATGGACCTGGACGCACCCTCGGCGCTTGGCGAACGGCTCGTCGGCCCTGGTTTGGCTTCGGCCTCTCTCTGGCAACGAATCGCCTTTGCCGGGTGCGCCGCGGAGGCGTCGGCCCGATTAGCCCCTCAATGCCGCTTCGATCGTCGCAATGTCGATTTTGCGCATGCCCGTCATTGCTTCGAATGCCCGCTTGGCCGCCGCTCGATCAGGGCTGGTATAGGCGGCCGTCAGTACGCGGGGCGTGATTTGCCACGACAGGCCCCACTTGTCCTTGCACCAGCCGCATTCGCTTTCCTGGCCGCCGTTATCGACGATCGCGTTCCACAAGCGGTCCGTCTCGGCCTGGTCGTCGGTGGCGACCTGGAACGAAAACGCCTCGGTATGTCTGAAGGCCGGTCCCCCGTTTAGCCCGAGGCAAGGGATCCCCATCACCCTGAACTCGACCGTCAGGACATCGCCCTGCTTGCCCGAGGGATAGTCGCCTGGGGCGCGGTGGACCGCGACCACTGCGCTGTCCGGAAAGGTTTCGGCATAGAAGGTTGCAGCCTCGAGCGCGGTACCGTCGTACCAGAGGCAGATGGTGTTTTTGCTGGTCATTTTTGGGCTCCAATTGACTGTTAACTGGATGTGGCTTCGCAGGTAGCGTGAAGCGCATATCTAGTCGTACAGGACTCGGTTAAGTCGACAAACCCCTCTCAGATTCATCGCGTCCGATGTGGCAGGCCGGGCATATGCCGCCCGTACTCTCGTTGCCGTCCAGCCTGCGCTTCGCGGATCGAAACGCATCCATTCAAGCTTTCCGGAAAACGGGGACGAAGAGCCTGGCGTGATGGTGTGCCGCTCGACGAAATGGAGCGAATGTGATTTCGGAGTAGGAGATTTCGGCCGAATGCATGATCCGACCTGACCGAGGTGCACCTGCCGGGCGGCGTGTCGGACGACCGCCTTGGGGTATCGCCCCGATGCGCTGAGGTGCGATGGTGCGGGACAAACCGCCAGACACAAAAAAGCCCCATTTACGGGGCTTCTAGAGTATTTCAGCGAAGGTCTGGAGACCTTGTGAAACCATCGATTGGTGCGGACGGAGAGACTCGAACTCTCACACCTTTCGGCACTGGAACCTAAATCCAGCGTGTCTACCAATTCCACCACGTCCGCGAATTGCGAAGTTAAAGCGCAAAACGCCAGGCACGAATGCCTGGCGTTTCGAATATGGGGTGGACGATGGGAATCGAACCCACGACACCAGGAGCCACAATCCTGTGCTCTACCAACTGAGCTACGCCCACCATATCGTTCTGCCCTACTCGTTGCGTCGCCGCTTGGCGCGCCCGGCAGGACTCGAACCTGCGACCATCCGCTTAGAAGGCGGATGCTCTATCCAGCTGAGCTACGGGCGCTCAATCTGCTTCTGCATGCAGGGCAGAGATGACGCTCGAATCAAGCAGGCTTCCAAAGCGCCGCCTGGTAAACAGGCTGTGCTCGGCAAGCGGGGCGCATGTTAAGAGGGGTTGCCGCCGGCGTCAACAACGAGTGCAAAAAATTTCTTTTTCATAAAGGGGTTAGACCTGGGCGCGGCATGCTTTGGAACTTGGGGAGCCGCGTGCGAGAATGCCGCCCCTTCGTCTTTTCACGGTTCAAGATTCATGACGGCACAACTGATCGATGGGAAGGAGATCGCGGCCTCCATCCGGTGCGAAATCGCCGCACGCGTTTCCGAACGGCGCGAGCAAGGGCTCAGAGCGCCCGGACTCGCCGTGATCCTGGTTGGAAACGATCCCGCATCCGAGGTGTATGTCGCGCATAAGCGCAAGGACTGCGAGCAGGTCGGCTTCACATCGGTCGCCCATGATTTGCCGGCGTCTACCTCGCAGGCCGCGCTGCTTGAACTGATCGATCGGCTAAACGAAGACGAAGAGATCGACGGCATCCTGGTCCAGTTGCCATTGCCGGCCCACCTGGACGCCTCGCAGCTGCTGGAGCGTATCCGTCCAGACAAGGACGTCGACGGCTTCCATCCCTACAACGTTGGCCGTCTCGCCCAGCGCATGCCGCTGCTGCGGCCTTGCACACCCAAAGGCATCATGCGCCTGCTCGAGTCGACCGGCATCGACCTGCACGGACTCCACGCCGTGGTGGTCGGTGCGTCGAATATCGTTGGCCGGCCGATGGCATTGGAGTTGCTGCTGGCAGGCTGCACCACCACCGTGACGCACCGGTTCACGCGTGATCTGAAAAAGCACGTGGAAGACGCGGACCTGGTGGTCGTGGCGGTTGGCAAGCCGGGACTCGTCAAAGGCGAATGGATCAAGCCAGGGGCAATCGTCATCGACGTCGGCATCAACCGGCAGGCCGACGGCACCCTGATCGGCGACGTCGCCTTCGAGACTGCCGCCGAGCGGGCCGCCTGGATTACGCCGGTACCTGGCGGCGTCGGCCCGATGACCCGTGCCTGCCTGCTCGAAAACACGCTCCACGCCGCCGACACCCTGCACCGCTAACACACCAATAAAAGGGCCGCCTCCACAACGGCCCTTTCGACTCAGCGGCCCGTTCCGGCAGGAAAATCCTGTCCGGGCGCCGGTCGCCCTTCGAGTGGTGGCAGCGCTTTGGCTTTCTCCAGATCGATACCGGCGCCCTGTGCGACACGACGGCCGTAGTCTTCGTCGCAGTGCCAGAAATGCCAGACCATTCGCAGCTGGATGTCTTCCGGGCAATCCTTCATGTCAGCGACCAAATTGTTGATCAGGTCGTCCCGCTCCCAGTCTTCGAACGTGCGATAGCGCTCGCCGGCCTGCGCATAGTCCGAGCGGGCCTTGGTGGTCTGATATCGACCGAGCGCGCCTTCGACCCACTGGGCATAGGGCTTGCTCGATAGCGGCGCCTCACGCAGGCCGCCCTGGCTGCTGGGCTCGTAGTTGACGTGAGGATTCTCGCCGCCGCCATCGACGGAGAACGCCATCTGCCCATCGCGCTGGTTGGTCGCCGTGTGAAATTTCGGCGCATTGATCGGCAATTGCAGATAGTTGGCGCCCACTCGGTAACGCTGCGTATCGGAGTAGGACAAGGTGCGGCCTTGCAGCATCTTGTCATCGGAGAAGTCGATGCCGTCGACCAGCACGCCCGTGCCGAACGCTGCCTGTTCGGACTCGGCAAAGAAGTTCGACGGATTACGGTTGAGCACCAGCCGTCCGACCGGCAACAGCGGGAACTGGTCCTCTGGCCAGCGCTTGGTGTCATCGAGCGGATCGAAATCGAGCTCGGGGTGCTCGCCATCCGCCATGACCTGGACGCACATCTCCCACTCTGGGAAATCGCCGCGCTCGATCGCGTCGTAGAGATCGCGTGTCGCGTGGCCCACATCCTTGGCCTGGATTTCGGCGGCCTGCTCGCTGGTCAGATTCTTCACCCCAAGCTTCGGCTGGAAGGAGAATTTGCACAGCACGGCCTGGCCTTGCTCATTGACCAGCTTGTAGGTGTTCACGCTGGAGCCTTCCATGTGCCGGTAATCGGCCGGGATGCCCCACGGGCTCTTCACCCAGGTCACCATGTGCAGCGCTTCGGGATGGTGCTGGACGAAATCGTAGAAGCGCCAGGCCTCTTGCCGATTGCTGATCGGATCCGGCTTGAACGCGTGGATCATGTCGGGAAACTTGATGGCGTCGCGAATGAAGAAAATCTTCAGGTTGTTGCCGACCAGGTCCCAGTTCCCCTCGACGGTATAGAACTTGATCGCGAAGCCACGGGGATCGCGCGCGGTCTCGGGCGAATCCTTGCTTCCGATCACGGTGGAAAAACGCAGGAAGACCGGCGTCTGCACGCCCGCCTGGGTCAGCACCTTGGCACGCGTGTATTTGCTGGCCGGCTCGTTGCCGATCTTGCCGTACGCCTCGAAAAAGCCATGCGCAGCCGTCCCACGCGCGTGCACCACCCGCTCGGGAATGCGTTCCCGGTCGAAGTGGGTGATCTTTTCGATGAACTGGTAGTTCTCAAGCGTCGCCGGGCCGCGCTCGCCGACACTGCGCAGGCTCTGATTGTTATGGACCGGATGACCCTGTCGGGTCGTCAGCGTCTTGGGATCGTCGCTCATGGCTCCTCCTCGGTTTATCGGTATTGGCTTCACGTACCGATACGTTGGAGAACCCCGCCGACCCTTGGTTCGCCGATCGACGATAAGCGTTGCCAATCGGCTTCATAGCGAAACGCCCTGCGATTGCAGGGCGTTCGAGGCGGCTACGCGATTACAGGCGGAAGCGAGCGACCAGTCCGTTGAGGTCGACCGCAAGCCTGGCCAGCTCTTGGCTCGCGGCGCTCGTCTGATTGGCGCCCGCCGAGCTCTGCAGCGACAGGTCGCGGATGTTGACAAGATTCTTGTCGACTTCGCGCGCCACCTGGGCCTGTTCCTCCGAAGCGCTGGCGATCACCAGGTTACGCTCGCTGATCTCGCTGATGGCGCGAGCGATCTCATCCAGCGCATCACCCGCCGCCTTGGCGACGTCGAGGGTACTGCGGGCGCGCTCGTTGCTCGACTGCATCGCGCTGACCGCTTTCTCGGCACCCTGCTGCACACCACCGATCATCTGCTCGATCTCATGGGTGGATTGCTGGGTCCGATGGGCCAATGCCCTCACCTCGTCCGCGACCACCGCGAAGCCGCGGCCCGCCTCGCCGGCCCGGGCGGCCTCGATCGCGGCATTGAGCGCCAACAGGTTGGTCTGCTCGGCGATGGAGCGGATCACGTCGAGCACCTGCGAAATGTCCCGCACCTTGTCCGCCAGTTGGCCGACCTCGCCGGACGTTGCCGTGACGTCATTGGCCAGGAGGTCGATCGACGACACGGTCTTGATCACCTGCTGGCGGCCTTGCTGGGCGATGCGATCCGAATCACGCGAGGATTCCGAAGTGGCCACCGCATTGCGCGCCACCTCATCGACCGCCGTGGTCATCTCGTTGACGGCGGCTGCGGCCTGCTCGATCTCGTGGTTCTGCTGATGCAGGCCACGGGTCGAATCCTCGGTCACGGCGTTCAGCTCTTCCGCGGCGGAAGCCAGTTGATTGGACGAGTGCGAAATGTTCTGGATGGTATCGCGCAGGCTTCCCTGCATCGTCCGCAGGGCCGCGAGCAGTCGCGCGGGCTCGTCCTTGCCGGTCACCTCGATGGTCTGGGTCAGATCCCCTCCAGCCACGGCTTCGGCGAGGGTAACCGCCTCGTTGAGCGGCTGGACGATGCTGCGGGTGAACGACCAGGCCAGCACGATGGTGAGCAACGCGGTGACCAGGATGGCACCGATGACCAGCGTGATCGCGCTTTCGTAGACGGCGCCAGAGCGCGCCGCGGCCGCGGCCGCCTCGTTGCGGTTGATCTCCAGCAGCTCCCTGAGCGCAGCGGTCATCTGGTCCGCATGGCCATTGATCGGGCCATTCTGCAACTCGATAGCCTCGTCACGCTGCCCAGCCGTTACAAGTCGCACGATCTCCCGCTGGATCGGCAGGTAACCGGCCAGCGCCTGATCGAATCGCTGATAGGCCTGGCGCTCGCTGTCGATCGTGACGCGCTCCCGGTAGGCCGCATTCTTGGCGTCGACCTGTTCATCGAGTTGCGTCAAGGTTTGTAGCGTGCCGGCAAGCTGTTGTGGATCCTGCTGCACCAGGGCTCGCATGGTGAGTGCCCGCAGCCGCATCGTCGCGGTACTCAACTCGCCCAGCGCGGTAATGCTCGGCAACCAGTTCTGGTCGACCTCGAGCGATTCCTTGCGCATGTCCGCCATTCGGGCCGTAGCGACGACGCCGAGCACCAATACGAGCAACGCGATCAGGCCGAAGCCCAGCGCGAAGCGATATGAAACCTTCAGATTCCGGAGAAACATCTCTACTACTCCAATAAAAGTGGTCGGCGGCCTTCCCCGGCGCCGTCCTGTCTCTTTTATCGGGCCATACAAGCTGAAACTTTAGGCAGCCAAACAAATGGCGCCAACTTGCCGCATGGCTATTTGATACCAAGTCGGGCAGCCAGACGATTGAGATTGGCCCTGTCCAGGCCGAGCGCGCGTGCAGTCGCGGCCCAGTTGCCGGCATGCCGTTCCAGTGCGATCGATATGAGCTGTCGCTGGTAGGCATCAGTGGCGTCACGCAGCGGCATGAGCGGCATTTCATGAACGGCCGCGACTGGCAGCACGGTCGGCATCGCCGCGGGCAGATCGAGGTCAGCGGCCGTGAGGCTCAGTATCTTCGGCCGCTGCGGGTGGCGCGCCAGGGCCTTGAGGCACGCCCGGCCGATCAGATGCTCCAGCTCCCTGACATTCCCGGGCCACTCATAGCCGAGCAGCGCCGCCTGCGCCTCGGCTGACAAGCGCAGGCTATCGACGCGAAGCCGCGGCCGGTTGTGCTCGAGAAAGTTACCGGCCAGCAACAGCACGTCGCGTCCACGCTCGCGCAGGGGCGGCACATGCAGCGGATAGACGCTCAGGCGGTGGTAAAGGTCGGCACGAAAGCGCCCTGCCCTCACCTCGTCGGCAAGGTCGCGGTTGGTGGCCGCGAGCACGCGTACATCGACGCGATGCTCGCGGTCCGAGCCGACACGCTGCAACTGGCCGCTCTGCAATACGCGCAAGAGCTTGGCCTGTATCGGCAACGGCATTTCGCCGACTTCGTCGAGGAACAGCGTGCCCCCGTCCGCCAGTTCGAACTTGCCGCTCCGCTCGCCCACGGCGCCCGAGAACGCACCGCGCACGTGACCGAACAGCTCGCTTTCCACCAGCGTTTCCGGCAGCGCGGCGCAGTTGAGGCTGATCAACGGACGGCGCGCACGAGACGACTGCGCGTGGATGGACTGCGCGACCAGCTCCTTGCCGACCCCGGTTTCCCCGCTGATCAGTACCGTGAGATCGCTTTCGGAAACCAGCCGGATTTCACCCAGCAGGCGCGCCATCGCCTCGCTCTGGCCGATCAGTTCGATCCGTTGCGCCATGCCAGCAACCTCGCGGAAGCGCTCGGCGAGCTCATGCTCGTCCTCGACCCGCCGGGCGAGACTGCTCATGCGCTCGCCCGCCTTCACCGTCGCGGCGGCCAGGCGCGCCACCGCTTCCAGGTTCTCCAGCGCGATCTGCCCGAAGCGCGCCGGATCGAGCGAGTCGAGCGTGAGCAGCCCCCAGGGCCGGTCATCGATGAACAGCGGGCATCCCAGGCAATCGTGCACCTCCAGATGGCCTGAGTGACAGGCGACCAGGCCATCGTAGGGATCGGCGAGGCCACAGTCGGCCGCGAACCGCGTCGCTCCACGCGCCTGCAACAAGGCGGCGAAGCGCGGATGGTCGGCGATCTGGAAGCGGCGCCCCAAGACATCGGCGCTCAAGCCGATGGCAGCGAGCGGTACCAGCTGATCGCCTTCGAGCTTGAGCAACGCAATGGCATCGCACGGCATGAGCGAGAACAACGCATCGAGCAGCCGGCGGTAACGCTCGGCTTCGGGCAACTCGCGCGCGAGATCATCGATCAGTGGCAGGAGCACCTGAATCAACGGGGTGGAAGCAGTCATTTCGACTCCAAATAAGTCATTTCGACTCGAACCGGTGCGAGTCTAAACGACACACACCTTGCCGCTAAGCCCCAATTTACGCGGTTTGCGTGTTGGCACGTTTGATGAAAGACAGGAAACACCAACACACCAACAGGGTTTCCCACATGCGCAACATTCTGCCTTTCGCCGTTCTGTCCCTCGCCTTCATCGCCTCGTCCGCGCACGCCGATCGCGTCGTCGAGGAAGTTTCCGACAACACCGCAGGGGGAGCCATCGGCGTACTCAGCGGAGTCATGGCCGGTGGTGCGGTAGGCGGACCGATCGGTGCACTCGTCGGCGGCGGCGCCGGTTTCTGGCTAGGACGCGCCGCGCAGGCCGAAAGCGGACTGAGCGAGCCGGCCTATGTCGTCGAATCGGCTTCGGGCGATCGCGAGGTGGTTCGTTCGCCGAATGCGCGTTTCGCCGCCGGCGACCTGGTCACGCGCAACGGCATTCGCATCGTGCCGGAACATTGATCGATCAATCGAGGAGTACCGCCATGCGCCACGACCCCATTGCCCTAAACCGCCTCGCCAATCTGCTGATGAGCAGTGGCCTCGGCCTGCTGCTCGTCGGCGTCCTGGGCGCTTACGTGCTGGATGGCAGCCTGACGCTGCCGGCCATCGTGCTGGCCCATGCGCTGACCATTCTTGGCCCTTCGCTGGTGAAGATCGGCTACGTGATGCGCCTGGCGGCCAGTCGTCAGGCCCGATTCGCCTGATAACGCGCTGCGCAATTACAGCCCAAAGGAACCTATCGATGAGCAATGAATTCGCGGGCCGTCTGTGCGTCGTCACGGGCGCCAGCTCCGGGATCGGCCTGGCGGTCACCCGCCGACTACTGGAGCAAGGCGCACGGGTCATCGCGATGGCGCGCAGCACCGACGCACTGGCGCCGCTCGCGGCCGAGTCGTACGGGCAGCTGATCACTTTCGATGGCAATGTCACCCGCCCGGACGATCTCGCCGAACTGGCCGAAATGGCTCGCCGGATCGGCCCGGTCGCCTGCGTCGTGCCCAATGCCGGCGTTGCCGAACTGGCCGATGCGCTGGATTGCGCGGCCTTCGAGCGGCAGTGGTCGGTCAATGGGGCGGGCGCGTTGAACACGCTGGCGGCGCTTCGCCCACATCTTTGCGAGGACGCGGCCGTGGTGTTCATCGGCACCTTCCTGGCCAACCGCAGCTTTCCGGGGCTCGGCGCCTACATCGCAACCAAGGCAGCCCTCATCGCACAGGCGCGTACGCTTGCCGTAGAGCTGGCGGCTTCGGGCATTCGCATCAACACCGTGTCACCTGGCCCTACCGCCACCGCCATCTGGGGCAAGCTTGGCCTGACGCCGGATGCGCTTGCCGGCGTCTCCGAGGCTGTCGATCCGCGCCTGCTCGGCGGCGGCTTTCTCGAGGCAGACGCCGTGGCGGACGTCGTGTTGTTCCAGCTGTCCCAAGGCGCCCGTGGCGTCTATGGCCAGGACTGGGTCGTCGATAAGGGCTACACCCTGGCGTAAGGCGTCATCCACAAAAACCGAGCTACCAACGGAGCCGATACCGCCCGAGAATCGAAGCGCCTGCTGCCGCAGCGCACCAGCCGTCGGGTGGATTCAAGCGCGAAGCGGGCGGCCCACGCCGTCACCGTCGCGCCTCAATGGACCTCGGCCTGGCGGCGTCGCGGCAGGATGTCGAGGAAGTTGTCCCGTGCCACGCCGCGCGCCGTGTCGTCCTCAAGCGCGTCGAGAAACGGGACGAACGCGTGCATCGCCTTGCCGAGGTTATCGAAGCTGCCCACTACATCGGAGCCCAGCATGAAACGCGTCGGGTACTTCTCGATCAACGCTACCCATCTGGGATCGGGCTGCTCGTTTTCGTCCAGCAGATAGGGGTGGAGCATCGTCCATGACAGGTCGATATAGAGATTCGGGTAGTCGGCGAGCAGCCGTGTCACGGTTTGCAGCAGGAAATCGAGCTTCTCCTGATGGCGATGAATTTCCATGCTGGTTCCGGCGTGCGCCCAGATGAAGCGGACATGCGGATGGTTGCGCAGCGGCTCCTCGATCTCCTCCAGGTACAGCGGGTTACGCTCGCGCTTGGAGGTGATGTTGGAGTGCACCATCACGGGCAGGTCGTACTCAGCCGCCAGGTGATAGACACGGGCCAGGGCTTCGTTATTGGCGCGCGGGGTGTCGCCATAGGTGAGCGCCGTGAGGTCATCGTGGCGGGTGAAAATCTCACCGATGCCCTGCCAGAAACCAGGGTGCAGTTCCAGCATGCGCCGGATGTGTGCGTCGGCATTCTTGTCGGTCGGATTGAAGCCGGTCAGGAAGGGATGAAAGCGCTTCTGCTGTTCTTCCGGCAGGCTGGTAACCGCATCATGGACGAACACATCGGTCGCGCTGAACCAGTAGGCCCCCGCATCATCCCCGGCGTAGTAGCGGGGCCGCTTGGGCTCGTCTTCATGCCACTTCTTGGCTACCGAGATACCGCTGATCATGGCGTGGTCGATGCCAGCCTCGTCCATGGCCTTGACGAGTCGTGTGATGCCGTCGGACTCCTGGAAGAAATCCACGTAGTGCAGATGGGCATCGCTAAAACGGTATTCACTGGCGACTACGGGTGCTGCAAGGGCAAGGCAGAAAGGCAAGGCGAAGCGGAACATGAACAAGCGTGCATCCTCGAGAAAGACGCTGCGTAGACACCGGCGCGCCTGCGCTCGTTCAGCCGTCATGCACGCCGGGGCCGGAGCCGGAAACGAAAAGACCCGCTCGAAGCGGGTCTTTTCCAGCCACTGGGGTCAGGCCGACATTTCCACCAACAGCTTGTTCAGCCGCTGAACATAGGCCGCCGGGTCCTTCAGGCTGTCGCCTGCCGCGAGCGCGGCCTGATCGAACAGGATGTGCGTCAGGTCGCCGAAGCGGTCTTCATCCGGTTCGGCATCGAGCTTCTCGATCAGCGGGTGTTCCGGGTTGATCTCGAAGATCGGCTTGGACTCAGGCACCTTCTGACCGCTGGCCTCGAGAATCTGGCGCATCTGCAAGCCCAGATCCTGCTCGCCGATCGCAAGGATCGCGGGCGAGTCGGTCAGTCGATGCGAGACCCGCACCTCGGCGACCTGCTCACCCAGCACCTGCTTCAGGCGCTCGACGAGCCCCTCCTTCGCCTTGGCCACTTGCTCCTGGGCCTTCTTGTCTTCCTCGGTATCGAGCTTGCCAAGGTCCAGGTCGCCGCGCGCAACGTCAACGAACGACTTGCCGTCGAACTCGGTGAGGTAGCTCATCAGCCACTCGTCGATGCGATCGGTCAGCAGCAGCACTTCGATGCCCTTCTTGCGGAAGACTTCAAGGTGCGGGCTGTTCTTCACCTGGGCATGGGATTCGCCGGTGAGGTAATAGATCTTGTCCTGGCCGTCCTTCATGCGCCCGATGTAGTCGCCGAGCGAAACCGACTGCTCGCCGCTGGCATCCGTCGTCGAGGCGAACCGCAGCAGGCCGGCGATCTTCTCCTTGTTGGCGAAGTCCTCGGCGGGGCCTTCCTTGAGGACCTGGCCAAAGGCTTTCCAGAAGGTTTTGTAGTCGTCTGGCTTGTCCTTCGCGAGCTTCTCCAGCATGTCCAGCACCCGCTTGGTCAGGGCCGACTTCATCGAATCGATGACCGGGTCCTTCTGCAGGATCTCGCGGGAGACGTTCAGCGACAGGTCGTTGGAATCGACCACACCCTTGATGAACCGCAGGTACAGCGGCAGGAATTCGTCGGCCTGATCCATGATGAACACGCGCTGGACATAGAGCTTCAGCCCTCTCGGCGCTTCGCGGTGATACAGGTCGAACGGCGCACGGCCGGGCACGTACAGCAGCGAGGTGTATTCGAGCTTGCCCTCGACCTTGTTGTGGCTCCACGCCAGCGGATTCTCGAAGTCGTGGGCGACGTGCTTGTAGAACTCCTGATACTCCTCGTCCTTCACCTCGGCGCGTGGACGGGTCCAGAGCGCACTGGCGCGGTTGACGGTTTCCCACTCGGGCTCGACCGGCTCGTCCTTCTCCTCGCCGTGATGCTCTTTCGGCAACTCGATGGGCAGCGCGATGTGGTCGGAGTACTTCTTGATGACATTGCGCAGGCGCCAGCCATCGGCGAATTCGCTCTCCTCGGCCTTGAGATGCAGAACGATGCGCGTGCCACGCTCCGGTTTATCGACCGTGGCGACTTCGAACTCGCCCTCGCCACGGGACGACCAATGCACACCTTCGCTGGCCGGCATACCGGCACGACGGCTGTAGACATCCACCTGGTCGGCAACGATGAAGGCGGAGTAGAAGCCGACACCAAACTGGCCGATCAGGTGCGAATCCTTCTTCTGGTCGCCGGACAGATTCTTGAGGAAATCGGCGGTGCCGGACTTGGCGATGGTCCCGAGGTGGGTGATCACATCCTCGCGGCTCATGCCGATACCGTTATCTTCGAGGGTGATGGTCCGGGCGTCCTTGTCGAAGCTGATGCGGATCTTCAGGTCCGCCCCACCCTCGAGCAGCTCCGGTCGCGCGAGCGCTTCGAAGCGCAGTTTGTCGGCGGCATCCGAGGCATTGGAAATCAGCTCGCGAAGGAAGATTTCCTTGTTCGAATACAGCGAATGAATCATCAGGTGAAGCAGTTGCTTCACCTCGGTCTGGAAGCCCAGGGTTTCTTTTTGAGTTTCCACACTCATGGTCATCAGAACTCCACGTGGTCGAAGGCAACCGCAAAGCGGCGATGTCACGCAGATGGGGCCGGCGTGCGGGATTTCAAGCCGCACGCCTTAAACCCGTTCGTCAGTCGAGCCGTTCCAGCAGCACGATTTCACCGGGCGACAGGACATAGGCGGCCTGCCCCGGGCCTTCGCGGGAGCGCAGTATCGAAAGCCGGCCCTCGGCATCGAGCCCGGCGAAAGTGCCGGAAGCGACGCCGCCTCGCTCGGTATGCGCGCGCAGCCGCTGGTGCAGGAAACGCTCGGGATGTCGGAGGACCGTTTCCAGCAGGAGCGGATCGTCACGGGTCGCGTGAAGCGCCTGTGGCGTCTCCGGAACGGCCGGCGCCGCAACGCGGGCAGGCCTGACGCGTTGACCATCCGTGGACACCTGCCAGCCGTCGGTGGCTTTCGTCAGCTCGAGCGTCAGCCGCCGCGCCTGGCCATCGATGCGCGCGTCCACCGTCAGGCGGACCTGCGTCGCCGGCCATTGCACCGGCGGCAACGGCGCCAGCTCGATCCGCTCGGTGGCGTAGCGACGCTGCAGATGGTCGAGCACGACGTAGGCCAGCGTCTGGTCGGAGTCGACGGTACGATCCGGGGGCATCGCAGCGAGCGCATCGCTAGCCAGTTTCACCTGGCCGCTCAGGCTGGTATCGGACGCCGGCGGAAGCACGAGGTGGAAATCGCCCGCCATCGTGCGAGGCGCTTCGGCCGTCAGGTCCAGGTGCAGGGTATAGCCACGGTCGAAGCGTTGAACCTTCGGTTCGCCGAATTCCGACTCGCGCCACCGCAGCTCGACCACCGGCAGCGCGCCGCGATCGGTTGGCAGCACGCCCAGGCGCACGGTGCTACCCGGCTCTTCGGGCAACTGGATCGTTACCTCGCGCATCGCCTGGCCCTCGGTGCCCTGGCGCAGCATCAGCGTTCGCCCCTCGAGCTCGGCCAGCGTCGGGGCGAAGGACTCACCGCGAAAGGTGCCGGTGAGTGCCTGGCCGGTTTCGTCGGCCGGCAGGCGTAACCACTGAAGGCTGAGCAGCGCTGCGAAGCGCTCGGCATCACGGTTCGCCAGCAGCGAGACACCGACGATCAACGGGACGAAGCCCAGGCAGAACACCAGCATGGCCCTGCGGGCTCGGTTCCAGTCGCGAAAGAGGTACAGCAGCAGTCCTGGCGGCAGAAGGCTGGCGCAGCCCCATAGCAGGCTGCGTTGAAAGGCAAGGCTGATCAGCCATACCAGGCCGGCCAGCATGAGCAGCAGGCCGCTCAGAATGAGCAAGGCATCCATTCGAAGTATCCCAGAGTCGATGAAATCGCCGCGCTGGGCTCAGGGCTCGTCGACCTTGAAATGGCAACGTGCGGTGGCGATGGGCTCGCTCTGGCGGGTTTGCCAGGCCGTTATCGAGACATTGGCAACCCGCCGCCCCTGTCGCCAGACCTGGCAAGCAGCGAAGGTGTCACGATAGTGACCGGCTCGTAGGTAATCTATCGAGAAGTCGATGATTTTCGGCAAATGTGGCGCACCCATGAACATCAGCAGGTGCAGCATCGCGGCATGCTCCATGAACCCGGCGATGACGCCGCCATGCAAGGCGGGCAGCATCGGGTTACCGATGTTTTCCGTGTTTTGCGGCAACCGGAAGACCATCTCGTCGCCCAGGCGCAGGCACTCGATGCCGATCAGCTGGGCATAGGGCACCAGCTTGATCAGTGCGTCATAGTCGTTGCTGGCGTGGGCCTGGCTGACCAGGTCATGCAAAGTCCGCCCGTTCACGCGTTCTGCCCTCCTGCCGCCGGATGCCCCTGGCGCCCCATCCGCATGAAGGTGCCGACGACATGGGCGATCGGCTGGTCGATGTCGTCCTGATAGGCAACGCCGCGGGTAAAGATCACCGTCGGCGTGACTCGGTAGCATTCGGCAAAGCCGAACACGTCCTTGCCCGGTTCGGCCGGATGCATGTAGTCGATGCGCAGATCGAGCGTGGGGCAGATTTCCAGCTCCGGCAGCGCACACGCCGTCGAGATGCCGCATGTGGTGTCCATCAACGTCGTGATGGCTCCGCCATGAATCCCGCCCGTCTCGGGATTGCCGATGATCTTTTCGCTATAGGGCAGGCGCAGCGTGAGCACATTCCGGTCGGCATGCTGGACGCTGAGGCCCAGCACCTGGCAATGGCGCAGGCAGGCAAGGAATTGCCGGGTGCGCTGCAGGATCAGTTCGTCACTCATCACTCACTCCGTTCAAGGCCGGGCATCTTAGCCGCACGCCCGGTTGCGACCTATTCCTTGATCGCCTCGCTGCTCAAGGTCGGCGTATACACCATGACGCTCAGCACGTCGGAATGAAATTCCCGCCGGTAGAGGATCAGCACGACGCCGGTCGCCACCACCATGAAGAACCAGGGGCTGACGAACCACGAGAGCACAGACATTCCGAAGTAATACGCCCTCAGGCCGAAGTTGAACTGGTTGGCCGCCATCGAGATCACGCGCGCCGTGCGCTGGGCGAAGGCCTTGCGCTCAAGGTCGCTGACATTCCGCTCGCCCACCATCGGCGCCGAGCCCACCAGCACGGCGGCGAAGTTGTATTGGCGCATGCACCAACTGAAGGTGAAGAACGCATAGACGAAAACAATCGCGAGGCACAGCAACTTCACTTCCGACAGGCCACGGCTGGCCGGTTGCACGAACGGCAGATCGGCCAGCAGCGACACCGCTCGATCGGACGCGCCGAGCGCCGTCAGGATGCCAGCCAGGATGATCAGCGTGCTCGACGCGAAGAAGGAGGCGTTACGCTCGAGATTGCCAATGACGTTGGCGTCGGCAATCCGGTTGTCGCGCAGCAGCATCCGCTGCATCCAGTCTTCCCGGTACAGGTGCAGCACGCTCGCCAGGCAGGCCGTATCCCGCGCACGCCAGCCGGCGTAACGGGTATAGCCGGCCCAGCACAGAACGAACCAGACGACCGCCAGCAGATGCGGCCACAGATGAGCACTGTCAGTCATGTTGTCCCCGCGGGTGATGACACGGCGGCGAGTATAGTGCGCCGCCGTGTCGTTCACGCAGCCGATATCAGGCCGGATGCGTTGGGCGTAGCCGATCGATGACAGCGGCGACCACGAGCGTGAGCATGACCGGCACGAGCCAGCCCAGGCTCTTGTCGGCCAGCGGCAGCTGGGTGAAGAACGCCGGCACCACCGCGTTCAGTCCGGCCGCTGCGAATCCATCGGCAATGCCGAATACCAGCGTCACCGCCATGACCGGAACGAACACGGTCGACGGTCGCCGCCACCACCGGCTCATCAGGCTCAGCCCGACCAGCACGATTGCCAGCGGATACAGACCGACCAACACCGGCACCGAAACGCTGATCAGCTGGGTCAAGCCCTGGTTCGAGACCAGCAGGCTGAACGCCGAAAACACCACGACGACGGTTCGATAGGACACCGGCAGCAGCGCGCTGAAATACTCGCCGCAGGCCGTCACCAGGCCAACGGCAGTCGTCAGGCAGGCGAGCGTGATCACCACGGCGAGCAACAGGTTGCCGGCCAGCCCGAAACGGTGATCGACATAGGCGGTCAGGATCTGCACGCCGTTTTCAGCGCCGGCGGCGATCTCATGACTGGTTGCCCCAAGGTAGAACAGCGCGAGGTAAACCAACGAGAGCCCAGCCGCGGCCATGAGGCCCGCCACGATCGTATATCGGGTGATCAGCCGAGGTTCGCGAATGCCGCGGCTCTGGACGGCGGTCGTGATCACGATGCCGAACACCAGCGCGCCCAGCGTATCCATCGTCAGGTAGCCATCGAGAAAACCCTTGGTGAACGGCGCGCGGGCATAGTCCGGTGCCGGCACACCGACAGGCCCGACCGGCATGAAGATCGCGGCGCCACCCAGCAGCAGCAAGGCGACGATCAACAGCGGCGTGATGAACTTCCCTACCCTGTCGACCAATTCGCCCGGCGTCAGCGATAGAAACAGCACCAGGCCGAAGTAGAGGCAGCTGAACACCAGCAGCGCCATGTCGGACACGCCGGTGAACGGCACGATGCCCATCTCGAAGGAGACAACCGCCGTGCGCGGCGTCGCGAACAGCGGGCCGATCGCGAGGTACACCGCCACGGCGAGCGCCACACCCGCTATTCGGCCGATGGGCGAAGTCAGTTGATCCATCCCACCGCCGACACGGGCGAGCGCCACCACCGTCAACAGAGGGAGCCCCACCCCGGTCAGCAGGAAGCCGATGGCGGTGATCCAGAGTTCGCTGCCAGCCGCCATACCGGCGCTTGGCGGGAAGATGATGTTCCCCGCGCCCAGGAACAGCGCGAAGGTCATGAAACCCAGTGCCACGACATCGTAGCCTTTCAAACGAGTCATCGAAAATTCTTACCGCAGGTGAATTGCCGGAGACTGCCAGAGCGTCGTCCGGTCCGTAATGCAAAGGGCCACCCGAAGGTGGCCCTTTGTGTGAAGCAGGCGCTTAGGCCTTCTTCATTTCCCAACCGGTCAGCTCGGCGAGTGCCTTACCGATGTCGGCCAGCGAACGCACGGTCTTCACACCAGCATCCTGCAGGGCGGCGAACTTCTCGTCCGCAGTGCCCTTGCCACCGGAAATGATGGCGCCGGCATGGCCCATGCGCTTTCCGGGCGGTGCGGTGACGCCCGCGATGTAGGACACGACCGGCTTGGTGACGTTGGCCTTGATGTAGGCCGCGGCATCTTCCTCGGCCGAACCACCGATCTCGCCGATCATGACGATCGCTTCGGTCTTGGGATCGTCCTGGAACAGCTTCAGGATGTCGATGAAGTTGGAGCCCGGAATCGGGTCGCCGCCGATACCGACGCAGGTCGACTGACCGAAGCCGGCGTCGGTGGTCTGCTTGACCGCTTCATAGGTCAGGGTCCCGGAACGCGACACGATGCCGACCTTGCCCGGCAGGTGGATGTGACCGGGCATGATGCCGATCTTGCACTCGCCGGGGGTGATGACGCCCGGGCAGTTCGGCCCGATAAGGCGGACGCCCAGCTCATCGCACTTGACCTTGCAGTCCAGCATGTCGAGGGTCGGGATGCCTTCGGTGATGCATACGATTAGCTTGATGCCGCCGAACGCCGCTTCCAGGATGGAGTCCTTGCAGAACGGAGCCGGAACGTAGATCACCGACGCGTCGGCGCCGGTCGCTTCGACCGCTTCCTTGACGGTGTTGAACACCGGCAGGCCGAGGTGAGTGGTGCCGCCCTTGCCGGGGGTCACGCCGCCGACCATCTGGGTGCCGTAGGCGATGGCCTGCTCGCTATGGAAGGTACCCTGGCTTCCGGTGAAACCCTGGCAGATGACTTTGGTGTCTTTATTGATCAGGACGCTCATTACTTACCCTCCGCGGCCTTGACGACTTGCTGGGCAGCGTCGGTCAGGCTGGTTGCCGCGATGATGTTCAGACCGCTTTCGGCCAGGACCTTGGCGCCCAGCTCCGCGTTGTTGCCTTCGAGGCGAACGACCACCGGCACTTTCACGCCGACTTCCTTCACCGCACCGATGATGCCTTCGGCGATCATGTCGCAGCGCACGATGCCGCCGAAGATGTTCACCAGAACGGCCTTCACGTTGCTGTCGGACAGGATGATCTTGAACGCTTCGGTCACGCGCTCCTTGGTCGCGCCGCCACCGACGTCCAGGAAGTTGGCCGGCTTGCCGCCGTGCAGGTTGACGATGTCCATGGTGCCCATCGCCAGACCGGCGCCGTTGACCATGCAGCCGATGTTGCCTTCCAGCGCGACGTAGTTCAGCTCGAACTTCTGCGCATGGGCTTCACGGGCGTCGTCCTGCGACGGGTCGTGCATCGCGCGCAGCTTCGGCTGGCGGTACATGGCGTTGCCGTCGATGTTGATCTTGGCGTCCAGGCAGTGCAGGTTGCCGTCCTTCTTGATCACCAGCGGATTGATCTCGAGCAGGGCGAGGTCGTAGTCCTGGAACAGCTTGGCCAGGCCGACGAAGATGTTGGTGAACTGCTTGATCTGGTCGCCTTGCAGGCCCAGCTGGAATGCCAGCTCACGGCCCTGGGAAGGCTGAGCGCCAACCAGCGGGTCGACGGTGGCCTTGAGAATCTTCTCGGGCGTCTCGTGGGCGACTTTCTCGATCTCGACGCCACCTTCGGTAGAAGCCATGAAGACGATACGACGGCTGGAACGATCGACCACGGCGCCGAGGTACAGCTCCTTGTCGATGTCGGTGCAGGATTCGACCAGAATCTTGCTGACCGGCTGCCCGTTGGCGTCCGTCTGGTAGGTCACCAGGCGCTTGCCGAGCCACTGAGCGGCGAAGGCCTTGGCCTCTTCCTTGCTCTTGACCAGCTTGACGCCACCGGCCTTGCCGCGGCCGCCCGCGTGGACCTGGGCTTTGACGACCCACATGTCACCGCCAATCTTGTCGCATGCCTCGGCCGCTTCGTCCGGGCTGTCTACGGCGAAACCCTTGGAAACAGGCAGGCCGTACTCAGCGAACAGCTGCTTACCCTGATATTCGTGAAGATTCATGCTTTTCTACCGTCTTCGTTGGTATTGCGCATTTTCGGCGCTGCGTGAGCCGCGCCACCTTCAGGACGCGTCCTCGCCACGCGTCGAATGACCACGGCACCGTGATCATTCGATTCGAGACAGGCGACAGCGCCCCGTGATGACTGCCAGACCGACAGTCGGACGGTGTCCGCGTGCCGAAGCACGACGGTAGCCGCCGATGTTTTCTTATTGTTTAGCGTTTCTTGCGGTTGGCCACGTGAATGGCGTGACCGTTGACGGCCAGGGCCGCCTCGTGCAGCGCCTCGGAAAGCGTCGGGTGCGAGAACACCATCATGCCGAGGTCTTCGGCACTGGTGCCGAACTCCATGCCGATCGCGCCCTGCTGAACCAGCTCGGCGGCGCTCGGGCCGATTACATGAACGCCCAGGACACGGTCGGTCTTGGCGTCGGCGATGACCTTGACCAGGCCGGTGGTGTCGTTGGCCGCCATCGCGCGTCCGCTGGCCGCGAACGGGAAGGTACCGATGTTCAGCTCGACGCCCTCGGCTTTCAGGGCCTGTTCGGATTTGCCGACCCATGCGATTTCCGGGTGGGTGTAGATGACCGACGGAATCAGGTCGTAGTTCATCTGGGCCTTGTGGCCGGCAATGCGCTCGGCAACCATCACGCCCTCTTCGGACGCCTTGTGTGCCAGCATCGCGCCGCGCACCACGTCACCGATGGCGAATACGCCCGGTACGCTGGTTGCGCAGTAGTCGTCGACGAAGATAAAGCCACGCTCGTCGAGATCAACGCCGCTGTCGGTCGCCAGCAGATCGGTGGTGACCGGACGACGGCCAACCGCGACGATCAGCTTGTCGAAGGTCAGGTTCTGCTCGCCGTCGGCATCGGTGAAGTTGACGGTCACCTGGTTGCCATCGACCTTTGACCCGGTAACGCGCGCGCCGAGGCGGATCTTCAGGCCTTGCTTGGTGAGGACCTTGAAGGCTTCCTTCGCGATCTGCTCATCGGCGGCGGGTAGGAACTTGTCCATCGCTTCGATGACGGTCACGTCGGACCCCAGACGGGCCCAGACCGAACCCAGCTCCAGGCCGATCACGCCCGCGCCGATGACACCGAGGCGAGCCGGTACGCTCTGAATGTCCAGGGCGCCGGTGGAGTCGAGGATGACCTGCTGGTCGACCGGGGCCGGCGGAATATCGACCGGCTTGGAGCCCGATGCCAGGATGACGTTGTCCGCGGCCAGGGTCTGCTTGTCGCCGTCCAGGCCGGTCACTTCGACCTGCTTGCCGGCCAGCAGCTTGCCGTGGCCCTCGAAGACGGTGACGCCGTTGGCCTTCAGCAGCGCAGCAACGCCGCCGGTGAGGTTCTTAACGATCTGGTCCTTGCGCGCGATCATGGTCGCCACGTCCATCTTCACCTCGCCGGTGCTGATGCCGTGCACGTTGAAGCTTTCATGCGCCTCGTGGAACTTGTAGGAGCTGTCCAGCAGCGCCTTCGACGGGATGCAGCCGACGTTGAGACAGGTACCGCCCAGTGCGGTCTTGCCTTCCTTGCCCTGGTACTTCTCGATGCAGGCTGTTTTCAGTCCCAATTGAGCGGCGCGGATGGCGGCGACGTAGCCGCCGGGGCCGGCGCCGATCACGATGACGTCGAATTTCTGGCTCATGTTCATTCCTCTTCGCAAAAGCGGGCATGACGCCGCAGGCGCGAACGCCTGCGGCGGCGACTCAGATGTCCAGCAGCAGGCGAGCCGGGTCTTCCAGCAGGTCCTTCATGGTTACCAGGAAGGTAACCGCTTCCTTGCCATCGATCAGGCGATGGTCGTAGGACAGGGCCAGGTACATCATCGGCAGGATCACGACCTGACCATTCACCGCCATCGGACGCTCCTGGATCTTGTGCATGCCCAGGATCGCAGTCTGCGGCGGGTTGACGATCGGAGTGGAAAGCAGCGAACCGAACACTCCGCCATTGGAAATGGTGAAGGTGCCGCCGGTCATGTCTTCGATCGTCAGCTTGCCGGCCTTGGCCTTCTTGCCGAAGTCGGCGATGCCGCCTTCGATTTCCGCCAGGCTCATGAACTCGGCATTGCGCAGCACCGGTACTACCAGGCCACGATCGCTGGAAACGGCGACGCCGATGTCCTGGTAGCCGTGGTAGACGATGTCATTGCCGTCGATGGACGCGTTAACGCCCGGCTGGCGCTTGAGCGCTTCGACCGCCGCCTTGACGAAGAAGGACATGAAGCCGAGGCGAACACCGTTGTGCTTCTTCTCGAACAGATCCTTGTACTTCGAACGAAGGTCCATGATCGGCTTCATGTTGACTTCGTTGAAGGTCGTCAGCATTGCCATCGACGACTGGGCCTCGACCAGGCGTTCGGCCACCTTGGCGCGCAGGCGAGTCATGGGAACGCGCTTCTCGACACGGTCGCCCGCAGCGAAGATCGGTGCAGCTGCAGCCGGGGCGGACGGCTTGCCCGCCGGAGCACTGGACGCACCGCTCTTCTTGGCCTCCACCGCCGCGACCACGTCTTCCTTGGTGACGCGACCGCCCTTGCCGGTGCCGCGGATGCTGTTGGGATCGATCCCGTTCTCTTCGGCCAGCTTGCGCGCTGCCGGGGCCAGAATGGGGTCTTCGCCACCCTCGGACGGGGCGGCAGCGGGCGCGGCGGCAGGCGCCTGGGCTTGAGCCGGTGCAGGCGCGGCGGCCGATGCGGTAGCGCCTGCATCGAGCCGGCCCAGCAATTCGCCGCTCAGTACGGTGTCGCCCTCGTTCTTGACGATCTCGGACAGAACGCCGTCTGCCTCGGCGAGAACCTCCATAACGACCTTATCCGTCTCGATGTCGACGATCAGCTCGTCGCGCTTGACGGCTTCGCCCGGCTTCTTGTGCCAGGTAGCAACGGTGCCGTCGGCAACCGATTCGGGGAACGTTGGGGCTTTGATCTCGATGGCCATTAGTCAGGTGTCCTTTTGATTCGGTTTACACCGGAGCCGCTCGGGCAGCTCCGGTACGAAGGGATTAAACGGTGAACGCGTCCTGCAAGAGTTTTTCCTGCTGCTCGGCATGCATCGAGGCATAACCGACCGCCGGAGCGGCCGAAGCCTCGCGACCGGCGTATTCCAGGAACAAGCCTTTCTTGTGTGCGGTAGCCACGCGACGCATGTGATGCTGGCTGCAGTACCACGCCCCCTGGTTCATCGGCTCTTCCTGACACCATACGATGTGTTCGAGGTTCTGATACGGCGCCAGCACTTCAGCAAGATCGTCCTCGGGGAACGGATACAGCTGCTCGATACGAACGATCGCGATGTCCTCGCGCCCTTCGTTGCGGCGCTTGTCCAGCAGATCGTAGTAGACCTTGCCGCTGCACAGGACCAGCCGATTCACCTTCGCCGGGTCGAGCTGATCCACTTCGCCGATGACGGTCTGGAACGACCCGTCGGTCAGCTCTTCCAGCGTCGAGATGGCCAGCTTGTGACGCAGCAGCGACTTGGGCGTGAGGGCGACCAGTGGCTTGCGCAGCGGGCGAATCACCTGGCGACGCAGCATGTGGTAGACCTGAGCCGGCGTGGTCGGTACGCAGACCTGGATGTTGTGCTCGGCACAAAGCTGCAGGTACCGCTCCAGGCGTGCGGACGAGTGCTCCGGCCCCTGCCCTTCATAACCATGCGGAAGCAGCATGGTGAGCCCACAGAGGCGGCCCCACTTGTGTTCCCCGCTGGTGATGAACTGATCGATCACGACCTGTGCACCGTTGGCGAAATCACCGAACTGGGCTTCCCAGATCACGAGTGCGTTAGGCGTCGTCGTCGCGTAACCGTACTCGAACGCCAGCACCGCCTCTTCCGAAAGGAACGAGTCGTACAGGTCGAACCGAGGCTGGTTCTCGTACAGATGCTGCAGCGGCAGATAGGGGGTGCCGTCCTTCTGGTTATGCAGCGCCGCATGGCGGTGCGAAAAGGTCCCGCGGCCGACGTCCTGGCCGGTGATGCGGATGGGATGACCTTCGAACAACAGGGTCGCGTACGCCATCGTCTCGGCGTAGCCCCAGTTGATCGGCAATGCACCCGCACCCATCTTCTGCCGGTCTTCCAGAATCTTGGCGACCTGGCGCTGGACTACCAGACCTTCCGGCAAGTCCAGCAGCTTGTTGGACAGCTCCTGCAGCGTCTTGAGGTCGAAGCGGGTGTCGTGGCGTGCCGTCCAGGCGTGGCCCAGGTAGGGGCGCCAGTCCACGAAGAGTTCCTTGTTCGGTTCCTTGACCAGGCTCTTGACGACGTGCAGCCCGTTATCGAGGGCATCGCGATACTCGTCGATCTTCGCTTGCACCTGCTCGGCGGTAAGCACCGCACCCTGGATCAGGGCATCGGCGTACAGCTCACGCGTGGTACGTTGCTTGGCGATCTTCTGATACATCAGCGGCTGGGTGCCGCTCGGCTCGTCGGCCTCGTTGTGGCCGCGACGGCGGTAGCAGATCAGATCGATGACGATGTCGCGCTTGAACTGCATGCGATAGTCGACCGCCAGCTGCGTGACGAACAGCACGGCCTCCGGATCGTCCGCGTTCACATGGAAGATCGGCGCCTGGATCATCTTCGCCACGTCGGTCGCATACTCGGTGGAGCGCGCATCCTCCTGGCGACTTGTGGTGAAGCCCACCTGGTTGTTGATGACGATGCGGATGGTGCCTCCCGTCCGATAGCCGCGGGTCTGCGACATCTGGAAGGTTTCCATCACCACGCCCTGGCCGGCCACGGCCGCGTCACCATGGATGGTCACAGGCAGCACCTTGTCACCGGCCGGATCGTTGCGGCGATCCTGGCGAGCACGGACCGAGCCCTCGACGACCGGAGACACGATCTCAAGGTGAGACGGGTTGAAGGCCAGCGCGAGGTGCACCTCGCCGCCCGGCGTCATGACGTTCGACGAGAAGCCCTGGTGGTATTTGACGTCGCCCGAACTCAGGCCCTCGACCTTCTTGCCTTCGAACTCGTCGAAAAGGTCGCGCGGGTTCTTGCCGAAGGTATTGACCAGTACGTTGAGGCGGCCACGGTGCGCCATCCCGATGACGACTTCCTTGGTGCCATAGGAACCGGTCCGCTGGATGATCTCGTCCAGCAACGGGATCAGGCTTTCACCGCCTTCGAGGCCGAAGCGCTTGGTGCCCGGGTACTTCGTGCCGAGGTACTTCTCGAGACCTTCCGCGGCGGTAAGACGCTCGAGCAGGTGGCTCTTGAGCTCCGGCGAGAAGGATGGCCGGCCGCGAACGCTTTCCAGACGCTGCTGGAACCAGCGACGCTGCTCCGAATCGACGATATGGGTGAACTCGGATCCGATGGTGCGGCAATACGTCTCTTGCAGCGCCTGGTGAATCTCCCGCAGAGTCGCCTCATCTTTGCCTATCGAAAGATCGCCGGTGCGGAACACGGTATCCAGATCGGCATCGGTCAAGCCGTAGTGATTGACCGAAAGGTCGGCTGGCGCCGGGCGTTCACGCAGACCGAGCGGATCGAGCGTCGCTGCCTGATGGCCACGCATGCGATAGGCCTGGATCAGACGCAGTACTTCGACCTGCTTCTTTTCGTGATCGCTACTGACACTGCCCGCTGACACGGGCTGCGCGCGGCGCTGGTTCTTGGCGAGCAGCACGAAATGCTCCCGCACGGTCGAGTGCGACACATCGGTCGTCGCGCTGCCATCGGCTGGCAACTTCTGGAAGTACGAGCGCCACTCATCTGGCACCGCATTGGGGTCGTGCAGGTAGAGCTCGTAGAGCTCTTCCACGTAGGCCGCATTCCCACCGGATAGGTGGGCGCTGTCCCACATGCGCTGCATTACGCTTTCTTGCATGCTCGGTCACCCTCGATAAGGGGACACCACCGGCGGACATCGCAGGTGCCTTCCTGAGTCCTCGTAGCGACTCAGGAAAGCCACCACAACCCCGCAGATAGCCCGGGTACCAGCCCGAGTGCCCCTGCTGGTCATCATTTCAAAGCGGAAACCCGCTTTGTGAGCAGGCTCCCCGGCTAAAACTACGGCGCCGAGTTGAGCTGGCGCCGCAGAGGTTCGTGAAGCGATGCCCCAAGTTTCTCGGGGCATGCGGGACCGATCAGGTCCCGCTTTGGAGCAGCATGTTGCGAATGTGACCGATGGCTTTGGTCGGATTCAAACCCTTCGGACAGACGCTGACGCAGTTCATGATGCCGCGGCACCGGAACACGCTGAACGGATCATCCATGGACGCCAGTCGATCGGCCGTTTTGGTGTCACGGCTGTCGGCCAGGAATCGATAGGCCTGAAGCAGCGCAGCCGGACCGAGGAACTTGTCGGGATTCCACCAGAACGACGGACAGCTCGTTGAGCAGCACGCACACAGGATGCATTCGTAGAGTCCGTCGAGCTTTTCACGATCCTCGGGACTTTGAAGGCGTTCGATAGCCGGTGGCGGCGTATCGTTCATCAGGTACGGACGAACTTTCTCGTACTGCTTGTAGAAGATGCCCATATCGACGACCAGATCGCGAATGACCGGCAGCCCCGGCAGCGGCCGGATCACCAGCTTGTTGCCCTTTACGACAGACGAGAGCGCGGTGATGCAGGCGAGCGCGTTCTTGCCGTTGATGTTCATCCCGTCCGAACCGCAGACGCCCTCACGGCAAGACCGGCGATACGAGAAGCCCTGGTCCTGCTCCTTGATCAAGGCCAGCACATCCAGAACCATCAGATCCTTACCATCGGTATTGACCTGAAATTCCTGCATGAACGGCTTTTCGTCCTGCTCGGGGTTATAACGATAAACACTGACTTGCAACATATCGGAACCCCCTTAGTAAGTCCGAACCTTGGGTTCGAAAGCCGGAACGGTCTTCGGTGCGAAATTGACCGCCCGCTTGGCCACGCGTTTTTCACCTGGGAAATACAGGGTGTGGCACAGCCAGTTCTCATCATCGCGCTCTTCGAAGTCTTCGCGCGCATGAGCGCCGCGTGATTCCTTGCGCGTTTCGGCGGCGATGGCAGTAGCCTCGGCGACTTCGAGCAGGTTCTGCAACTCGAGCGCCTCGATGCGGGCCGTGTTGAACGCCTGGCTCTTGTCGGCGATCTTCACGTTGGCGATGCGCTCGCGCAGGGTTGCCAGCTGGGCGATGCCCTTCTGCATGTATTCGCCCGTACGGAACACACCGAAGTAGTTCTGCATGCAGCTCTGCAGCTCTTTGCGCAGCGGTGCGACGTCTTCGCCACTGGTGCGCTCGTTCAAGCCTGACAGGCGGCCAAGCGCAACGTCGAGGTCGGTCTCGGTAGCTCCGCGGTACTCGATGCCTTCCTTGAGTGCCTTTTCCAGGTGCAGGCCTGCTGCACGACCGAAGACAACCAGGTCGAGCAGCGAGTTTCCGCCCAGCCGGTTCGCGCCATGCACCGACACGCAGGCGACTTCGCCGACCGCGAACAGCCCTTCGATGATGCGATCGTTTCCGTTGGCATCCTGGGTGATCGCCTGACCATGAATGTTTGTAGCGACACCACCCATCATGTAATGGCACGTCGGAATGACCGGAATCGGCGCGACGACAGGGTCGACGTGGGCGAAGGTCTTGGACAGCTCGCAGATACCAGGCAGGCGGCTATGAAGAACCTCTTCACCCAGGTGATCCAGCTTCAGCAACACGTGGTCGCCATCCGGGCCGCAGCCATTGCCGGCGATAACTTCCTTGACCATCGACCGGGCCACCACGTCGCGGCCTGCGAGATCCTTCGCATTGGGCGCATAGCGTTCCATGAAGCGCTCGCCATGCTTATTAATGAGGTAACCACCCTCGCCCCGGCAACCTTCGGTAACCAGAACACCCGCACCGGCAATGCCCGTCGGGTGGAACTGCCACATCTCGATGTCCTGAACCGGAACGCCCGCACGCAGCGCCATGCCGACACCGTCACCGGTGTTGATGAGCGCGTTGGTCGTAGAGGCATAGATCCGGCCGGCACCGCCGGTTGCGAGCACCGTGGCCTTGGAGCGGATGTAGACCGTCTCGCCGTTCTCGATGCAGATGGCGATGATCCCAACGATGGCGCCGTCCTGGTTCTTGACCAGGTCGACCGCATACCACTCGTTGAGGAAGACGGTGTTGTTCTTCATGTTGCCCTGATACAGGGTATGCAGGAGCGCATGGCCGGTGCGGTCAGCTGCGGCGCAGGTGCGAGCGGCCTGCCCGCCCTTGCCGAAGTCCTTCGACTGTCCACCGAAGGGGCGCTGATAAATACGACCCTGTTCGGTACGGGAGAACGGCAACCCCATGTGCTCCAGCTCGAATACGGCTTCCGGGCCGACCGAGCACATGTATTCGATGGCGTCCTGGTCGCCGATGTAATCCGACCCCTTGACGGTGTCGTACATGTGCCAGCGCCAATCGTCGTTCGGGTCGGCCGATGCGATCGCACAGGTAATGCCACCTTGCGCCGAAACGGTATGCGAGCGCGTAGGGAATACTTTGGTGACCACGGCAGTCTTGTGGCCGGACTGAGACAGCTGCAGGGCGGCGCGCATGCCGGCGCCGCCGCCACCCACGATGATGGCGTCGAAAGAAAGCGTACGAATATTAGCCATGACTCAGAAACCCCAAAGAATCTGCACACCCCAGACGAACAACGCGAACATCACGATGCCGCAGGCTGCCTGGAAGAGAAAACGCACCGCTGTGGCCCACTTGCCGATCGCCATGTTGGTCAGGTAATCGGTCGAGATGGTCCACATGCCCACCCAGGCGTGGATCGCCAGGGCCACCAGTGCCAACAGACTGAAGATGCGCATCCAGCTCGTGGAGAACAGCGCGCTCCACTGCGTGTAATCCAGACCAGGATTGAGCAGCAGGTAACCGAGCAGAAAGATGAAATAAGCGGCCAGCACAACCGCGGTCACTCGCTGGGCCATCCAGTCGTAGAGACCCGAACGCGAGAAATTCGTAACGTTGGTTACCATACCCATACCCCCGCCAGGATGATCAGGACCGCAGAAAGGATCAGCACGATCTTCGAGCCGCGCTTGCCGCCCTCCAGGGTTTCGCCGTAGCCGGCGTCCATGACGAGGTGGCGGATCCCGGCCACCAGGTGATACAGCAGTGCGGACAGCAACGCCCAGACCACCAGCTTCGCCAGAGGATTGCCGAAGTAGCCCTGAACGCGCTCGAACCCTTCCTCGGAAGAGAGCGAAGCATCCAGCGCCGCCAGCAATACGGCGATGCCGATGAACAGGATGACACCGGATACACGGTGAAGGATCGACGTGTAAGCAGTGATTGGGAGTTTGATAGTCCTAAGATCTAGGTTTACAGGTCGTTGGCTTTTCACGGCTTATTTCACACTTGAGAGCCCGTTGACGCCGGGCAAAAAGTTGTTGGGAAAGAGTGCCTCTGAGGACACTGCCCGCCCATGAGTGACAACCTGAGAATGTGGCGCTGAGCCCCTGGCGGTCGGTCGCCGAGTATAGACAGTTAGGTGGCTAATGACAATGTGGTGAAGTGCCACCAACGGCTGATTGCAGACCGCCCGCCCGGCTTCCATCATGGCCGCTTTTTCATGGCGCGCCGCCACGCCGGAGCGTCTATGGCAGGGGGTGTGGCAAATTGACTTTGAGATTTATCTCACTATAGTGATGCGGGCCCTGCGTGGGGGGCCGTCTGATGATTTCAAGCATAAACAGGAGGCCTTGCATGGCTGACAAGAAAGCGCAGTTAATCATCGAGGGCGCTGCCCCCGTCGAACTGCCCGTATTATCCGGCACCGTTGGGCCCGACGTAATAGATGTCAGAGGATTGACCGCCACGGGTCATTTCACATTCGATCCAGGCTTCATGTCGACCGCTTCCTGCGAGTCGAAAATCACCTATATCGACGGCGACAAGGGCGTCCTGTTGCACCGTGGATACCCCATCGAGCAACTCGCCGAGAAATCGGATTACCTGGAGACCTGCTACCTACTGCTTAACGGCGAACTGCCGAATGCAGAGGAGAAGGCAAGCTTCGTAAGCGCCATCAAGAACCACACGATGGTGCATGAGCAACTCAAGACCTTCCTGAACGGCTTCCGCCGCGACGCTCACCCGATGGCCATCATGTGCGGCGTCGTCGGCGCGCTGTCGGCCTTCTATCATGATTCGCTGGACATCAACGACCCGCACCACCGCGATATCTCCGCCATGCGCCTGGTCGCCAAGATGCCGACGATGGCGGCGATGGTCTACAAGTACTCGATGGGTCAGCCGATGATGTATCCGCGCAATGACCTCGACTACGCGGAAAACTTCCTCCACATGATGTTCAACACGCCGTGCGAGATCAAACCGATCAGTCCGGTGCTGGCCAAGGCCATGGATCGCATCTTCATCCTGCATGCCGATCATGAGCAGAACGCCTCTACCTCGACAGTGCGCCTGGCCGGTTCGTCCGGCGCCAATCCCTTCGCCTGCATCGCCGCGGGTATCGCCGCGCTGTGGGGCCCGGCACATGGCGGCGCGAACGAAGCCGTGCTGACCATGCTCGACGAGATTGGCGATGTGTCCAACATCGAGAAGTTCGTCGCCAAGGCCAAGGACAAGGACGATCCGTTCAAGCTGATGGGCTTCGGCCACCGCGTGTACAAGAACTTCGATCCGCGCGCCAAGGTCATGAAGCAGACCTGCGACGAAGTACTGGCCGAGCTCGGCATCCAGGATCCTCAGCTCGAACTGGCGATGAAGCTCGAAGAGATCGCCCGCAACGATCCCTATTTCGTCGAGCGCAATCTCTACCCGAACGTCGATTTCTACTCGGGGATCATCCTCAAGGCGATCGGCATTCCGACGAGCATGTTCACCGTCATCTTCGCCCTGGCACGTACCGTGGGCTGGATTTCGCATTGGAAGGAAATGCTGTCAGGGCCTTACAAGATCGGACGTCCTCGTCAGCTCTATACCGGCCCCACCAAGCGCGATCTACCTCGCTGATCGCCGCAAAAAAAGGCTGCCACACAGGCAGCCTTTTTTGATTCACCCTATCGACCCGCCTTGCTCTCCGCCAACTCGCGCAGCCCCGACAGCGTATTGAATGGCGCATCGACGACGAACTTGTTCACGATCCATGCGGGAACCTCGCCGCCTGGCTCGGTATGCACCTCGTAAGTGACCTTGACCTTGCCCTCCGATACCGGCTCGACGCGCCAGTAGCCATCCAGCTCGCTTACACGCACATAGCCCGATTCTTCGGGCAGATAGGTAGGCGCGCCTTGCAAGGTGCGCTTGAACCCGCCACCGGCAAGCGGTTCGTTGGTCACATGGACGATCGAGTCACGCGGCTTGGCCGGCCAGGGCGTGTCGATGCGCGTATAACTCCATGCCTCGTTACCTTCCTGCTTGAGCAGACGCTGCGATTCGCAGGCATGCAGCCACTCGCATGAACCCTCCACATCTTCCTGGAGGCGCTTGATCACAGCCGCATCGGCGTTGATGGTCGTTTCGCCGCGAAAGGCCTTGAAGGTCGATCCTGGGACTTCCTTGAGGAAGACCTTGATGCCGTCCTCTTCCTTCGCCAAGGACCAATCGCTGGCATGGACAGGGATGGCGAACAACGCAGCCAGACAGGCAAGAGCCGATAAACGCATGAAACCTCCGAGATAGACGTAAGAGTCAGGCGGTAGCCTGTTCCAGCCAGCCAAGCAAGGCAATCGCCTGTTCCGCGTTGTCGCCACAAATTGCCGAATCGGCCTTGAAAGCGGAGCAAACCGCAGGCCGCTCAGGCTGACCGAATATTCCGCACCGAAGGTCTGGCGAGAGGTGCGTACAACGCACTCCGGCTGGCTTCCCGTCGGGATGACCTGCAAACGACGTCGATATTGACGGCGCGATGCAACAGGCGCCGCAGCCCACACGACATTCCATGTGACCTCCGAAATCTAAGCGCGACGAATTCTAGTGAAGTCACTTCACAACCGCACGAGCCGGCGCGCCGAAAGGCCAAGCGCTTGGCCGAGCAAGCCGCAGCCGGTCCTGGCCACGCAGCGCGTCAGCGCTACGATGAGCCTCGACGAAACCGCTCCACACGGGTAACGACAGCCGGTGGCCGCTGGGTCGGGAAGTCGGGCCTCCGCATCGCTCGCCAGGGCGGCGATTTCGGCGCCGATGACGTCCGACCCGAGCTTGGGCATACTGCTCAACCTTTTCCAACCCACTCAGGAACAAGCATGTTCAAGGTCAACGAATATTTCGACGGGTCCGTCAAATCCATCGCCTTCGAAATGGAGGCCGGCCCCGCCACCATCGGCGTCATGGCCGCCGGTGAATACGAGTTCGGTACGAGCCAGAAGGAAATCATGCATGTCGTCTCTGGCAGCCTCGAGGTGAAACTGCCAGGCAGCGATGGCTGGGAAATCTTCGCAGCCGGCAGCCGGTTCAACGTTCCGGCTAACAGCAAGTTCCAGCTCAAGGTGAAGACCGACTCGGCCTATCTCTGCGAGTATCGTTGACCGAAACCGGCGAGCTCGGACTCGCCGGCATCACCCTCCGCTGGCGGATTCCCACTCCGCCAGCCGAGCCAGAAAATGCGCCTCGTCCAGAAGCTGAACACCCAGCGATTGCGCCTTGGCCAGCTTAGAGCCCGCACCTGGGCCGGCAACCACAGCCGTGGTCTTTGCCGAAACCGAGCCCGCGACCTTGGCACCCAACGCCTCCAGGCGCGCCTTGGCATCGTCCCGGGACATGCTTTCCAGCGTCCCGGTCAGCACCCAGCTCTGCCCGCTCAGCGGCAGCCCCTGCGCCGAACGCCGCTCGCTCTGCCAATGCATGCCGAATTCACGCAGCTGCGCTTCCAGTTCCCGCGCGCGGACGGCGTTCTGCGAATCAGCGAAGAACTCGCGGACACTCTGAGCAGCCCGCTCGTTCAGGCGCTCCACCTGCCGCAGATCCAGCCAATCCGCATCGATGATCGCCGCCAGCGAGCCGAAACGATCGGCCAACCGCTGCGCCCCGGTTCGGGCAACGTACGGGATATGGAGCTTGTCGATTAGATCGGCCAAGGTGGCGATCGCCGCGTAGTCGGGATGAAGCGCCCCCTCCTCCTCTATGAAGATCCGAGCCTGCAACTGCTCTATTACCGACCGGTTGTGCGCATCGCTGAAAAACTCATGGATTTCATGCGCCACCTCCGCTCCCACGTCAGGCAGGTAGGTGAGGACCTCCGGTAATGCCACCTGAAGCCGAGCGAGAGAACCCAATGCTCTGGCCAGCAACTTCGCGGTCTCCTCGCCGACATCGGGGATGCCGAGCGCATAGATGAAGCGCGCCAGGCTAGGACGCCGGCTCGCCTCGATCGCCGCGATCAGGTTACCGGCCGAAACATCACCAAAACCCTCCAGCGCGCGTACCTGCTCGAACGTCAGGCAATACAGATCGGCCGGCGAAGACACCAGGCCCGCCTCGACCAACTGGTCGACGATCTTGTCGCCGAGCCCCTCGATGTCCATCGCCCGACGCGAGACGAAATGAATGATCGCCTGCTTCAGCTGAGCACGGCATAGCAGCCGACCGACGCAGCGATAGATGGCGCCCTCGCTGAGCGTTTGCCGCCCTTTGCCACGCCGCAACAGTTGGGTTCGCTCCACCCGGGAGCCACAAACCGGGCAGGTCTCAGGTATGTGCACGGGTTGGGCTGCGGGTGGCCGCCGCTCGGCTACCACGCCAAGGATTTGCGGAATGACGTCACCGGCGCGGCGCACGATCACCGTGTCACCGATCATCACGCCCAGCCGAGCGACCTCGTCCATGTTGTGGAGCGTCGCGTTCGCGACCGTCACACCGGCGACCTGCACCGGCTTCAAACGGGCGACCGGTGTCAGCGCGCCCGTACGACCAACCTGGAATTCGACGTCTAGCAGCTCGGTCAGCTCTTCGCGCGCCGGAAATTTGAAGGCGATGGCCCAGCGCGGCTCGCGCGCACGGAAACCGAGCGCACGCTGGCTGGCCAGCGCATCGACCTTGAACACCACGCCATCGATCTCGTAAGGCAAGGCGTCCCGCCGCGTGCCGATATCGCGGTAATAATCCAGGCATTCGGCAACGCCGCTCGCTGTCCTGAGCTCGCGGCTGATTGGCAAGCCCCATGACTTCAGCGCATGGAGGACCGCTACATGGGTTTCCGGCAACTCGCCCTCGAAGCGGCCAACGCCATAGGCGCAAAGCTCCAGCGGGCGGGCCGCGGTGATCCTCGGATCGAGTTGGCGCAAGCTTCCAGCCGCCGCGTTGCGCGGGTTGGCGAAGGTCTTGCCACCCGCCTCCAGCTGGCGGGCGTTGAGTGCCTCGAAACCGGCCTTGGGCATATAGATTTCGCCGCGCACCTCCAGCACCCGAGGCCAGCCCTTGCCCTGCAGCTTCAACGGAATGTTGCGGATGGTGCGCACGTTGGCGGTAATGTCTTCGCCGGTCGTACCGTCGCCTCGCGTCGCACCCCGAACGAGCACGCCCTCTTCATACAACAGGCTAACCGCCAGACCATCGAGCTTTGGCTCGCAGCTGTAGTCGACGGCAAGGCCGGCATCGAAGAGATCGCCGGCAGGCAGGTCCAGCCCCTCACGCACGCGGCGGTCGAAGTCGAGCAACTGCTGCTCTTCGAACGCATTACCGAGACTGAGCATCGGCAACTCGTGTCGTACCTGGCCAAAGGCCGCGAGCGCCGCGCCGCCGACTCGCTGCGTCGGCGAGTCGGGCGACACCAGCTCGGGGTGCTCGGCCTCCAGTGCCTTGAGCTCTTGAAAGAGTCGATCGTACTCGGCATCGGGAATGCTCGGCTCGTCGAGCACGTAGTAGCGATAGTTGTGGTTTTCTATCTCGCTGCGCAGCGTGCTGATGCGCTCGGCGGCTGATTGAGCGGAGGGCATGGTCCTGACGATCCAATGACGACCGGGCCGCGGCTCATGGCCCGGCCGGGAACGATGAAAACACAGCCGACGCGAAGAGCGGCCCGAAAGCAGCTTCGATCGGCCGGCTGGCCGATTAGCGCTTGATCGTGAGCTGGCGCCGCTCGAATTCGGCGATGCGCTGGCGGTAATGCTCGATCGTCTGGGCAGTCAGCACGCTGCGCTGGTCGTCCTTGAGTTCGCCGTTGAGTTCGGAGGCCAGCTTGCGCGCCGCCGCGACCATGACATCGAAGGCCTGCTTCGGATGGCGCGGCCCGGGCAAGCCGAGAAAGAAGCTCACCGCCGGCGTCGTGAAATGATCGATGTCATCGAGGTCGAAGGTGCCGGGCTTGACGGCATTGGCCATCGAGAAAAGGACCTCGCCATTCCCAGCCATGCTCTCGTGACGATGAAAGATGTCCATCTCGCCGAAACGCAGTCCGCTTTCCAGAATGTTCTGCAACAGGGCCGGACCGCGGAAGCCGGTGGAGTCGCGTGCGATCACGTTGATCACCAGCACTTCCTCGACCGGAGCCTGCTCTCGAGGCGCCTCGTTCGTGTCGAAGGGTTCATCCTCGTCGAGCTCGATGATCGGCTCATCCTTGGCGGCACGCTCATCGACGCCGAGATTGAGGTGCCCTTGGCGGGGCTCTGGCGTACGTCGCTTGGAACCTTCCCGCGCGCTTAGCGATGGCAGGTCCTGCTCATCGAGGGTCGGCTCTTGCATGGGTCGATTGATGATCCGCGCCGGGCCGAGGATTTCGGTCGGCGCATCATCGTCATCGCCGCCGGTCTCGGCCAGACTGCGGTCCAGTTTGAATTTCAGCTTGCCCTTGCTACCGCGCATCCGTCGCCAACCGTCGAACAGGATGCCGGCGATGACGATGATCCCGATGACGATCAGCCACTCGCGCAAACCGATATCCATTAATGCATTGACCTCTAGTACGAATGATGGGGTTAGCAGCTGCGCCACGGCGATTGCCGGTAGCAGCGCACAAAATTGCGCCTAAGCTAGCACGACGAACGGCAGGTTTGTACCGCTGCCGGCGTGCTGGCGGACGACTCCGCTCAGGCGTCTACCAGCGCCACCGCCTGCTCCACGTCAACCGCGACCAGCCGCGAGCAGCCAGGCTCGTGCATGGTGACACCCATCAACTGATCGGCCATTTCCATGGCGATCTTGTTGTGGGTGATATAGATGAACTGAACCTTCTCCGACATCTCCTTGACCAGCCGCGCATAGCGGCCGACGTTGGCATCGTCCAGGGGCGCATCCACCTCATCGAGCATGCAGAACGGGGCCGGATTGAGTTGGAAGATCGCGAACACCAGCGCCAACGCGGTCAGCGCTTTCTCGCCTCCGGATAACAGATGGATAGTGCTGTTCTTCTTGCCTGGCGGGCGCGCCATGATCGCCACCCCGGTATCGAGTAAATCCTCGCCGGTAAGTTCCAGGTAGGCACTGCCGCCTCCGAACACCTTCGGAAACAGCGCCTGCAAGCCGGCGTTGATCTGGTCGAAGGTCTCCTTGAAGCGATTGCGCGTTTCCCGGTCGATCTTGCGGATGACGTTTTCCAGCGTATCCAGCGCCTCCACGAGGTCGTCGTTCTGCGCATCGAGATAGCGCTTGCGCTCGGATTGCTGCTGATACTCATCGATCGCCGCGAGGTTGATGGGCCCGAGCCGCTGGATCCGCGCGCCCAACTGCTCGAGCTGTTCCTCCCAAGCCTGCTCGGTGGCATCGCTCGCCAGCGTCTCGATGATGCCGTGCAGGTCATGGCCGTCTTCGTGCAGTTGATCCTGCAACGCCTTGCGGCGCACCGACAGGGTCTGCCAATCCAGCCGCTGTTGTTCGAGCTGGCTACGCAGCAACTGCGCTTGCTGCTCGGCCTGGGCCCGACGGCGTTCCGCTTCGCGCAGTTCACGATCCGCATCTTCGAGAGCCAGGCGAGCCTGCTTCAGCTCTTCCTCGACCTGCATCCGCTGCTCGAGCAAGGTCTCGAGCTTCATGCGCAACTCGTCGAGTGGCGCTTCACCCTCCTCGAGGTTGAGGGTCAATTGCTCGCGACGCTCGACGGCGCGCTCGAACTGCAACTCCAGACGCTCGAGCGCCTGGCGGGTGGACTCGTACTGGGCGCGCAGCGAGCCGACACGCAACGCCAGCTGGTGGGCCTTGTCCTTGTGCTGGCGAGCTTCCTGCCGATGACCGTCGAGCTGCTCGCGCAACTGCTCGCGCGCCTCGAGCAAGCGTTCGCGCTGGCCGGTCGCGTCGGCCATGTCATCCAGCGCCTGCTGCAACGCTAGCCGCGATTCGCCCAGATCTTCGGTTTCGATCGCTCGTTGTTCGACGACCTCGCTCAGTTCTTCGTCCAGACGCCGGCGGCGCAGCCTGAGCTGCTCGACCTTGGCCTGCCCCGCGAACAGCCGGGCTTTCAGCTCACCGTGCCGACGCGACGTTTCCTGCAATGTGCGGCGCAGCGTGTCACGGCGCGCCTCTTGCTCTCGCAGGAAAGCGCCGGCCTCGGCCAGCGCCTGCTCCAGCGCCTCCAGCTTCGCCGTGCCGAGCCCCTGCTCCGCATGGAGCTGCTCCAGCTCATGAGCGCGCGCCAGCACGCTCGATTGAGCATCGCTGCCGCGCTTGAAACGAAGGAAATGCCGCCCCACCCAATATCCATCGCGACTGACGATCGACGCGCCGTCGACGAGCCCGGGGCGGGCCGCCAGCGCCTCGTCAAGCGTCTCTACCGGCCGTACCGCACCAAGCCAGGCGCTCAAGTCGTGCCGGGTCGTCACCTTGTCGAGCAGGCTGCCATCGAGCCTCGGGGCGGCCCGCTGGGACAACGCGAGGCGGACTTCACCTTGCTCGAGCGCCGCGAATTCCAGCCCATGGAAGTCATCGAGCAACGGCGCCTGCAAGTCGGCACCCAGCACCGTTTCCACCGCCAGTTCCCAGCCCGGCTCGACCACGAGCCCGTCCGCCAGGCGAGGCCGATCTGCCAGCCCCTGATGGGCCAGCCAGCTGGACACGCCAGGCCCCTGATCACGTGCCGCCTGCTGAAGCGCTTCCAGCGAAGCGATGCGCCCCTGCAATCGTTGGGTCTCGCCTTGGAGCGTGCTCTGGTCCCGCGTCAATTGCTGGAGACGCGCGCGCGTCGCTTCCACCGCCTCGGCCAGCTCGGTCTCCTCGTTAGCCAGCTCGTCGAGGGCGGCCTGCTCTTCGGCCAGCGATTCGTTGAGCTCGCTGATCGCCTCGTCTTCGGAACCGGTACCGAGCGAGGCGTGTTCATCTTCGAGACGTCGCTTGCGCTCGCCGAGCCGCTCCAGATTCTGCTCCAGTTGCTGGATGCGCGCCTGGAGCACTTCGGCCAGTCGCCTGGGCTCGGCGCTGGTGACGCTGAAGGCATCCCAGCGCTCCTGCCACTGGCGCATGGCGCTCTCGGCCATTTCCAGCGAAGCGGCAGCCTCCTCCGCGATCGCGGCGACTTCCGCCTGCTCGGGCTCCAGTAACGCAAGCTCCTCGCCCAGGGTCGCCAGCAGCGTTCGGTCATGACCGAGATGGGATTCGGTTTCCAGCCGGGCACGCTCAGCCTCTCGCAGATCGTCCTGGAGCTGGCGCAGCCGCTGCTGGCCATGCTGGATGCTCTGCTCGACGCGAGCGATATCGCCACCCACCGAGTAGAAGCGGCCCTGCACCTGATTGAAGCGTTCGGACAGCTCATGATGGCCGTCGCGCAGGCGCTCGATACTGGCATCTGCGTTGCGCTGCTCGGCTACGAGCGCCTCGAAGGCGACTTCCTGATCGCCGATGATCTGCTCGCGTTGCCCCGCCTGAAGATTCAGCGCCTGCCAGCGCAATGCGGTGAGCTGCGCCTTGAGCTGTCGCTCCTCCGCCTTCAACTGCTGGTACCGCTCCGCCGCCTGGGCCTGCCGTTGCAGACGCTCGAGTTGCCGCTCCAGCTCTTCACGCAAGTCGCTCAGGCGGGCAAGGTTTTCCTGCGTCCGGCGAATGCGGTTTTCGGTCTCCCGGCGTCGCTCCTTGTACTTGGAAATGCCGGCGGCCTCTTCGATGAAGTGCCGAAGGTCCTCCGGCTTGGCCTCGATCAGCCGGGAGATCATCCCCTGCTCGATGATCGAATAGCTGCGCGGGCCGAGCCCCGTCCCGAGAAAGATGTCGGTGATGTCCCGCCGCCGGCATTTGGCGCCGTTCAGGAAGTAGGTGTTCTGCCCGTCGCGCGTCACGCGGCGGCGGATGGAGATCTCGGCATACGCCGCGTACTCGCCGACCAGCGTGCCGTCGCTGTTGTCGAAGATCAGCTCGATGCTCGCCTGGGTGACCGGCTTGCGGGTGTTCGAGCCATTGAAGATGACGTCGGTCATCGACTCGCCGCGCAGGTTCTTCGCCGAGCTTTCGCCCATGACCCAACGCACCGCGTCGATGATGTTGGACTTGCCGCAGCCATTCGGCCCCACGACGGCCGCCATGTTGCTCGGGAAGCTGACGGTGGTGGGGTCGACGAAGGATTTGAAGCCGGCCAGCTTGATACTTTTCAGTCGCATGCGTGCCGTCCTGGCTACGGGCGTCTAGCGATCGAGGAAGAAACCGGTTGCATCATCGGGCAGCCATCTGAACGTGCGGCCGCGAAGTCTATCACGAGCCTGCGGGCGGCCGGCGTGAGCCCTATGGCCCTTTGCCGCCACCTCGGCAGCCGCCAATCAGCCGCCGGTCATGCTCATGAAACGAACCACCTGAACCTGCTCATCGGTGCGGAAATGGTGCTTCTCCGGCTTGAGCTGCAACGCATCCATGATGGCCTGGCGCAACCGCTCGCCATCGCCGGGATGGCGACGCATGAGGGACTTGAGATCGAGGGCGCCTTCATGGCCAAGGCAAAGCACCAGTTTGCCTTCCGCCGTGACCCGCACCCGATTGCAGCTGCCGCAGAAATTATTGCTGTGCGGTGAGATGAACCCCACCCGCGTCCCGCTCCCGGCAACCTGCCAATAACGTGAGGGGCCGCCCGTGGCATGGTCGCTGGATACGAGCGTATAGAGCGCCTCGATGCGCTCGCGCACCTCATCGCTGGAGCAGAAGGTAATTTCGCGCTGGTGGCTGGAGACGCTGCCCAGCGGCATTTCCTCGATGAAGCTGATATCGAGGCCCCGCTCCACCGCGAACGCCACCAGATCGATCACCTCGTCGTCATTGCGCCCTTTCTGGATCACGCTGTTGAGCTTGATCCCCCTGAATCCGCAGGCCCGAGCGGCTTCGATGCCAGCGAGCACCTGGTCGAGCCGATCGCGCCGAGCGAACTCGGCGAAGCGATCGCGGCGCAGCGAATCGAGGCTGATGTTCAGCCGATCCACGCCCGCCTCACGCAATTGCGCGGCCAGCGTCTGCAATTGCGAGCCATTGGTGGTGATGGCCAGATCGTCCAGCTCCTCCCGAGCACCAAGCTTGCCAAGCAGACCGACCAGCCCCTTGCGAACCAGCGGCTCGCCACCGGTGACGCGGATGCGCTTGACGCCCAATGCGATGAACGCATCGGCAACGGCATACAACTCTTCGAGCGAAAGGATCTGCGCGCGCGGAGCGAAGACCATGTCCTCGCTCATGCAGTAGGTACAGCGAAAATCACACCGATCGGTGACCGAAAGGCGCAGGTAGGTGATGCGCCGGCCGAACGGATCGACCAAGCGGGAATCGGACATCTTGTTCTCCAACGACGGCCTCGGCTGCATCAGACCCTTGATCGATACGGGAAATTTCCTGGCCGCGTGGAGTAAGACTACGCCGAGCGACCTTGCCTGGCAAAGCGGCGCGGCGGCGCAACCTGCGCCCGTGGGCAGGCCCGGCTTGTTGAACGGCATGCCTCGAACGAAAGGACGAGCACACCAATGGGTAGAAACCTGGACGAGTTACCGCTACGCGAACGTCTCTACGTCATCATTTTCTTCACCGACACAGCGGCCGGTAAACGCTTCGATACCTGGCTGCTCGCCACCATCCTCGCCAGTTTGCTGGTGGTCATGCTCGATAGCGTCGCCTCGATTGCCGAGCGTCACGGCACCTTGCTGGCTGGCCTGGAATGGATATTCACCACCCTGTTCGCTATCGAATACGCGCTTCGCGTCTACAGCCATCCCGAGCCACGCCGCTATATCTTCAGCTTCTACGGCATGATCGATCTGCTCGCCGTCTTGCCGGCGTTCATCGCGCTGCTGGTGCCGGACGCCCAGTATCTGCTCGCCGTACGCATCCTCCGTATGCTGCGCATCTTCCGCGTACTCAAATTGGCGCCGTACCTGAGCCAGGCCAACTTCCTCATGGTCGCCTTGCGGGCGAGCCGTCAGAAAATCACGGTCTTTCTGCTGAGCGTGAGCACGCTGACCATCGTCTTCGGCACCTTGATGTATGTGATCGAAGGGCCGGGCAGCGGCTTCAGCAGCATTCCGATGAGCATCTATTGGGCCGTGGTGACGCTGACGACCGTTGGATTCGGTGACATCGTGCCGCACAGTCCGCTTGGCAAAGCGCTGGCCACGCTGGTGATGATCACCGGTTATTCGATCATCGCCGTGCCGACCGGCATTTTCACGGCCGAACTCGCCAACGCCATGCGACAAGATGTGCTGGAGCACCCCTGCCCCCGGTGCGACAAGCGCCTGCATGAACCCAACGCTGCATTCTGCTCTCGCTGCGGGAGTTCACTGTTTCCGCCGCAGAGCAAGGCTGCGGAAACCGAACTCGACCAATAGACGGAGCGCTGCGTGGCGGCATCCTGTGGCGCAAGCATAAAAAAGCCCGGCAACCTGGCCGGGCTCTTTTTCAACAGCGAATCAAGCCTTGACGCGGGACTTGTACTCGCCGGTGCGGGTGTCGATCTCGATCGAATCACCGATTTCGCAGAAGGCGGAAACCTGCAGCTCTGCACCGTTCTTCAGGCGAGCGGTCTTCATGACCTTGCCGGACGTATCGCCACGAACCGACGGCTCGGTGTAGACGATCTCGCGAACGATGGTGGTCGGCAGCTCAACCGAAATCACCTTGTCGTTGTAGAACACGGCTTCGCAGACATCGGTCATGCCGTCTTCGATGAAGGTCATCACGCCTTCGAGGTCGTCTTTCTCGATCTCGTACTGGTTGAACTCGCTGTCCATGAAGACATACAGCGGGTCGGCGAAGTAGGAATAGGTCACTTCCTTACGCTCGAGGATGACCGGCTCCAGCTTGTCATCGGCCTTATAGACGGTCTCGGTCGCCGAACCGTTGAGCAGGTTCTTCAGCTTCATCTTGACCACGGCACTGTTGCGGCCGGACTTGTTGAACTCGGCTTTCTGGATGACCCAGGGCGCGCCGTTGATGATGGCCACCTGGCCGGCACGGAACTCTTGTGCGGTTTTCATACGAATATCCGGTTGGGATGAGAGACAAAAAACAGGCCGCGTATCATAGCCAATCCCGGTGAAAGGACACCAGCTTTGCGGCCAGATCGCCATTGGCGACCTGCCGATCGGTCCAGCGTCCCGCATGGTCCATCAGCTCATCGAGATGCACCTCAAGCGCTACCCAGGCGCTCTCGGCCCCTTGCCCGGAATTCCATGCCTTCCAGAACGAGCGCAAGGCTCGATCGGCCTCACTCGATAGGCCCTGGGTGTAGAGCGCCAGGAAGGCGTCAAGCTTGTCCCAGTGAGCGTCATCCTCTTGCGGATAGATATGCCAGACCAGCGGACGCGCCGCCCACTGCGCCCGGATGAACGATTCCTCACCCCGTACCGCATTGAAGTGACAGGCCCACAGGAGCTGGTCGTATTCATCCTGGGTCATGAAGCGCACGACCGTGACGTCCAGCGAGCCGCGGCGGACACGATCGCCCGGCCGCAGCCCCGCGACTCCGAGCCAGTTGCCAACGTCACCCAGGGCCCGCCCCTCGGGGATGAGCAGCTGGTTGGTCCGTACGCTGTCGTTCGCTAGCGCAGTCAACCAGCCGGAAATCGCCGCGTTCTCGTAAGAGAACAACGAGAGCAACCGTGCACCTTCGATCGGCACGACCCCCAGCGTGCGTAGAAAGACGTACCTTGCCTCGTCACTGTTCTGAAAGCCCTCGCGCCTGGCGATCAGATCCGCCTCGCGCAACAAGCCCCCGGTGGACGCCTCGAAGCCAGGAAAGAAGAAAAATTTCTGCAACCCACGCGCCTGCATCGAAGGGAGCGCATGGCAGCCGGGCACCCAGTCTTCGGCGCTCAGGTATTCAAGATTCAGCCAGAGGATGCGACGGCCAGCCTCGGCCATGGCATCGATGTAGGCGGCTGGGAGATCGCAGGCGAACGCTTCGATCACCACGTCGGCCGGCTCGACAGCGCACCAGTCCGAGCGCCATCGGCACACCTCGACGCCCGCCTGCACCTGGCACTCGGCCAGCGGATCGGCCTGCGGACACAGCTGTGCAAACGTCTCGAGATCATCGCACCACAGGCGCACCTGCTGACCGTGTTCGGCCACCAGCAAACGAGCCAGCCGCCAGGTGACGCCGATGTCACCGAAGTTATCGACGACCTTGCAGAAAATATCCCAGGACGCTCTATCCACGCTGACTCCAAGATCAAAAGTCCGGCCGGCGGACGAACCTCTTACGTACAGCCACCGCTCTCATGAAGCACGCCAGGCAGCGCCTCGCCATGGATACCAAGCACCCAAACGAAAAGAGCCCCGGCCTGGGTCACCAGGGGAGCGACAAATACAGTGGGATGATGCGAAGCGAGGGACCGTTATGGAGGTGACCCCACCAGCCACACCCCGGCACACGATGTCACCGCTACGGCTGCTTCCTTCCGGACCTGACCGGGTTCACGGTTGATCGTTGCGGGGGGACCGGCAGCCCTCGTAAATCCTGGCTTCCAGCGATTCTTGCTCATCACACTGCTTTCAAGTTGAGCGCCATTCTATAGACCTGACGTACGCCATTGCGAGCACTTTGGATCACCGTTTCGGATCACTTCTGGATCCCTTTTGGATCACTTGGCCACACCCCAACCGGCTATTTTTTGAGCAAAAATGCGAGCCCCTATCCATCGAGCCGTCCCACTCGATTCCCCCCGGTACCCACCCCTCCTCGCCTGAAAAAACAGGGCACCCCCTCCCCGATCAAACACGATGCTCAGGCTTCCCTGTCGACAGCGAGGGTGAGCCGGGGCACGACGACCACCCACGGGCCTCGATCTCACCATGTGAACGAGCACCGCGCTCTGGCCAGAGGCCTCGATGGAAGGACAGATCAGCCCGCATGACCGCCAGATGGATTCCCGTGCGCACTCAGGGGGTGGATCATAAGGTGTACCTTCCGAGCCAACTTGAGCCAGACGAAGCCCTGCAGCCTCCGCATGGATCAGAACTGTTGATTTCTACCGATCCACTCAATAGCATCTTGAGCTAGCTTTATGATCCATCTCGAGCTCAAGGAGCTATCAGCCATGACCGCCACCATCGCCTACGTCCGAGTCAGTACCGACGACCAGACCACCGAGGCCCAGCGCCACGCCATCAGCCAACGCTACAACGTGAACGAATGGTTCTCCGATGAGGCCACCAGCGGGGCCACCAAGGCACTCCAGCGGAAGGGCTTCAAGTCACTCCATGCCTATGCCAGGAAGGGAGACACCGTTGTCGTGGCAGCCATCGACCGCCTAGGCAGAGACACCATCGACGTATTGGAAACAGTGGAAGCCCTGAAGGCGAAGGGCGTGACAGTAGTGTCGATGCGCGAAGGCTTCGACCTATCCAGCCCTGTCGGCAAAGCCATGCTCACCATGCTGGCTGCCGTAGCTGAACTGGAGCGAGCCAACATCAAGGCGCGACAGATGGCCGGGATCGAGCGAGCTAGGGCGCTGGGCAAGAAGCTGGGAGCACCGAAGGTGATCGATGATCAGGCTGTGGCCTTCTGGAGGAAGGAGAACAGCGCCAGCATCGCGGATACGGCCAAGCACTGGGGGATCTCAACGGCTGCAGTGAAGCGGGCTTGCAGGTTGCAACCAAAGACAGATTAGGCGCCTCACGAGAGCTGAGGGGGGCGCAGCTCATTATTTTTTGCGTACCCCACATGCACCTCTGTTCAGCGCGCACTATCGACGCATACTGTTTGTATATTCTTTGAGCAAAATACCCCGGAGCCCGGGGAGACAAAGCACGGATTTCTGCCCCATTCATATCTCTCCTTACGAGCGATGAAATGCGTGATGGCGCTAAATGCCGGGAAGCACGACCGCTCTGATTACCTTTCTGTGGACTCCATATTTAAGAACACCCGTATTCCAAAATAGGTCTGATGACGGTACAGTTATCTATCACTATTAAACCGAGGCGATAAAATGGACATTAAGGTCTTAGGTACAGCTAAAGACTTGCGCACGGAGACCCCCGTCATCTATGCGCAATGCGACATCCCCAACTATCTGAAATTAGTTGGAGAAGAGTTCGCCTCTTTCTCCATTCAACGGAGGAAAGAAAAATTCACAGCTTACACACGGTTAAAGGCCGACATAATTAACGGAACTCTACTTCCAACACTTACTTTGGCGCTACCAGTTGAAGCATCCAGCTCAGCAAGACAAGCAGTAGAATCGGGCGACACAGATAAAATCAAAAAAATGATATTGGATAATGCCCCACTAAACATTCTCGATGGCCTACAGCGAACATTTATTCTGAAAGAGATTCTAGAAAGCGGGCACTCTTTTCCACCAGAGCAGTTAGTGCATTTAGAGATAAGGGCCGAACCGGATCTTGATCATTTAATATATCGCATCATTGTCTTGAACGCCGGGCAAAAGCCAATGTCCATGCGACATCAAATAGAGATCCTATCTCTAAGCCTGAGAGCGACCTTAATTAAGGAAATTGACCGCTTAGAACTTGTGCCTGAAGCTGAGGGTGGAAGAAGAACTCGCGCCAGGAGATTTTCACTAGATAAAATATCCAGCGCCTATCATGCTTATCTTCTCAAGTCACCTGAAGTTGACAAGCAAAACGTGGTTGCACAGCGTCTCAGTGAGCAAGCCGTACTTCAGCAAGATGTTGAACAATTTGGAATCCAATTTTCTGAGTTTGTGGACTTCTTCAAGTTATACTGTGAAATTGATGATGCAGTTGAGAGCACGTCAGCCCCCGCAGATAGCCCTACTGCAACCAACTGGCTAGGCAATGAGAATACGCTCAACGCTTTCTTTGCGGCTGTAGCAGACTTTGGCTCTACCCCAGATAGACAAACACGCATCAAAACAGCCATTAAAATGCTGATTTCAGCAGTCCAAGCAACCAATAGTGAAGAAACATTAGGCTTGGATTTATTTCAGCTAATAATCTCAGGCTTCCCAAGTCGCAAAACTAATATCGGTTATGCCACGCGAAAGCTGATATTTGTAGCCCTTAAGGAGTTCTTTAGAGATGAAGGTGAAACTTCCTTGCGGGATATTTGGGAGCGTGAGGCCGAGTAATGAATTATGAGGAAGTGACCGAGGCTCTCTCACCGGAAGACCTTAGAATTGACCCCAGCCTTCAAATATCTGATTTTAACGGTGTATGCAGCGTCAATGACTACATACCCATACCGATAGATCATCTGTCAAGTCGCTATAAAAGCAATGAAACCTTTGATATAAAACTCAATCTACACCAGCAGCTAGAATGCATCCTTATTTCGTGCAAGGGCGAAGCCTTCACATACGGAGAAGCACCAGCAATTCTCACTGCGGCATATCTATATGACATAACCCCAGAAGAGGTCCGTAACAATCGAGAATCCAATTACACATTCAAAAGAAACTACGTCGTATTAAAGAGTGACGCGCATTCGATCTACGTCGCACACTATAAAAATTCAAGTGCAATTTGGGGGGGCTTTACCCATAGTCCCGTGGCGGAGATGGATAATAGAATACCTGGTACACATGTAGTAAATGCGATACCAGATCTAGAGCTACCTACAGCTGAGCATCATACAGCAACCTTGCGAGCCATATATGATCCTACCCCCCTAGGGCATTATCTCGCTCTATATCACCTCATAGAACTAAGCTTCGACTACGACTTGGTTGAGGATATCAAATCATTAGGGGCTGATCTAAAAGGAATTGGCAAGCTGCTGGCAAATTATAACAATGCTGAATATCAAAGATTGCTCAGGCTGGTCAAAAAGTACTGGCAGGATGAGGCATCGCTAGCAGCACACCTAGAAGCTTTTTTCCGCACATCCACTTATGATGCCGTAATTGATGAGCTTCTATACGCCTATGATAAAGAAGGTTTCCCTTGGCTATTTAAAGACGACACACAAAAGCGCGCTGCATTTATCGCACACTCCAAACACTCCTTTACTAAACAATGCATTAGTGCGGCTAAATTCGGCTGGACACTCGATCACTTGCAAAGATCGGTAGCGTATATTATATATAGATTCCGCTGCGCCATTGCTCACGCCTCTATCGGTGAACATATACTAACTATAAATGACTCACAAATGATCACCGAAAAGGCTGAGCCTTTGCTGATGGGGCTAATATCCCAAATGTATAAAGCCAAGCCATAGCCCCTATTCTGAGCGATAACTTGGATTCGCCAAATACGCTAATCTAGACTCTTTTTTCACGCACGTTCGACGAAGATCGATTAACACACAGTTATGGAGGAAAGAACGCGCAATCTCGTACGTTCGATCCTCAACCATGACGCTTGATCTTCACCGCCGCAAACTGCGAAGGGACGGATCGAGCCTGGGAAAGGCGACCGCCCACAAGGCTACTGCCGAGTACCTACTGCTACTTTGAGCTTCAGGCGTACAGCCCCTCTCACTGCCCCGACCAATCGGCCAGCAGTCACGGGTGATGACGAACCTGACATAGCTGGCTGGGAGGTGATGGCACCCAGTCGAGGCTGGCTACCTGCGATGACTCGCGGGGTGTAGCGGTGGATGGCGAAGCCACTCTAAGAGTGTCTTTGAGCTGTCCTTCACCCATGGTCATTACCATCAATCCATCAATGAAGAACGAAGCAATGAGACAGCATCAAGTCTGTCTTGCGGAGGACACTGGCAGGTGCTCTTCAAGCTGCACCGCAAGTTGCTCTTGATGCCTCCCCAACTCTGCTGACACAGGATCAATGCTCACCGATGACGATGTTGTCAGTGAACATCTCTGTCAGTGGCTGTCAGGAAGCCCAAGCCCCTCTGTCAGCCCACCTCCTGCTCATCTTCATGTACCTCCAGATGATTCCGCCCAGGAGTTTCCCCTTTCGCCTCTGTCATCCATCAGCCCTTATCTCAGCACAGTAGCGACCAAGGTTGTATACGAAAAGTCGGCACAGGTAGATCGCCTCTATGACTGACTGGAGGCCGACCTGGTAAGGCGCGACGCACTCCCAGATGCGGGTTGGGAGTTGATCAAGGATTTGGCTTCCCGGAGCAGAAGATGAGCCGACCTCGAAGTGATGATCCGCTGGTGCTCAACTGCATCTTCTGGATCCTCCGCTCCGAAGCCACCTGGCGTTCTACTAGAACGTATCGGCCCGTTTTATAAAACGGTTCCGTTACCTGCGAGACGACGGCACGTTTGACCGAGTACTTGAGCGATTGCACGTCTGGTTGAATCAGAGGAGCCTGATTGACCTGGATACGTGGATGATCGACTTCACCGCAGTGTGTGTGCAACCCCAAGCCAGGACTACCCCAACTGTTTGATCATCCGTGCTATCGGCAGCGGAACATCATCGAGCTGAGTTTTGCTGGCTCAAAAAGAACCGGAGAATCGGCACCCGTTACGACAACTCGCCAGGAGTTTTGCCGCAATAATAACGCTAGCTTGCACGCAGCGATGCCTAAGGCAGTACTTTTCGTACAGAAACCAAGTGCTATCTCAGAGGATGCCGAACTGTAGCTCTATGTGATTGGCCAGAGAGTCCGCATCCTGCCAGCTGTGATAAACCTCACGGCTTTCGCCGGTCAGTTTATGGCCAGCCGCGCGGGCCTTTTCGACGAGTTCCGCATAGCCTCGGACAAAGAGGTCGGCGAGTGGTCCGCGGTAGTCGCCATGGACACAGCGCATAGCCGTTAGCAGCTTGCATTCGACTGCACCAGCTGGCTCGTCCAGGCTACCCTCTACTGGCAGGCAAAACTCGATCCGGAACCGGTCGCTGGTGTTGTCAGGAAGCTTGTGGGAAACGAACACCCAAGGGCCGGCGACTTGAAGTCCCCGCTCTTGGGCCACTCGTATGATTTCGGCACAACACACCTGCGCTTGCTCGGCGACTTCCGGGATGGACAACTCTTGGCCGATGAAAAGCACCCGCTGTGGGGCAATGACTTTTTCCTTCATCTGTAACTCTCTGTTTGCCTGGCAGATCACCATGGGCACTTGCATCCCTTACCGGAATCACCTGTATTGCCTCCGCCCAGCTTTAGCCAAACGAAAAAGAGCCATTGCGGACCCGAGCGGCTAAAAAGAATAGAAGTTGCGGCAACATCCCGGTGAGGGGCAGTCCTTGGAACCGCCGATACCGGATACGGCTATCCATCTGGATATTATGCCGAATCGTCTCGGCATGATCAAAGGCGGTCGCGCCCTGGCGCCCCCTGCCACTATGCGTCAGCGTCTCTTCCTGCAGCGACTTTTCGTACAGAACCTATGCAGCCACTGCTGCCCAGACTTTGGCCCATGAACAGCACACTGGCACAGGGGAACTCCTGGGCAAGTAACCAAGCATCAACCCTGCATCCCTTGCAGATACCCCTAAAACCCAGCCCGTTTTGTCCAGCCGTCCGAGCCGTCCGTGTTCCCCTGTAGATGGGAGCTGGTGGCATGGATGGAAGGGACTCTGACGGCTGAACAAAAAGGATGATCTACGCAATGAAAAGCAAACGAACTGGCAAGACCTTCAACCACATGCCTTTCGACCGTCTCAAGCCCCCAGCGGAGGTAGCCTGATGCGTCTACCAGAATTGATGTTCTTGAGCGCCCTGCTTCTCTGGCCTTTGATTCCCCTGGTGTACCTGCTGTGCATCGCCTGGCAGACCGACTTCAAGCTGGTAGCTCGATCCAAGCAGAGAACCGCAGAAGGGTCTCGCTGATGAAGAGCATCGCCAGCGAAGTGAGGAAGGCCAGGAGTCGGAGAGTTTCGGCCTTGGCTACGACTGCCGGAGGCACCGTCCAACATCCGCTGCTGAGCGAGATCCTGGCCGCAGACAAACGCAGATGGAAAGCAGCCCAGCAGATGAACCTTCCGGTGCTCCGGCTAGCCCCCACAAGCAGCGACTAACAGAACCCCCATCACCCTTCGCCTGGACAGCCAGGAGGCCGATCTATCGGCTTGGTGCTGGGGGTTATTTTTTACCGTGCCGCCTTCGAGAACGACGACAGTCGAACCGGGTTCATCACCGCCTCGGTCAGGGAGACGGCCAGTTGCTGCCCCTTCTCGGTCAATTGCACGATCTTCCTGCGGCGTTCCATCGGATCTGGCGATGCCACTATCAATCCGAGTCCTGGTTTTTCGAGACGATGCCATTCCGACAAGGCCGAGACGTTCCTTGAGCAGGACGATTGGGTCATCCCGAGGTTCTTCTGCAGATCCGCCATCGTGCAGCCTGGGTAGATCGCCGAGTAGAGGAACAATGCCACGCCTTGTGCTGGCATCTCTGGGTCAACGCCACGGAACTCCTCAATCGCTTTGAAAAGCTGGACAAGTGCATACCGATCATAAGCCAGGGCGTGTTTGCTTAATGTGGTTTCCATGTGCATCACGCTCCATCCTTACCGAAATAGAAACCAGTGCCATTCCAGGCCAGCTCAAAGCACCTCGGCACTCGGACGTACACGTCACCGATGAATAAGCAAAGACGTGCTTTGCCAATAGAGACGCTGAAGCCAAATTGATTGCCGATCATTGGCTGAATCCTCCGATTCATTTGTCAGATTCGCTACAGATAGCAAACCGTGTTGGAGCGCTTCAACGTTCCCACTTCCGAGTTATTTGCAGTGCAGAATTAAATGCGCAACTCAATAGTTGGCAGCGCCAGTCCGGACAAGGACAGCAGCGGCATGGAGCCCCAACCGGCCAGCCCAACTAACCGCACACGCATAGTTCGCCTCTCGGCCTTACCTCCCGACGAGAGGCCCGCATGATCCAGCTCAACAAGATCCTCAAGTCCTTCCAGAAGACCATCGACCAGCTCGAACAACTGACCGCCACCAACAACGTGGAGGTCAGCCGCAACACCGAGCAGATCGACCGACTGCAAGAGAAGAACCTGCTGCTGATCGCAGAAGCCCAGGCTGCCAAGGAGACCGCCGAGAACCTGAAAGCCCTGATCGGCCAGTAAATCCCCTCACTACAAACGAACACCCATAGCCCGCCTCTGAGCGGGCTTCGTCTTTTCTGGAGGACAGAACATGAGCAAGCAACTGACTGTATGCGGCGTGGCCATCAAGCAGGACGCCGAGGGCCGCTACTGCCTGAACGATCTGCAGCAAGCTGCGACCGTTGGTATGAACGAGAGAACCGTCGAGCTGTACGAGTTCACTCGCCGCCCGGAAACCCAGGCTCTCGTTGAGGAGATCGAAAATACGGGAAATTCCCGTATTAAAGCCCTGGAAACTAAACGCGGTCGCAACGGCGGCACCTTCGTGGTGAAGGAGTTGGTCTACGCCTACGCCATGTGGATCAGCCCGAAGTTCCACCTCGAAGTCATCCGCTCCTACGACCGGCTGGCCACCGAGGGCGTGGCTGTCCATGCGTCCGCCGCCGAGGCAGTGCTCGACGACCCGCTCACCTACATGGAGAAGGTCATCGCCCAGGCCAAGGTGCTGAAGGCAGAGCGCGACCGCCTCGCCCTGGAGAACAAGGAGATGGCACCGAAGGCTGTCGTCTTCGACAACTGCGTGGCGCTGCGTCAGGAATCCCTGGCCACCTTCGTGCGCACCTTGAAAGCGATTACCACACAGTATTGGAGCCCCAGATGCTGCTGAAACCATCGTCGGGCAAACACGCAACTCAGAAGGAGATCAAAATGGAAACAACTCGCCCATTCAACATTGGCCAGAAAGTCGTCGTCACTCGCAAGTCAACCGCCGATAAGGATCTGTACAACTTTGCCCCGACAGAAGAGATGTATGGCGAGATCGGCTATCTAGCGGATCTTAAGGGCCATCACTACATGGTCGCGGAGGTACTGTTGGAGACCACTGGCACTATCGAAACGGTTGACGCTTACTTTTTGGACGCCGCGCCTGAAGAACAGCACGCTGCCGCCTAAGAAAATGCAATATTGACCGAGCCAAAGGAGCAGAGCTTCTCTACTTCAAGGCGAATCCCTGCTCCTTCCTCGATTCTGCTTCTGGCAGCAGGAAGGCACACATGCCTCGGTTATCGAAGCCACTCCACAACATCAAAGTCCACCGCTTCCACCACCGGAGCCAGCACTTCCGGCCTAAAGTCCTTCCCGTACCGACTGAACGTGATCCCGCCGCTCTGGTGGCCAAGAATGCCGCCGACCAGCGACTCGACTATTCCCTTCTGCTTCAGGTGATCAGCAAGCGTGTGGCGGAAGCTGTGGAAATCCTTGCGCTCTGCCCCATCACGGAAGCCCAACTGATCACGAACCCGAGTGAACCACTTGGATGGAGCCGCAGCGTAACCATGTGCCTTGTGCAAGGTCAGCTCCGCGAAAAGACGCTGGCGGCCAGCCTCCCGCTGCGCCTGGACGAACTCAAGGAACCCCAGCGCTTTCAACTTCGAGTGGATCGGCACGAGCCTTTCCGAAGTGACGGTTTTCAGCTTCTGATCGGGCCTTGTAGCCCGGATGTGTAGGCAGTCGATGCCGTTGATGCTGACCACATCATCCAGATAGAGCTGACATAGCTCATTGAGTCTCGCCCCGGTGTACAGGCCGAGCAGTGGCAGCCAGTACTTGTGCGGCTGAGCTGAGTTGGCTGATGCGTAAACCTGCTTCGAGAACAGACGGCGCAGATCGTCCTCGGTGAAGACGCTGCGCTCCTCGCTGACCTTGCCTCGCTGCCTGACTCGAAGCCCGTCGAACGGGTTGCGCTCGCAGTAGCCCTCACGGATGGCATAGGAGAAAAAGGTCGTCAGGTTCTTCACGTAGTTGTTGAACGTGGTGAGGCTGATCGTGGTGGTAGCAGTCTCGATGATCTGCTCCAGCGATTGTCCCTCGGGAAGCTGATTCATCCTCGGCGGCAGCTTGAGTGCCACCTCTCGGAACTTGCGGGCATCCTGGCGAGTGATGAGATCGACCGGCAAATCACCCACGATCCGAGTCATTAGCTCAGCCACGGAACGCTTGTCGGATAGCGTCTTCGCAGCCACGCCTTCATGAGACTGCTGCTCCAGGCACTCCTGAACCACCTTAGAGAAGCGTGGAGCGTTGCTTGGCGCATCCGCTAACAGCCTATCTGGCTGCCCCTGTTTGGCTCTTGAAGGGGCACTGCCGGGCTTCTGTGGCCCTCTCACCTTGCCTCCCTCCCCTTGCTCCAAAGGCTTCTGCGCAAGCGCAACCAACTGCTGCTGACGGAGCCACGCAGCCCAACTAGCAACTCGCTTACCGCCCGCCTCCCAGGCACCGCGTAGGGAGTCGAGGGATGGCCGAATGCCTTGGAACGCCAGGGTGTAGAGCTGCTGAACCTGCAGAAGCAATTCGCGGCCACGGATCAGCGCTTCGCGCTTGCAGCGTGTCTGCAGCGAACGGCGGATCTCGGAACAAGGGAAAAACGGACGCAGAACTCCAGGCACCACGATTCTGAAATAGAAGATCGAGTGTCGGGACAACCAGAGGTAGGAAGGGACGGAAGACACGGTGGATCACCCTATGGATCACTGGCGTGATCAGAGCGAAAAACCGTTAGAAATCAAGGAGATACGTTATGGAGGTGAACCCCACCAGCCACACCCCGGCACACGATGTCACCGCTACGGCTGCTTCCTTCCGGACCTGACCGGGTTCACGGTTGATCGTTGCGGGGGGACCGGCAGGGCCACCATAACGACGCCCGCCTAGTGGCCGGGCCGCGCCATTGTACTGGCTTGTCAGTAACTTACAACCGCCATGTAGCAACCATCCTCACCGCTCCAGCAGCGCGGAGCCCCACGACAGCCCGACCCCGAAACCACTGATCGCGACACGGTGCCAATCGTCGCGGAAGGCGTATTTCTGCAACACCAGCGGAATGGAGGACGACACCGTATTGCCGGTTTCCTCGATATCCAGCACGAACTTGGAGGCCAGGTCATCGAAGCGCTTGGAGATGGCGTCGACGATCGCCCCGCTGCCCTGGTGCAAGCAGTAGGCGTCGACATCGTCCGGATTCAACGAGGCAGCGTTCAGCAGCTCGTGCAGGTGAGGCGTAACCACCTGAGCGGCGAAGTTGTACACCTGCCGGCCGTTCATCTTCAGCTTGCCATCGGCCACATGCAGGTGAACCGCGCCCGAACCATCGGTGCCGAACTTGGCCGGACCGAGGCGCCAGAACGGGTCGTGGCCAATCCAGGTGGCGGTCGCCGCATCGCCAAACAGCAACGAGGTCACACGGTCGCTACGGTTGACGATTTTGGAATAGGGATCGGCCGTGACCAGCAAGCCATTCTTCAGCCCCAGGCTGTCCATGAACCCCTTGATCACATACAAGCCATACACATAGCCCGAGCAGGCCAGCGACAGGTCGAATGCCGCCACGTGCGTTGGCAGGCCGAGCTTGTCCTGCAGGATCGACGATGTCTGCGGCAGGCCTTCGCGGTCACCGTTTTGCGTCACGACCACGAGCGTATCGACGCTTTGCAGATCGAAATCGGGATTCTGCGCCGCCAGTGCGGCAACGGCCTTGGCGCAGAGATCGGATGTATCTTCATCCTCGCCCATGATCGGTAGAAAGGTTGCGCCGATCTTGCTGCGGATGAATGCCTCGTCATTGCCGAAGCTCGCACCTTGCTGGACGTTATCGATACCGCCCTTCGGTACATAACTGGATATCGCTTTGATGCCGATCATTCAGAGCCTCCGGCGCGCCACTGCCTTGACGCGCCGTAAAAAATGCCAGTAACGCCCAGATTCCAGGGCGACCCTGCTTACCTGACGAGCAAGCACACGCCCGGCAAACCGACGAACCAGCCGTAAGTTGACTTGCTGGTCACTTATAAAGGCACCAACCCTTCAGGGCAATGGTGCCTCAGTTGCCGGGGAAAACGTATGGACGTGGGCTCATTGCCGACATCGTCGACGATGTCGATCGACGCCCCGACTCCATGATGGGCTTTGAAGCTCCCCAGCGCGCCTGTGTCACATCGAATTAATAGGCGGCTGTTGTGGCTCAATAATTCTGGACACCTCGATGGGCGTAAGCTTCGCCCCGCTAAGAGGTGCTTGCATCAACCAAAAGATCATTCAGTACAGATTTCAAACTCGAAGCAGCCAGCCTGACTCTGGATCAGGGCTACTCGATTCCCAAAGCCTGCAAGTCGATAGTTTCAGGCCCGGCGGCATAGGATTGGTGGGTAGAGCAGCTGCTTAGCGAGCTAGGCGGTACAACACCGTCGCACAGCTGCTCTGGCGCTATCACATCAAGCAAAGCATGAGTCGCTGCGGTAATTGCTGGGATAACGTGCCAATGGAGCGGCTTCTTAGCAGTCTGAAAACGCAATGGGTACCAAGGCACGGCTGAAACAGCCCAGGGACAAGCCGAGGCCGACGTGCCCCGCTACCTGACGGCTACTACATCATCAGCGACAACAGTTACAGCGGACACAAAACGCCAGTACAGCCGAATCAATGGCCGGATGAACCTAAACCAGTGCCCAGATTTTGCTGTCCACTACAACTCCCTCTGGTCGCTACTAGCTGTGATCTCTCAGTAGGTTGTCGTCCGAGCATCCCTAGGATTCCGAAGTGCTATCAACCAAGTCCCCAAGTGCCCCAGATGAGCCCACATAAACATGCCCGTCTTACTCCATATAGCCGAACTGATTCGACGGCGCTCTACGGAATTGAGGAAGCGGCTCAGGGCCACCTGTCAACGCGTGCACTACCCCAACTGGCTACGGCGCTTTCGGAAGCGGCAAGCTTACTCGCCAGATCGCTCATCAGGCCTTTGACGCTGCCCTCATTCGACAACTTCAGTCGTTGCGGCAAACTCATTGTGCTGCGCGTAGACGTAAAATCGATAGGTAGATTGCCAGTAAGTTAGTCTTGGCCTTCAGCACAGCGGGGCGCCGCCTCACTAATCAGCAGGGGGCCACCTCGACTGAGTAATTTGCGAGTTTACGCGACTAGTCGAAAGAGGAAACAGAGCACTGACCACCAATAAGAATGCACGCCTGCATCGCTAATCGATGGGAGACATCATCGGCAGTTTCTAGATTAGTCACCGTCACCATATGGCCATCATTAGGACCGCACGAACAGCGCCAACTGATTGCTAGCGGCACAAACGGTAGGCCCGAACGGCTGCCCGGATCTGAAGCCGTGAGCGAAAATATTGTGTGGATCAATGGCCAGTATTGATGAGCAGGCAGCACTGGATGTCGCGGTGGTTTGGAGGAGGCATTTTGTTAGCCAACGCCAACCTCAAAACATGGTTGCTCACTCATCATTCACACGATCGCGCAGCTCTTTGCCTGGCTTGAAATGCGGCACGTACTTGCCGTCGAGACGAACGGACTCGCCTGTTTTTGGGTTGCGGCCGACACGCGGTGCACGGTAATGCAGGGAGAAGCTTCCGAAGCCACGAATTTCGATTCGCTCCCCGGTAGCCAATGCATGGGACATCTGTTCCAGCATGGTCTTGATAGCCAGCTCCACATCCTTGGAAGACAGCATCCCTTGCTGGGTGACGATACGTTCGATCAACTCCGACTTGGTCATGGTTTTCCCTTCTTTTTCAAGCGGCTAGATCATTTGATCCGTGGCTGGTTGTAGCACGTTGGGCCGCTTTCAAACAAGGCGTTTCGCTTGACTTTTGACTGGAAGCTGTCATGGGCAGTCTGTGCCTGCCCTATCGCCGCGAGGCATGCCTTCCAAGGTAAGAAGCGGAGTGGCTACTGGGCTGGGCTTGTTGCGACAGGCCTGACCGCGGGGCGAGCCTTGGGGTTTGCTTGGGCAGGCTGCGTCTGCTGTATCGCCACGAGGGCGCGCCTCCCATAAACGGCCGAACGAGCTCGGCCCAGGTCGATCCCACCATTTCTGAATGCACAAAAAAGGGCGACCGAAGTCGCCCTTTTTGCGGATGAATCGCCTAGCAGATTACTGCTGGTTTTCCATCTGGGCACGGATCAGGTCACCAATGGTGGTCGGACCGGTGCTTTCTACTTCCTGCTTGTTACGCAGTTGAGTCATCGCGTCCTTCTCGTCTTCGACGTCCTTGGACTTGATGGACAGACTAATCACGCGGCTCTTGCGGTCGATGCTGATGATCTTGGCTTCGACTTCATCGCCTTCCTTCAGTACGTTGCGCGCGTCTTCGACGCGGTCACGGCTGATTTCGGAGGCCTTGAGCGTGGCTTCGATGTCGTTGCCCAGGTCGATGATTGCGGCCTTGGCGTCGACTTCCTTGACGGTACCGCGGACGATGCTGCCCTTGTCGTTCAGTGCAACGTAGTTGGAGAACGGATCGTCTTCCAGTTGCTTGATGCCCAGGGAGATGCGCTCACGCTCCGGATCGACCGACAGGATCACGGTGTCCAGCTCGTCACCCTTCTTGAAGCGACGCACGGCTTCTTCACCGGCTTCGTTCCAGGAGATGTCGGACAGGTGAACCAGACCGTCGATGCCGCCTTCCAGGCCAATGAAGATACCGAAATCGGTGATCGACTTGATGGTGCCGGAGATGCGGTCGCCCTTGTTGAACTGGCTGGAGAAGTCTTCCCACGGGTTGGACTTGCACTGCTTGATGCCCAGGGAAATACGACGGCGCTCTTCGTCGATGTCCAGAACCATGACTTCCACTTCGTCGCCGACCTGAACGACCTTCGACGGGTGGATGTTCTTGTTGGTCCAGTCCATTTCGGACACGTGCACCAGGCCTTCCACACCCTCTTCCAGCTCGGCGAAGCAGCCGTAGTCGGTGAGGTTGGTAACGCGAGCCATGACACGCGTGTTTTCCGGGTAGCGCGCCTTGATGGCGACCCATGGGTCTTCGCCCAGTTGCTTCAGGCCCAGCGAAACACGATTGCGCTCGCGGTCGAACTTCAGCACTTTGACGTCGATCTCGTCGCCAACATTGACGATTTCCGACGGATGCTTGATGCGCTTCCAGGCCATGTCGGTGATGTGCAGCAGACCATCGACGCCGCCCAGGTCAACGAACGCACCGTAGTCGGTGAGGTTCTTGACGATACCCTTGACCTGCTGGCCTTCCTGCAGCGATTCGAGCAGTGCTTCACGCTCGGCGCTGTTTTCGGCTTCCAGCACGCTACGACGGGAAACGACAACGTTGTTGCGCTTCTGGTCGAGCTTGATGACCTTGAACTCGAGTTCTTTGTTCTCGAGGTGGGTGGTGTCGCGTACCGGACGTACGTCGACCAGCGAACCCGGCAGGAACGCGCGGATGCCGTTGATGTCGACGGTGAAGCCACCCTTGACCTTGCCGTTGATGATGCCCTTGACGACTTCTTCGGCATTGAACGCAGCTTCGAGAACCAGCCAGGACTCGGCGCGCTTGGCTTTTTCGCGGGACAGCTTGGTTTCACCGAAGCCATCTTCAACCGCGTCCAGTGCGACGTGGACCTCGTCACCCACCTTGATGGTCAGCTCGCCCTGTTCGTTGTAGAACTGCTCGACCGGGATGACGCCCTCGGACTTCAGGCCCGCATGCACGGTGACCCAGTCACCGTCGATGTCGACCACGATACCGGTGATGATCGCACCCGGCTGCATGTCGAGGGATTTCAGGCTTTCTTCAAAAAGTTCTGCGAAGCTTTCGCTCATGTTGATTCCTGCTGTTTTCGGGCGGCATGACCGCCCAACTTCCACATCCCAGACGATGCGGGTTCGTCTATATAAAAAAAGGCCTGCAGGACTGGGTCTGGTCTCCCGCATGCCTCCTTGTCAATCAGGGTCGCGACTGGCGATGACCTGCTTGCTTTCCCGACTGGTTGTCATCCTTCGAGATGGCGCGCTGCCGCCTCGTTGAGGATCACATCCAGCACTTCTTCGATGGAGAGCGTCGTGGAATCGAGCTGCACAGCATCATCTGCAGGCTTCAGCGGTGCCACGGCGCGCTGGGTATCGCGTTCATCGCGCACCCTGATCTCCTCAAGAAGACTCGCGAGATTAACATCGCTGCCTTTGGCCTTCAACTGCTCGAAGCGTCGGCGCGCGCGCTCCTCTGCGCTCGCGGTCAGGAAGATCTTCAGTGCGGCCTGCGGGAAAACCACGGTGCCCATGTCCCGTCCATCCGCGACGAGCCCCGGCATTTCCTGGAAGTCCTGCTGGCGCTGCAGCAATGCCTGGCGCACCAAGGGCAGCGCTGCCACCTGGGAGGCCCAGGCCCCGACCTGCTCATTGCGGATGGCGTGGGTGACGTCTTCGCCTTCCAGCACGATCGTCGGACCCTGCCCCAGCCTGGACGTGTCGAACTGGACATCGAGGGCAGCGGCCAATCTGCCGAGCGATTGCTCGTCGGTCAGTTCGATGCCGTGCTTCTGCGCGGCGTATCCAAGCAATCGGTACAGCGCGCCGGAATCGAGCAAGTGCCAACCCAGGCGCCGCGCCAGCAGCGCGGCAACGGTGCCCTTGCCCGAGCCGCTCGGGCCGTCGATGGCGATGACGGGAGGTTGCGGGCTCATGAGTTCCCCTCCTCTGCCACACGCATCCCGGCCTGCCGGGCCAGCGCCAGGAAGTTCGGGAAAGAAGTCGCCACGTTGGCGCAGTCATGTATCCGGATGGAGGACTGCGCGCGCAGCGATGCGACGCTGAAGGACATCGCGATGCGGTGATCGCCATGCGCCCAGACCTCGCCACCGCCAATCGCGCCGCCCTCGATGACGATGCCATCGGGCGTTGGGATAGCGCTCACGCCGAGCGTCTGCAAGCCGTCGGCCATGACCTGGATCCGATCGGACTCCTTGACGCGCAGCTCTTCCGCACCGCGAAGGACGGTCCGGCCTTCGGCACAGGCAGCCGCAACGAACAGAACGGGAAATTCATCGATCGCCAGCGGCACCAGCGCCTCGGGAATGTCGATGCCCTTGAGCGGGGCCGAGCGCACACGCAGGTCCGCCACCGGCTCACCGCCCACTTCGCGCGGGTTCTCCAGCGCGATATCGGCGCCCATCAAGCGAAGAATGTCGATGACCCCGGTGCGGGTCGGGTTGATGCCGACATGTCGCAGAAGCAATTCGGAGCCTTCGGCAATGGAAGCGGCCACCAGGAAGAACGCCGCCGAAGAAATATCCGCCGGGACCTCTATCTGAGTTGCGCTCAAGCGATGGCCACTCTGCACGCGCGCCGTGCGACCCTCGACCGCGACCGGGTAGCCGAAGCCCTGCAGCATGCGCTCGGTGTGATCCCGAGTCGGTGCCGGCTCGGTGATGGAGGTCTCGCCCGCGGCGTACAGGCCGGCCAGCAGCAAGCAGGATTTCACCTGCGCGCTGGCCATCGGCATGTCGTAATGCATCCCCGACAATCGCTGGCCGCCGCGAATGACGAGCGGCGGACGTCCTTCAGCCGCCGTCTCGATCACCGCGCCCATTTCACGCAGCGGCTTGGCCACGCGATTCATCGGGCGTTTGGACAGCGAGGCATCCCCGGTCAGCGTGGTATCGAACGGCTGCGCGGCCAAGAGGCCCGACAGCAGGCGCATCGAGGTACCCGAGTTGCCGAGATAGAGCGGACCGGGCGGCGGCTGCAAGCCATGCAGACCCACGCCATGCACCGTGACGCGCCCCTGATTCGGCCCTTCGATCACGACACCCATGTCACGGAACGCCTGGATGGTCGCCAGCGCGTCCTCGCCTTCGAGAAAGCCATCGACCTCGGTGACGCCGTCGGCCAGGGACCCGAGCATGATCGAGCGATGAGAAATGGATTTGTCGCCCGGCACGCGAAGTTCGCCGGACAGCTTGCCGCCAGGATTGGCCAGGAAGATCAGATCGTTCGAATGCATAACGTCCACATAGGCTCGGCGAGCCAGTATTTTGCTGAAATGTTCTCGGGCCGCCCTGGCGCGCGTGAACACGCCCAGGAGCTGGTGCCCATCGCCTTGATCGACCGCCGCACGCAGCGCATCCAGGTCGCCGCGGAAGGTGTCGAGGGTACGCAACACCGCCTCGCGATTGGCGAGAAAGATGTCGTGCCACATGACCGGATCGCTCCCGGCGATCCGTGTAAAGTCGCGAAAACCGCCGGCAGCGTAGCGGAAAATTTCCAGGTTTTCGTGCCGCCTGGCCAGTGAATCGACCAGGCCGAACGCCAACAGATGCGGCAGATGGCTGGTCGCGGCCAGGACTTCGTCATGGTGCTCGACCTCCATGTGCTCGACGTCGGCATCCAGCGCTCGCCAGAGCGAATCGATCAGCGCCAGGGCGGACGGGTCGGTGTGCGCCAGCGGCGTGAGGATGACCTTGTGCCGGCGGAACAACGATCCCTTGGCCGCGGTAACCCCGCTCTGCTCGGAGCCGGCGATCGGGTGTCCCGGCACGAAGCGGGCCTGCATGCGCTCGCAGAGGTGCTTCGCGCAGCGCACCACATTGCCTTTGGCACTTCCGACGTCGGTGAGCACGGCATCGCCAAGGTCGAAGGCGGCGAGCGCCTCGAGCAGGCGTTCCATGGCCAGGATGGGCACCGCCAGCTGGATGACGTCCGCCTCTCGGCAGGCCTCCTCCAAGGTTTCGGCGCAACGATCGACGACACCCAGTTCGACGGCGAGTTGTCGCGACTGGCTGTCCAGGTCGAACCCCACGACCTCCCGGCACAGACCGCGCTCGCGCAGTCCCTTGGCGAAGGAGCCGCCAATCAGGCCGAGGCCGACGACCACGAGGCGTCCCACCAGAGGCTCACGTGCCCGCGCGTGGCTCACGTGGCCAGTACCTGACGCAGCGCGTCGAGAAAGCGCACATTCTCGGCCTCGGTGCCGATCGAAACCCGAAGAAAGGTCGGCATGCCATAGCCCGCAACGGGCCGAACGATAACGCCTGCCCGCAGCAACGCCTGATCGATCGGAGCAGCGTCACGGCCGAAATCGATTGCAATGAAGTTGCCGCGCGAGGGAATCCAGCTCAAGCCCAGCTCACGGCATCCCGCTTCCAGTTGCGCCATGCCGGCATCGTTCTGCGCGCGGCTACGCGCCAGATACGCCTGGTCTTCGAGGGCGGCGCAGGCCGCGGACAGAGCCAGGCTGTTGACGTTGAATGGCTGGCGAACGCGGTTCAGCACATCGGCGATTCGTGGCGAGGACAGCGCATAGCCGACGCGCAGTGCCGCCAGGCCGTAGGCCTTGGAAAAGGTCCGGGAGACCAGCAGGTTCGGATGGCGCGCGAGGAATCCCAGGCCATCGGGCAACTCATTGCCGGAGGCGTACTCGATGTACGCCTCGTCGAGTACCACCAGTACGTGGTCCGGTACCGCTGCCAGGAACTCGGCCAAGGCATCGGCACCGAACCAGGTCCCGGTCGGATTGTTCGGATTGGCGAGGAAAACCACGCGGGTGTTGGCGTCGATGGCCTTCAGCATGGCTGGCAGATCGTGTCCCCAATCGCGCGCGGGAACCACATTGCAGCTCGCGCCGACTGCCTGCGTAGCGATCGGGTAAACAGCGAAGGCGTGGGCGCTGAATACCGCATTCAATCCGGGCGCGAGATAGGCTCGCGCAACCAGCTCGAGAATATCGTTCGAGCCGTTGCCCAGCGTGATCTGCTCCAACTCGAGTCCGTAGCGGTCGGCCAGTGCCCGCTTGAGGCGGTAGCCGTTGCCATCGGGATAGCGCGTCAGTTCCGGTAGTGCGGCACGGATGGCATCGAGCACCCGTGGGCTTGGGCCGAGCGGGTTCTCGTTGCTCGCCAGCTTGACGATGGATGCCGGATCGAGGTCGAGTTCGCGCGCCAGCGCCTCGACCGGTTTGCCCGGAACATAGGGAGACAGCTTCTGAACGCCCGGCTGGGCCAGGGCGAGGAAATCACACGACATGTTCAGCTCCGCATACGGCCGACTTATCCGGCGCTTGAGGCTGTGGCTGGAGGCTGGGCAACCAGCTCCGTACTGCTCGATTCATACAGGCACGGCACATGCGGCGAGCCTGCCGCTTCAATCGTCAAGCCTTCGGCCATGAGCCCTCCGGCATGAGGCCGCGCTACAACACCGCTTTGGGATAAGACCCCAACACCTTCAGCGCTACCGCTTCGCTGTTGATCCTCTCCAGCACATCCTTGATTAGCGGGTCCTGGTGATGACCGAAGAAGTCGATGAAGAACACGTAGGTCCACTTGCCGCTACGTGAGGGGCGGGTTTCGATACGGGTCAGGTCGATGCCATTGGTATGAAATGGCACCAGCAACTCGTGCAGCGCGCCCGGCTTGTTGCGCATGGACACGATGATCGAGGTCTTGTCATCACCGGTCGGCGGCACTTCCTGGCTGCCGATGATGAGGAAGCGGGTCGAATTGTCCGGGCGGTCCTCGATTTTCTCGGCCAACTTGCTCAGCCCGTACAGTTCCGCCGCCATGTCGCCGGCGATCGCCGCCGAGTTCCACTCGCTCTTGACCCGCTTGGCGGCATCGGCATTGCTGGAAACCGCCACGCGCTCGACGTTCGGGTAGTGCGCATCGAGCCACTTGCGACATTGCGCCAGCGACTGGGCATGCGAGTAGATGCGCGTGATGCGGTCGGTCTTGGTCGTCTCGCCTACCAGCAAGTGATGGTGGATGCGCAGCTCCACCTCGCCGCAGATGACCATGTCGTGCTCGAGGAAGCTGTCGAGGGTGTGGTTCACCGCGCCCTCGGTCGAGTTTTCCACCGGTACCACGCCGAAATTCACCGCGCCCGCCGCGACCTCACGGAACACTTCGTCGATCGCCGCCATCGGGGTGCTGCGAACCGCATGCCCGAAGTGCTTGATGGTGGCCGCCTGGGTGAAGGTGCCTTCAGGCCCGAGGTAGGCGACCTTCAGCGGCTGCTCGAGCGCGAGGCAGGAGGACATGATCTCGCGGAACAACCGCGCCATTTCCTCGTTGTCCAGCGGGCCCTTGTTCAATTCCATGATGTGCTTGAGGACCCAGGCCTCGCGCTCCGGCCGATAGAACACCGGCTCCTCGCCCTGGGTCAGCGAAGCCATCTTGACTCGAGCGACCTCTTGGGCGCAGCGAGCCCGCTCGCTGATCAGCTCCATGATGCGTTCGTCGAGACTGTCGATGCGGACCCGCAGCGCCTTCAGCTGGTCGGCTTCGCTCATCAGCCGTGCTCCTTCTCGAACTCCGCCATGTAGGCCAGCAGGGCGTCGACCGCACCCTCATCGACCGCGTTGTAGATCGACGCGCGCATGCCACCGACGGAGCGGTGCCCCTTGAGGTTGAGGAGGCCACGCGCCTCGGCGCCGGCCAGGAAAGGCGTGTCCAACCGCTCGTCGGCCAGGCGGAATGGGACGTTCATCCAGGAGCGATCGGCCTTCGCGATGGGGTTGTTGTACAGCGCGCTCGCATCGATCGCCTGGTAGAGCTTGCGCTGCTTGCGTTCGTTGATCTCGCCCATCTTCTCGACGCCGCCCTGCTCCTTCATCCACTGGAAGATCAGCCCGGCCAGGTACCAGGCGAAGGTCGGCGGCGTGTTGTACATCGAGCCATTGTCGGCCGCGACCTTGTAGTCGAGCATCGTCGGGCAGCCGCCGCGGGCCTTGCCGAGCAAGTCTTCGCGGACGATGACCACCACCAGCCCGCTGGGACCGATGTTCTTCTGCGCGCCGGCGTAGATGAGCCCGAAGCGCGAAACATCCAGCGGACGCGACAGAATGGTGGACGACATGTCCGCCACGAGCGGCACCTCGCCAACCTCCGGAATCCAGCCGAATTCCAGGCCGCCGATGGTTTCGTTGGGCGTGTAGTGCACATAGGCCGCGCCGGACGACAGCTGCCATTCGCGTTGCGCCGGAATGCAGAAATAGTCGCTGGGCTTGGCGCTCGCGGCGACATTGACGCCGCCATAGCGACGCGCCTCGTCGATGGCCTTCTTCGACCAGATGCCGGTGTCGATGTAATCGGCCTTGCCACCTTCGGGCAGCAGGTTGAGCGGAATCTGCGCGAACTGCTGGCTGGCGCCACCCTGAAGGAAAAGCACCTTGTAGTTGGCGGGGATCGACAGGAGATCGCGAAGGTCGCGCTCGGCCGTTTCGGCGATCGAGACGAACTCGTCGCTGCGATGGCTCATCTCCATCACGGACAAGCCCTTGCCCTTCCAATCGAGCAATTCGGCCTGAGCGCGCTGCAGGACGGGTTCGGGGAGCGCGGCAGGGCCGGCGCAGAAATTGAAAGCGCGTTTGCTCATCATCTGTCTCTCACACCAATCGTTGCCATCAAGCCAGGCAATCCTGCCGGACGCCCCTTCATGCCGGTGGGGCGACGAACGCCCCTCTGCGAGCCCGTGCGTACCCGATCAATCCTCGTCGTCGGTCGGCACGACATCGGGCGGCACATCGCCCACGCCACCGAGCAGTTCGTCCTCGCTGGGCTCGGTGCTGACGACCGGCAGCTCCTTCTCGAGCACCTCGTCGCCCAGCACGTCTTCCAGCTCTTCGAGCACGTCCTCTTCCGAGGGCTCCTGCACGCGCTCGAGCCCGACCAGATGCTCGTCGACGGCCAGTTTGATCAGCGTGACGCCCTGGGTGTTGCGCCCTTGCGACGACACCTCCGAAACCCGGGTGCGGACCAGCGTGCCCTGGTTGGAGATGAGCATGATTTCCTCGCCTTCGAGCACCTGCACCGCACCGACCAGGTTGCCGTTGCGCTCGTTGGTGACGATGCCGATCAGGCCCTGCGTGGCACGCCCCTTCTTGGTGAACTCCTCCAGCGGCGTGCGCTTGCCGTAGCCACGCTCGGTCGCCAGCAGGATGTCGCCGTCCGCCGCGACGATCAGCGAGACAAGCCGCGCATCGTCCGCCAGGCGGATGCCACGCACGCCTGCGGCGGTACGCCCCATCGAACGCACCTTGTTCTCGTCAAAGCGCGCCGCCTTGCCGTTCGAGGCGAACAGCAGCACGTCGCTGTTGCCATTGGTCAGGGCGACACGGACCAGCTCGTCGCCTTCTTCCAGGCGAATGGCGATCTTGCCCTTCTGCAGCTGGAAGGCGAACTCCTTGAGCGGCGTCTTCTTCACCGTGCCCTTGGCGGTGGCCATGAACACGAACGGACCACGCGTCTTGTCGACCGGCGCCGCATCGGCGTCATCGCCGTCTTCGGCCACGACCTCGACGACCGGTGCATCGCTGTCCTCGATCTCGGGCTCTTCCTCGGCCTGCTTGATCAGCGCGGCGATATTCACCGGCAGCATCGCGGTGATGCGCTCGCCGTCGGACAGCGGCAGGAGGTTGATCAGCGGCCGGCCGCGCGAAGTGCGCGAAGCCTCCGGAATCTCGTAGGTCTTGAGCCAGTACACCTTGCCCTTACTGGAGAACAGCAGCAGCGTGGTGTGGCTGTTGGCGACCAGCAGGTGCTCGACGTAATCCTCTTCCTTGACGCCCGTGGCCGCCTTGCCGCGACCACCGCGGCGCTGAGCCTGATAGGCGGTCAGCGGCTGGGACTTGGCATAGCCGCCATGGGAGATGGTGACGACCCGTTCCTCTTCGGTGATCAGGTCCGCCAGCGTCAGGTCATGACGCGACTCCATGATCTCGGTCCGACGCGCATCGCCGAAGTCGCGCTTGACGCCTTCGAGCTCTTCGCGAATGACCTCCATCAGGCGCACCGGATCGGTCAGGATGCGGATCAGCTCGCCGATCTGGGTGAGAATTTCCTGATACTCGGCCAGCAGCTTTTCATGTTCCAGGCCCGTCAGCCGATGCAGGCGCAGGTCGAGGATCGCCTGGGCCTGTTCGGGCGACAGGTAATACTTCCCGTCGCGCAGGCCGTATTGCGGATCGAGCCCTTCCGGACGGCAGGAATCGGCACCCGCACGTTCGACCATCGCCTCGACGGCGCTCGATTCCCACGCCTCGGCGATCAGCGCTTCCTTGGCTTCGGCCGGGGTCGGCGAGGCCTTGATCAGCGCGATCACCGGATCGATGTTCGACAGGGCGACCGCCTGGCCTTCGAGAATGTGCCCGCGCTCGCGCGCCTTGCGCAGTTCGTAGACGGTGCGTCGGGTGACGACTTCACGGCGGTGGCGGACGAAGGCTTCGAGCAGCTCCTTGAGATTTAGCGTACGCGGCTGGCCATCGACCAGTGCCACCACGTTGATGCCGAAGACGCTCTGCAGCTGGGTCTGCGCATAGAGGTTGTTGAGGATCACCTCGGGGACTTCGCCACGGCGCAGCTCGATGACCACGCGCATGCCGTCCTTGTCGGACTCATCGCGCAGCTCGGTGATGCCTTCGAGCTTCTTCTCCTTGACCAGCTCGGCGATCTTCTCGATCAGACGCGCCTTGTTGAGCTGGTAGGGCAGCTCGGTGATGACGATCTGCTGGCGGCCGCCAACCTTGTCGATGTCCTCGACGTCGGCGCGCGCACGGATGTAGATGCGGCCACGACCGGTGCGGTAGGCCTCGATGATGCCCGCACGACCGTTGATGATGCCGGCGGTAGGGAAATCCGGACCGGGGATGAACTGCATCAGTTCGTCGATGCTGATGTCCGGGTTCTCGATCAGCGCCAGGCAGCCGTCGATGACCTCGCCGAGGTTGTGCGGCGGAATGTTCGTCGCCATGCCGACGGCAATGCCGCTGGAGCCGTTGACCAGCAGATTCGGGATCTTGGTCGGCATGACGGCCGGAATCTGCTCGGTGCCGTCGTAGTTCGGCACCCAGTCGACGGTTTCCTTGTCCAGGTCGGCCAGCAGCTCGTGCGCCAGCTTGGCCATGCGCACTTCGGTGTATCGCATGGCCGCGGCGTTGTCGCCGTCGACCGAACCGAAGTTGCCCTGACCGTCGACCAGCATGTAGCGCAGCGAGAACGGCTGCGCCATGCGGACGATGGTGTCGTAGACGGCCGAGTCGCCGTGCGGGTGGTATTTACCGATCACGTCGCCGACCACACGGGCCGACTTCTTGTAGGGCTTGTTCCAGTCGTTGCCCAGCTCGCTCATCGCGAACAGCACGCGGCGGTGCACCGGCTTCAGGCCATCGCGCGCGTCCGGCAAAGCCCGCCCGACGATCACGCTCATGGCGTAGTCGAGATAGGACTGTTTGAGCTCGTCTTCGATATTGACCGGGAGGATTTCTTTGGCCAGTTCGCCCATGGAAGCCTGGTTCCTTATTTATCAGCAAGGTCCTGCAAACAAGCGCGGGATGGTAACACAGCAGCGGCCCGCAACGCCGCTCGCGGGCACGTGAAAAGCCATCTCAATGCAGTCGCTTGCGACTCATCAGGTTGGCCATCTTGGCGGCATCGGGGCGCTCGACGACGCCCTTCTCCGTGACGATCGCATCGATCAGGTCGGCGGGCGTGACGTCGAAGACCGGGTTGCAGGCCTCGACGTCCGCCGCGATGCGCTGGCCGTTCACGGCGAGCAGCTCATGGGCCGGGCGCTCCTCGATCGGAATGTCCTCGCCGCTCTCCAGGTTCATATCGATGGTGGAACTGGGCGCGACGACCATGAAGCGCACCCCGTGATGCATGGCGTTGATGGCCAGCTGGTAGGTGCCGATCTTGTTGGCGACATCGCCGTTGGCGGTGATCCGGTCGGCGCCGACGATCACCCAACTGATCGCCTGGGTCTTCATCAAATGGGCGGCGGCCGAGTCCACCGTCAGGCTGACCGGCACCCCTTCGTTCGCCAGCTCCCAAGCGGTAAGGCGAGAGCCTTGCAGCCAGGGCCGGGTTTCGCCGGCATAGACCCGCTCCAGCAAGCCGGCCAGGTGCGCCGCGCGGATGACGCCCAGCGCCGTGCCGAACCCGCCGGTCGCCAGCGCCCCGGTGTTGCAGTGCGTCATGACCTGCTGGGGCTTGGCCGAATGCTTGCGGATCAGCTCCATGCCGAACTGAGCCATCGTCAGGTTGGCTTCCCGGTCGCTGGCATGGATGTCGACGGCCTCGGCTTCGAGCGCGCCCAGCGCCGCCGCCGGCGAAACGTCCGCCTCGAGACGATCGAGCCGCTCGCGCATCCGATTCAGCGCCCAGAAGAGATTGACCGCCGTCGGCCGCGACGCGGCGAGCAGCTCGAAATCCGCCGCCAGCCCATCACGCCAGTCACCCTCCCGTGCCAGTCGCTCGCGAAGACCGAGCACCACGCCGTAGGCAGCGGCGATACCGATTGCCGGCGCACCGCGCACCACCATGTCGCGAATGGCCTCGGCCACCTGGGCGGCCGTGCGATAGCCTCGCCAATCGTCCTCGAGCGGCAGCTTCCGCTGATCCAACAGGTACAGCACGCCGTCGCGCCAGTCGATGGCCTTCACCTTCTCCGCTGCCAGCAAACGCTCGCGCATGTCTTGTCCCCGGCTCCAAGCAAAAGGCCGGCATTATAGGCGCATAGCTGGGGCAGAGCGCTGGCGCGATGACGGCTGATGCGCTGAGGGCTTTGCTTTACACTTCCGGCTTTATCGCCAGCGACCCGATGCCATGCCCAGACCTCCCGCCGAGCCCATCGACCTGCTCCTGCTTCCGACCTGGCTGGTCCCGGTCGAACCTGCCGGCGTCGTGCTGCACGATCACGGCATCGGCATACGCGATGGCCGCATCGTGGTGATCGCGCCGCGAGCCGAGGCCATGCGTCATCCGGCGCGCGAGGTGCGGGAATTGCCGGACATGCTGATCACGCCGGGCCTGGTGAATGCACACGGGCATGCGGCGATGACGCTGTTCCGCGGCCTGGCCGACGACCTGCCGCTGATGAGCTGGCTGCAGGATCACATCTGGCCCGCCGAGGCCAAGTGGGTCGACGAGCGTTTCGTGCGCGACGGTGCCGAACTGGCGATCGCCGAGCAGCTGAAAAGCGGCATCACCTGCTTTTCCGACATGTACTTCTACCCGGACGTGGTCAGCGAACTGGTGCATAACAGCGGCATCCGCTGCCAGATCACCATTCCGGTGCTGGACTTCCCGATCCCGGGCGCCCGCGATGCCGACGAGGCCCTGCGCAAGGGCGTGGCGCTGTACGACGACATCAAGCATCACCCGCGCCTGTCCGTGTCGTTCGGCCCCCACGCGCCTTATACGGTCGGCGACGACAAACTGGAAAACATCCGCGTGCTGGTTGCCGAGATGGACGTCGGCATTCACATGCACGTGCACGAAACCGCGCAGGAAGTGCGCGAAGCGGTCGAACGCAGCGGCGAGCGCCCGCTGGCGCGCCTGGCCCGCCTTCAGCTGCTCGGGCCACGCTTCCAGGCGGTGCACATGACCCAGGTGAACGAGGAAGACCTCGCCCTGCTGGTCGAACACAACTGCTCGGTCATTCATTGCCCCGAGTCGAATCTCAAGCTGGCCAGCGGCTTCTGCCCGGTCGAGCGGCTCTGGGAGGCGGGGGTCAACGTGGCGATCGGCACGGATGGCGCCGCCAGCAACAATGACCTCGACTTGCTCGGCGAGACCCGGACGGCCGCCCTCCTGGCCAAGGCCGTCGCCGGCTCCGCCACGGCGCTCGATGCCCACCGGGCCCTGCGCATGGCCACGCTGAATGGCGCGCGGGCGTTGGGGTTGGACGAGCAGATTGGCTCGCTGGCATTCGGCAAGAGCGCCGACCTGGTCGCCTTCGACCTTTCCGGCCTGGCGCAGCAGCCGATCTATGACCCGGTCTCCCAACTCATCTATGCGACCGGTCGCGACGCCGTGCGGCACCTGTGGGTCGGCGGCAAGCAGCTCCTCGAGAATGGCCAGCTGCTGCGCATGGATGAGGACCAGATCATCGCGACGGCACGTGACTGGGGCCGTCGGATCTCCGGGCGCTGATGTGGCTCCGATAGCCGCGACAAACCGTCCTCGCCTGCCGCCATGCGCCGGCTACGCCGAACATGGCAGCATGCAGCACCCTCTCTGAAGCATTACGAACGGAACGGATCATGAGCAACGTCGATCACGCGGAAATCGCCAAGTTCGAAGCCCTCGCCCACCGCTGGTGGGACCGCGAGAGCGAATTCAAGCCCTTGCACGACATCAATCCGCTACGCGTCAACTGGATTGACGAGCATGTCCCGCTCGCCGGCAAGACCGTGATCGACGTGGGCTGCGGGGGCGGCATCCTGAGCGAGGCGATGGCCCAGCGCGGCGCCAAGGTCACCGGCATCGACATGGGCGAAGCGCCGCTGTCGGTCGCGCGTCTGCACCTGTTCGAATCGAACCTCGAGGTCGACTACCGGCAGATCACGGCCGAGCAGATGGCCGCCGAGTGCCCTGGCCAGTTCGACGTGGTCACCTGCCTGGAAATGCTCGAGCACGTGCCGGACCCCGCCTCGGTGATCCGCGCCTGCCACACCCTGGTCAAGCCGGGCGGCCAGGTGTTCTTCTCGACGATCAACCGCAATCCGAAAGCCTATCTGTTCGCCATCGTCGGCGCCGAGTACGTCCTGCAACTGTTGCCGCGTGGCACGCATGATTTCCGCAAGTTCATCCGCCCCTCCGAACTCGGCAACTGGTGCCGCGAGGCGGGGCTGGTCGTCGGCGACATCATCGGCCTGACCTACAACCCGCTCACCCGCCACTACAAGCTGGCCCCGGACGTCGACGTCAATTACATGATCCAGACGGTCAGGGAGGCCTGATGCGCCTGCGTGCAGTTCTGTTCGACATGGATGGCACCCTGCTCGACACGGCGCCCGACTTCGTCGCCGTGATCCAGGCGATGCGCGAGGCGCGCGGCCTGCCGCGGGTGCCTGAGAAGCAGGTGCGCGACGTGGTGTCCGGCGGTGCCCGGGCGATGGTCGTCAACAGCTTCGAGGTCGACCCGCTGTCGGACGAGTTCGAAGCGCTGCGACTCGAATTCCTGGATCGCTACCAGGACCACTGCGCCGTCGAAAGCCGGCTATACGACGGCATGGAACGCGTTCTGGCCGAGATCGAACGGGCTCGACTGATCTGGGGCGTGGTGACCAACAAGCCCGTGCGGTTTGCCGAGCCGATCATGCAAGGCCTCGGGCTCGCGCAGCGCTCGGCGCTGCTCGTCTGTCCCGACCACGTCACGCGCTCCAAGCCCGATCCGGAACCGATGATTCTTGCCTGCCGCCAGCTGGCACTCGACCCGGCGAGCGTGCTGTTCGTCGGCGACGACCTTCGCGACATCGAGTCAGGCCGTGCCGCCGGAACGCGAACCGCTGCCGTGCGCTATGGGTACATCCATCCGCAGGACAACCCCAACAGCTGGGGCGCTGACGTCGTGATCGACCAGCCGCTCGATCTGCTGGATGTGCTGGACCGCGCACTTTGCAGCTGCTGATACTTTTTTCGTGACCCGTCCCACCGCAACGGGACGTCGAGGAGTTTCCATGTTCGATTACACCGCCCGGCCCGACCTGCTTGCCGGACGCATCATCCTGGTCACCGGCGCCGGCCGTGGCATCGGTGCCGCCGCCGCGAAGACATTCGCCGCGCACGGGGCGACCGTGCTGCTGCTCGGAAAGACCGAAGCGAACCTCGAGCAGGTCTACGACGCCATCGAAGCGGCAGGCGGCCCGCAACCGGCGGTGATCCCGTTCAATCTCGAGACGGCGTTGCCGCATCAGTACGACGAACTCGCCGCCATGATCGAGCGCGAGTTCGGTCGGCTGGATGGGCTGCTGAACAACGCCTCGATCGTCGGGCCTCGTACACCGATGGAGCAGCTCTCCGGCGATAACTTCATGCGCGTGATGCAGGTGAACGTGAACGCCACCTTCATGCTGACCAGCACCCTGCTGCCCGTACTCAGGCTCTCGCCGGATGCGTCGGTGGTCTTCACCTCGAGCAGCGTCGGACGCAAGGGCCGCGCCTACTGGGGCGCCTATGGCGTCTCGAAGTTCGCCACCGAAGGCATGATGCAGACCCTGGCCGACGAGCTGGACGGCACCCATGTGCGGGCCAACAGCATCAACCCGGGCGCCACCCGAACCGACATGCGCGCCCAGGCCTATCCCGGCGAAAGCCCGATGAACAATCCGGCGCCCGAAGAGATCATGCCGCTGTACCTGTACCTACTCGGCCCGGACAGCGTCGGCGTCAACGGCAAGGCGCTGGACGCCCAGTGACCGACGGTTTCCCGGCGCAGAGGCGGCAGAGATTCAGGCAATGTGCCACCAATCCGGCATACAACCGGCAAAGGATTGCCGCCCCGTTTCGCTTGTATCGATAAGCCCTTGAAATTCAATCGGTTACGAAGTTGGCATCGTTTTAGCTTGTAAACACTCCACAGCGCACAGGTAGTGCCAGGGGCTGTCATGTTGCTAAACGAAACCCAGACCAACACCATCGATCTCGACACGGCGCGCGCCCAACGGAACGAGTCGCCTGCTCGCAAGGCCGCGACTGTACGCAGCCTGGCCGAATTGCACCGCCTGCTGGGTCAGCAGCTGCAGACGAGCCTCGAACTGGACCGGTTGCTGTCGCTCTATTTCGAACTGGTGGTCGGCCTTATTCCGCTCGACGGCCTCGGCTATCAGCACGAGCCCACCGAAGCCGCCATCGACCTGGGCCGCAACGCCCTGCATCGCGTCAGCTACCAACTGAGCCATCAGGCGCAGCCGCTCGGGATGCTGACCCTGCGGCGCGATCGGCGATTCGACGAACTGGAGCTCAACGAGCTCGAGTCGACCATGAGCTGCCTGCTCTACCCGTTGACCAACGCCCTGCTCTACCGCCGCGCGCTGCTGGCCGCCACGCGCGACCCGCTGACCGAAGTCGGCAATCGTACGGCGATGACGCAAATGCTTCAGCGCGAAGTCGAGTTGGCTCGCCGGCATGGGCTGGCGCTGTCGGTAATGATGCTCGACATCGACCACTTCAAGACGATCAACGATCGCTACGGCCATCATCAGGGCGACGAGGCGCTGCGTCAGGTGGCGCGCCTGCTCAAGGGCAAGCTCCGCAACGCCGACATGATCTTCCGCTTCGGTGGCGAGGAATTCGTGCTGCTGCTTGCCAATACAAACAGCGAGGCCGCGGCAGTCGTCGGCGAACGACTGCGGGCAGCGGTCGAGGCCTTCAGGTTCGAGGTCGAGGATGCCTGGGTCCCGCTCTCGGTGAGCCTTGGCGGAGCCACCTACCAGGCACCCGAGACGCCCGAGCAATTGCTGCAACGGGCGGATGAAGCGCTTTATTGCGCGAAGCGATCCGGTCGCAATCGCCTGAGCCTCGCCGCCAACTGAGCGGGGCCCAAGCCGAAGATCAGCGAGGGCGCTTGCGGCCGAAGCCTGGCCGCTGCCCTTCGCTCGCCGGCGCGCTGCGACGAGCACCGCTGGCGCCGTCCCGGCCTTCGGGGTTCATCGGCCGCTTGCCCTTCTTGCGATCCATGTCCGCAGGCCGTTCGGCGACCGGCGTGCCACGACCGCGCTTCTCGGCCGGCTCGCCGCGGCGAGGCGAGCGCTCCTCCGCCGAATGGCGCGGCGCACGCTGAGGCCGCTCCTGCCGAGCAGGCACATCGGCATCTTCGGCAGGACGCAAGACACGCGGACGACGCTCACCCTTGCCCAGCGGCTTGGCGGCCTTGCGCTGCATGCGATCGAGCTTTTCGCGCAGCTTGCCTTTCATGGCCGGTAGCGCGACCGGATCGAGACCGACTTCCTGGCTGAGAATGTCCACCTCGGGCTGGGTCATCTCGCGCCAGCGTCCCATCGGCAAATCTGAGGTCATGAACACCGGTCCGAAGCGAACCCGCTTCAGGCGGCTGACGACCACGCCCTGAGACTCCCATAGCCGGCGCACCTCACGGTTGCGGCCTTCCATCACCACGCAGTGGTACCAGTGATTCAGGCCCTCGCCGCCGGGCGCCTCCTGGACGTCGGTGAAGCGCGCCGGACCGTCTTCGAGCATCACGCCGGTTTTCAGGCGCTCGATCATCTCGTCATCGACTTCGCCGCGCACGCGCACCGCATATTCACGATCCATCTCGTAGGACGGGTGCATCAGCCGGTTGGCCAGCTCACCGTCAGTGGTGAACAGCAGGAGACCGGTCGTGTTGATATCCAGGCGGCCGATGTTGATCCAACGGCCCTCCTTGGGACGCGGAAGCCGGTCGAACACGGTCGGACGACCTTCGGGATCGTCGCGGGTGCAGATCTCACCATCGGGCTTGTTGTAGATGAGCACGCGGCGCACGTGCTCGGCGCCTTCTTCGCGCTTGACGAGGCGGCCATCGACGGCGATCGCGTCGGAGCGACCGACCCGCTGGCCAAGCGTCGCGACGGCGCCGTTGACCTGCACCCGGCCGCCGCTGATCCAGCTCTCGATGTCCCGGCGTGAGCCGAGGCCCAGGCGCGCCAGCACCTTTTGCAGTTTTTCGCCCTGGGGAGCGGGGGATTCGATCGGCTCGTGATCGGTCATTGAGGCACCTCCCGGTGTGTCGGTTCAGCTCGAAGGGGCGCGCATGATACGCGCTCCGTGAGGCCGAGCCTATCAGGGACGAGCAGCGAATGCGCCGCGCCGGTCGGCCGCACGATGTGCGGTCGCCGGATCACGCGACCGCAGTAGGAGGCTCTCGCCTTCAGGCACCGAGTGCCTTGAGCGCTTCCGCCGTCTTGGCCTGGATCGACGCCCAATCGCCCGCCTTGAGGGCGGACGCCTCGATCATCCAGGTGCCGCCCACGCACATGACGTTGCCCAGCGCCAGGTACTGCGCCGCATTGCCGGCATTCACCCCACCCGTCGGGCAGAAGCGCACCGTCGGGAACGGACCGCCAAAAGCCTTCAGCGCGGGGATGCCGCCGCAGATTTCGGCGGGGAACAGCTTGAAGCGGCGGTAGCCGAGCGCGTAGCCAAGCATCAGCTCCGACGGCGTGCTGATGCCGGGCAGCAACGGCACGGGCGCATCGACGCCCGCCTCGAGCAGCTCCCGCGTCGAGCCGGGGGAAACGATGAACTGGGCGCCGGCATCGATCGCTTCGTCCATCATCGCGCGGTCGAGCACGGTGCCCGCGCCGATGCACAGGTCCGGGCGCTCCTGGCGCAGGCGGCGAATGGCGGTCAGGCCATGCTGGGAACGCAGCGTGATTTCCAGCGAGGACAGGCCGCCGGCTGCCAGCGCATCGGCCAGCGGCAGGATCTGCGCTTCGTTGTCGATGGTGATCACCGGCAGGATGCGGGCACGTTCGCAGAGGCGTTCGATCAGTTCGTTCTTGTCTTGCATGTTCACGGGAAAAGTCCTCGCCTCAGGGGCACCAGTAGATCTCTAGAGGGGAATGCAGGAATGCCTTGATCGGCCGCTCGAGCGCAGGCGCGCCGAGTGCCTGCTCGAGCGCATCGAGCTTGGCCATGCCCTGGATCGACAGGCATTGCAGATGCGCCGCCGCCAGCACCGGGTACGTCAGGGTGATGCGCTGATGCGGCACCGCCGGCGCCAGCATGGGCATGCAGGTTTCGGGGCAGGCCGGATCCAGCGCCTGGCCGAGCGTGGCGTTGCCGGGGAACAGCGAGGCGGTGTGGCCGTCATCGCCCATGCCCAGCACCAGCACGTCGATCGGTTGCTTGAGTTCCGCCAGCCCTTGTGCCGCCTGCCGTGCGGCCGCCTCGACCGTCGACGCGGGCCGATACAAGCCGAAGAACGACGCCTTGGCCGCCTCGCCCACCATCAGATGGCGACGCACCAGCCCTTCGTTGCTGTCGGCATGGCCGACCGGCACCCAGCGCTCGTCCGCCAGGCTCACCTGCACCCGCGACCAGTCGAGGTCGCGGCGCGACAGCGCCTCGAAAAAGGGGATCGGACTGCGACCGCCCGAGACCACGAGGCTCGCGACACCATCGGTCTCGATCGCGAAGCGCAGCGCCTGGCTCACGTCGTCGGCAAGTTTCTCGGCCAGCTGGGCGGCGTCCGCCAGGCTATGGGCCACCACATCGGTCGGTAAATCGAGTTCAAAGATCGCCATACCAGGACCTCCCGTCTCGCGTGATCATTGCTATGGACGCCACCGGCCCCCAGGAGCCAGCGGGATAGGTTTTCGGCGCATCGCCCAGCCGGGTCCAGCCATCGATCAGTTGGTCGCACCAGCGCCAGGCGTATTCGATCTCGTCCTTGCGCACGAACAGGTTCTGATTGCCCTGCATGACTTCCAGCAACAGCCGCTCGTAGGCGTCGGGGATGCGCGAGCTCTTGTAGGTCTCGGAGAAGTTGAGGTTCAGCGGGCCGCTGCGCAGGTGCATGCCCTTGTCCAGGCCCTGCTGCTTGGTCATGACCTGCAGCGAAATGCCCTCGTCCGGCTGCAGGCGGATGATCAGCCGGTTGCTGATCAGTGAACGCTGCTCCGGAGCGAAGATGTAGAACGGCGGCTCCTTGAAGTGGATGACGATCTGCGACACCTTCTGGGCCATGCGCTTGCCGGTGCGCAGGTAGAACGGCACGCCGGACCAGCGCCAGTTGCAGATGTCAGCGCGTAACGCGACGAAGGTTTCGGTGCTGCTCTCGGCGTTGGAGTTCTCTTCCTCGAGATAACCCGGAACCGGCTTGCCGCCGACCGAGCCGGCCGCATACTGGCCGCGCACGACACGCTGACTGAGCTTCTCCGGCGTGATCGGCGCCAGCGCCTTGAGCACCTTGACCTTCTCGTCGCGGATGCTGTCGGCGGTCAGGTCGGCCGGCGGGTCCATCGCAATCAGGCAGAGCAACTGCAGCAGGTGGTTCTGGATCATGTCGCGCAACTGCCCGGCCTGGTCGAAATAGCCCCAGCGTCCTTCGATGCCGACCGTTTCGGCCACCGTGATTTCCACATGGGAAATGTGGTGCTGATTCCACTGGGTTTCGAACAGGCTGTTGGCGAAGCGCAGCGCGATCAGGTTCTGGACGGTTTCCTTGCCCAGGTAGTGGTCGATCCGGTAGGTGCGGCTTTCCGGGAAATGCTCGGCGACCGCGTCATTGACCACCTGGGACGAGATGAGGTCGTGCCCGATCGGCTTTTCCAGCACCACGCGCGTCTGCTCCGCCAGGCCGACGGCGGCGAGGTTGCGGCAGATATCGCCATACACCGAGGCCGGCGTCGCGAAATAGGCGATCAGCGGCATGTCGGGCGAGACGCTTTGCGCGAGCGAGGCGTAGTCCTCGGCGCGTCGGAAGTCCATCGCCAGGTAATCGAGGCGGTTGCGAAAGCGGTCGAGCACGCCTTCGTCCAGCTCGTGCGGCGGCACGTAGCGACGCAGCGATTGCTCGATCCGCGCGAGGTGCGCATCGGCCTCCCCGGTGTCGCGCGACAGCGCCACGAGCCGCGTGGCGGGATTCAGCAGTCCGGCTCGGTCGAGCTGGTACAGCGCCGGGAACAGCTTGCGCAGAGCAAGGTCCCCGAGCGCGCCGAACAGGGTAAAGGTGTTGGCGTCGACGGTGATGGCTGGCATGTTCTTATACTGACCAATAATGACGGTTATTCGAACAACTCGGGGCATTTTAAGCACTATATGTTGTTATTAAAACAACATTCTTCCGTTTTTTACCCTGCGCAGGGCTCCGGTATGATCTCCACCCAGAAAGGCCCTCTCCAAGGAACAGACATGGATCACGGTAGAAATCTTCTCGAGCAGATCAAAAATCGACTGGAGGCCTTGAACAAGGCCGAGCGCAAGGTCGCCGAGGTGATTCTCGAAGATCCCCAGCAAGCGACGCGCTATAGCATCGCCGCCCTCGCCCAGGCGGCTCGGGTGAGCGAGCCGACGGTCAACCGCTTCTGCCGATCCTTCGGCGTCAGCGGTTACCCGGAGCTGAAGATCCAGTTGGCCCAGAGCCTGGCGAGCGGTGCGGCGTACGTCAGCCGGGCGGTCGAGGCGGATGACGGCCCGGAAGCCTATACCCGCAAGATCTTCGGCAGCGCGATCGCCTCGCTCGATGCCGCCTGCAAGAGCATCGATCCGCAGCTGGTCAGCCGCGCCGTCGACCTGATGATCCAGGCCCGGCAGATCCACTTCTTCGGCCTTGGCGCGTCGGCACCCGTGGCGCTGGATGCGCAGCACAAGTTCTTTCGCTTCAACCTGCCCGTGACGGCGCATGCCGATGTGCTGATGCAGCGCATGCTGGCCTCGGTCGCGCATACCGGTGAGCTGTTCGTGATCGTTTCCTACACCGGCCGCACCCGTGAGCTGGTGGAAGTCGCACGCATCGCCCGGGACAACGGTGCCTCGGTCCTCGGGCTGACCGCGGCCGGCTCGCCGCTGGCGAAGGTGTGTACGCTGAGCCTCGACATTCCACTGCCGGAAGACACCGACATCTACATGCCGATGACGTCACGCATCATCCAGCTGACGGTGCTGGATGCGCTGGCGGCAGGCGTCACCTTGCGCCGGGGGGTGGACTTCCAGCCGCACCTTCGCAAGATCAAGGAAAGCCTGCTGGCCACGCGCTACCCGACCGAAGGCTGACCGGCAAAAAAAAGAGGCTGGAGCCCGTCGCCTCCAACCTCCAAGTCGCGTGGCGGGCCGTCAAGCGTCCCGCTGCCCCTCGCGAAAACCGCTTACCACCAATATTCCACCTGGACGCCGAAGTTCGAGCCGTGCTGATCGCCGCCGAACGTGCCGGTATCGGAGAGCGCCGAGCCGGCGGCGAGGCGGTTGGCCGCGGCCTGGGCCTCATCGTTCCACTGCGCATAGGTGTAATAGAGGCGAATTTCCGGACGCGCCCAGAACGCCGGACCTGCGGGTGACCAGGTGGGCGCAATGGTGAACTTGGTCAGCTTGCGCGTACCTTCGCTGGCATCGATCTGGTCATGGCCGACTTCGGTGACGAGCTTGAACTGCTCGGTCAGCGCGTAGCTCGGACGGACGCCGATGGACAGCCAATCCTGATCGCCGCCGCCCTCGCGCGTGTCCTTCTGATAGACGACCTGGAACTGGCCGCCGAAACGCGGAGTCACCTGCCAGTCGAAGTATTCGACGACGCGCCAGCTCTTGGCGGTGTCGTCCAGCGTTACGTCGCCGGTATAGCCCAGCCCGGTACCCGGGCCGACGCCGTACTGAACGGCGAAGGTGTTGCTGCCACCGAGAAAGCCGTCCTGAGTGTGCTGGACGGTGAATGCCCAGCCGCTGTTGGAATCGCCGCGATCGGGATCGGCGATGTAGCTGATCCCCATCTCGAGCTCGCCGCCCGGGTTGCTGTCGAAGCCACCGACGTTGAAATCGTGCCGGTTGGTGTAGTTCTCCTGGAAGACGTTGTCCTTGCGGGAAAAGGCGTAGCTGTACGTGAGGCCGCCGATTTCCATGTCCTCGATGCCGGCGCCGGTGGCGCTCTGGTTCCAGTAGTAGAAGTCGGAGATATGAATGTCGTTACGCTTGTAGAACCGCCGGCCGGCCCATAGCGAGCCGTTGTACAGCGCCGGAATCTTGCTCCACTCGGCATAGGCCTGGACCAGGCGAGCCCAGCCGTGGTCGCCGGTGAATTTGGGCGTGTGGTCGTATTCGTTGTAGAGCGCGGCCATGCCCGTCACGCTCACGACGGAACCGTCGTCCAGCGTGGCGAGATCCTGCGTCAGGCCGAGCTCGGCATACTGCTCGCACTCGTTACCCAGACGATACTTCGAGGGCGCGCCGGGTAGCTGGAAACAGGCCTGCGAACCGCTCGCCGTGGATTCGCCGATGCCGCTACGCACGTACCCGGTGAATTCCAGCGCCTGCGCCGCGAATGGCAGGGCGAGACCTGCCAGCGAGACCGCGAGGGCCAAACGTGTCTTCTTGTTCATATCCACTCCATTAGCTCTTATTTTTCTTGCTGCTGTTGGATCGGGCCGATACGACCCTCCTACCCGACCCGCAAGGCGCGCGAGCGCGCTGCGGTTCGACTGTTGCCGCCCGCGGGCGTTCGCTCCACGCTGCCCGCGACGGAAAACATGAATACCACCTCCAAGCCAGGGCCGCCGGTACGCTGGCGGCCGTCGATCCGGCCTTTTTTACACGCCTCCTGCCACGCTCAACGCGCGGCGAACTGTGCGATGTTGCCGCTCTGCCCGGCGGGTATGTGCTCGGGTGCCTTGCTCAGCCGCTCGCCCGTGTTGGCGTCGAACAGCAGGACACGGTCCGGATCGAACTGCAGTGCGAGGCTTTCGCCTGCACGCGGCGCCGCATCGGGCGCCAGGCGGCAGCAGACTTTCACCTCGTTGAGGCTGACGAATACCAGCGTGTCCGGCCCGGTGGGTTCGACGACCTGCACTTCGGCGCGCAAGGCCGGCCCCCCCTCGTTCGCCGCGGTGATCTGTTCCGGCCGGATGCCGAGAATCACCTCCCGGCCTTCGAGCGACTGGCCGTCTTCGACGCTCAACGGCAACTCGTAGCGATCCTGGCCGCTGTCGAGTACCGCAACCCAGCGCGCACCCTGGCGCTGGAGGCGCAGCGGGATGAAGTTCATCGGCGGCGAGCCAATGAAGCTGGCGACGAACAGGTTGGCCGGGCTGTTGTAGATTTCCTGCGGGGTAGCGAACTGCTGGATGATCCCATCCTTCATCACCGCGACCTTGTCGCCGAGCGTCATCGCCTCGATCTGGTCGTGGGTGACGTAGACCGTGGTGGTCTTCAGGCGCTGGTGCATCAACTTGATTTCGGTGCGCATCTCGACCCGCAGCTTGGCGTCGAGATTCGACAAGGGCTCGTCGAACAGGTAGATCTTCGGCCGCCGCGCCAGGGCGCGCCCCATCGCGACGCGCTGCTGCTGGCCGCCGGACAGCTGCGACGGCTTGCGGTGCAGCAGATGCTCGATCTGCAGCAGCTTGGCGACCCGCTCCACCTCTTCATCGATGCGCGCCTGGGGAACCTTGCGCATCTTCAGGCCGAACGCGATGTTGTCGCGCACGCTCATCGTCGGGTACAGCGCGTAGGACTGAAACACCATCGCGATGTCGCGATCCTTGGGGCTCATGCCGCTGATGGGCTGGTCCTCCACAAGGATTTCGCCGCCGCTGATGTTCTCCAGCCCGGCGATGCAGTTCATCAGCGTGGACTTGCCGCACCCTGACGGCCCGACCAGGATCAGGAACTCGCCGGAGTCGATCGAAAGGTTGATGTTCTTGAGCGTATCCGCCTGGCCCTGGCCGTAGCGCTTGTTGACGTTGCGTAATTCGAGGGAAGCCATGTCTGTCTCCTTTGGCACACCGCGACGAGCGGCTAGCCCTTGACCGCGCCGGACGTGAGTCCGCGAAGGAAATATTTGCCGGCGAGCACGTACACCACGAGCGTGGGCAGCCCGGCGATCATGGCCGCGGCCATGTCGACGTTGTATTGCTTGGCACCGGTGCTGGTGTTGACCAGGTTGTTGAGCGCCACCGTGACCGGCTGGGTGTCGCCGCTGGCGAACACGACGCCGAACAGGAAGTCGTTCCATATCTGGGTGAACTGCCAGATCAGGCAGACCATGATGATCGGCACCGACATCGGCAGCAGGATGCGCCCGAAGATGGTGAAGAAGCCCGCCCCGTCGAGTCGTGCCGCGCGCACCAGCGCCTCGGGCACGCTGACGTAGAAGTTGCGGAAGAACAGCGTGGTGAAGGCCAGGCCGTACACGACATGGACCAGCACCAGCCCCGTGGTGGTGTTGGCGAGGCCGAGCTTGCCGAGCGTGAAGGACGCCGGCAGCAGGATCACCTGGAATGGCAGGAAGCAGCCGAACAGCAGCAGTCCGAAGAACAGCTGCGAACCGCGGAAGCGCCACATCGACAGCACGTAACCGTTGAGCGCGCCAAGCAAGGTCGAGATCAGTACGGCGGGGACGACGATTTTCACCGAGTTCCAGAAATACCCATTCACCGCTGCCCAGGCCTTCACCCAGCCGATGACCGTGAAGCTCTCCGGCAAGGTCAGCAGGTTGCCCGTGCGGATGTCGTCGGGCGTCTTGAAGCTGGTCAGCAGCATAACGATCAGCGGAATCAGGTAGACCGCACAGGCCAGCAGCAGCGTGGCGTAGATGGCGATCCGTCCGGCACTCAGGCGCGGTTGCAGCGCGGCGTTACTCATGGCGCTTGGTCCTCAGCTCGGAGTACAGATACGGCACCAGGATGGCGAGGATCGCAGCCAGCATCAGCATCGCGCTGGCCGCCCCCAGCCCCATCTGGCCGCGGGTGAAGGTGTGGGTGTACATGAACATGGCCGGCAGGTCGGAGGCATAGCCGGGACCGCCGGCGGTCATCGCGGCGACCAGGTCGAAACTCTTGATGGCGATGTGGGCGAGGATCATGAGCGCGCTGAAGAACACCGGGCGCAGGCTCGGCAGGACGATTCGCAGGTAGATGGTCGGCAGGCTGGCGCCATCGACCTGGGCGGCGCGAATGATCGACTGGTCAACACCACGCAGCCCCGCCAGAAACAGTGCCATGACGAAACCCGATGCCTGCCAGACCGCGGCGATCACCAGGCAATAGACCACCCGGTCCGGATCCACCAGCCAATCGAAGCGGAAGCCCTCCCACCCCCAGTCGCGCAGCAGCTTGTCCAGCCCGAGCCCGGGGTTGAGCAGCCACTGCCAGGCGGTGCCCGTGACGATCATCGACAGCGCCATGGGGTAGAGATAGATGGTGCGGATCGCGCCCTCCTGGCGGATGCGCTGGTCCAGCAATACCGCCAGCACCACGCCGATGAGCAGGCTGATCGCAATGAACAACCCGCCGAAGACCAACAGGTTCTGGCTGGCCACCCACCAGCGATCGTTCTCCATCAGACGCAGGTACTGATCGAGCCCCACCCACTTGTAGCTCGGCATGAACCGCGAGTTGGTGAACGACAGCAAGAGCGTCCAGAGGATGTAGGCATAGAAGCCGACGAGCACGATCACCACGCTCGGGGCCAACACCAGTTTGGGAAGCCATGCCTGGAGCCAGTCCATCGATGACCGATGGACCGCCTTGGGCGTTGGTACGGCAACTGAACTCATGACGAACTCCTGGGGCGCCGGGTGAGGAAGGCATCGTGTGGACGAACGCCAGCCGCGGGCGCACCCGAATCGCGTGTAACGAAGGAACGGATCGATCGGCGACCGCCGGGGATGCCGGCGGTCGCGTCCTTTACTGCACGGCCTGGATCGCGGCGGCCAGTTGCTTGGCTGCCTGCTTCGGATCGGCCTCGGGATCGTTGAAGAAGTTGGTCACGACATCGAACACCGCGCCCTGCACATAGCTCGATGCCGCCATGCCGTGCGCCAGGCTCGGCTGCAGCCCTTCGCCCTTCGCCGCCTCTTTGAAGTCGGCCATCGACTGCTGGGCGCAGCTGTCGAACTCGGACATGTCCTGATCCAGGCGTACCGGAATGGAGCCCTTGTTCTGGTTGAACACCTGCTGGAATTCAGGCTCGAGCACGGTTCGTGCGAGGTCTTCCTGCGCCTTGCGGTTTTCTTCGTCGTTGAGCTTGAACATCGCCAGCGAATCGATGTTGTAGGCGAAGCTGCCTTGCGTCCCGGGGAACGGCACGCAGAGATAATCCTTGCCGGCGACCTTGTTGGCAGCCGTCCACTCGGACTTGGCCCAGTCACCCATGATCTGCATGCCGGCCTTGCCGTCGATGACCATGCCGGTGGCGCGGTTCCAGTCCCGGCCGGCGGCGTCCGGGTCGATGTACTCGCGCAGCTTCTTCAGGGCCGCGAATGCCTGGACCATCTTGTCGCTGGTCAGCACCTCTTCGTCGAGTTCGACGAAGGCCTTGTGGTAGTCCTCCGGGCCAAGAATGCTGAGCACGAAATCCTCGAACACCGTGCCGTCCTGCCACGGCTGCCCGCCATGCGCGACCGGGATGAAGCCAGCCGCCTTGAGCTTGTCGGCGGCGGCCCAGAATTCGTCCAGCGTCTTGGGCGGCTTCGCGCCGGCCTTCTCGAACACTTCCGGGTTGATCCACAGCCAGTTGACGCGGTGCACGTTGACCGGCACGGCGACGTAGGAATCGTCGTACTGCATGACCTTGGCGACCTGCTTGGGCAGCAGCTCCTCCCACTTGCCCTGTTCGGCGACGTTATCGAGGTTGGCCAGCAGGCCCAGCTCGCCCCACTCCTGAATGTCAGGGCCCTTGATCTGTGCGGCCGAAGGAGGATTGCCGGAAACGGCGCGGGTCTTGAGAACGGTCATGGCAGCCTCGCCGCCGCCGCCCGCAACGGCAAAGTCCTTCCAAGTGTGGCCTTTTTCTTCGACCAGACGCCGAAGGGTATCTGCGGCACGCTTTTCGCCGCCGGAAGTCCACCAGTGCAGGACCTCGACCTCGCCAGCGAGGGCGGAAAGGGGAAGTGCGAGTGAAACGGCAAGAGCCAGGCGATGGATCGCTTTCATGTTCGGACATTCCTTTTTGTTGTTATGCAGCAAGCCAGCCGGCTCGCGCTGAGAGGGAGTCTAGGCGCGCGCTGTGCGCGCTTGGGTAACGAAGGGATAGGCAAAGGTCACGGCCTTGTTACATAACGGCGAGCAAGGTCACGCCTGCTCGTGGCGGCGCGGCAGGCGCAGCGTCACGCGAAGGCCGCCTTCGCGCAGGTTGCGCAGGCTTACTTCGCCGCCATGGGCGTGGGCGATGTTGCGGGCGATCCCCAGGCCGAGGCCGTAGCCTTGCTGCTGCCCTGCCAGACGAACGTGCGGCTCGAAGACTTCTTCCTGCCGCTGCTCGGGCACGCCAGGCCCCTCGTCGTCCACATGAAGGGTCAGCGCATGCTTGTCGTCTTCGATCAGCAGGTGAGCGCGCTCGCCGTACTTCAACGCGTTATCCAGCACATTGCCGATGCAGCGCTTGAGCGCGAGCGGCTTGCCGGAATATGGCCTGAGCGCCCTGCCCTCCAGGGTCACCCGCCCATCGCCTTCAGGCGGCAGGTACGGCTCGACGATGTAGCGGATCAACTGGTTGAGATCGACCGGCTCGATGTTCTCGTGGATGTCGGTGTCCTTCACGCACTGCAAGGCACCCTTGACCAACAGCTCCAGCTCGTCGAGATCACGGGTGAAGCTCGCCTGCTGGGCCTCGTCGTCCAGCAGCTCGACACGCAATCGCAGGCGGGTAATGGGGGTACGCAGATCATGGGAGATGGCGCTGAACAGCTGGCCTCGCTCGGCCACGTAGCGGCCAATGCGATCGCGCATATTGTTGAACGCGCGGCTGACTTCGATCACCTCGCTGCCGCCGGCTTCCGGCAGCGGGTCCGTCTGGTCGCCGACGGACATGTCGCGCGCCGCGGCGGCCAGGCGCTTGAGCGGCCGACTCTGCCAGCGCACCAGAAGACCGATGAACAACAGCAGAAAGCCGCTGGTCAGCATGATGAACCAGAGCTGCTGCACCGGTAACCCTTCGTTCTCGAGACTGACATAGGGCGCCGGCATCAGCGATGCCAGGTACAGCCACTCGCCCGGGCCTATCTGGATCTGGGTGACCAGGATCGGCGGCGCCAGTGGCTCGAAGCCGAGCGCATAGTGCGCCCACGACGGCGGTAGTTCATCGAGCTTCAGACCGCCATTGAAGATTCGCAGATCGTCCGGGCTGACGAATTCGATCGTCATGTCGACGGCACGTCCCAAGCGCTGGCGCAGCACTTGCTCGACCTCGTTGAGCACGGCGCGCTTGCGGGGCGTCTCGGGCAGCATGCGCATTTCCAACGGCTTGTCATTCAGCGAAACGAAGAACCGGGTCCCCCCCATGCTGCGCAGCTGGTCGAGAACCAGCGGCCGATAGCCAAGGGGCAGCGAGCGAAAGTAGGACACGCTCGCCGCCATCGACTGGGCGAGGCTTCGGGCGCTGGTACGCAACCCTTCCATCTGGCTGGCGCGCAGTTGAGAGAGCCAGATCAGACTCGACAAGCCCTGCGCCATCAGCACGGCAAGCAAGGTCAGGAGCAGCATTCGACCCAGCAGCGAATGCGGCACGAACCGCCAGCGCCGACGCGGCCGCTCAGTCGCTGGCATGGCAAGGCGTCACGTTCGCCGCCAGCAGGTAGCCGCTGCCACGAACCGTGCGGATGAGCCGCGGGCATTTGCCGGTGTCGCGCAGGCGCTGCCGGAGCCGGCTGACGGCCATGTCGACGATGCGATCGAGCGGCATCACTTCGCGCCCGCGGGTCGCATTGGCGATGGTGTCGCGATCGAGGATCTGCTGCGGATGGTCCAGGAACAGCTTCAGCAGCGCGAAGTCCGCGCCCGACAGGAAGGTCTCCTCGCCATCGCGGTGGAACAACCGGTGGCTGACCATATCGAGCCGCCAGTCGTCGAACGCCAGCACGTCGCTGGTGCGCTCCTGGCTGAAATGCACCCGGCGCAGCAGCGCCTTGATGCGGGCGAGCAGTTCACGGGGACTGAAGGGCTTGCCCAGGTAATCATCGGCGCCGAGTTCGAGCCCGATGACCCGGTCGGCTTCGTCCGAGCTGGCCGTGAGCATGATGATCGGCATCTGCGCCAGGCGTTCGTGCTGGCGAACCCAGCGACACAGGCTGAAGCCATCTTCGTCGGGCAGCATGACATCCAGGATGACCAGATCGGCCGGGGATTCGCCGAGCGCGGCGCGAAAGCTGCTGCCGTCCGGCGCGCTGCGTACGTTGAAGCCGGAGCGGCTGAGGTAAGCGTCCAGCAGGTCGCGGATTTCCTGATCGTCATCGACCAGCAGGATGGTCTTGCCGGCTTGGGTCACGGGGCGTTCCTTCTTTGGTCCGCCGGCAAGCATGGCGTCGAATGCCATGAAGTCAACCGGTCGGAGCGGTATCGGTCCTTGTCTTGCGTCGACGAGGCTGTCATAGCGTTGTCGCATTGGCCGCGTAGCGTCAAGGTTCCGTCGATTAACCTACCTCATGGAGCCGCCGCGTCATCATGCGCAACGACATTCTTTTCGGAAACGGGGACGAGATTCCGAGCAATCACTCGGGCAACCCGCACATTCAGGACGTCATCGACCAGAGCCGCCGCAAGGTGGTCGCCGGTGGCGCGGCCCTGGGCGCACTCGCTTTTCTGGGCGTCACCCTGCCGTCGACCGGCGAGGCCGCCAGCCGCACTGCAGCCCTACCACCGTTCGCCCGGCGCTCGCGCGTACCGTTCGAGCCAGTCGGCGTCACCCGTGCCGATACCATCACCGTGCCGTCCGGTTACGTCGCCAATGTCCTGATTCCGTGGGGAACGCCGATCACCGGGCGCTATCCGGCCTACCTGGAAGACGCGAGCAACAGCGCGCAGGACCAGGCCGAACAGACCGGCATGCACCATGACGGCATGCATTTCTTCCCGATCGATGCACAGGGTGGACGTGGCCGATCGAGCGACCACGGCCTGCTGGTGCTGAACCACGAATACATCGATGCGCCCCTGTTGCACCCCAACGGCCCGACCGTGGTCAATGGCCGCCGTGTCAGTGCCGAGGAGGTGCGCAAGGAAATCAACGCACACGGTGTCTCGGTGGTTGAGTTGCGCCGCGACGTGCGGGGTAACTGGTCGCAGCAGCCGTCCTCGCGCAACCGTCGCGTTACCGGGGCGACACCCATGCAGCTCAGCGGGCCGGCGCGTGGCCATGCGCTGATGAAAACCCGCTACAGCCCGAGCGGAACCTCGACGCGCGGCACGCTGAACAACTGCTCCAACGGCTTTACGCCGTGGGGCACCTACCTGACATGCGAAGAAAACTGGGCCGGTTACTTTGCCTACCGCGCCGAAACGCAGCCGCGTGAGCTGAGCCGCTACGGCGTCGGCGAAGCAGGCCGCTACGGCTGGGAAACGATTCCTGGCGACGAATTCGAGCGCTTCGATGCAACACCGCGCGCCGAATCGGCTACGGGTGATTACCGGAACGAGCCGAACACCTTCGGCTGGATCGTCGAGATCGATCCGTTCGATCCCACGTCGGTCCCGGTGAAGCGCACGGCGTTGGGTCGCTTCGCTCATGAGGGGGTCGTCTTCGCGCCCGCGCGCCCTGGCCGGCCGCTGGTCTGCTACTCCGGCGACGACTCGCAGAACGAATACATCTACAAGTACGTCAGCCGTGACGCGTATCGGCCGATGCGCAGCAACGGTTCGCTGCTCGACGAAGGCACCCTGTACGTCGCCCGGTTCAACCCGGACGGCAGCGGCCAATGGCTCGCGTTGGACGTTGCCGACCCGGCGTTTCAGGCCGCCTGCCAGGCCGCCGGCGTGACCTTCGCCGATCAGGGCGAGGTGCTGATCAATACGCGCCTTGCGGCTGACATCGCGGGCGCCACCCGAATGGATCGTCCTGAGTGGGGCGCGGTGAATCCGAACAGCGGCGAGGTGTATTTCACGCTGACCAACAACACGGCGCGCACCGAAGCCGATCCCGCCAACCCCCGCTCACCGAATCCCTACGGCCATATCATCCGCTGGAAGGAACAGGACAAGCATCATGCGGGCCAGGCCTTCACCTGGGACCTGTACCTGCTGGCCGGACCGGAAGACGATAGTCGCAGCCCGCAAGGCAAGCCGCTCGATGCGACCAACATCATGGCCAGCCCGGACGGGTTGTGGTTCGACGATGAGGGACGGCTGTGGATCCAGACGGACATGAGCGGCAGCCAGCTCAACGCCGGTCCTTTTGGCAACAACCAGATGCTCGTCTCGGATCCGAAGAGCGGCGAGACCAAGCGCTTCCTGGTCGGACCGAAGGGTGCCGAAGTGACGGGGATCACCGCCACGCCCGACTTCCGCACGCTGTTCGTCAATATCCAGCATCCCGGCGAAGGCTCGACACCCGACGTCTTCCGGAGCGAGTGGCCGGATGGTCCCGGCAAGCGGCCGCGCTCGTCGACCGTCGTGGTCACGCGGCAGGATGGGCGTCGCCTGATGTAACCGAAGCCGGCCCTGGGCGTGCAACAGCACGTTCAGGGCCCGAAGGAGCCTCTCCCGCCACCGGGCCGTGCCGGCTTTGCCGCTTCCGGCGACGTGAACAGCCCCCAGGCAGAAATGAACAGCGCGGCGACCAATGGGCCGATGACGAAGCCGTTCAGCCCAAACAGGGCCAACCCGCCGACCGTGGAAATCAAGACGACGTAATCCGGCATCTTGGTGTCCTTGCCCACCAGGATGGGGCGAAGCAGATTATCTACCAATCCAATGACCAGCACGCCGTACAGGGTCAGCACGATCCCCTGCAAGATTGATCCGCTCATCAGAAAGAAGATGGCAACCGGCGTCCAGATAAGGGCGGCGCCAACGGCGGGTAGCAGCGACAGAAAGGCCATCAGAACCCCCCAGAGCAGCGCGCTCGGAATGCCCAACAAGGCGAAGATCGCACCGCCGAGCAAACCCTGGGTGGCGGCTACCACAACGTTTCCCTTCACGGTCGCCCTCACCACGCGGGTGAATTTTCCGAACAGCCGGCGCTTCTGGTTATCGCTGAGTGGAATGGCCCGCTTGATCTTCGCCACGAGGTCGCGGCCATCACGAATGAAGAAAAACAACAGATAGAGCATCAGGAAGAAACTGACCAAGAACTGAAAGGTGCCCTGGCCAAAACTGAACGCTTTGGTCGCCAGAAAGCGACTGGCTTCCAGCGCGCCGCTCGCCAGGCGCTCTCGCATGCTCTCTACGTCGCCAAGACCGAACCTGACAAGCTGTTCCTCGATGGAGGCCGGCAGCATTTGCCTGGCCTGAGCGACATAGCCGGCCACGTCCAGGTCGCCACTTTCGATGCGCCGGTAAATCTCCGCGCCCTCCTGAACCAGCAATCCGGCCAGGACGATCATGGGCAGCACCGCAACCAGCAGGGCGATCAGCAGCGTGGCCAGCGCCGTGATATTGGGCTTGCCATTGAGTTTGCTCGATAACCAACGCTGCAATGGCGCGAAGAGAATCGCAAGGATGACGGCCCAGAACACCGCTCCGTAGAACGGCAGCAGTATCCAGCCAAAGGCAATGGATACTGCAACCAGCAGCCAGAGAAAGACGCGCTGCTCGAGTGTGGAGTTGGCCATGCAAGGAACCTGAAAACGGAAGTTCCTTTTTAGTCAACATCTGGCAGAGCGAGTGCTATCGCTCACATGACAGCGCGATCAAAGCGTCATGGCGGCTATCCAACCGAATACCAGCAGCGGCAGGTTGTAGTGCAGAAAGGTCGGAACGACGGTGTCCCAGATATGGCTGTGCTGGCCATCGGCATTCAATCCGGCGGTCGGTCCCAACGTCGAATCGGATGCTGGCGAGCCAGCGTCCCCGAGCGCTCCCGCCGTGCCGATCAGGCTAACGATGGCCAATGGGCTGAAGCCGAGTGTCATACCCAGCGGCACAAATATGACGGCGATGATGGGCACCGTGGAGAACGAAGAGCCGATGCCCATGGTCACCAATAATCCGACAACCAGCATCAACAGAGCCCCCAACGCACGGCTCCCGCCGACCCATTCAGCAGCATCGTCGACCAGCACCTTTACGTCGCCGGTCGCCTTCATCACCTCCGCAAAGCCGGACGCGGCGATCATGATGAAGCCGATCATGGCCATCATCTTCATGCCTTCGGTAAAGAGATCGTCTGCTTCACGCCAACGCACGCCGCCAAATGTCGCGAACAGCAGAAATCCAGCGAGCGCGCCAAGGATCATGGAGTCGAGCCAAAGCTGGACGACAAAGGCGGCGGCCACTGCGATCAATGCAACGACCAAAGTCATGGGGGAACGCTTCGTCACTCGGATGGATGAGCCAACGCTAGGCTCGGCGTAGTCTCTCGGCGCCCGATAACTGATCAGAATGGCAACCAGCAAACCCAGCACCATGCCAGCGGCGGGAATGGCCATGGCCTCCATGACATTTACGCCGCTTACATCGAGGCCGGCAGTAGCGACGTTCCCGAGAAGGATCTCATTCAGGAAGATGGCGCCAAATCCCACCGGCAACAGCATGTATGGCGTGATCAGTCCGAACGTAATGATGCAGGCAATCATCCGCCGATCGATTCGCAGTTTTTGCATGGCCAGCAACAGCGGCGGAACCAGTAGCGGCACGAAGGCAATGTGGATCGGCAGAATATTCTGCGAAGCGATTGCCACCGCCAAGAGGATCAGCAAAATGGCCCATTTCACCGCATGAGTCGATTTTTGGCTCTCTCGACCGATGAGACGCAAGGCATGCTCGGCTACGACATCAGCCAGCCCGGACTTGCCGATCGCAACCGCGAAGGCACCCAGCAACGCATAGGACAAAGCGACCGTAGCGCCGTTGCCGAGCCCCTTATTGAAGGCCTCAAGCGAGCCATCCATCCCCAGGCCACCCAGCGTTCCCCCGACGAATGCCCCAACGATCAAAGCCACCACCACGTGCACTCGGCATAGGCTGAGCACTAACATCACGCCGACCGCCACTGTTACTGAATTCACGCCGCCCCCTGCAAGACCGCTAAAAAAGGCGCGATTCTCATGCGCAGAATAGTGGTGGTCAAGTTATCCTTTACATCTTTTGGGCTCGACGAAGAGCTTTTTCGTGCGGTGAAACAGTCTTTAACCTTAGATCGAGATAGTCATGGAGATATTCAAAGAATTCACTTTTGAATCAGCACACCGATTGCCTAATGTGCCTCAGGGTCATAAATGCGGACGGCTGCATGGACACTCTTTTCGAGTCGCCATCTATATTTCGGGAATAGTCGACCCACACACGGGCTGGATCAAAGATTTCGCGGAATTGAAAGCCATTTTCAAGCCTATCTACGAGCAGCTTGATCATAACTATTTGAATGACATCGACGGGCTTGAAAACCCAACCAGCGAAAACCTTGCTATATGGATATGGAATCGCCTGAAGCCTGAACTGCCAGAGCTTTCCAGGATCCGCATTCATGAGACTTGTACAAGCGGCTGTATTTATGAAGGCTCTTAATTAGCCAAAGATATTCAATCCGCAGGACCGCCGACAATGTCCTGGCTCCAGCTGAACCACGACTCTGCGCATGGAGCTCGGTAGCCAGCTGACGCAAGGCTATCCGATGAGGATCCACGCGGCGGCGACGCTTACCGGCGTCGTAAACACTGCT